>DIZF01000074.1:0-2041 GCA_002427815.1 Ramlibacter tataouinensis
CTGCAAATCGGCGAGACGCTGATGGTGGCCACCGGTGGCGAGGACGCTGAGGTGGGCGTCACCCAGTTGCTGAGCAAACGCGCTTTCTCGGGCTATTGGGAGTACCACATCGAGGATGCCCTCTTCACCAGCCCGCCGGTGGGCAACTACAGTGGCGCGGCTCTTTTCAACCGGCGCGGCGAACTCGTGGGCATCGGCAGCCTGCTGGTCGGCGATGCGCTCGGCGGCCCGCCGCGCGTTGTCGGCAACATGTTCGTGCCGATCGACCTGCTCAAGCCGATCCTGGCCGAGCTGCAGCAAACCGGCAGCAGCAGGCAGAGCCGCCGCCCCTGGCTGGGCGTGACGTCCACCGAGCAGGGCGGGCGCGTGCAGGTGATGCGGGTGATCGACGGCGGGCCGGCGCAACTCGGTGGCGTCGAGTCGGGCGACATCATCCTGGCTGTCGACGAGAAGCGGGTGGGCTCGCTCGAGGAGTTCTACAAGGGCCTTTGGGCGCACGCCAACCCCGACGACGAGATCAAGCTGACGGTGCTGCACGGCGCCGACGTCAAGGTGATCACGCTCAAGGGCGTGGACCGGATGACCACGATGGCCAAGCCGGCGGGAATATGAGCACGGCTTGTGGGAAGCTGGCGCTGGTGCAGGGCACTGTGGGTACACCACCGAGTCAGGGGTACGGAACGTTTGCAAGCTTATAGGCAACCGGAATGTACTTTTCCAGAATGGACACAAGGGTGGCCGCCTCTGCCTTCGAAACGGGCGGAAACGGAGACTGATACGAGGTCGAGTTTCTGCGAGCGTGGGCTTTGGTGATGAGCACGAATTCGGGCGTGTCTACCTTCAGGTCCATGCTGACGCGCTGAATAGCCAGGTTGCGGCCTGCTTCCTTGGTTCGTACCTCGTAGAGCTCGAGAACTGCCTGTACCAGCTGAAAGTAGCCTTCGTACGCCAGCGTGAACACTTGCAATGACTGCTGCGGGTTCGCGGCCTTGGCTGTGGCCAAGTAGTCACTGGCGTTCTGGAGATACCGCGCTACAGCGCCTGGGGTGGGCGCCACTGTTTCGAGAGCCTTGGTTTTGATGAGGTTCTCGTATTCAGGAGGTCGCGACATGGGGAAGAAGCCTCATCTTGGAACCCTCGGAAATTTGGGCGAGAACGGGGTCCGACACTTTGAGGCCGGCCCACTCGCCTGGAGTGTAGAGGTTCACGTGGATGGGGCGGCCTAGCTGCTGCTCCACGTGGCTCATGGCAGTGGACAGGTCGAGCAGCGATGCGCTGCCGACAGCAATCAAGTCAACGTCACTGTGCTGCGTGTCGGTTCCCTTGGCAACTGAACCAAAGACGAACGCCTCGTCGATTTCACTCTCGAACGGTTTGAGTGCCTCGCGCAGGGGCTCGGCAAGCCCAAACGATTTATGCGCAATGCTTCGCAGTTCCGGATACAGGAAGAACGAGGTGTTCGCCTTGATGCTCCTCTGGCGCCCGCGGCGGGCCTCCTCTGCCAGCACACCTGCAGAGACCAGACGGTCAATTTGTTGCTGGCTGCTTCCATGGCCTCCTCCGGCGCGTTTAAGCAGCTCCTGGAGGGTGAAGGTGCGCTCGGGCTGGGCAAACACCAACCCAAGCACCTTCTGCATGGCGGGCGTGAATAAGAAGTCGGCTGCACTCACTTAAAATCCTTAAAACAGGGACTAATATCCCCATTATAAGGAGAAACATAAATCCTCAAGAAGAGGACAATTCCCCCCATAACGGGGATTATAAAGAGTCCGGCCGTGCCGCTGGTGGTGGTCGTGACGCAGGACGACCGCACCTTTCCCGCCAGGCCGGTGGCCTATGACCTCGCCACCGGATTCGGACTGATCCGCCCGCTGCTGACCCTGCCCGGAATCAGGGCGGTGCCCCTGGGCACCCACAAGGATCTGCAAATCGGCGAGACGCTGATGGTGGCCACCGGTGGCGAGGACGCTGAGGTGGCCGTCACCCAGTTGCTGAGCAAACGCGCTTTCTCGGGCTACTGGGAGTACCACATCGAGGATGC
>DIZF01000074.1:2235-4473 GCA_002427815.1 Ramlibacter tataouinensis
AACCGGCAGCAGCAGGCAGAGCCACCGCCCGTGGCTGGGCGTGACGTCCACCGAGCAAGGCGGGCGCGTGCAGGTGACCCGGGTTATCGCCGGCGGTCCGGCGCAACTCGGTGGCGTCGAGTCGGGCGACATCATCCTGGCCGTCGACGAGAAGCGCGTGGGCTCGCTCGAGGAGTTCTACAAGGGCCTTTGGGCGCACCCCAACCCCGACGACGAGATCAAGCTGACGGTGCTGCACGGCGCCGACGTCAAGGTGATCACGCTCAGGGGCGTGGACCGGATGACCACGATGGCCAAGCCGGCGGGGATATGAAGGCCCCACGCTCGACCGAGCCGAGCAGCGCATTCGCATTGCCAAACAGGGCCTGTGAAATCTACACTCCCCATGCACGAAACACCCCTCATGCCAATCCAAAGACCCCTAGCCTTGCTGTTCGACCTGGGCGGCGTCCTGGTTGACATCGACTTTGATCGCGCTCTTGGAGCTTGGGCGCCTTATTCCTCGTTGTCCGTTGAAGGCTTGAGACGGGAATTCAGGTTCGATCTCCAATACCAACGACACGAACGCGGCGAAATAGCGGCCTCCGAATATTTCGATCACCTGGCCTCGACTCTCAACCTGACAGCAGATCGCGCGGAAATTGCGCGCGGCTGGAATTCGATTTTCATCGGGGAATTTTCGCAAACCAGGATGATGGTTGAAGCCATGCGAGAGTTCCTCCCTTGCTACGCGTTCACAAACACAAATGCCGCGCACATGGCTACCTGGAGCACCCTGTTTCCCGAGCTTGTTGGTTCATTTGATCGAATCTTTGCCTCGCATGAAATGGGCTTGCGCAAGCCCGAGCGCGCAGCGTTCGAACACATTTCCGATGCCACCGGTATCGCGGCTGGGTCCATCATGTTCTTCGACGATCTACTGGAGAATGTTCAGGCCGCAGCAGAAGCCGGACTGCAAGGTGTGCACGTTCGGTCACCGGAGGACGTGCGCAATTCACTGCGAGCTTTCGGCTATGCGCTCTGACCCGTCGTATATTGGAGCCGACGAAGCGTGAACAAGACGGCTCTGATCACCGGCATCACCGGCCAGGATGGCGCCTACCTGGCGCGGCTTCTCCTTGGAAAGGGCTACCGGGTGCGCGGTGTCAGGGGCCGGCACTCGACCGACAACCTCTGGCGCCTGCGTCATCTGGGCGTTTTGAACGACGTCACCCTGTTCGACGGCGACATCACCGACCTGTCGTCAATGATCCGCATCGTGGAGCAGTCGCAGGCGGGCGAAATCTACAACCTGGCTGCGCAGAGCTTTGTCGGCCTGTCCTGATCCCAGCCGTTGCTGACCGGGATGGTCACCGGCATGGGAGCAGTGAACCTGCTGGAGGCCATGCGCATCGTCAATCCGAAGGCGCGCTTTTACCAGGCCAGCACCAGCGAAATGTTTGGCCAGATCCGCGAGCCGGCCCAAAGCGAAACCACTCCTTTCTACCCGCGCAGCCCCTACGGCGCCGCCAAGCTGTATGCCCACTGGATGACGGTCAACCACCGGGAGAGTTTCGGCCTGCACGCCTCCAGCGGCATCCTTTTCAACCACGAGTCGCCACTGCGCGGAATCGAATACGTCACGCGCAAGGTCACCGATGCCGCAGCCCGCATCAAGCTGGGACGGCAGAGTGGGCTCAAACTGGGAAACATCGATGCCAGGCGTGACTGGGGCTTCGCGGGGGACTATGTCGAGGCAATGTGGCTGATGCTGCAGCAGGACAGTGGCGGTGACTATGTCGTGGCGACCGGCCGTGGCGCGACGGTGCGCGAGATGTGCTGCATCGCGTTCGATCATGTAGGACTCAATTATGAAGACCACGTGGTCATCGACCCGCTGCTGTTCCGGCCCGCCGAAGTGGACGCGCTGCTCGGCAATCCGTCCAAGGCCCGCGAGAAGCTGGGCTGGAGCGCCAAGACCACCCTGGAGCAACTGGTCGCCATGATGGTGGACGCCGACTTGAGGCGCGTCGAGAGTGAGTGACGGATCTGCGCCTTCGCTACTGTAAGCCCTGCACCACTGTCGCGAACCGCAATCGCAGCCGCAGCTCGCTCTTGAGTCGGTCATTGCGCAGCCGCCGGGATTCACTCATGAAACTGAGCAGCATCAGCGCCGAGTCAGGGGTACGGAACGTTTGCAAGCTTATAGGCAACCGGAATGTACTTTTCCAGAATCGACACAAGGGTGGCCGCCTCTGC
>DIZF01000074.1:4689-12223 GCA_002427815.1 Ramlibacter tataouinensis
AATTCGGGCGTGTCTACCTTCAGTTCTCGTATTCAGGAGGTCGCGACATGGGGAAGAAGCCTCATCTTGGAACCCTCGGAAATTTGGGCGAGAACGGGGTCCGACACTTTGAGGCCGGCCCACTCGCTCTACAACGTATCGACCTGCTTCGCACCGCCACTTCGCGCTCCGCCCAGGCTCATACCTGAATTGGAAACGACTGCACTGCCGGGTGGCCGCTACCGGGCCGCTGCCGCCCGGCTCCTCGCAGGCGGCCATAGCCGCGCTCACGCGCGCCCACGCGTGAAAAACAGTCCACAATGGGCTGAAATACGCAGTTGGCCGTGTGTGAAATGCGGTGTTTCAAGCAATTGCGAGCGTCAGGTGGCCCACCGGCCGGCGAGTGGGCCTGACCTTGATCTCGATGTCGTAGCCCAGACGGTTCAGGCAATCCATCAACTTGCGCTCGGACAGGTTGGCAAAGTCTCCTCGAAGCATCGCGGACACCTTGGGCTGAGGGATCCCCATGCGGTGGCCGGCTTCGTCCTGCGTCAGGCCGAACTTGCGAATGGCCCGGGTGATTTCGATCACCAGGCCCGATTTGATCTTGAGTTTCTCGGCATCGGGCAGACCCAGATCGGCAAATACGTTGCCCGAACCGGTTTCAATTTCGATACCTTCAATAACGCGCTTTGCCATGTTCCATCTCCTTGGCGAGCGCCTCGGCCACCTTCAGCCGGGCGCGAATCATCTCCATGTCCTCCTTCGGCGTCGCAATTCCGCTCCTGCTCTTTTTCTGGAAGCAATGGAGGACAAACACGGCATCTTCGAACTTGACTGTGTAGACCGCCCGGTAAGTCCCGCCCGCGTCGTCCTCGACGACTTCCAGCACACCAGCACCGCCAAAGCCCTTGAGAACCTTCGCCGCCCCGTGCTGTTCCCCATGCTGGGCGAAGTCCAGGGCATGGCCGAAGAACTTTCGCACCGGTGTCGGAAGCGCCATCAGGTCTTTCTTGCTGCTTCCGATCCAGACGAGCGGCTTGTCTTGGTCGACCATGGATAAATTATACCTGAACTGATATTAACTGACGTGGCGATGGGGCTCCTCACCGTTTGATATCTTCAGGAGACGCCTGCGCGGTATGCACAGGTATTGACACAGTGGTGATGCAGCTCTTGATCTTGCCAATCAAGCCCCAAGCGCAAATCGCACATCCTTTCGCGCCAATTCTTCTATCGTTGGCACCTCTTTGGCGATCTGCTTAGCAACGGCTTTCTCTGCCAGTTTGAGGTCATACGCGACCTGCAGGTTCATCCACGACTTGGCATCACCGCCAAAGAAGCGGGCCAGACGCAATGCTGTGTCCGGCGTAACCCCCCTCGTCTCTCGCACAATCTCATTCACACGCGCCGGCGGTACGCGCAAAGCCTTGGACAATGCATGGGCCGACAAGCCCAAGGGGTTCAAATACTCTTCCCGCAGGATCTCGCCGGGGTGGATGGGGCGCATTCCATTTCGCATAGCTATCCTTTCTACCTTTCTGGCCACTGAACACCTCAGTGGTAATCGACGATCTCAACGTCCTTTGGTCCTTCCGCGGTCCATACGAAGCACACACGCCACTGGTCGTTGACGCGGATGCTGTGCTGGCCACGTCTAGCCCCCCCAGCGCTTCAAGCCGATTACCAGGGGGCGACTTCAGAAACGCCAGTGTCACAGCACTGTCGAGCATCTGCAGCTTGCGCTCAGCGACGGCTTTGAAATTGCCGAACTTACTGGACTTGCCTGTCGTGAACAGCTCCTCGGTGTCCTTACAGTTGAACGACTGGATTGACATGCGAACATCGTAGCACGTTTATCGATAAGCGGTAAGTTAATCTGACCGGCCCCTCGCCACCGGATTCGGGCCAGGCACGTCGGGACGACGTTTCTCCGCCATGTCTGCGGCAACGCGGCGCAACTTGTCACTGGCGCCGTCGCATTTGGCCAAACGATTCCAGAACACCTCTGCAAGCGGCGCGGCTCGCGAGGCAAGGGCTGCATCTTCCAGCGCGAACGGCGTGTATTCCTGAACGCCGCCCTGTAGCGGATCCGGCCGCCAGCGCATGGGAAGCATGTCGTAGACGGGTGCCAACTCGAATCGCCCCCGCCGCACACCCTCCATGGGAACGAACAACGCCAGGTTGGCGCTGTGCATGTCCGTGTTGCCGATGAGCCTGCCGAAGTCACGGATGATGCTCACGGCGTCAGCGTGCTGGGAGCTCAGGCATCCTCGGTTCGCAAGCGCGAGGCTCGTTTCGACCCAGTTGCGGTACGCACCCTGGACGAATGCTTCATGCGCCTTGCCGATGGAGACAACGTGCCGCCGGCCGGTCAGGCCGATGCGATCGAAGCGCTCAGAGATGAGGTAGGTCCGCTGCGCGGTGCGCACGATGCGCGACCGAGCCGCGCTGAAGCCGTGCTCATTGAGGGTCTCGCTGGCCAGTTGCTCCGCATGCAGCAGGTCGGACCAGCGCCTGCCGCCAGGTGTCTGGATCGGCGGTGTGAACTTGACGATCACGTGCCCCGGGAAAACGGCAAGGAATTTCGGCTGCTCTCCGCCGGCGGATGAGCCGGCCGCAAGCGTGGTGGCCACGCGTGCGGCCGCCGCGTCCAGTGCCTCGAATAGCGAACCTTGCTCAAGCCGCAGCGAGGAGGCGCAGGCGTCTTGCACGCCGAGCGTCATCGCTCCGGGTGCGTCGTGGACTTGCAAGGCCGCATAGAGCACAGTCTCCAGCGACCATCGATCCGGCTCGGCTTCCACTCCCAAGGCAGCCATGGAACGGGCTGCCAGGCGGCCGAGGAAGCCTTCTGCGCGCAACGGAGACAGGTACCAGGGAAGTGATGAGCCCGCGAAGTCTCCGAACCTCGGTGAGTGGACGTAAAGGGAGTCGTTGGCCAGGAAAGTCAGGGTGCCAACCTCGATGCGCGCGCCCTGCTCGTCGGTCCACCAGAGAGTGTGTTGGGGAGGCCGGCCGTGAATAGATTTTCCGAGGCCATACCGGGTAGCGCGAGCCCGGCCTATGACCAGCACCTGGGGACCTAAGTCGGCAATGAGTCGCGAAACCGTGGGTTGACTCTTCCCTGTAGCAGCTTGAAGTTCGGCCGACGTGGCCGTGCCCTCAGAAGACAGGATTCCAAGGATGAGCTGATGTTCGGCTGTAAGCTGCATCCATGAATATTAAATGAATAGATAAGTGGAGTCACCGCCAAAGAAGCGGGCCAGACGCAATGTGATGGTGCGGCCGGCGGGATTTGAGTCGCGAGACGGTCGGCATCTTCTCAAACCTGCCGGAACTCGATCACCTCGGCATCGTGAGCCACAAGGACCAGGTCCTTGGTCGTCTTGCAGATCCACGTCTGCTGCAGGTTCGGCCGGGCGATGCGGAGGCTGGTCGGATCGAACACCGCGGCGCACAGGCCGCCGTCGCGCCGCGCCGACTCGTAGCGGATCGCTGCCACCGGAGGCCGCAGCTGCCGCACGTGCGCAGCCAGCTCGTGACACGCGGAATAGTCCCGCGGGTTGCGCCACGATTCGCGGCGTGCGCTCCACGGCGCCACGGTGAGGTCCAGCTCCGAGCCGCTGAACCGCGCCTGAAAGAAGGTGTGCCCGGTGACCAGCTGCTCGTCGCGAAAGCCCTCCGAGTCCATGAAGAACCGCCACCGCCAGTACGCCAGCTCGGCGGCGACGGTTTGCGGCTCGTCGGCGCCGTACCACGCGCCAGGCTGCTCGGGCGGCCGGAACCTGGATGGCCAGGGCGAGACGTAGCGAAACGGCGTGGAAAGCAGGTAATGAGACCCGCTGGCTTCGGGTGGCAGCGGCGGCTTGCTGCCCTCAAGCAGCTGCTCGAGGAGTTCCTGCTCCCGCAGATCGTCGACCAGGCGCATGGTGGCCACCTGGTGCTGGGCCTCCACCCCGCGCCACAGATCACGCTCGGCGCCGCCGGCGGTGCGAAACCAGGCCTCCTCCCACAGGCCGCTGGTCATATAAGGGCGCGCGCCCCGTCCAGGTACCGCACGACCCGGCTCAGGCCCTCGACGGTCTCGATCGCCTCACGAGGAGCCTGGTTGAACTCGCGGTTGAAGCTCGTCATCCAGAGTTTGCGATGGCGCTCGCTGTTCCCCACGAGCGCGTCCAGGGACCGGTACACGCGCACCAGGAGGGCGGCCAGCTCGGCTGACTTGGTGCCCAGATCGAAGGTGCGGCCGCCGGCCGCCATACGCGAGATGGTGGACTCGCTCAGACCCACCGTCCGTGCCAGGGCGGCGTTGTTCAGGCCCAGCAGCTGCGCGGAGCGCAACGTGGCTTTCGTCAGAACAGCAGCGGCTGCCGCCGTGGGAGCCGCGCGCGACGCGATGCCGGTTGCCATGTCGTTTCCTTTCTGTATTTCTACAGCAATAATACACACATTTAATTGCCTTGGCAAGCTCGGCGACCACTTCGTGCGCACGCGCTTGGGCAGGTTCTCATCCATCAGTGCCAGCCCGACCTCATCCTGGGACGTGTCGAGCAGCTCAGGGCGCCATGTCGTGCAGCTTTTCAGCTGAGGTCTTCAGGCCTTTGAAGATGGAGCTTGCAACCTGTTGCGGAAAGCCCGCGGGCAGCCGCGCTGCAACCTCCTGGACGACTGAGTCAGTGCGCTCGAGGAGTCGGCCGATGATGGGCTCCGCGTCCTTGCCGTAACCGCACTGGCTGGCCATGGCATTGAAATGTCGCCGTTGGATGTCCTGAAAGAGGTAGTGCTTGTTCTTGCCCGTGATGGCCATGGCCATCTTGCCTTTGTGCCAGGACCACTGGTTGTCGGCATTGCCCTCGATGGGCCAAATCGACACCACGTCGTAAAGCGACGTCAGGTGATACCGGCCGCCGGGCAGCAACTGGATGCTGAAGTTCTTGGCATGCCCGTCGGGGGCTGCGAGCATCCAGAAGAGTATTTGGGCCGTGAGCAGCGTTTCCATGTCGGCGCGGGCGTTCTGCGAGTGCCGCAAAATTGCCGCGAGGTCTTTGACACCGGGTCCCCCATCTGCTTCGTATTTCAGGTGCGGCGGCTTGCCCAGCGCCTGGCAGAAGTCTTCCTGGGGCAGACGCATCCACCAGGTGCCCGATGAATGCAGACGGCGGTCAAAGCGTTCCACGCACAGTACGCGTTGCCGCCCGAAATCCATGATTCGACTGTTGGCCACTGGCAGCCCGTAGGCCTGCAGGATGTTCAGGCACAGCCACTCGTTTTCGACCGAGGTGGTCAGGTTTACCCTGCTGTTCCCAACGAGCCCCAAAGGGAGCTTGAGGATGTGGGTCGTTGGCGTGGCGCCGTGCGGAAGCATCCATTGATTCTTATGCCACAGGAGCGCCGTCTTCTCCTGAGCGCCGGCCAGGGAAATCCGGAAGTCGTCTGCATCAAAACCCATCGTCATGAACGTGGAGTCCGCGGTAGTGGTCCTGACCAGGTACTGCTCGACATCCTCGTCGGTCATGGGCTTGCCTTCGATTTTGTCAAAGCCTGCCGGCTCGCCGTCCTCTGGCAGGAGTTGCACAGCGCCAACGCAATCGCGGCCGATGGCAGCCAGCAGGTCAAACGCGCCGGTTGAGGCGGCCTTCATCTTCGTGGCCAAGCGCCTTCGGATGGGTTCGCTGTCGGGAAGCAGGTTCTCGAAGTAGCTGTTGACACGGTCTCCCTTGAGCGGAAGGTTGTCCACTGTGAAGGGCAGAGACAGTGAGAGTGGTCGGCCAACGGTGGAAGCCGTCCAGGCGGCGGCGTACTCCAGTTCCATGTCACCGCGGGTTGGGATGCGCCACGTGCCGACGCGTTCGCCGTTCGACCAGACGGATAGTTCCCTGGAGTGTGGTTTGCGGCCCGCCATGTCACCACTCCGACGGGGGAGTCTTTGCCGGTCTTGTCGAGGACCCAGTGTCCGAGTTGCCCCGTTTTTGCAGGAAGAGCTCGAGGCCGAGGGTGCTGCAAAGAGCCAACAACTGGTCGACTGTCGCCGATCCTGCGTTGTTTTCGAGAGTTGAGAGCCGTGGCTGGCTTAGGCCGACACGGCTCGCCAACTCGGTTTGGGAGAGGCCGGCTGCCCTCCGCGCGGACTGCAAGAGCTGGCCCACTTGAGTTGGGGTCAGAAGGATGTACTTCATCTGGATATTCGTTTGGAGAATAAATTGATTATATTCGTTTAAAGAATAAAAGCAAATTATTCTTATCACGGATAAATCTCAACCGGACCCCTTCCGGTCGTGCGCCACATGGGCGCGGTACGTGGTAGCAATGTATAGCTGTGTATATAAAAAACTGGCTATACATCGTTATAAATTGGTAGGATTTCCCCCATGGACCAGATCAAGAATCCTTTTTCGCCTGGCGCGGGATCCCCACCCCCCGAACTCGTCGGCCGTGACCCCGTGCTCGACCAGGCTCGGGTGCTGCTCGGCCGCGTCAAGATCGGACGGTCGGAGAAGAGCATGCTGCTGACTGGACTGCGCGGGGTCGGCAAGACGGTGCTGCTGAATGAAATCGAGCGACTCGCCCGAGACAACGGCTACCGCACCATTTCCGTCGAGGCGCATGAAGACAAGCGGTTGGGACCGCTGCTGGCGCCTTACCTGCGGATGTTGCTGTTCGATCTCGATCGCGTTGCCGCGGCGGGCGACAAAGTCAAGCGTGGGCTTGCCGTGTTGCGCAGCTTCATCGGCGCAATAAAGCTCACCATCGGCGACGTCGATATCGGTCTGGATATCGAACCAGAAAGGGGTGCCGCCGACAGCGGCGATCTCGAAATCGATCTTCCGAATCTGTTTGTCGCGGTGGCAGAGGCGGCAGCGGAACGCAACAGTTCGGTGGCGCTGCTGATCGATGAAATCCAGTACTTCAACCAGAAGGAACTGGGCGCATTGATCATGGCCATGCACAAGGTGCAGCAACGCCAGCTCCCGATGGTGCTGGTAGGGGCGGGGCTACCGATTCTTCCGGGACTGGCCGGCGAGTCGAAATCCTACGCCGAACGACTGTTCAGCTTTCCAGACATCGGTGCGCTTTCAGAAGCGGATGCAGCGAAGGCGCTGCAGGATCCCGCGCGCGACGCCGGCGTCGCCTTTGAAGCCGATGCGCTGCACGAAATATTCCGCCTCACCAAGGGCTACCCCTATTTCCTGCAGGAGTGGGGCTATCAGGCCTGGAATCTCGCGCCGTCAAACCCGATCACGTTGGACGTCGTGCATACCGCAACCGCCACCGTCATCCGCCGACTGGACGCGAATTTCTTTCGCGTGCGCTACGAACGGCTGACGCCCAGCGAAAAGAACTTCCTGCGCGCGATGGCCGAACTGGGACCAGGCGCGCATCGAACCGGCGATATCGCGGAAACGCTGGGCGTCAAGGTGAACAGCCTGGGACCTGTGCGCGCGAAGCTGATCAAAAAGGGAATGATCTACAGCCCCGCGCACGGCGATATGGCTTTCACCGTTCCTCTGTTCGACGAATTCATGCTCCGCGCAATACCTGAGTTCGATCGCTGATG
>DIZF01000074.1:12444-13774 GCA_002427815.1 Ramlibacter tataouinensis
TACAGCGCGCGGCCGGCGTCGGTGGTGGCAAGGCTGAAGGATCGTCTGGCGGGCACTGCGCAGAAGTTCTGACAGTCAGGCTGCGGGCCGGAGCACCGGGGAAGCATGAATCACCTGCAAAGCGCCAGTGAGGGTGTCAAACCGCTTCCAGTACGCGCATTTCAATGCGCAATCCAGCCGCTGTGGCCATATTGACTAGCGAATCCAGGCCGAACAGGTTGATTTTTCCTCGCATGAGGTCGGACACACGCGGTTGCGTGACGCCGAACAGCTTGGCTGCCTGCGCCTGACTCAGTCCGGCGCGGGCCAGATGTGCTTTGAGCGCCATCATCAGGGCCGAGCGCAGCTTCATGTTCTCCGCTTCCTCGGGCGTGTCTTCGATGGCATCCCACACGCTGGCGAATCGATCATTACTCATTGACCTAGCTCCTTCATCAAGTCCCGGTATCGATCACCAGCTAATTCCAAATCCATCTTGCTGGTCTTCTGCGACTTCTTGTGGAAGCAGTGCAGCACGTAGACCGCATCGACGAACTTCGCGACATAGATGACACGAAAAGCGCCAGCGGCGTCCCGAATCCGAATTTCCCGAACGCCTGGCCCGATGCTCGGCATCGGCTTCCAATTGTTTTTGTTGCTGATAAATCTCGACCGGACCACCGCTTGAGGCGCCACTTCGGAATGAAGGGCCGCCCGCACGCGATGGCTATCGCAAGCCACTTTCAACGGTTGGATATCGCAGCGCCAACCTCAGCTCCCGCTTGAGCCTTCGGTTGTCCAGCCGCCGGGATTCACTCATGAAACTGAGCAGCATCAGCGGCAATTCGTCCTGCGCGGTGCCGCGCGGCACCCGCGGCGGCCGGGGCAGGCCGTAGAGATCGGCCGCCAGGTCGAAGTAGTCGCCCATCTTCAGTTCGGTGTCGTCACTGGCGTTGTAAACGCGTTGCGGCTTGCCCCGCCACAGTGCCGCCACCACGGCCCGTGCCAGGTCGTCGGCGTGGATGTGGTTGGTGTAGACGTCGTCCTTCGCGTCCAGCACAGGGGTGCCCTTGAGCAGCCGCTCGCGTGGGGTGCCGCCCTCGCGGTCGGGTGCGTAGATCCCCGGGATGCGCAGGATTTCCGTGCGCACATGGGCAGCGCGGCCGTAATGACGCACCGCTCGCTCCGCATCGACCCGGCGTTGGGCCCGCGGCGTGCGCGGCTGCAACGGCCGGGATTCATCCACCCGGTCGCCGGCGCAGTCGCCATAAACGCCACTGGTGGAACCATAGACCAGGGAAGCCGGCGGCGGCCGCCGCCGCAAGGCCCGCAGCAGGGCCAGGGTGCGCAG
>DIZF01000074.1:13970-29612 GCA_002427815.1 Ramlibacter tataouinensis
TGATACCGAGCGAGCGCAAGACGGCGACGCGGCCCGGCGACGAAGTCAACGCGAGCAACCGGACCCGCCCGGCGAGGTTGCGCGCGACCCGCAGGCCCACGTCACCACACCCGACGATCAGCACCCGTTCACGGCGAAAGCGCGCGGGCAGCGCGCCGAGGGGACTTTGGTTCGAGGGCAAAATCGGGACAGATTACGACGAGACTTCGAGGATAACCACATCATGACCAGTGCCCAGGGCCCGACGGGCTCATTCCAGGTCTCCGTGCAGCCCAGCGGCCGCTCGTTCCGGGTGGACGAAGGCGAAGCGATCCTGGCGGCGGCGATCCGCCAGGGCGTCGGCATGCCCTATGGCTGCAAGGACGGCGCCTGCGGTTCCTGCAAATGCCGCAAGCTCGAGGGCATCGTCAAACATGGGCCCCATCAAAGCAAGGCGCTCAGCGAGGAAGAGGAAGCGGCCGGCCTGATCCTGGCTTGCTGCGGGGTGCCGCAAAGCGATGTGGTGCTGGAATCGCGGCAAGTGACCGACGAAAGCGCGTTCCCGATCCGCAAGATGCCGTCCCGCGTGATCTCGCTGGAAAAGAAGTCGCACGACGTGATGGTGATCAAGCTGCAACTGCCCGCCAACGACACGATGCGCTACCACGCGGGCCAGTACATCGAGTTCATCCTGCGCGATGGCGTGCGCCGCAGCTACTCGATGGCCAATGCGCCTCACAACGGCCCTGGCGTCGAATTGCACATCCGCCACATGCCCGGCGGCAAGTTCACCGACCATGTGTTCACGGCCATGAAGGAAAAGGAAATCCTGCGCGTCGAGGGTCCGTTCGGCAGCTTTTATCTGCGCGAGGACTCCGGCAAGCCGATGATTCTGCTGGCCTCGGGCACCGGGTTCGCGCCCATCAAGGCCGTGATCGAGTACATGCAGTTCAAGGGCATCACCCGGCCGGCCACTTTGTATTGGGGCGGGCGCCGGCCCGAGGACCTGTACCTGGACGACTGGGTCCGGGCCAGGCAGGCCGAGATGCCGCAACTGAAATACGTGCCGGTGATCTCCAACGCCCTGCCCGAGGACAACTGGACCGGCCGCACCGGCTTCGTCCACCGCGCCGTGCTGGAGGATTTTCCCGACCTGTCGGGGCATCAGGTTTATGCCTGCGGCGCACCGATCGTGGTGGACTCCGCCCGGGCCGACTACAGTGCTCTGGCCAAGCTGCCGCCCGAGGAATTCTTTGCGGACTCATTCACCACGGAAGCGGACAAGCACCGGGAGTAGTTAGCCGGCGCGAAACAGCTTGTTGTATTCGAAAAGGCGCACGACGGTCGCCTTCAGCTTCGCAGCGTCCGCGTGCGCCGGGTTAATCAGCGCGGCGCTTTCTTCCGGCACGATCACCGAAGGCACCAGCAGGATTGCAGTGCGCAGAGACTTGATCCATTCGGAGCCGATGCCGGTGCTCGTGACGCCCGCCGGGATCGCGGCCCAGGTCGCAGGCAGCGCGCTGGCATTCAACTGCTGCCGGGCGTCCCAAGTGGCGTCGGGAATCTCGATGCGCACGAGGTACTTGTTCAGCGGCAGGCCGGCGTCGTCGATGTGCGCGGCGGTCTCGAGCACCGCCATGGCGATCGTCGGGGCGGAATAGACAACTGCCTGCCCGGGCTCGTTCCAGCGGCCCGGATCTTTGGCCGCGCCGCCACCCGAAAGATCGTCGGCACGGTACGCGCGGGTCTCCGTGGCGATGCGCCAGAGAATCATTGATAGGCGCCGCTCTCGATGGCGCCCAGCAGCCTCAGGACCATTTCGATGCCGGTGGGCGTGTCCAGCAGTTCGGCAGGTTTGCGGCCTCCCAGCGCGGCTTGCGGGATGTCAAGCCACCTGCCAAGCCATTTCGCCGAGTCGAATCCCTGAGCCTCCTGGGCCGTCGAGTTGCGCACGATCTCTTGCGCCTTCGCAAGCAGCTTCGCAACGCCGATGGCGGCCTGGCCACGGCTGCCTGACACTACCTCCTGGCTGGAAACCTTTTTCGCGATCGTCGCCTTGGGCACCCCCACCATCTCGAACACCCGCACCGCAGGGACATCGAGTTTGCGAGACAGGGCCTTCAGGAAGTCGCCGCTGACGCCGTACCGCTCAGTCTCAACGAGCTCAAACGGGGTTGCTCTGGCGACCTTGCCGACAAACTCATCCACGCCACCCCGAGCTGTGTACAGCATCACGAGATTGCCGGTCACCGACTTCCGCGACCCGGTGCGGCCCTTGTTCTTGGCGGGGGCCTTGCGAGCAGGGGTCTCGCGGCTCGAGGAAGAGGGGATGGCTGCAGGCATAGAAAGCGCTCCTGTCTATGTTTAGACATATTCTAGTCCAGAATGGGACGCTTACGCAAATAGAAAAACGCCCGCAAGGGGCGTTTTTCATTGGAGAAAAGAGCGGGTTGCGGGATCTCACTTATGCGACGAAAGCCATTTGGCATAGGCCTCGTCGATGCGGCTTTGCCGATCGTGGGCACCCAAATCGACGGTCGGCATGGTTGCCGACGCGCCCATGTGACGGGTCGAAGCACGAGTGTGATGAGCGGTCTTGTGCATGGCCTTGTGCGTCTTGGCCTTGGCCTTGTGCGGGGTGGTCATGGTTTGCTTGCCTGGCGCCGGCGTGCCGTCCGCCGGCGCAGCGTCAGATGCGGCAAAGGCGCTGCCGCCTGCGGTCAGCGCGAGGGCAATCAGAAGAGCTTGAAGCTTCATGGGGGTGTTCCTTTCGTGGGTGTTCGGACAATCCGTACCCTATCAACGCAGCAGGGGGCGTAGAGGACGTCGGACCGGTCTTACATTCGATGTAAGGAATTGCCACCTGAAGTTATCGGCGCATTGTTCTGCACAATAGAGCCATGAAACGTAGAAATCTCATCCTGTCAGCGGCCGCCGCCGGCGCCGCTTCGTGCTCATCCTTTGTGCTGGCGCAGACCCGCCCGATCCGCCTGATCGTTCCGTATGCGGCCGGCGGGCCCATCGACGTGACGGCCCGGCTGCTGGCCGAGCGCGTCAAGGACAGCCTGGGCCCTGTGATCATCGACAACAAGCCCGGCGGCGGCGGCAATATCGGCGCCGACCTGGTCGCCAAGGCGGCGCCCGATGGCATGACGATCGGCATCGCGGCCGTAGCTACCCACGCGATCAACCCCTGGCTGTTCGCGAAGATGCCTTATGACGCGGCGAAGGATTTCGCGCCGATCACGCAGATGGTGCGCGTGCCCAACGTGCTGGTGATGAATTCCGAAACCGCGGCGCGGCTGAAGATCAACACGCTGCGCGACCTGATCGCCTACGGCAAGGCCAATCCGGGCAAGCTTAATTACGGCAGCGGCGGCAACGGCAGCGCCGGCCACCTGGCGGGCGAGATGTTCAAGCAGGGGGCGGGCATTTTCGCCGTGCACATCCCCTACAACGGCGGCAATCCGGCGCAGCTGGCGCTGCTGTCGGGTCAGGTCGATTTCAACTTCGACAATCTCGCCACGGCCGCGCCCAATATCCGTTCCGGCAAGTTGAAGGCAATCGCCGTCACCACGTTGGCTCGTTCCCCTGCGCTGCCGGACGTGCCGCCGGTGGCCGATACCCTGAAGGGATTCGCGATCGACACCTGGTGGGGTCTGGTGGCCCCGGCTGGAACACCCAAAGATGTGATCGCCAGGCTCAACCACGCTTTCGTGACCGCATTGCAGTCACCGCAAGCCAGGACCCGCTTTGCGGCGCTGATGGCCGAACCGGTCAGCAGCAGCCCCGAGGAATTCGGCAACTTCATGAAGGCCGAATTGGCCAAATACCAGAAAGTAGTAAAACTCTCCGGCGCCCAGGTGGATTGAGCGGCTTTCCGGAATCGCACATTGCAGTCCTACGTTTCTTGTACGAGTTGTCCGACACGAGGTCGGGTTACCGGTTGCTACAGTAACTCTTCCATTTGAAGCAGGAGCGGGAAGTCATGGCAGCCCAACGCACCCTTCTGTGTTTCGTTTTCGCCGCCGCGCCGGCGTTGTGGCTGCCTGCCGTCGCCCAAAGCCAGACCGGCTCGGGCACCTCCACTCCAACCCCGTTCAGCAGAAACGGGTTCGGCGGACACGGCGGCTACCTGGGCCTGACCCTGGGCCGCTCCCAGTACCAGGTCCCATGTCCCACCACCTCACTCGTGTGCGACAACAACGACACCGCAATCCGGCTCTACGGCGGCGCCATGATCGGCAATCACTGGGGCGTCGAAATCGGCTACCTCGACATGGGCCGAATTGCCCGTGAAGGCGGCAAGACCCGGGCCCAGGGGCTGAACCTCAGCCTGGTCGGCAAGGCGCCGCTCGTCAGTTCACTGGGCGTGTTCGGCCGGCTTGGCACCACATATGGCCGCACCGAAACGTCGACCTCCGGCAGCAGCGCGGTCGCCGCGGGTTCTGACCAGGGGTTCGGCCTGTCCTACGGCGTCGGCCTGAGCTTTGACTTCACGCCGCGGCTGTCGGCCACCCTGCAGTGGGACAGCAACGACTTCCATTTCGCCGGCACCGGGCGCGATGCCGTGCGCTCCACCAGCCTGGGGCTGCAGTACCGTTATTAAACAAAGCTCGGGGAAGCTGAAGACCGGGACGCCCGCGGGTCGCAGGACTTGCGGGCGTATTTTTTTGCCTGTCACTCGCCGAGGTAGGCGGCTCGCACTTTGGGGTCGCTGAGCATCTGCCTGGCGTCGCCCTGCATGGTGATCAGGCCCGACTCCATCACATAGGCGCGGTCGGCGATCTGCAGGGCCCGGCTGGCGTTCTGCTCCACCAGCAGGATGGTGACGCCCTGCGCCGACACCTCGCGCACCACCTCGAAGATCTTGTCCACCATGATCGGCGACAAGCCCATCGACGGCTCGTCCATCAGCAGCACCTTGGGCCGGCTCATGAGCCCGCGTCCCATGGCCAGCATCTGCTGCTCGCCGCCCGACAAGGTGCCGGCCAGCTGATCGCGGCGCTCCTTGAGGCGCGGAAAGATGGTGAACACCTTGTCCAGGTCGGCCGCGATCCCGGCCTTGTCGGTCCGGATATGGGCGCCCATCTGGAGGTTCTCGCCGATGGACATGCGGGTGAACACGCCGCGCCCCTCGGGCACCATCGCCAGGCCCTGCCTGACCAGGTTCCAGGCGCCTTTGCCCCGGATGCTGTGGCCCAGGTATTCGATGTCGCCGTCGTTCAGCGGCAAGGAGCCGGTGATGGCCTTCATCGTGGTGGTCTTGCCGGCGCCGTTGGAGCCGATCAGCGTCACCAGTTCGCCCTCGTGCACTTCGAAATCCACGCCCTTCACGGCCTGGATGCCGCCATAGGCCACCTTCAGACCCTTCACCTTCAACAGCGTGGCTCTCATCGTTGCACCCCAGTCGCGGCCACTGCCGTGGCGGAGGCGCCGGTGACGGTGTGGTTCTGGCCGAGGTAGGCCTCGATCACTTTTTCGTCGCGCTGCACTTGCGCAGGCGTGCCCTCGGCGATCTGCTTGCCGTAATCGAGCACCGTGACGCGGTCGCACAGGCCCATCACCAGCTTCACGTCGTGCTCGATCAGCAGGATGGTGCGGTTGTCCTTGCGGATCTGGTCGATCAGCTGGCGCAGCAGCGTCTTTTCGGTCGCGTTCATGCCGGCGGCCGGCTCGTCCAGAGCGATCAGCTGCGGATCGGTGGCCAGCGCCCGCGCGATTTCCAGCCGGCGCTGGTCGCCGTACGACAGCGTGCGCGCCTTGTAATCGGCGTACTTGCCGATGCCGACGTACTCCAGCAGTTCCTGCGAGCGCTGCGCGATGCCCCGCTCTTCGGCCTTGAAGCCGGGTGTGCGAAAGATCGCGCCGAGCAAGCCGGAGTGAGTGCGGATGTGGCGGCCCACCATCACGTTTTCCAGCGCCGTCATCTCGGCGAACAGGCGGATGTTCTGGAAGGTGCGGGCGATGCCGGCTTTCGCGACTTCATGCACCGCCGTGGGCTTGTAGGGTTGGCCGGCCAGCTCGAAGGTGCCGCTGTCGGGCGTGTAAAGGCCGGTGATGACGTTGAAGAAGGTGGTCTTGCCGGCGCCGTTGGGGCCGATCAGTCCATAGACCTGCCCGCGTTCGATGGTGATGCCCACGTCGCTCAGGGCCAGCAGGCCGCCGAAGCGCTTCGAAACGCCGCTGACACGAAGAACAGTCTCTGCCATGGTCGCTCCGGTCAATTGGCCACTGCACCGCCAGCCGCCGGGGTGCGGTCCGCGGCAGGCTTGTTGGTGAGCGACTTGCCGTGGTCCGGCGCCGGCCAGAGGCCGCGCGGCCGCAACAGCATCACGATGATCATGGCCAGCGCGATCAGCAACTGGCGCAGGATGGCCGCGTCCAGGCGTCCGCCGGTCATGTCCTGCAGCGGTCCGGCCACGTAACGCAGCACTTCGGGCAGCGCCGAGAGCAGCACGGCGCCGAGAATCACTCCGGGCAGATGGCCGATGCCACCCAGCACCACCATGGCGACGATCATGATCGACTCCATCAGGCTGAACGACTCGGGCGAGACGAACTGCTGGAATGCGGCGAACATGGACCCCGCGACACCGCCGAAGGTGGCGCCCATGCCGAAGGCCAGCAGCTTCAGGTTGCGGGTGTTGATGCCCATGGCCTTGGCGGCGATCTCGTCCTCGCGGATGGCCATCCAGGCCCGGCCGATCCGCGACAGCTCCAGCCGGTGGCAGATGACGATGCTGACCAGCACCAGCGCCAGGAACAGGTAGTAGTACAGCGTGACCGAGGCGATCTCGTACCCCAGCAACTGCGCGGGCTTGCCCAGGTTCAGGCCCCAGAAATGGATCGGGTCGATCTGGCCCAGGCCCTTCGGTCCGTTGGTGATATTCACCGGCTGGTCCAGGTTGTTCAGGAACACCCGGATGATTTCACCGAAGCCGAGCGTCACGATGGCCAGGTAGTCGCCGCGCAGCTTGAGCGTGGGCGCGCCCAGCACCACGCCGAACAGGCCCGCCAGCGCCGCGGCCGCGGGGATCACGATCCACAGCGGCATGTGCAGCCCTTGCGGAAACATCGCGGCGATCGCCGGAAAATGCTCGGTCAGGTGCGGCGACGCCAGCAAGCCGAACATGTAGGCGCCGATCGCGTAGAAGGCGACGTAGCCCAGGTCCAGCAGGCCGGCATAGCCCACCACGATGTTCAGGCCCAGGGCCAGCAGGACATACAGCAGCGCGCTGTCGGCGATGCGCACCCAGGCATTGCCTTGCGACTGCAGCAGCAGCGGCAGCACCAGCAGCGCCAGGGCCCAGACGCCCATCACCACGTATCTGTTCTGCCGGTTGATGAAGTTCATCATGCGTCGCTCTCCTTCAGGCGCGATCGGCGACGCGCTCGCCCAGCAGGCCGGCGGGACGCAAGGTCAGCATGCCGATCAGCACGATGAACGCGAAGATGTCGGAGTACTGGCTGCCCAGCACACCGCCGGTGGCGGCGCCGATGTAGCCCGAGCCGATCGACTCGATCAGCCCCAGCAGGATGCCGCCGACCACCGCGCCGGCGAGGTTGCCGATGCCGCCGAACACCGCGGCCGTGAAGGCTTTCAGGCCGGGCAGGAATCCCATGGTGTGCTGCACGGTGCCGTAGTTGGACGCGTACATCACGCCGGCGATGGTGGCCAGCACGGCGCCGATGACGAAGGTTGCGGAGATCACCGTGTCGGGCCGCACGCCCATCAGCGCGGCGACGCGCGGATTTTCCGAGGTGGCGCGCATGGCGCGCCCGAGCTTGGTGTAGTTGACCAGGTACATCAGGATGGCCAGCGACACGGCCGTGAGGCCCAGGATCATGATCTGCGTCGGCGTGATCACGGCGCCGGCAACGTTGATCGGCGCTGCCGGCAGCAGCGTGGGATAGGGCTTGTAGTTCGGCTTCCAGATGATCATGGCCAGCGTCTGCAGCAGGATCGACATACCGATGGCGGTGATCAGGGGCGCCAGCTTCGGGCTGTTGCGCAGCGGCCGGTAGGCCACCTTCTCGATCACGAAATTGAGCGCCGCCGCCACCACGCAGGAGATCACCATGGCAATGATCAGGACGATCCAGCCCGGCATCCACGGCAAGGACTCCTGCATCTTCACGATGATGGACCAGCTGGTCAGCGCCCCCACCATCAGCACTTCACCGTGGGCGAAGTTGATGAGGTTGATGATGCCGTAGACCATGGTGTAGCCCAGGGCGATCAACGCGTACATGCTGCCGAGAACCAGACCGTTGATGATCTGCTGCAGCAGGATTTCCATAAACTTCTCCGTTCTTGTGAGCGGCGCTCTCAACCGGCATGGCCCGGCCTTTCGTTGCCCGGCCCAGCCGTCTTGCGACTGCCCGGGTCTTGTGAACCCGAACAGTCATCTAGCAAAAAACCCGCCAAGGTGCTCATGGGCGGGTTCGTAGCGATGCGATTGTAGCCAAGAGGTGCGACCGCAGAATCCGCGTTCGACGGGGTTTACCCTCAAATCGACCGGCTTCCCGCTTGAGGTGTATCAGCGGCCTTGCTGATTGTTCAACTTCCTGAGTTCCTTCAACCGGTCCGCGATGCGGATTTCCAGGCCGCGGTCCACCGGACGATAGAACTCCGGGGGCGCCATGCCCTCGGGAAAATACGTCTCGCCCGCGGCAAAGCCTCCGGCTTCGTCGTGGGCATAGCGGTAGGCCTTGCCGTAGTCGAGATCCTTCATCAATTGGGTGGGTGCATTGCGCAGGTGCAGCGGCACCGGCCTGGTGCCATCCTTCTTGATCAGGGCGCGCGCCTCGTTGTAGGCGACGTAGACGGCGTTGGACTTGGGCGCCATCGCCAGGTAGATCACGCACTGCGCCAGGGCCAGTTCACCTTCCGGCGTTCCCAGCCGCTCATAGACCTCGGCGGCATCGAGTGCCAGCCGCAGTGCCCGCGGGTCGGCCAGACCGATGTCCTCGCTGGCCATGCGGATCAGGCGCCGGGCCATGTAGCGCGGGTCGGCTCCGCCGTCGAGCATCCGCACGAACCAGTACAGCGACGCGTCCGGGTCGGAGCCTCGAACCGACTTGTGCAGCGCGCTGATCGTGTCGTAGAACTGCTCGCCGCCCTTGTCGTAGCGCCGCATGCGCTCGCCCAGCACCTTGAGCAGCCAGTCGTCGGTGATCTCCTCGCGCCGCTCCTTGCTTGCGGCCACCGCCAGTGTCTCCAGCGTGTTCAGCAGCCGCCGGGCATCGCCGTCGGCATAGGCGACCAGCCGGTCGAGCGCGGCCTTTTCGACGGCCGGCACGGCGTCGATCGCCTGGGCCTTGGCCACGATGCGCTCCAGGTCGGCTTCGGTGAGCGGCTGCAGCACGTACACCGCGGCGCGCGACAGCAGCGCCGAATTGACCTCGAAGGAGGGGTTCTCGGTGGTAGCTCCGATGAATGTGAACAGGCCCGACTCGACATGCGGCAGGAAAGCGTCCTGCTGGCTCTTGTTGAAGCGATGCACCTCGTCGACGAAGACGATGGTGCGGCGTCCGCCCGCGCCCGCCGAGTTCTCCAGTGCCGTGCCCTGCGCGATCTGGGCCTGCTCGACGGCCTCGCGGATGTCCTTGACGCCCCCCAGCACGGCGCTGATGGTGATGAACTGGGCGTCGAACGCGTCGGCCATCAGCCTCGCGATGGTGGTCTTGCCGGTGCCCGGCGGACCCCACAGGATGCAGCTGTGCGGCTGGCCCGATTCGAAGGCGATGCGCAGCGGCATGCCTTCGCCCAGCAGCTGCTGCTGGCCGATCACTTCGCCCAGTGTCTTGGGGCGCAGGCGTTCGGCCAGGGGCTGATGGGCGGCAGGGACCTTCTTGTTCACGTGCAGAGTGTAGAGCCGTGAAACGCGGCCGGATCCGAATTCACGACACGTGAAATGGGGTCGGATCCGAATTCAGGACAGCAGTCTTTCCGGAGAGCGGCAACAGCGCACGAAATTCGGCTCCGACCCCATTTCTCCGCCAGCCGGCTTATTGCCGCACCACGTCGGCGCCCGCCGGCGGCTTGAACTGGAACTGCTGCGGCGCTATGCCGGCATTGAGTTCCATCCGGGTAAAAGTGATCATCGAGCGCTGGCCGAAGCTGTCCAGGATCTCGAGAGCCGCCAGCTCGTCGCCGCGAAAGCCCACCTTGACGCTGAGCAACTGGCCCTCCTTGGCCTTGGGCGTGGCCTGCACCCACTGGAGGCCGTCGTTCTCGCCGGCGGCTTCCAGGTTGAAATCGCGGCGCAGCGCGTTCAGGTCGGGCGCCGATGCGATCAGGGCCGCCGGCGTGGACGCCAGCACCTGGGACTGCTTGCGCGCCGTCACCTGCTTCAAGTCGGCGTCGTACAGCCACAGGGTCTCGCCGTCGGCGACGATGATCTGTTCGAAGGGCTTCTTGTAGTCGAAGCGAAAACGGTTGGGCCGTGCGAACTCGAAGGTGCCCGACGAGGTCTTGCTGCGCGCAGTCTGTCCTTCGCGGGCCGGACCCGTGACCACCTGCGTGAAGTCGGCCCGGCCGGTTCTGGCGGACTTGACGAAATTTTCCAGGCTGTCCAGGCCCGTGGCCCGGGCCGACAGCGCGCAGGCCGCCAGCAGCGATATTGCAATGAACTTCTTCATGAGATTCCCCGTGGCGTGAATTGTGGGGCTCAGCCGCGATCCGGTTGTCAGCCAACCGTGAAGGGTTGGGTCGGACGCGGCGCCGCAAGGTGCGCGACGGAACGTCAGTCGCCCCGGTTGGGCACCAGGATTTCGCGCTGGCCGCTGCCGCTCATGGCGCTGACCAGGCCCGCCTTTTCCATGTCCTCGACCAGCCGCGCGGCGCGGTTGTAGCCGATCTTCAGGTGGCGCTGAACCAGTGAGATGCTGGCTTTGCGGTTCTTCAGCACCACTTCCACGGCCTGGTCGTACATCGGGTCCTTCTCCGCGCCCGATGCGCCTTCGCCACCCGGCAGGTCCCCTTCGTCATCGACCGTGCCGCCTTCGAGCACGCCCTCGATGTAATTGGGCTCGCCACCCTGCTGCTTCAGGTAGTTGGCCACCCGGTGCACCTCGTCGTCGCTGACAAAGGCTCCGTGCACGCGCACCGGCAGACCCGTTCCGCTGGCCATGTAGAGCATGTCGCCCATGCCCAGCAGGGCCTCGGCTCCCATCTGGTCCAGGATGGTGCGGCTGTCGATCTTGCTCGACACCTGGAAGGCGATGCGGGTCGGGATGTTGGCCTTGATCAGCCCGGTGATCACGTCCACGCTGGGCCGCTGGGTCGCGAGAATGAGGTGGATGCCGGCCGCCCGCGCCTTCTGCGCCAGGCGGGCGATCAGCTCCTCGATCTTCTTGCCCACCACCATCATCAGGTCGGCCAGCTCGTCGATCACCACCACGATGTGCGGCAGGCGATCCAGTGGCTCGGGGCTGTCCGGCGTCAGGCTGAAGGGGTTGTAGATGAACTCGCCGCGGGCCTTGGCCTCGTCGAGCTTGTGGTTGTAGCCGCCCAGGTTGCGCACACCCAGCTTGCTCATCAGCTTGTAGCGGCGCTCCATTTCGCCCACGCACCAGTTCAGGCCGTTGGCGGCCTGGCGCATGTCGGTGACCACCGGCGCCAGCAGATGCGGAATGCCCTCGTAGATCGACATCTCCAGCATCTTGGGGTCGATCATCAGCAGGCGGACATCGCGTGCCTCGGCCTTGTAGAGAAGCGACAGGATCATCGCGTTGAGGCCCACCGACTTGCCCGAACCGGTGGTACCCGCCACCAGCACGTGCGGCATCCTGGCCAGGTCCGCGACCACCGGGTTGCCGACGATGTCCTTGCCCAGGCCCATGGTCAGCATCGACTTGGCCTCGTGGTAGACCTGCGAGCCCAGGATCTCGGAAAGCCGGATCGACTGGCGCTTGGCGTTGGGCAGTTCGAGCGCCATGTAGTTCTTGCCCGGGATGGTTTCGACCACGCGGATGGAGACCAGGCTGAGCGAGCGCGCCAGGTCCTTGGCAAGGCCGACGATCTGCGAACCCTTCACACCGGTCGCCGGCTCGATCTCGTATCGGGTGATGACCGGCCCCGGCTGGGCCAGCACCACCCGGACCTCGACACCGAAGTCCTTGAGTTTCTTCTCGATCAGCCGGCTGGTCATCTCGAGCGTTTCCGGTGCCACGGTTTCCTGGCGCGTCAGCGGCTCGTCCAGCAGGTCCACCTGCGGCAGCTTCGAGTCGGGCAGCTCGGTGAAGAGCGGCTTCTGCTTTTCCTTGTGCACCCGCTCGCTGCGATGCACCTCGACCATCACGGGCTCGATCAGCACCGGCGCCGGGTGGTGTTCCTCGATCTCGATGCGCTCCCCGATCAGGATTTCCTCGCGCTGCCGGGCTGCCTGCTGGCCGAACGCGAGGTCCTGGGCCATTTCGCGCTTTTCCCGCCGGGTGTCGACCCAGCCATCGATCCAGCCGCCGAGCCGCTCGGCCACATGGGCCCAGGAGAACCGGAACACCACGGCCGCCCCGAGCACGACCAGCGCCACGAACACCAGTCCCGAACCCGTGAAGCCCAGCCACTTGACGCCCCAGGGCCCGGCCAGGGAGCCCAATGCGCCTCCCGCGTGATCGGGCAGGCGCGATTCGAAACGGTACAAGCGCGACCATTCGAGCGCCGTGCTCGCGCACAACAGCACCACCAGGCCGATCCAGAAGGCCAGCCGCCTGCGGGAAAAGCCGCCCGGTGCCGGCTCGGCGTCCTCGCTGGAACGCATCCAGCGCGCGAGCGTGGAGAGCCAGGCCCTGACGGCCGCGGCCACGCACCACCACGCCGAAAAGCCCAGCAGGAAATAGCTCGCGTCCGCCAGCCAGGCGCCCAGCCGGCCGCCCCAGTTGTGAACGACGGCGCCGGTGCCGGAGGTGGAGAACGCCGCGTCCTGTGCCGAGTAGCTCACCAGCGCCAGCAACCAGAACACCAGGGCCGCCAGGCCGAGGACGAGGGCAATTTCATGGGCAAAGCGCCCGACGCGGGCACGCGGCGCAGCGTCGCCGGCGCGGGGGTTCAGGGTATTGAGCGAATAGGTCATGGGGCAAGCGCAAGCTTAACGCAGCAAGCTGCAATGCCGTCGCCCGCTGCGGCCTTCCGGGCCAGCCCGCAACACTGTCACTCCAGCGTTGCCAATCGATCCTTGACCAGCATGGAGCCGTCTTCGCGCGTTTCGATGAAGCCGCGGTCTTCCAGGTCCTTCATGACGCGGCTGACCATTTCGCGCGAGGCCCCCACCATCTTGGCGATGTCCTGGCGCGAGATGCGGTCACGGATCGTCATCAGCCCTTCGCGGTCGGGCTTCGCGAACTCCAGCAAGGCGCGGGCGACGCGACCGTAGACGTCCATCAGCGCCAGCGACTCGATCTTGCGGTCCGCCTGTCGCAGGCGCGCCACCAGGCCCTTCATGATGGCGTAGGCCATCGAACTGTTCTCGGGCAGGCAGCGCGCGAACTCGGTGCGTCCCAATGCCAGCATGTCGGTCTGCACTTCAGCGCGGCAGGTGGCCGAGTGCGCCTGGTTGTCGATCAGGCTCATTTCACCGATGTAGTCGCCCGGCTGCAGGGTGGCCAGGATGACCTCGCGGCCGCGCTTGTCGGAGGTGACCACGCGCACGCGGCCGGTGAGGATGATGAACAGGGTGTTGGACTTCTGTCCTTGCTCCACGATGACCTCGCCGCGCTTGAAACGGCGCTTGGTCACGGCATCCGCGACCGACTCCGCCTGGTCGGCCGTCAACAGCGCGAACAACGGCACGCGCCGGATCAGTTCCAGATTCGACAACATCGACATTGATCAAGTCCCTTCCAGCGCCCGTGCCATGGGTTCTTACAATTGGCCCATTGACCCGGACAGTGCACAACAACGACAGACGGTTGATACTTGCCGGTCGACCCCAAAATGTACACCCGGCAGTGTGCCATCCACGCAGGTTTCCCACATGTCCACCCTCCAGCACGCCAAAGTCCTTATCCTCGGTTCCGGCCCGGCCGGCTATACCGCCGCCGTTTACGCCGCGCGCGCCAATCTCGAGCCGGTGTTGATCACGGGCATCGCCCAGGGCGGCCAGTTGATGACCACCACCGAGGTCGACAACTGGCCCGCGGATGTCCACGGCGTGCAGGGACCCGATCTGATGCAGCGCTTCCTGGAGCATGCCGAACGCTTCAAGACAAAGATCGTCTTCGACCACATCAACCGGGTCGACCTCAGCAAGCGTCCGTTCACCCTGACGGGCGACAGCGGCGAGTACAGCTGCGATGCGTTGATCATCGCGACCGGCGCCTCCGCCAAGTACCTGGGACTGCCGTCCGAGCAGGCCTTCATGGGCCGCGGCGTCTCCGGCTGCGCCACCTGCGACGGTTTCTTCTATCGCGATCAGGTGACCTGCGTGATCGGCGGCGGCAACTCCGCCGTGGAGGAAGCGCTGTACCTGTCCAACATCGCGAGCAAGGTGTACCTGGTGCACCGGCGCGACAAGTTCAAGGCCGAGCCGATCATGGTGGACAAGCTGATGGACAAGGTCAAGGCCGGCAAGATCGAACTCAAGGTGTTCCAGGTGCTCGACGAGGTGCTGGGCGACACCAGCGGCGTGACCGGCGTGCGGCTGAAGGACACGCGGTCGGGTCAGACCGAGGACCTGATGCTGCAGGGTTGCTTCATCGCCATCGGCCATCAGCCCAACACCGACATCTTCAAGGGCCAGCTCGAGATGAAGGACGGCTACATCCTCACGAAGTCGGGCCTGCAGGGTTTTGCCACCATGACCAGCGTCCCCGGCGTGTTCGCGGCCGGCGATGTGCAGGATCATGTGTACCGGCAAGCCATCACCAGCGCCGGCACCGGCTGCATGGCGGCGCTCGATGCCCAGCGCTTCCTCGAGCAGTCCGCTTCCTGACCTGACCGCCCCGGGCTGGAAATTCGCTATAATCCAAGGCTTTGCATCGGGTTACCGCCACCCTTCTGGCGAGGTGAGGCAGGAGCGAGGATGGGCAATGTTGCGCATCCGCCAGTGACTGCCGTTTATAGATATCGGAGTGCTTATGGCACGCGTATGCGACGTAACGGGCAAGGGCCCGATGAGCGGGAACAACGTTTCCCACGCCAACAACAGAACCAAGCGCCGGTTCCTGCCGAACCTGCAATACCGCCGTTTCTGGGTTGAGACCGAAAACCGCTGGGTGCGCCTGCGTGTTTCCAGCGCCGCGCTGCGGCTGATCGACAAGAACGGCATCGATGCCGTGCTCGCTGACCTGCGTTCCCGCGGCCAGGCTTAACGTCAACCAATTTTCTTGGGGACAGACCTTCAGCTCTGTCCCAATCCAATTACCTTGGGGACAGATCTTCAGCTCTGTCCCAAACTGATTAAGGAGCCACATCATGGCAAGCAAAGGCGGACGCGAAAAGATCAAGCTGGAATCCACTGCGGGTACCGGCCACTTCTACACCACCAGCAAGAACAAGAAAACGATGCCCGAGAAAATGTCGATCATGAAGTTCGACCCGAAGGCTCGCAAGCACGTGGAATACAAAGAGACGAAGCTGAAATAGGCATTCGCCAGTTCGAGTAGGGTGAGGGGGTACCCCCTCAGCCCTCTCACACCGCCGCACGTGGGGTTCCGCAT
>DIZF01000067.1 GCA_002427815.1 Ramlibacter tataouinensis
CCTGCCGGGCGCACCAAGAAAAATGGGTTACAGCATTGCTGCTGTAACCCAAGAATTCTTTCGTTCAATGGTCGGCGTGGCGGGATTCGAACTCGCGACCCCTTGCACCCCATGCAAGTGCGCTACCAGGCTGCGCTACACGCCGACAAGCTGCGGATTATAACCGGGACAGCGCCGCCGCCGGCTCTGCAGGATATCAATGCGTGGCCGAAAGCAGGTCGCGGATCTCGAACAGTTCGCGCCGAACGAACAGGAGTTTTTGCGAGACGAATTCGCGCTCTTCGGTCGGAACACTGTCGTCGAAGTCGGAGAACGTGGAGTCCTCGACCTCGATGACCTCCACACCCTCGAGCATCACCTCGCCGGAGCGTCGCTTGTCCCGCTCGACCTGAACCAGTTCCTGCAACTTGTTGCGCGCGCCGCTGATCGTGAAGCCCTGGTCGTACAGCAGGTCGCGGATGCGCCGGATCATCAGCACCTCGTGATGCTGGTAATAACGGCGGTTGCCGCGGCGCTTCATGGGGCGCAGCTGCGTGAACTCCTGCTCCCAATACCGGAGCACGTGCGGCTTGACACCGCAGAGGTCGCTCACTTCGCCAATGGTGAAGTAGCGTTTGGCAGGTATCGAGGGGAGAGCTTTCTCCATTGAAATCAATGTCGTACGAGAGAAAGCTGCTAGGTTACTCTAAGACAGCCCCGCCTGCAAAGCCTGTTCGCAAGGTCCCGTCGAATTGTTGTTTCAGCTCACTCCGCCTCGACCGCATCGCCCTGGATCTGCTCTTTCAGCTTGTGGCTGGCATGGAATGTGACAACACGGCGCGCCTGGATCGGAATGGCCTCGCCGGTACGCGGGTTGCGCCCGGGCCGCGGCGCCTTGATGCGGATCTGGAAGTTGCCGAAGCCGGAGATCTTGACGTCGTGGCCCTCGACCAGACTGTCGGAGATGAGGTCGAAGAAAGCGTCGATCATGTCCTTGGACTCGCGCTTGTTCAGCCCGATCTGCTCGAACAGCAGTTCCGCCAGCTGCGCCTTGGTCAGCGCCGGCGTCTCCAGGCTTTCGACAGCGAAGTCCATGATGTCCTCCTGCTTGATTGTTCTTGCGAGCGCGGTCATGGCTATCCCCTGAGGCGGCCGCCGAGCTGGCTGGCAATGCGGCTGACCACCGCCTTGACGGCTGCGTCAATCTGCTCGTCGGTCAGTGTGGCTTCGCTGCTGGCCAGCGTCAAGCGCACTGCCAGGCTTTTTTCGTTGACCCCGACACCGGCCGTAGCCTGTTTGGGCTTGTACACGTCGAACAGGAACGCATCGCGCAGCAGCTCGCCCGTTGCCGCCGATTGCACGGCCTCCAGCACGGCGTCGTGGGTCACCGTATCCGCCACGATGACAGCAATGTCGCGCTGGGCCGGCTGGAACTTCGGTACCGGTTCGAATGTGGGGACCGGTCGGCTGACGACCGCCTCCAGGTCCAGCTCGAACAGCACCGGCGCATGCGCCAGCTCCCAGCTTTGGCGCCAGCGTGGATGAAGCTCGCCGACGACGCCGATCTCATGCCCGCCCAGCCAGACACTGGCGCAGCGCTCGGGATGCATGGCCGGGTGGGCCGCCGGCTTGAATCGGGCCTTGCGCGGAACCAGCAGGGCTTCGACGTCGCCCTTGGCGTCGTAGAAATCCACGCCCTGGCCTTTGCGCGCCCATTGCAGGCCATCGGCGTCGCCGTACGCCAGGCCCGCGACGCGCATGGGCTGGCGAATGCCGCGCACGGTGGTGTCGGTGGTGGCGACCGATGCATCACGCAAGAACACGCGGCCGAGCTCGAACACACGCACCCGCTCGGCCTTGCGGTCGAGATTGAATTTCAGCGCCTGCAACAACGATCCCAGCAGGGACGACCGCATGACGCCCATCTGGCTGGCGATCGGGTTGAGCAGGCGAATCGGATCGGCATTCCCGGCGAGGTCCCGCTCCCAGCTTTCTTCGACAAAGCTGAAGTTGATGGTTTCCTGGTAGCCCAGGCCCGCCAGCAATCGACGCACGGCAAAGCGGCTGCGCCTGGCCTCGGGCGGCAAGTTCGCCGTGATCGGTGCCAGCGGAGCCGTGGTGGGAAGCCGGTCGTAGCCGATGATGCGCACGACCTCTTCGATCAGGTCTTCCTCGACGGTGATGTCGAAGCGGTACGCCGGCGGCTTCACGGTCAGCGTGCCATTGGCCGCCGTCACCGCGAGGCCCAGCCGCGAAAGGGCCGCGTTGCAGTCTTCGCCGGTGAGCGGCATGCCGATCACCTTGGCGGCGCGCGCCACCCGCAGGCTGACGGGCTCTTGCTCCGGCAGCCTGAGGATCTGATCGTCCATCGGTCCAGCCTCGCCGCCGCAGATCTCTAGGATCAGGCGGGTGATGTGCTCGATGTGTTCCACGGTGAGGCTGGGGTCCACGCCGCGTTCGAAACGATGCCCGGCATCGGTCGAGAAGTTGTAGCGACGCGAGCGTCCCTGGATGGCTTGCGGCCACCAGAACGCCGCCTCGACATAGACATTGCGGGTTTCATCCGAAACCGCAGTGGAGTCGCCACCCATGATGCCGGCCAGCGACTCGACCTGCCGGTCGTCGGCAATCACGCCCACAGCCTCATCCACCGTCACTGTGCTGCCATTGAGCAGTTTGAGGGACTCGCCCGGCCGTCCCCAGCGCACCTCGAGCGCACCGTGAATCTTGTCCAGGTCGAAAATGTGCGAGGGGCGGCCGAATTCGAACATCACGTAGTTCGAGATGTCGACCAGCGCCGTGACGCTGCGCTGGCCGCAGCGGGCCAGCCGGTCGACCATCCACTGCGGCGTTTTCGCCCGGGTGTTGACGTTGCGCACGATCCGGCCTGAGAAGCGGCCGCACAGATCGGGAGCATCCACCTTGACCTTCAGCTTGCCGTCATGCGCAGGCGCAACCGCGGGGAACTGTGGTTGCCTGAGCGGCGCGCCTGTGAGCGCCGAGAGCTCGCGCGCGACGCCGTACACGCTCAGTGCATGGGCAAGATTGGGCGTGAGCTTGAGGGTGAAAAGCGTGTCGTCCAGCCTGAGCACTTCGCGCACATCGGCGCCCACCTTCGCATCCGGCGCCAGCTCGAGCAGGCCCGCGTGGTCGTCGCTAAGCTGGAGTTCACGGGCCGAGCAGAGCATGCCCTGGCTTTCCACGCCGCGCAGCTTGCCCAGCTTGATCAGGAACGGCTTGCCATCGTCACCGGCAGGCAGCTCCGCGCCGACCAGGGCGCAGGGCACCTTGATGCCGGCGCGGGCGTTCGGCGCGCCGCAAACGATGTTGAGCAGGCTCCCCTGCCCCACATCCACCTGGCAGACGCGCAGCCGGTCGGCGTCGGGATGCTGGACCGCTTCCCGGATTTCGCCCACCACGATCTTGCTGAACGGCGGCGCGACTGGCCGCAGCTCCTCCACCTCCAGGCCGCCCATGGTCAAGGTATCGGCGAGCTGCTGGGTGGTCAGCGGCGGATTGCAGAATTCACGCAGCCACGACTCGGGGAATTGCATGGTTTTCGGTCGGATTGGGGTTAGCGGAACTGGCGCAGGAAACGGATGTCGCCGTCGAAGAACAGGCGCAGGTCGTTCACGCCGTAGCGCAGCATGGTGAGCCGGTCCGGCCCCATGCCGAAAGCGAAACCGATGTACTGCTCCGGATCGAGCCCCATGTTGCGCACCACTGCGGGATGCACCTGGCCCGAGCCAGCCACTTCGAGCCAGCGCCCGGCCAGCGGGCCGCTCTGGAACTGGATATCGATTTCGGCGCTGGGTTCGGTGAACGGAAAGAAGCTGGGCCGAAAGCGCAGCGCCAGATCGTCGCTTTCGAAAAAGGTACGGCAGAAGTCCGTGAACACGACCTTCAGGTCCTTGAAGCTGACGTTCTCGCCCAGCCACAGGCCTTCGCATTGATGAAACATCGGCGAGTGGGTGGCATCGCTGTCGACCCGATAAGTGCGCCCCGGGGCGATGACGCGGATCTCGGGCATGGCGCCGCCGGCCTGCACCGCCGCAGCATGTTTCTTGATGTGCTGGTGGGCATAACGAACCTGCATCGGGCTGGTGTGCGGGCGCAGGTTGTACGGAATGCCGTCGTCGCCGTTGATGTCGACGTAGAAGGTGTCCTGCATCGAGCGGGCTGGGTGGTTGGGCGGATTGTTGAGCGAGGTGAAGCTGTGCCAGTCGCTCTCGATCTCCGGCCCATCGGCCACGTCGAAGCCCATGCTGGCGAAGATCCGCTCGATACGCTCCATCGTCAGGCTGACCGGATGCAGCCCGCCGGGCTCGCGCAGGCGCCCGGGCAAGGAAATGTCCAGCGCCTCGGCCTTGAGCTGGACCTCGAGTTCGGCGTCTGCCAGCGCCTGCCGCCGGTCGCCCAGTGCGGCTTCGATGGCCTGCTTGGCCGCGTTGATCGCAGCCCCACGGGTCTTCTTGTCCTCGACGCTCAGCTTCGCCATGCCCTTCATCAGCTCGGTGATGCGGCCGGCCTTGCCGGTGAATTGCGCTTTGGCGTTCTCCAGTTCGGCGGGCGTTGCGGCCCCGGCGAAAGCCTGGCGCGCGCTCGCGACGATGAAATCCAGCTCGTTAGTTGTCATAGATGGAAAAAGGGGCTAGTGCTTTGCCAGCCCTAGCCCCTGTCCTTGTGCCTTGTAGATTGCACTGGAAGCCGCCACGGGCGGCGCCCAGCGTGAACTCAAGCAGCCAGCTTGGCCTTGACCTGCTCCACGATGCCGGCAAAAGCGGCCTTGTCGTGCACGGCGATGTCTGCCAGCACCTTGCGGTCGATTTCGATGCCGGCTTTCCGGATGCCGTTGGCGAATTGGCTGTAGGTCAGCCCGCACTCACGGGCCGCGGCGTTGATACGCGCGATCCAGAGCTGGCGGAAGACACGCTTCTTGGTGCGGCGATCCCGGTAGGCGTATTGCCCTGCCTTCATCACCGCTTCCTTGGCGATGCGGAAGACGTTGCCGCGGCGGCCGCGGAAACCCTTGGCCAGGGCGAGAACTTTCTTGTGGCGGGCGCGAGCCGTTACACCACGTTTGACGCGAGGCATGTATTTTCTCCTTGTTCGTCAGTGATCAGAGGCCGGCAAAGGGCAGCATCTGCGCCATGTGACCCATATTGGTCTCATGCACGGCAGTCGAGCCCCGCAGGTGGCGCTTGTTCTTGGTGGTCTTCTTGGTCAGGATGTGACGCTTGAAGGCCTGGGCCCGCTTGACGGTTCCACCGGGACGAACGCGGAAGCGCTTTTTCGCACCGCTCTTGGTCTTCATCTTGGGCATGTGAATGCTCCTTTTACCTTGTGCTCGTGAGGCGCCGCGAAATCCTTCCGCGTCTTGATGGCCCCGAGCCACTTGTGTGGCGAGTTCGTAAACCCGCCGTGTTTGGAGAGCCCTGAAGCTCTCCGTCATCGCCCCATCGGCACCATGCCGACGAAGCAGTGATTCTTCAGGCCGAAGCCTGCGATGTTTCGGCGACCGGCTTGGCCGCCACCTTCTTCTTGCCCGGCGCGATCATCATGATCATCTGCCGGCCTTCGAGCTTGGGAAACTGCTCGATCAGGATCAGGTCGCCCAGCTCGTCGCGGATCCGGTTCAACAACGCCATCCCGATCTCCTGGTGCGTGATCTCGCGGCCCCGGAAGCGCAGCGTGATCTTGCACTTGTCACCTTCGGCCAGGAAGCGCTTGATGTTGCGCATCTTGATGTTGTAGTCACCTTCGTCGGTGCCCGGCCGGAACTTGACTTCCTTGATTTCGATGACCGTCTGCTTGGCTTTCGCTTCCGCCGCCTTCTTCTGTTCCTGGTACTTGAACTTGCCGTAGTCCATCAAGCGGCACACGGGCGGGTTCGCCGTCGCGGAAATCTCGACGAGATCCACATCCGCCTCGCCTGCCAATCGCAGCGCCTCCGCCAGACTGACGACCCCCAACGGTTCGTTCTCGGGCCCCGTGAGGCGGACTTCCGGGGCCATGATTTCCCGGTTCAGGCGGTGCTTGCGTTCCTCGCGTTGGCGGCGGTCGCGAAATTCAGTAGCGATGGTCCATTCCTTCTAAAACTGTGCCACCAACAGGCGGCGAAACTGCCTCAATCCGCGCGGGCAAGCTGCTGGACTCCTGGGAGTTGGCCTTTGCACAAGTGCAAGTCAGAGCTTGTTGGCGATGTCCGACGCGACCCTTTGGGAGAACGCATCGATGGACATCGCGCCGAGGTCCTGGTTACCCCGAGCGCGCACTGCGACAGCACCAGCCGCCTTTTCCTTGTCGCCGACGACCAGGATGTAAGGAGGCTTTTGCAACGAATGCCCGCGTATTTTATACGTAATTTTCTCGTTACGCAGGTCAAACTCTACCCTAAGCCCTTGATTTTGCAGCTCTTTGACCACGCTACGGGCGTAATCCGCCTGCGAATCCGTGATGTTGAGCACCACCACCTGTACCGGCGCCAGCCAGCAGGGGAGCGCGCCGGCGTACTGCTCGACCAGGATGCCGATGAACCGTTCCATGCTCCCGACGATCGCCCGGTGCAGCATCACCGGCCGGTGCCGGGCCCCGTCCTCCCCGACGTATTCGGCATCCAGCCGCTCAGGCATCGAAAAATCGACCTGCATGGTGCCGCACTGCCATTGACGCCCGATCGCATCCTTGAGCGTGTACTCGATCTTCGGGCCGTAAAAGGCGCCCTCGCCCGGGGAAATCTCGAACTCGCACCCTGACGCCCGCAGGCTTTCGATCAAGGCCTGCTCGGCCTTGTCCCAGCTCTCGTCCGAGCCGATGCGCTGGGCCGGCCGGGTGGCCACCTTGTAGATGATGTGTTCGAAGCCGAAATCCCGGTACACGTTTTGCAGGAGGCTGGTGTAGGCCATGCACTCACCCAGGATGTGATCCTCGGTGCAGAAAATATGACCGTCGTCCTGCGTGAAGCCGCGCACCCGCATGATTCCGTGCAAACTGCCCGTGGGCTCATTGCGGTGGCACTGGCCGAACTCGCCGTAGCGCAACGGCAGGTCGCGGTAGCTCTTGATGCCCTGCTTGAAGATCAGGATGTGGCCCGGACAGTTCATCGGCTTGAGCGCAAAGTCGCGCTTCTCCGATTCCGTCGTGAACATGTTTTCCCGGTACTTGTCCCAGTGGCCCGTCTTTTCCCACAGCGTCTTGTCGAGCAATTGGGGGCCCTTGACCTCCTGATAGCCGTTGTCACGGTACACGCGGCGCATGTACTGCTCGACCTGCTGCCAGACGGCCCAACCCTTGGGATGCCAGAACACCATGCCTGGCGCGTGATCGTCGATGTGAAACAGGTCCAGTTCCCGACCGAGCTTGCGGTGATCGCGCTTCTCGGCTTCCTCCAGCATGGTCAGATACTGCTGGAGCTCTTCCTTGGTAGCCCAGGCCGTGCCGTAAATGCGCTGCAGCATTTCATTGCGGTGGTCGCCGCGCCAATAGGCGCCCGCGACCTTCATCAGCTTGAAGAATCTCAGCTTCCCGGTACTGGGCACGTGGGGGCCGCGGCAGAGGTCCTCGAAGCCGCCCTCGCGATACAACGACACGTCTTCGTTGGCCGGAATGCTGGCGATGATTTCCGCCTTGTATTGCTCGCCAATGCTCTTGAAGTGGGCCACGGCCTCGTCCCTGCGCAACACGCGGCGGGTCACCGGCTCGTCCTTGGCGGCGAGTTCGGCCATGCGCTTCTCGATTGCGGCCAGGTCCTCGGGAGTGAACGGCCGCTTGTACGAAAAGTCGTAAAAGAAACCGTTCTCGATCACGGGGCCGATGGTGACCTGCGCATCGGGGAACAATTGCTTCACCGCGTAGGCCAGCAGGTGGGCGGTCGAGTGGCGGATCACCTCCAGGCCATCCGGGTCCTTGGCCGTGACGATGGCCACCGGACTGTTCTCGCTGATGGTGTAGCTGGTGTCGACGATTTTGCCGTCGACCTTGCCCGCGAGGGCGGCCTTGGCCAGCCCCGGGCCGATCGATGCGGCGACCTCGGCCACGGTGACCGGGTTGGGGTATTCGCGTTGGGAACCGTCGGGAAGGGTGACTTGGATCATGGAAAAACGTCCAGGGATGAAACAAGAAAGCGCGGCCTGCAGCCGCGCTTTTCCTGGGAACCTGAGGAGCTTCAGTGCACGACTACGCGGCCTCTAGCGGGCCGTGGAACCTTCCGGTGTAGTTCGCGGTGTCATAACCAGGGTGCCTTTCTCGCTCTTGTGGTCCTGCTCTCGGCAGTACGACCATTTTAACCTGCTGGCAGAAAGCCCGTTCCGGCGCAGCGCGGACAGCCGGTGATCACAGTCTGTCTTTCCACCTCGAAGTGCTCGTTGATGTTCTCGCTGTCGAAACGCAGCTCGCCGCTGCCGCCGCAGTCGGGACAGCGCGGCTGGTTGAGCTTGCTGACGTCGAAAGCACCTGTCTTCTCGTTGTCCGTGCCCATGAGCGGTCCCCGTCCTCCTGTGAAGACCTCACTCTAACCACGAAAGCCATAAACGACAAACCCGAGTCTTATCCAACGAGG
>DIZF01000011.1 GCA_002427815.1 Ramlibacter tataouinensis
CCAGACCTGGCGGGCCGCCATCAGCAGGGCGGTGGAATCGGCGCCGCCGCTGAATGCGACGGCCGCCGGCAAAGGCAGGGCGAGCCCCCGCAGCGCGGCCAGCGCCGGATTGTCAGAGACGCTAGCGTGCGTCGGCCTTGGTGTCGGTGAAGCGGCCATAGCTTTGCAGCCGCTCGTAGCGCCGCTCCAGCAGCTCACGCACCTTCAGGTCGCTGAGCTGCCGCCAGGCATCGTTCAGCGCGCGCTTCAGGAAAGCCGCCATCTGCTTGTGATCGCGGTGAGCGCCGCCCACCGGCTCGTTGACGATCTTGTCGATCAGGCCCAGTGCCTTGAGACGGTGCGCCGTGATGCCCATGGCATCAGCGGCGTCCTGGGCCTTGTCGGAGGTCTTCCACAGGATCGATGCGCAGCCTTCCGGGCTGATCACCGAATAGATCGAGTACTGCAGCATCAGCACCTGGTCGCCCACGGAAATCGCGAGCGCTCCGCCGGAGCCGCCCTCCCCGATCACCGTGGTGATGATGGGCACTTCCAGCTGGCACATTTCGAAGATGTTGCGTCCGATGGCCTCGGACTGGCCGCGCTCTTCCGCATCGATGCCCGGGTAGGCACCGGGCGTGTCCACAAAGGTGAACAACGGCAGCTTGAATTTCTCGGCCGTCTTCATCAGGCGCAGGGCCTTGCGATAACCCTCGGGACGGCTCATGCCGAAGTTGCGCAAGGCGCGCTCCTTGGTGTCGCGCCCCTTCTGCTGGCCGAGCACCATGCATGCATTGCCGTTGAAGCGGGCCAGGCCCCCCACAATGGACAGGTCGTCCGAGAAATGGCGGTCACCGTGCAGCTCGATGAAGTCGGTGAAGATTTCCCTGACGTAGTCCAGCGTGTAGGGCCGCTCCGGATGGCGCGCGATCTTGGTGATCTGCCACGGGGTGAGATCGCTGTAGATGTCCTTGGTCAGCTGCTGGCTCTTCTTGCTGAGCTGGTCGATCTCCTCGGAAATATCCACCGCCGATTCCGTCTGCACGTAACGCAGTTCTTCGATCTTGGCCTCGAGTTCCGCGATCGGGTGCTCGAAATCCAGGAAAGTCTTCTTTGCCAAGGTTCGCTCCTTTTGCTTCCGCTCGGTCGGCCAGCCGCTGCCGAGGTTTGCGCCCGCTCAGCGCGGGCGGACTCAATACGCCACCGGCACCGGATCCAGCGAACGCCAAATATACCAAGTCGCCACGCTGCAAAACGGCGTCCACGCAGCGGCCACCTCGCGCGCGTCGCTGCGGCTGACCGGATCGCCCGAGAAATAGTTGCGGCTGATCCCGTTGAGAAGGCCCACGTCGTCCAGCGGCAGCACGTTGGGGCGCATCAGGTGGAAGATCAGGAACATCTCCGCCGTCCAGCGCCCGATGCCGCGAATGCCAACGAGTTCGGCAATGATCTCGTCGTCGGTCATCGCCTTCCAGGCCTCGACATGGATTGCACCGGAGTCGAAATGCAGGGCCAGGTCCACCAGGTACTCGATCTTGCGGGCCGACAAGCCGGCCACCTGCATGTCGTCGACCTTGAGCTTGAGAACATGGGCCGGGCTCACGCGCCGCGGCAACTTGGCGAACCGGTCCCACACGGTTTGCGCCGCCTTCACCGAGATCTGCTGGCCCACGATGCTGCGGGCCAGCGTGGTGAACGCATCGCCGCGCGACTGCAGGCAGGCGTCGCCGAACTGCGGGATCAGGCGCTTCATGACCCGGTCCTTGCGTGCCAGGTGGCGGCAGGCCTCCTCCCAGTACTCGGGAGTCGGCGAAGCGAGCGGCGTGGGCGATGAATTCACGAAGCCGCCTCCCAGGTGGTGCCCGACGGCGCGTCCTTGAGCACGACGCCCTGCGCCAGCAGCTCATCGCGGATGCGGTCGGCTTCAGCGAAATTCCTGGCCTTCTTGGCGGCCGCCCGTTCCGCGATGCGTCGATCGACCATCTGTTCAAAGGACTCGCTTCCGAGAGTCGAGGATCCGCCGGATAACGCAGCAGGTAGCGCCGACGCAGCTGCCTGAACGGGACGCCATTGCAGAAAGTGCCTGGGTTCCGCCTGCAGAAGACCCAGGCACCCGCCGAGCGCCTTCAGCAGTCCGGCCAGTTGCGCCGACTTGCTGCGGTTCACTTCAGCTGCGAGTTCGAACAGCACGGCCACCGCTTCGGGGGTGCCGAAGTCGTTGTCCATCGCGGCCTTGAATTTCGCCGCCGAGGGCTCCGTCCAGTCGATGGTGACCGTGGCCGGCGCCACCAGGTCCAGCGCCGTGTACAGGCGCTTGAGCGCACCACGCGCGTCGTCCAGATGCACATCGCTGTAGTTCAGCGGGCTGCGGTAATGCGCCCGCACGATAAAGAAGCGCAGCGTCTCGGGGTCGAACTTCTGCAAGACCTCGCGGATTGTGAAAAAGTTGCCCAGCGACTTGGACATCTTCTCGTTGTCGATGTTCACGAATCCGTTGTGCATCCAGTAGTTCGCCAGCGGCTGGCCGTTGGCGCCCTCGCTCTGGGCAATTTCGTTTTCATGGTGCGGAAACTGGAGGTCGGCGCCGCCGCCATGGATGTCGAACGTATTGCCCAGCAGCGCGCAAGCCATGGCTGAACATTCGATGTGCCACCCCGGCCGCCCCTTGCCGTAGGGGCTGTCCCATTGGGCATCAGGCGGCTCGGTCGGCTTGGCGGCCTTCCAGAGCACGAAGTCCAGCGGGTCCTCCTTGCCTTCGAGCACGGCGACGCGCTCGCCGGCATGCAGTTCGTCCAGGGACTTGCCGGACAACTTGCCGTAGCCCGGGAAACGCCGGACGGCAAAGTTGACGTCACCGCTGTCGCCTCGATAAGCCAGCCCCTTGCCTTCGAGCCGCCGCACGATGTCCAGCATCTGCGGCACAAAATCGGTGGCGCGCGGGTCGTGAGTGGGCCGATCGATGCCCAGCGCGTCGAAGTCCCGGTACATCTCGGCGATCATGCGATCGGTCAGCGCCCGCACCGTCTCGCCATTTTCCACTGCGCGTCGGATGATCTTGTCCTCGATGTCGGTGATATTGCGAACGTAGGTCACGCGGTAGCCACTGGCCTTGAGCCAGCGCTGCACAACGTCGAACGCAATGTTTGACCGCGCATGCCCCACATGGCACAGCTCGTACACCGTAATGCCGCAGACATACATCCGGACATGGCCCGGCTCGATCGGCGAAAACTCCTCCAAGGCACGCGACAGCGTGTTGTAGATGCGCAGGCTCATGGGTAGGTTGCGGGCGCCGGTTCAGCGCGGATCGGCTCGGGCGTCACAGGTTCGGATTGTCGGAAGGTTCGTAGTGCCTGGAGCTGCGCGCACAGAGCCGGCGGCTACAATCCAGCGCAGTATATAGCCCCGTCCTGCGGCTTGTCAGCTCGCGCGATCTGAACCGACTCATGCCCCCTGTCCGCCTTTTTGTCCTCCGGCTCCTGGGCCTGCTGGCGCTCGCCGCCGCGTTGGGATGGGCGCCTGCGGTGCGCGCCGACGATTACGGCGACGTCAATGCTTTGCTGCATTCGGGCAAGCTGTCTGAAGCCCTGGCGCGGGCGGACCAATATCTCGCGGCCAAGCCGCGCGATCCCCAGATGCGATTCCTCAAGGGGGTGATACAGACCCAAGCCGGGCACACGGCCGAGGCGATCGAAACCTTCAGCGCGTTGAACCAGGACTATCCGGAACTGCCGGAGCCTTACAACAACCTCGCCGTGCTCTACGCCGGGCAGAGCCAGTTCGACAAGGCCCGCACGGCCCTGGAAATGGCAGTGCGCGCCAACCCCGGTTATGCCATCGCGCAGGAGAACCTCGGCGACGTGTATGTCAAGCTGGCGAGCATCGCCTACGGCAAGGCCCAACAGCTGGATCCCGCCAACAGCAGCGTGCCGCCCAAGCTGGCGCTGATACGCCAGCTGTTTGCACCGGCCGACAAGTCTCGACCCCAGTCCGGGTCCGCGGCGCCCGCCGCAGCCGCGAGCTCGGCTCCCGCGGGGGCCGGCGCCGGCTCACCTCCGGCCAACCGACCGCCGGCCCCAGGGAGCTGAGCAGCCAGCGCACACCGGCCGGCGTGGTTACCATGTTGATGATTCCGCGATCGCTGGCGGCGCGGGGTGCTCTCAGGTCTCTCACACAGACGGCACCCGGCGAACATGAACCGTATTCTTGAAGGAGTGATCGACTGATGAATGTCTTGACCCGCCGCCTTGCGGCACTGATCTTTTCCCTTGGCCTCGCGACCGCGGCGGTTGCCGCCGCAGCGGACTCGGCCCCGAAGGTGAAGTTCGCCACGACGGCGGGCGACTTCGTGATCGAGGTCTATCCCGACAAGGCGCCGAAGACGGTGGAAAATTTCCTGCAGTACGTGAAGGACAAGCACTATGACGGCACCATCTTCCACAGAGTGATCAACAATTTCATGGTGCAGGGCGGCGGCTACGACACCCACTATGGCCAGAAACCGACACGCCCACCGGTGCCGCACGAAGGTCGCGAGGCCCTGGCGAAAGGCGGAGAGAAGAACGTGGTGGGCACGGTGGCGATGGCACGCACCAACGATCCGAACTCGGCCACCTCCCAGTTCTTCATCAACGTCAAGGACAACACCTTCCTCGATCCCTCACCCCAGTCCATGGGCTACACGGTGTTCGGCAAGGTCGTCAGCGGCATGGATGTGATCGACAGGATCAAGTCCATGCCCACTGGCGCCGGAGGCCCCTTCCCCAGCGATGTCCCGCGCACGCCGGTCGTCATCACTTCCGCGACGCTGGTCAAGTAAAGAGCCGCACACTGCCGGGCCAGGCCCTGGCGCTTTCTTCAACTGATCAAGGATTCCCCATGAGCAACCCCAAGGTCGAACTTCATATTGCCGGTTACGGCGTCATCACACTCGAACTGGACCAGGACAAGGCCCCCAAGACGGTGGCCAACTTCCTGGGCTACGTGAACAAGGGCCACTACAACAACACCATCTTCCACCGCGTCATTCCCGGCTTCATGGTCCAGGGCGGCGGTTTCGAGCCGGGAATGAAGGAAAAGCCCACCGGTGCGCCGGTCGAGAACGAAGCCAACAACGGCCTGAAGAACGCCAACTACACGGTGGCGATGGCGCGCACCCAGGCCCCGCATTCGGCCAGCGCACAGTTCTTCATCAACGTGGCCGACAACCAGTTCCTCAACCACACCGCGCCGAGCGCGCAAGGGTGGGGCTACGCCGTGTTCGGCAAGGTCGTTGGCGGTACCGACGTGGTCGACCGCATCAAGGCCGTCAAGACCGGCCGCAAGGGCTTCCATGACGACGTGCCGACACAGGACGTGGTGATCGAGAAAGCCGTCGCGCTCTGAAGCACGGCGAGAACGCCATGGCGGCTGTGCCAGCATTCGCCCAGCTGCAGGCGCCGCCGGCATGGGGCACGGTCGACTTCATCTCGGACCTGCACTTGCAGGCCCTGGAACCGGCGACCTTCGCAGCCTGGCGCCGTTACATGCGGCTGACGCCGGCCGATGCGGTGTTCATCCTGGGCGACCTGTTCGACATATGGGTTGGTGACGACGCGGCCGCGCAGCCGGGGTTCGCCGCCGACTGCGCCGCGGTGCTCAAGGATGCGGCGACGCGCACCACTGTCTTTTTCATGGCCGGCAACCGCGACTTCCTGGTCGGCGACGGCTTCCTGAAGGCCTGCCGCACCACGCAGCTGGCCGATCCGACGGTGCTGGGCTTCGGCGGCCGACGCTGGTTGCTCACCCACGGCGACGCGCTGTGCACCGACGACGTCGAGTACATGCATTTTCGCGAGCAGGTCCGCACGCACCAGTGGCAGCACGAGTTTCTGTCCAAGCCACTGGCGCAGCGCCAGGCCATCGCCAGGGACATGCGCGAACGCAGCGAAGCGCGCAAGCGTTCGGGCATTGCCTACCCGGACGTGGACGGCGACGCCGCACGCGCCTGGCTCGTGGCAGCCGAGGCGCAGGTGCTCATTCATGGCCACACCCATCGTCCCGCCGATCATGTGCTGGGCACAGGCCAGCGCATTGTCCTGAGCGACTGGGATGCTCTTGCCGAGCCGCCGCGCCAGCAGGTGCTGCGGCTGACGGCCGAGGGCTTGCGGCGCATCGCGCTCACCTGATGTTCGGCTGGCTTCGCAAGCGTGCGCCCGAGCGGTCGATTCCGGACGAGCTCTGGCATGACGTGCAACAACGCTACCCCTTCCTGGGCGCCCGTCCCGAACGAGACGTCTCGCGCCTCAGGGCATTGGCATCGCAGTTCCTCGCGACCAAGGAATTCCACGGTGCCAACGGCTTGACCATTACCGATCCGGTCGCGTTGGCCATAGCGGCGCAGGCGGTGTTGCCGGTGCTGCACCTGGGGCTGGACTGGTATGACGATTTCGTCGGCATCGTGGTGCATCCCGATGAAGTGCTCGCGCGCCGGACCCTGACCGACGAGCACGGCATCGTGCATCACTATGACGAAGTGCTCTCGGGCGAAGCGATGGAGGGCGGTCCGGTGATGCTGAGCTGGCGCGACGTGGAGCGCGCGGGCAGCTCCGCCGAGCGGGGCTACAACGTCGTGATCCACGAATTCATCCACAAGATCGACATGCGCGACGGCGTGCCGGACGGCTGCCCGCCACTGCCCACGCGCGCGGCGCAGCAGGCCTGGCGGGCGCTGATGAAAACGGAATACGACGCCTTCCGTGAAAAGGTCATCATCGCCGATCGCTTCGGTGGCGAGGCCACCTGGCTCGACCCCTACGGCGCCGAGGCGATCGACGAATTCTTCGCCGTGGCGTGCGAAGCGTATTTCGTCAATCGCGCGCGATTCGAAACCGAGTTTCCCCGGCTCGTCCCGTTGCTCGACAGCTTCTTCCGGCCTAGCGGCGCAGCAGGTTCTTGAGCGCGTTTTGCAGTCGCCGCGCGGCCCCGGCTTCGTAGCCTGAAGCCAGCACCTGGGCCGTGTCCTGGCCCCAGGTCTGCGCGGGGGAAGGATCGTTGCGCCGCGTGAGCAGCTGCAGCTGCAACATCCGGCGGGCGCTCAATTGTTCGGCGGGGGTCGGTACCTCGGCGGCGATTTCAAGACGCAGCAGCGCCTCGGACGCGTCCCGGGCCGGCGGCGCACCCAGCGCCTGCACCCAGGCACCACGTACCACCGACGTGACGGATTTGCCCAGCTCCTGTGGACTCGGCAGCTGATCGGGCGCGCGCTGCTCCCACGCTGTCATGAGTTGGGTCAAGGCCTCGCCGTGGGCTTGCGCGGCCAGCTTCTTGAGCGTCATCTGGGCATGCTCCAGGGCTTCGCGTTGCGCACGGAACGCAACGTCGCCCAGGCGCGGGCCGCGGTCATCGACCGACCGATCGCCGAAACGGTCGCCGCCGAACCGGCTGTCGCTGCGCGAGTCGCGTGGCCCGCGATCGTCGCGGCGTTCGCCGAACTTGCCGCCGGCGCCGCCTTTGCGATCGCCGAACTTGCCACCCCGGCCCGCGGGCTGTGACTCGGCTTTCTTCATGCCGGGGCGGTCGTCCCCGCGCATGGCGATGACCGGCTTGGGCGCAGGTTTCGGCGGTGCCGCAGGGGTGGTTGCGCTTCCCTCGGGAGCGGATGCTTCCTCCTCCGCGCTCACGGCGGCCGGCGCCACGGGCTCTGCAGCGGCAGCGTCGGCGCTTGTGCTCTCGCCAGCCTGGCCTTCGGCAACAGGTTCCTGGGCGGTTGGCGACGCCAGCGCCGGCCCTGCCGCCTCGACGGCCGCGGCCGCCTGGGCTTGTCCGCGCAGCGCCGCCTCGAGCGCCGCCATCGCGGCCTTGATTCTCTGCACGTCTCCGGTGGCGTTGGCCGCCTCCAGCGCCCGCGACGCTTCGAGCACCGTCCGGTCGCGCTCACTCAGCGCAGCGGCAGCCTTCTCGCGCTCCTCGGTCTTTCGGTTGAACGCTTCGTCGATCGGTTTGCGGAAAGCATCCCAGAGCTTTTGCTCGTGCTTGCGGTCGAGCGGGACGCCCTGGGCCTCGGCCTGCCAGCGCTGCTGCAACGCCTTGACGGCATCCACCCGCAGTTGCGGCTCGGCCCCGAGCGTCTTGGCCTCGTCGATCATCGCGTGACGGCGCTCCAGGCTCAGCTTTTGCATCGCCTCCAGCGGCGCGGCCGCCGCCTGAATGGCGTCGCGCCACAGGGGCTGCAATTCGGCGAATGCCTTCTCGCTCAGATGCCCAGCATCCCGCCAACGCGTGTCGAACTGGTGCAGGATCCGGTTGAATCCCTTCCAGTCGTCGTCACGCGCGGTCGGGTTGGCGCTGGCCCAAGCCTTGAGTTCTTCGATCAGCGCCAGGCGCTGGGCCTTGTGTTCGGCGGCCTCGGCCTTGACCTTGTCGAGCCAACCTTCCACCACCTTGTAGGCCTCGTTGCAGGCATCGTCGAAGCGCTTCCAGAGCGCATGATTGGGCACGCCCCCCTGATCGGTCTGCTTCCACTGGTCGCGCAAGGCCCGAAGCTGCTCCTGCATCTTGCGGCCGCCATAGCGCGGCTTGGGCGGCTGCGGTTCCTGGCCTTCCGCCGGTACCGTTTGCTCGAACAGACCCTCCGCCTTGGCGACCAGTTCCTGACGCAACTGATCGGCCCGCCAGCGTTGCCAGCCTTCGAGCTCACCAGCCGCAGCCAGCGCGGCATGGGCCTGGTTTTCCAGCTTGTCGTCGATCAGCTTGCCGTGTTCCTTGAGCGCATTGCGCAAAGCCGTGGCCGCGCCCGCACTGGCTTTGCCATGTCCCTGCGCGATCTCCTGCTCCAGCTTCGCCAGGACGTCGCGCACGACTTGCGTCGCCTGCGCGCGCAGCTCGGGGTCGACCTTGGGCTTGACCGGCTTCACCGGTGCTTCCACGGCAACCCCGCGGGCGATCCGCAGTTCGTCGGCCCAGACGGGCACCGGCGGCAACGGCGCCGATGGCTCACTCGCCGCAGCCACAGCCTGGGCCAGGGCGCTCTGGAACGCTTCCCAAACCGCTTGCAGCTGGTTGCGCGAAGCCTCCAGCAATGGCGGAAACTTGATATCGACACTGGCCCAGCTGGGGTCGGCCAGCAAGGCCTCGGCCTGGGCTTGCCAGGCGGGCACATCGGTGGCGAGCGACCCTGCAGCCGCCTGGGCGTCGCGCCAGGACTTGGTCGACAGCACTTCGATCCGCTGCGCCAGCAGCACGGCAGCCTCGCGCTGCACCTGGACGCGATGCTGCAAGTCCTCGATGCCCTTGATGCGGTCGCCCAATTGCGCCTTCATGGCCGCCAGCGGTTCGCGGCTGAGCGGTGCGCCTGCCTTGGCGGCGTCGCGCTGCCACGCCATCGCATCGGCGATGTTCAGCTTGGCTTGCGCCAGCAGCCCCCTTGCCTTTTCGGCCCACTCCGCGGCGATCGCTTCCTGGCCTCTGCTGCGTTTGATTTCGTCGAGCTTTTCGCGCAGGAGTTTCGCCGCGCCCTTGTCGCGCCCGCTGAGCTCGCGAAAAACCTCCTGCATCTGCTCCACGCTGGGATTGCCCGCGAGCCAGTCGCGCACGCGAGCGGCTCGCTCGCCCGAGGTAGGCGCCGAGAAAGCACCGCCGGTCAGAATGTCGAGCGAGCGGGTATCGTTGGGTTTGAGGGTGGCTTGGATCACTTCAGTTTTCTTAGTCGGTGAGATGGCGCCCTGCCGAAGCGGGCAAGCCGCTATTCTCGCCGCGAATCGCCCCCGGCCAACGTCGGCGGTAACGACGGCTCACACACCAGCGTCCAGCGCACACTCATATAAGAAGAACGCTGGCGGAGCACCAATGAGAAAGCCCGGTAGACAGCTGAACCGTCTGCCGGGCTTGACGGCTGACATGAGTCATTTGCCGCCGATTTGCAACCAGAGAGATTGAAGTCCCCGGTTGCGCGGAAGCAAGAGATTGCTTCCTGGATGGGCCGGGGCAACCACCGAAGCGGGCCTACCGGCTAAATGCCTGATCCCTCAGGCCTGATGAAGTTAGATCACCTCGCACGGGTTTTCAAGTCTGAGTTTTCAATGGAGCTGGCAATGGCGATTGGCCGGATTGCCTTGACAACCCCAAGCTGCTACTACTTGAAAGCTGGCCGCACATGCCGGCAGGCGCGGCCAGCCCTCACGTACGTGGCGAGCTGGCCAGACATGGGCAAGGACACAGTCGCCGGCTTGCTTCGAATTCAGGAGCTGCCCGGCGCAAAGCCGTCGGCTCAAGCCAATCCGGTCGGCACGTCGACCATGCCGGGGCTTGCCATGGTTTTCGAAACGGCCACCCCATAGATGGACTTGTAAGCGGCGTCCGACACCATGAATGGCCGAGTTCCGACATGAATTAGTGCCGCCACACTAGCAACTTAACTACTCATTTTGCTATTTTTAGAATAACTTATTAAATTGATATGCTTGACCTGTTATGAGGCGGGCACCTAGAATTCGCCCGTCCCTGGCAAATAGTGCAGGGGATGACCCGAGCCGCTGCCGACCCCGGCTAAGTTGAATTGCCCTTGTGAGTCATGCGAGACCACCGGCATTTGATGGCGTACCAATCCAAACGAGGAGCCTGACGGCGTGATGCTGCTGATGCAGCCTTGTGCCACCCGGCCCGCGCAGAGAAAGGAAGTGCTATGACAGCGTTGCAAAAGACAGCCCAGGGCTTGCGAACTTTCGCGTCGGATATCGCCCAGGGCTTTTTCGAGATCACACACAACGGTTTTGCTCTGGTTGGCCTGGCCACCGTGTTTTGCGTGATCACCCTCACCGCCCGGCCTGATCTGCGTCAAGCCGGCGAGACTCAATTGAGAAGCTGGCTGCAAGCCCGGCAGATGGATGAAGTGGGCATGCAGGTGGAACCGGATGCGGTGGACAGGGCCACGGCAGCCGATCCGCGGGACCTGCCCAAGCAGCAGGCCGCCGTGGCCTACTGGCTCAGCAAGAAGTACCGGGTGGCGCCCGAACCTGTCAGCGCCCTGGTGGTCGAGGCCTATGAGATCGGCGCTCGAGTCAAGCTCGATCCCACCTTGATCCTGGCCGTCATGGCCGTCGAATCGGGATTCAATCCGTTTGCACAAAGCCCGGTGGGGGCTCAGGGGCTGATGCAGGTCATGACGGGCGTCCACAGCGACAAATATGAGAACTTTGGCGGCAAGCTGGCTGCTTTCGATCCGGTCAGCAACCTGCGTGTCGGTGTGAAAGTGCTGCAGGAATGCATCCAGCGTTCCGGCTCGCTGGCCGCCGGGCTGAAGTTCTACGTCGGCGCAGGCAACCTGGGCGACGACGGTGGCTACGCCGACAAGGTCATGGCCGAGCACAACCGCCTGAAACAGGTGGCTTCCGGCCGGAACGTTCCGCTGGCCCAGCCGCCGGTCATCCGTGCCGTGGCGCCGGCGAATCCGGAGGCACCCCCGGCTCAGGACAAGGTGGCCAGCCTGTCCATCTCCTGAAACCGGCTACCCGGCGGTCCGCTACACTAACGCGGTACGCAACTGGCGATAGGCGCGGCGCCGCACAGGCGGCCGACGCTGACGTGGACATCAGCACGGGGGCTGCCTGAAGCCGGCAGCCGATCTTGTCCCACCACGGGGAAGCGTGCCGCCGGGCCTTACCGGCGTTCAGCCGTTCGCCTGGGCAGCCCTTGTCTCGTACAAGGACCAACGTCTCATGGACTGCCATGTACAACCGCAACATCCTCATCGAGCAAACCGACCCGCAATTGTGGGCCGCGATCCAGGCCGAGAACCGGCGCCAGGAAGAGCACATCGAGCTGATCGCCAGCGAAAACTATGCTTCCCCGGCCGTCATGGCGGCCCAGGGCACGCAACTGACCAACAAGTATGCCGAGGGCTATCCTGGCAAGCGCTACTACGGCGGGTGCGAGAACGTCGACGTCGCCGAACAACTGGCGCTCGCGCGCGTGAAGCAATTGTTCGGGGCCGATGCCGCGAACGTCCAGGCTCATTCCGGAGCCCAAGCCAATGAGGCCGTGTTCCTGGCCTTCCTCAAGCCCGGCGACACCATCATGGGCATGAGCCTGGCCGAAGGAGGCCACCTCACCCACGGCATGGCGCTCAATATGAGCGGCAAGTGGTTCAACGTCGTCTCCTATGGCCTGGATGAGAAGGAAGAGATCGATTACGACGCGATGGAGCGCAAGGCGCTCGAATCCAGGCCCAAGCTGATCATCGCCGGAGCTTCCGCCTATTCCCTCCGGATCGACTTCGAACGCTTCGCCAGGGTGGCCAAGGCCGTGGGCGCGATTTTCATGGTCGACATGGCGCACTACGCGGGCCTGATCGCCGCCGGCGTCTATCCCAATCCGGTACCGCACGCCGACGTGGTGACCTCAACCACCCACAAGAGCCTGCGCGGACCCCGCGGCGGGATCATCCTGATGAAAGCCGAGCACGAGAAGGCGATCAACAGCGCCATCTTCCCGGGCCTGCAGGGTGGACCGCTGATGCATGTCATCGCTGCCAAGGCCGTGGCATTCAAGGAAGCCCTGGCGCCGGAGTTCAAGACCTACCAGCAGCAGGTGCTGAAGAACGCCCAGGTACTGGCCGAAACCCTGGTGCAACGGGGCCTGCGGATCGTCAGCGGGCGCACGGAAAGCCATCTGATGCTGGTTGACCTGCGGTCCAAGGGCATTACCGGCAAGGAGGCCGAGGCCGTGCTGGGCGACGCGCACATGACGATCAACAAGAACGCCATTCCCAAGGATCCGGAAAAGCCGATGGTGACCAGTGGCGTGCGCATCGGTACCCCGGCGATGACCACGCGCGGTTTCGGACAGGAGGAAGCGCGCTTGACGGCCCACCTGATCGCCGACGTGCTGGACCATCCGCGCGACGCCGCCAACATCGCGGCGGTGCGCGAGAAAGTCCATGCATTGACGCGGCGCTTCCCGGTCTACGGATAACAATGACGTTCCTTTCGGCCCGCATCCACTGCCAATACGGCCCGCCGCCGAGGCATTGGCAGGTCCGGGCCGGCGTCGCGGGATATTCCGCATGAAATGCCCGTTCTGCAGCAACGATGAGACCCAGGTGGTCGAAACCCGTGTGTCGGAAGACGGCGATTTCATTCGCAGGCGCCGCCAGTGCATGGCCTGCGAAAAGCGCTTCACCACCTATGAACGGCCGGACGTTACCTTCCCGGCCGTGGTCAAGAAAGACGGCCGGCGCATCGACTACGAGCGCGCCAAGCTGCAGGCATCGATGAACCTCGCCCTGCGCAAGCGCCCGGTGAGCACCGAGCAGATCGACAGCGCGGTGGAACGGATCGAGGAAAAACTGCTGAGCCTGGGGCTGCGCGAGATTCCATCCGCGCGCATCGGTGAACTGGTCATGCGCGAGCTGAAAAAACTGGACAAGGTGGCTTACGTACGCTTTGCCAGCGTGTACCGCAGCTTCGAGGACATCGACGAGTTCAAGACCCTGGTCGACGAAGTCCGGCGCTGAGCCGCGCGGCGATCAGCCGCAACTCGGGATGATCGTCTTGTGAACCCGGGGCCGGCCTGCGGCGTTCAAGACGATCTGGCGCGCATCAACTGCCGACAGCGACTCCCGGCACACGGTGAGCGTTCCAGCCTGAAACGCGCCGCCGATCAGCTTCGTTGCACCCGTGGGCACGAACGAAACGTATGTGGCAATGTTCAGGTTACCGGTCATCCTCAAGCTGGCTGCAAGGGGCAGCTGGCGATGGATGATCTGCTCCGAACTTTCGCGCAGGCTGTTGTTATTGGCGTCGTGAAAGATGAGCCAGCCCTGCTCCCAGCCGCCGGTGCTCGTGCAAGACATCCCGTCGGCCGTCTTGCACAGCACCACCCGGCCATTGCGCTTGATCGCCTCATTGCGGGCGAGGTGCAGCCCGGACACAAAGCTGTTGGAAGCAGAACTGAGCTGCAGCGACGTAACCAGTTGGGCTATCGAAGGAGCTGCGATCGTCAGGAGCAACGCCGTCACACAGATCGCGACCAGCAGTTCAATCAAGGTGAAGCCGCGCTCTGGACGGCGGCATGGGATGTGCCGCTCACCAGACACCGCAACTGAAAAAACCGAAATGGCCGGCTCGCTCATGCCGACAATATAGCCTCAAATTACTATGTTTGCAGATTTTTACTGGCTATATTTTGTTACTTATTTCATCTGAATAGAACGTAGTTGCTCATTTCAACCGCAAGCTCCGGTGACGGTCTTGGTCACGGACGTGCGGCCCGTGGTGCTCAAACCGATGCTTCTTTCCTGCTTGCCAGCAGTGGGCGTCGCGCGACACAAGGTCAGCGTGACGGGCGGCAAGGTTCCGCCTGTGACTTGGGCTCCGCCCGAGGGCAGAAAATCGAGGGAGTAGGCGTTTCCGGTGAAGTGGTAATCTGCCGAGAGCGCCTGCTGACGCTGAAGCAAAGTCTCGTCGCTGTCGAACACGCCGTTGCCTTTGTTAGCACCGGCTCCGTCGTCGGAGAAGACGATCCAGCCCTGCTGCCAGGTCCCGCTCGCCGCGCAACCGGCCGAACTGGCGGCGCGGCACATCACCACGGTCGCATTGCGCTTGATGGCTTCGCCGCGGGCCAGTTGCGCGCTGGCGACAAAGCTGTTGGCATATGAAGTCAGCTTGTTGCTGAGGATCGCATCATTGAAAGAAGGCGCTGCGATGGTGGCCAGGATCGCCAGGATGGCGACCGTGACCATCAGTTCGATGAGCGTGAAGCCCCGATCCGCCAGGCTGGCGCGCAAGCTCCGGGTCCGGATTGATCGGCGCAGGTTCATCTTTCGAATCGCTTACTTCTGGATATACCAATAGAGACGGCCCTTGGGCTGGATCACGCTCCCCAGCGTCTTGGGCGGGGCACCTTCCAGCGGCGACCTCGGGCTGCAGCCGATGCAGAAGGGAACCGTGGTGCCGTCGTCCAGGGTCACGTTACCGGCGACCGGCGAAGGAGGCAAGCCGTCCCCGGCCACGTCCTCGTATCGATTGGCGGTTCCATTGGCGCTCGAGGCATTGGTGTAGGCAATGTTGTAGACGAGAGTGGTCCCGAGATTGGAGCTGCAGGAACCAGGCGTGGCAACTGCCGGTTGGTGTGTGCTGAAGGTGACAACGCCGAAGATGGTGATTGCCGAAGTCACCACCTGTTCAGAAGGCGCCAAGCCGAGGTACCAGCCCTTCTTTGCCGCCAGCTGGATCGCCGTCGGCGTCGTGGTGCCGGTGATGCCCAGGAGTGAGTTCATGCAAATGATCGCGGCGCCGCAATCTGCCACTCCCGGCCATGTCGCGGCCAGAACCGAGGGCTTGTCGGTGAAGGCGAAGAAGCGATTGGTGACGGCCGTGGCAGAGGCGTAGTAGGCCAGAGGCTTTTCGCGGTCGCCCGATCCGAGCAGGATGACGAAGGTGCTGCCGGTCGTGGGCACGCCGTCGGTCGCGATGACGCTCGGCCCGAACATGAACTTGCGGTTGGCAACGCCCGCGCCGCAGAGGCCGGTGCCATCGCATCCGAGCGCGGCAATCTTGGTCATGGTCCAGGCGGCCGGCGCTCCGTTGAACGTGATGCGGTACACGTTCCCGCCCAGGTCGGCCGTGTAACCGTAGATCACCTGTCCGCTGCTGTCCCGCACCAGGGTGACATCCGCAACGACGCCCCGCGTTCCAAGGGTGTCGAAGGTCGCGACCGTGGCGCCCGTGTCGGCATCGAGCACATACACGAAGTGGCCCTTCGAAGTCACGCCGCAGTTGTTGTTCATGCCGCCGGCCGTCAGCGCGTCGAAGTCCTCGCAGGTGTCGTAGCCGCCTCCCATGATGACCAGCGGGCTCGCCCCCGATCCGTAGCCCGACGTCGTGAACGACTTCATCGATGACCAGGTCTGGCCGATGCCGCTCAGCCCGGTGGTACAGCCGGTTCCGTCGGCGGCGCAGCCGACTTTCCATTTCAGCGTCGGGCTCGAAGGCGCGGCAATGCTGTTGGTGACATCGAATGCGTAAGCGGCCTTGCCGCCCCGCCGCATGGTGGCATAGATGAATTCCTTGGCGACGCCGCCGACGGTACCCTTGAAGGCGGTAATCGGGCCATCCATGCCGTAGTTCTTGGGCTGCGGAACGGGTGTTCCCGTCCCATTGTTGGGGAAACTGATGCGAATCGCGTTGTCGCGCAGGCGTTTGATCGACGCGTAGAACTCGGGCGGCATGAACGACCACAGCTCGGCGCCGGCGGGGAAGGTGCCAATGGCGTTCAGGCGGTTGCCGTTGACTGCCCGCAACATGCCGTCGTTGGCCCCGTAGAAGACCACCACATTGGGGGTGGCGCCGTCGGCGGCGAAATTGATCGCGACCGGACGAGAGTGCACCACGTCGCCGTGCATCGACAGGCGACGATCGGTATAGCTGCCGTTTAGATTCTCATCTATCTGGTTGTCCATCCCGATCGCCCAGTTGATGAGATCGTCGCGCTCCGTGGTATTGGCGACATTGGGACCCAGCATGGCTTGGGTGACGTTGGTGTTGTTGAACGCCGTCAATCCGCCGCTCGTGCACAAGTCCGCACTGGTCGCGCTGCAGGTCTTGACCGTGCGGGTGCTGCTGGCGCGCAGCTTGTAGGCCTGGGCGCCCTTTTCGACGACGTTGCCATCAGGATAGTTCGAGGCGCGCGAATTGGCGATCGTCAGGCAATCCCCATTGGGGCGGGCAGTCCATTCGGTGTCCAGTACGGAAGGCGTCCAGAAGCTGCGTGCGCATTCGGTAATGAACCCCGTCTGGTTGTTGATGGCCCCGGCGCCGTCCGCGTCTTCCAGTTTGAGCACGCCTGCGATCTGCCCGAGTTTGTACTGCTTCAGGTTGCCGGCCCAGCGCGGATTCTGGTCGGGGTCGGGTCGGAACATGCCCACATAGACCTGGTTCAGATAGGTTCCCTGGGTGTTGACGCTGACCGGGAGGCTGACCGACGCAAACACGCTGTTGACCGACTGGATCTCGGAAAAGATGTCGTTCAGCGCATCCTGGATCTGGGTGCCCACCGAACTGCTCACGTCGTAATACTTGCCGCCCGATTGACCTGCCATGCTCTTGAGCAGCGCCGTCCAGCCGGGCCCCTGCCCCGTCGTAACTTTGTTAATGTCGATCGTGTAGACGGAGATGCCCAGGCTACTCACCTTCATGAACCGGGACCACTCGTCCGCGACGTTGTCCTGCGAGCCGCTGGGATTGAGGGCGATCGCTGGCGTGGACCCGGTCTTCCCCTGCGCCGTCGCCGCCGTGTTGAGCGCGCTGCTTGCCTGCGTGATGTCCGCTGCTGCGTCCTGCGCCGCGCCGTTGCTGATGTAGATGATGTAGTTCCGCGAGCAGCTCCCCGCGACGATCGGGTTGTTGTAGGTGGTCGCTGCCTTGGAACCAAGCGCGTTGCCGGTCAACGCAAAGACGGCATTCGACTGCGCCGTGCCGGATGTATTGCCCGTGTAATCGGTCTTCGCCTTGTTGTTGCCTGAATAGGGCGTCCCGACGGAATAGTAGAGATAGGCCTCTTCCATCGCCTTGGAGATCTTGCCGCCGTTGGACTTGTCGTCAGTTTTGTCAAGGCTGTTGATGAGTGAAGCGTACAAAGACTTGTTCGCGGCGCTCATCGGGCGGATCCCCGCCCTGACGTAAGAACCGTCCTCACCCGAGTTGCCTCCGCCGGTTTCGGTGAACATCATCAACCCGACCCGGAACTTGTCCTGCGTCAGGCCGTTGAACACCGATACCAATGCCGCCTTTTCGGCATCAAACGGAAGGTTCCAGTTCGCCGTGTTGTCCAGGATGATGAGAACGTTGGGAACATCCACCGTGCTGGGCGGGATTCCGACGAACAGGTCGATGTCTTCGGCGTTGCCGGGCAGATGGACCAGCAGCGCGAGCGCCGCCAGCAGGATCTTGAATAAATGCTTTGTCATGTTGTCCTCCAACTTTCCGTCTGGTTCAGTTGCATACCGCAGTCTTCTGAACTTGCGACAGCAGCACCCGCACGCCTTCGCGCACGTGCACCACCGCGCCGCTGGCGACGTCGGTCACGGTCGCACTGATGTCCCAATCGGTATTCCAGGTGGAGGCAACCGACAGGCCGGCGCCCAGTTCCACGTCGCTCGGTGCCGCGGCCGAAGCCGCCGCCGCCCGGACGCAGGTCGGAGCGTCGAGCGCGACAACGTAGTCGGTCGTGCCGTCCTTGTTGATGTCCACGTTGATCGATTGCGCCACAGGGGCGTCGGTAAAGGACGAACTGACCACCAGCTCGATCGCCTCGTTGGCGGCCGCGACCGCCTCGTCACGCGCCTGCATGTTGCCCACCGACTTGAGGTTGGACGAACTGAGCGTGAATGCATTGACCACGATGAGCGTGATCAGCACGATCATGATGAGTCCGATGATCAATGTGGCGCCGCGCTGGGCCGGCCGGCCCATGGCAGACTTGTTCCTGGTCAGAAAGCGCTTCACGGTCATGGCGGCGTTTCCCTGCGTGCCGAGACGTTGGTCAGGCGCACGGTCTGGGTGTAGAGATGGCGCTTGAAGCTGTCGTTGAAGGGGCCCATCTTGTCGGCCGCCGTCGGACAACTGCTGGCCAGGCAATAGCTCTTGGTATCGGTATAGCCGGGTGTCGGGTTTTCGCTGCGAACCAGGACATAGATCTTGGCGGCAACGGCATTCATCAACTGGGCTGCCGTACAGGGCGACGCCGTCGTACAGCGCACATAGGAGTCCGGAATGCCGTCACCGCGGTTGGTCGGCGACGTGAGGTTGGTGGAATCAGCCCAGCTGACCGCCGTCGTGAAGGTCACCGCGCCGCCCGAATCGCTGACGGTGTCGAGACCCAACTCCACCCTGAAGCCCTGAATGCCCTCGATCAATGCGTCGGCCGGCTGGAATGCCGCGCTGGTGAACTGCGACCGCATCAGGGTGGGGATGCCGTCCCCCGCCGTGACCGAGTAGTTGCGCACGTAATAAAGGTCCGAAACGAACTTGTAGGCGGGTGCGGGGGTCAGACAGTCGCGCTGGTACAGGGGCATGGCTGTGGTCGCCGCGCCTGTTCCCAGGTCGAAGGTGCTTGTAGCCACTCCGAGGCCATTGACCGTGGTTTGGCTAATACCAATCGCGAAGGTTCTGGTGGTGTAGTTGCCTGCTGGCGGAGCCTTCAAAGTATCCGTGCAGCGCGCGGTCTGGAAATAGACGTCAGCGGCGGTAGGGGCGGCGCACCCGGCGTCCACGCCGGCCATGCACGGTTCGAGGTGCCGGACCACCAGCACGTCGGTGCTGGGTTGGGGGTTCACCACCCGGGTGGCGCATGCGGGCACGGTCGGCGACGGCACCACGGCCGGTATTTCGTAGGCCTGCAGGGGAATGCCGATCAGATTGGTCACATAGGTAGCGTCCCACGGCGTCGCATACGAAAGGCACGGGTCGGGAGCCGCGGTGGGCACATCCGCGGGAACGGCCGTATTGGTGAGGTCGTCGAACAACGGCACGAACCCACCCCAGAACCCGGCATGCGAAACGTCGGCCTCCAGCAGCTGCAGCGCGAACCGGCCGTTTTCTATCGTCCGGTTCGACTTGGTCATCTCGCTGTTGTTGCGGTTGACGTTGATCAGCAGGGTCAGCAGCGCCAGGACGATGAACAGGCCGAGGACCATCGAGATCATCAGCTCGACCAGGGTGAAGCCGGACTGCGCGCGCCGGTGCGGCCGGGCGGAAAAGCGTTCAGACAACAAAAGGGCCGGCCGGTTCATAGCGTTGCGATTCGAACAAGAGTGGTCACCACGCGCCGGCACAGGTCGTTCACGCATGGCGAACCCGCAGCCGCGTTGTAGCTGCCGGCACCGCATGCCACGGATGCCGGGGGCGCGCTGATCGGCGTCAGGCCCTGCCAAGCCACCGTGACGAGATAGTCGGACCCCACGCGCTCGACGCAACCGCGGCCGCCGACCATCGCGCCCGTGTTGGCGCCCCCGGTGGCGGTCTCGGCCGCGCCCTGGAGCGCGTTGCACCACTCACCCAAGTCCCGTTGCACCTGGGTGGCGATCGCGGTGGGACAAGTCATGCCCGCGCCCAGCGGACTCGCGGGGTCCACCAGATAGGACCCTGCAAGGGTTGCTGTACGGTTCACCGAGATGCGATTTGCCATATCGCTGAGCAGCAGCAGCGCCTGGCTGCGCTGGTAGGACTCCATCTCGGACATTTGCAGGCGCATCTGCAGACCGGCCATGCCGAGCAGGCCGAAAGCGATGATGACCAGGGTCACCAGGACTTCGATCATGGATGTACCGCGCAGGGCGCGGCGTGAACGGGGCGTGCAGGGGGCTACCATTTTGTCGATGGGTCACAGCCGGCGCCGCAGCCTTTGACACCCTCGCTGTTGAAAGTCAGAGGACCATCGCCGTCCTGCCTGGTGCCGGTGATGGGGGTGAACGTGACGGTGAAGGCCGGGACCGTGCTGGATCCGACCGTGATGCTTGGCGTGTAGATCGAGCTCAGCGCACTCGGCAACGAGTAGCCGCTGGTTTGCAGGTCCGCATACGCCGCGTAGGCGCGGTTTGCCAACAGGAACTGCTGCTGCCGGTTCGCGATGTCCAGCATCTGGGCCTCCGCAGCCGTGCGATTCGACCTCACGATGTACCTCGTGTAAGAGGGATAGGCCACGGCGGCAAGGACCGCCACGATCGCCGCGGTGACCATCAACTCGATCAGCGTGAACCCGTCCTGTTTGCCCATTGCCATGCCATCTCCTGTTTTGCGTCCGTCCCGACAGGCTGAACCATAACCGGGATGCGCGGCCGTGCCAGCGCGGCCCGACGACCGGCTGGATTCAGGCGCCGAATGGCGACGACGGTGTCGGATGCCGGAGAATAGGCCGCTATGGAAGCGCAGCACCCCTTCATGGAGCAGGCCCTGGCTCTGGCGCGGGGCTCGACAGGCCACTCGGAGCCCAACCCGCGAGTTGGCTGCGTGATCGTTGCTGCCGATGGCCGGCGCGTGCTGGGACAAGGGCACACCCAGCCGGCCGGCCAGCCCCATGCCGAGATCATGGCCCTGCGCGATGCCGCCGCCTGCGGTCATTCGGTTGCCGGCGCGACCGTCTACGTCACGCTGGAGCCCTGCTCGCATCACGGCCGGACCGGCCCGTGCTGCGATGCGCTCGTGACTGCCGGGGTCGGAACCTTGGTCGCCGCCCTGCCCGACCCCAATCCCCTGGTCGGTGGCCAGGGCTTCGCACGGCTGCGGGCCGCCGGGGTGGAGGTGGTCGTCGGCCCCGGTGCGGCGGCCTCGCGTGAACTCAATATCGGCTTTTTCAGCCGCATGCTGCGACGCACGCCCTGGTTGCGCATGAAGGTCGCTGCCTCGCTCGATGGCAAGACCGCACTGGACAACGGCGCGAGCCAGTGGATCACCTCCGAAGCGGCGCGCTCCGACGGGCATGGCTGGCGCGCCCGGGCCGGCGCCATCCTCACCGGGATCGGCACCCTGCGCGAAGACAATCCTCGGCTCGACGTCCGGCATGTGGCCACATCGCGCCAGCCCGATGCCGTGGTGGTCGACAGCCGGCTCGAGACCCCCCTGGACGCCAGGGTCTTCATGTCCGGCCGGCGGCTTTTCATCTACAGCGCTGTCCAGGATGCGGCCCGTCAGGCCGCACTGGAAGCCCGCGGCGCCCAGGTCGTGCACCTGCCCGGCCCGGGTGGCAAAGTCGACCTGGCCGCCATGCTGCGTGACCTGGCCGGGCGCGAGGTCAACGAGTTGCATGTGGAAGCGGGACACAAGCTCAATGGCTCGCTGATCCGCGCCGCTCTGGTGGACGAATTGCTGATCTATCTGGCCCCCAAGCTCGTCGGCGAGGGGCGCGGGATGGCGCATTTCGGACCCTTGACCGATCTGTCCCAAGCGGTGGCGTTCGAATTTCTGTCCAGCGACCGGGTGGGGCCCGACCTCCGGCTGCTGGCCCGCATTCCCGGACGCGACCGGTTCTAGGCACCCTGGCCACCGGGCCTCCAAGGGGAAGAAGCACCCCATCCGGGTGCTGGCCACATACTCTGCGAAAATAGCCGCATGTTTACCGGAATCATCACCGGCGTGGGGCGCATCGTCGCCATCCGCGACCTCGCAATCCCTTTTGCCGACGGCAAGCCCCTCGGCGCCGCCTCGCAGTACGGGAAACGAGTCACGGTGGAGGCGCCGGCGGGCTATCTCGAGGACGTCGTCCTGGGCGACAGCATCGCCCTGAACGGCGCCTGCATGACGGTGACCGCACTGGAACCGGCCCAGCGCCGCTTCACCGTCGAAATTTCCGCCGAGTCCCTCGACAAGACGGCGGGGCTGGCCGAGCCGGGCCCCATCAATCTGGAAAAGGCCTTGCGTGCCCACGACCGGCTGGGCGGACACATCGTGGCCGGCCATGTGGACGGGGTCGGCGAAGTCACCCATTTTGCGCAGGTCGGCGAAAGCTGGGAGCTGCGCGTCACGGCGCCTGCGGCACTCGGCAAATACCTCGCCTACAAGGGTTCGATCACCGTGAACGGGGTCAGCCTCACGGTCAACACCATCGCCGATTCGCCCGGCGGCACCGAAGTCAGCATCAATCTGATCCCGCATACGGTGGCCAACACCGCCCTGGGGGCGCTGCGCAGCGGCAGCCGGGTCAACCTGGAGATCGACCTGATCGCGCGCTACGTCGAGCGCATGCTCACCGCCCCACCTCAACCGCAGAAGGCCAGCGCATGAACGCATCCCATCCCATTCCCACCGTCGCGATCGCGCCCGTCGAAGCCATCGTCGAAGACATGCGCGCCGGCCGCATGGTGATCCTGGTCGACGAAGAAGACCGGGAAAACGAGGGCGACCTGGTGCTCGCGGCCGAACACGTCACGCCGGAAGCCATCAATTTCATGGCCCGCTTCGGCCGCGGCCTGATCTGCCTGACGCTCACGCGCGAGCGCTGCGACCGCCTGCGCCTGCCGCCCATGGTGGCGCGCAACGGCGCCAAGCATGCGACGGCGTTCACCGTCTCGATCGAGGCCGCCGAGGGCGTCACCACCGGCATCTCCGCGGCCGACCGGGCGCGCACGGTGCAGGCGGCGGTGGCCCGCAACGCCCAGCCCGAGGACCTGGTGCAGCCCGGTCACATTTTTCCGCTGCAGGCGATCGAAGGCGGCGTCCTGATGCGCGCCGGCCACACCGAGGCCGGCTGCGACCTCGCGGCCATGGCGGGGCTGACGCCCGCCGCGGTGATCTGCGAGATCATGAAGGACGACGGCACCATGGCGCGCCTGCCCGACCTGCAGCGCTTCGCCGCCGAGCATGGCCTGAAGATCGGCACCATCGCCGACCTGATCGAACACCGCAGCCGCAACGAATCGCTGATCGAGAAGGTCGGCGCGCGACCGCTGCAGACAGCCCATGGCCAGTTCATGGCTCATGCATGGAAGGACAAGCCCAGCCAGGGCCTGCACCTCGCGCTCGTGATGGGCGAGTGGTTGCCCGGCGACACGGTTCCGGTGCGGGTGCACGAGCCGCTGTCGGTGCTCGACGCGCTGGAAATCAACCGTTCCATGCATTCCTGGAACCTGGACGCCAGCCTGAGGCACATCGCCCGGCAGGGCCGGGGCGTGGCCGTGCTGCTGAACTGCGGCGAGGATGCGCGGCAGCTGCTGGCCCAGTTCGAAGGCACGGCCAGGGCCTCGCACGCGCCCGAGCGTGGCCGCATGGATCTGCGCACTTACGGCGTGGGCGCGCAGATCCTGCGCGAGTGCGGGGTTCATCGCATGGACCTCATGGGCACACCGCGCCGCATGCCGAGCATGGCAGGCTACGGGCTGGAAATCGTGAGCCACGTCGCTCCTCCTCATTGAGACAACCGAAAGACGATCCATGTTTGGCGCAGAAAAGGGCAAGTCCGCCCCCCTGGACGGCACGGGGCTGTACATCGGCATCGTGCAGGCCCGCTTCAACGAGAGCATCACCGACGCGCTGGCGCAGGCCTGCCGCACCGAGCTTGCGGCCCTGGGCGTCGCCGAGGACCACATCGACCAAGTGCAGGTTCCCGGCGCCCTGGAGGTTCCGGTCGCGCTGCAGGCGCTGGCTGAAAAGGGTGGTTATGACGGCCTGGTCGCGCTGGGCTGCGTGATCCGTGGCGAGACCTATCATTTCGAACTGGTGGCCAACGAATCGGCCGCCGGGATCAGCCGGGTCGCGCTGGACTACCAGCTGCCCGTGGCCAATGCGATCCTCACCACCGAAAACCTGGAGCAGGCCCAGGCTCGGCAGACCGAGAAGGGCCGGGACGCGGCCCGCGCTGTGATCGAAATGTGCAACCTGCTGGACGAACTGGGATGAGCGAAGACAACAAGAGCGCGGCCGACGGCGCGCCGCGCCAGGGCCGCAGCGGCCCCGCCGGCGCACGCAAGGCATCGGCCAAGTCAGCACGCAGCCGCTCGCGCGAGTTCGCCGTGCAGGCGCTGTACCAACACCTGGTCGGGCGCAACGAAGCCCAGGCCATCGACCTGTTCACCCGGGATCTGGCGGGCTTTGGCAAGGCCGACTCGGTGCATTACGACGCGCTCTTGCACGGCTGCATCAACGAGGCTGCGGAACTCGACGCCTTGATCCTGCCGCTGCTGGACCGCAAGCTGGAGGAAATCTCGCCGATCGAGCATGGGGTGATGTGGATCGGTGCCTACGAGTTCCTGCACTGCCCCGACGTGCCCTGGCGCGTGGTCCTCAACGAGTGCATCGAGCTGGCCAAGGAGTTCGGCGGCACCGATGGCCACAAATATGTCAATGCGGTGCTCAATGGGCTGGCGCCGCGGCTGCGCGCCTCCGAGGTCCAGACCGACAAGGCGGCTGGCCGGGCGCGATGATGAAGATCTCGAACCGGGCCCAGCGGATCGAGCCGTTCTACGTGATGGAGGTCGCCAAGGCCGCGTCGCAGATCGCGCGGGAAGTCGCCCATACCGATAGCCCGATGATCTTCCTGAACATCGGCGAGCCCGATTTCACCGCCCCACCCCTGGTCCAGGAGGCTGCGGCCAAAGCCATCCGCGACGGCGTCACCCAGTACACCCAGGCCCTCGGCCTGGAGTCGCTGCGCGAGCGCATCAGCGGCTGGTACCAGCAGCGCTTCGGTGTGCAGGTGCCCGCGCGCAGGATCCTGGTCACAGCGGGCGCCTCGGCGGCCTTGCAGCTGGCGTGCCTGGCGCTGATCGACGCGGGGGACGAAATCCTGATGCCCGACCCCAGCTACCCCTGCAATCGCCATTTCGTCAGCGCCGCGGACGGCCGGGCTGTGCTGGTCCCGACCACGGCTGACGAGCGCTTCCAGCTCAGCGCCGCGAAGGTGGAAGGCCATTGGGGAGCCAGGACCCGCGGCGTGCTGCTGGCCTCGCCCTCCAATCCGACCGGCACTTCGATCCGGCCTGACGAATTGCGCCGCATCCACAACCATGTGAGCGGCAAGGGCGGCATCACGCTGCTCGACGAGATCTATCTGGGGCTGAGCTACGACGAGGCGTTCGGCCAGACCGGTCTGGCCATCGACGACCAGGTCATCAGCATCAACAGCTTTTCCAAGTATTTCAATATGACCGGCTGGCGCCTGGGCTGGATGGTCGTGCCCGAGGCGCTGGTGGCGGTGGTGGAGCGGCTGGCGCAGAACCTGTTCATCTGCCCCAGCGCGGTGGCCCAGTACGCGGCGCTGGCCTGCTTCGAGCCGGACAGCCTGGCCGAATACGAAAGGCGGCGCATGGAGTTCAAGGCGCGCCGCGATGCGTTCATTCCCCAGCTCGATGCCATGGGCCTGGCCGTGCCCGTCATGCCCGACGGCGCCTTCTACGCCTGGGCCGACTGTTCGCAGGCCTGCGCCCGATTGGGCGTGGCGGACAGCTGGGACTTCGCATTCGAGGTGATGAAGCGCGCCCATGTGGCCGTCACGCCCGGCCGGGACTTCGGCAGCGCGCAGACCCGGAATTTCGTGCGCTTTTCCACCGCCAATTCCATGGTGCAGCTGCAGGAAGCCGCCGCGCGCCTGCGGTCCGTCCTTGGCTGAACGGATGTCCTTTCAGTTCCCGATCCGCGTGTACTGGGAAGACACCGACGCCGGTGGTATCGTCTTCTACGCCAATTACCTGAAGTTCTTCGAACGGGCTCGCACCGAGTGGCTGCGTTCACTGGGCATTGCGCAGCGGGCCCTTCGCGATAGCACGGGAGGCATGTTCGTGGTGCTTGAAACCTCGGTTCGCTACCATCGCCCGGCCCGGCTCGATGATGAACTTCTGGTAACAGCGCGCGTCGAAGCAGCAGGGCGCGCCTCCCTCATACTCGCGCAGGAGGCGTTCCTGCTCGACAACAGGGCGCTGCTGTGCGACGGCACCATTCGCATCGGCTGGGTCGAAGCGGCCAGCCTGAAGCCTGCGAGAATTCCGCCCAACCTCCTGGAAGCAATGAAACAATGACCAAAGACCTGTCGATCCTGCAACTGGTGCTCAACGCCAGCTGGGTGGTGCAGCTCGTGATGCTGTTGCTGGTGGTGGTCTCGATCGCCAGCTGGGCCGCCATCTTTCGCAAACTCTTCACGCTCAAGCGGGTGAACTCGCTCAACGACGATTTCGAGCGCGAGTTCTGGAGCGGCACCAGCCTCAATGACCTGCTGGCAGCAGCGGCCCAGAACGCCAAGCTCGCGGGCCCGATGGAGCGCATCTTCGCCAGCGGCATGCGCGAATACCACAAGCTGCGCGAACGCCGCATCGTCGATGCCGGGACGTTGCTGGACGGCGCCCGCCGCGCCATGCGGGCCAGCTACCAGCGCGAACTCGACGCCGTGGAAACCAATCTTTCGTTCCTGGCTTCGGTCGGTTCGGTGTCGCCCTACGTGGGCCTGTTCGGTACCGTGTGGGGCATCATGCATGCCTTCATCGGTCTGGCCAGCCTGCAGTCGGTGACCCTGGCGACGGTCGCGCCCGGCATTGCCGAGGCGCTGGTGGCCACAGCCATCGGCCTGTTCGCGGCCATTCCCGCCGTGGTCGCCTACAACCGCTTCGCCCACGATATCGACCGCGTGGCGATCAAGCTGGAAACTTTCATCGAGGAGTTCTCCAACATCCTGCAACGCAACCTGGGCGCGCAGTCGGCCTCGGGCCACTGAGATGACGCATCGCCTGTCCGCTGCGCGGCCCCGCGCGAGGAGCTGAAATGCCCGCCACCGTTTCTCGCAGCCGCGGCCGCGGCCGCCGCACCATCAGCGAAATCAACATGGTGCCGTTCATCGACGTGATGCTGGTGCTGCTGATCATCTTCATGGTGACGGCGCCGCTGATCGCGCCCAGCATGATCGACCTGCCCAGCGTGGGCAAGGCGCCCAAGCAGCCGGACCAGGTGATCCAGGTGCTCATCGGCAAGGATGAATCCCTGAAGCTGAAGATCGACGACAAGACCGTGAGCCTGCCACTCGACGCCATGGCCGCCGCCGTGACCCAGGCCCAGGCGGGCCGCCCGCCCGGCACCAGCGCGGTGGTGATCAGTGCGGACAGAAACGTCAAGTACGAGAGCGTGGTGAATGTCATGGACCGGCTTCAGCGTGCCGGCGTCCGGCGCGTGGGGCTGTCGGTGCAATTGGCGAAATAGACGCCGGAACATGCCAGCGGCCACTGACCGACTCGAATTCGCGCCGCCGCCCCAGCCGGGCACGGTGCCGGCGTTCGTGCTCGCCATCCTGGCGCATGTGCTGCTGATGCTCGCCCTCACCTGGGGCATCACCTGGAACCGCGAATCGGAAAACATGGTGGCCGAAGCCGAGCTTTGGTCCAGCGTCCCGCACCCGGCCGCGCCGGCGGCGGCCACGGTCCCGCCGGTGGTCCAGGCCCCGCCGTTGCAGACGACCCCGGTTCCTCCGCCGCCTCCTCCTGCGCCGGCCGTAAAGATCGAGCCCGCGCCGCCGCCGCCGCTGCCCAAGCCGCCCGACATCGCGCTCGAACAGGAGAAGCGCAAGCAGGCGCAGGCCCAGCGCAAGCAGGAAGAGCTCGAACGCCAGAAGAAAATCGAGGCGCGCAAGAAACAGGAAGAACTGCAAAAGCGCGAGCTGGCCGAGAAAAAGGCCGCCGATGAAAAGAAGCGCCAGGAAGAGCAGGTGAAAGCGGCCAAAGCCAAGGCCCTGCAGCAGGAAGAAGCCAAACGGCTCGAGGCCATGCGACAGGAGAACCTGCGGCGCATGCAGGGACTCGCGGGCGCGACCGGCCGTCCGGATTCAACCGGCGCCGCCGAGCATTCGTCCGGACCGTCGGACAGCTATGCCGGACGGATCCAGGCCCGGGTGCGGCCGCAGATCGTTTTCACCGACGAGATTTCGGGCAACCCGGTGGCCTCGGTGGAGGTGCAGATGGCCCCCGACGGCACCATCGTCAGCCGTCGGCTGGTCAAATCCAGCGGGGTCAGGTCCTGGGACGCTGCAGTGCTGCGTGCGCTGGACAAGACCGAAGTGCTGCCGCGCGACGTGGACGGCCGCATCCACACGCCTCTGATCATCGATTTCAAGCCCAAGGGCTGAACCGCCTCGGCGGGCGGCCGGACTCCGGCTCGTCAACAGAAGGCAGACTCCCGCACGCCCCTGAACCCCGCACGCCGCTACTCGTACACGATCTGCGCCTGGCCCTGATCGGCCTGCGCCATCCAGCTGGCCAGCGCGGCGTCGCTCGGGAAGAAGCGGGCTTCCTCGCCCAGCTGCAATTCGGCAATGGCCCGGTCGCGCCGGACCGCGAGGCGCACACCCAGTCCGCGCACCAGCTCGCCCTGCTCGGAGACCTCCCGCTTCGGCGGAAAGTCGCGCAGGATGGTGCTGATGTCGGGGGCCACGCCGTTCACCGCGACGCGCAGGAACTTGCCGAAGCGGCAACGCGCCGTGGCCAGGTCCCAGACCTGGTTCACGCTCAGGCGGAAGCCGCCGGAAAAGCGATCCGGCTGCAGCCTGGCCATCACGATGATCAATTCGTCGTCCTTGAGCAGATGCCGGTTGGCGTTGATCACGGCTTCGTCGGCCGTCGCCTCGATGGTCGCGGACTTGTCATCGAGCTTGAACAAGGCCAGCTTGCCGCGCTGCCCGTTGATCACGCGGAAATCGCTCACGATGCCGGCCAGCAGCTGCGGCTCGCGCGTGTCGATCAGGTCGTCGATCCGGCGTTTGACGAAGCGCCGCAGCTCCAGCGCCACTTCATCGAAAAGATGGCCGGACAGGTAGAAACCGACCGCGGTCTTCTCGAAAGTGAGGCGTTCCTTCACGCCCCAGGGCGTGGCCTCGACCAAGGGCGGCTCCTGCGTGCTGGCCGCGTGCGAATCGCCCATGTCGAACAAGCCGCCCTGATTGGCATTGGCCTGCGTCGCGTTGGCGAAGTCGAAGGCACGGTCCACCGAAGCGATCAGCGACGCCCGATTGAGTTGCAGCGAATCGAAGGCCCCCGCCTTGATCAGCGCTTCGACCGTCCGCTTGTTGAGCCGGGTCCGGTCGACCCGGACGCAGAAGTCGTACAGGCTCTTGAACGGGCCGCCTTCTTCGCGTGCCGCAACGATCGCAGCTATGGCCTGCTGTCCGGTGCCCTTGACGGCTCCCAGGCCGTAGCGGATCGCCTTGTCCGAAATGGGCTCGAAGCGGTAGCCGCCGCGGTTCACGTCGGGCGGCTCGAAGGTCAGTGAGAAGTTGTTCTGCGCATCCTCGAACAGCACCTTGAGCTTGTCGGTGTCGTCCATTTCCACGGTCATGTTGGCGCAGAAGAACTCGGCCGTGTAATGCACCTTGAGCCAGCCGGTGTGATAGGCCAGCAGGGAATAGGCGGCGGCATGGGACTTGTTGAAGCCATAGCCCGCGAACTTCTCCATCAGGTCGAAGATCTCGTCGGCCTTGGCCTCGCCGATTCCATTGCTGGCGGCGCCGTCGCGGAACAGCTGGCGGTGCTGCGCCATTTCCTCGGCCTTCTTCTTGCCCATGGCCCGGCGCAGCAGGTCCGCGCCCCCGAGCGAATAGCCGCCCAGCACCTGGGCCGCCTGCATCACCTGTTCCTGGTAGACCATGATGCCGTAGGTTTCCGACAGGACCGGCTCCAGCAGCGGATGCGGATACAGCACTTCCTCCCGGCCGTTCTTGCGCGCGCAGAAGCTCGGGATGTTCTCCATCGGCCCCGGTCGGAACATGGCGTTCAGCGCGATCAGGTCCTCCAGCCGCGAGGGCTTGGCGTCGCGCAGCATGCCCTGCATGCCGCGGCTTTCGAACTGGAACACCGACTCGGTCTTGCCGTCCGCAAACAGCTTGTAGGTCTGCGGATCATCCAGCGCGATGTTCTCGAAGCTGAAGTTCTCCTGGCCCTGGTGGCGCGAGCGGATCAGATCCTTGGCGATCTCCAGGATGGTGAGCGTGGCCAGCCCCAGGAAGTCGAACTTCACCAGGCCGGCGGCCTCCACATCGTCCTTGTCATACTGGCTGACAGCCGAATCGCTGCCCGGCTGCTGGTACAGCGGCGTGAAGTCGGTCAGCTTGCCCGGAGCGATCAGCACGCCGCCGGCGTGCATGCCGACGTTGCGCGTCAGCCCTTCGAGTTTCTGCGCCAGGCCCAGCAGGGTCTTGACCTCGTCTTCCTTGGCCAGCCGCTCCGCCAGCAGCGGCTCGACCTTCAGCGCGCCCTCGATCGTGATGTGCTGGCCGGGCTTGTTGGGGATCAGCTTGCTGATGCTGTCGCAGAACGTGTAGCTCATGTCCAGCACGCGGCCGACGTCCCGGATGGCCGCGCGCGCGGCCATGGTGCCGAAAGTCACGATCTGGCTCACTGCCTCCTTGCCGTACTTTTCCTTGACGTAGTCGATGACGCGGTCGCGGTTGGACTGGCAGAAGTCGATGTCGAAGTCGGGCATCGAAACGCGTTCCGGATTGAGGAAGCGCTCGAACAGCAGCTTGTAGCGCAGCGGATCCAGGTCGGTGATTTTCAAGGCGTAAGCCACCAGCGAGCCGGCGCCGGAACCGCGGCCCGGGCCGACCGGGCAGCCGTGGCTCTTGGCCCAGTTGATGAAGTCGCCCACGATCAGGAAATAACCGGGAAATCCCATCTTCACGATGGTCTCGATCTCGAATTCCAGGCGCTGCGCATAGCGCGGCATCTCGGCGGCGCGCTGGACCGGATCGGGATAGAGGTGCAGCATCCGCTCCTGCAGCCCCTCGTTCGAAGCGAAGCGGAAATAGGCTTCGATCGGCATGCCGTTGGGCGTCGGATAGTCCGGCAGGTGCGGCTTGCCCAGTTCCAGCACCAGGTTGCAACGCCGGGCAATCTGAGCCGTGTTGGCAACCGCCGATGGCACGTCGGCGAACAGCTGCTCCATCTGCGCCGCCGACTTGAAGTACTGCTCGCGCGTGAACCTGCGCACGCGCCGCTGGTTGCCCAGGATCTCGCCCTCGGCGATGCAGACGCGGGCTTCATGCGCCTCGTAATCGTCTTCCCGCGTGAACTGAACCGGATGCGTCGCGACTGCGGGCAGGTTCAGGCGCGCCGCCAACTGCACGGCCGCAGCCACGTGCGCTTCGTCGTCAGGGCGGCCCGCGCGCTGCAACTCCAGGTAGAACCGGTGCGGAAAGATCGAAGCCAGCGCCAACGCCATCTCGGCGGCCCGTTGCTCGTCGCCCTGCACCAGCGCCTGGCCCACTGGTCCGGCCTGGGCCCCCGACAGCGCGATCAGGCCTTCGCCGAGTTCGCGCAGCCATTCGACCTTGCACACGGCCTGCGCTTTCACGACGTTCTGCGTCCAGGCGCGCGCCAACAGCTCGCAGAGGTTGAGGTAGCCCTGCCGGCTTTGCACCAGCACCACCATGCGCGAGAGCGCGGCAGTGTCCTTGGCCAGGCCCTGCAGCAGGATTTCGGCGCCGATGATCGGCTTGACGCCGGCAGCGCGGGCTTCCTTGTAGAACTTGATCGCGCCGAACAGGTTGTTCAGGTCGCTGATGGCCAGGGCGGGCTGGCCGTCGGCCGCCGCCGCCCTGACGATTTCCTCGATCCGGTTGGTGCCGTCGACGATGGAGAACTCGGTGTGCAGGCGCAGGTGAACGAACATGGCTGCATTGTAGGAAACGCGCGGCGCTTGACAGGAACTAGAATCCCCCACGCTTGCCACTTCGTGGCTGCGCTGCCCCCAACGGGGGCCTTCGCCCTTGGGGCGGCCCGGCGGGCTCAAGAATCGCTAACGTGAATTCCATCCTCAATGTTTCGGCTTGCCGGTTCGTCACGCTCGACGATCCACAGGCGCTGCGCGGGGCGCTGGCCCAGCAAGCCGCCGCATTGGGCCTGCTGGGCACCATCCTGCTGGCATGCGAAGGTATCAATCTGTTCCTGGCCGGCCCGCCCGACGCTGTTCGCACCTTCTTGCGGCAACTGCGCGCCGACACCCGTTTCGCGGGGCTGCAAGCCCGGGAGAGCTGGTCCGCGGAGCCGCCGTTCCGCAAGCTGCGGGTCAAGGTCAAGCGTGAAATCATCCGCATGAACCATCCCGCCATCCAGCCCGCAGCGGGCCGCGCGCCCGCCGTCGACTCGCTCACCGTGAAGCGCTGGCTGGACCAGGGCCACGATGACGAAGGGCGGCCGGTGGTGACACTGGACACCCGCAACGCCTTCGAGGTCGACCACGGGACTTTCGTGGGCGCCATCGACTGGCGCTTGAACAAGTTCAGCGAGTTCCCGGGCGCGCTTCAGGCGCACAGGAGCGAACTCGAAGGCAAAACGGTGGTGAGCTCTTGCACCGGCGGCATTCGCTGCGAAAAGGCCGCGATCCTGATGCGCGAGGCGGGCCTCGACTCGGTGTGGCAGCTCGATGGCGGCATCCTGCGCTATTTCGAGGACACAGGCGGCGCTCACTTTCGCGGAAACTGTTTTGTCTTCGACGAGCGCGAGGCGCTGGACCCCGATCTGGTACCGGCGACCTGATCGCTCGCCGTTCAGTCCCGGCCGCGGTTGCCGTCCACGCTCCAGCCGCCCGGGCCGAAGGCCACCAGGAGCAGCAAGCCGCCGAGTATCGCCATGTTCTTGTAGAAATTCAGCTGCTGCGCCGCCAGCTGAGCAGGGGGCGACGCCCAGAAGTTGTGGAAGATTGGCGTGATGACAGCCACGAAGATGGCCAGGCCCAACGCCGCCCAGCGCGCCTTCCATCCGAACAGCAGCAGCAGCCCCAGGCCCAGTTCGGCCGCGATCGCAAGGGCCGCGGCCACCTCGGGCAGCGGCACGCCCTTGGAGGCGATGTAGCCGGCCACACCGGCGAAACCGCCGATCTTCGCGAAGCCGGCGGGGATGAACAGCAGGGCGATCAACGCCCGGCCCACCAGGGTCAACGCGTTCTGGATGGAAGTGGATGGGGTCATGGTTGCTCCTGGTTGTTGCGGGGTTGCAATCTCAATTGCCGGCCAGGTCGAACACCAGCACCTCGGCCGACTTGCCGGCGGCCAGGCTGACCTGAGTTTCGTCCACGAGCATGGCCGCATCGCCGGTCGAGAGCCGCTTGCCGTTGACTTCGAGCTCGCCGCGCACCACGTGAACATAGCCCTTGCGCGCCGGCGCCAGCGCCAGGCTGAAGCTTTCATTGCCTTCGAACAGTCCGGCGTAGACGCGGGCATCGGCATGGATCAGCACGGATTCTTCGGCGCCGTCCGGTGAAGCCACCAGGCGCAAGCGGCCGCGTTTCTGGCTGTCGGGAAAAGTCTTCTGTTCGTAACTGGCCGGGATGCCGGTGACATTGGGCTCGATCCAGATCTGCAGGAAGTGCGTGGTCTGGTCCTTGGCATGGTTGAACTCGCTGTGCTGCACGCCGGTGCCCGCGCTCATGCGCTGCACATCGCCCGGTGGAATGCCCTTGACGTTGCCCAGCGTGTCCTTGTGCGCGAGGTTGCCTTCCAGCACGTAGCTGATGATTTCCATGTCGCGGTGTCCGTGGGTGCCGAAGCCGGTACCCGGCGCGATCCGGTCTTCGTTGATCACCCGCAGGTTGCCGAACCCCATGTGCTGCGGGTCGTAGTAGTTGGCGAATGAAAAGCTGTGGAATGACTTCAGCCAGCCGTGGTCGGCATAGCCGCGTTCCTGGGACTTGCGCAAGGTCAGCATGGTGGTGTTCCTGAAATCCAGTCGATAGTGGCAATGTAAGAGCGCAAGCAATGTAATCCGAGGGCCCATTTTTGATGGCATCATTCAAAAAATCTGAACACCAATCTCATCCATGGCCACCGCTCGCGAAGCACTCACCCCCGACGCCCTGACTCTGCTCCAGGCCGTGGCCCAAGCCGGCAGTTTCGCTGCGGCAGCGCGACGGCTCGGCTTGGTGCCCAGCGCGGTCACCTACCGGATCCGCCAGCTCGAGGATGCGCTGGACGTGCTGCTGTTCGACCGCAGTTCCAGGCAGGCGCGCCTCACCTCTGCCGGCACCGAACTGCTGCGCGAAGGCGGCCGCCTGCTGGCGGAGATCGACGCCGTCGCCAACCGGGTCAAGCGGGTCGCCACCGGATGGGAGTCGCGGCTCACGATCGCGGTGGACACCGTGATCTCCTCTTCGGTCGTCATGGAATTGGTGCAGTCTTTTTATGGCCTGGCGCCCGTCACCCGGCTGCGGTTGCGCGACGAGTCGCTGTCGGGAACGCTGGAGGCGCTGACCTCGGGCCAGGCCGATCTGGCAGTGGGCGTTGGGCTGGAGCCCGGCACCGCGTCGGGCATCCAGAGCAGCGTGCTGGGCGAAATCGCGTTTGTCTATGCCGTGGCGCCGCACCATCCATTGGCACCCATCCAGGGGCCGCTGCCCGACGACCTGCTGCAGCAACACCGTGCCATCGCCGTTGCGGACTCCGTGCAGCGCGGCGCGGGCATCACGCTGGGGCTCATGGCAGGGCAGGATGTGCTCACGGTGCCGACCATGCGCGCCAAGCTCGATGCGCAACTGCGTGGCCTGGGCGGCGGCTTCGTGCCCGAACCGATGGTCCGACCCTATGTCGACAGCGGGCGTCTGGTCGTCAAGGAGGTCCAGCGCAGTGCCCGACTGGCGCGCCTCAGTTATGCGTGGCGCAGCAGCCCCAGCCCGGGGCGTGCCCTCCAATGGTGGCTGGCGCAGCTGGAAAGCGTCCCCACGCGCCACGCGTTGATCGGGCAGCATTTGAGGGCCTGATGACGCCGTTTCGCGGACTCCCGGCCTTGATGCCACAATGAACCGCAATGGCAACCTCACAAAGAAAGATCGCCGTGATCGGCGCGGGCATCGCGGGCATCGCCTGCGCCCGGACACTGGCCCAGGCGGGGCACGCGGTAACCCTGCTGGAAAAGCGACTCACGGTCGGCGGCCGCATGGCCAGTTGCGAAACGCCTTTCGGCAGTTTCGACAACGGCGCCCAGTACTTCACGGTGCGCGATCCGCAGTTCGAGAAGGCGCTGTCGGTCTCGCAGGCTTTGCGCAAGCCCTGGAGCGCCAACGCGGTGCGGGTACTGGATCCGCACGGCCGGGTGGCCGAGGCCGCGCTGCCCGCGCGCGAGCCGCATTGGGTGAGCGTGCCCACGATGGATGCGCTCGCGCTGCACTGGGCCCAACCGCTGGCGCTGGCCGGGTCGCTGGAGCTTCAGACCCGGGTGAGCGGCATCGAGCCCGATGCGCTTGATCGGCGGCGCTGGCAGTTGCACACCAGCGGCCCCGAAGATTCGGTTCATGTGTTCTCGGGCTTCGACGCGGTGCTGCTGGCGCTGCCTCATGCGCTGGCCGTCGGATTGTTGCGCCAGTCGGATATCGCGCCGGCGCTGGCACAGCGCATCGAGCCGGTGACGGTGGCACCTTGCTGGACCCTGATGCTGGCCTTCCCGCAAGCCGTGCAACCCACAATGGCCCATCTCGGCCCGCAGTGGAACGCGGCGCACAGCACCCACCACCGCATCGCATGGCTGGCCCGCGAATCGTCCAAGCCGGGCCGCTCGGCGATCGAGCGCTGGACCGTGCAAGCCAGCCCGGCCTGGTCGCAAGAGCACCTGGAAGACGATGGCGCCCGGGTCCAGGCGAAGCTGCTCAAGGCATTCGCCGAAGTCACGGGCATCTACGCCGAGCCCGCGTACGCGCAGGTACGCCGCTGGCGCTGGGCCAGGACGGAGAACCCCCTGGGCACCAGCCACCTTTGGGACGGCCGCACCAGAGTGGGTGTCTGCGGCGACTGGTGCCTGGGCCACCGAGTCGAAAACGCTTTCGTCTCGGGCCTGGAACTGGCGCTGGCGGTTCACCGCGGCTGAAAGCCATGGCGGCGGAATGAGCGTCGCAGGGGCACCGCGAGGCGCGCAGGCCTTCGCGATGGCGACCCCCTACCTGGGCCGGTTCGCGCCTTCCCCCAGCGGGCTATTGCATGCCGGATCGCTGGTGGCGGCCCTGGCCAGTTGGCTGGATGCCCGAGCACACGGCGGCCGCTGGCTGGTGCGCATCGAGGACGTCGACCGGCCCCGCAGCGTGGCGGGCGCGGACCAGCTGATCCTGCGCCAACTCACCACCTGCGGCCTGGTTCCCGACGAGCCGCCGGTATGGCAATCGCAGCGCGGACCGCTTTACCAGGAGGCGCTCGATCGGCTGACGAGCCAGGGGCGTGCTTACCCCTGCGCCTGTTCGCGCAAGGACATCGAGCAGGCACTGGCAGCCCAGAGTCGTCCCCGCAACCGGCACGGCGAACGGGTCTATCCCGGCACCTGCCGTGCCGGCCTGGGTGGCCGGCCCCCTCGCGCCTGGCGCTTCCGAACCCCGCCCGGTCCGGTGCACTGGCACGACCGCCGCCTGGGGCCTCAGCAACAGGACGTCGAGCAGGAGGTCGGAGACTTCGTGCTGCGGCGCGCCGACGGAATGTGGGCTTATCAATTGGCGGTGGTGGTCGACGACGCCGATCAGGGCATCACCCAGGTGGTACGCGGCGAAGATCTGGCGGACAACACGGCGCGGCAGATCCTGCTGCAACGCGCGCTGGGACTGCCGACGCCGGGCTACCTGCACACGCCGCTGGTGCTCGGGGCGAACGGCGAGAAGCTGTCCAAGCAGAACGGCGCGGCAGCGGTCGATACAGCGCAGCCGTTGCGCGCGCTCAACAGCGCGGCGGAAGTACTGGGTCTCCCGCCGCACGGCGGGCCGGTGGCGCTCGCCCTGGCCGCGTGGCAGCTTCAATGGCGCGACTCCTACAATCTGCCGCGTGACTGAACCCGGCAACACCCCTCCTCCCTCCAGCGCGACGCCCCCCGGCGTCGAGCACCCCCGAACCATCCGCAGCTTCGTGCGCCGCACGGGCCGGACCACGCCGGCGCAGGCCAGAGCCTTTGCCGAACAAGGCGAGCGCTTCCTGCTGCCCTACCGGGCGCAAGCCCTGGATTTCGCGGCGGTGTTCCAACGCGAGGCACCGACGGTGCTGGAGATCGGCTTCGGCATGGGCGAAGCCACGGCACAGATCGCCGCGCTCATGCCCGAAACCAATTTCCTGTGCTGCGAGGTTCACGAGCCGGGCGTCGGCGCCATGCTCAAGCGCATCGGCGAACAGGGCCTGGCCAATATTCGTGTCGTGCAGCATGACGCCGTGAAGGTGCTGGACCAGATGATCCCCGCCTCCGCCCTGGCCGGTGTGCACATCTTTTTCCCCGACCCCTGGCACAAGTCGCGCCACCACAAGCGCCGGCTGATCCAGGCGCCGCTGGTGGCACGGCTGGCCTCACGCCTGAAAAGCGGCGGCTATCTCCATTGCGCCACGGATTGGCAGGAGTACGCGCAGCAGATGCTCGAGGTGCTGGCAGCCGAGCCGCAGCTCGAAAACACCGCGGAAGCCTATGCGCCGCGTCCGCACTATCGCCCGTTGACGAAATTCGAGAACCGCGGCCTCAAGCTGGGCCACGGCGTGTGGGACCTGGTTTTCAGAAAGCGTTAAAGGACGCGGCCCTCCAGGCCGCGTTATCGTCCGTTACGCCCGCTCCGCCACCCAGGCCTGGACCGATTGCAGCGCGCCCGGCAATTTGCCCGGTTCGGTGCCACCGGCCATGGCCATATCGGCCTTGCCGCCTCCCTTGCCGCCCACCTGCTGGGCGACAAAGTTGACCAGGTCGCCGGCCTTGACCTTGCCCATAGTGTCGGCGGTGACGCCGGCCGCGATCTGCACCTTGTTGCCGTCGACCGCCGCCAATACGATCGCCGCCGTCTTCAGCTTGTCCTTGAGCTTGTCCATCGTGTCGCGCAATGTCTTGGCGTCGGCGCCATCCAGGCGCGCCGCCAGCACCTTGATGCCCTTGACATCCACCGCCTGCGCGACGAGTTCATCGCCCTGCGACGACGCCAGCTTGCCCTTGAGCTGCGCCACTTCCTTTTCCAGTGCCCGCACCTGGTCCAGCACCTGGACGACCCGGCCCTGCAACTCGGTGGGCGCGGCCTTCAAGGTGCCGGCCATGCGGTTCACGGTCGCCTCCAGCTGCTGCGTATAAGCCAGCGCGTTAGCCCCGGTGACGGCTTCGATCCGGCGGATGCCGGCGGCCACGCCACCCTCGCCGACCACCTTGAACAGGCCGATGTCGCCGGTGCGGGACACGTGCGTGCCGCCGCACAGCTCGCGGCTGGAACCGATATCGAGCACGCGCACGACCTCGCCGTACTTCTCGCCGAACAACATCACCGCACCGGTCTTCTGCGCGGCTTCGATGTCCATCACGCGGGCCAGCGTCTTCTGGTTCGCCAGGATTTCGGCGTTGACGCGTCTTTCGATCTCAAGAATTTGGTCATCGCTGATCGGGTGATTGTGGGTGAAGTCGAAGCGGGTCTTGTCGGGATCGACCAGCGAGCCCCTCTGCTGCACATGGTCGCCCAGCACTTCGCGCAGCGCCTTGTGCATCAGGTGGGTGACGCTGTGGTTGCGCATGGTCGCATGGCGTTTGGCCATGTCGACCTTGGCCGTCACCGCATCGCCCAGCTTCAGCACGCCCGAGGCCAGCGTCCCATGATGGCCGAACACGTCGGCCTTGATCTTCTGCGTGTCGTCGACGTTGAAGCTGGCGCCCTGGCCTTCGACGAGGCCCTCGTCGCCGACCTGACCGCCGGACTCGGCGTAGAACGGCGTGATGTCGAGCACGACGACACCCGTCTGCCCGGCTTTCAGTTCGTCGGTGGCCGCGCCCTCCGCATACAGGGCCACCACCCGCGCCGGCTCTTCCAGCTTCTCGTAGCCCGTGAAGACATTGCCCGCACCGGTGTACTCCAGCGCGCGGTCCATCTTGAACTTGCCCGCCGCGCGACCCTGGGCTTTCTGCTTGCCCATTGCGATGTTGAAGCCGGCTTCGTCCACCGCCATACCCCGTTCACGACATACATCTGCGGTCAAATCGAATGGAAAACCGTAGGTGTCATGCAACTTGAAAGCTACCTCTCCTGAAATCATCCTTATCTTTGCAGGCTTAACTCCGTGAGCATCCGTGATATTGAAATCAGGCAACCCAGCGGTTTCCGGCATGTCGCTATCAAGGTTTTGTGTGGCTTCGTCAAGAATATCCATGCCAACGGCCAGGGTCTCGAAGAAGCGCTCTTCCTCGGCCCTGAGCACATCGATGATGCGCTTCTCATCAGCACGCAGCTTGGGATAGGCCTCGCCCATCAGCGCCACCAGGTCCGGCACCAGCTTGTGGAAGAACGGGGTCTTCTTGCCCAACTTGTAGCCATGGCGGATCGCGCGCCGGATGATCCGGCGCTGGACATAGCCGCGGCCCTCGTTGGACGGGATCACGCCGTCGCTGACCAGGAACGAGGTGGCCCGGATGTGGTCGGCGATGACCTTGAGCGAGTTGTTCTTCAGGTCCTTCTCGCCGGTCTCGCGCGACGCCGCCTTGATCAGCCGTTCGAACAGGTCGATCTGGTAGTTGCTGTGCACATGCTGCATGATGGCCGCCAGGCGCTCCAGCCCCATGCCGGTGTCCACGCACGGCACAGGCAACGGCTTGACGCTGCCGTCGGGCTGCATGTCGAACTGCATGAACACATGGTTCCAGATCTCGATGTAGCGGTCGCCGTCGGCGTCGGGAGACCCGGGCGGTCCGCCGGGGATGCCGGCGCCGTGGTCGTAGAAGATTTCCGAGCAGGGACCACAGGGACCGGTGTCGGCCATCATCCAGAAGTTGTCGGAGGCGTACTTGGCGCCCTTGTTGTCGCCGATCCGTACCACCCGCTCGGGCGGCAGTCCGATCTCCTTCGTCCAGATGTCGTAGGCCTCGTCGTCGTCGATGTACACCGTGGCCCACAGCTTGTCGGGCGGCAGCTTGTACACCTGCGTGAGCAGCTCCCAGCCCCATTTCAGGCTGTCGCGCTTGAAGTAGTCGCCGAAGCTCCAGTTGCCCAGCATCTCGAAGAAGGTGTGGTGCCGCGCCGTGTAGCCAACGTTCTCCAGGTCGTTGTGCTTGCCGCCGGCGCGCAGGCACGCCTGCACCGAAGCCGCGCGCACATACGGTCGCTTGTCGGTGCCCAGGAACACGTCCTTGAACTGCACCATGCCGGAATTGGTGAACATCAGGGTCGGATCGTTGGCCGGCACCAGCGGGCTGGAGGGAACCACCGTGTGGCCCTTGGACGCGAAAAAGTCCAGGAAGGTCTTGCGAATGTCGGCAACGGTGAAGTCCGGGGTCATGCTGTTGTTCCTTGGCGCGAGCCGCTGCTCGCGGCTGGCGAGGCAAACTGCTGATTTTACCGGGGGCCGGGCCAACCCGGGGTGCCAGGGGCTGGCGCCGCGGCCGGCAGCGGGGCCTAAGCCTGGCGAGCCGGCAATGCCTGTTCGAGAAACGAAAACACGGCGCCGTCGGTGCAATAGGCGACGTTGAACCGCAGCCAGGGGCTGGGCGCCAGGTCCGTGGAGAACAAATGGCCCGGCCCCAGCATGATGTCGTGCTCCGCCGCCTTGTACGAAAGCTCGGCCCCGCTGGCGATGTCGGGGTGCTTCGCCCACAGGAACATTCCCGCCTTGGGCTCGCAGAACAGCTCGAAGCCCAGCTCCAGCAATCGCACCGCGGCCACCTGGTGGGCCTGGGCCAGGCGCTCGCGCACACCCTTGAGGTGCTTGCGCCAGCGCCCGTCCAGCAGCGCGCCGTACGCCAGCCGCTCGGTGAATTCGGAGGAAGTCAGCCCTGACAGCATCTTCATCTGCGCCAGGTCCTCCAGCAGGTCGGGCTGCGCGGCCAGGTAGCCGACCCGGATGTTGGGCGAAATGGTCTTGGAAAAGCTGCTGATGTAGATCACGCGCTGCAGCTGGTCGAGGCCGGCCAGCGACGGCCGGGGTTCGGGATCCAGGTCCAGGTAGATATCGTTCTCCACCACCAGGAAATCGTATTTTTCCGCCAGCTGCAGCACCCGATGCAGGTGCGACAGCTGCGCGGTCGAAGCCGTGGGGCTTTGCAGTCGCGGATGGGTGAAGAACACCTTGGGCCGATGCTCCTTGATGCGCGCCTCCAGCACGTCCAGGTCCCAGCCCTGGGGAGTGCGCGGCGCGCCGATCAGGCGCGCGCGCAGGAAGCGCAGCGACGACAACAGGTTGGCATAGCCCGGCTCGTCCACCAGCACCGCATCGCCCGCGCGCACCAGCCGGCGCGCCGCCAGGTCCAGCGCCTGGCTGGAGCCGTGGGTGAGCAGCACCTGCTCCGCCGTGGTGACCACCTCGTGTTCGGCCAGCAGGTCCCGCACCAGCTGGCGCAGCGGCGGATAACCCTTGGGCTCGCCGTAACCGCCGAGATCGATCCCTTCGTCGGCCGCGACGTTGCGCAAGCTGCGCTTGAGGCCGTCCGCGAACAGCCAGTCGTTGGGCAGCCAGCCGCAACCGGGCTTGCTGCGCAGGGCCCGGTTCTCGAAGATGCGGCGCATGTACCACATCGAGTCGAAGGTGTAGTTGCCCCGGATGCCGGTCTGGGCCAGCGCGCCGGTGGCGCGCCCGCGCACGAAGAAGCCCGAATGCGGCCGCGAAGCGAAGAATCCCAGGGCCACCAGCCGGTCGTAGGCGTCGACCACGGTGTACACGCTGACGGCGTGGGTGTGCGCGAATTGACGGATCGAAGGCAGCTTGGTGCCGGCCCGCAATTGGCCATCGTCGATCATGCGGCGGAACCCATCCACGATCTGGGTGACCAGCGGCGTCGGCAACTTGCTGTCGAGAGCGAACATGGGTGTCGCGGTCCGGGGTAAGGGTTTGTATGTACAGGCCGCTCCACCGGCACAGTGCATCGGCGACGGGGACCATCTGTATATGTTAGCCGTGCAACCTCTCTCCTACAGTGCGGGCAACCCTGGCAGCAAACCGCTGTCCCGATCGGAGAACCGCCATGCAACGAGAACTTCATCTGACCAACGCCGCCCTGCTGGCGCGCCGGCAAGCCGCCGTGCCGCGCGGCGTCGGCCATGTCCACGCCGCCATCTTCGCGGCCCGCGCCGAGAACGCCGAAGTGTTCGACGTCGAGGGCCGCCGTTACATCGACTTCGCTGGCGGCATTGCCGTGCTCAATACCGGCCACCGGCATCCGGCGGTGATCGCGGCGGTGAAGGCCCAGCTCGACCTTTACACCCACACGGCGTTCCAGGTTCTGCCCTACGAGCCCTACATCGCCCTGGCCGAGCGACTCAATGCGCTGGCGCCCGGCAACTTCGCCAAGAAGACGCTGTTCCTGACAACCGGCGCGGAAGCGGTGGAAAACGCCGTGAAGATCGCGCGCGTCGCGACCGGCCGTCCCGGTGTGATCGCCTTCGGCGGCGGTTATCACGGCCGCACCCTGCTCACGCTGGGCATGACCGGCAAGGTCGCGCCTTACAAGACCGGGTTCGGGCCGTTCCCGGGCGACATCTTCCACGCCGCGTTCCCGGATGCGGCGCGCGGCGTGACCGTGGACCATGCGATGGCGTCGATCGAGGCGATCTTCCGCAACGACATCGAGCCGACACGGGTCGCCGCGATCATCATCGAGCCGGTGCAGGGCGAGGGCGGCTTCAATGTGGCGCCGCCCGAGTTGTTCAAACGCTTGCGCGCGTTGTGCGATGCCAACGGCATCCTGCTGATCGCCGACGAGATCCAGACCGGCGCTGGCCGCACCGGCACCTGGTTCGCTGTCGAGCAGATGGGCGTGGCACCCGACATGATCACCGTCGCCAAGTCGCTGGCCGGCGGCTTCCCGCTGTCCGCCGTGGTCGGCCGGGCGGATGTGATGGACGCGCCACCCGTGGGCGGCCTGGGAGGAACCTATGCCGGCAGCCCGGTCGGCTGTGCCGCCGCCCTGGCGGTGCTCGATGTGTTCGAGCGCGAGAACCTGGTCCAGCGCGCGCGTCAGGTCGGCGAACGCCTGACCTCGGCCCTGACCACCATGGCGCAGCGCCACACCAGCATCTGTGCGGTGCGCGGGCTCGGCGCGATGGTGGCATTCGAGATGGCCAAGGGTGGCAATCCGCTCCAGCCCGATGCCGACCTCGCCAAGCGCATCGTCGCCGAGGCGGCGCAGCGTGGCCTCATCCTGCTGACCTGCGGCACCTGGGGCAACGTGGTGCGCATCCTGGTGCCGCTGACGGCCGCCGATGCGCTGCTCGATGAAGGCCTGGGCATCCTGGCCGAGACCTTGAACCATTGCGGCGCCTGAAGTGACCGCCATGCCGACCACCAGCACCGCTGCCGCTGAGCTTCGTTCCCGCGAGACCAGCCGCGCGCCCTCGCTCACCCTGTTGCAGCCGCCGCTGGTGAGCTTCAACGGCGTGAACAAGACCTACGACGGTACCAGCCTGGTGGTGCGCGACCTCAACCTGGAGATTCGCCGCGGCGAATTCCTCACCCTCCTCGGGCCTTCGGGATCGGGCAAGACCACCACCTTGATGATGCTGGCCGGCTTTGCGACGCCCACTACCGGCGAGATCAGCCTGGCCGGTGTTCCGATCACCCGCACACCGCCGCACAAGCGCAACTTCGGCATGGTGTTCCAGAACTACGCGCTGTTTCCGCACATGACGGTGGCCGAGAACGTGGCTTATCCGCTGAGCGTGCGCGGTGTCAACCGCAACGACCGCAAGGCCAAGGTCGATTCCGCGCTGGACGTGGTGCGCCTGGGTACCCTCGGTTCGCGCTACCCGGCGCAGTTGTCCGGCGGCCAGCAGCAGCGGGTGGCGCTGGCGCGGGCGCTGGTGTTCGAGCCGCAACTGGTGCTGATGGACGAGCCGCTGGGAGCCCTCGACAAGCAGTTACGCGAGCACATGCAGATCGAACTGAAGGAACTGCATCGGCGCCTGGGCGTCACCTTCGTCTACGTCACGCACGACCAGTCCGAAGCGCTGACCATGTCGGATCGGGTGGCCGTCTTCAACGATGGTTTCGTCCAGCAGGTGGACAAGGTCGACCGGCTTTATGAAGCCCCGGCCAACCGCTTCGTGGCCGGTTTCGTGGGTGACAACACGGTGCTGGACGGTGTGGTGACCGCAACCGCGGATGCCAGTTGCACGGTGGGCCTGTCCAGCGGCTTGCGCGTCACCGGCCTGAACGTCAACGACGCGAAGGTCGGCGACAACGTGCAATGCTGCATTCGCCCGGAACGGCTGGAACTGGCCGGCGTGCTGAATCAGGCCAACACCTTCGAGGCCACCGTGGCCGACGTCATCTATTTCGGCGACCACCTGCGCCTGCGCTGCAGCATCGCGGGCCAGCCGGAAGCCACCGTCAAGCTCCCGCTCGGCGGCCATGAAGTTGCAGCGCGCGGCGACGCCGTGCTGCTCTATGCAGCCGAAGAGCATCTTCGCGTTTACCTCTGACCCCATTCAACCAGGAGACAGCCATGACACTCAAACCCCTCGCTCTCGCCGTTCTTGCGGCGATCATCCTGCCGGCAGCGGCGCAGACCCAGATCACCGTGGTCAACTTCGGCGGCGCCAACGCCAACGCGCAGAAGAAGGCGTTCTACGAGCCGTTCGAGAAGACCGGCGTGAAGGTGGTGCCGGTCGAATACAACGGCGAGCAGGCCAAGATCAAGGCCATGGTCGAGACCAGGAAGATCACCTGGGACGTGGTCGAGGTCGAATCGCCCGACGTGGCGCGCGGCTGCGACGAGGGCCTGTTCGAAAGGCTCGACTACGCGAAGATCGCGCCCAAGGCCGACTTCGTGCCTGCCGCGGTCACCGAATGCGGCGTCGGCATCTTCGTGTGGTCCACGGTGATGGCCTACAACGGCGACAAGCTCAAGACACCGCCGACAACCTGGGCGGATTTCTGGGACGTGAAGAAATTCCCGGGCAAGCGCGGCATGCGCAAGGGCGCGCGCTACAACCTCGAGTTCGCGCTGATGGCCGACGGCGTCAAGCCGGCCGACGTCTACAAGGTGCTGTCCACCAAGGAAGGCGCCGAGCGCGCATTCAGGAAGCTGACCGAGCTCAAGCCGAACATCCAGTGGTGGGAAGCCGGGGCGCAGCCGCCGCAGTTCCTGGTGGCGGGGGACGTCATCATGAGCACCGTCTATAACGGCCGCATCGATGCTGCCAACCGCGAAGGCAAGAACCTGAAGATCACCTGGACCGGCGGCATCTACGACCTGGACTACTGGACCGTCCCGAAGGGCACGCCCAACAAGGATGCGGCGATGAAGTTCATCGCTTTTGCCAGCACGCCCGAAGCGCAGGCCGAATACGCGAAGAACATCGCCTACGGGCCGACCAACACCAAGGCGATCCCCAAGCTGGATGCCAAGACGCTGGCCAACCTGCCCACCGCGCCCGCCAACGCCAAGACAGCGGTGCAGTTCAACGTGAAATTCTGGGCCGACCAGGGCGAGGAACTCGAGAAGCGCTTCGCCTCCTGGGCCACGCAGTAAGACCATGACGGCACTGGCGGCCCCGACTCCGGCCGGTATCGGCAGCCCGGTCTCCCTGCGCGCTTCGCTCTCGCGCGCGGAGCGCCGCCGCAAGCTGCGCGCGTTCGCGCTGACGCTGCCGCTGCTGGTGTTCCTGCTGCTGACCTTCCTGGTCCCGATCGCGGCGCTGCTCAAGCGCGCGGTCGAGAACCCGGAAGTGGCGGACGCGCTGCCGCGCACCGTAGTGGTACTCGACAAGTGGAATCGCCTGGCCGTGCCGCCGCCCGAAGCCTTCGCGGCGGTGGCGGCCGATCTCGGGGCGCTGCCGCATCGCGCCGATGCCGGCGCGCTGGCGCGCCGCCTCAACACCGAGGTGGCGGGCGCCCGCTCGCTGGTGATGAACACCTACCGGGCGCTGCCGCTGGAGGGCGCCGCCGGCGCGGCGGACGTCAAGGCGAAGCTGATCGCGCTGGACGAGCGCTGGACCGAGGTCAAGTACTGGCAGGCCATCGCCAAGAACGGCTCGCGCTGGACCGGTGACTACCTGCTGGCCTCGCTGGACCTGCGCCGCGGCGCGCAGGGCGGGATCGAGCGCATGCCCGAGGACCAGCGCGTGTTCGGAGGCATCCTCGCGCGCACCTTCAGCATCAGCGCGGTCGTCACGCTGTGGTGCCTGGTGCTGGGCTATCCGCTCGCCTACTGGCTCAGCACCCTGCCCCCCCGGCGCGCCAACGTGCTGATGATCCTGGTGCTGGTTCCGTTCTGGACATCGATCCTCGTGCGGGTAGCGGCCTGGATCGTGCTGCTGCAGTCGGCGGGCCTGGTCAACCGCGCCCTGATGGGGCTGGGCCTCGTCGAGCAGCCGCTCGCGCTGCTGTTCAACCGCACCGGCGTGATCATCGCCATGGTGCACATCCTGCTGCCGTTCATGATCCTGCCGCTGTACAGCGTCATGAAGAGCGTGCCGCCGACCTACCTGCGTGCGGCGGTGTCGCTCGGCAGCTCGCCGCTGGCGGCGTTCCTGCGCGTGTACGTGCCGCAGACCTACCCCGGCATCGGCGCTGGCGGTCTGCTCGTGTTCATCCTGGCCATCGGCTACTACGTGACGCCCGCGCTGCTGGGCGGGGCAAGCGATCAGATGCTGTCGTATTACGTGGCGCAGTACACCAACGTCGACGTCAACTGGGGCATGGCCGCGGCGCTCGGCGCCCTGCTGCTGGCCGCCACGCTGGTGCTATACGCGCTGTACCGCCGGCTGGTGAAAACGGAACTGAGCCTGGGGTGATCGCATGAAATTCCTCGCGACGATGCGGCCCGACTTCCCCGCTTACGCCACGCCCCTCGACAAGCTGGGCTGGTGGGCGCTGCGCATCGGCTGCGTGGGCGTGCTGGCCTTCCTGCTGCTGCCCATCATTGTCATCGTGCCCCTGTCGTTCGCCGACTCCTCGTTCCTGGTGTACCCGATCCCGGGCTGGTCGCTGAGGTGGTACCAGAACCTGTTCACTTCCGACGAGTGGATCCGCGCCGCGCGCAACAGCTTCATCGTCGCACCGCTCGCCACCGTGATCGCCACCGTGCTGGGCACGCTGGCGGCGGTCGGTCTGGCGCGCACCGATTTCGCCTTCAAGGGCGCATTGATGAGCCTGCTGATCGCGCCCATGGTGGTGCCCATCGTCGTCGTGGGCGTCGCCACGTACCTGTTCTTCGCGCCGTTCGGCCTGGTCGACAGCTACGCGGGTCTGATCATCGTGCATGCCGCGCTCGGCGCGCCCTTCGTGCTGACGACGGTGCTGGCCACGCTGCAGGGCTTCAACGACAACCTGGTGCGCGCGTCGCTCAGCCTGGGCGCCAATCCGGTGGTCACATTCTTCCGCGTCACGCTGCCGGTGATCGCGCCGGGCGTCATCTCCGGTGCGCTGTTCGCCTTCGCCACCTCGTTCGACGAAGTGGTGGTGACCCTGTTCCTGGCCGGACCCGAGCAGGTGACGCTGCCGCGCCAGATGTTCACCGGCATCCGCGAGAACATCAATCCCACCATCGCCGCCGTCGCCACGCTGCTGATCCTGTTCACCACCAGCCTGCTGCTGTTGCTGGAGTGGCTGCGCGGGCGGCGCGAGAAATGATCCACGGTCCCGCCGTGGCCGCGCGAAAGATCTGAATGCAAGATCTGTTCCTTCGAAACCAGCCGCAAAGCGGCAATGCGATGCCGCGGTTCGCCGGACTGGCAACCATGATGCGGCTGCCGGCCGCCGACTCGCCGCAGGGACTGGACGCGGCCTTCATCGGTGTGCCGCTGGACATCGGCACTTCGAACCGTGCCGGCGCGCGCTTCGGGCCGCGGCAGGTGCGCGCGGAGTCCGCGCTGCTGCGGCCCTACAACCTGGCCACCGGCGCCGCGCCATTCGACACGCTGCAGGTCGCGGACCTCGGCGACGTGGCGATCAACACCTATTCGCTCGACAAGTCGCTGGCCATCATCGGCGCGTTCTATGACGGTGTGCTGGACAGCGGCTGCCGGCCGCTGACCATCGGCGGCGACCACACCATCGCGCTGCCCATCCTGCGATCGATCGCGCGGCGGCACGGGCCGGTGGCGCTGGTCCATGTGGACGCCCATGCCGACGTCAACGACGAGATGTTCGGCGAACCCATCGCGCATGGCACGCCCTTTCGGCGCGCGGTGGAGGAGGGCCTGCTCGCTTGCGACAGGGTCTGGCAGATCGGCCTGCGCGGCACCGGCTATGCCGCCGACGACTTCGACTGGCCGCGCCGGCAGGGCTTCACGATCGTGCAGGCCCACGAGGTGTGGTATCGCTCGCTCGCGCCGCTCATGGAACAGGTGCGCGAGCGCATCGGGCCGCAACACCCCGTCTACATCAGCTTCGACATCGACGGCATCGACCCCGCCTTCGCCGGCGGCACCGGCACGCCCGAAATCGGCGGCCTGAGCGTGCCGCAGGCCCTCGAGATCGTGCGCGGCTGTCGCGGCCTCAACGTGGTCGGCGCCGACCTGGTCGAGGTCGCGCCGCCTTACGATCCGTCGGGAAACACTGCCCTGCTGGGAGCCAATCTGCTGTACGAGCTGCTCTGCATTCTGCCGGGTGTACGCTATCGCTGATTTCAAGGAAGACAGGAGAACCCCATGGACATGAAAACCTCCCCCCTCGCCCAGCTCAAGGACGCGACCCTGCTCAAGACCGATGCGCTGATCAACGGCCAATGGGTCGCCGGCCCCAGCCGTTTCGCGGTGCACGATCCCAGCACCGGCGCCAAGCTGGCCGACGTGGCCAACCTCGGCCCCAAGGACGCCGAAGCCGCCGTGGCGGCCGCCAATGCAGCCTGGCCCGCCTGGCGCAACAAGACCGGCAAGGAGCGCAGCGTCATCCTGCGCAAATGGTTCGACCTGCTGATGGCCAACCAGGAAGACCTGGGCCGCATCATGACGGCCGAACAGGGCAAGCCCTTCGCCGAGGCCAAGGGCGAAGTGGCCTACGGAGCCAGTTTCGTCGAGTGGTATGCGGAAGAAGCCAAGCGCGTCAACGGCGAGACGCTGCCCCAGTTCGACAACAATCGCCGCCTGATCGTGATCCGCCAGCCGATCGGCGTCTGCGCCGCGATCACGCCGTGGAACTTCCCGCTGGCCATGATCACGCGCAAGGTGGCGCCGGCCCTGGCCGCCGGCTGTCCCGTCGTGATCAAGCCGGCCGAACTGACGCCGTTGACGGCGCTGGCGGCGGCCGAACTGGCGATGCGCGCCGGCATCCCGGCGGGGGTCCTGAACCTGCTCACCGCGGACGGCGCCAACAGCATCGCGGTCGGCAAAGTGTTCTGCGCCAGCGACATCGTGCGCCACATCAGCTTCACCGGTTCGACCGAGGTCGGCCGCATCCTGATGGCGCAAAGCGCGCCTACAGTCAAGAAACTCGCCCTCGAGCTGGGCGGCAACGCGCCGTTCATCGTGTTCGACGACGCCGACATCGATTCGGCGGTCGAGGGGGCGATGGCCAGCAAGTACCGCAACGCCGGCCAGACCTGCGTCTGCGCCAACCGCATCTATGTCCAGGAAGGCGTGTACGACCAGTTCGTGGAAAAGTTCTCGGCCAAGGTGAAAGCGCTGAAGGTCGGCAATGGTTTCGAGGAGGGCGTGGTGCAGGGACCGCTGATCGAAGACGCCGCGGTGCAGAAGGTGGAGCGCCATGTGGCCGATGCCTTGGCCCAGGGCGCCAAGATCATGGTCGGCGGCGCCAAGATGAAGGGCCAGTTCTTCCAGCCGACGGTCATTGCCGGCGCCACCGCAAGCATGCTGTGCGCGCGCGAAGAAACCTTCGGGCCGGTGGCACCGGTGTTCAAGTTCAAGACCGAGCAGGAGGCAATAGCGGCGGCCAACAACACCGAGTTCGGCCTGGCCAGCTACTTCTACAGCCGCGACGTCGGTCGCATTTTCCGGGTCAGCGAAGCGCTGGAATACGGCATGGTGGGCATCAACGTGGGCATCATCGCGACCGAGCACGTCCCGTTCGGCGGCGTCAAGCAATCGGGCCTGGGCCGCGAAGGCTCCAGTCACGGAATGGACGAGTACCTGGAGATGAAGTACCTCTGCGTAGGCGACATCCTCAAATGAGTTGAGCGGGCGCGGCCGGCATGGCCGGGCCGCTCGTCCGAGGACGGACTGACCCGTCAAGGCTCATTGCTTCCCCTTCTCATGGCCCACCACGCCGCGACGGGGAATGCCAGCACGACCGCGACAAATGCGAAGGGCGCCCAAATCGTTTCCACGCCAAGGATCTGAATGTACCGAATGCTTATGTAGCGACCTACCGAAGCGGGACCGAACACCGCCCAGAGGACGCCAATGAGCAGCGCGAGCAGAGCGAGAATGAGTGCGGCGCCCCAAAGCCGCCCCTTTCGCACCAATGGGGCGCGAACCAGAACGAGCCTCAAAAGCACGATACCGAGGAAAAGTGGCGGCGCAAGGACCCACACGCGGGACGTCATCAACCGTCTGAATAACTATGTATCTCCGAAATCCGGCTAATGATGCCCAGGATACTGAACGGTACCCATTAGCTCAGCAGGAGTCTGAGCACCCAAAGGTTCTCGGTTTGACCAGGTCGGGGAGCCAATCCGGCGCTGGCCGTGGAAAATTGTTCGGCTTAAGCGCGCCAACGCACAGTGCGCCTCAAACGCAAGGGCTACAAATGCGTTGTCGGTAGGTGGATTCACGGATGGTTGATCCGGCTTTGGCTGGGGGAAGGTCTGCATGAGCCTTCGCGATCGTCCTGAACGAAGAATCCCAATGTCGACACCCAGTGTGGCGCATCGGGATATACGTCCGCCGGGGATTGGGTCTCGTCTCCCGAAAGCCCTAAAGGAAGCACACCATGATTGATCTTAAGAAGCACTTCTCCACGCGTTTGCTTGCGACCGCCGCGCTGTTCGTCGGCGCCTCCTCGGCATTTGCTGCCAGCGCGCCGTCACTGGGTACTGTGTCGAACTTCGCGGTACTGAGCGCCGCGCCCGGCGGTACGGGAGCAGTGACCTGCACCAATTCCACGATCACCGGAGACGTGGGCTCCTCTGGCCTCCCTGTCTCAGTCACTCAAACCAATTGCCCAATTACAGGGGCAATCATCGCGCCGGTCCCCACTCAGGTCTTAACTGACTTCAACGACGCGTACAACGCGCTCGCGGGCCAGTCCTGCGACACCTTCCTCACCGGCACCCTCGCAAACGTCACGCTCACACCCGGTGTCTACTGTTTCGCGGCAGCGGCGACGCTGACCGGCACGTTGACACTCAACGGAGGCTCGAACGACACCTGGCTGTTCAAGATCGGAACCAGCGGGACCGGCGCACTCACGGGTACCGACTTCTCGGTGGTCATGGCGGGCAGCGGGCAGGCGTGCAACGTGACGTGGTGGGTCGCCCAGGCCGCGACGATGACGACTTCGGACTTCAAAGGAACCATACTCGCGGGCGCGGCCATCACCGATACCGGTGTAGCGCCGACATCACCGTTTGAGGGTCGGGCGCTGGCCAAGGCGCCGGTGACATTGACCAACGTGGCCTTCGCTGGCTGCACTGGCGGCAGCATTGGCGGCACGGCGAAACCGAAGTGCAACCAGGGCGTGGGCAACGGACCCGAGGGCTGCGATCCGGGCAACTCGAACCTGGTCTTCCCCTTCCGTTCGAACGATGAGATCGGCGGAGTGCCGGGCAACCCCGGCCGCAAGGGCGGCAACAAGTAAGCCTGTAGTCGCAAAGAATGGAAAAGGACCCTCGCGGCACTGCAGCGCAACATGGAACGCGCGCTCAGGCGATGGAAAAAGATGCCTGACCACGCTCCCGACGGCGATGCGATCTGTCATCTGATTGAAACCCATGATCGATACGCGGCTTGACCTGTTAGCTACGCACAAGTTTATGCTCCTAATGAGCGCTGCTTGACAGCGCAGACGTTACGGGCGCGCCAATATCGCCCGATCTCAACTAAAGGAAACACAACATGAGTAATCCTCTGGACCAAAGCACCAAAGACTGCATCGCCGCCTGCAACGACTGCGCGACCGAGTGCGGCAACTGTTTCGCGCACATGGTCGGCAAGGAAAGCAAAAATGCCTGTCCGGCCTGCTGCATCGAGTGCGCGGCGATCTGCCGGTTGTGCGCCGATGCGATCGCCCGCAACAGTCCGTTCGCCAAGCAGATTTGCAAGCTGTGCGTGGACATCTGCGACTGGTGTGCGAAAGAATGCGGCGCGCATGACATGGATGGCTGTAAGCGCTGCGCCGCGGCGTGCCGTCATTGCGCCGAGGCTTGCCGCAAGATGGCCAGCTAATCAGTGCAAATTAAAGGAGCCAGGCTCGATAACTTTACGAATATATATCGAACCTGGCCCCTTTTATCTCTGGCGGATTCAAGTCTGAAGTGCAACAGCAGCCAGTGGGGCCCAGTTTCGCCCTGCTCGGGGAACCGTTAGCGGAGTCGCACCGCTAATTCCCAGTAGTGCCCACTTTTGCCCTGATCGGGGAGCCAAACAACGCTCGAACCTTCACATGATTGCGCGCGTTTGGCGGCAGTTTCCGTTCTGCGGGAGGGTAGGTCACAAGCCGGATGATCGGCTGCTTTTCGGCGATTAATTGCGAAACAGGTAGGGTTGCAAAGGATTCTCCCAGCACGGGCCGGTTTTGCTCAAACCCAATGTTCATGCGGCCTGGCAGATTATTTCAACTTCCGGAAAACTCGCAACCAGTTGCAACTTAACGCATCAACTCCCTCGGTGGTGGACCTTTTTCAGCGTTGCTTTAAGTTGAGCGAGGAGGATCGCTCGATCATCGAAGGAATTCGCAGCAAGGGCTTGCATCAGGCGCGCGAGGTCAATCGTGCACATGTACTGTCATGCTTGGACCGGGACATACCAGAAGCCCAGATCATGGCGGTATTGGGAATTGGTCGTACAGAAGCAGGATGTCTTTTACCGCCAGCACGTAGTCCGCCTGCCGCTCCCGGCATCCGTTCCATTTGACGCGTCCTGTAGTAAATGTTTTTACAGAGGGCGTTCCTATTCTTTTCAGTCAACCTCATTCGAAACCAGACGGACGCGCAGGTTTCTCATGCGAACAATTTGCCGCACAAGCCGCAATGGCCCGGCGGTACGCAGCAAGTCAGACATCATCCGAAGGTCGGCGACTATCCCTTGGAGAACGCCATATTTGTGGCTCTTCATCGGGCTGTCGACGCGGCCCCATTCCACTACGGCTAAGCGAGCGGCGGCATCGATGCAGGTTCGATTGAGCCAGACCTCAAAGCCAAAGCGCGGCAGGGCGTCGAGTTCGGCTAGCCGGTCAGCGATCAGGCCGCGCCGCAGCATCCGTTCGCCGGAAATGTAGTCGATGCCGATAAGGTGCCAGAGCCTGGGCGCATTTCGACGCAGGCTGATGGCTATGTCGGCCCGACCATCAAGCACCGGCAGAATAAGTGCGGTCAGCTCGGCAACTCCGAGGCCGATCAAATCGGAATCGACGAGCAAGAGATAAGTGCCACGCGCCCGAGCCAGGCCAGCGGCCAAGGCGCGGGTCTTGCCGCCATTTTTCGAAAGGCTAATCAGCACCACTTTCTCTCGACCCGAGGCGAACGCCGCTGTGTCATCGGACGATCCGTCATCGACGACGATGATCTCGTCGATCAACGGATGTGCCGCCACCACATCCAAAACGGCCTTGATCCGCGGCCCCTCGTTATAGGCGGCAATAACGCAGGATATGCGCCGGACAGGCTGGTCATTGGGGGCGGTGAGAATCATCTTCGTTCTCTTTTCTTCTTCCAGTACCAAATGCTCAAGATGGCGACGCCGAGGATCGCTATCCCCAGGGAAGCCCGCCCGATCCAGCTACCTATGGTCACGTGCGTTTCACCAATGGCATAGCCGATAAGCAGGAAAAATAGGGTTTTCGGGATCGTTCCGACGAGGTTGAAGCACAAGAACACGGGAAACGACATGCGGCTTACCCCTGCTGCGACAAGAACGGCAAAGCCGAAGGTATGCGTCAGCTTCGCGGCGATAAGAGTACGCCCACCATGTTTGCTGAAATGCTCTGCCACCAGCGCGATTCGCGCGTCGGTCACGCCGAACACCTGCCGTAACTTTTGCGGCAGGATATCAGTTCCGGCGCGACCGAGCGCGTAGAGCAAGCTGTCGCCAACCAGATCGGCCAGGACGATGACCAGCATTGCCCAGCCGAGCGGCAAATAGCCCAGCCGCCCAACCCATCCCGCAACAATCGTAACGATCGGGCCTTCGATTACCGCTAACGGAAACAGCAACAGCAGCCCGTCCGTCTGGATCAACTGCACCACGATGTCAGTTGCAGCAGTCATCGCCCGTTCACTCTGCAGTCTGCATTGGCGGCGGTTGCATTGCATTGCCGCGCCAGACGAACCCCTTGGCCGCGAATGCGCCTATCCAAATCGCCAAGATCAGAAAATCACGAATGATCCATGTCAAAACATCAGCAACCGCGGCAGGCCAGTTGGCTTGGCGAGCGACGAGCAGCTCAGTGCCATACCATAGACATAAGAAAAGCGGCACCGCAAGTGGGCTGACCACCCCAACCAGCGCCAATGTGGTCACTACTGCCAGAGGAAGAATCATGCCCGTGAGGGGTTCGAGGGCGAAAAGCCAAGGGAAGCCGTCACGCCGGACTCTCGCCCAACGGAGCTGCCGCGACCAGACCTCACCAAAACGACGCTGCCCCAAAGGCTGCGGGAACGGTCGGCGTACGACCCTGACTTTCAACCCGGCTGCACGCACGACCTTGGTCGAGGCTACATCCTCGGCGAGATCGCGGCCAAGCGCGGCCAGCCCCCCCGCCGCCTCAAGGATGTCGCGCCGCCAGAAAAGTACTTTACCCTGCGCAAACCCTTTGCCCAGCTGATCCGCCGCCATTTGCCAGCGATCCTGATAGGTGTTGAGAAAGGCGCTTTCTACCTTGGCCCAGATCCCCTTGGCCTGAATTCCCACCGGCGGCGAAGTCACTAGTCCCGTATCTTGGTGCCATGTTGCGAACAAAGTCTGCACATAGTCCCTCGGCAAGAGGACGTTGCTGTCGATTATCACGATTGAGTCGTGCCGCGCGGCAGCCCATCCTTTGACCAGATTGTTGAGCTTGGGATTGCCAGAGATAGCATCGACTCCAATCAAGAGTTGTGCAGAAACCTCAGGATGGTCAGCGATCAGACCGCGGATGACCGGAATGGCCGGATCCTCGGACTCGGCCACACAAAAGATCACCTCATAGGCCGCGGCCAGATCGCTGAAAGAAGTTGCTAGAGTCTCGTAAAGATAGGTGTCCAGTCCGCAGACCGGTCGGATCACACTCAGCGGCGGATGGGTTCCCGGTACCTGAAGCGGGTCTGATCCGCGTAATCGCCACACGACAAGTGCGCAGCTCAAGACTTGCAGACCAACGACGACACAGAAGAACCCGGCAAGCAAAATCGTGTAAGTAACTGTCATGTCAGACCGCGAGCGGCAGCTCGCCCTCCTCTTCGTAATCTGTTGCTATTGTGGGTTCAAAGGCTGTCTTTTCATAGATCCGAACGAGGTCGAGGCGGCCGTCGAAATCCTCCACGATGGCCGTGTTACTGCCCGACCAGTCGCCACAGTTTGCATAGCTTATGCCAAAACCATCATGCAATGCGGGTTGATGGAAGTGGCCGCAGATGATCCCGTCGTAGCCGCCCGATTGCGCCAGATGGGTCAATCGCTCTTCAAAGTGATCGTGCTTTCGGATCGCGGCATTGGTGCGGCTGATCGCCCGTTCGATCCCGAACCATTCAGGCTGTCCAAATTTTCGCAAAACATGCCGTTGGGCCACGTCAACGCCCATTGCAATACGTTCAATGAAACTGCCGGCCCGTGCCAACAGCGGAGCCCGGAGCGAAAAGATGTCGCAGATGTCGCCATGGGTCACCAGATAGCTGCGCCCATCGGCCGCCTGATGCACGACGTCCCGTTCGATCTCGATGCCGCCAAAACTCGTGCCGACGTAGTTGCGGAAGAAGTCGTCATGGTTGCCGGGAACGTAGACAACCCGCGTACCGGTTCGCGGCAGATCGAAAAGCCGCTGCAGGACCTGATGATGTGCGGGTTTCCAATTGCTCGACAGCGGGTACCAGTTGTCCACGATATCGCCGACGAGATAGACCGTCTCAGCGTCGTGTGTCCCCAAGAAATCGAGGATCAGATCGGCACGTGACAACCGAGTGCCAAGGTGCATGTCTGACAGGAAGATGCTCCGGTGGCTCTGCGCCGGCTTATCCCTTGATGCTCCCGGTGAGCGCTTGCCCCGGATCAATGGTGGCCCTGCTCGCCAGGCCGGAAGCAACGTGCCATCTAATGGCAGGATATCTTCTCGGATTGATTGAGTCATGAATAGAGCTCCTTGCGAGCAATGGTAAGCGGAACGTCGGCGCCGCGTTGGGAAGCCAGGTGCGTATTTCAGCCCATCGTGG
>DIZF01000030.1:0-4263 GCA_002427815.1 Ramlibacter tataouinensis
CCAGTCGCCATGAAACTTGGCCAGCTTGAGATTGAGTCCGCTCAGCTCTTCGTCGGTAATCCTGAGGCCGATCGGATAGATGCCTCGATCCAGTTCGGCGCGGATCTTCAATCCGGCTTGCGTTGTTGTGTTCGCAATCAAATTGATGATGACTTCGTGACTCACCAAAGGTCGTCCCCGCCAATTCTGGGTGATGTGGCAGAACATGCGATGCTCGATCTTGTTCCACTTGCTGGTGCCCGGTGGGAAGTGGCACACATGGATCGGCATCCCCAGGCGTACAGCCAACTCTTGCAGTGCCACCTTCCACAAGCGGCACCGGCTGCCGTTGCTGCCACCCCCGTCGGCCGTGATCAATAGTTCGTTGGCAGCTGGGTATCGCTTGGAACCCATCTTCTTCCACCATCGACGACCGATGGCTTGCGCCGCGAACTGCGCCGTGTCGTGATCGATGCCCACGCTCACCCAGCCCTCGTTCTTGCTCAGATCGAACACCCCGTAGGGAATAACCTTGCCCAGGTGCGGGTCTGGGAAGTCGTGCACGTCCACCCTTTCGGGCTCGCCCTTGGGCTGCCACTCGCGCCCACCGTTCTTGAACTGGCCTACGAGTTCCTTCTTCTTCTTCGTGTCCACCGATATCGCCGGCTGACCGCGTTGCTGAAGCCGCTTGACCATCGTGTTGATGTGCTCGAACTGAGCATTGCGATCCGGATGCGCGGCTCCTTCCTTGGTCTTGCGGTTGCTCTGCAAGCTATAGCCATCCGCCCTCAGCAACGCGCCCACTGTCCACGCCCCGATGGGATGCGCCTGCTGCGTCAATTCCTCTGCCAAGCGAGCGGTGCTCTTGCAGGTCCAACGCAATGCCGACATCGGATCTCCACGAGTCGTCGGTTCCACCAAGAATTTCAGCGCCTCCAGCAACCGCGGGTCAGTCTCGGTCAGGCACTTGCGGCCGCCACCCTCCCTGCGCAGGCGAGTCTCCACCACAGCTTTCGGTCTCTTCTTGCGCACCTCCAACTCGGCCATGCCCTTGCGAATCGTGTTGCGTGACATGCCGGTCGCATCGCTCACTGCACTCAAGCCGCCCCAGCCATAGGTCTGTGCTTCCGTCGCGGCCCATTGCCGGCGCATCCGTTCATCCATCAATGGTGCAAGGGAACGGTATCGCGATTTGATCTGCCCAATTGCAGGTGCGACGTGCATGCCGCCTTTAGACCACAAGAAGAATAATTGGTCAAATTATTTTCACGTGACGCCATAGCGAAAGAAGAAATACGCGATCACGAGAACGACCGCCGGAATGCCGAGAAACCAGCCTAAAACGTATTTGCCCATGATGATCTCCAGTTGTGAGAGAAACCAAGAGCAAGACTAGTGCGCGCGCACAGCCGATTCAGCCGGACGGCGCGGCCGGTCGACGTAGGACAAGCGTGCGCGTTCAGATCGCCCGGTGCGAAAGGTTGCGTTGCGCGTGAAAAGTCACCCCCGGACGCGGCCGCGACGAAGCATCGTCGCAAACCGGAGCGAGCACGAAAGTGGCGGCAATGCGTGTTGATTTCGGACCATTGCCGCCAACCACGGATCGATCAGCGATAGACGTCCTGCGCGCGATTCGTTTTCCACGCGTTCTCGAGGTGCGCGGCGTCTTCATCATTGCGCGGACGCACGCCCATCAGGATGCCACCCTTGCGAATACCTTCGTCATAGCGCTTGACGCGCTCTTCCGGCATGTTCCAGCCCACCAGCGCGCCGACGAGGCCGCCGGTGGCGGCACCCGCGCCGGCCCCAGCGATCGCCGCCGCAAGCGGCCCGGCGATGACCAAACCCAATCCCGGCAAGGCGACGGTGGTGCCCACAGCCGCTACCGCCGCGGCGATGGCGCCGAGAGTGCCACCGATTGCGCCGCCGACGCCTGCGCCTTCCGCCGCCTTGCTGCCGAGTTCCGTCTCCGTGCCAGCCGCCGCGAAATGGCGTTTCTTGGTGTCCTCGGACATCACGACATTGATGTCGTCCTTGGAATAGCCCCTGTCGGAAAGTGAGCTGTAGCCGAGTTCTGCGCTGTTGCGGTCCGGGAACAGGCCGGTCATGAGAGGTCTTGCGCTGGTCATTGCATATCTCCTGGTTCAGGTTGGATGGAAATGGGTCGAGGAAAACCGTGCTCTCGGTCTTGAACTCGAATGCCCCGCCGCCGTATTCACACGGCCTTGGCCAGTTTAGGCGAATGTGTGGGCAGGAGGTGTCGGATGGAGCCTCATTCGCGAAGGGTGCGTATGCCAGGGCGGTGCCGGAGACCTCCTACGGCGGCGCACCGGCAGGTGCATCGTCAAATTGCGACATGTGTTACATGAACCGCGGTCTTCGTGCCGGTGGTGCCGGTGCATGCACCGCGTCAATCGAAGCGCCCCGTGGAAAGAACGAGCAAAAGCCGAACCGGCACCTGATCTCACCGGCTGAACACCGACCAGCATGCACTTGCGCATGCACGCCGTGTTCGGGTCGGGGAATCGGCGGTTCGCAGCGGTGCAGGGCGTGCAGCCGCGCACTGCCCCAGGCCGAAGTGACCGATCGGCGGGCCGTTCACCGGCGGCTCGCGCGTGCTGGTCGATGGCCGGCTCGACCGCGCAGCGATGCGCAAGGGAATCGGGCCTGTCGATCCTGGGCGCGGCGGCGCGCTGTCCGTCCAGCCGCCGCCTTACGCCACGTAGCCGGCCATGATCGCGCCGGCGCTGTGGGTGAGCGCCACATTGAGTTCGCCCAATCCGCGGTGCGAGAACTTCAACGGCGGGACGGTGTAGCCCATGGCGAGCAAGGCGATCAGCGCCCCCGCCGCACCAGGGATCGCCAGGCCGATTCCCTTGCGCATCGCTGCGCGGTCGAGCCGGCCATCGACCAGCACGCGCGAGCCGCCGGTGAACGGCCCCGCGTTGCGGTTACGCCGGTCGCTGTCGAAATCGAACCAGTCGTTGAGGAAGACGGTGGCCGCTTCGAGTAAAAACAAGGTCAGGTAGCCAAGCAAGTACGGTGTCATGGACATCGGTTTGCCCGCGCTGGCGCGGCCAGTGCGCCGACCGTGTAGGCAATCCACGTCATCGGGTAGAACTGCAGTCGCAGCGCGGCGAGCCATGCGAAGAGCCGTTGCCTGCGGCGCTGCGCGGGGGAGAGCGCGCCGTGAATCAGGCGCGAGCCGATTGCCCGCGACTGGTCCAGCCAGCGGCTACGTTGCGCGGCGCTGGAGGCAACGACAGACCCGAACGCCTCGATGCGCGCGGTGCGCAGGCCGCAATAGCCGAGCGTGGCGCGCACCAGCGCCCGGCGTCCCGGCGCCCGATAGACGAACCGGTAGATAAGCGGCGGCGTGTCCATCGTCGTGATCAGGTCTGCCGTGCGGCCTGCCAGCAGCTTGTCCCATTTGTCAGGTGCGACATGGCGGAAAGCGAACCCCGGCGTCATGACCCGGTCGAGGAAGCCCTTGAGCAGGGCCGGGAAGGTGCCCCACCATGTCGGGTAGACGAAAACCAGATGCTCAGCCCAATGGATGTCGCGCTGGGCGCGGACGAGGTCCGGTTCCAGCGGCTGCTGTTCGGGCGAGACTTCGTGCACATCGGGATCAAATCTGATCTCGCTCAGGATTAATTCACGGCACTCCACGCCCGCCTGGCGCGCGCCGTCTGCGCAGGCGTCGAAGAGCGCACCGCACAGGCTGTCGCGGCGAGGATGAGCGAGGATCAGGAGGCAGCGCATGGCGGAACGTCAAAGTGGGTGTCGCTGGCGACGAGGGCGCGCATCATGCTTTTTGTTCGCACGAACGGTGTGAAGACCGAGGGCGGCTTCAAGTCCCAAGCGCAACAGTCTTGAGTCAGTGAATTGAGGATCAGGGTTGGTGAGTCAGGGCAAGCATTCGTGCGAGCACCTCCAAGAGGCTGTGGAACGCGTGCGTGGCTCGGGGTCGGTTGTTCCGGCGCCGGACAGGCCCGCAGTGGCCGAAGCGCTGCCAGGGTTCGTGGTTGCCGGCTGGGAAGCATCGCGGCGCCGGCAAAACTTCCCACCTCGATATTCGCGCGGCTGCACGCCAACAATGGTTAGCATCCTCGATCAGCCGGACATGCCGGAGCGCATCCGTCGCGGACGGCTCGGGACTGGGGGCAACTCGCCCGCGGAGTTCCGCCAGTACATGCTCGCCGATCTCGTCAAGTGGGCCAAGCTCGTCAAGGAGAGCGGTGCGAAGCTAGACTGAGAAGACGGAGAGTGGGTCGAAAAGACAGG
>DIZF01000030.1:4488-25429 GCA_002427815.1 Ramlibacter tataouinensis
GACCTGCGGTCGCATCCGTCTGCGCGTGCAACGGGAACTGCTGCGGGTTCAGAGGCTTGCCCGGCACTTGCGCGTTGGTTGAGCTTTTGGGCTGTTTCATGATGACCCCAGGTTGGTGGTGGATGGCTTCGAGATTTCCGAAAGCGCTTCGGCAGCCGGCCGGATTTCCGAACTTTCGACGGCAAAATCTCCCAGTGCAACGATGCCGACCAGGCGTTTGTCACGATCCACGACCGGCAAACGCCGCACTTGGCGTTTGCTCATGATCTTGGCGGCCTCTTCGACCGAGTCGTCCTCGAAGGCCCAGGCGATGCCTTCGGACATCACGTCGCGGACTTTGGTGCCGGTGTCCTTGCCCTCGGCGACGGCGCGAATTGCGATGTCGCGATCCGAGATCGTCCCTATCATGCGATCGTTTTCTCCGACCGGCAGCATTCCAAAATCCCCATCGCGCATCTCTCTTGCGGCTTCCCGGATGCTCATATCGGGACTGATCACCTTCACGTCGCGGCTCATCAGGTCTTTCAGCTTTTGCATGTCCATTCTCCTTGTATCAAGTCTTCACGATTGAAGCGTATGTCGTTGCATCAGGCGCGGTCGCGCAGTTCCTTCACGCCCGCCTGTTCGGCGCAGTGATCGCAGCAGAACATCCGGCCGCCCTTCTCCAGGCCGTGGCCGATGATGCGCACGCCGCAATGCGCGCAGGTGGGCGCGAGTCTATGGATCGCGCATTCAAAGCTGTCGAACGTGTAGGTCTTGCCTTGCGCAACCACCTGAAAGGATTTGTCGTAGTCGTTGCCGCACGCGTCGCATTTCGCCATGTCGATCTCCTTTTAACCGGTACCCGCTGCTGCCGTAATCATCTTCTTCCTGCGCGTCGCGGTCTGTGCGCTGGCGCACAGACGATGCGCGATTGCAGGACAATTTGCGGTGACGATCAACAAGACTTGACGTTCGACCTCTGCTTTCGAGGCAAACGATAGGAAATTCAATCCTGCTCTTTTCGCGCGCCTGGCCGATGCGAAGGTTTGGTGCTGATTCAGCTCTGCCGAGCATTGCGCCGGGAAGTATGTCGCGCCTGCGCTCAGCAGATCGCAATGCCGGTTACTCAAGACAGCGCGAATTCTCACGGGCGTGGGGTCATCGCATGGTGCGCGGGGCAGTATTCGACCGGTGCGATTGAGAGGGCGCCTCAGGCGTCATCTCGTCGGCTCCATGCCCGACTCACCAGCTTGCGCAGTTCGCTGAACCACAGCACCACGCTGGCCATCGCAGCGCACAGCAGCCACTGGTTGAACTCCAGCGGCACGGTGCCGAAGGCGAGGTTGAGGAATTCGAGGTTGACGACCGCCACCTGCAGCAGCAGCGAAAGTGCGATCGCGCCCCAAAGCCACGGGTTGACAAACAGATGCGTGAACGCACTCGTCGTGTCCGAGCGCGCGTTGAAGGCGTTTAACAAGTGGGCGAGGACAAGCACCGTGAAACCCGCAGTGCGCGCCGTGGCGAGGTCGTGTGTGCCCTCGATCAGTCCGCCCGGCAGGTAGATGTCGATCGTCAGCAGCGTCACGACTGCCACCACCAGGCCAATCTGGATTACCCCCGCCCACATGCGGGCGTCGATCACACGCTCACTCAGCTGCCGCGGCTTGCGGGCCATCACGTCGTCGGATGCCGGGTCGACGCCCATTGCCAGGGCCGGCCAGGAGTCGGTGACCAGGTTGATCCACAGGATCTGCGTGGCGAGCAACGGTAGCACCACTGCGCCGCCGGTGCCCGAGATCCCGATCACTCCCGCCCCGACGACACCCAGGAACACAGTCAGCACCTCGCCCATGTTCCCGGACAGCAGGTAGCGCAGGAACTTGCGGATGTTGTCGAAGATTCCGCGACCCTCGCGCACAGCCTCGACGATCGTGGCGAAGTTGTCGTCGACGAGGATCATCTTGGCCGCTTCCTTCGTCACCTCGGTCCCGGTCACCCCCATCGCAATGCCAATGTCGGCCGACTTCAGCGCGGGCGCGTCGTTGACGCCGTCGCCGGTCATTGCGACGACGTTGCCATCGGCTTGCAGCGCGTCGACGATGCGCAGCTTGTGCGCGGGCGACACCCGGGCATAGACGGACGTCTTGCGAACTGCGTCGGCGAAGCCCGCGTCGTCTAGCGCGTCGAGCTCCGCCCCCGTCAGCGCCGGGGCGCCGGCCTCCACGATCCCGAGGTCGGCGGCGATGCGCGCCGCGGTGCGCGGGTGGTCGCCGGTGATCATGATCACCCGGATGCCGGCCCGACGCGCCTCGCGAATGGCCACCGCCGCCTCCTCGCGCGGTGGGTCGATGATGCCCACGGTGCCCACAAACACGAGGTCGCGTTCCAGCGATTCTGCGGCTTCCCGGTCCTCGCCCGGAGCGAGGGGGCGGTAGGCCACGGCCAGCGTGCGCAGCGCCGCGTCGGAAAGCGTGTCGACATCTGCCAATATCCGGGCCCGACGCGCATCGTCGAGATCGACCAGGTCCATCCCAACCCGAACCCGGGTACACCGCCCGAGCAGGACGTCCGGGGCGCCCTTGGTGATCACCACGACGTCGTCATCGTGTTCGTGGTCGATCTCGATGGTCGACATGATCTTGCGCTCCGACGTGAACGGGATTTCGCCGATGCGCTCGAAACGCCGCTCGCGCCGCTCGGTGACGCCCAGCTTGCGCTCAGCCACCAGGAACGCCGCCTCAGTGGGGTCGCCGTGGATCTCCCACTCGCCGTTAGCCCCCTGGCGCAGGTCGGCGTCGCCTGCCAGGCTGCCGCCGCTGAGCACCACGATGTTCTCATCACGCAACGGTCCGGCTGGCAGTTCGGTGCCTTCCTGTTCCACCCGTCCCAGAGGCGCGTATCCCACCCCGGTCACGTGGGTGCTGCCCGAGGCAGTCATCACCTGCACGATGGTCATTTCCGCGCGGGTCAGGGTGCCGGTCTTGTCCGAGGCGATGACCGAGGCGGAGCCCAGGGTCTCCGCGGATGAAAGCTTCTTGACGATCGCGTTGTGCTTCGCCATCCGCTGCACCCCCAGGGCGAGCACCACCGAAAGGATCGCCGGCAACCCTTCGGGCACGGCCGCCACCGCCAGGGACACGCCGAGCAGCAAGACGTGAATCACGTCGGCGGCGCTGCGGATATCGGACATCAGCAGGATGGTCCCCACCACGACGGCAGCAATGATGACGACCGCGATACCGAGCATGCGCCCGATGCGTCCAATTTCTTTTTCCAGTGATGTTGGCTCCTCCGCGGTGGCCTCGAGCATTTCTGCAATCGAGCCCATCTCGGTGTCTATCCCGGTCGCCGTCACCACGGCGCGACCGGTGCCCTGCGCGACGGCCGTGCCCTTGAAGACCATGTCGAGCCGATCGCCGAGCGGCGCCAGTTCAGGCAACGTGGTGGCATCCTTGAGCACCGCTTCGCTCTCGCCCGTCAGCGAGGCCTCCTGCACGCGCAGTGATGTGGCCTGAACCAGACGCGCATCCGCCCCGACGGCGTCACCTTCGCCGAGCACGAGCAGGTCCCCACGCACCAGCTCGGCGCTGGGCAACCGCTGCACCTGACCGTCACGCAGGACCGCGGAAGTCGCCGCGGTCATTCGGGCCAGTGCGGCCACGGCGTCCTGCGCCTTGGCTTCCTGCACATAACCCAGAACCCCGTTGAGCAGGACGATCGTCGCGATGACGAGTGCATCCACAGGCCAGCCGACCAAGCCCTCGATCACCCAGGCCACCAGCGCGATGGCAACTGCGGCGAGCAACAGGTAGATCAGGGGATCATGGAAGTGCGACAGGAAGCGACGCCACGCGGGCCGCCGCGGGGCGGAGCGCAGTTCGTTGGGGCCGTCTTGCGCGAGCCGGCGCGACGCCTCCTGCGACGTGAGCCCGTTTGCGAGGTCTACACCGAGAGCCCTTGCCACTTCGTCAGCATTCTTGACGGAAGGATCATCAAGGCTGTCTGCCTTCGCCATGGCGGTTGGATGGGGCGGAGGCGGCGCGTCCGACGCTGAGTGGCCCGTGTGGTCGTCGAGTGCGGGAGCGGCCGTGGAAGTTTTCGGCACAGATGGTACGGGCGTTGAAGGCTGCGCACCTGGCGCCGCCTGGCCCTCTTGGCTGTCGACTGCGGGAGCGACCGGCGCAGGCACCGCGGGTACTACGGGCGTTGAAGCGGAGGCCGGAGCCGCTCCCGGCGTTGGTGCTACAGCCTGCTTTTGTGCGGGCTTGTGTTCGCTCACGTGCTTGGGTAGGGGTTCGTCTGCGGACTGACGCCCGCGTTGGTGCACGATCACCTTGATATCGGCAACTTCGAGTCGGGTTTCGTCGTAGCGCACCGTGGCGTTTCTCGCAGCGTAATTCACCGTAGCGCTTGCAACCCCCGGCACATTGCCAATCCGCTTTTCTACTTCGTCCACGGTCAATACCGACAGCATGTCGCGCACGTCAATGACGCTCGTTTTCATCGCACTTTCTCAAAGGGCCTCATTGGGCGTCATCTTTATTCAGGGCATTCGGATCCATGACGTCATCATCACCGCAGTCTCTTGCTCCAGAATTCCCATGCGATTCCATGGAGTGCGCCAAATGCAAAACCAGCGACGGTGAACAGCGCGAATCCCGTCAGGTAAGCGAGGGGACTACCGGAGATTGGCAACGGACTGGCCGGCGCGAGTGCAGCAAGCAGCCCGAAGGGAGGAAACAGAACGTCGAAAATGGCGCATAAGGTATATGCCACACTCAGAGTCACCGTCAGCGAGAGCGCATGTACTTTCCAGGAGTCAGGTTTTGGCTCAGCGGCTGGGGGCGTTGGAGATTTCGCGTCGGGAGCGGCTTTTGGCGCAGCAGCTACGGGCGTTGAGGGCTTCGCGGCCGGCGCGACCGGAGACGGCTTCGGCGGAGCAGCTAGCGTTGCCGATGGCGGCGCGCTCGGCGTCGCTGTGCCCTGTTGTCCGTCCCCTGCACGAACAATCGGTGCGGCCATGGCGGCGGGGGCAGCTTTCGGGGCCGCAGGTTCCGGCGTTGAAGGCTGCGCGATCGGTGCCGTTTTGTCCTGTTGTCCGTCTCCTCCGGGAACAGTCATCGCGGGCACGGCGGCGGCCGCGATAGTAGAAGTTTTTGGCATAGCGGCTTCGGGCTTTGAAGCAGAGGCCGGCGCAACTTTCGGCGTCGGCACTACAGCAGGCTCGCGTGCGGGCTCGTGTTCGCTCACATGGATGGGTAGGGATTCACCCGCGGGTTGCTGCCCGCGTTGGTGCACCATCACCTTGATATCGGCGACTTCGAGTCGGGTTTCGTCGTAGCGCACTGTGGCGTTTCCCGCAGCGTAGTTCACTGTTGAGCTTTCAACACCCGGTACCCCGCCAATCCGCGTTTCCACTTCGTCCACGGTCAATACCGACAGCATGTCGTGCACTTCAATAACGCTCGTTTTCATCGCGCTTCCTTAATGGTTAAATTCCTGACGGAAACGTCTTCGGCGCCTCCCTGTCGCTCCACACCTGGCCCACGTCCAGCGGCTCCAGTGCGCTGGTTTCGTCGATGTGTATCATTGCATCGAACTGCTGGGCCAGGCGGGTGTAGAAATAGTGGCTCTGGCGTTCCGTGTCGGGCCGGTAGATCACGCCGATGGCACGCTGCAGCCGCGGTAACGCCACCGGCGAGCGCGGGGCAGCGTCATCGCGCAGGGGCAACAGAAAGCGGGTCACGATCTCGGTGCGAGGGACGGCGGCCAGAAGCGTCGACATCGTGGCTTCGGAGACGCCCGTTGAGCGCAAAAACAGCCCGTCGCAAAGCAAGGTCAGATTGCGTTTGTCCGCATAGCGCATGTGTGCCCGCGGATTGGGGCTGACAACCACTTCACCATCGAGGTACGCCTCTCTGAGCGCCGCCTGGGCCGGCTGCTCCAGCGCGAAATCGGTCAAGCGGTTGTAGACGAAGTCGACCGGCTCGTTTTGAGCCCACCATCGCCCGCCCTTGCGGAAAAGTTCGCGCGGATCACAAATGGTGGTTTTGATGCCGCGGCGACTGAAGAGCTGACGGTACAAGAGAAATTCGGGATAGAGATACTGCTGCTCCGGCGCCTCATCGACGATCGCCAATGTCTTCAACGGCGCGTCCTTGCGTTGCAGTCGCCACTCCGCGGTGAATACTTCGAACAGCGCCTCCTCGATCGCGTCGGCTTCCATCGGTTGCATGGCGAGCCCTGCCGCGTCGGCGCAACAGGATCGGTGTGCGCGGCCCAGAACCGTGTTGAGGAGGGCTCCGCCCGGATTGGTGTTGATTTCTATGAGTTGCGGCCCGGTCGGGCCCAGGTGAAAGTCGTATCCGAGGAGACCGCCGCGCGGCCCGGGATCGAAGAGCGCGCTTTCCGGCGCCCATGCACGCGTCGCGTGCAGGTATGGCTGTGTTGCGACGACTGTTTCGACGGCGCCGATCACCCGTGTCATTGAATCGATGTGCTCGCGTGAGACGAACATCGGCACTGAGGCAAAAAGATGGGAATGGGTCTGGACCATCATGTCGGACAGGCCACGCGCGCCCAGATCCGATTCGAGACCACGTCGCAACGTCGCCTCATCAAGACTGAGGCAATAACACGTGCTGTTCAATGCGTCGATCAATGTCGCCGCATTGAAATCCCTGCTACAGCTTTGGGCGCAAGTCCGCCCCTCAGCAACAGTCATTTCCAGACCTTCCGGCGCCCAGCGCAGTTCAAGCCGCAATTTCAAAATCCAGCCAAACTCTGAGTAGAAACCCGGGCGGAGCTGACCCGATATACGCGTCAACAGCCAGTTCAGAGCATCAGCCGGAGTGCAACGGATGTGCCGCCCTCCACGCAATCCCATCAGTTTGGGACTGGCCATGCGCCAAGCATTTCCCTGCTTGGCGAGACTGTCTCGCCTATTTGCTCATCTTCTCCATCGGTTGACCGTGTTTCGCAAGGAACTTGTCGATCTGGGCGATTTCCTTTTTCTGCGCGGCAATGATGTCTCTGGCCATCTTTTTCATTTGCGGCTCTTTGCCGTCCTTCAGCTCCATCTGGGCCATCTCGATGGCGCCCTGATGGTGCACGCGCATCATCATCGCGAAATCCACATCAGGCTTGCCCGTCATTGACATCGACGCCATCTTGTCGCTGCTCTCCTTCATCATGGCCTTCATGTCCATTCCACCGGCTGGCATGGACGACATGCCTGCCATGGGGCTTGAAGAGGCGCCCTGCGGCTTAGGTGACTGAGCCTGTGCCAGCGGGGCCAGGGACGCGGTTGTCAAAGTGATGAGTGCGGCTGCGCTTGCGAGAATGTGTTTGCGGGTCTGGGTCATTGAATTACCCCGTTGGTTGGATCGTTGGTTCAGGCCATCGCGGCCATTTTTCGGCATTCCTGAGCGCACCGATGGCAGGCTTCGGCGCATTTTTTGCAATGCTCCATGGCGTGCTTTGCGCACTCGTCGCCGCAGGCCTGGCAGATGTCGGCGCACACGCCGCAGATGGCTTTTGCATGAGCGCTGCCCCGAGCCATCGCACCGACGGCGGTCGCACAGATCGCGGCACAGTCCATGTCAAGGGCGATGCACTTCGCCATCATCTTGACGTCCTGCTCCTGCAGACACGAGGCTGCACAGTGATTGCATGCGACATAGCAGGCATTGCAAGCTTCGATGCACGCATTGAACTTTTGGTGAGGCATTTGATATTTCTCCTGGTTACATAAGACCGACTTGATGCGGCATCAACGCCGCACCCCTCCAGTACCTGATGGCACTGGCTGCTGCCCACTTCCTTCAAACTCTTCCAAAATAGCAGTGGGCATTTCATGCGCATTCGCAACATAGAACAGCTCCTGAGTCATGACCGCGGCTGCCCTGATGCAGGCGCAGCTTTCCAGCGCCGCCCATTCAGCAGGCTGTTGTGAATAGCCGTCGTTGCATCTCGGCCTGGTCTGCCCGCTGAGTTGATTGAGACCCTCGGCGACATCCCCTGCGGCATAGACGCAGCGGCTTCAGCCGCTTCGTTGGTACATCGCCAAGCCCGATGTCAGGGCGCTCTCGCGCCCTGACGCTGCGTCCCTGCTTCGGGTGTTCGGATTTTCCGGGCTCGGTGACCGGCGGCACGCGTCCCTTCTCAGGATCCTCCGGCGTCTTCGGAAGGGGCTCAGGGTTGCGGTCCGGCGGCGGTGGGGGCGGTGGGACGGGGTTGCTGGCGCGGGCGCTCATTCGCGCTCGATGTCGCGGTACCAGCCGTCCCGCGACGACGAGGTCTCGTCTACAGGCGTGTTGTCGTCCGAAGGAATGTCATCCTTTCGCTCGATCTCGGGCTCCTCCTCATCATCGATGCGAGGCGCGATCGGGGGCACGCTGGGAGACTGTACGGTCATGGTGTTCTCCTCAATAATGGGGTGGCTTGGCGCGCCGGGGTCTTCCGGCTCGCCGGGAGGCAACAAAGGACCGAATTCAGGGCCGACGTCAATTGCGTCGGGTTGAAGGGTAACCGTCATTGCCAATAGGGCTTCGCTTTGTAATACGAATGGACTTTCATCGCCCAGGTCTCATCGGCCATGCGCGGCCACGCACCCTTATCGAATCCCGGGGCGGCTTCCAGCCGTTCCTTGGTGATGTCAAGCGTAAAGCGCTTCTTCACCGTATCAAGCTTTAACGCGCTCCAAGGTATGGCGAAAAGCTTTTTGCCCATGCCAAGAACGCCACCGTGCGAGAGAACCGCGTAGGCGATGCGCCCGTTACGCATGTCGATCATGATCTCTTTGAGATCACCGAGATCTTCGTCCTTGGTGTTGTAGATATCCTCACCGTGCAAAGTATGCGCCCCCATCAGTTCGGGCCCCGGTCCCTGTTTTTCACCGCTGGTGAAGCGATACATCCCGTAGGGATCGCGTTCTGTGTAGCTCATTGCGTTCTCTCCCAAAAGTCGATGGACATATTCGATGCCACGCCTACTTGCGGTCAGAATTCTTCATGGCGTGTTTTGCATCGCCAACGCCCTTTTGAGCCTTGCCTTCAGCCTGCTTGGCCAGACCTTTGACTTGCTGGCCTGTGCTGCCGGTCAATTTTCCAGCCTTCTCCTGCACCTTGCCGGTCGTGTCCTTGATAGAGCCCTTGACTTGATCGCGGTTCATAAAAAATCCTCGGTTGGTTGAATGTATCGGTTGGCCACTGTGGCTTTGTCGATGTGGCCCAGCATGGCCTTGTGTTTTAGGCGTAGCCTCAGACAGCGACGCCAGTGCGTGTCGGCTTGGTCCTACGTGCTCAAGGGGCGGGCATCGGTGGCCGGGCCGCCGTCGATTGGTATGGCAGGCGAGCCCCACCCACCGAAAGACGATGCCGTTGCATCGACAACTTTTCCGGCCAAGCACAATCCACCAATGATCGATCTCTTCCGCGACGCGCCTTTCCTGATTCCACTGGCCTTTATCGGCGTCGTCATCTTCCTGCTGATCGTCATCTGGTCGATCCGCCGCCACCTTTACCCGACACTGCATGTGGAGAGCACCGCGTCGATCGACGAGCTCATGACATCGATGGCCGGCCTGACGCTCACCACCGCCGTGGCCGGCAACTCGGTCGAGGTCCTGGAAAACGGTGCGTTTTTCGACGTACTGCTGCAGCGGATCCGGGCCGCCGAGAAAACCGTGCACTTCGAAACGTTTCTGTGGAAGGAGGGCGTGCTCGGCCAGCGCGTGGCGGACGCATTGTCAGATCGGGCGCGCGCCGGCCTCAAAGTGCGGGTGCTGCTGGATGCGACCGGTTCCAAGAAGATCGGCAAAGCCGCGTTGAAGCAAATGCGCGACGCCGGATGCCGGGTCGTCTTTTTCAACAAGCGAGTCTTTCGCAACGTCGGCGTGCTGAACGACCGTGACCACCGCAAGCTGGTGGTGATCGATGGCCGCGAAGCCTTCGTCGGCGGCCATTGCTTCGTCGATACCTGGTTGGGCGACGCGCAGGACGGCGAGCACTACAGCGACCTCAGCGTGCGCGTGCACGGACCCGTCGTGAACAGCGTGCAGGCCGCCTTCAGCGAGAACTGGGCGGGCGAGACCGGCGAGCTGTTCGTCGGCAACGACGTGTTCCCCACGTTGGCGCCGGCTGGCGACGTGTTGATCCATGCGACGTATGCCAAGCCGGGCGGATCAGCGGCGGCCGTGAAGATCCTGCACCACACCGCGATCTGCCTGGCCCGCAAGCGGATCTGGATCCAGAACCCCTACTTCATCCCGCAACCCAAAGCGATCGACGCCTTCGGCGAAGCCGTCAAGCGTGGCGTCGACGTCCGCGTGCTGATGCCCGCCACCAGCGGCTCCGACAACCCGATGGTGCAGCACGCGGGCCACCGCAATTTTGAAAAGTTATTGAAGTGCGGCGTGCGGCTGTTCGAGTACCCGCACACGCTGCTGCACCAGAAGGTGATGACCGTCGACGGCGTCTGGAGCGCGATCGGCTCCAGCAACTTCGACGACCGCTCGTTCGAAACGAATGACGAAATCATGCTGGGAATCTGCGACAAAGCGACGACGCAGAAGCTGGATCTGGTTTTCGAGAAATACGCCCCGAAATGTCAGGAGATCAAGCTGGAGGCTTGGCAAAAGCGCGGGCTGTGGCACAAGCTGAAGGACAACGTGTTTTATATGCTCCACGAAGTCCTCTGATCGACAATTCCACTGCGCTCCGTCGTCAGGGGACGCTCTCGTTGGGGCGATAGCCACCGCGACGATCGACTGCGACAGCACCACGCTGTCGCCAAACACGCAGCCAATGTCTGCCACCGAACGGAGTTCACAACGACGCAGGCGTATAGTTTTGCATGGGCAACGTCGAACACGGCCCAATGACAACCACTTGTTTGGAGAGTTTCATGACGCAGCAAGCCAAAGGTCAGCAACGCAAGCCAGCGCCGGCGCATCCTTCCCCTTTGGAAGACGTGATCAAGCTAAAGCAGGAGGCAGAGGCTAAAGAGGTGGCCAGCAGGCACAAGAACAGTGGCCAGAAAGATCACAAGGGCGCCCGGTAGCTGTTTCAATAGTTGTTCACCCCCGGTAGGGACTGGACGACTGTCGGCGCAATGAAGCCGCCCTGATGGGGCGACCCTCGGTCGGCGTCTCGCTGTCGCCCGGCAATAGAAGCTGCGGCACCTGCTTGTGAATCCAGCTGTCGTCGCGCCGACCGAACACCCACACGAAGTCGAAGCGCATCCGAATAAAGTGACGCAGCGCCGCCGCCGAGCAGGCGTTGAGCGATCATCAATGCCGGCGAGCAATTCGCTACGGCCGGGCGCGCTCAGCGCCGCAGAGCTTGCTCCAGCTGCGCCTTGTTCATGCTGGAGCGGCCTTTCACGGCGCGTTGCGTCGCCTCGTTGCGAAGCTGAGCCAATGTGCGCCCACCCGCACCTTGATGCGATCGCAGACCGCCGCGCCGGCTTGCCGACATGTCATTGATCGACGAGGCGCTCGACTGCTCGGACTCGCCGTGTTGCGCCCGCTCCTTGTTGACGGTGCGTGCCGCAATCTCCTCGGCTATTTGTTCTCCCTTGCCGCTTTCGAGCAGGCTATCCTTGATGTGCGCATACTGGCGCTCGCGTTTTTCGCTCCAAGACTTTCGTGGCATATCGGCTCCTCGGGCAGACCCTAGAAAATGCGAATGAGCGAGGCCGCTGCCGGACCTCCATTCGCGCGGACGTGACGGCCACCGGCGGCCTATCGGAGGGCGGCTCTCGCACCGGATCGGGATGCTCCTGCGGATCGCGCACTGGCTCTGGCGTCCTGTCGGGTGACGGCGGCGAAGGCGAAGGCGAAGGCGAAGGCGAAGGTGGCGGAGGCGACGGCGACGGCGGACGACTCAGTGGGTCCTGCACGCCATCTCCACTGTGATTACGGGGGCATCGGGTGACCATGATTTTGGCGTCTTTTGACTGGAGCATTCATTTAGCCTCGATGTTACGCAGCGCTTGCGCTCGGTGCAGTCATCACCTGCCGATTCTCCTTGTCGGAATGCGCTTACCGCATTCAGTCCATGCGGCAGCCTACAAAGGGACGTACGCAAGCAGGTCGCTCAGATCGCAGTCGGCAAGGCGCGATGCAGGTGGATTTCACGCTCGATGGTCGACTCTCATCAATTGATGACGCGCTGTCCTACAGACACGGTACGGCGCCGCGTTTAATTTTAATCTTTGGAAAGTAAACATCATGCGAAGCGTCAACACCATCCGTGCCCCTCGCGAAGTTCGCATTTCCGCCGGCGACGCTTGGCTCTACGGCGACCTGGTGTTGCCGCCTGGGTTTGAGGGCCTGGTGCTATTCGCGCATGGTAGCGGCAGCGGGCGCCACAGCGCCCGCAACCGACAGGTCGCCCAACACCTGCAGCACGCCGGCATCGCCACTCTGCTGTTTGATCTGCTGACCGCGCAGGAAGAGCAGATCGACCTGCACACGCGTGAGCACCGCTTCAACATCCCCTTGCTGACCCGGCGGATGCAGGACACCACCGCCTGGGCTTTTGCTCAACCCGAGTTGCAGCATTCCGCCATCGGGTATTTCGGCGCCAGCACTGGCAGCGCGGCCGCACTCATCGCGGCCGCCCGGCAGGGCGACCAAATCGCTGCCGTGGTCTCCCGCGGTGGCCGGCCGGACTTGGCCGGGCCGGTGGCGCTGGCGGCTGTGACAGCACCCACGCTGCTCATCGTCGGCGGTGCCGACTACGGGGTGATCGAACTCAACCAGCAGGCCCTCGAGCACCTGCGCTGCGAAAAAAGTCTGGCCATAGTGCCCGGCGCCACCCACCTGTTCGAGGAAGCGGGCGCGCTGGAGCAGGTCGCGCAACTGGCCTCGTCCTGGTTCACCACCCACCTGACTTCTCTGCAGTACACAGCATGACAGCCGTCAATTTGCCCTTTCGCGACCGGCGGCATGCTGGTCGGGTACTGGCCACCCACCTGGAGCAGTACCGAGGTCGGGCAGGCTTGCTGGTGCTGGCCCTGCCGCGCGGCGGCGTTGCCGTTGGGTTCGAGGTCGCCCGCGAGTTGCGGGCGCCGTTGGACATCTTCATGGTGCGCAAGCTCGGTGTACCGGGCCACGAGGAGTACGCCATGGGCGCCATCGCCAGCGGCGGTGTGAAAGTCATGAATCCAATGCCGGGCCTCACCATCGGGTCCGAGGCAATTGCGGCAGTGGTCGAGCGCGAACAGGCCGAGCTGGTACGGCGCGAACAACTCTATCGCAAGCAGCGTCCGGCAGTTCCCCTTCAGGGCCGCACGGTCATTGTGGTCGATGACGGGCTGGCCACGGGCTCGACCATGCAGGCTGCGGTATTGGCGATTCGCCAGCAGCATCCCCTGCATCTAGCCGTGGCGGTGCCGGTGGGCGCGCAAGACACCTGCGCCGCCCTGCGTCAGCAGGCCGATGACGTGATTTGCGCCGAGACGCCCGAGCCGTTTCGCGCCGTCGGGTTGTGGTACCAAGAGTTTCCGCAATCCACGGACGACGAGGTGTGCGCGCTGCTGGAAGAAGCGCGGCGTGAGCACGCCATTGCCACCCGCCTCTCCGGCCATTGACTGTTCAAAGAGGAATTGCAGAGATTACAGAGGAAAAGGACTCATCATGGCCACGCAGCAAACCCATCACGACCCCAGCAACACCACCTTGCTGGAAGGCTTGCGCCCGCACCTGCAGTCGTTGGCCGGCGATGCGCGCCAGTATGACGGCCTGCTGGGCTTGATCGGCCCGGCGCGCTTTGCCCTGCTCGGCGAAGCGTCGCACGGCACCCATGAGTTCTACCGTGAGCGGGCAGAGATCACCAAGCGTCTGATTACCGAAAAAGGTTTTACTGCCGTTGCCGTGGAAGCCGACTGGCCCGACGCCTGGCGCGTCAATCGCTACGTACGCGGCCTGTCAGATGATGCTGACGCCGATGCTGCCCTGTCGGGCTTCCAGCGCTTTCCCGCCTGGATGTGGCGCAACACCGTCGTGCGCGACTTCGTCGAGTGGCTACGCGACTACAACACCGGCCTCAGCCCCCTGCGCCAGGTGGGCTTCTACGGACTTGACCTCTACAGCCTGTTCACCTCCATCCAGGCAGTGCTGACCTACCTCGACAAGGTGGACCCGGAAGCCGCGCGCCGTGCACGGTACCGCTACGCCTGCTTCGACCATGCAGCAGAAGACAGCCAGGCCTATGGCTATGCCGCCAGCTTTGGCCTCAAGGCAAGTTGTGAGGACGAGGTGGTGCAGCAACTACGCGAAATGAACCGCCGCGCCGCCGAAGTGTCACTGACGCCCGGGCTGGAGCGTGATGAATCCTTCTACGCGCAGCAGAACGCGCGCCTGGTGCGCAACGCCGAGGAGTACTACCGCACCATGTTTCACGGGCGTGTGTCATCCTGGAATCTACGCGACAGCCACATGGTGGAGACGCTGTATGCGCTGGACCGCTACTTGGCCACAGGCGGCGCGCCGCCGCGCATTGCCCTGTGGGCGCACAACTCGCACCTGGGCGATGCCTCGGCCACCGAAATGGGCAAGCGGGGTGAATGGAATGTGGGCCAGCTGGTGCGCGACCGCTACGCGGACGATGCGGTGCTGGTGGGCTTCAGCACTCATCGGGGCTGGGTCACGGCCGCATCAAACTGGCACGAGCCACCCCAGCGCAAGCGGGTGCGCGAGGGTTTGCCCGGTAGTTGGGAGGACGTGTTCCATCACACCGGAACCACCCGCTTCCTGCTGCCCTTGCGCGACGACGCTGCGCTGCGCTCGCTGGTGGCGTTACAGCGGCTGCAGCGTGCCATCGGCGTGATCTACTTGCCCGACACAGAACGCCAGAGCCACTATTTCTACACCCGCCTGGCCCAGCAGTTCGATGCAGTCATACACATCGACGAAACCAGCGCACTGGAGCCGCTGGAGCTGGGTCAGGTGTGGAGCGACAGCGAGGCGCCGGAGACATTTCCGTCAGGCATTTAGCCATTGCCTTCAACCTCGCAAACACGCCCCGCGATGAGCAGCATGAAGCACAAGTACAACCTCAACGCCTGCTGGCGGGCGCGCCTAGGCGCGCCTGTCAAGGACCCAACATGAAAACAAGTACCGTCGTAGTCGGGGAATTGGTTTCCCCCTTTAGCACAGCAGGCGTCGGGCGGCAGGGTATGACCCATCGAGGCGTCGATGATGCGTTGGACCTGTTGAAGCGTCTATTTCGCAGCTTCAATGGAAGTTTCGCACTGCGCTTGTGGAATGGAACGACTTTGAGACTCGGCAAGGCAGGTCCAGACCAGCCGGATCCGCCGTTCACCCTGGTGCTCCGCAACCCCGGCGTTGTTCGCTCGATGGTCCTGGGACGTGATCGTCTTCGCCTTGCGGAAGCCTACTTCCGGGGTGATATCGATGTCGAAGGTGACTTCTTCGCAGCGCTCAGCCTCAAAGACCATCTGAACTCGATCCGCCTGTCCTTCAGCGAGCGGCTCGGCGCGGTGTTCAGCGCCTTTCTACTGCGGGCCCCCGACGAAGCGCGGCCCGGCTCCGGGAGTCAGCGTTCATCGCTGCACGGCCGTGCCGTCAAAGCCCATTCGAAGACGGAGAACCGTGACGCGATCCAGTTTCACTACGACGTATCCAACGAGTTCTACGCCTTGTGGCTGGACGAGGCCATGGTGTACTCATGCGCCTACTTCGAGCAGCCTGGTGACGATCTGGAGCAGGCCCAGCAAGCCAAGCTCGACCACATATGCCGCAAGCTTCTGCTCAAGCCGGGGGACCGCTTCCTTGACATCGGTTGCGGATGGGGCGCGCTGGTCATCCACGCGGCACAACACTACGGTGTCCAAGCCCATGGTGTCACGCTCAGTCAACAACAGCTGGAAATCGCACACCAGCGCCTCGCGCTCGCCGGTCTTGAGGATCGGGTAATGGTCGAGTTGCGGGATTATCGAGACCTTCAAGGGGAATCGGTCTTCGACAAGGTCGCCAGTGTCGGCATGTTCGAGCACGTCGGGCTGAAAAACCTTGCTGTCTACTATTCCACTGTTAATCGGCTGCTCAAACCTCAAGGTCTGTTCCTCAACCATGGGATCACGCACGACGTTGAAGGTTGGAGCAAGACGAATTCCACCGAGTTCATCAATCGCTACGTCTTTCCCGACGGCCAACTCGACACTGTGAGCAATATTCAACGCGGTATGGAGCGCGCCAGGTTTGAGATTGCGGATGTGGAAGGACTGCGGCCTCACTACGCGCTGACGCTCAGGCATTGGGTCTCGCGGCTGGAACAACACCATGAGCAGGCGTTGCAGTACGTCAGCGAATCAACTTACCGGGTCTGGCGCTTGTACATGGCCGCCTGCGCCCTCGAATTCGAGTCGGGAGAGATCGGCATCTACCAGGTGGTGGCGAGCAAGCGTGCCTCGGGCAGTGGGTTATCGCCCTTGACGCGGCGACATATGTATCCTCCACGCCGGCTCGCGCCTCAAGGTGGCCGACTCAACCGTCTCCCGATCGAATCTTGAACGTCACGAGTGTAGGTGTGCTCTCTGACGCTCGAATGCTCTTTCGGCCGAGTAACTCAGTGGGTGAGTCGGAACAAAATCGAACTTTCGCAGAGTTCGCAGGCTCGCGACTGGCCAGGAGTGTGGATGGACTCGACCGAACGACCCGATGCATATGGCGTCTTCAAACCCGTGGGTCACGTTCCGTGGCGCATCGTGAATCCCAACGCCCTGTAGAACCGAACCGCGCGAGCCATGTCGTGCGTCGCCAGGGTCACTGCACTGATGGTCTCGATTGCGGATACGGCAACGGCGGCACCACGCTCGCCGGGTGGGCTCGCGTTCATTTCGCGGGCCGCTGCCGACCGGCGGCCTCCATCGCGGGGTCGTACCGTCCCTCGCACGCCGCGCCGTTCAGTCGCGCTCGTTCGAGCAACGCGTCTTGCGCGCTGCGCGCATTGACTGCCTGCCCCTTCCAAGCCTGCAGGACCGGCTCCTGCAGCGCGCGCCCGTACGAGAAGCTTAAGCCCCACGGTTGCGGCGCGAGCCGGTTCATCGCGTCGAGATGGACGGTCGCCTCAGCGGGCGTCTGTCCGCCGGACAAGAAGAAGATGCCCGGCACGGCCGCTGGCACGCATCGCCTCAGGACGCGGACCGTCTGAGCGGAGACCTCGGCAACCGGTGCCTGTTGCGCCTGCTTCTTGCCGGCAACGACCATGCTCGGTTTCAGCAGCATGTGCTCGAGAACCACCCGGTGGCTATGCAGGGCAGCGAAGACTTCGTGCAGGACGGCTTCGGTCACCTCGGCGCAGCGCTCGAGAGTATGACCGCCGTCCATCAGCACCTCGGGCTCTACGATCGGCACGACGCCTTCGTTGTGGCAGATCGCGGCGTAACGGGCCAGCGCGTCGGCGTTGGCCTCGATTGCGAGCCGGCTCGGCAGCGTGTCGGAGACGTTGTAGACCGCGCGCCACTTCGCGAAGCGCGCGCCTTGCTCCTTGTAGTCGCCGAGGCGCTTCGCGAGCCCGTCGAGTCCCTGCGTGATCTCATCGCCCGGCGCATGCGCGAGCGCGATCTTGCCGGCGTCGACCTTGATGCCGGGAACGATGCCCTGACGCGCGACCAGCTCGGGCAGCGGTGTGCCGTCGTCGCTTCGCTGGCCGAGCGTTTCCTCGTACAGGATGACGCCGCTGATGAACGCGCCGAGCCCGGGCGTCCCCAGCAGCAGGCTGCGGTATGCGCGCCGGTTCTCCTCGGTCGGCTCAACGCCGATCGCCTTGAACCGCTTGGCGATCGTCGGGCTGCTTTCATCGGCAGCCAGGATGCCCTTGCCGGCCTGGACCAGCGAATCGACCGTCGCCTGCAATTGGTCTCGATCGCCCATCGTGCATTCCTCCATGCGAGTGGCGTGGCCGAGTCCGGGGTCGAATCAGCGCGACGTCGATGCCAAGGCTGGTGCATCCGCTTGTGCGACGGCGTGCCCGAAGTCAGCTCCTTCGTCCTGCCCGACTACTACGCGGTAAAAATGTACTATACCGCTACTATGCCGCTCGGTCGAGGACGACCTCCACGGGCCCTGGGTGCAAGTCAACGGCGCGGACCAGAACGTGCCCGTGCACCTGCCGCAGCGCTGGCCCCCCTGCCGGGTGGTGGACCGCGCTACCGCACGGCGCAGGGCCCGGCGCGCGCACGGAGGTCAGCGATGAGTGCGCCGACCAGAGCCGCCGTCATCATCGCCGTCATAGGGGCGCATGGGAGCCTGCTCGCCCCAGCGCGTGCTGGCAAAGACCGCGAGAAAGCGATCGAGATCGTCCGCCGGCAGGCCGTCGATGCCGGCGGCCCGCGCGCGGCCGCCGCCGCCGAACCGACTGCACAGCGCATCGGCGCCAGACGGCGACGCGAGCGGCGCGCGCACGCTGACCACATACGCGCCCGTGCGCTGCAGCTTGAGCACCGCATGGGCGCGCTGCGGCTGGGCGTTGGCCAGCTCGTTGGCGAGGCAGCCGAGCACGCGCCGGCTCGTGGAGCCGCCACTGCAGCGCGGCGCACAGGCCATCGGCGTCGCCGTTACAGACATCGAATCGCTGGGCCATCACTCGTCCCGCAGATGCGGCGGCGATTCGCCTTCGGCCGGTCCGCCGGTCTCGGCATCGATCCACTCCTCGGTGCCGATCTCGTGCACCGCCTCCTGCAAGGTCTCACCGGGCGCCAAGGCCTCGTCGCCTACCGCATCACGGTCTGCCTGCGCCAGCTCATAGCTCTCGAAGGGGCCGTACCCCTGATGACTGTCGGGGGCCTGCCAATAATGGCCGTCGGGACGTTCGATGACGGCGGGCGGCGCGCTATCGATCATCGGCGCGGCCGCCGGCCGCCGGCCCCGATGTTCGCTTCTTGCGCGAGGGTTTCGCTGATCGGACCATGTTTGCACTCCTGTCTGCGGCCGTCACGGGCCCTTGTCTGCACCATAGGCGTCGGCGCAGCCGCCGCCTTGCGATCACTCAACAAAACCCGCCGATGGTGAACCTTTGCTGATCATGGTCCAGCTCCGAAGGAGCACACGATGGCGCGATTTCATCACCCTCTGCTGCGACTCGCGCTGGCGCTGCCCGTGCTGGCGTGCCTCATCTGCCGTCGCTTTGACTGTGTCTACAAGTCTGACGACGTGAATGCACTATAGGTCGCATCACGGCACCCGCTTTGCGAATTCGCAAGCTTTCAGCGTGTTGCGGCATCGAGCAACGCGATGACCTCGTCGTCCTCGATCTGATGGAAATCGCGGTAGTGCGCGCCGACAGCGTCGAAGAACTCCGGCTGCGACAGGCACACCAGGTCGTCTTTCTCGGCGCGCAGCTGCGTCACGGTGGCGGCCGGCGCCACCGGGCACGGCGAGCACCAGGCGCGCCGCCTTGGAGCGCCAGCATCAAAGCGCGGCGCGCGCCTGAGTGCTATCGTTTAATCGTTTGGCTGCCCAAAGTCATGAGCAGATCAGACGTCTCAAGCTCACAGAACGAGAATAAACGATGTTCAAGCATGTTCTTGTCGCCACGGACGGCTCGCAGCTCTCGGAAAAAGCGGCGTTCAGCGCCGTGCAACTGGCCAAGTCGTTATCAGCGAGGCTGACCGCTGTTACAGCTTCAACCCCCTTTCACCGCGACTGACGCGGTGATGCTCACCGATACCGAGGAGGTCTATAAGGCACAGTGCGAGAGGCAAGCGGAAAAGTACCTGCGCGTCATCAAGACTGCGGCGGAGTCGTCGGGCCTGAGCTTCGAAGGGATACATGTATTCCACGATCATCCGTACGCCGGGATCATCGAAACCGCGAACAACAAAGGTTGCGACGTTATCTGCATGGCTTCGCACGGGCGTCGAGGGATAACCGCGCTGGTATTGGGCAGCGAGACGATGAAGGTACTCACCCACTCCAAAATCCCGGTTGTGGTGTGGCGTTAGAGATCGTGCCGACGTTGCACAGCATGCACGTTGCGCCGCGACGCGACACTTGCCGATAATTTCATTGGCAAGGCAGTCGTCCCGAGCAAAGGTTCTGGGGTTCGGGACATTTTCCGATGGGGAAGCCGGTAACCCAATTCAACGAGCCCTTGACTGCATTGGAAGCGATCCACGCGCGGCAGTCCGTTCGCTCGCACACCACCCAAGACATTGCTCTGCGGGTATTGCTGAGCAACAGCTGCTGCTCACGGCGTGGGGAACGTTGGTAGTTGGGCTGAGCGACAACCTGCTCTATCCGCTGCTGGTCAAGAACAGGCTGCGCATCCACACGGTGCCCGTCTTCATCGGTGTGCTCGGCGGCGTCTTTGCCTTCGGCGCGACCGGCTTCGTGCTGGGGCCGCTGGTCCTCGCCGTGGCGATGGCGCTGATCGATATCTGGCGCCGTCGCATGGCGCTCGGCGCAATCGAGGAAGGCGTCAACGAGCCGCGCCCGAAGAAGTAATCTGGCGGCTCGTCGTCGCGTTGGTTGGCCGTGCGCGCCGGATGCGCAGCCTCGAGTCTGCTTCTGCCCGCCGCGCGTTATCCGTCTCTTCTGAATATCGATGTCGATGACGCTCGTTACCACTATTGCCCCGGTCGGACCATGTGATACGGTTGAAATTACTATCCGTTGGGGACCAAGTGAACATCGCTACAGGTGCGTGGGTCGTCGTGTGCGACGGCGGCAAGGCGCTGATCCTTGAGAACAGCGGTTCGCCTGCCGCGTTAAAGCTCGACACCAAGGAAGTGCACGAGCACGCCAATGCGCCGACGCACCAGCAGGGTACCGACCACCCGGGCGGTGCATCAATCGTTCGGCAACGCACGCAGCGCGGTCGAGCAGACCGATTGGCAGGATGAAGCGGAGCGCGTTTTCTTCGATTCTCTCGCGGCGGGAGAGCGGTGCGAAGCTGGACTGAGAAGAAGGAGAGTGGGTCGAAAAGACAGG
>DIZF01000030.1:25642-27678 GCA_002427815.1 Ramlibacter tataouinensis
GACCTGCGGTCGCATCCGTCTGCACGTGCAACGGGAACTGCTGCGGGTTCAGAGGCTTGCCCGGCACTTGCGCGTTGGTTGAGCTTTTTGGCTGTTTCATGATGACCCCAGGTTGGTGGTTTAGCGGGCTAGGATGGCTTCGAGATTTCCGAAAGCGCCTGGGCAGCCGGCCGGATTTCCGAACTTTCAACGGCAAAATCGCCCAGTGCAACGATGCCGACCAGCCGCTTGTCGCGATCCACGACCGGCAAACGCCGCACTTGGCGCTTGCTCATGATCTTGGCGGCCTGTTCGACCGAGTCGTCCTCGTAGGCCCAGGCGATGCCTTCGGACATCACGTCACGAACTTTGGTGCTGGCGTCCTTGCCCTCGGCGACGGCGCGAATCGCGATGTCGCGATCCGAGATCGCCCCTATCATGCGATCGCCCTCTCCGACCGGCATCATTCCGAAATCACCTTCGCGCATATGTTCCGCGGCTTCTCTGATGGTTGCGTCCGGGCTGATTACTTGCACATCGGGACTCATCAGGTCTTTGAGCTGTTGCATGTCCATTCTCCTTGTATCAGGTCTTCACGATTGAAGTGTTTCTCAGGCGCGGTCGCGCAGTTCCTTCACGCCCGCCTGCTCGGCGCAGTGATCGCAGCAGAACATCCGGCCGCTCTTCTCCAGGCCATGACCGATGATGCGCATGCCGCAATGCGCACAGGTGGGCGCGAGTGTATGGATCGCGCATTCGAAGCTGTCGAACGTATGGGTCTTGCCTCGCGCCACGACCTGAAAGGATTTGTCGTAGTCGTTGCCGCACGCATCGCATTTAGCCATGGCGAACTCCTCTTTGAACGTTTGAACGGCTGCCCATTGCTACTATCAGTATTTTCTCCGGGACGGGTCGCGGTCTGTGCGCTGGCGCACAGATGGCCTCGAGATTTCCGAACTTTCGACGGCAAAATCGCCCAGCGCCACGATGCCGACCAGCCGCTTGTCGCGATCCACGACCGGCAAACGCCGCACCTGGCGCTCGCTCATGGGGTCGCGGAGCCCGGGCTGGGGGCGCAGCGCTACGACGTGCGGCGAGATGGAGAGCGGGCGGGACGGATAGAAGTCCCTATCCGTTTGTCGCGGGAGACCCCGCGAAGGCACTCCCCTGCCCGGAAGTGCCCCACCGGACCACAGGAACGACGACGACACGCCCGAACGGAATTCCCTGCTAGACAACCCGCGCGCAACACGCAAGGATGACCGGATGGGAGGGAAAAACCAGATGGGCATAACAACCGAAGCTTGTGGGTACTTGCCTGTATGGACGAACGCCTGCCGGTAGACGAAGCGCTCGGCATTCACGTAGATACACCGGCCGGCGGTGGGGATGCACACTGCTTCCGCAATGCCGCAGGCATCGTCACCGACGATGCAATTCGCTCGGCGATGCTGACTTGCCATTTCTTTGGCACTAAGGAAATCGTCATCGTGCAGCATACGCAATGCGGCATGCTGTCTGCAAATGCGACCGATCTGGAAAACATGTTACGCGACAAGGGGATCGATACAGACAATATCGCGATGGACCCGACGCTGCCAGAACTGAAGCTGGAGAAAGGCGCGTTCGCCAAGTGGATCGGGATGATGGACGACGTGGACGAAACCTGCATGAAGACAATAGAGGCATTCAAGAATCACCCCCTCATTCCCAAGAATGTGGTCATCAGCGGCTGGGTCTGGGAGGTTGAGACGCGTCGATTGAGGGCGCCGACCCGAGACCCTGAAAAACGGGCAAGGACCGATGCCACCTCAGCCCCATTCGGCGTCAAAGGGAAGCAACCGCCTCGTTGGAGGGGGGGTAGGACGCCCGAGCGCTTTCCGTCTCGGACCGGAGTTCCCGTGGGCGGGGAGGGGCACTTCCGAGGTTTCCTTCCTGGGCATCGAAGATGGGGTCCGCCGGGGTCAAGGCCGGGCATCTTGTCCGTCCCGTCGCCTCCGGGCAGGCCGGGCAGCACCCGGTGACCTCGCGGCACTGGAGACCAGCGTCCAGTCGCC
>DIZF01000030.1:27744-29417 GCA_002427815.1 Ramlibacter tataouinensis
TCCATCAACTCGTGGACTCGGCGCTCCGCGCTCCGGTCAAATCGTCTTATCCAGTTCGCGATAGTTCACCTTGCCGGTGCCGAGCATGGGAATCTCGGGGATGAACTTCACTTCGCGCGGGACGGCGATGTTAGGCAAACCTTTCGCTTTGATCGCGGCGCGTACCTCGTCGAGNNGTGGTGTTCTACGACATGACCACCATCCGGGCCGCCGGGCTGTCGCAGCAAGATGGCGATGTGCGCAAGTTCGGCATGTCCAAGGAGGGGGTGATCGCACGGCAGATCATGCTCGGTGTGGTGCAAACGGCGGAAGGTTTGCCGCTCTACCACGAGGTATTCGACGGCAACACCGCCGAGGTGAACACGCTCAAGCCGACGCTGGAGAAGATCGTCAAGCGATTCCCCATCAAGCGCGTGATCGCCGTGGCTGATCGCGGCCTGTTGTCCAGCGACAACCTGGACGATTTGAAGACCATCAAGCTGCCCGGGGGCGGCCAGCTCGAGTTCATTCTGGCGGTGCCGGGGCGGCGCTACAGCGAGTTTGTCGAACTGCTGGCCCCCTTGCAGACCAGCCGGTTTGCACAAGCGCGCAAGGAGACGGTGGCCGAGGCGGGCTGGAACCAGTTGCGCCTGATCGTGGCGCACGATCCGCAAGTGGCCGCCGAGGCCGGCGCCAAACGCGATCGACTCATTCAAACGCTGGAGCAGCAGGCCGCGCAATGGGCCGGCAAGCTCGACGATCAGGACACCGGCAAGCGCAGCCGCGGTCGCAAACTCTCCGATGGCGGCGCGCGCCCCCGCTTCTATCACGAGGTGTGCGAGGCCCACATGGCGCGCATCGTGCGCGTTGACCTCAAGAGCGAGTTGTTCAGCTATAGCATCGACGAGCATGCCCTGGCGCATGCCCGGCTGATGGACGGTAAGCTGCTGTTGGTCACCAATGCGGCCGACTTGTCGCCAGCCGAGGTCGTGAAGCGCTACAAGTCCCTGGCCGATATCGAGCGCGGCTTCAGGGTGCTGAAGTCCGAAATCGAGATCGGTCCGATCCACCACCGCTTGCCAGACCGCATCCGCGCGCACGCCGCAATCTGCTTCATTGCGCTGATCCTGTACCGCGTCATGCGCACCCGACTGCGCGCCGGCGGCACGGCGCATTCACCCGAACGAGCACTGTCAAAGCTGCGACGAATCCAGCATCACCGCGTCACCCTCAATGACAGCCAGCCAGTCGCGGGGCTGTCCGCCATTGATCAAGAGCAGAGCCAAATCCTGGCGGTCTTGACCATCAAAAAACCGACGCTTAGCACTCAGTTGACCCTTTTGTAGTGGAGCGTTTTGAAGACGCCACTATATGAATCAACAACTTGCACGTTTAACTGTCGAACTCGGGAGAACCTGATCGGCGAACTGCTCGCGAACCTTGTCAAGAAGGCAGGCAAGCGCAAGGCTTGAAGCGGCAGGACATAGCCGGCACCTCACCTCGTTGTGCGCTGAAGCCGGAATGAAGCTGGAGACCAGCGTCCAGTCGCCGTGCAGTCTGGGCAAATAGATGAGCGTGGGCGAATCATTTTCGCCATGAACACGCATTTGGATTCGTTCGGACTCGTTCACTCCGATGAAGCGCGGACTGCCGAGTTCGTGCGGACACTTCTCCATCAACTCGTGGACTCGGCG
>DIZF01000030.1:29727-31376 GCA_002427815.1 Ramlibacter tataouinensis
TCGCCTTTATCTTCGTCAGGGCGAGAAACCACCGCTGTCTGGCAACGCAATCCATAATGCGGAAATGCCCCGTCCAGCGCGTCTTCGACCGCAGTGAGGCTCACCATTTCACCGCTGATTTTGGCGAAGCGCTTCAGCCGGCCTAGAATGAATAAGTAGCCTTCTTGATCCACGCGTACGATATCGCCAGTGTCGTACCAGCCGCCGAGCGATTGGAACTTCGCGTTCGCGTCCGCGTTGAGATAGCCCTTCATCACGTTGGGACCGCGCACGAACAAGCGCCCGCCTTCCGCGACGCCTTCGACGCCTTCGAGTTTATATTCCATGCCCGGCATGAGCCGCCCCGCCGAGCCATATTTTGCTTGCAGCGGCGTGTTCCCGCTCACGCACGCAGCGCACTCGGTCGTGCCGTAGCCTTCGAGGACGCGTACACCGAAACGTTGTGCCCACGTCGTTGCGGTCGTTTCCTGCAACTTCTCCGCCGCGGAGAACATGTAGCGCAGGCTGCGGAAGTCATAAGGGTTGGCCTTGCGCGCGTAACCGTTCAGGGATGTGTTGGTGCCGAGCATGATGGTGCAATCGGCGTCGTAAAATATCGTTGGCACCACGCGGTAGTGCAACGGCGATGGATAAATGAACACGAACAACCCGCGCACGAGCGGCAGCAACGTTCCGACCGTTAGCGCGAAGCTGTGGAAGAGTGGCATGGCGTTGAAGATCCGGTCGTTGTCCGTGAGGTCGGTCACGGCGAGCATCTGTCGTACGTTCGCGAGAATGTTGCGGTGTGTCAGCTCAACGCCTTTCGGCACGCCTTCGGAACCGCTCGTGAACAAAACGACGGCGGTTGAATTCGGGTCCACCCGCGCGCACGGCAGTCCGGCCGAAAAATTTTGCTTCAATAACGCGCGCAGTTTTGCGCTGCCGGAGATTCGCGCGCGAATGTCTTCAAGATAAACGAAGTCAATGCCTGCTTCGCTTAAAGCGCTCACATCGAGCTTCGCGCGCTCGAGAAATGCGCGTGACGTGATGATTTGCTTCACAGTTGCGAGTTGCGCGCACGAAAGCAGGATCGTCGGCCCTGTGGAGTAATTAAAAATCGCAGCCTCCTTGCCGAGCGTCCACAGACTCAGCAACACGACCGGCGTGGCGTTCTCGTTCGGCAGCAAGACGCCCACCCTCTTCGCGTCTCTCGACAACGCCTTGTCGAGTTGTCGGGCCATCAAGTCCGCGCTCACGAGCAGTTTCTTGTAAGTGAGCGCCGCATTCACGTCCTGCAACACGACGTGTCCTAGAAAACGCGCGGCGGCCTCGACCACAGCTTCGGCCAGTGTTTGCGGGCCGAACTGCATCTCAACTTCGAACTGCTGTCGCACCATCTGATCGCGCAGCCAGTTTGTGAACAGCGCGCGCGTTTGCGAAGTGCTGAGGTGCTCGACATGCGGCGCGATAAGCACATCGCTGAAGTGCGCGGTGATGCGCGGGAACCATTTCGTCCGATTGGGATTCGGCGACATGGGCAGACGGTGCGCGCCGCGCAAGTAGCATGTGATGACCTTCGCGCCCGTCTTGTGCAGGAGAAACCCGGTGCCGTCGAACAGTTTCATCAGCGTGCCGGTGCGGGAAAGCCGTCCTTCAGGGAAGAGCGCGAG
>DIZF01000030.1:31576-33616 GCA_002427815.1 Ramlibacter tataouinensis
AACAACCAATCGAGCCACGACACGTGATTGGGGAGCAACAGCACCGGTCCCGGCGTCTTCAACACTTCCTCGTTGTAGGCGCGGAAGCCGAACAGCAGCCGAAGCAAAAAGCGCAGCAGTGTTTTCATTTTTCAACCAAGGGATGAACAGGGATTAACACGGACGCACCTGCGAGGCGATATTGAGAAGTCTTGACCCGTGATTGAAAGAAACGATGACCCTGGCGGAACGTTGGCGTGCAATTCATCGCTCGTTTCGATAAAACCGCGCCGAACCGAACGCCAAGGATCTTCACTTTCAGTTCCGTCACTTTCGCGGATTAATTCTTCTCATCGTCCTGATTAAAGCCAGGCAGGCGGTCGATTTCGAAAATCTCGATCGATGCACCTTCGGGCGCGAGCTTCTGCGCCGCGCGCAAGGCGGATCTGTTGAAGGACGCTTTGCGGATACTGCCCGCGGTACCGAGAATCTTGACGTTGTCAGCCATGGATATCTCCTATATCAATAATCAGGTCAAATGGAAACGCGCGCGTCCGCTGCCGGTATGACGTGGACGTTCGACGCAATAACATGGCCTGCGGAAAACTATTTCTTGCTGGAGGACCTACGGGTACTTCGCGCGGTGAATCGCCTGGAGGGCTATTTTTTCGTCGCGGTCTTCCTGCCGGTGGCCGATTTCTTCGAAGAGGCTTCTTTTGGCGGCGGCACCTTGCCGCCCGCGCGCCGCGCTTCGGACAGTCCGATCGCGATCGCCTGTTTGCGGCTGGTGACCTTCTTGCCGGAACTGCCGCTCTTCAACGTGCCCGCCTTGAGCTCCTTCATTACCTTCTCGACTTTCTCCGATGCCTTCTTGCCGTATTTGCTCGATGCTTTTACAGGCGAGCTTGAAAAACTATGCAGTTGACTCATCGTAATTCTCCTGTTACATGATGGTTGGAAAGGGGAACTCAGCGATCCGTTGTTCTACCCCGGAATACAAGGTCGCATAAGACCAACATAGTGAATTCCACCGAACACATTAGGCGAAAAATCGCGCGCGCACTGTGCGGGAGCACACATAACAACCGCAAAATACGCGATTTCCTCGGGATTATTTTTTGTGGGTCTTCTGCGTCGCGCTGCGCCGAACGTCATCGGCCGAGGCCGAGTTTTCTCATCGCTGCGGTCAGGGTCTGCCTGGTCTTGGCATAACCAGCCCAGGGATCTGCACCAGCTTCCAGCCGCTCGTGCGCATTGACGATCGTCCACTGCGCACCTCCAGTTAGCGAAGGAAGTTCTTTCCAGGAACAAGGCATTGAAACTCCCATTCCGGGCCGCGCACGCGCCGAAAATGCCGCAACTGTGCTCGCCCCGCGCCCGTTGCGCAGGTAATCGATGAACACCTTCCCCAGCCGGTTGCGAGGTCCGCTTTTTGATACAAAACGGGCGGGAACGACGGTGGCGATGTGCTGCACGACCTGTTTCGAAAATTCTTTGACCGTGTCCCAGTCATCGCGCGGCGTCAGAGGCACCACCACGTGCAGGCCCTTGCCGCCACTGGTCTTCAGAAAGCTCTGCAGTCCCAGCTCGTCCAGAAACGTACGGACGAGTTGGGCGGCTTCGAGCATCAGCGGCCACGCCAGCCCTTCGGCCGGGTCCAGATCGAAAGTCATCCGGTCCGGTTTTTCGATGCTTCGGGTTGTCGCGTTCCAGGTGTGGAATTCCACGACATTCATCTGCGCGGCGCCGATCAAGGCTTTGAGAGAGTCGATTTCCAGCAGAGGAGGATGCTCAGGATCGAATGCCGGGTCCAGCTCCTTCAACCCTGGAATCTTTAGTGTGTCGCCGTGCTTCTGGACGAATAACTGGTGCTGGATTCCTGCAGGCGCGCGCAACAGCGAAACCGGACGGCGCACCAGGTGCGGGAGGATACGCTTGGCCACTTGCGCATAATAATTCACCAGGTCGCGCTTGGTCAGGCCAGTGCTGGGGTCGATGATGCGGTCGGGATGGGTGATGCGCACGCCGCCGATTTCAGCCGGGTCCGCGGCCTTGCGTTTG
>DIZF01000030.1:33817-36336 GCA_002427815.1 Ramlibacter tataouinensis
GCGCAGGCCGTGAAAGACAGCGTGGCGCACTTTCCCGTCATTGGTCCATTCGGCAAACGACACTTCGGCGACGAGCTTGGGTTTGACCCAATTGCCTTGCGCGTCCCTCGGTTTTTCGAATAGCGGTGTCTTGTCAACAGCGAGGCGGGAGAGCTGCTTTTTCAGCCCAGTGAGTGTGTTGGTATCCAATCCGGTCCCGACGCGGCCCGCATAGCGCAACTTGCCGGCCTGGTCGTGAGTCCCCAGCAGCAAGGCGCCGATCCCGGTGCGCGTTCCCTGCGGCTCCGTGTATCCGACCACGACAAACTCCTGCCGCTGGGTGCACTTGAGCTTGATCCAGTTCGCCGACCTGCGGGACACATACGCTGAGTCCCTGCGTTTTCCGATGACGCCTTCGAGGCCCAGGCGGCAGGCATCGTGCAGAACGTCGCTGCCCTTGGCCTTGAAATCCTCGCTGAATTTGATCTGCTCCGAAGATGATTCACGTAGCAGACTGGCAAGCAGCGCGCGACGTTCCGACAACCCGACCTCACGCAGGTCGAATCCTGCGTAGAACGGAAGATCGAAAACAAAATACTGAATCTGCCCCGTGCGCGCAGCGTCAAATGCGTTTTGCAAGGCGCCGAAATCGGGAGTCCCGTTTTTTCCGGGCACGACTATCTCGCCATCCAGCCAGCCGGGAGAAAGTTTCAGTCCCTTGAGGGCCGCCGCGAGCCCGCGCAACTTCGCGGTCCAGTCGTGTCCGTTGCGGGTGAATAGACGCACATCGGCTTTGTCGATGCGGGCCAGGATACGGTACCCGTCGTACTTGATTTCATAGATCCAGTCGCCTTCCTCGGGAGCGCGGTCAACCAGCGTTGCCAACTGGGGGGAAAGCGTCAACGGGACGGCGGCACGTTTTGCTCCGACGAGTGCGCCTGGAGCGATTGCGGTGCCAGCCTCGCGCGGTGTTCCGCGCGCTTTGGTTTGCCGCGCAGATTTGGCTGGCGCCTTCGGCAAGACGGGCTTCGCAGCCGCCGCTTTTTTCTTGCCGGCACGCCTCGAAGCGCTTGCCGCAAGAACACTGTCGGGCAATGCGTCGACGACACTGAAGTCGGAGGCCGGCTTCGCCTCGCCATCGCGTTCCTTGATCAGCAACCAGGGCTGCTGGCGCGAGTCGGCATCGTTGCGCATTCTCACCAGCGTCCACCCACCCTTCAGTTTCTCGCCGTGGAGCTGAAACTTCAGTTTGCCGGCTCGATAACCCGCCCGCGGGTCGCCGACGGGCTCCCACGTACCGCGGTCCCAGACGATGACCGTACCCGCGCCATACTGCTTCGGTGGAATCACGCCTTCGAAGCCGGCGTAAGACAGCGGATGATCCTCAACCTGTACCGCCAGGCGCTTTTGCGTCGGGTCAAGGCTGGGTCCCTTGGGTATTGCCCAGCTTTTCAACGTACCATCCAGCTCCAGGCGGAAGTCGTAATGCAGACTCCGTGCGGCATGCTTCTGGATTACAAAGGACAGGACGGATTTTTTCCTTGCAACGGTGCCCGCCGGTTCGGAGGTGAGAGCGAAATCCCGTTTTTTCTTGTACGCCAGGAGTGGATCGGTGGACGCCATTCACGTTTCCTTTTACACGTTCTGAACGCGTTCCTTCAAGCTGACCGGCGCCTGGACGCAGACTTCGATTTCGACGTTTGTTTGGCGCCGCGGCTTCCGGTGCTCCGCGTCTTACCCGCGGTGGAACTCTTGGTAGTCCCGCCACGCAAGCTGCGTTGCAGCAATGCCGTCAGGTCGATGATGTCCGCGGTTCGGGTATTTCCGGGCTCGACTTCGGGCTGACTGACGGATTCGGTTTGCCCTGCCTTGACCTTCTTTTTCACCAGCGCCATGACCTCCACTGCGAACTCGTCCTTGAACCGCTCAGGTTTCCACGGCGCCGACATGTCTTCGATAAGTTGCGTTGCCATCGAGAGCTCGGGCGTGGTCAACTTGGCGGACTTGGTTGCGGAAGACGGCAAATTGAGTTCATCGATGGATCGAATTTCGCTGGCCCAGCGCAGGAGGATCAAAACAAGCGCGGGCCCGTCTGGCATCAACGCAGCCAGATGCTGTTTGGTTTGAATCACCACTCGCGCAATACCCACCCGCTGTGACTTGACCAATGCCTCGCGTAGCAACGCGTAGACCTTGTCTCCTTTACCGATCGGGGCGAGATAGTAGGGTCGCTCAAAGAAGGCAAGAGGAATCTCCGCGGCTGAAACAAAAGACTCGATCTCGATGGTCTGTGTGCTCTTGGGGAGAGCGGCCTTGATCTCGTCTTCGGTCAAGACCACGTAGTGCCCCTCGTCATAGGAAATTCCCTTGACGATGTTTTCCTTCTCGACCTCTTTTCCGGTTTTCTTGTTGATCCGTTTGTAGCCGATGGGGTCCATGGTCCGCTTGTCGAGCCAGTCGAAATCCAATCCGGATTCGCTCGTTGCGGAATGCAAAGCCACGGGAATGTGCACCAGCCCGAAGCTGATCGCACCTTTCCA
>DIZF01000030.1:36595-36729 GCA_002427815.1 Ramlibacter tataouinensis
GTGCGCTGGCGCACCAACGCTCATGCGGAAGCATTCTCCGCGTGACCGGCCGACAACTTTCTTGCCGGGTACAGCTCTACAGAACTTTTGATGGAGGGGGATCGGTACGCAAACGCACAGACTAGCCGGGGATC
>DIZF01000030.1:36994-37476 GCA_002427815.1 Ramlibacter tataouinensis
CGTTGACTTCTCGATGCCGACGCTAGCGTCCCTCTCACATTTCTGCGCATGTTGCGCAGTCGCATTTGAGAGAATTCGGGCGGCTTCAGGTAACCACGCGACAATCAACTCATGAGGCCGGGAACGGCGAAGGAGAATGCAAATGACGGACGTAATCACGAAAAAGACAACGGGAGAAATCAAGAATAGGGAAGCTGCCCTTCGATGGCAGCGCGACCTCCAAAGCCGGGTTTGGCGAAGCCCTCCGGTTCGCCAAGGCTCAGGGCTCGAAGCGCGCGATTCTTCACGTCATCGACGAGTCCTCCCTGCTCAATTTTCCCGAGGCGGTCGTCAACTACGAACAACTGCTGGAAGGACTCACCGGTACGGCACGAAGCTGCTGGAAAAGTGCCGCGCCGAGGCGGCCCAGCAGGGCGTCCCGGTGGAAACGATCGGTCCGCGCGAGTACCGCGGCGCATGAATGAAAATGCGCTTGCTTACGG
>DIZF01000043.1 GCA_002427815.1 Ramlibacter tataouinensis
TCGAGCCCCATCAGCCACCCCAAGATACATAAGGAAAGCCCGCTATCAAAACGGTAGCGGGCTTTTTTCGTTGTGTTGCAATGTAGCCACCATGTAGCCACTGGTACATCGTTCTGACCTTTTCAGCTCTGGGCCTCGCCGGGTTGGTGGTCGGCATCGCTGACGGTGACACCACCACTGTCACTTGATGCCCAGCGCCAGCAGCACAGGATCGGCTCGCCGGGATTGACGCGCCGGAGAAGCGCCAGGACTTCGGCAATCGGTCCAAGCAAAGCCTGAGCGGCATGGCGTACATGCGGCAGGTGAGCGTGGAAACGGGCAAGACCGACCGATACGGCAGCCTGGTGCGCAAGGTCATGGTGAACGGGCAGGACGTGAACCTCGAACAGGTTCGCAGGGGCATGGCGTGGCACCTCCCGCCCGTCCGCCGACAGCTGGCTTTCATCCACTGTTGCGGATCGCCTGACGGCATTCCTCCAGCACGACGAGCATTTCGTTGAGCGCGGCGGCTGCTGCGAGCCGCAATTGGACACACATTCGCCGCCATCACCCCACTGGGGTCGGAGCCGCCGCGCACCAAGTACAGGGGGACGGCATCTCGAAATACAAGCTCGGCAGCAAGGAGCGACTGCTCTGCCGCTTCCCACCGTGAGAGTGCTTCTTCAAAGGCCCACGCGCCGGTCAGGATCGTGAACGCCATCAGGGCCCGGTCCCGGCGCTCCACCCGGCTGGAGGTCACTAGATCAATGTGTTTCAGCTTCAACGAGGCGATGGCACTAGCCGCCGGGTCTGCGAACCAGGACGCCCGCGAGGTGCGTATCAAGTTCAGCAAGACCTTCATCACCTACTTTTTCCCGGTCGGCGACGACATTCGCCGCATCATCGAGGAGTGGGTAGCGTTTCTGAGGCAGGAGCTGCTTTGGGGCAACGACGATCCGCTGTTCCCGGCAACTCGCGTGGCGCTGGGAGCGACTCGCCAGTTTGAGGCTGCGAGGTTGGAGCGGGCGCACTGGAGCAGCGCTGCCCGAATTCGGACTATCTTTCGCGACGCCTTCGTAGCCGCCGGCCTCCCGTACTTCAACCCACACAATTTCAGGAACACTCTTGTTCGTCTGGGACAGACTGTCTGCCAGACCCCGGAGGAGTTCAAGGCATGGAGTCAAGACCCGGGGCACGAGAAGGTCTTGACGACCTTTCTGAGCTATGGCTAGGTGGAAAGCTCGCGCCAAGGGGCGATCATCCGGAATCTGGCAAACGCACAAACTGCCGTACACCAGGATGTCAGCGAGCTGGCGAAGGCGCTGATGCGGGAAATGCGCGACTTTGGCCAGGGAGCGCGGATCATTTGAGCAGGTACGGCGACATGCTGACGAACGCCTCGATGAAGGAAAGCGGAAAACTTCGCGAGTTTGTATCGCCAAAGCTGTGCATGCGGCCTAGCGTGAACAGCCACCGATAGTCCACAGGAGGTGAAACTCTCCCGGTGGGGCGGCCGGACTTCGGCCCGTTCCTGGTCCTGTGTGGGTTCGACTCCGACTCTCTTCCGCCAGGCGGCGATGAAGCGCCTGGCCGCACAAGTGAAAAGAAAACTCAGTCGCGCAAGTTTCGAAATCTGGAACTTGATATTGTTATCCGGAACTACTGTTCTACAGTGACGCCCATGACAACGCAGACCAGCCTGTTCCGATGAGCGGCCGCCGAACGAGCGCCAGCCTGCCGGTCGTCGCCGACGCGAGTGGCGCCGACGGTGCGCAAACGCTGGTCAAGGGGCTGGCCGTGTTGCGGGCGTTTCGCGCCGGCGAACGCTATCTCGGCAACAGCGACATTGCCGAGCGCACCGGCTTCACGCGGCCGACGGTGTCGCGTATTGCGGGCACGCTGGCGCAGCTTGGGTACCTTCGCTATTCGGAAGCCCTTGGCAAATACGCGCTCGGCACGGTCCTGCTGTCACTGGCCTATCCGATGCTGGCAGGCCTGACGATCCGGCAGATCGCCCGGCCGCTGATGAAGGGCCTGGCGGACGAGATCGAGGGGCAGGTGTCGATGGGCATGCCGGCCGACTGCGAAATGGTGTTCATCGAAACCTCTCGCAGCCCGCGCCATCGCCACACGCTGCCGGAAGTCGGAGCCACCACGTCGATGCTGGTGAGCGCCATGGGCCGCGCCTACCTGGCCGCGCTGACGCCGGCTGCCCGCGAGGCCATGCTGGCGCGGCTTCATGCGCAAGAGCCGGAACTCGCCGAGAGCTTTGCCTCCAAGGTCGACCAGGCCTGCCAGGATCTGCTGCAGCTCGGATTCACCCGGTCGTGCGGCGACGTACGTCCGGAACTGCACGCCTGCGCCGTGCCGCTGCGAACACGCATCGACGGCGAAATAGTCGTCGTGAACTGCAGTGTGCCGGCCTACAAACTCAAGCGCGGCCAGCTCGAAGCCGGCGTTGGACCGCAACTCGTGGCCGTGGCGCGCCAGATCGACAGCGCCATGGGCCAATCGCTTTACAGCAGAGCGGCATGAACCATTCATTCACTCGACGGAGACAAGCATGAACTTCAGAAGACTTCTCCTCGCAGGCGCGCTGGCAGCGTCGGCGTTCGGCCCCGCGCTGGCCCAATCGTGGCCAGCCAAGCCGATCCACTTCATCGTGCCATTCCCGGCCGGCGGCCCCACCGATCAACTGACCCGCAAACTGGGGCAGCAGCTGACGATCGCGCTGGGCCAACCGGTGATCGTCGAGAACGTGGCGGGCGCGATGGGATCCATCGGATTGGCCAAGCTGGCCCGTGCTGCGCCGGACGGCTACACCTTCGGGCTGGGTGCCCACAGCACCCATGCGATCGCTCCGCATGTGACCAAGCTGTCCTATGACCCTGTCACCGACCTGCAGCCGATCGGTGGATTGGTGACCTTCGCCTATGTACTGATCACCAACCCGGCGGAGCCCGCCAAGGACGTGGCAGGGCTGGTGGCCCGCTCCAAGACGGTGCCGGGCGGCATCAGCTTCGGCTCGTCCGGGCCCGGCGGCGGCAATCACATCCTCGGCGAAATGCTGGCCCTGCAAACCGGTGCCGTCCTCAACCACATCCCCTACAAAGGCACCGCGCCGGCGCAACAGGACGTGATGGCCGGCCACATCAGCTTCATGTTCGATGTCGTCAGCACCGCGGCGCCGCTGATCAAGGCCGGCAAGCTTCGTGCGCTCGGCGTCACGGGCAAGACGCGCAGCCGCACGCTGCCCGACGTGCCGACGATTGCCGAGTCGGTGCCCGATTTCGGCGGACTTGGCTGGTTTGCGTTCTTCGGCCCGAAGGGATTGCCGCCGGAGATCACGCAACGCATGAACCTCGAGATCAACAAGATCTACCGCAGCCCGGACTTCACGGCCTTTCTGGATTCGGCGGGCTATGAGCCGGTGATCGGCTCGCCGGAGCAGCTCGGCAAGACGGTGGCGAGCGATTACGCCGCCTGGGGCAAGGCGATCAAGGCCGCCGGGATCAAGCCCGAATGAACCGCCGGGCTAGTGCACGAGGAATACCATGAGCAAGGAATCGGGCGACAGCCTGAGTGCGCTGTTTGCGCCGGACTCGGTTGCCATCATCGGCGCCTCGGACGATCCGGACCGGCTGTCGGGCCGGCCCGTCCGCTACCTCCTGGAAGGCGGCTACGCCGGCGCCATCTATCCGGTCAACCCCAACCGCGATCGCGTGCAGGGCCTGCAGGCCTATCCCTCCATCGAGGCGTTGCCGCAGACGCCGGCGGTCGCCCTGATCGTGGTGCCGGCCAAGGCCGTCAAGGAAGCCGTAATCGCCTGCGCCCAGCGGGGCGTCCGCGGCGTCTACCTGCTGTCCGGCGGCTTCGCCGAGAGCGGCGAGGAAGGGGAGCTGTCGCAGCGCGAGATCCAGCGGATCGCCGCAGAGGCGGGCATGCGGATGCTGGGGCCCAACTGCCTCGGCGCATTCAACTCGCAGACGCGTTTCTTCGGCACCTTCGCCAGCTCGCTGGAGGGCAGTCTGCCCGACAGCGGCCCGGTCGCGATCGTGAGTCAGAGCGGCGCGTACGGGCAGCACCTGGCCTACCTGGTGCGTAAGCGCGGCCTGGGCGTCAAATACCTGATCTCGACCGGCAACGAAATCGACGTCGAGTTGGCCGAATGCATCGCCTGGCTGGCCGGACAGCCCGAGGTCGAGGTGATCCTGGCGTACGCCGAAGGCATACGGCAGGGCCAGCGTCTCACCGAGGCCCTCGAGGGCGCGCGCCGCGCCGGCAAGCCGGTGATCTTCGTGAAGGTCGGCTCGTCCGATGCCGGTGCCCGTGCGGCCGCCTCGCACACCGCCGCGCTGGCGGGTTCGGATGCGGTGCACGACGCGGTGTTCCGGCAGTTCGGCGCCTATCGCGCTTCGAGCACGGACGAACAGGTGGATGTAGCCTACGCCTGCGTCAAGGCGCGGCCCATGGCTGGGTCCAAGGTCGGGATCGTCACCCTCTCGGGTGGTTTTGGCGTGCAGGCCGCTGACGCCGCCGAGCGCGTGGGACTCGAGGTGTCGCCGCTGTTGGCGGAAGCCCGGGCCCGGCTGGGCGCGCTGTTGCCCGGGGGCGGTGGAACCAATCCGATCGACGTGACAGGACAAGCGGTCAACGACGTGGGCCTGCTCTCCGAAAGCCTTGGTGTGGTCACCGGGGACGGCGGCTATGACGCCTTGTTCGTCTGCCTGACGACGACACCGCTCGCTGCGGCACTGGAAGGCCCGATCCGCCACGCGCTGGTGGCGAGCACCGCTGAATACCGCCGCGAGCACCCCGTGGTGCTCCTGATGGTCGCCGCGCCCGCTGTGGTGGCGGCGTATGAAGCCGAAGGCTTTCTGGTCTTCGAAGACGTGGTCCGCGCCGTGAAGGCCGTAGGCGCGCTGGCTTTCTTCCAGCGTTCGTTCCAGCGCGGCGAGATCGCCGCCCCAGCGCTGCCGGCCGCTGTGGCTGTGCCGGCGGGAGCGATCTCGGAGGTGCAGGCGAAGCGCCTGCTCCGCAGCGCCGGCGTGCCGCTGCTCGGGGAGGTGCTGGTTCGCAGCGCCGAAGAGGCGGTGGCCGCAGCGCAGATCGCTGGAGCCCCGGTGGCCATGAAGATCGTCTCTCCGGACATCCTCCACAAGACCGAGATCGGCGGTGTCCTGCTCGGCGTCAGCGGCGCGAGCTCGGTGCGTCAAGCCCACGACACGTTGCTCACCCGGGCGGCGGCCGCGGCGCCGGAAGCGCGCATCGATGGCGTTCTGGTCAGCCCGATGGCCGGCCAGGGCGTGGAAACCATTCTCGGTGTCGTGCGTGACCCGATCTTCGGCCCGATCGTCATGTTCGGTCTGGGCGGCGTCTTGGCGGAGTGCTTCCGCGACACCTCGTTTCGGGTGGCGCCGATCTGCGCCGCGGAAGCGCATCGCATGGTGGAGGAAACCCGGGCCGCGCTTCTGCTGCGCGGCTGGCGCGGCGCGCCGCCCTCCGATCTCGATGCACTGGTCGATGCCATCGTCAACCTGTCGCGGTTCGCCGCCGCGAACGCCACCACGATCGAGAGCATTGACGTCAATCCCTTCCTGGTCCGGACGAAGGGCGCGGGCGCGGTGGCGCTCGACGCCGTGGTCATTGGGAGCAAGCAATGAAGCACAACAACGACGACGACGACACGCTGCGCATGCTCAGTGATGCGGCTGCGGCCTTCGCCAAGCCCGACGCGCAGCGGACGCGAACGGCACGCGACCAGCACCAGGGGTGCGACCCGGCCGTATGGCGCGACATCGCGGCCATGGGGTGGCTGGCGGCGACGCTGCCCGAAGCCAAGGGCGGGCTCGGCGTGGGCCTGCCTGCCGGAACCACGATTGCACGTCGGCTCGGGTATGCAGGCCACCACGAACCCTTTGTCGCGGCGGGCCTCATGGCGGTGGAGTGTCTCGCCGCCAGCGGCTCGGATGCCGCGCCGCTGCTGACGGCGGTGGCCGACGGCCAACAGCTGGCCGGCCTCGCATGGCAGCCCGCCGACGGCGCGTTGGAGCCTGACGCCACGCAGGTGGTCGGCACGCCCAGCGGCGAGCGGACGACGCTGTCGGGGGTATGCCGCTTTGTCGCCGTGCCGCAGGCTGACGTCTTCATCGTGGCGGCCAAGACCCGCAACCAACTCGCGCTGTACCGCGTGCCACGCCGCGCGGCCGGACTGCTGGTGGAGCCGGAAGCGGCCGCCGACGGGACCATGCTGGGGCGGTTGACGCTCTCCGGCATGCAACTCGGCGCCGACGCGCTGCTGGCGCAAGGCGAAGCGGCGTCAACCGCGCTGGAGCGCGCGCTCGACGCGGGAGTGCTGGCGACCTCCGCAGAGCTGCTTGGCATCATGGAACGCGCGCTGGAGCTCACGCTCGAATATCTGAAGACCCGGCACCAGTTCGGCCAGCCGATCGGCGCCTTCCAGGCGCTGCAGCACCGCGCTGTGGACATGTGGATCCAGAAGCAGCTCACCGCGGCCGCGCTGCGGTCCGCGTTGAAGGTGTTCGACGACCCCGCCGCCGATGTGCATGCGAGGCGGCTGGCGGCGAGCAGCGTGAAGGCACGCGCTTCGCAGGCGGCGCTGTTCGTCTGCGGCCAGTCGGTGCAGCTGCACGGCGCCATCGGGTTCACCGATGAATGCGAGCTCGGCGTCTGCGTCAACCGCGGGCTCACGCTGGCGGCGCGCTATGGCAATGCAGCCCAGCATCGCCGCCGATACGGCGCGCTCTCGCTGCCCGCCCACCACTGAGCCCCTCCACTGGAGAACGACATGCGCTACGGTGTCCCGCAGGAACAGGACTGGAACCAGCTCGGCGACGAGGAGTTCCGGCTGCACGTCCGAACAGACTTCGAGACTTACTACCCCGGGGAGTTGCGCTATCTCCCGCACCGGCTGCGCTGGTCGCAGCTGCAGGACTGGTACCGCCGGATGGCGGCCAAGGGCTGGCTCGCGCCCGCCTGGCCGCTCGAGTACGGCGGCATGGGCCTGTCGCACTCCAAGCTGCTGATCTTCCTGGAAGAACAAGAGCGCTGGGGCATCGCCCGCTACCAGGACCACGGGGTGCTGATGATCGGGCCGCTGCTGCTGCGCTACGGCACCGAGGCGCAGCGCCAGCGCTACCTGCCGCCCATCCTCGCCTGCGAGGAGATCTGGTGCCAGGGCTATTCGGAACCCAACGCCGGATCCGACCTCGCCAGCCTGCGCACGCGCGCCGACCGCGACGGCGATGCCTTTGTCGTCAACGGCCAGAAGACGTGGACCACGCTGGCGATGGATGCGACCCACATCTTCGTGCTGGCACGGACCGACCAGGCCGCCAAGAAGCAGGAAGGCATCAGCTTCCTGCTGATCGACATCAGGACGCCGGGCATCCGGGTGCGCCCGATCCGTGACATCGCCGGCAACGAAGAGTTCTGCGAGGTCTTCTTCGACGACGTGCGCGTGCCGGCGGACTGCCTGCTCGGCGAGCTGAACAAGGGCTGGACCGTCGCCAAGTCGCTGCTCGGATTCGAGCGCATCGCACTGGGAACGCCCAAGTTCTGCGAGTACGGACTGCAGGTCCTGACGCGCATCGCGCAGGCCACCGGCGCCGCGGCCGATCCGGTCTTCCGCGACAAGTTCGCGGCGCTGCAGCTGGACGTGGCGCACCTTGCCGATGCCTACAGCGGCTTTGCCGAGATCCTGGTGCGGGGCGAGACGATCGGCCAGGACGTGTCGCTGCTGAAGATCTGGTCGACCGAGACCTTCCAGCGCATCGCCGACCTCAGCATCGAAACGGCCGGTTCGGCGGGCGCGCTGGTCGGCAAGGTCAAGCTCGGTGACGAGGACCTCAACGTCGTCGGCAGCTGGTACAAGGCGCGTCCGGCCACCATCTATGGCGGCAGCAACGAGATCCAGCGCAACATCATCGCCAGGCAGGTACTCGACCTGCCGGCGCGTTAACCACCGCAAGGACCCGAAGGAGCACCACATGAGCGAAAGCAAGAAGCCCTGGCGTACAGCCATTTCCAACTACGACGAGGGAAGCATCCAGATCGGCGGCTACCGCGTGAAAGACCTGATGCGCAATCTCGACTTTGGCGGCTCGCTGTTCGTGCTGTGCCAGCAGCGCGTGCCCTCCGCCGCCGAGGCAAAGCTGCTCAATGCGCTGCTGATCTCGGTGCTGGACCACGGCATCGTCGCGCCCTCGGCGATCGCGCGGATCATCGCTGCCTCTGGCGTGCCGCTGCAGGCCTGCGCAGCAGCGGGCATCCTGTCGATCGGCGACGTTCATGGCGGCGCCGGAGAGCAGGTCGCCAAACGCCTGACCGAGCAGGTGGCCGCGGCGCAGGCAGCGGGCCAGTCGATGGCCGAGCACGCGAAGGAAATCGTCACCGCCACCCGCGCGAAAAAACAGCGGATCGAGGGCTATGGGCACCCGCTGCACCCGGAAAGCGACGAGCGCGTGGAAACCATGGTGGCCATGGCGCGCGAGTTGGGCCTGGTCGGCCCGCACCTGGAACTGGCGCTGGCGATCGGCGAGGAGATCCAGCGGCAATCCGGCCGGCGCATTCCCCTGAACGTGGACGGCGCGATGGCCGGCATTCTCATGGACCTGGGCTTCGACTGGCGGCTGGTGCGCCTGTTCGTATTCGTGCCGCGGGCGGCGGGAATCTCGGCGCATGCCGTCGAAGAGACGGTGCGCGAGCGCGGCTGGCGCGTTATCGCGAAACACGATGACATTGACTACGATGGCCCGGCGGTGCGCGAGTTTCCGGTGCTGCGCTGACGCGGCGGCATTGTCCTGAGAGCTAGCAACAAGGAGACACACATGGCGAATATCTACAAGCAAATGGCAGCGGCTCTGGTGATGGGCATCGTGTCCATCGCGGCAGTGGCGCAGTCCTACCCGTCCAAGCCGATCACGCTGGTCATTCCATTCCCGGCGGGCGGCGTGACCGACGTGGTCGGCAGGGAAGTGGCAGCCAAGCTGTCAATCGAGCTGGGCCAGGCCGTGGTCGTCGACAACAAACCCGGCGCCAGCGGTGTGCTCGGGTCGTCCTTCGCCGCAAAAGCAGCGCCTGACGGCTATACGCTCCTGCTCGGCAACACCTCCACGCTGGGCACCAACGTAGCGACCTTCGCGAAGCTTCCGTATGACCCGGTCACCAGCTTCGCACCGGTATCGATGCTGGCGGTGCAGCCGCTGGTGATCGCTGTCAATCCGTCGGTGCCGGCGCACAACCTGGCGGACCTGATCAAGCTCGCCAAGGCGAAGCCCGGCGGGCTCTCCTTTGGCACAGCGGGCAGCTCGATCCAGCTCGCCGTGGAGCTGTTTAACACCATGAACGGCATCAAGATGCTGTACGTGCCCTACAAGGGAAGCGCGCCCGCCATCACCGACCTAATCGGCGGGCAAATCAATGTGCTGTTCGACCCCATTTCCACGCTGTATCCGCAGGTGAAGGGCGGCAGGGTGCGCGGCCTCGCCGTGACGACCGCCACACGGTCGCCGGCCGCGCCGGAGCTTCCCACCGTCGCCGAGAGCGGTGTTCCCGGCTACGACGTGAGCTCATGGCAGGCTCTGGTGGTGCCGGCGGGCACGCCGCCTGACGTGATCGCGCGCCTGCACGCGGCCGTGACCAGGGTCCTGGCGCTGCCGGAAACCAAGGAGCAGTTCGAGAAACAGGGCGCCGAGCCTTCGCCGTCCACACCGGAGCAGGCGGGGCAGTTCATCCGCTCCGAAATCGCGCGCTGGAAGAAGGTGGCCCAGGAAGCCGGCGTGAAACCGGAGTGAGCGGCATGTTCTCCCTGGCGGGACGGGTCGCGCTGGTGACCGGCAGTGCCCGCGGCCTGGGGCTGGAGATCGCCCGTGGACTCGCTGGGCAAGGCGCGCAGGTGCTGCTCAATGGCCGCAATGCCGGGGCAGTGGCCGAGGCGGTGGCTTCCATCCGCGCCGGCGGCGACAAAGCGGAGGAGCTGGCATTCGATGTGACGGATGCGCAGAGCGTCGAAGCGGCGTTCGAGCGGCTCGACCGCATGGCAGGTCGCCTGGACATCCTAGTCAACAACGTTGGCGTTCGCGACCGCCGCAGCCTGTTCGATTTCGCTTTGGACGACATGCGGCGGATGCTGGAAACGAACCTCGTCGCGCCGTTCGAACTCTGCCGCAAAGCGGCCAGCCGCATGATCGACGGCGGACGCGGCGGGCGAATCGTCAACGTGACGTCCATCGCCGGCCCCATCGCGAACGTCCGCGACGCAGCCTATACGAGCGCCAAGGGCGGCTTGGCGGCGCTGACGCGCGCATTAGCCGCGGAACTCGGTTCATACGGCATCACAGTGAACGGCGTCGCTCCTGGCTTTTTCGCGACCGAGGCGAATGCCGCTGTCGCGGCCGATCCCGCCGTCGAGCGGATGCTTCTGCGCAGAACCTCGCTGGGCCGCTGGGGCCAGCCCGCTGAAATTTCGGGTGCGGTCGTGTTCCTCGCCTCTGATGCGGCTTCCTACGTGACCGGAGAAATCATCGCCGTCGACGGCGGTTATCTTTCGCATTTCTAGGCCGACTGCGCTGGCGTCTACTGAATGAACCGTGCTAAGGCGCACAAATTCTCATGATTTTCACTTCTGTTCGTGAGAGTTGCCCCCAAAGTTGCCCCCAGTGCCAGCTGGCTACCTCGGCAGCCGCAAGGTTTATCGGCCCCGCGTACCCTCTCGCTAATCGACAGGGGTTGCCGCCTCCTAAGCTACTGCAGCATTCCAGGTCGCTCGAGGCATCACGCTCGAACAGAAGTGCTTCGCTATTCCCCGGTCCAGCGCAGCGACAAAGCGCCGCATTTGCTCGAGCCGGTCGCGAAAATCGTTGAAGCTGAAGCCGGTAGGCACCCTACCCTCGTGAGCAATATCTGTCCTAAGGTCGTTCAGCGACGTCAGGATAAGTTGACTGTTCATCTTGCCGGTTGCGCTTACCAACGCCCAGATTTGCTTTACTCCGAGGCGTCTGAAGAGCTGAGGTAAATTTCTTGGTGAAGGATACGTCTTCTTTTCCAAGAATGCAGCTGAGTTGACGGTGACAGGCGCGGCACCGCCTGCACCCCACGTTGCCACGTCACGCGCAATTTCCGCGACCTTGGCCAAAATGGCCCCCTCGTCCTCTCCAATGCCAAACTTTCGGTACTCAGAACCGAGGTCAGCCCCTTTGTGCAATAGGTACGCAAGCATGAGATCCGGCCACTTCTGGAACGTTGGATTCGCGCTCTGAACAGCGGCAAGCGAGTCCTCCACAAAACTCCTGATGTAAACCTCGAGCTGGGCGAACGCGAACACGTAATACGCCGCAAGGAGACGGGCGCCGCCACCGGGCCCCTTCTGCGAAAGCTTGTAGAGCGGCGCTAGCTCTTGCAGCGCCTGATTGATCTGCAGCTCAAAAGTCTGCCGGGCGCGACTTCGCCGGTAGCTCATAGGCCCTTGAGAAGTGCGGATAGCCTTCCTGCGCCGCCCACCCAATCAATGCCTTCAGCGCCTCTGTATCCGCCGCGCCAACAATCGAGGTGAGCGCCTCCAACACGCCGATGTTGACCTGTGTCAGGTACGCATCACCTGCCTCGGCTCTGAGGTGCTTCAGCAACAAGGCGAGCTGCTGTTCCGGTGCCGGTAGTGATTGATTGACCAGAGAATCAAGGTTCGTACTCTGCACCTCGAACCATTTTTCCTGAGTTGTCCGTGATCTGATCGCGTGGCTTGTACGAGCCACAGCGCGCGGTTCCGCGCTGAGTCGGCTTTCGAGCATAGCAAGAGCAGTTCCCGAAATCACAAACGTTCCGCATTTCGGGCAGTCCACCTGCAATGCATCGGCTCCGGCGGCAGGTCTACCGGTTTCCGCTTCGCTGCCGCACACTGGACATTTCAGACGATCTCTGAAGCTCGGCATCGAATTACCTCGAGACCGATTGTCGGCCATACCCGCTCGCCCCCGCGCCCACGTAGTGATCGTAGACATGAGCGTACATGCGGGCCATCTTCTCGGCCCGCATGTCCTTCGAGAACGCTACGGGTAAGTGTGGCGGACGAAGCGCAATCTTTAGAGATTGCATAACCGCCGCCCTCGCCTGCTGCTTCTCGCGCCAATCCAAGACGAGCTTCTCCCTCTTGAGCGTGGCAAGCAGGTCGCGGCAGACCTTCTTGACATCAGCCTCTTCCTCCTTGGTGAGCTTCGGCTCAGGCTTCGTCAAGATGTCAAAGAGGGCCAACTCCTCCTCGGTGAGACCTTCAGCGACGGCTCGCTGGTCCTCCTTGGTCAGATCCTTCACGAAGCCCTTCAGCTCCTCGAAAAACGCCTCAATGTTCTGGCTCCCGGCGTTGTACTCGTCGATCAGCTTCTGGAACTTCTCGGCAAGATCGGTACGGGACGCATTCATTGCCACCATCGTCGCCAGCTTGCCCTCGATCAACCGCTTCAGTTTCTCGGCCTCGGTGCGCTTGTGGCCTTGGGCGAACTTGGTCTGAAGCGCCGCAAAGTCGATCTCCGACAGGTTGATCAACGCTTCGGGGCGGCTGGCAGGCCCAATACGGTAGCCCTCTGTGGCGATCGAGTCATTCAGCAGTTCCTCCACATCGCTCATCACCGCCGAAATGTCCGGCGGGTCAGTTTCTGCGTGGATCTTGTCGGCCAAGTACGAGACAAGCACCGCCAGGGGTGCAAGCTCGTTGGCCTTGGGGTCGGGCAAGATGGCCCTGAACAGACGCGCCACCCGGCTCGCCAGTTGCAGGTACCGTTTCTTGTCGGCCTCGCTGCCTAGGATCGCTTCCACGGCGTCATCTATCAGTGCGATCCGTTCGAACCCTTGGGCTGCTGCGATGGTGGTCAGGTTCACCCGACGCGCAGACGCAAAGCTATCCGTCTCGTCCAGCGCGAGGCGTAAGGCGGCCACCAGTTCGCTCTTGTCAACGATTGGCGCCCCACCGCCCCCGGCACCGGGCTTGGCATAGATCGCCAGCGCGTTCTGCAGCGCCCGGAAGATGCCCACATAGTCCACGATCAGGCCCGACTCCTTACCCGGAGCCACGCGGTTGGCGCGCGCGATGGTCTGCATGAGCGTGTGCGCCCGCATCGGCTTGTCGAGGTACATCGTCGAGCAGGTGGGCACGTCGAAGCCGGTGATCCACATTGCGCAGACGAACACAAGCCGCAAGTTGTCCTTGTCGTCCTTGAACTTCTCGGCCAATGGCTCCTTCAGCATTCGCTGGCGGTGCGGAACGATGTCCAGGCCCTTCTTCTGCAAGTCCTCGACTTCGTTTTGACCCTGCGACACGACGACCGCCATGTCCGTCTCTTGCAGCAGCTTGACCCGGTCCTGCAAGAACTTGCAGCGCTGCCATTCCGGCGAATCCTCCGGGTTGCCTGTGATCACGTAGCCCGGCAGCTTGGCCCACGCCTTCAGATCGGCCTGCGCCTTGGCCAACTCCGCCTTCCAGTACGTCTGCACCTTGTCGTACATCCGCACTGCGGTGGCCTTGTCGATGCACACCATCATCGCTTTGCCTCTGTAGCCGCGGCCGGTGAAGTGCGCGACGATGTCCTTGGCAATGGCCTCCAGCCGGTCTTCGCGCGTGATGATGTGGTACTCGCGGCCAAACTCGCGCTCGAGCTTCTTCTCCTGGTCCTCGTCCAGCTCCGCCGCTTCGAGCAAAGCCTCCAGGTCGCGGTTCAGCTCCTGGTTGGTGAGCTGCACCTCGGGGATGCGGTTCTCGTAGTACAGCGGCACCGTGGCGCCGTCTTCGATCGAGCGGGCAAAGTCGTACACGCTCACGTAGTCACCGAACACCTCGCGCGTGCGCTCTTCCTCACCCCGGATCAGCGGCGTGCCGGTGAAGCCGATGAAGCCCGCATTGGGGAGCGCGTTGCGCATGTTCAGCGCGAAGGTGTCGTACTGGCTGCGGTGCGCCTCGTCGGTGATAACGATCACGTCCGAGCGGTCCGACAGCATCGGGTACGGCTGCCCCTGCTCGTTCCTGAATTTCTGGATCAGCGTGAAGATGTAGCGCTCGTTGCCGCGCAGCAGCTCCTTCAGGTGCTCGCCGCTGGTGGCGCGAACGTCCTCTCGCGCGGTAGCGCCGGTGGCCTTGAAGGTCTTGCTGATCTGGTCGTCCAGCTCCTCACGGTCGGTCACGATCACGAAGGTGCAACTGCCCAGCACCCGGCGCAGCACCTTCTGCGTGAAGAACACCATCGACAGGCTCTTGCCCGAGCCCTGCGTGTGCCAGAACACGCCCAGGCGCTTGCGTTCTGCCTTCTCCGTCTCACGCAGCTCCACCAGCCGAGCGATGGACTTGTTCACGCCCAGGAATTGGTGATTCTTGGCCGTCTTCTTGATCAAGCCGCCTTTGCCTTCCTCGAAGACGGTGAAGTTCTCGATGTAGTCCAGCAGCCGCGCCGGCTCCAGCAGGCCGCGCAGTGCCCGCTCCAGGCTCACCTTGCCGACCTCGTCCTCGTCGGCCACGCGCTTCCAGTCGAAGAAGTGCTCCCAGGCGCTGGTGAGCGTACCCACCTTGGTGTCCGAGCCGTTGCTCAGCAGGATGAATGCATTGGGGTGGAAGAGCTGCGGCACGCTCTGGCCACGGTAGTCGCGCAGGTTGTCGTCGAACGCGCTCTTCAGCGGCACGGCCGGCTTCTTCAGCTCGATGAACACCAGCGGCAGGCCGTTGACGAAGCCCAGCAGGTCGCAGCGGCGGCGGTACATGTCGCCGGCTACCCACATCTGCGAGGCTAGGAAGAACTCGTTGTTGGCCGGCGTGGTCCAGTCGATTACGCGCAGGGTCTCGGTGCTGTACCCACCGTGCGCGTCGGGCACCTTCACCTTCACGCCGTCTTTCAACAGCCGGTAGAAGTCGCGGTTGGCGTTTACCGCGATCTGCTTGGAGCGGTCCTGCGCGAGTTGCTCTACGGCCTGCGAATAGGAGTCGGCCGGCAGGCCGGGATTGAACTCTTCGAGCTTCGCGCGCAGGCGGCGGGTCAGGACGACCTGATGCTCGCTTTCGCGCCTCTCGCTCCCCAGCTCCCCAAAGGTCTCGGCGTACAGGTTTTTGAAGTTCCAGCCCAGCACGGTCAACAGGTCGATCGCCGGCACTTCGACGAGCGCCATCTCGCCATAGCCGGCAAAGACTTCCTTGACGCCGGGTGGTCGGGTCATGTCCCTGCTTTCACTTTCGAGAGTTCATCGATAAACCTGGAGCGCCAAGTCTTTACGAAGTCCTCTAGGTCATCAACATCGAATGAAGGGGCCTCTGGCAGCCCAATGTCTTCCGCCTGCCGCTCTACCTCCTCCATCAAATCAGCGGCCGCATAGCAATCGAACGCTTCGGAGCCGAGCACAGCGTCAGCGATGCCTTCAGGCCAAGCCTGTTCCCAGATGAAGTTCCAGTGGTCGTCCAAGTATGCGTGCCCCTCATGCGGCGGCCTGACATCTTCCAGGAACGACTCAACAAGTGCAGTTGTATCAACAGCGCCGTCGTCGCATAGCGGAATCGGGATCGGGGGTTCGTCCGCATCCGCTGCGGAAACCAAGACTATGTTGGCGACGCGCTTCGCCATTTCCATCAAAAGCTGGTGCCGGATCGAGTCATCCACCAGACTCAAGAGAGAAGCGGCGAACTCTGCGTCCGTTTTGATCGTGAGTGATTGGCTCATGCGGCGAGCGCCTCCGGTTCGGGCATTGCAGACACGTCCAGCTCGCCGGAGATCAGCTTCGGCAGGAGCAGGTCGCGGGTTGTCCGCAGATTCGCGTTCTTCTTCTTCAACGTCAGCTCAAGCTCATTCATCGGCTCAAGCACAGAGGCTGCCACTTCAAGAACAGCTCTCGACGGAACCAGTAAGCGCATCTCCTTGAGATCCCGCGCGCTCAGATGCGCCACGGTTGTTCCAACGATGGTTGCCTCCAGCGTCTTGATCGGCTCCTCGGTCACCCAGAACAGCCAGGACCGCGGAATGCTGACTTTCGGGCGGAAGCGGACGACTCGCTGATTCAGCCACGCAACGCCCCCAGCCCACCGACCCATGTGGAATGCGCCGTCCATCCCGACCAAGATGTCACCGTCCGTCACCCTGTACTTCGGGTCTACATCTTCAGTCGTGCGCGTACCCGTGTAGTCGTCTCGAATGTCGCGGATGCGAATGACGCCAAGCCCTTCGCCGCCTTCCTTGAAGAGATTGGACTTGAACGGAAATCCATAGGTGAGATCGGCTACGTCGTACAGCCCTTGGACTGACCAGCCTTCCGGCACCAACCCCAACTCGGACTCGACCATCCGCACGCCCTCGTGCTCGGGAAAGCGGAAGCGGACGAACCACTCATCGTGGATGCGCCGGGCCATCTCCTCTAGGATCGTGATGCGCCGCGTGTTGTTCTCGATCAGGTCGTCGTAGGCGGAGAGGATGGAGGCGATTCGGTGCTGCTCGGGCAGACTCGGCAGTTCGATCTCCATGCCTTTTAGCAGAATGATCGTATAGGCCGACTGCGACGAACCGATGGTGCATTTCTTCAATTCGGCGCGGCCGTCCGGCGCAGTCAGCCAATAGTTGAAGTAGTTGCTGTCGAGGCCGCGAAAGTCACGAAACCAAGTGATGTTCCCATCCTTGAAGTAGAACTCGTCGCCGCGCCGCACCACATACGTCGAGCCCAAGGTTCCGACTGACGTAAGCAGCAAATCTCCCGACATGGGCGCGCCCGACTTGGCCTTGATCTCCTCGAACTTGCTGCGCGCGATGAATAGCTCGGTACTGACCTCGATGGCTCCGTTGTACTTCTCGGTGATCTCCTTGCCGCGGAAGAAAGGGACACCCTCGGCCTGATAGTCAGCCGCGAAAATTCGCTTGCTGGACGTAATCTCGCAAAGATCGCTCACGCGCCGCTTCGATCGCTGCGACCTCGTCACCGTGACTCCAGGAGGACAGCAACATTCGACGCGATATCTAACTCAAGCGCCTGCGCCTCGATGTTCAAGGCGGCCAGTGCTTCGCTTAGCTCTTCCAGCCGCTCGACGAAGTCGAATTCGTCGGCTGCGCGTTCACCTACGCCGACATACCGTCCCGGGTTGAGGCTCCAGCCCTGGGCCTCGATCTCAGGGACTGTCATTGCCTTGGAGAGTCCGGCAACGTCGCGGTACTCGTTCCCGGGGAATCGCTCACCGAGCAATGCCTGACTGCCCGCATCGAATTCCGGCGCTTCACCGCGATACAGACGGACGATATTGGCAAGGAACTCCAGTTGCTCTGGCGTGAACTCGCGGATCGCCCGTGTCACCTGTTTGAAGAACGGTCGCGCGTCCACGAACAGCACCTTGTCCCTGCGCGGCCCGCGCGCCTTGCCCCGGTCGAAGAACCACAGCGTGCAGGGCAGCGTGACGGTGTAGAAGAAGTTGGAGCCGATGCTGACGATCACGTCCACCGCGCCGCTCTGGATCAGCTTCTTGCGGATCTCCAGCTCGCTGCCGCGCGCGTCGCCGGCCGAGTTGGCCATCACGAAGCCGGCGCGGCCGTTCTCGTTGAGGCTGGACGCGAAGAGCTGGATCCACAAGTAGTTGGCGTTGTCGGTAGTCGGCAGGCCCAGCGCGAAGCGGCTATCGTCCTTCAGCCTGTCCTTGTCTACGCCGGAGACGTTGAACGGCGGGTTGGCCATGACGAAGTCGAAGCGGCCCAGGGCCTTGTGCGGATCCTCGTAGTAGGTGTTGGCCTCGCGCACGTCGCCCGATAGGCCGTGCACGGCAAGGTTCATCTTGGCCAGCTTCACGGTGTCGCCAGCCTTCTCGGTTCCGAACACGGTGAGTTCACGGGTGGCGCTCTTGTGCTGGCGCTGTACGAAGGCGGCCGACTGAACGAACATGCCGCCCGAGCCGCAGGCGGGGTCGAAGATGCGGCCGTGGAAGGGTTGCAGGATCTCGACGATCAGCCGCACGATGCTGGTAGGCGTGTAGAACACGCCGCCCTTCTGGCCCTCCTTCAGCGCGAAATTGCCGAGGAAGTATTCGTACACCTTGCCGAAAGCGTCGCCCTCCAGGTCCAGCGGGGCCAAAAGGCGCAGCAGTTCCACCAGCGTGGCGTTGGGCAAGAGGTTGTAGCCGCGCGGCAGCACGCCCTTCAGCTCGGGGTTGTGCTCTTCCACCAGCGACATGGCCGTGGCGATGGCCTTGCCCAGGTTGGCGCCCTCGGTGAGCGTGAGCAGGTACGAGAACCGGGCTTCGTCAGGCAGATAAAGCACACCCTCGGCTTGGTAGTCCATCGGCTCGCGCTCGTCGGCCGGAAGGCCTTTGGCGTCAAGGGCGGCCGCGGTTTCAGTAAAGCGCTTGTCCGCATAGCGCAGGAAAATCAGGCCCAGAACCGGTGTGGAGAAATCCGACGGTTTCAGGCCGGTATTGGCCCAAAGTTGATCCGCAGCGGCCCAAAGACGGGATTCGATAGCGACAAGGTCTGATGCCATGTGGTTGAGTTGCCTTTTCCCAATAGTAGCGGGGTTCATCTGCTACGGGCCATTAGGCCGCGCACGCTCGGCTGCTGGAGGAACCGAGTGCAAGTCGGGCGTCCGTCCGAAACCGACCGTTAACGTACAGGCCTCGCAGGCATGTCCATAAAATAGCTTGACAGCGTTTTGAACATACCAGACAATTCGGACTCCTATTTCGTACACGCAAACGGAGAATCCGATCATGTCCAGAGTCTTCGCCTATTGCCGCGTGTCGACCTCCGACCAGACCACAGACAACCAAGTCCAGGAGATCGCAACGGCGGGCTTCGATGTCACCCCCAAGCGGATCGTCGCCGAGACCGTGTCGGGTAGCGTAGCGGCCAGCGAGCGCCCCGGCTTCGGTCAGCTCCTGAACAAGCTGGAGGCTGGCGACGTGCTGGTGGTCACCAAGCTGGATCGCCTGGGGCGCAATGCCATGGATGTCAGAGCCACGGTGGAGGCTCTGACCGGCATGGGGGTGCGGGTTCACTGCTTGGCTCTGGGCGGGGTGGACCTGACCAGCGCGGCGGGGAAGATGACCATGGGCGTCATCGCTGCCGTGGCCGAGTTCGAGCGCGACCTGCTGATTGAGCGGACGCAGTCAGGGCTTGCGCGCGCCCGCGCCGACGGAAAGGCCCTGGGCCGCCCCAGGAGCATTCCTGAGGCTGCTATAGGCGACGTGCAGGGCCGTTTGGCGATGGGCGAGAGCATCTCCGCCATTGCCAAGGCCTACAGCACCAGCCGTCAGACGATCATGCGAATTCGGGGCGCGGCCTATGCCAAAGATCTATGAACGCAGTACGCAACGGCGCGTCGCGCCAAAGAATGAAATCCCGTTCTCAGCGACCGCTCTCTGATCCGCGACCTTCCGCCGTCGATCCTGAGCCGCCGCTCGCGATACCAATTTCGATGGCTGAAAGCGGACTCTGGGAGATGCCGCCGGGCTTGCGCTCCTAAGCTCGGTCCCACGCAGCCTCAGGATCGCCCAAAGTACGCCTTGGCCAGATTCTTTGCCGCGCTCATGCCCGTTTCGGTGAGGTGGACGGACTCTTGGTGCCCTCGAGGGTCTGTGATGTACCCCTCGTCATGGAGTGACTCCATGAGGGCGAAGTCATACCGCTTCCATGCACGTCCATTCTCAAACTCAAGGGCGCCCAGCAGGGCGAGGATCGTCTCTTCGAGTTTCGCGGTGTCGTATTCCATGGGACAACCTCCGTGCGCGCCTGAAATCTACCGGTTTCGCGGGGCCTTGTCGCGGTCAAGGCGCATAGCCCTTGCGGTATTTGCCATCAGCCCGCAGACGCGGGAACTCAGCTGCGAACTCCCTCTTGTAGTTGCGGCCCAGCCAGAGGACATTGCCGAAGATGCCATCAGACACGTAGCGGCCCAGATATTGGAGCAAACCCGTCTCGACAACGGCGCCGGTGCCTCCGACTACATCTCTGATCCGCTCAGTTATGCCGAGCACACCGTACGCCGCGCCTGGAGTTGCTGGAAAGCCCCAGCGTGTACCTCGGCGAAATGCTGCTGCGCGGCAGCGTCGGCATCGCCGTGCTGTTTGGCGAGCACTCGTCCACCGGCATGCAGGTGCTGCCGGTGCTGGAAGAGGACCTGTTCGTCATCGGCCTGAAGGCCCAGGGCGCGGAACTCGATCTGGAATGCCTCGATGGCGTCCGCCTGGTGATGCCGGCCCGACCCAACAGCGTTCGCACCCTGCTCGATCGGGCCTGCGCCGACCGCGGGATCGCGCCGCAGGTCGTGACCGAGGTGTCATCACCTTATACGATGGTGCAACTGGTGCGCGCCGGCATCGGCGCCACAGTCCTGCCCTGGTCCATGCTGGCCGGCGTGCGTCAGGCGGAATTGCCCGTGGCGCGGATCGCCAATCCGGTCCTGACCCGATCGATCTCGGCGGCCACGGCGATCGATGCGCCCCAGTCGCCCCATCTGATCGCTGTCAAGCAGTCTGCTGGTCGACATCCTGGGGCAGCAGGCCTGCAGCAGTCAGTGCGAGGGCGTGCGGCTCAAGCCGCCCTGCGGCTGAGATGAGAGCCTTTGGCATCTTGGGCGCTGCGGTCGCGCGGTCCCTCTGCCGGCCGCACCGCAGCCGGCAGCGCGTCAGATAACCTTCTCCGCGCGCAAGGCGTCGATCTCAGTATCGCTCATGCCCAGCCAGTCCCCCAGCACGAGGCGGGCATCCTCGCCGAGCCGGGGTCCGGTGCGCCACACCTCGCCGCCGTGATTCTTGAGCTTGGGCACCACACCCTGCATGCGCACCGGGCCCAGCTCGTGGTCGTCCACCTTGACGATGTTCTCGCGCCAGGCGAAGACAGGGTCGGCCATGATGTCACGCACGTTGTAGATCCGCGATGCCACCACATCGGCCTGCAGCAGCGCCCGCAGCGCTTCTTCGGTCGAACGCTGGCGGATCCAGGCAGCCAGCGACTCGTCCAGGAACTTGGACGCCTCGCCCTGCTGGCGCGCTGTGCTGTAGAGCTCCACCGGAAGACCGAGCATGCGCACAATCTTGGTCACGGCGGCGGTGGTGCCGCTGGTCACTGTGATCCACTCGTCCTCGCGTGACTGATACGTGTTGACCACAGCCGCCGGCACCATCGGCGGGCGGTTGCCGCTGCGCTCGTACACCTTGCCCAGCTGATCGTAGCCGATGACCTGCCACTCGATCAGGCGGTACAGGCCCTCGTACAGCGCCAGATCGACCAGTTCGCCGTCGAAGGCCGGGTCGCTCTTCTTGCGGTACAGCGCTAGCATCACGCCATAGGCACCCACCAGGCCCGTCACGGCGTCCGCGTGCGAGAAGCCGGTGTGAATCGGCGGCGTGTTCGGGAACCCCGTGATGTAGACGACGCCCGACTGCGCCTCGGCCGCCTTGCCGAAGCCGGGGTCGGCCACGCGCGGGCCGTCGCGGCCATAGCCGCTGATCTGCAGGTACACGAGCTTGGGGTTCAGCGCGTGCAGCGCCTCCCAGGACAGCCCCAGCGATACCAGCGCACCGGGACGCATGTTGGTGATTACCACGTCGGCCCACTGCGCCAACTTGCAGGCGATCGCCCGGCCCTTTTCGCTCTTGAGATCCAGGGTCAGCGACCGCTTGTTGCGCCCGGCGACCTTCCACCACAGATAGACGCCGTCCTTGTCGTCGCCCATCTCGCGGGCTGGGTCGCCCTTGCCGGGTTGCTCGATGTGGACGACGTCCGCGCCGAAGTCACCCAGGAACGACGCCGCCATGGGGCCAGCGATGACGTGCGTGAGCGACAGCACCTTGACGCCGGCAAGGGCGCCGCTTTGCTTGAGTTGTTCAAGGGTTTTCATGTGTTGGATGGAGGCACGTGTACCTCGGGATTGAGGCAGGTGGGCGGCCGCGTCACTTGACCATCCCCGGCAGCCAGGTCGTAAGCGTGGGGAACACGGTGATCAGCACCAGCACCGTCAACGCCCATCCCAGAAAAGGCAGGCCCTCGCGGGCCACCTCGTCGGGTCGAACCTTGCCGACGGCCGAAACGATGTAGATCAGCAGCCCGATCGGCGGGTGGATCATGCCGATCATGAGGTTGAACACCATCACGCAGCCGTAGTGGATGGGATCCAGCCCCAGGACGCGCCCCAGCGGGATCAGTGCGGGCAGGAAGATGATCATGGCGGGCAGCGGTTCGAGCACGCAGCCCACCAGCAACAGCACCACGTTGATGAGCAGCATCGCCATCAGGGGGTCAGTCGTCATCCCGCCGATGGCGCCGGCCACAGCCTGGTTGAAGTGCGACTCGGCCAGCAGCCAGGCGAAGGGGCCGGCCGCCGCCAGCAGGAACAGCACCACCGCCGAGGACACAGCGGCGCGCGTGAAGCAGCCGCCCAGGTCGCGCAGCTTGATGGTGCGGTAGAACACGACGCTCACGACCAGCGCATAGAGTGCCGCCACCGCGGCCGCCTCGGTCTCGGTCACTAGGCCAAAGCGGATGCCGCCGATGATGATCACCGGCAGCAGCAGCACGCCGGCCGCATGGCGCGTGGCGACGAGCTTTTGGCGCACGTCGGTGCGGCGCTCCGCCGGATAGCCGCGCTTGCGGGCGATCGCCGCGCAGATGCCCATGTAGCCGCCCGCGAGCAGCAGTCCCGGCACCACGCCCGAGAGGAACATGCGCACGATGGACACATTGGCCATCGCGCCGTAGACGATCATCGGGATCGATGGCGGAATGATCGGACCCAGCATGGCGCCCGCCGCAATGACGGCGCCCGCGTAGCCACCGGGATAGCCCTGGCGGCGCATTGCCGGAATCATCACCGCGCCAATGGCCGATGCGTCGGCTACGGCCGAGCCGGAGATGCCGGCCATGACGGTGTTGACGAGGATGGACGCCTGGGACAGCGCGCCGCGCATGAACCCCATGATCGCGAGCGCCCAGTCGATCAGGCGTTGCGACAGGCCGCCCCGGTTCATCAGCTCGCCGACCAGCACGAACAGCGGAATCGTCACCAGAACGAAGCTGTCGACGCCCGCCACGGTGGTGGTGGACAGCATGGCCGCGCCCACGGTCTGCCCGGATTTGATGAAGATGCCCGCCACGGCCGCCAGGATCATGGCGAAGCCCAGGTCCAGCCCGATCAGCATCGCGGCGAGAAACAGCAGGATGATGATGCCCAGCATCTCAGACGCCCTCGACCTCGCCCCCGCCCGCGCAGGCGCTTGCCGGCATGGACGCGCCGGCCCAGCGCCGCAGCAGCGCCTCAGTGCGAAACAGCGCGATGGCAGCAAAGCACACGGCGTTCACCGCATACACCACGCCGTAGTCCAGTGGCGTGCTCAGCACCCCTTGCGACGAGCCAACCTGGATCATCTGCCGGGCGGTGGAGAGATACACGGCGCAGACAAGGATCACGCACAGGTCGAATACGCTGTGCAGCCGGCGCCGACCGGTTTCGCCCAGCCGCGACTCGACCAGGTGCAGGCGGATGCCCTCGCCCCGCCGCACCGCCACCGGCAGCGACACGAAGACCAGACCCACCAGAGCCAATCGTGCGTACTGGTCGAACGCGCCCCAGGTCAGCTGCTGGACATAGCGGTCATAGACCCCCATCGCACCAGAGGCCAGCACCAGCCCCATCAACAACGCGGCGCAGGCGGCAAGCAACCATTCGACGGCGCCGGCCACCACCTCCAGCACGCGCACAGCGGCATTCATGTGCGGCGATTACTTCTGCGCGTTGTGAAGCTGCTCGGCCATCCCAACGGGCCACACCTTGCCCTCGAACTGGGCGGCCACGCCCGACAAGGCCTTCTTGAAGGCGGCGCGGTCGGGCACGGTGTAGGTCGCGTTGGCCGCCTTCATGATCGACGGCACCTGCTCGTCGAGTTTCTGGATCTCGACGTCGGCGATCTTGCCGGCCTCGACCGACGCCTTGAGAAAGATCGCCTGCTGCGCCGGCGTCAGCTTGGCCCACAGCTTGTCGGAGATGTACCACGCGGTCTCCTCGTACACGTGGTCGGTGGCCGACCAGTACTTGGCCACCTCGTGGAACTTGAACGGGATCGACAGGTCGGCGCCGTTGTCCTGGCCCTCAATCGTGCCGGCGGAGAACGCGGTGAACATCTCAGTCATGTTCATCGGCACAATGCGCACGCCCAGGGCCCGGAAGGTCGCGTCGAAGATGGGCAGGCCGGGGATGCGCATCTTCAGGCCCTTGAGGTCTTCGGGCTTGGTGATCGGGCCCTTGGTGGTCTGGATGGCGCGCGGCGAGCGGGCGCCGCTGATCGCGAAGATGCGCACGCCCGTCTTTTGGGCGACCTCGTCATAGAGCTTCTTCATCGGCGGGCTGTTCAGCGCCTTCGCCGCGCCCTCCTTGCTGTCGAACAGATAGGGCACGTAGGCCACCTGCAACGGCGCGGCGTCCTTGAGGAAGAACGCGCCGCCGAGCGCGAAATAGGCCATGTCTTGAGTACCGAGCTGCATGCCGGTGAGCAACTGGGGCAGGTCACCGAGCTGGCCGTCGGTGTAGACATTGATCTTGATCTCGCCCTTGGTGTCGGCGGCCACCACGTCGGCGAACTTCTGCATGGCGCGCTGCCACGGGCTGTTACCGGGCGATTGCGTGGCCAGGCGCAGTTCAATCGGCTGCGCAAGGGCGATGCCGGCGGCTGCGCTCATGGCGAGCGCTACGAGGAAATGGAAAAGTCGATTCATGGTCTTGTCTCCTGGGTTGGTATGGGGGTCTAGGCGGTCGGCTGGGCGGCGGCGGTGCGCACGCTGTCCATCGGATGCAACCGGCTGCGCGGGCCGGCACGCATCAACTGGCCCGGCAAGGTCCGCCCGAGCAGCCGTTCCATCTCGAGGGCGACCCCGGTGAGCCTGGCGACGTCAATGCCGGTCTCGTGGCCGCACTCGTGCAGATAGTTCACCATGTCCTCGGTGCAGATGTTGCCGGTGGCGCCGGGCGCGAACGGGCAGCCGCCGATGCCGGCGATGGACGATTCGTACTCGGCAATGCCGAGCGCCAGGCCCTCGGCGACGTTGACCATCGCCATGCCACGGGTGTTGTGGAAGTGCAGCGAGAGCGCCGCGTCGGATACGGCGGACAGCACTTCACCGCAGACTCGCCGCACGATGGCGGGCGTGCCCATGCCAGTGGTGTCGCCCAGGGTCAGGTGCGTCACCCCCGCGGCCCGGAAAGCGCGGGCAATGCCAGCCACCACTTGTGGCGGGACGTCGCCCTCGAACGGGCAGCCGAAAGCCGTGGCGATGGCGCCTCGCACCTTGACGCTGTGCGCCGCCGCCAGTTCGGCGATCTCCTCGATGCCCTTAAGCGAGTCGGAGACGGCGCGGTTGACGTTCTTGCGGTTGTGGCTCTCGCTGGCGGAAAGAAACACCACCAGCTCGTCCACCCCCGCGCGGATCGCCCGGTGCGCGCCACGCACGTTGGGCGCTAGCGCGCTCACACTGGCGCCGGCCGGCTTGCGCAGCCCGCGGATCACGTCCTCGGCGTCGACCAGCTGCGGCACCGCCTGCGGCGAGACGAAAGAGGTGGCCTCGACCGAGCGCACGCCCGCATCGAAGAGCTGCTGGATCAGGCGGATTTTGTCGGCCGTGGGGACGAACACTGCGTCGTTCTGGATGCCGTCGCGCAAGCCGACTTCGGTGATGATGAGTTTCATGGGAACGCCCTTCGCGAATCAGGTGTCGAGCACGGTCTTGCCGAAGTTCCAGTGCACCGGCCGCGCGCCGGCCCAGCGGCTGGGCAGCACAGTGAGCGACTCCCGGAACAGGCTGCCCAGATACAGGGTGCGCAGGTCGGCACCGCCGAAGGCCAGGCTGGAGATGTTGCCCAGCGTCCATTGCCGGCCCGAATCGATCTCGGCGCGGCCCATGCGGCCGGCGGCGAAAGCCTGCTCGACCGATTGCACGACAGCCTCGTCGCAGTCCTCCAGCACCACCTCAGCCTTGCCGCCGGACACGCGCACCAGGCGGTTGCTGACCACGCTGGCCACCCACACGCCGCCGTCCGCGTCAAAGCCCATGCCGTCAGGAAAGATGCCGTCGCCGCCGAACTGGATGACGGTTTCGCGCGGGCCGAACCGGCCGCCCTCCAGGATCGGAAACCGGGTGATGCGCCGGCCGATGGTCTCGTTGATGTAGTACCACGCACCGTCGGGGGACACGCGGCCCTCGTTGCAAAAGCCGATACTCTCGGCGACCACCTCGCTGCGACCGTTCTCGTACCGCACGATGTAGCCATCGGCGATGCCGGGGCGAAACGCCGTCTCGCGCGGCACGTGTAGCGTGGAGACGGTGAACCACAGCCGGCCCTGCTCGTCGAGCTCCACATAGTTGGTGGGGTGCAGCGGGTAGCCGTTGAGGTTGGCGATGAACGGCTCGATGCGCCCGGGTCCGGTCATGCGCCACACGCCGCCATGCGGTCCCATGTTGGCGATGAGAAAGCTGCCGTCTTCCAGCAGCGCGATGCCGTTGGGGATGAACGGCTCGGTCGGGAAGCGCAGCGGCACCAGCGCACCCTGGGTGGGCAGGACGCGCACCACGCCGCAGACCTTGTCGCAGGCATAGACGCGGCCGTCTGCCAAAGTGATAACCGATTCGGGACGGGTAAGACCCTTGCCAACGCCGGGCAGGGCCTGCTTGAGTACAGCCATGTGTTGTTCGCGATGGCGCGCCCGGGGGTTCCGCGCACCGCTTGTCTCCGTGGTGGCAATGTGAGCGCAAACGATAGCCAGCGCAGCCATGCCGGGGAAGTTCTCTTTCAGCAGCTTGGCACTCACGGATCACGAGTGATCCGGGTTAACCCGGAGATCGGATCGCTTAGGCCGATGCCGGCCCACTGCCGCCTGGCGGCTCGCGCAAGGCCTGCAACATCGCGCGCGGCGCGGCTGTCAGGCCCTGCGAATCGCGCACGCACAGCATCAGCTTGCGCCGGGCCCAGGCGTCGGTCAGCGGGATGGCGCGAATGCCCAGGCTCGCCTCGTGGGGCGTGACCAGGCCCTCGGGCAGGATCGAAACGCCGAGGCCCTTGGACACCATCCACCGCGCCACGTCGTTGCTGTCCACGCGAAAGCTGTGCGCCACGCCGCCCGGCGATTCCTGCAACAGCAGGGCCGCCAGCGACGAGCCACTGTTGCCGCCGATGAAGAGGTGCTTCTGCAGCTCGGCAAAGGTCATGGAGCTTCGGCCGGCCAGCAGGTGGTGCGCCGGCACGACGGCCACGAGGCGGTCGTCGCGATAGGGGTACACCTCCAGCTCGGGCGCCACCGTCACCGGCGGCGCGTAGATGCCCATGTCGGCGTTGCCGTCGCGCACCGCGCGCACGACCTGGTCGCTGCGCGCTTCGTGCAGGTCGATGTGGATGCCGGGATGCGCCGTCATGAAGTCGGCTACCTCCTCGACCAGGTACTCGATCAGCGCCGAGGCATTGGCGATCAACCGCACGTGCCCGCGGGCGCCCTCGGCATACTCGGTCATCTCGGTGCGCATGCGCTCGGCCAGGCTGCTCATGTTGCGCACGTGCCTCGCCAGCGCCAGGCCGGCCGGCGTGGGCGATACGCCCTTTGGCGTGCGATAGAGCAATTGCACGGCCAGTTCGTCCTCGAGTTCCTGCATGCGCTTGGTCACCGCCGTCGGGGCGATGAAATGCTGGCGTCCCGCCTCAGCGATGCTGCCCAGGTCCACCACGGCCAGAAAGAGCCGCAGCGACAACAGGTTGAGGTGGTCGAGGTGGGCTTGCATGGGGACTGGCCGATTCTATGGCCGCCCGCTCCTGGGGTCGTGTACCGAATCGCCGGGGCCGCCCCAACCAGTTTGGCTTGCAGTGGCAAGCCTCAGTCGCTCTCGGCGTACCAGCGGTCGGCAGCCAGCATGATCTCGTGGTGGCCGCGGCCGGCCGGGATCATTGGGAAGCAGTTCTCCTGCTGCGCGACCGCCACATCCAGCAGGAAAGCCGTCGGAGACGAGAGGCAGGCATCGATCGCTTCGTCGAGATCGGCCGGGTGTTCCACGCGGCGTGCCGACCAGCCGAAGGCGCGGGCCACCGCCACGAAATCCGGCAGCGCCTCGGTATAGGTGTGGCTGTAACGGCCCCCATGGTGCAATTCTTGCCACTGCCGCACCATGCCCATGCAGCCGTTGTTGGAGAGGATCAGCTTGACGGGGCAGCGGTGCTGGACGGCCGTCGACAGCTCCTGCAGGTTCATCAGCACCGAGGCATCGCCGCTCACGCAGACCACCAGCTTGCCGGGATGGGCGATCTGCGCGCCGATGGCGGCGGGCAGGCCGTACCCCATAGTGCCCGCGCCCCCGGAGGTCAGCCAGCGATGGGGCTGCTCGAACCCGAGGTACTGCGCCGCCCACATCTGGTGCTGGCCGACGTCGGTGGCGACGATGGCGTCCGCCTGCTTCAGGTGCGCGGCCAGCGTGGTCATCAGCTGTTGCGGGACGATGGCGCCCGGGTCGCGCGCGAAAGCCAGCGAATCGGCCGCGCGCCAACCGGCGATGCGGGCCCACCACGCATCGGTGGACGCCGAATCCGGCTGCAACGCCGCCACTTCTTCGCCTAACGCCGCGAGGATCGGCGCGCAGTCGCCGGCCAGGCCCACGTGGGTGTGAACCACCTTGCCGATCGAACCGGGGTCGATGTCCACATGGATCACCCGCGCACCGGGACAGAAGTCCCGCACCCGGCCGGTCACGCGGTCGTCGAACCGGGCGCCCACGCACACCACCAGGTCGGCGTGATGCATCGCCAGATTGGCCTCGAGCGTGCCGTGCATGCCCAGCATGCCAAGGAAGCGCGGATCCGACGCGGGGAAGGCGCCAAGTCCCATCAGAGTCAGCGTGCAGGGCGCATGGGCCTGCCGCACCAGCGCGGCGAAGCTGTGGCAGGCGGCCACCCCCGAGTTGATCAGGCCGCCGCCCCCGTAGAACACCGGCCGCTGCGCCGTGGCGATCAGCTGCGCTGCGTGCCGCAACTGGCCGCGGGGCGGCAGTGACACGGCCGGGCGGGGCAGTTCCGGCAGTTCCGGCACTTCCGCGGACGCGGCTTGTGCCTGGATGTCCTTCGGAAAGTCGAGCAGTACCGGCCCGGGCCGCCCGCTAGTGGCCACCCCCACCGCACGGTGAACGAGGCTCTCCACCTCGTTCACCCCGGTGATCTGCGCATTCCACTTCGTCACCGTGCGCGAGATGCTGAGCGCGTCGCATTCCTGGAAGGCGTCGGTGCCGATGACCGCCGTAGCCACCTGCCCGCTCACGCACAGCACGGGGATGGAGTCGCTCTTCGCATCGAGCAGCCCGCTGGTGGTGTTCGCGACGCCCGGCCCCGAGGTGACGAAGACCACGCCGAGCCGGCCGGTGGACCGTGCGTAGCCCTGCGCCGCATGCACGGCGGCCTGCTCGTGGCGCACCAGCACGTGCCGCAGCCGGGGCTCGCCGTACAGCGCATCGTAGAGCGGCAGCACTGCCCCGCCCGGATAGCCGAATACCGTGTCGACGCCGCAGTTGATGAGCGCCCGCAGCAGGCGCTGGGCGCCGGTGGCGGCGGGCGCTTGGCCGGTCGGAGCGGCTGTCGCCAGCAGTTGGGAAGGATTTTTCATGGTATCGATGCTACGGGCTGCTCCGTTGAAATTCGTTCACAATTTCGGCTAATGCCGCGCAATTGCGGAAATTCCATCATCGAATTATGAAAAAAGATGAAAATCATTTAGATCGTCAGGACATCGCGATCCTCCGGCTGCTGCTGCGCGATTCGCGCCGCCCACTGCAGGAGATTGGCGAGGAGGTCGGTCTGTCCGCCACCTCGTGCTGGAACCGCATCAAACGCCTGGAGACGCTCGGCGTGATCGAGCGCTACACGGTGCAGGTCAACCTGCCCAAGCTGGGCTACCAGGACACGGTCATCGTGCAGGTCAACCTCGAGAGCCACACGGACGAGATGCTGCTCAAGTTCGGCCGCACCTTGGAGACCATTCCGGAAGTACTGGAGGCGTTCCTGGTCTCCGGCGACTATGACTACTACATCCGGATCGCGGTGCACGACACTCGCGACTATGAACGGCTGCTGCGCGAGAAGCTCTACAAGATCCCGGGCATCCGCCACAGCAAGTCCAGCTTCGTGCTGCGGACCCTGAAGAAGTCGGGCACGCCGCTCCTTTAGCAGCAGTGCCCTACCGAGGGCTTTCAAGATCTAGCGCCGCCGGAGTATCAAACCGCAGGTCGCAGCTATGGCGGTCGGGATAGCGGCTCGCTTACATCTCCCGTCAGATGCGCTCACGCTGAAGTGACTTGTGCGCTTGTTGTCAGTCACCGGGTCTGGTGGCAGTTGCCCAGGCGGCTCACACGGCCTATCCGGTATCGAGCTCGATTAGCTAAAGACCGTGTCCACGACAACCGCAACAGCCCAAGATTCGCAGACAGGGCCGCGAATCGTCAAGCAGTCTCGAAGATCCTGGAGGACATCTGGCGACCAAATAGACTCAGGACGACTGCGGATGCACGCACGGCGGCCCGGGCACACGGTGCACGTGGTGGATGTGCGCGCGGAGGTGGCGCGCGCCTTCGGTTTGGACAGCGGTTTCGCCTGTGAATCGCCGGCCGAGCTGGCCCGGCAATGCGAAGTGATCGTCAATGTCGTGGTCAATGCCTCGCAGACCGAAACCATGCTGTTCGGCGAAAACGGCTGCGCCGGCGCGATGCGCCCAGTCAGGGTGTTCGTGATGTGCTCCACCGTCGATCCCAAGTGGTCTGGAAGCGCGGTTGGCGCAGCGCGGGATCCCAAGGTGCATTACCGGGGCTTGGCCAACAACGCCAACCGGGCTTTCATCGCCTTGGCGATGGTGAACCATTACCTCGCTGCCAGGCGGGCGCCTGCGTTGGTGCGCCCGCAATGGTCGAAATGAGGGTCGAAAGACCCTCAAAATGACCCAGGGATGTCGGCAGCAATGTCACCTGCTGGCGGTCACAGCCCTCCACGAATCGGCCCATCGGCACCTCCTGTGTGCACGAGTTGCCGAAGTCTAAGAGATCAAGGAGTTTTCACACAACCTCGGCCCAAGGTAGTCTTGAAAGCGTCGGCCGCCGACGGATTACCATCGATAGAGTTATTTATCGTGATCTAAATCCGAATGATGTAATACATCATACATCGCACGTTCTAAATGTATCAATTTCCGCTTTCTCTTTCTGCCAGAACATGCGCTTGCCTTTATCGGCCCCATTGGCGGACTGCACCCCAGTTGAACTCCCATCGGTAAGTAACGGTGGCTGCCCTGCTGGAGCTCTTCTCATAGGGACAGAGGTTGGCTAGCCAAACACCAGCAACCGATAGCCGAACGCCGTATCCGCAGATTTCGCATGCCGGCCACGCGGAACCTTCACGGCCTCAAGCAGGACCGGAAGCCGATCAAGCAAACGGTTATGACGGGCGTCACCGGCGAAAGATCGAATTCCACAGATTTCTGATTGCCTGACTTAGCGATTCACGCGGACCACGCTGGTTTTGCTTCTTGTAGTAAGCCTCGCGAGCTGATTGGTCCAAAAGGCGGTTTCGCTGAATTTCGGTCTCGCTCATAGAAGTGGCTCCGGTTGTCTGAACAACTTTCCCCGATTTATAAGTGGACTCTGGGCGGTTTGCCAAAGGTGCAGAGTTAATGGAATGGACGCCCCCTTTCACTGGCGTCCGCCTGCTGTCAAAGTCTGAGCGGGCGATCTTGCCCGCTTGCTCTACGGAGGCAGCTATGAAGATCACAACTGTCGGATTGGATCTTGCCAAGAATGTGTTCCAGGTCCACGGTGTCGATGAGCGCGGGGCCGTTGTGCTTCGCAAGCAGATCAAGCGCGACCAGGTTGCGGCCTTCTTCGCGCGCCTGGAGCCCTGCCTGATCGGAATCGAAGCGTGCGGCGGCGCGCACTATTGGGCCGCGAAACTCAGCGCGCTTGGCCATCGCGTGAAGATAATGGCGCCGCAGTTTGTCAAGCCCTACGTTAAGACCAACAAGAACGATTCGCTCGACGCAGAGGGGATTTGCGAGGCCGTCGCGCGCCCGAACATGCGCTTCGTTCCGGCCAAGTCTCCCGAACAGCAGTCCGTTTTGTCGTTGCACACGGCGCGCGAGAGTTTCGTCAGGGCGCGTACCGCGCAGGCCAACCAGATCCGCGGACTGCTTCTCGAATTCGGACTGGTCGCTCCCCAGGGCATTCGCCACGTCTATCAGCGCGTCCCAGAGCTGATCGAAGATGCGAGCAACGAGCTGCCAGGACGTTTCAGGATTCTGATCGACCGGCTGCTGCAGCACCTCAAAGCGCTGGACGTCCAGGTGCGCGAGCTCGAACGAGAGATTGAGCGGTGGCATCGCAGCAGCGAGGTCAGCCGACGGCTGGAGACCATTCCCGGAATCGGCCCTATGACCGCCAGCGCGCTTGTCGCTAGCGCCGGCGATCCGGCCAACTTCAAGAACGCGCGGCAGTTCGCGGCGTGGATAGGGCTTGTGCCGCATCAGAACTCCAGTGGCGGCAAGACTCAACTGTTGGGCATCAGCAAGCGCGGCAACGTCTATCTTCGTACGCTGCTGATCCACGGCGGCCGAACGATGGTGCAGCTGGCTAAAACGAGGGCCGATCAAGCGGGCAGTTGGCTGGGCAAATTGGTCAGCCGACGACATCACAACATTGCGGCGGTGGCGATGGCTAACAAGAACGCGCGCCTGGCTTGGGCGTTGCTGTCCTCCGGCAAGGCCTACGAGGCCACGCACAACGCGATACAGACCGTGTAGTTTGCGCAGTCGGCGCGGCTGCAGATCCAGAACACAGATTCCTTTCACAGGTTGCTTTGGCAATCGATCGTTGATGGCAAGATAGGTAGGACCGGGGCTGGTCGAACCTGACGTGGACAACGAGCCTTGAGCTCGCAGATTTGTTGAGGAACCAGCCAGCGAATTCCATCAGGGCCAAAGCGCAACACGCGTCTGAAGGCCGGATGTATGTCTGCAACCTTAGCCTGCTCGCCAGCAGTGAAAGATTGTCTTGCAAACTGGGGGCGTCCATGTATGTCCACGGCGGCGGGCGGCGCTTGCGACGAACCGACCGACGCGGTGGGCAACTCGGGGCGCACCGGCGATGTCCCGTTCGTAGT
>DIZF01000064.1 GCA_002427815.1 Ramlibacter tataouinensis
GCAACTGAGTTCGGGACATCGCCAAAGGAAGGGGCGCCCACAACCTTCATTCCGAACGAGGCCCTTATCACCAACATTGAGGTGCAAGGGCAATTTCTTAGCAATCCACCATGGACGATCTACAGCCGCATTGGAAGCACCGCCGAGTCAATTAGCAATACAGCACCGGGTGTCTCTGGCTTCGCATTGCACTCACAAGCGCTGCTGTCCGCATATCTGCAGAGCCGCAATACTCCACCTGGTAGTGATAGGCTGTACGAAATTACACAGAAGTTGAACGGATTGCTCGGCGTGGTCCTTGACCCAGCGTTGTATGCATTCCGAACGGATGAAGACGTCCTGGAGTTCGAGCGATGGACTGTATGAATCCGGCGGCGGCGGGGATTCAACGCTTCTGTTCGCGCAATCGTCATCTTTCGGCACCTCATCTCAACTGCTTGCGCAAGGGACTTCACGTATCGAAAACGTGTCGGAGATGAGTTTGAAGTCGATGCAGCCGGCTTAGGAGCAGTGAGGCGGATGGATCTACCATGGCCGCCGGGGCTTCAGCCGCCCGCGTGGATCCATTCCTCATTCATGCAGCGACCGCGCTGTGCGCGCGTGCGCGTGTTCTTGTCGGCATCAGCAGGAGGGTTCCCATGACATCTAGGTCCAGCAGCAATAGCAGGGGTCTAACCGTCACCGCACATATCGGTGACTTCAAGACTCTCCTGGCGTTCAGCTTCGACAAGAAGGAGCAAGCTACAGCGCTCGCGGGTTTCACCGTCAAGGTCCAGCCCGCGCAAGGCGAGGCTTACTTTCTTTGGAATACGCTGCAATTTGCCAAACCTTCAGATCATTTCCAAGACTCGTCCGAGCCGGTGCAATCCACGCTGAACGCGCCCCTGCATGCGTTCAAGTGGCTGCACGTGCCGGGGTCAGTGCACTCGAAGGACCCTCCGGAAGGCGACTACACCTACATCGTCACACCGCGCTTCTTCGACGCAAATCAATCGATGAAGAGAGTCGACAACGCGCTCAGCGTCAAGGTAACGGTGCCGGTCAAACCCTTCGGCTGCAAAGGCTGCTGAACGCGGTCTTGCCAACGCCCATCGATGCGGGCGTACGCGCGATCGACGATCGCGAAAGCCTGCACCACTGCGCGACGGGTTCCGCCGTGTTCGAAAGCGGCGCCCACAGCTGAAGAGTTGAAGCGCGTAGATTACGCTGCTCCATAGCAGTCGTTGGTCAGCGGCAGGTCATGGCCGTCACGAACAGTTCAAGGACCAATGGCGTCGGTCCGCTTACTGTGACAATCCGGCCATTCAAATCGTCGTTATTGCCGCGAGGGCCCGGCGATTCGCCAGATGATTTCAGATCTCGGTCTGCTCGGCCATTTCCAGCGCATCTTCGACCTCGATGCTTACTCGAAAAGCGTGGCGACTTTCGCCAGCACCTCCTCCATGATCGGTGTCGGCAGGGTGTCCACTTTGCGAGCGTGACGGGCGGCCAGGTCGATCACGCGCGGCTGATCGCAGCGAACGATGCCAGTGGTCTTGATGCCGGTCACGGGTACGGCGAAGCCCAGGCGGCGGGCGAACTCGCCACCTTTAGTGATCGGGAGAATCACCGGCAGCTTGGTGGCCTCGTTGAATTCGGCTGGCGACACGACCAAGACGGGTCGGCTGCCGCTTTGTTCATGCCCGGCGGTCGGATCGAGCGAGACGAGATAGATGTCGCCTCGCTTCATAGCAGCTCACCGCCCACGGCGGGCGCATCAATCCATTCACGTTCCTCGGCCGGCTGCGCCTGCGAATAGTCAGAGGCCGCCAGCAGCTCGGCGAGCGTGTAGCGCGGCCGTGGCTTCGGGCTGACCACCAGGCAGCCGTGATCGACGGCCAAACCGACAGTTGCGCCGGCTTGCAGATGCAGCTGATCGAGGAAGGCGGGCGGGACGGCCAGCATGATCGAGCCGCCGACCTTGCGCAGATTGGTTGTGTGCATGATGCATTTCCAACAGGTTAAGTTATATTAAAGTATAATCTCAATCTCGCTGGCCTGCAATCCCTGTCTTCTCGCAGCAGCGGCAGCCTGTTTGGGGGAAGTGCAAAGCTCAGAAGGGCTACAACCCCATGGGCGCCGTCTTCCGCGCGCCAAAGACTGGTAATCCGTACAGCGTCATTGACATCGACCGCGCGATCCGTCCTCAGAGCTTGAACTCTATGGCCCGTGTCTACTTGCGAAATGTCGGAATGGACTCCTCAGGCTGGCAAACGCCGGCGGGCAACGCATTCCCGAGGCGTCCTTTATGTTGCCATTGATAGGCATTTATTGACAAATGCCTAATTGTTGAAACATACTTGAGCGATGAAGTCGCATTCCGATTCGACCCACGAGCAAGCCGTCCTCGCGCTGGCGAAGCGGCACCCGCTGCTACGCGCACGAGATCTGGCAGCCCAGGCACTGCCCACCGTCGTACTCAGCCGCATGGTCGCCGCAGGCAAGCTGGAGAGAGTCGCGCGTGGCGTCTACAGCCTGCCGGGGCGGCGCTTGAGCGAACACCGCTCACTGGCAGAGGTGGCGCTGCGAGTTCCGCGCGGTGTGGTCTGCCTGCTCTCGGCGCTGCGGGTCCACGGCATCGGAACGCAGGCACCGTTCGAGGTCTGGCTGGCGATTCCTCATCGCACGCCGGTCCCCAGGCTCGACCAACCCGCCGTCCACGCCGTTCGCATGTCCGGCCCCGCCCTGAGCGAGGGCATCGAACGGATTCGCGTGGACGGCGTGGACGTACCTGTCTTCGACGCCGCCAAGACCGTGGCCGATTGCTTCAAGTACCGCAACAAAATCGGTCTGGACGTGGCACTGGAAGCACTGCGTGACGGGTGGATGCAACGCAAACTGACGATGGATTCGCTGTGGCGCTACGCAACCATTGATCGCGTGGCGAACGTCATGCGCCCTTACCTTGAAAGCGTGACCACATGAGCCGCAATCTGGCCGCATCCATCCGTGCCCGCCTGAAGCAGCACGCAGACGCGGCAAAGCAGGACTTCAACCTGACGCTCACTCACTATGGTCTGGAGCGGCTGCTGTACCGACTGTCAATCTCCGCTCACGCACCCAACTTCCTGCTCAAGGGCGCCCTGCTGTTTTCTCTCTGGTACGACGTGCCGAAGCGGCCGACACGCGATGCCGACTTGCTGGGCTTCGGCCCCGAAGACATTGACTCTGCTGTCGCCACTTTCCGCGAGGTCTGCCAGATCCCAGCAGAAGACGGGATAGCGTTCGATCCCACCTCAGTCAAGGGATCGGTCATCCGCAAGGAAGCAGGCTACGGCGGCGTGCGGGTCGATCTCCAGGCCAAGCTCGACGGCGCGCGCATCTCACTGCAGGTGGACATCGGGTTCGGCGATGCCGTAACGCCGGCACCGGAGGCGATCAGCTACCCCGTGCTGCTGGACGACATGCCCGCCCCACAGCTGCGCGCTTACCCGAAATACACCGTGGTGGCTGAGAAGTTCCACGCCATATGCCTACTGGGCATGACCAACACACGCATGAAGGACTACTTCGACCTTTGGGTGCTGCTGGGCGACAACACGCTTGATCCGTCTGAACTGCGCCGCGCGATCGGTGCAACTTTCACGCGTCGGAAAATGGCCATGCCCTCTATCTTGCCAGCGGGGCTGGATGATGCGTTCGGGGCGGACACTATCAAGCAGACGCAGTGGAACGCGTTCCTGAAGAAGAACCGTCTCGATCCCCTTGCGCTCGCCGAAGTAGTGACTTTGCTGCGCGGCGAGCTTCACAAGGTCGGCGTCATCTGACGGCTCTGTTCAGCCAGGAGCGCCTAAGTTCGGACTGCATCGTCCGCGGGTCCCACCGATCATCGGCGAGATACTTCTTTCTGGTCGGCGCAATTGCGCAGCTACCACGCAATGCCAATCGACATTCGGTGGCGAACGTGCTTCGGGGCATCAGAAGTGCGCTGGCGAATCGGTTGGCCTGCGTTTCCGTCAGCTGGTCACCGGTCAAGACGCCGATGTGAAGCGAGAAGTGCCCGAGCTCGTGGGCCACGCCAAACTGCGTATTTCGGCGAACGTGACC
>DIZF01000082.1 GCA_002427815.1 Ramlibacter tataouinensis
TGGTGGACGACAACGTGAAGGCGTGGAGCTGATGGCGACGGCGCTCGAGGCCGAGGGCTATCTTGTAATGCGCGCCTATGGCGGCGCGGAGGCGATCGAGGTGGCACGCAGCGCGCGGCCTGATCTCGTGATCCTCGATTTGATGATGCCCGAGGTGAGCGGCTTCGAGGTCGCGCGCGCGCTGCGCGAATCCGAGCACACGGCGCGCATCCCGATCCTGGTGCTCACTGCGAAGGACCTAACCGCGGAAGACCACGCGCACTTGAACGGCGAGGTAAGCGCGATCCTGGCGAAAGCGAGCTTCAGCACGGACGGCCTGCTCGCCGAGCTGCGCCGCGCGCTGCCGAAGCGCGCCGAGGACTGAGAGGACAACCGATGGCGAAGATCCTGGTAGGGGACGACGACGCGAGAAACCTCATGCGGCTTCCAGTCACATCAGAATCACCCACTCAATTTCGTGACAAGCCAAAATTATTATGATAATTCATCCCTCTGAAATGGCTTCCTCACGCCCTCTAATTACTTGGCGGGGATTCGGTAGAACCGTGCCAGGTTTCGTCATTGCCGTTTTTCTCGCGTTATTTACGAGCGCGGCTGCGCAGGCTTTGACATCCGTCAATCAAGCCAGCCCCACTGCACAGAAACCTCTTCCAGCCATTCAGCGGCAAAAAGACACGCTGGTCGTCGGCAGTGAACAAGACTATCCACCTTTCGCTACAGGTATGACCGATGCCACCGCAGGTGGCTTTACCGTCGATTTATGGAAGGCCGTAGCCGCAGAAACAGGCTTGAAGTACACCATCCGCGTGCTGCCTTTCCATCAGCTTCTTCAGGAATTCAAAGAAGGCAAGATCGATGTCTTGCTCAACCTTGCGCAATCGGATGAGCGTCATCAGTTCGCCGATTTCACCGTTCTCCATGTCATGGTCCACGGCGCGATCTTCGTGCGCAAGGGCGAGTCCAACATCCGCTCGGAAGACGATTTTGCCGGCAAATCCATTATCGTGCTTAACGCCGATCTGGCGCACGACTATGCCGTGTCCAAAGGGTGGGAGAAACAACTGGTGCTGGTGGATACCTCCGCAGAAGGTTTGCGGTTGCTGGCATCAGGCAAGCACGATGCCATGCTACTGAGCACACTGGCTGGAATGCAGACGCTGCAAGCACTGGGGCTGACCAACATCGAGGCGCTGCAGGTCAAGGCGGGGTTTTCACAGAAATTCGCGTTTGCCGTGGAAAAAGGGCAGACCGAGCTGTTGGCCAGACTCAACGAAGGACTGGCGCTCACTAAGTCCAATGGGACGTACAACGCACTGTACGAAAAATGGTTTGGCATCTACGAGGTTAAAGAAGCCGGCCTGCGCGACGTGCTGAAGTACATCATCCCTATCGTTGTGCTGTTCCTGGTCATTGGGGCGTATTTCTTCTATCGGCGGCAAGTTGAGCGCAAGCGCATCGAGGAGACACTGCGCGCCCAGAGCGAAGAGATCGCGCACAAGAACGTCGAGCTCGAGCGCGTGGGGCAGTTGAAGTCTGACTTTCTCGCTAACATGTCGCACGAGCTGCGCACACCTTTGAACTCGATCATCGGCTTCTCCGAGATGCTGAAGGATGGCGTGCTCGGCGATCTGGACGCAAAGCAGCGCGGTTCCGTCGCCGACATCTTCGACGCCGGCACGCACCTGCTCTCGCTGATCAACGATATCCTCGATCTCTCGAAGGTCGAGGCGGGGATGCTGCAGATCGAGCCGGCCGCGGTCGACGTTCCGGCGCTGCTCAAGGCGAGCACGCTGGTGGTGCGGGAAAAGGCGCTCGCACATCGCATCCGGCTCGACATTCAACTCGATTCAGCGCTCGGCTGCATGCTGGCCGACGAGCGCAAGCTCAAGCAGATCGTCTACAACCTGCTCTCGAACGCGGTCAAGTTCACCGCCGAAGGCGGCGCGGTGACGCTGCGCGCGCGCCGTTGCACGCGCACCGAGGTGGCCCTCGACGATGCCATGCCGGCGCGGCTCATCGCGCTGCCGCCGGGCGAGGACGGCGAGTTCCTCGCGATCTCGGTCGAGGACACTGGCGTGGGCATTGCCGAGGAGCACCTGCCGAAGCTGTTCGCGCCGTTCATGCAGGTGGAAAGCTCCATCGCCCGGCGCCAGGCCGGCACGGGGCTGGGGCTTTCGCTCGTGCGGCGCCTCGCCGAGCTGCATGGGGGTACGGTGGGCGTCGCGAGCCGCCCGGAGGCCGGCAGCCGCTTCTGCGTGTGGTTGCCCTACCGTGAGGCCGCACCCGCCATGCACGAGGGCGGGCCGGCGCCCGAGGACACCGCCCCATCCGCGCCTGCGGTGCCGCTCGCGCTGGTGATTGAGGACGATGACCGGATAGCCGATCTGATCGCGGCGCAGTTGCGCGCCGAGGGGTTCGAGGTGATACGCGCGGCGACCGGCGAGGAAGGGCTGGTGCGCGCCGCCAAGAGCCGTCCGCAGCTCATCACGCTCGACATCTTCCTGCCCGCGATGGACGGCTGGGAGTTCATGCGTCGTTTGAAGGCCAATCCGAAGCTTGCCGATGTACCGGTGGTGATCATCACCGTATCGGAAGATCTGGACCGCGGCCTCGCGCTCGGTGCCCGGCGCGTGCTGCAGAAGCCCTTCATGCGCGCGGAGCTTATGGAGGCACTCGCCGGACTGGTTGACGCACGGTCCGGCGGTGAACGGGCGCGGGTGCTGGTGGTGGACGACAACGTGAAGGC
>DIZF01000023.1 GCA_002427815.1 Ramlibacter tataouinensis
CATACCTGAATTGGAAACGACTAGGGTCGCACCGCATTTCTTTGCTCCAGGTCAAGTGCGGGTATCAACTCCCGATCTTCTGGACGGCTCTGCCGAACCGTTCCGTCTCGTCCGGGCGCGCCGGGCGGAGCACGGAAGAATTGGCATCCCGGGCCGGTTGTCCATTACCCTGCGTCCATGAAGAAAAGCGCCGGCTTGCTGATGTACCGCCGCAGCCCGACTGGCGAGCTCCAGGTGTTGCTCGCGCATCCGGGAGGTCCGTTCTGGCGCGGCCGGGACGAATCCGCCTGGACCATTCCCAAGGGGGAATATGTGGAACCCGAGCAGGCGCTGGCGGCGGCCCAACGCGAATTCGCCGAAGAGACCGGCTTCGAAGTGACACCCCCTTTGCTGCCGCTGGGTGACATCACACAGAAGAGCGGCAAGCGCATCTCGGCCTGGGCCTTCCACGGCGACTGCGATCCCACCCGTCTTCAAAGCAACAGGTTCGAGATGGAGTGGCCGCCGCGTTCCGGGCGCCGGAACAGCTACCCCGAGATCGACCGGGTCCAGTGGTTCAGTCTTCCCCAGGCGCGGCGCAAGCTGCTGCCAGCGCAGTGCGAGCTGCTCGACCGGCTCGAACGAACCATCGCCTAGCCCAGCAGTTTCAGCGGGTCGCGATCGCTGCCATCGCTGATCAGGGCACCTTGCTTGAAGATGCCGCTGACACGCATCGCCGGGACAGCGTCGGCACTGACCAGCCCCTGCACGAAAACCATGTTGCGGGTGGTGCGCAGAACCTCACCTTCGCCTTGCACCCAGGCGCCCGGCGCCGCAGAGCCGAGGTAGTCGACCTGCAGGCTGATGGTCGGGAGGAAGCGCCGCTCCGTCCCTCCCTGGTAAATCGCGACGCAGGGCAGCAGCATGTCGGCGAAAGTCGCCAGCATGCCGCCATGGCAGATGTTGAGCGGGTTGGTGTGCCGGGCCTCCACCCGGAACCCGAGTTGCAGACGATCGCCCTGCAACCTCGCATACAGCGGACCGTTGAGTGCCATGAAGGCGCCGCCGATGCGGGCCGGCTTGAATCCATCGGGAACGGGGACTGTATCGGTCACCCGGGCATGCTAGCGGCAGCGGTTGGGTTCATCCGTCCGTTTGGCGACATCGCCACCCGGCATCGGCGGTGGCGCACAACATTCAGGCCATCGCGGCCGCCGGTGTCTGTTCAATGGGCCGCCGTCAAGATCTTCTGCCATCGCGGGCCGGTCGCCGGGGACGCGCAGCCCCCTTTGTCGCCTTCGTGGCTGGGTGAGCGCCCGGCCGCAGCGATACTCCAGGCCAACCGGAGAAACCCATGGACATTCGAGGAAAGATCGCCATCGTCACCGGCGGCGCCAGCGGCATCGGTGCCGGCATGGCGCAGCGGTTCGCCGCCGAAGGCGCCCGCGGCATCGTGGTCGCCGACGTCAATCTGGAGCGCGCCGAAGCGGTGGCCCGGCCGATCGACGCGGTGGCCGTGCGTTGCGACGTCAGCCGCGAAGCCGATATCCAGGCACTGGTCGCCACGACGCGCCAACGCTTTGGCCAGGTCGACATCTACATGTCGAACGCTGGCATTCTGGGACACGCGGGCGGAATCGAGCTGGAAGACGCCCTGTGGGAGAAGATGTGGCAGATCCACACCATGGCCCATGTGTGGGCCGCACGCGCCGTGATGCCGGAGATGGTGGTACGCGGCGAAGGCTACTTCCTGGTGACCGCCTCGGCCGCGGGCCTGCTCAACATCGTCGAGTCGGCGCCCTACGGCGTGACCAAGCACGCGGCTCTGGCCTTTGCGGAGTGGCTGCGTATCGCCTACGGCCGGCGCGGGGTGCGCGTCTCATGCCTGTGTCCGCAATCGGTCCAGACCGACATGGTGACGGGCGACGGCGGCTCGGCCGGGCACGACGGCATCCTCACGCCGGCTCAGGTGGCCGAGGACGTCGTGGCCGCCATGCGCGACGAGAAATTCCTGGTGCTGCCCCACCCACAGGTAGCGAAGTACTTCCTCAACAAGGCACAGGATTACGACAGGTGGATCGGCGGCATGCAGAAGATGTATGCGTTGCACACGGCCAAGGGCGGCTGAGGCGAAGCCTATCTGCCGAACAGGCCCACCGCACCGATGACGATCAGGTAGATTGCCACGATGTAGTTCAGCAAGCGCGGGATGAGGAGGATCAGGACGCCGGCGATCAGGGCCGCGACGGGCCCTATGTGGGGAACGAGGTTCATGGGAGGACTTCCTGGCAATGAAGGATGAGCGGCTGCCTGATGGGCGGACCGAGGGCGTTCAGTATGGCCCGCGCCGCGGTTCTTGTGTGGCAAGGCGGGCGACGCCGGCTTCGCCGCGATCCCGGCAGGTTCTACTGCCGAGCTGCGCAGCGTCAGTCAGGGGCACAATCCAAAAGAGCGACAACCGGGATGGATGAGCGTGGCCCAGTTCTACAAAACCAGCAAGGTTTGGGTGGTGGACTTCACCTACGACGGGCATCCGCGCCGTTGGCTGAAGGCCCTCCCCGCCGGGACGGACGCAGCAGCCGAGATGGGAACGCTGCTGCAGGATCTGTACGGCGCGCGCAGTCGGATCGTGGAGGTGCGACCCGCTACGCCGGAGGAGGAAACCCAGTACATCCGTGGCGATCTGCCGAAGAACATCCTCTGCCCCACGGGCCGGCGGGCACCAGGGAAGTGACTTTAGTCCCGTGTGCGCACGACGATCCGCCCGCGCACCTTTCCCTCCATCAGACGTCCGGCCGCTTCGATCGCGCCCGACAGCGGGATCTCGGTGGTGATGGCGGCCAGGCGTGCGGGATCGAGATCCCTGGCCAGCCGGCTCCAGGCCTGCTCGCGCAAACCCATGGGCGCCATCACGCTGTCGACGCCCAGCAACGCGACGCCGCGCAGGATGAACGGCATCACGGTGGCGGGCAGGTCAAGTCCCTGGGCCAATCCGCAGGCGGCGACGGCGCCGCCGTAGCGCGTCTGGGCCAACGCATTCGCCAGGGTCTGGCTGCCCACGGCATCGACCACCGCAGCCCAGCGTTCCTTCTGCAAAGGCTTGCCCGGCGCAGCGAGTTCAGCACGGTCGATCACCGTTGAGGCTCCGAGCGACTGGAGGTACGGCGTTTCAGATGATTTGCCGGTGGCCGCGACCACCCGATGGCCCAGCGCGGAGAGCAAGGCCACCGCGGTGGAACCGACCCCGCCGGTCGCCCCGGTCACCAGCACCTCGCCGTCTCCCGGCTTCACGCCATAGCGCTCCAGCGCCAGCACGCACAGCATGGCGGTGTAGCCGGCGGTGCCGATGGCCATGGCGTCGCGTGCGCTGAAGCGCGGCGGCCGGCGCAACAGCCAGGCACTCTTGAGGCGGGCGCGGCCGGCGAGACAGCCCTTGTGCGTTTCGCCGACGCCGAACCCGTTGAGCACCACTTCGTCGCCGGGCTTCCAGGCGTCCGAACTGCTGGCCACCACGGTCCCGGAGCCATCGATCCCCGCGACCATCGGCCAGCTGCGTACCACCGGCGACCGGTTGGTGATGGCAAGGGCATCCTTGTAGTTGATGGTGGAGTAAGCCACGTCGAGGGTGACGTCGCCTTCCGGCAGAAACGAATCGTCGACCTCGCGCACGCAGGCGCTGAATTCAGGATTCTTTTCGAGGACCAGGGCTTTGAACATGCTTTTCCTTTCGCGCAATCCACGAGATTCTGCACCCGGCCGCGGGCCACCCCGTGTCACCTTGATTCCGGGCCAAGGTCCCGGTTGCCGATAATCGGCCCAGGCATTACGCATCTTTCCGCGGGACCCACGGCATGAACCTCGCACACTCGCTGCAGCGCATCGCGCTGGCCGATCCACGGCGGCCGGCCTTGTACGAGGGCAACCGCCTCGTGCATGACTATCGTGGCTTGGCGGATCGTACGGCCCGGCTGGCCTCCGCGTTCCTGGCAGCCGGCTTGCAGCCGGGCGACCGCATCGCACTGTTCATGCGCAACCATCCGGCCTACCTCGAGGTACTGTACGGCGCCTGGTGGGCTGGCCTCGCGGTCGTTCCCATGAACGCCAAGCTGCACCTGCGCGAGGCCCAGTGGATCCTCGACCACGCCCAGGCACGCTGGGCCTTCGTCACATCGGATGTGGGCGAAGGACTGCAGGCGCCGCACCGCACGATCGAGGTCACCGGGCAGGACTATCAAGCGCTGTTTTCCCTGCCGCCGTCACCCATGGCAGCGCGCGCCGCACAGGATCTGGCCTGGCTGTTCTACACCAGCGGCACCACCGGCAAGCCCAAGGGCGTCATGCTCAGCCATCGCAATCTGATGACCATGGGCCTGACCTATTTCGTCGACGTGGATGCGATCGACCTGCGGGATGCGATCGTGTACGCGGCCCCGATGTCGCATGGCGCCGGGATCTACGCGATTCCGCACGTGATGGCCGGCGCTCGCCACGTGGTCCCGGCATCAGGGGCCTTCGATCCCGCCGAGATCTTCAAGCTGGCGCGCACCATCGGCCGGCTGTCGATGTTCGCCGCGCCCACCATCGTCAAGCGACTGGTCGACCATGCGCAGGCCTGCGGCGCCGCCTGCGACGGCTTCAAGACCATCGTGTACGGCGGCGCACCCATGTACGCCGCCGACATCGAGCGCGCGATTCGCGTGATGGGGCCGCGCTTCGTCCAGATCTACGGCCAGGGCGAAAGCCCCATGGTCATCACCGCCCTCTCACGCGCGCAGATCGGCGACACAGCCCATCCGCGCCACGCCCAGCGGCTCGCCTCGGTCGGGGTGGCCCAGACATCGGTGGAGGTGCGGGTGGCGACGCCGGACGGCGCGCCGCTGTCGACAGGAAAAATAGGAGAAATCCTGGTGCGCGGCGACACCGTGATGAGCGGCTACTGGCGCGACCCCGACGCGAGTGCGGCCGCGCTACGCGACGGCTGGCTGTTCACCGGCGACATGGGCAGCCTGGACGAGGATGGCTTCCTGACACTCAAGGACCGCAGCAAGGACGTGATCATCAGCGGCGGCTCCAACATCTATCCGCGCGAGGTGGAGGAAGTCCTGCTGCTGGCCCCCGGCGTGGCCGAGGTCGCGGTGGTCGGCGCGTTCGATCCGGAATGGGGAGAAATCGTCGTGGCGTTCGTCGTGCCGCGGTCCGGCCATGCGATCGACACAGCGCAATTGGACGCAGTGTGCCTGGAGCACATCGCGCGTTTCAAGCGGCCGAAGCGGTACCGGATCGTCGAGAGCCTGCCAAAGAACAACTATGGCAAGGTCTTGAAGACTGTGCTGCGCGAGCAGCTGAAGGAAACGCCATGAGTGAACTCATGTTGAAAGGCCGGCGCGCCCTGGTCACCGGCTCGGTTCAGGGCATCGGCCTGGCCATTGCGCAAGCGCTCGGCCGGCAGGGCTGCGCGGTCGTGCTGCACGGACTGGCCACGCCAGCCCAGGTGCAGGAAGCCCGCGCCGCCGTGCTCGAGGCCGGAGCGCCGTCAGCGGACGTGCTGACGCACGACCTGCGCATTGCAAGTCAGGTGCAACGGATGATGGAAACCGTGCTGGCCTCGCCACTGGACATCCTGGTCAACAATGCCGGCATCCAGCACACCGCCTCGCTCGCCGAAATGCCGCGGGCAAAGTGGGACGAAATTCTGGCGGTCAATCTGTCGGCGGCGTTCGATACCATGCGGCTGGCGCTGCCCCCCTATGGCCGAGCGCGGCTACGGCCGTGTCGTCAACATCGCCTCGGTTCACGGCTTGGTAGCCTCCATCAACAAGGCGCCGTACGTGGCGGCCAAGTTCGGGCTGATCGGCATGAGCCGGGTGGCCGCGCTCGAATACGCCAGCCTGGGTAGCCGGGAAAGCGGCGGCGTCACGGTCAATTGCATTTGTCCGGGCTGGACAGAGACCGCGATCATCCAGCCGCAGATCGATGCCAAAGCAGCGCAGCTTGGCGTTGGCCGCGACGAGGCGATCCGCGAACTGCTCAAGGAAAAGCAACCGAGCCTGCGCACGTCGCTGCCCAGCGAGATCGCGCGGCTGGCGTGTTGGTTGTGCGAGCCTGCCGCCCACAACCTCACCGGTGCGGCGATCCCGGTGGACGGGGGCTGGACGGCGCAGTAGCGCATCTGCGGCCGTCAGCCGCTCGCATCGTGCCTCGCATCAGTTGAATTGTCCGTCAGTTCGGGCACCCGGAAAGGTTCTGAGCAGACGGGACGGCACTCGTGCTCGCCTGAGCTGTCGCGCTATCGCTCACCAGCTGGACACCGGCCGTGGGTGACGCCATGCCCACGAGGCTTCCCTTGCGGTAGAAACTGATCTCGCGCGCCTGCCCGGTCAGGCAACCATCACCCTCGGCAAATGCACGGAGCAATCCAAGGCGCTGGGCACGGGCCGCGCCATCCCACTCCCAACCCCAGTGGAGCGTGACCCTGCCATCCCGTTCGGACCACTGGGCCCCCATCTCGGACAACGCGAACTGCACTTTCGCGGCATCGACCTTGTCGCACGCGATGGCTGACCCGGAGCACAAAGCAGCCAGGAGCAGAGTTGCAACAGTCTTCACGATGATCTCCCACACAGCATCGGAAAAGTAGCGCCTGCTGCGGGGATTTCCATGACCTCAGTCAATCGCAGCCGGATGCGGGCCACAGCTGAGTTGAACCAGCCTAGGGTGCCGGCGGCCGCGGCTCCACATCCGTCACGTCGCCAATCTCCCGCCCGCGCCGGACGGTATCCGCGCGCAACGACGAACCTTGGCGTCCGGCGTGTCGATACATTCTCTCGAACCCGCCGCGCGGATTGATGCGAATGATGAACGGCATGACGGGCCTGCCCGTCAGCTTCGCCCAGCCGGCACGCAGCGTCCAGACGCAGAGCACGAGGACGAAGGCGACGGCCAGGCTGGCGGCGAACAACAGGCCTGCAGCAAGAAGGACAAGTCGCAGGACAAAGGTCATCAGGGTGGGCATTGCGCGGCTGGTAGGAACAGCTAAGGACCGGAGTATGGGCTCCGGCCCTTAGGTGAGGCTTAGGAAAGGTCGATCCCGGGCCAGGCCCGGGATCGACCTCAGGCGGACGCCTCTTCCACCACCGGCTGGGCGTTTCCGAAGTGGAACACGCCCGGTTCGCGCACCGGGTCCACGTCCACCGGAATCGCGCTCTTGGGCGGGAACCGGCCCTCGAGGATCAGCTTGGACAGCGGATTCTCGATGCGCTGCTGGATCGCGCGCTTGAGCGGCCGGGCGCCGAACACCGGGTCGAAGCCGACCTTGGCCAGCTCTTCCAGCGCCGCCGGCGACACCTGAAGCTTGAGGTCCATCTTGGCCAGGCGCTGCTCGAGGATGCGCAGCTGGATCGCCGCGATCTTTTCGATGTGCTTGGCGTCGAGCCCGTGGAACACCACCGTCTCGTCGATTCGGTTCAGGAACTCGGGCCGGAAGTGGTTCTTCAGGTCGTCCCACACCGCTTCCTTGATCTCGTCGTAGGACTTGTTGACCATGGCCTGGATCATGTGCGAACCGATGTTGCTGGTCATCACGATCACCGTGTTCTTGAAGTCCACGGTCCGGCCGTGGCCGTCCGTGAGGCGCCCATCGTCCAGCACCTGCAGCAGCACGTTGAACACATCGTGGTGGGCCTTTTCGATCTCGTCGAGCAGGATCACGCTGTAGGGCTTGCGACGCACGGCCTCGGTGAGATAGCCACCCTCCTCGTAGCCCACGTAGCCCGGCGGCGCACCGATCAGGCGGGCCACCGAATGCTTCTCCATGAACTCGCTCATGTCGACGCGGATCAGGTGGTCCTCGCTGTCGAACAGGAAGTTGGCCAGCGCCTTGCACAGCTCGGTCTTGCCGACCCCGGTCGGACCGAGGAACAGGAACGAGCCGGTGGGACGGTTCGGATCCGACAAGCCCGAGCGCGAGCGGCGGATGGCGTTGGCCACGGCGCTGATCGCCTCGTCCTGGCCGACCACCCGCTGATGCAATTTGTCTTCCATCAGCAGCAGCTTCTCGCGCTCGCCCTGCATCAGCTTGGACACCGGGATGCCGGTGGCGCGCGCCACCACCTCGGCGATCTCTTCGGCGCCGACCATGGTGCGCAGCAGCTGCGGGCGGCCGCCTTCCTTGGCGCTCTTGGCCTTGCCCGATTCGGTGGCCTGCGCTTCCTTGAGCCTTTTCTCCAGCTCGGGCAGGCGGCCGTACTGCAATTCGGCGACCTTGTTGAAGTCACCCTTGCGGGTGAACTCCTCGATCTGCCGGCGCAGCGAGTCGATCTCTTCCTTGACCTGGGCAGAGCCTTGGGCCTGGGCCTTCTCGGCCTTCCAGATTTCGTCGAGGTCGGCGATCTCCTTTTGCAGCTTGCCGATCTCCTCCTGGATCAGTGCCAGGCGCTTTTTCGAAGCCTCGTCCTTTTCGCGTTTGATGGCTTCGCGCTCGATCTGCAGCTGGATCAGGCGCCGATCGAGCTTGTCCATGACCTCGGGCTTGGAGTCGAGTTCGATCTTGATCTTGGACGCCGCCTCGTCGATCAGGTCAATCGCCTTGTCGGGCAGGAAGCGATCGGTGATGTACCGATGGCTGAGCTCGGCTGCGGCCACGATGGCCGGGTCGGTGATCTCCACGCCGTGGTGCACCTCGTACTTCTCCTGCAGGCCGCGCAGGATGGCGATCGTCGCCTCGACGGTCGGCTCGCCCACCAGGATCTTCTGGAAGCGACGCTCGAGCGCGGCGTCCTTCTCGATGTACTTGCGGTATTCGGCGAGCGTGGTGGCACCCACGCAGTGCAGCTCGCCGCGCGCCAGCGCCGGCTTGAGCATGTTGCCCGCGTCCATGGCGCCTTCGGCCTTGCCGGCGCCCACCATGGTGTGCAGCTCGTCGATGAAGAGGATGGTCTGGCCTTCGTCCTTCGCCAGTTCGTTGAGGACGTTTTTCAGGCGTTCCTCGAATTCGCCACGGTATTTGGCGCCGGCCAGCAGGGCCGCCATGTCCAGCGAGAGCACGCGTTTGTTTTTCAGCGTCTCGGGTACTTCGCCCGCGACGATGCGCTGCGCCAAGCCTTCCACGATGGCGGTCTTGCCCACGCCCGGCTCGCCGATCAGCACGGGGTTGTTCTTCGTGCGCCGCTGCAGCACCTGAATAGCGCGGCGGATCTCGTCGTCCCGGCCGATCACCGGATCGAGCTTGCCCATGCGGGCTCGCTCAGTCAGGTCCATGCAGTATTTCTTGAGAGCCTCGCGCTGGCCTTCAGAGTCGGCGCTGTCGACATTCTGGCCGCCGCGCACGGCGTCGACAGCCACTTCCAGCGATTTGCGCGTCAGGCCGTTGTCGCGGGCGATGCGCCCGATGTCCTGCTTGGTATCGGCCAGGGCGAGCAGGAACAGCTCGCCGGCGACGAACTGGTCGCCGCGCTTGATCGACTCCTTTTCAGCGGCCTGCAGCAGGCTGACGAGGTCGCGGCCCACCTGGACCTGCTCCTGGCCCTGCACCTGAGGCAGCTTGTGCACCGCGGCCTCGGCGCCTGCCAGCAGGCCCGGCACATTGACACCGGCGCGCTGCAGCAGCGCGCGGGGACCGTCTTCCTGCCGCAGCATGGCCACCAGCAGGTGGGGCGGCTCGATATAGGCGTGGTCGTTGCCCAGCGCAAGCGTTTGCGCCTCGCCCAGGGCTTCCTGGAATTTGGTGGTCAGTTTGTCTAGTCGCATGGATGGCCTCCGGTCAGCTTCACAGCTTAGGCTTGTCCCCAGGTTTTCAAGGGGCACTGCCGGCTTCTGCCGTCCCGCACGGCTGACTAAAATCGACGCCATGAAGATCCACCAGCTGTCCGTGTCCTATCTTGCAGAGCAGGACCGCATCCTGGTGCGCATCAACACCTCGGCATCCAGGGAGGTGCGGCTGTGGCTGACCCGGCGCCTGATGGTGGGCCTGTGGCCGCTGCTCAGCAAATTGCTGACCCAGCACCTGCTCAAGCTGGAAGCCGCCGGCAGGACGCTCGACAGCGCCGATGCGGGCCTGAGAAAGATGCTGGCCGACTTTCGCAAGGAAGAGTTCCTCAAGAGCGCCGACTTCGAGACTCCGTATCAGGAAAACCAGCCGCCGCTGGCGCAAGGGGAAGAGCCGCTGCTGGTGACCGATGTCGATGCGTCGCCATTGCCCGATGGCCGGCTGCGCCTGAGTTTCAACGAGCACCGCAAAGAGGTGGAGAGTGAACCCCGCAGTTTCCAGGTGGAAATGCAGCCCAAGCTGATGCAGGCGCTGATGCACCTGCTGGAGCAGGCCCTGGCCCGTGCGCAATGGGGCGAACCGTTGGGGTCAGCCGCTGCGGATGACGGGGCCCCATGCGACGGGAACCAGCCGGCACGCCGGCCCCGTTACCTCAACTGACAGCGGGCAGTCTCCATCAGGTCCTGGCCGCCTCGGTACGTTCAAACCACCTCAGGCATTGCGACCGGTGATGCCCCATCGCGCCAGCGCGGCGTCATCGCTGACGCGGGCATCGACCCAGCGGGCGCCCTCGGAGGTCTGCTCTTTTTTCCAGAAGGGAGCCTGCGTCTTGAGGTAGTCCATCAGGAACTCGCAGGCCTGGAAACTCTGGCCGCGATGGGCCGACGTCACCGCCACCATCACGATCTGGTCCAGCGGCTGCAACAGCCCGATGCGGTGAATGACGCGTGCGCCGTAGATGTCGAAGCGGCGCTGCGCCTCGTCGATCATGGCCTCGATCGCCCTTTCGGTCATGCCGGGGTAATGCTCGAGTTCCATGGAGCGGACCGGTGCCCCGCCGTTGCGGTCGCGCACCGTGCCGACAAAGGCGCAGACGGCGCCGACACGCGGGTCGTTCCGGCGCAGCGCGGCGATCTCGTCGGCGAGATCGAAGTCGGCAGCCTGGATCGAGACGCGATGCTCCACGCTAACCTCCGGTAACCGGTGGAAAGAAAGCCACTTCGCAGCCTTCGCCAAGGACGGCCGACTCTTCGCTCATCACCTGGTCCAGCGCAACCCGCACCGCTGTTCCGCGCGCCAGGCTCCAGGCATAGGCGCCGCCGCGCGCCACCAGCTCATCGCGCAACGCGGCCAGATCGCGGGCCGAGGTTTCAATGGTCTCGCCGCCCCGCCCCAAGGCCTCCCTTACCGAGGCGAAATAACGTATCGAGACTTTCATTGGATCAGCTCCGCCAGCGCTATGAAGCGGACCGCATCGCCCCTGGCGATGGGCTGCCCCGGCGGATTGTCGATCAGCCCGTCGGCCCACACGGCCGAAGTCAGCACACCCGAGCTCTGGTTGGCGAACAACTCGAGCATGCCGTCCTCTTTGCGCCGGGCCCGCAAAAATTCGCGCCGCCGGTCGGGCCGGGGCCAGTTGAAAGCCGCCGGCAACAGTGTCGCGGGCGCCAGCAGGCGGTTTGCACCTTGCAGCTTGAGCAGGAAAGGACGCACCAGCAGCAGGAAGGTGACGAAGCTGGAAACCGGGTTGCCCGGCAGCCCCATGAAGTGAGCGTCGCCTACCTTGCCGTAGGCAAAAGGCTTGCCCGGTTTGATCGCGATCTGCCAGAGATCGAGGGAGCCTAGCGCCTGCACGGCCGGCTTGACGTGATCCTCCTCGCCGACCGACACGCCGCCGCTGGTGAGGATCAGGTCATGCCCCTGCGCTGCAACCTGGAGGGCCCGGACGGTGGGCTCGCGCCGGTCGGGGACGATGCCGAAATCGGTCACCTCGCACCCCAGGCGCCGCAGCAGGGCCTGCAGGAAGAAGCGGTTGGAGTTGTAGATGGCGCCCGGCCTCATCTGTGCAGGGGGCACCTCACCCGGCATCACGAGCTCGTCGCCGGTGGAGAACAAGGCCACCCGGGGTCGCCGCGCCACCGGCAACCGGTCCATCCCGATACTCGCCGCCAGCCCGAGCGCGGCCGCATCGAGCCGCTCGCCTCGCGCCAGCACGACAGCGCCACGCGCAACGTCTTCGCCGCTGCGGCGGATCCACTGGCCCGGCGCCGGCACACGCAGGATGCGCACGGCCTCGGCCCCGGCAGCCTCGGCGTCTTCCTGCATCACGACCGCATCGGCGCCACAGGGAATCGGGGCCCCCGTGAAAATGCGCGCGGCACTGCCGGGCGCCAGCGGTGCACCCGCGCTGCCGGCCGGGATGCGTTGGGTTACCGGAAGTGTCACGCCTTCATCGGCGATCTCGCTGCTGCGCACCGCGTAGCCATCCATGGAACTGTTGTCCTGCGGCGGCACCTGCAGCTCGGACACCAGGTCGCGTGCCAGCACCCGGCCATCCGCGTCGAAGGTCGAAACGAGGTCGACATCCGTCAGCGGCTGCGCATGTTCCAGCAGTTCGGCCAATGCGTCGTCCAGGTTCCGCAAGGCGGGTCTCGGTGAAGTGGGGTTCATGAGAACATTTCCGGGTCGTACTCGAAGCGGCCCTGATTGTCGATGAGCCACTGTGCCACTGAGTCCGCGTCGTTCAAATCCAGCACCGGGCGCAGGGTGGCCTCGGGCAGCTGCTCCGGCGAGTCGGTCGCGATCGCGACGATGAAATCATCATTGGGATACAGCGCCGGCTTGCCGGATGCAGCCCGCCAGACTTCGATCTTGAGCAGGTCGCTGTCCTTGAAGCCCTCGACCAGGACCCAGTCCACACCCTCGTAGAGCTCGGCAATGAGGTGGTGCACCGTCAGCTGCGCCGGGCGCTCGAATTCCCGCAACAGGGCCAGGCGCTGGCTGGAGGCGACAACCACCTCGAACGCCCCTGCCTCACGATGGCGCCAGGTGTCCTTGCCGGGATGGTCGATGTCGAACCTGTGGTGGGCGTGCTTGACCACCGACACGCGCAGGCCGCGCAGCTTGAGCGCCGGGATGAGCGTTTCCACCAGGGTGGTCTTGCCCGAGCCCGAAAAACCGGCGAACCCGACAACCTTCATCGCCACTCAGCCGCAGTGGCCGGCAATGAACCCCTTGACCGCCTGCACGTCCGCGGGCAGCACGGTCACGCGCTTGGGCAGCCGCTCGATGCCGACGAAGCGGGCGGGACGCTCGGGCTCCCGGCCCAGCGCTTCGACAATGGTCGCTGCGAACTTGATCGGCAACGCGGTTTCAAGGACGATCATGGGCACCCCCGGGCTGAGGTGCCCGCGTGCCACCTTCAGTCCGTCGGCCGTGTGCGTGTCGATCATGAGCCCGAAGCGCTCATAGGTGTCCCGGATGGTGGCGACGCGATCGGCATGGGTGCTCTTGCCGCTGACGAAACCATAGCGTTCGCGGGCCTGGCGGAACGCCGGATCGGCGCTCAGGTCGAACCGGCCGGTGCGGGCCAGCTGCTCGCCGAACAGCTGCCGGACCTTCCCGGCATCGCGGCCGAGCAGGTCGAACACGAATCGCTCGAAGTTGCTGGCCTTGCTGATGTCCATCGACGGGCTGGAAGTCTCGTGCGTGTCGGCGCTCGACCGCACACGGTACACGCCGGTGCGGAAGAACTCTTCCAGCACGTCGTTCTCGTTGGTCGCCAGCACCAGGCTGTCGATGGGCAGGCCCATCATGCGCGCCACATGGCCGGCGCAGATATTGCCGAAGTTGCCCGAGGGGACGGCGAAGCTCACCTTTTGCGGCTTTGCCCCCTCCCCTCCCGGGAGAGGCCTGGGGTGAGGGCTGGCCGTCGCCTGGAAATATCCGGCGAAGTAATACACCACCTGCGCCATCAACCGGGCCCAGTTGATCGAGTTGACGGTGCCGATCTTGTACTTGCGCTTGAAGTCGAGATCGTTGGAGACCGCCTTGACGATGTCCTGGCAGTCGTCGAACACGCCTTCGATCGCGAGGTTGTGGATGTTGGGGTCCTGCAGGCTGAACATCTGGGCCTGCTGGAACGGGCTCATGCGGCCATGCGGTGAGGTCATGAAGACGCGCACGCCCTGCTTGCCGCGCATCGCGTACTCGGCGGCGCTGCCGGTGTCGCCCGAGGTCGCGCCCAGGATGTTGAGCTGCTCGTCGCGGCGCGCCAGTTCGTACTCGAACAGGTTGCCCAGCAGCTGCATCGCCATGTCCTTGAATGCCAGCGTCGGCCCATTGGACAGCGCCTCGAGGTACACATCCGTTCGCGCCGGGCTTGTCGACGCATCGTCCAGCTTTCTCAGCGGCACGATTGCGCGGGTTCCGAAAACCTCCGCCGTATAGGTCTTGCGGCACAGGACGCGCAGGTCGGGCGCCGGGATGTCGTCGATGTAGAGCGACACGATCTCGAACGCGAGGTCCGCGTAAGGCAAGGCCCGCCATTGCTCCAGGGTCCCCGCGTCGACCTGCGGATAGCGCTCGGGCAGGTACAGGCCGCCGTCGGGTGCCAGGCCTTCGAGCAGGATCTCGCAGAAATGCCTGCGCTCGGCGTCGCCGCGCGTGGAAACATAAATCATTGCCCGCCCGGCCGCCCGTAGGGCAATGAGCGCCCCCTCGGGGGGCAGAGAACGGAGTGAACGTGGGGGCTCATCATGTCAGGCGAGCTCTTCCTTGCGAATGCGCGTGATGGGCGCCAGGACCGTTGGCAGGTCCTGCATCTGCGCGATCACGTCATTCATCGTGCCCTCGCGCACGCTGTGGGTCAGGATGATCAAGTCCGTGTGCTTTTCGCCTTCGCCGGCTTCCCGCTGCAGCATGGCGTCGATGCTGATGCCCGCCGCAGCCAGCTGACCTGTGACCGTGGCCAGCACGCCGGCCTGGTCGGCGACCCGCAGGCGCAGGTAGTAGCTGGTGACCACCTCGCTCATCGGCAGCACCTGCGCATCGCTCATGGCATCGGGCTGGAACGCCAGATGCGGCACTCGATGCGCGGTGTCGGCGGTATGCAGCCGGGTGATGTCCACCAGGTCGGCGATCACGGCGCTGGCGGTGGGCTCGCTGCCCGCGCCCTTGCCGTAGTAAAGGGTCGTTCCCACCGCGTCGCCCTGCACCATCACCGCGTTCATGGCGCCCTCCACGTTGGCGATCAGGCGCCTGGTGGGAACCAGGGCCGGATGCACCCGCAACTCGATGCCGGCGGCCGTGCGCTTGGTGATGCCCAGCAGCTTGATGCGATAACCCAGCTGCTCGGCATACCGGATGTCCTGCGCGCCGAGCCTGGTGATGCCCTCCACATAGGCCTTGTCGAATTGCACCGGAATTCCGAACGCGATGGCCGACATGATGGTGGCCTTGTGCGCGGCGTCGACGCCCTCGATATCGAAAGTCGGGTCGACCTCGGCATAGCCCAGCCGCTGCGCCTCCTTCAGGGCAACGTCGAAATCCAGCCCCTTGTCGCGCATTTCGGAGAGGATGAAATTGGTGGTCCCGTTGATGATGCCGGCAATCCATTCGATCCTGTTGGCCGTGAGGCCCTCGCGCAAGGCCTTGATGATCGGGATGCCACCCGCCACCGCCGCCTCGAATGCCACCATCACCCCGCGGCGATGCGCGGCCGCGAAAATCTCGGTTCCGTGGACCGCCAGCAGCGCCTTGTTGGCCGTGACCACGTGCTTGCCCGCCTCGATCGCTTCCATGACCAGCTGCCGGGCAATGCCGTAGCCGCCGATCAGCTCGATCACGATATCGATCTCGGGGTTGGCGATCACCGCGCGCGCATCGCTGACCACCTGCACGCCCTCGCCCACGACCGACCGGGCCCTCGCCGTGTCGAGGTCCGCCACCATGGTGATCTCGATGCCGCGGCCGGCGCGGCGCCGGATCTCTTCCTGGTTGCGCTTGAGGACGTTGAACACACCGCTGCCCACGGTGCCCGTGCCCAGCAGGCCGGCTTGGATGGATTTCATCTGGAGTGACGCTTCCGGTAGCTTTCGAGGAATTTGGCGATCCGGCCGATCGCCTCACGCAGGTCGTCTTCGTGCGGCAGGAAAACGATGCGAAAATGATCCGGCGTGGGCCAGTTGAAGCCCGTGCCCTGCACCAGCATCACCCGGGTTTCCTGCAGCAGTTCGAGAAAGAACTGGCGGTCGTCGGCGATCGGGTAGACCTTGGGGTCGAGCCGGGGAAACATATAGAGCGCGGCCGAGGGCTTGGCGCAGCTCACGCCGGGAATCGCGGTGATAAGCTCGTACGCCAGGTCGCGTTGCCGCCGCAAACGGCCGCCTTCGGCCACCAGCTCGTTGATGCTCTGGTAGCCGCCCAATGCGGTCTGGATGGCCCACTGGCCCGGAACGTTCGCGCACAGCCTCATGTTCGAGAGCATGTTCAGGCCCTCGATGTAGTCGGCGGCCGGCTTCCTGTCGCCCGACACCACCATCCAGCCCGCGCGGTAGCCGCAGGAGCGGTAACTCTTGGACAGCGAATTGAAGGTCAGGGTCAGCACGTCGTCGGACAGGCTGGCGATCGCCGTGTGGCGGGCGCCGTCGTACAGCACCTTGTCGTAAACCTCGTCGGCCAGGATCACCAGGTTGTGCTCGCGCGCGATCTGCACGATCCCCCTGAGCAGCTCGTCGGAATACAGGGCGCCGGTCGGGTTGTTCGGATTGATGACCACGATGCCCTTGGTGGCGGGAGTGATCTTGCGCCGGATGTCCTCCAGGTCGGGCATCCACCCGTTCGCCTCATCGCAGCGATAGTGCACCGGGGTGCCGCCCGAAAGGCTGGAGGCGGCGGTCCAGAGCGGGTAGTCGGGCGTTGGGACCAGCAGTTCGTCGCCGTTGTCGAGCAGCGCGTTGGTGGCCATGGCAATGAGCTCGCTGGCGCCGTTGCCCAGGTAGATGTCGTCCACCGTGACGCCCTTGACCCCCTGCTGCTGGGTGTAGTGCATCACCGCCTTGCGCGCCGTGAAGATGCCCTTGCTGTCGGAGTACCCTGCCGAGTTGGGCAGGTTGCGCGCCATGTCAAGCTGGATTTCCTCGGGCGCATCGAAGCCGAACACGGCGAGGTTGCCGATGTTGAGCTTGATGATCTTGTGGCCCTCCTCTTCCATCTGCCGGGCCGCGTCCATGATCGGACCGCGGATGTCATAGAGGACGTTGGCAAGCTTGGCTGACTTCTGGATGGTTTTCAAAGCCCCTCCGGCCCGGTTTTCTGAGTGTGAAAACCTATAATTGGACCACACTTCCAGCTGTTTTTCGTGCAGCGCAACAACAACCCAGGTCCCTGAGCACCATGAAGCTGCAACCCGATCAATCCGACGTGCAAACGATCAGCGCCTACGGGCCCGGATGGGTGGGCGTAGGCACGGACAAGATCACGCACAGCGTGATCATCAGCTCACGCGGCGAGCGCATCGTCTGGGCGCCCCGGCGCTTCGAAGACCTGGACGCGGCCCACTTCGAGCAACTGGCGCAGGTACGGGCCGAGGTCGTGATTTTTGGCAGCGGAACGCGTATCCGGTTTCCGCTGGCGGCCTGGTTGCAGCCTCTGATGGCCCGGCGCATCGGCATCGAGACCATGGACACGCCGGCGGCATGCCGCACCTACAACATCCTGGCCCAGGAGGGCCGCGACGTGGCAGTAGCCCTCCTGCTGGAGCTGCCGGCCGGACCCGCCGGTTCGGCAGCGACGATTCGGGAGTAAAATCAGAGCTTGCGACGGGATGCCCGCGTCCCCTGAAGTAAGCAACGAGCAATTCAGTCACACGAGAAATAATCCCATGGCGATCGTTGTCAACAAACCTATCCCCGAATTTGAAGCAAACGCCACGGGCGGCATCAAAGTCACCAATACCACCCATAACGGCCACGTCCTGGTGCTGTACTTTTACCCGAAGGACAACACCCCAGGCTGCACCACGGAGGCCATGCAGTTTCGCGACAAGTACAAGGACTTCGTGAAAGCCGGCGCGGCGGTGTTCGGCGTGTCGCGCGACAACATGAAGTCGCACGACGATTTCAAGGCCAAACTCGAGCTGCCGTTCGAGCTGATCGCCGACACCGAGGAAAAGATGTGCCACATGTTCGGCGTGGTCAAGAACAAGATCATGTACGGCAAGAAGGTGAAGGGCATCGAGCGCAGCACCTTCCTGATCGGCGCCGATGGTGTTCTCAAGCAGGAGTGGCGCGGGCTGAAGGTGCCGGGACACGTGGACGAGGTGCTCAAAGCCGTCAAGCTGCTGAAGAAAGCGGCTTGACGTTTTGTAGCAACATGCGCTGCCTCCCGATTGAAGGCCTACGGGAGTTGTGCATAATAAATTCATGCCGTTGATTCGGACGCCCTGCGTCTACACTGCTAACCTCGCAAAAGCCGCCCGGTCTTCCAGGCGGCTTTTTCGCTTTTTGACCTCCTCATCCGGGAACCTGCCGCCTTATGCCATTGCCCCCCGCCCCTACCAAGCGCGCCGCCCTGCTCCCGCCGGAAGCGTACGACGCGCCGGCCCGTTCCTCGCACAAGGCTTCGCGAAAATCGGAGGCGGTCCAGGCCGACAACCCGCTGGTTGAAAAGCCCCAGGCGCTTGATTTCGACCCGCGGCTGGGTGGCGGCGAGCCCCATCCGGAAGCGTTCGGGGACGGCTCGGAAAGCTATCTCGACCATGCCGGCGTCATGGTGCCGAAAAAGCGCGCGGCAGAGCCGCAGCCGGTGCTCGAGCCGGTGCTCGAGCCGGTGCTCGAGCCGGCGCTCCAGCCGGTCGCCCGGCCGGCCCCCCGCAAGGCCAAGCCCGCTGGACCCGGCAAGCTGTTCGTGCTGGACACCAACGTCCTCATGCACGACCCGATGAGCTTGTTCCGGTTCGAGGAACACGACATCTTCCTGCCGATGATCGTGCTGGAGGAGCTGGATGGCCACAAGAAGGGCATGACCGAGGTGGCGCGCAACGCCCGCCAAGCCAGCCGCACGCTCGATGCCCTGGCCGGGGCGCAAGGGGCGGACATCAGTGCCGGGCTCAAGCTCAACACCACCGGCCACCGCGAGGCCGGCGGCAGCCTCTTCTTCCAGACCCAGGCATTGTCGAACCACCTGCCCATCAGCCTGCCCCAGGGCAAGGCCGACAACCAGATCCTGGGCGTGGTGCAGGCGTTGCGTGAGCTGCATGCGCCGCGCGAGGTGGTGTTGGTGTCGAAGGACATCAACATGCGCGTCAAGGCGCGGGCCCTGGGCCTGGCCACGGACGACTACCAGAACGACAAGACGCTCGACGACCTGGAACTCCTGTATTCCGGTGCCCTGGCCCTGCCATCGGACTTCTGGGCCAAGCACGGCAAGACCATCGAGAGCTGGCAGAGCGGCCTGCACACCTATTACCGGATCACCGGGCCGATCGTGCCCAGCCTGCTGATCAACCAGTTTGTGTACTTCGAATCCCCCGGCGAGCCCAGCCTGTATGCCCGCGTCACCGAGATCCGCGGCAAGACGGCGGTCCTCAAGACCCTGAAGGACTACGGCCACCTGAAGAACTCGGTGTGGGGAGTGACCACGCGCAATCGCGAGCAGAACTTCGCGATGAACCTGCTGATGGATCCCGAGGTGGATTTCGTCACGCTCACGGGCACGGCCGGCACCGGCAAGACCCTGATGGCGCTGGCCTCGGGCCTGACCCAGGTGCTCGACGACCGTCGCTACACCGAAATCATCATGACACGCGCCACCGTGAGCGTGGGTGAAGACATCGGCTTCCTGCCCGGAACCGAAGAGGAAAAGATGGGCCCGTGGATGGGCGCGCTGGACGACAACCTCGAAGTGCTGGCCAAGACCGATACCAGCGCCGGCGAATGGGGCCGTGCCGCCACCAACGAGCTGATCCGCAGCCGCATCAAGATCAAGAGCATGAACTTCATGCGCGGCCGTACCTTCCTGAACAAGTACGTGATCATCGACGAGGCGCAGAACCTGACACCCAAGCAGATGAAGACGCTGGTCACCCGCGCCGGTCCCGGCACCAAGATCATCTGCATGGGCAACCTGGCCCAGATCGACACGCCCTACCTGACCGAGGGCTCGTCGGGCCTGACCTTCGCGGTGGACAAGTTCAAGGGCTGGCCGCACAGCGGCCACATCACGCTGGCCCGGGGCGAACGTTCCAGGCTGGCCGACTTCGCAAGCGAGGTGTTGTAACGGAGGATAACGAGCCCACTGCATGGGCTCGTCCTTGAGCGTTCCTAGAAGTCGCTGTTACCGGAGGCCAGGCTCTCGAAGCGCGTCAGCTCTTTCATGAAGGCCAGCTTGATGGTCCCGGTCGGGCCGTTGCGCTGCTTGCTGATGATGATCTCGGCGACGCCGGGCTCCTTCGAGTCCTTGTTGTAGTAGTCGTCGCGGTAGATGAACATGATCACGTCAGCATCCTGCTCGATCGCGCCCGACTCGCGCAGGTCGCTCATCATGGGGCGCTTGTCGGTGCGCGACTCGACGCCACGGCTGAGCTGCGACAGCGCGATCACCGGGCATTGCAGCTCCTTGGCCAGCATCTTCAGCCCGCGCGAGATTTCGCCGACGGCCGTGGCGCGGTTTTCTTCGCTCATGCTGCTGGAAACGCTCATGAGCTGCAGGTAATCCACCACGATCAGGCCGAGCTTGCCGCATTGGCGCGCCAGCCGGCGGGCATTGGCGCGCAGCTCGCTGGTGGTGAGGCCCGGCGTTTCGTCGATGTGCAGCGAGATATTGCGCAACTTTTCGATGGCCTCCGTCAGGCGCGGCCATTCGGCGTCGGTGAGCTTGCCGGTGCGCAGATGCATCTGGTCGATCCGGCCGATCGAGCCGACGATCCGCACCGCCAGCTGGCTGGCGCCCATTTCCATCGAGAACACGGCCACCGGCAGACCTTCGTTCAGCGCCACATGCTCGGCGATGTTGATCGCCAGCGCCGTCTTGCCCATCGAGGGCCGCGCCGCCAGCACGATCATGTCGCCGGCCTGCATGCCCGAGGTCATCCGGTCGAGGTCATAGAAGCCCGTGGGCACGCCGGTGATGTCGTTCGGGTTGTCCGCCATCTCCTGGACCCGGTCCAGCAGCTGCACCACCAGGCTGTCCATGCCCTGGAAGCCCTGCTTCATGCGCGAGCCTTCCTCGCCGATGTTGAAGATCTTCTGTTCGGCCTCGTCCAGTATCTTGTCGACCGGCTTGCCCTGGGTGTTGAAGGCGGCCGTGGCAATCTCGTCGCTCGCGCTCACCAGTTTGCGCAGGATCGACCGTTCCCGGACGATCTCGGCGTAGCGGCGGATGTTGCTGGCGCTGGGCACGTATTGCGCCAGCGAGTTGAGATAGGCGAGGCCGCCCACTTCTTCCGCCTTGCCCAGTCCCTGCAGCTGTTCGTACACCGTGATCACGTCCGCCGGCCGGGTGGCGTTGATGAGCCCCCCAATCGACGCATAGATCAGCCTGTGCTCATACCGGTAGAAGTCGCTGTCGGTCAGCAGATCGCCCATGCGGTCCCAGGCGCCGTTGTCCAGCAGCAGGCCGCCGAGCACGCTGGACTCGGCTTCGATCGAGTGCGGCGGAATGCGCAACTGCGCGATCTGGCGGTCGCGGGGAAAATCGTCGTCAACGGCGGTGAGAACGGCGGACATGGTTGTTCTTCGGGCAAAGCCGAATGCTACGCCGGGCCAAACAGCCCGTCACTGGACAAGTTTGTGGATAACTGGTGATTTCCCGGTGCATGAGCAGGTTGAGCCTGTGCGTGGTAGGCGAGCTCGGCAGTAGCAGAAAGCGCCGCTTTTGCGCAACAGCAGCAGTTAAAGTCAGTTTTATGCTCATCGATCCGACCTGCACGTCCTCGCGCCTATTCGTCATCCGGGGCGCGAACCCATGAAATCTTTCCGGCTGCAGCTGCGCTTCCTGGTTCCGCTGGTCTTGATCCTGGCAGTCGCCGCTTACCTGGCGTTGCCGCTCATGGACCGGCTGAACCTGCGCTGGTTCGCACGCGACTTGAACATGCGCGGCGCCCTCGTGACCAACGCTCTGTCCGAATCGATCGCCGACGCCTTGCCCGAGCCGAGGGGACGCAAGCTGCAAGCCCTGTTCAACCGTGCATTGCAGGATGAGCGCCTGGTCGCCATCGGCCTGTGTTCGACCCAGGGGAAGCTGGTGCGAACCACGCCGAATTTCCCGAAAGATCTCAGCTGTGCGCGGGCAGAGCAGATCGCGGCAGAGCCCGACCCGTTGTTGCGCATCGGCGGCGGCCCGGTGCACGTGGGCGTCCATCCGGTGAATGCCGAGGCCGGCCGCATGGGCGACCTGGTACTGCTGCAGGACCTGAGCTTTATCGAGCGGCGCAGCCAGGACACCCGGCAGTACCTGATCATCCTCATCGGCAGCCTCGGTGCCGTGATCGCGTTGGCCACGGTCATCGTCGCGCAACTCAGCTGGCGCGGCTGGGTTTCCGGAACGCGAGCCCTGCTGCGCGGCGAAGGCCTGATCCGCCCCCTGAGCGGCACGGCGCCCGAACTGGCGCCGCTGGCGGCCGATTTGCGGGCCCGCCTGCGCGAACTGGAAGACGAATATCGCCGCTCGCAGGGCCCCGAGGCCGACTGGAATCCCGAGCGGCTGCAATCCCTGCTGCGCACGCAATTCAGCGGCGACCAGGTCATCGTGGTGTCCAACCGCGAGCCGTATATCCATGAACGCAGCGGCACGGGCATCGTGGCACGCCGACCCGCCAGCGGCCTGGTCACCGCCGTCGAGCCGGTGATGCGGGCCTGCTCGGGCACCTGGATCGCCCACGGCAGCGGCAGCGCCGACCGGGATGTCGTCGATAGCCACGACCGGGTTGCGCTGCCGCCGGGCCACAGCGAATACCTGCTGCGCCGCCTGTGGCTGACGGCCGAGGAGGAAAAGGGCTACTACTTCGGCTTTGCCAACGAGGGCATGTGGCCGCTGTGCCACGTGGCTCATGTGCGCCCGGTATTCCGCGAGTCCGACTGGGAGTGCTACCGGGCGGTGAACCGCCGCTTCGCCGACGCGGTGGTGCAGGAGGCCCGCAGTGAGGACCCGGTGGTGCTGGTGCAGGACTACCATTTCGCGCTGTTGCCCGCCATGGTGCGCGAAAAACTGCCGCGCGCCACCATCCTGACGTTCTGGCACATCCCCTGGCCCAACCCGGAATCGTTCGGTATCTGTCCCTGGCGCCGCGAGATCCTGCAAGGCATGCTGGGCAGCACCATCCTGGGTTTCCATACCCGCTTCCACTGCAAGAATTTCATCGAGACGGTGGACCGCTATCTGGAGGCCCGCATCGAGCATGAGCATTCGACCATTTCGTTCCAGGGCGTCAGCACCTTCGTCGAGAGCTATCCGATTTCCATCGAGTGGCCGACCGAAAGCGAGACACGGCACTGGTTGCCGGTGGCGGAAAGCCGGCGCAGGGTGTTCGAGCGGCTGCACATTCCGCCGGGCCAGCGGCTGGCCGTCGGGGTCGACCGGTTCGACTACACCAAGGGCATCCTGGAGCGGGTGCACGCCGTGGAGCGGATGCTGGAGAAATACCCGGAATGGGTGGGCCGGTTCACGCTGGTGCAGGTGGCTGCGCCCTCGCGAGGCGAGCTCGAGGAGTACCGTGCTTTCCGCGAACGCATCACCCAGGTGACCGAGCGCATCAATCAGCGTTTCAGCGCGCCGGGCGGCCCGGTGATCCGCCTGCTGGTGGAACATTACGACCACGAGGCCGTGAACGAGTTGTATCGCGCGGCCGACGTCTGCCTGGTCACCAGCCTGCACGATGGCATGAACCTGGTCTGCAAGGAGTTCGTGGCAGCACGCGATGACGAGCGCGGCGTGCTGATCCTCAGCCGGTTCGCGGGGGCCGCTCGGGAATTGCCCGAAGCGCTGATCGTCAACCCCTACCATGTGGAGGAAACCGCCGATGCGCTGCACCGGGCGCTGACCATGCCGGAAGCGGAGCAGCGCGAGCGCATGGCCAGCCTGCGCACGACGGTGCGTGAGTTCAACGTGTATCGCTGGGCCGGCCGCATGCTTGCGGACGCCGGGCGCTGGCGACTGCGCGAGCGCATCGCAGCGCGTGTGCAGCGCCACCAGACCAGCTAGTTCCGGGGCCCACCCGAAAAAAAGCCGCCCTCGGGCGGTCTGCTTGTTCACCAGGACAAGGCTGCCCAAGCAGCCTTGTTTCCTGTTGGAGCGTAGCGGTTTACGCGGTCTCGCCGTAGACCGTGACGGTGATATCGACCACCACGTCGGTGTGCAGTGCGACGCTGACGGTGCTGTCGCCAACGGTCTTGATCGGCCCGTTGGGCATGCGAACCTGGGCCTTCACGACCTTGTAGCCCAGTTTGTTGAGTTCTTCGGCGATGTCGGCGTTGGTGACCGACCCGAACAGGCGGCCATCGACGCCGGCCTTCTGGGTCAGCTTCACGGTGGTGCCGGCCAGCTTTTCACCTTCGCCCTGCGACGCAACCAGCTTGGCGGCAGCCGCCTTTTCCAGTTCGATGCGCTTGGCTTCGAATTCGGCCTTGTTGGCTTCGGTGGCGCGGCGGGCGCGGCCTTGCGGAATCAGGAAATTGCGGGCGTAGCCGTCCTTGACCTTGACGATTTCACCCAGATTGCCGAGATTGACGACCTTGTCGAGCAGAATGACTTGCATGTTCTTCGCTCCTTAGATGCGGTGCTGGTCGGTGTAAGGCACCAGGGCCAGGAAGCGGGCGCGCTTGATGGCGGAATTGAGCTGGCGCTGGTAGATCGCGCGCGTGCCGGTCAGGCGCGCCGGGATGATCTTGCCGTTCTCGGCGATGAAATCGCGCAGCGTGTCGACGTCCTTGTAGTCGATTTCTTCGACGCCGGCGACGGTGAAGCGGCAGAAACGCTTGCGCTTGAACAGCAGCGACTGGGTATTGCGCTTCGGACGCTTGTCCTTGTTGAATTTCTTGAACGTGGCCATGTGGGACCTCTTTTAAAGTGTGGGGACAGAGCTGAAGAGCTGTCCCGCAAGCTGACTAACTTTGCTGAAATGACTGGATGTGGAGCACGGGGTGCTTGCCGTTGCGCGGTGTCGCCAGGAAACCCGTGAAGCACCAGTTGCTGCCGATGGCCTGTTGGCGCAGCGTTTCGGCCACGCTGCCAAAAGCCACCGCCTTGATCGCCACCTTGACCTGCCGCAACTGCCCTGCTTCGGAAACCTCGGACTCGTGTTCGAGCCTGAAATCCAGGGCCGGCAGGCCGGCGGGGGTGTATCGCAGTGCCGAAGCCTCGGCGATACTGGCATTCAAGACAAGCTGGTTCACTCCCGGCTGGCGCCGTCTACGACTGGTTGTACTCCGCCTGCTGGGCCTTGCGTGCCTCTTCGCGCTCGACGGTCTTCATCATCGAAGAGGGGCCGGTATCGGCCTTCTTCCTGACCACGGTCAGGTGGCGCAGCACGGCGTCGTTGAACCGGAAAGCGTGCTCGAGCTCAGCCATGACGGGCTGGTCGGCCTCGATGTTGACGCACAGGTAGTGGGCCTTGGCGAGCTTGTTGATCTGGTAGGCGAGCTGTCGGCGCCCCCAGTCCTCGACCCGGTGCACTTTGCCGCCGCCGGCGGTGATCATGCCCTTGTAGCGTTCCAGCATGGCCGGAACCTGTTCGCTCTGGTCCGGATGGATCAGCAAAATGATTTCGTAATGACGCATGGCACTCCTTGAGGATGGACCACGGCACAGCCGTGGTTGGGGTTGCAGCCACCCACTGCGTCGGAAGCGGTGTGGCAAGGAAAGCTTTCCATTATAGCAAAGGCCGCGCTCCCGGCCTGGACCCGCCCGAAGGAGCGAGTGAACAGCCCCCGCGCTCAGCGGTCGTTCAGCGCGTCGTCCAGCGGAGCGTACTTCTGGTCGCCCACGGCTTCGCGAATCCTGGGGGCAACCTCGAGCAGTTGCTCGTAATTGACCGCGCCCTCCACCGCCAGATTCAACCGGAAGCCGCGCAGGCCCAGCGAGGCCGTGAGCCGACTGGCAATGGGATAAGCCTCGGCATAACGCTCCTGGGGCGTTCGCTGCTTGTGCTGCGCCGCTGCATCGGCTCGGGCCCGCGCCGTCGCTTCCGCGGCGGCCGTCTTCTGCGGTGCGGCGTCGCCGATGAGCCCGAGCTCGAGCAGTCTGTCGATGTCCTCGCGTGTCACCCCGGTCGGCGCCGTTGCCGCGAGCACCTGCTCCAGCGCTCTTTTCCCGTCCACCATGATCAGCACCGAGCGCTGGCGCGGGGTGAGGGCAACCGAGCGGTCCTTGATAACCCGTTGTCCGGCCTCAGTCTTGACTATGAGCATGCTTATCCCCCTTCTGCGGCATCTATGCCATTGCAAGGCACCGCGCCATCCCGCCACCCCGCTCGTCCGGCTACTCGACCACGCGGCCTGCGGCAAATCGCTCAGGCCAGACAAGCTTTGCACGCAGGGCCCCAGCTTTGTATAGGGTTTACACATACGTCGAGGAATCGAGTAGGGTGAGGGGTTA
>DIZF01000046.1:0-23670 GCA_002427815.1 Ramlibacter tataouinensis
TTTGAACGCAAAATAGTATGAGGGCGATCGTGGCCGCAACGCGATGCGCGTCGAAGGCTGGGCCCGCGTGTACTGGCTGACCTGCAAGGACAATGCCGCGGCGCGGGCCCTTTGCGACCCGTTCACGCAAGCCGATGGCTTCGTGCGGTACGTGATGCAAGGGCACCGGGAACAAGATCGTTGCAGGCAATGAAGCCGGCGATCGGCCCGGCGGGCGCCACTACAGCGCGTCGCGCAGCCGGTAATACAGCATCCCCAGCACCAGCGCCGGGGTCCGCATCAAGGCGCCACCCGGGAAGGCGTGGTGCCGGATCCGGGCAAACAGGTCGAACTGTTCGGCCTGCCCGCCGATCGCCAACGCCACCAGCTTGCCGGCCATTCCCGCCAGTGCCAGGCCGTGGCCCGAAAAGCCCTGCAGGTAATAGATGTTGTGGCCCAGCCGGCCGAAATTCGGCGCCTTGTTCATGGTGATGTCCACGAAGCCGCCCCATGCATGCGGAATGTCCAGGTCGACGAGCTGGGGGAACACCGAGAGCATGCTGGAGCGTATGCGGCCGACGAGGTCGCGCGGGGTCGTGGCGCTGTAGCTGTCGCCGCCGCCGAACAACAGCCGGTGATCGGCGCTGAGGCGGAAATAGTCGAGCACGAAGTTGGTGTCGGACGCGGCGGGTCGCCCGCGCATGAGCGCATCGGCGCGCTCCTGGCCCATGGCTTCGGTGGCAATCATGTACGTTCCCACGGGCATGATGCGCGCCGCCACCTCGGGCGCGATGTCGTCGCCGTACTCGCCCAGGTACACATTCCCCGCCAGCACGACGAACCTGCATTCGCACTCACCCTGCGCCGTCCTGACCCGCGGACTTGCGCCGCGTTCGACCAAGAACGCTGCGGAGTTTTCATGGATGCGAACACCCGCCGCGCGGGCGGCCTGGGCCAGGCCCAGACAGTACTTCAGCGGATGCAGATGTCCCGACGTTTCGTCGTACACCGCCGAGTCGAAGCGGTCGCTGGCCACCCACTGCCGGATTTCCCCCGGTGCGATCCAGCGCAGCGGATAGCCGTACGCGCTCATGATGTGGTCCATCCACCGGCGCAGCGCCTCGGATTTGCGCGGCTTGACGGCCAGGCTCAGGTAGCCGGGATGGAAATCGCACTCGATGGCGTAGCGCAGTATCCGCTCGCGCAGCAACTGCAGCCCTTCCACCGAAACGTCCCAGGCGCGGCGCGCGTCCTGCGGCGAGAACTGCTTTTCAATGGCGCACTCGCCGTCCGAACCGAAGCCCACGATCGCCTGCCCGCCGTTGCGGCCCGACGCGCCCCAGCCAATGCGCTGCGCTTCCAGCAGCACGACCGAAAAGCCGCGCTCGGCCAGTTCCAGCGCGGCGGAGAGGCCGGCATATCCGCCGCCGACCACGCAGACGTCGGCCTTGACCCGTTCAGCCAGCGGCAACGCCGGCGCAGGCCGGACCAGGCTGGCTTCGTACCAGGAGTTCTCGACGACCCCGAGTTCTTTTTTGAGCAGCAAGCGAGCCTCTGCCGGGCCTCAGTTCACACGGAAGTTCAGGAATTGCCAGGGGTCGTCCCGGTCGACCTCCTCGGCAAAAAGCGGGCTGCGTCCCTGCAGCGGCGTCCAGTCACTGTACTCGCCCAGGACATCGCCCAGGTAAGGCCCGGCCACTTCGAGCACGGTTTCGTGATCGATGTCGTCGGGCTCGACCAGGCCGGCATCGGGGTTGCGCAAGGCCCACACCATGCCCGCCAGAATGCCGCCCACCACCTGCAGGCTGGTGGCATTGTTGTAGGGCGCGATCGCCCGGGCCTGATCGATCGACAGCCGGGAGCCGTACCAGTACACGCCCCTGGCGTTGCCCATCAGCAGCACGCCCAGTTCATCCACACCCGCGCTGATTTCGCCGCGCATGATGCGATGCCGATGCTGCAGCTTCCAGTTCTTGCCGGCGACCTCGTGCAGCGACAGCACGGCGTCGTCGCAGGGGTGATAGGCATAGTGCACCGTGGGCCGGTAGACGACGCTGCCGTTGTCGCGCACGGTCAGGTGGTCGGCGATGGAAATCGATTCGGAATGCGTCACCAGGAAACCGTGGTACGGCCCTTCGAGCGGCGTCCAGCTGCGCACGCGGGTTGCGATGCCGGGCCGGTTCAGGTAAATGGCGGCGTCGCTGCCGAAGCCATGGCGCCCGGCGTCGTGGGGCCAGTGCTTCTCGTGGCTGCCCCAACCCAGTTCGGCCGGCTGCAGCCCCTCGTCGACAAAGCCCTCCACGGACCAGGTGTTGACGAATTCGTCCTTGCGTTTGCGCTGGGTGGAGATCTGCGTGTCGCGCTCGGCGATGTGGATCACCTTGATGTCCAGCCGGCGCGCCAGCATCGCCCACTCCTCGTAGCAGGCGGGCAGGTCCACTTCCACACCGGTGTCGGCGGCGATGTTCAGCAGGGCGCGTTTGGTCAGTGCCGATACCAGCCCCGGATTGGCTCCTTGTGTGAGGACGGCCGTAGGGCCCGAGCCCTTGTCCAGCCGGAACGCCAGCGCTTCCTCCCGCAATGCGTAATTGGAGCGCTGCGACGGGGACAGCTCCGGGTTGTCGTAGCGCCCGGGCCAGGGCTCGTTGCAGGTGTCCAGGTAGAAGGCCCCGCGCTTGCGGCAGAACCGGATCAGCGCCAGGCTCGAGACATCGACCGAGAGATTCAGCAGGAAATCGCCTTCGCCCAGCAGGGGTTCGAGCACGGTTTCGTAGTTGCCCTCGTTGAGCGCGGTGGCCAGGACTTCCACTCCGAACTCCGCGGCGATGCCGGTCCGTTCCTCCCTGGCCTTGACGATGCGGATGCGCCCCGGCTTGATGCCCAGTTCACGCGGCAGGAGCGGCAACATGGCCTGCCCGATGCTGCCGAACCCCAGCATCACGAGCCGCCCGGAAAACGATGCGTGCCGCTTCTCCTGCATGCATGGATTAGACACCGCTGCGTCGAGTGTAGGCAACAAGCCCGCGCACGGCGTCAGCAGCCCTCACGAATCGATGCAGGACGGCGTGAAACACGGGGGCACGGCGCTTTGCGCGGTCGGCGCAACGCGACTGTGCGCCTGCGCTGTTGCTGATTCAGATCAACCGGGTTCTGGCGGACGGTTCCTAGACTGGGCCATGAATCTCCAGTTCCTGGGTGCGACCGACACGGTGACCGGTTCCAAATACCTGCTGCGCGAGGGCGGCGGCGCGGTGCTGGTGGACTGCGGTCTGTTCCAGGGCTACAAGCAGCTGCGTCTGCGCAACTGGGCACCGCTGCCCGTGCCCGCCGCCTCCATAGCCGCGGTCATCCTGACCCACGCCCATATCGACCACAGCGGCTACGTGCCGCTCCTTGCCCGGCAAGGTTTTCGCGGCAAGGTCTACTGCACGCCGGCCACGCGCGATCTGTGCCGCATCCTGCTGACCGACTCGGGGCATCTGCTGGAGGAGGAGGCCGAATACCTCAACCGCCATCAGCTGACCAAGCATGCGCCGGCGCTGCCGCTGTACACCCGGGAGGACGCGTTGCGCAGCCTGAAGCTGTTTCACCCGGTCGAGGCGGGCAAGTCCTGGGTGCCGGCGGCTGGCCTGCAGGCCAGCCTGTCGCCATCCGGCCATATGCTGGGCTCGTCCTTCGTTCACATCGACAACGGCCAGCGGTCTGTTCTTTTCTCCGGCGATCTTGGCCGTCCCAACGACCCAGTGCTAAAAGCCCCGACACGCATGACGGGCGCCGATTACCTGGTCGTGGAGTCCACCTATGGCGATCGACTGCACGATCGCACCGACCCGCTGCAGCACCTTGCGGACGTCATCAACCGGACGTCGGCGCGCGGCGGGGTGGTGGTGATACCCGCCTTCGCGGTCGGACGGGCACAGGCGCTGCTGCATGCCATCCAGGTGCTGAAAGAACGCGGGACCATCCGCTCGCTGCCGGTGTACTTGAACAGTCCGATGGCCGCGAGTGCCACGCAAGCGTACTTCAAGCATGTGAAGGAGCTGCGGCTGAGCGTCGCCGAATGCGAAGCCATGACCCGCGACGTGCAGGTCGTGGCCACTCCCGAGGAATCGCAACGGCTCAACGCCCGGCACGGCCCGATGGTGATCATCGCGGCGAGCGGCATGGCGACCGGGGGCCGTGTGGTCCATCACCTGACAGCGTTCGCGCCGGACAAGCGCAACACCATCCTGTTCGCGGGGTTCCAGGCCGGCGGTACCCGCGGCGCGACGCTGGTCAGCAAATCGCCGACGGTGCGCATCCACGGCCAGGACGTTCCGGTGCGAGCCGAGGTCGCGCAGCTGGACACGCTGTCGGCCCACGCCGACGCGGGGGAAATCCTCGACTGGTTGCATGGCTTCGCCGGGGCGCCGCGCCAGACCTTCATCACGCATGGCGAGCCGGCGGCTGCCGACGCGCTGCGGCTGCGCATCGAGCGCGAGTTGCACTGGCAGTGCCGGATGCCGTATTACCTGGAAACGGTGGAGCTGGATTAGGGCCGGTTCACTCTGTCATGCCGCCGAGAGGCATCGCACAGTCCGTCATGCCAGACCGCACCACGCCGCAACGCGGTGCGCCAGGTCCATCCACAGGCCCCACACGGCCGCCAGCACCAGCAACGCGCCCGCCGCGCGCGTGCCCCAGTCCTGGCGCAGCCGGTTGCCGGCCTGCTGCAGGCGGGCCAGCAGGTGCGGCGCCAGCGCCAGCGACAAGCCGCTGCCCAATGCGAACACAGCCATCGCAAGCGCGCCGTCCAGCGGCCCGCCGCTGAGGGACGCCACCAGCAACGCCGAGTACAGCAGCCCGCAGGGCATGAATGTCCATAGCACGCCGGTTGCGAACACGCCGCCGCGGGCCGACACTGCGGGCCGCACGCGCGACCAGATGCTGCGCCCTGCACTGCTGACCCACATCGGCTGGTGTGCCTGCACGACCAGCATCAGGCCCCAGGCCAGCACGGCCAGGTGGAACAGGGTCCAGACCGGCCGCAAGCTCGCTGCTTGCGAAGTAAGCCAGCCGATACTCTGCACGGTGTAGGCGGCCGCGGCCCCGGCGGCGGAATAGCCCGCCAGCCGGCCGGCCTGGAAAAGCCACAGTGAACGTGCGGGTGACGACGTGCCCAGCCGGGTCAGGCCGGCGCATGCGGCGCCGCACATCGCGATGCAATGGGGGCCGCCGGCCAGCCCCATCAGCAGCGCCGAAAGGGCAAGCGCGATCGACATCGGGCCTCAGATGATGCGGGAGAACCTGGCGCGGTTGCGGTCGGCTTGCAGGTAGCGATCGAACACCATGGCAACGGCCCGCACGAAGTACCAGCCCATGCTCGTGACCTGGATGCCGGCATCGTCGAGCACGACCAGGCCCTTGTCGGCGAGGTCCCGCATCGCTTCGAGTTCGGGCGCGAAGTATTGCTGGAAGTCGAGCAGCCAGGCCAGCTCGATCGACTCGAACAGAACCTGCCCCTGGCACATCAAGGCCATGATGACGGCGCGGCGCGCCAGGTCGTCACGGCTGAGGGCCAGCCCCCGCACCACCGGCAGGCGGCCCTGGTCGAGGTGGTCGCAGTACTCCTCCATCGTCTTGGCGTTCTGGCTGTAGGTGGCACCCACCTTGCCGATGGCCGACACGCCCAGGCCGATCAGGTCGCAATCGGAGTGCGTGCTGTAGCCCTGGAAATTGCGATGCAGGCGGCCCTGGCGCTTGGCCACGGCGAGCGCGTCGTTGGGCAGTGCGAAGTGGTCCATGCCCACGTACACATAGCCGGCCTCCTGGAAGGCCGCCAGCGACTGCGACAGCATCGCCAGCTTGGCCGGCGCCCCGGGCAATTCCGATCCGATGATGCGGCGCTGCGGCTTGAAGCGCTCGGGCAGGTGCGCGTAGGCGTACAAGGCGATCCGGTCCGGCCGCAGTTCGTTCACCTGTGTGAGCGTGCGCGCGAAGGATTCGGGCGACTGCCGCGGCAACCCGTAGATGAGGTCCATGTTGATGGAATCGAAGCCGATGGCACGGGCCTGCTCCATCAGCTTGGCGACCTGCTCCACCGGCTGGATCCGGTGCACGGCCTTCTGCACATCGGGGTCGAAATCCTGAACACCAAAACTGAGGCGATTGAACCCGAGGTCGGCCAGCGTCTGCAGCCGCACGCCGTCGATGGTCCGCGGATCGACTTCGATCGAATACTCGCCGCCGGGCGCGAGCGCGAAGCTGCGGCGCAACATCCCCATCAGTTCGCGCAGCTCCTCGTCGGACAGAAACGTCGGCGTGCCCCCGCCCAGATGCAACTGCGTCACCGCCTGGCCCACGCCCAGCTTTTCGGTGTGCAGGTCCACCTCCCGGCTCAGGTACCGCAGGTAGCTGGCGGCCCGGTTGTGGTGCTTTGTAATAATCTTGTTACACCCGCAGTAGTAGCACAGCGACTCGCAGAACGGGATGTGGATGTACAGCGACAGTGGCAGAGCCAGTGCCGAGGGCCCGGTGCGACGTTGGTCGAGGGCCTGGTTGTAGTCGATCGCCGTGAAGGCTTCGACGAAGCGGTCGGCCGTCGGATACGAGGTATAGCGAGGGCCCGGGACGTCGAAACGTCGCAGCAGGTCGGGGGAAAGTGGCGTCATTGTCTTCAAAAATGGCAGCGTTGCGTCATACTGTGCAGTCCGGCATGCCCGCCATGCTTGATCTGGATCAACCCGGTGCCAGCGCCTATCCGGACAATTTGACTTAGATCAGAACTGGCCCTGCCATGAACGAAACCCCTATGACCTCACACGAGGTGAACCTGATACCGTCGAGTGACACTCTGCTGTTCGATGGGCACAGCATGAAAGTGGCGTGCTCGAACTGCAACCTGCGTGAGTTGTGCATGCCGGTGGGCTTGAGTCCCCAGGAGCTGATCCGCATCGACGAAGTGGTCGCCGTGCGGCGCAAGGTCAAGCGGGGCACCACCCTGTTTCGCAACGGAGAGTCGTTCCAGTCGCTGTTCGCCATCCGCACCGGTTTCTTCAAGACCTGCGTCACGGCCGAGGATGGGCGCGATCAGGTGACCGGCTTCCAGATGGCGGGCGAGATCATCGGACTGGACGGCATCGTCAACGATCACCATACCTGTGACGCCGTTGCGCTGGAGGACGCCGAGGTCTGCGTCATGCCGTTCGACCGCATCGGCGAACTCTCGCGTGAAGTCAACGCCCTGCAGCACCACGTGCACCGCATCATGAGCCGGGAAATCGTGCGCGAGCACGGTGTCATGCTGCTGCTGGGCAGCATGCGCGCCGAGGAGCGCCTGGCGGCGTTCCTGCTCAACCTGGTGCAGCGCCTGCATGCCCGCGGCTTCTCGCGTTCGGAACTGGTGCTGCGCATGACACGCGAGGAAATCGGCAGCTATCTGGGCCTGAAGCTGGAAACCGTCAGCCGCACCTTCTCGAAGTTTGCCGAAGAAGGCATCGTCGAGGTCCGGCAGCGCCACGTGCGCATCATCGACACGGGCGCCCTGCGCCGCATCGTCAACCAGCAGGACCTGCAGTTGGGCCGGCCGGCCTGAAGCCGCGCCGGCGTGCTCCAGGGCACGTCGCAACGGGCCGCGCGTGGCGCGCACCCATCACAGTCGACTCAGGATGGATCGCGTCGGCCGTTGAGCGCCAGGCGCATCGCCATCACGCCATCGGCCCCATCGGCGCTCACCTCAAAACCGGACCGCCGCGCCAAAGCGGCCATCGCGGTGTTTTCGGTAAGGCATTGGCCCGTCACTTCCTGAGTGCCGCGCTCGCGCAGATAGCGGATCAGCTTGGCCAGCAGGGCACGGCCCAGGCCCTTGCCCTGCCAGGCGGCGGCCACCTGGATCGCGAACTCCGCCTTGCGGTTGTCCGGATCGCATACCGCGCGCACTTCCCCGGCCATGACGGGCCCGCTGGCGGGATCGGGCCCCGGCGCGAGCGCGATGAAAGCCATTTCCCGCTCGTAATCGATCTGGCAGTAACGCGCGAGCTCCGAGTGCGGCACCTCGCGCCGCGCCATGAAAAAGCGCAACCGCATGTCCGACGGAGAGGCCTTCGCGTAGAACGCGGCCAGACGATCGCCGTCCTCCGGACGAATCGGGCGCAGCAGCAGCTCGGCGCTGCCCAGCGTCACCTTTTCCTCGAGCCCGGACGGATAGGGCCGCACCGCCAGCCGGCTCGGCTCGCCGGGAACGGGCCTGCGAACCCGCACGCGGGCGTCGAGCGCGAGCACACCCTGGGCATCGGCCAGCAGCGGATTGATGTCCAGCTCCGCCAGCCCCGGCAGGTCGCATGCCATCTGCGACACCTTGAGCAGCGTGCCTATCAGTGCCCGTTCGTCGATCGGCGCATGGCCGCGGTAGCCGGCCAGCAGCGCCGCCACCTGGGTCTGCGCGATCAGGTCGCGCGCCAGCCGCTGGTTCAGCGGCGGCAGCCCCACCGCGCGGTCCTTGCGCAATTCCACCGCCGTTCCGCCCTCGCCGAACAGGATCACCGGCCCGAACACCGCATCGCTGGCAATGCCGACGATCAGTTCGTGGGCGCCGCGGCGTTGCGCCATTGCCTGGACCGTGAAGCCCAGCACGTGAGCGTGCGGCTGCAGGTGCGCCACGCGCTGGCGCATCCTGACAGCCGCGGCGCGCACCTCGTCGGCCGACTCCAGACTCAGCGCGACACCGCCCACGTCGGACTTGTGCAGGATCTGCGGCGACAGGATCTTCAGCGCGACCGGGAAACCGATCCGCGTCGCCGCGGCCACGGCCTCTTCGGTGTCGTGGGCCTTGTGTGTTTCCACCGTGGGGATGCCGTAGGCCTGGAGCAGCAGCTTGGCCTGCTCCTCGTCCAGCCATTCGCGGCCTTCGCGCAGCGCCCGGTCGAACAGGGCCTGTACTTGTTCCGAGTCCGGCCTGAAATCTTCCAGCATGCCGGACGGCAGCTGCAGCAGCGCCTCCTGGTTGCGGCAATAGCTGACGCGCTGCAGCCAGCCGGCCACCGCGCGCTCGGGGGTGCTGTAGCTCGCCATGCCGGCCGCGCTGAACGCCTGGCGCGCACCGGCAACCGTGACCCCGCCCAGCCAGCACGCCAGCACCGGCTTGCCGGCCTGCTGGATCAGCGGCAGGCACTCCGCTGCGATCTCTCCAGCCGGTACGATGGCCGTGGGCGCGTGCATGAACAGCACCCCGTCGACTTCGGGCGCCGCCAGCAGCACGCGCAGCGCTGCACCATAACGAGCGACCGGTGCGTCGCCGATGATGTCGACCGGGTTGGCGCGCGGCCAGGTCGCGGGCAGACATTGGTCCAGTGCCTTCAACGTGTCGGGGCCCAGCTCGGCCAGCTGGCCGCCGCCCAGTGCCAGCGCGTCGGCAGCCAGCACGCCGGCACCCCCGCCGTTGGTGAGGATCGCCAGCCGCTCGCCGCGCCAGGGTTTGACGTGCGCCAGTGTTTCTGCCGCATCGAAGAGCGACTCCAGCGTGTCGACCCTCAGCATGCCGGCGCGCCGGACGACGGCATCGAAGACCGCGTCCGAGCCCGCCAGCGCGCCGGTGTGCGACGCCGCGGCCCGGGCGCCCGCGGGGGCTCGCCCGGCCTTCACGACAATCACCGGCTTGTTGCGCGACGCCGCTCGCGCAGCGGACATGAACTTGCGTGCCGCCTTCACCGACTCCATGTACATCAGGATCGCGCGGGTGCCTGGATCGCTCGCGAGGTAATCCAGCACATCGCCGAAATCGACATCGGCACTGTCGCCCAGCGAAATGAAATGCGAGAAGCCGATGCTGTGGCTGTTGGCCCAGTCCAGCATGGCCGTGGCCAACGCACCCGACTGAGTGACGAAGGCCAGCGTGCCGGGCAAGGCATTGCCCGGCGCAAAGCTGGCGTTGAGGCCGACGCCGGGCACCAGCAAACCCAGGCAGTTGGGCCCGAGGATGCGCAGCAACCGGGGCCGGGCCGCTTCGAGCATGGACTGCTCCAGGGATGACCCGCCCCCGCCCTGCTTCAGGCCGGCGGTGAGGACCGCGGCGGCGCGCGTGCCCTTGCGTCCCAGTGCCTCGATCAGGCCGGGCACGCTCGCGGCCGGCGTGCAGATCACGGCAAGGTCGGGCGCTGCCGGCAACGACTCGACGTCGGGGAAAGTAGGCTGCCCCGCCACGCTGCCATTGCGCTGATCCACCACCCACACCGGACCTTTGAAACCGCCCCCCTGCAGGTTGCGCAGCACCACGCGGCCGAGGCTTTCCGTCCGGTCGGACACGCCGATCACCGCCACCGAGGCCGGGGCAAACAGGGCTTCGAGATTGCGAACACTCATGACGATCCTTTGACAAGGGCGGCGGATGACCGCCCCCCACTGTCCAGGGTAGGCGCCGCACGCGGACCCTAACTTGCTCCAGATCAAGGACAGCCAGAGCGCAGCCTTCCAGAATGGCTGATCCCCAAGAGGTTCCGATGGACATCTATACCCGCACCCTGGCTCCGCGCTTCTCCAAACTGTTGGCGAAACGAGAAGGCGAGCTGCGCTCCATCCTGCACGCGACGGGAGATTTCGCGGTGCAGGCGCCGGAGGCCCAGGCTCGCGAAGTGCTCGACTTCAAGGACATGGCGGTGGAAGAGACCCAATCGGTGGTGGACGAGGCCAAGGCCGACCACGCGCTGGAAGAGCTCGAGCAGGTGGTCGCCGCGCGCAAGCGGCTGACCGAACAGACCTACGGCGAGTGCCTCGACTGTGGGGAGCCGATCGACCTGCGCCGCTTGATGGCGATGCCGGCCACGCCTTTCTGCACGGCCTGCCAGGGGATCCATGAGCACGGACGTGGGGTAGGCGCACGGCGGCCGACATTGCACCTCGGGAAGGGAAAAAGCTCATGAGTTCGAAATCGGTTGCGGCCCGGCGCACCGTCGCCGCTCCTGCTCGCACCGGCGCACCGGGCTTCGACTTCCTGGCGGATTTCGGCCGTGAACAACTGGCTTTGGTCATGGACGCATCCTGTGCCATGTTTCGCGGGTTCGAAGCGATGCGCGCCATCCAGCAACAAGCCGCCCACCAGGCATCGGCTCGCCAGAAGGCCGCCGCCCACAAGTTGCGCGAGCCCTGCGCACCGGGCGACCTGATGGCGATCCCGTTCGCGCTGCTCCAGGACGACCTGCAAAATGCCACGCGCTACTGGCAGGAGCTGGGCGCCGCGGCGCTCGAGACGCAGACGGAAATGATGGGGTGCACCAGTCATGTGCTCAACACCGACGCCGCGTTGGAAGCCGCCTCGGCGGTGGAAGCGCTCGACGCGATTCCCGGCGTCAGTCAGCTGTTTCCGCGCAGGCCCAATGCGCTCGGCCGCAGATCCCGCGCCAGGTCCTGACGATCCACTCGTCTGCTCCCGCTCGCCGCCGACTTCGCCGCGGGCCGGCGCCAGAATCAGTCTTGATGCACGTAGGTGCCGGGTGCCAGCACCGGCTCGCCGGCTTTGAGCAGCCCCGTCACCGGTTGCGCCTTGACTTTCCCCGATGAGTGCCTGGCCAGCCAATGATGCCAGCACGGCCACCACGATCCCTCGAACGTGGGCGCGGCCTGCAGCCACGCCTGTGGATCGGCGGGCGCCGCACCGGCTGCATGCGTGTCGAAGCGATAGCTGGCCTGCGGATGGGCCAGCGGACCGGCCGGCGGGTTGACGATGCCCACGTTGTGGCCGCCGGAGGTCAGCAGGAAGCTGACCGGAGAGCGGACCAGGCGCTGGACCTTGTAGACCGAATGCCAGGGCGACACGTGGTCGCGTTCGGTGGACACCACGAACAACGGAACCTGGATATCGCCCAGCGATACCGGCCGGCCTTGCGCCGGATAACGCCCTTCAGCCAGGTCGTTGCGCAGGTACAGGCGCCGCAGGTACTCGCTGTGCATGCGCGCCGGCAGGCGGGTCGCGTCCGCGTTCCAGGCGCGCAACGCGGTCACCGGCGTCTGCGCGCCCATCAGGTATTCGTACACGAGTTTCGACCAGACCAGGTCCTTGGAATTGATCAGCTGGAACGCTCCCGCCATCTGCCGGCCATCGAGATAGCCGTGCTCGGCCATCAGGTCTTCCAGGAAAGCGATCTGGCTTTCGTCGATGAACAGTCCCAGCTCGCCGGGCTCGTGAAAATCGACCTGCCCCGCCAGCAGCGTGACCGTCTGCAGCGGGTTGGCACGGCGAGATCCCAGCAGGGCTGCCGCGATGGCCAGCAGCGTTCCACCCAGGCAGTAGCCGGCGGCGTGCATGCCGGTATCGGGATAGCGCGCGTGCACGGCCTTCACGGCCGCCATCACGCCCAGTTGCAGGTAGTCCTCCATGCCCAGTTCGCGATCGTCGCTGCCGGGATTCTTCCAGGACACCATGAACACGGTGTGCCCCTCGCCCACCAGGTACCTGACCAGCGAATCCTCAGGGGTGAGATCGAGGATGTAGTACTTCATGATCCACGAAGGGACGATGAGCAGCGGTTGTGCATCGACCCGTGGCGTGGCGGGCTCGTACTGGATCAGTTCGATCAGCCGGTTGCGAAAGACCACCTTGCCCGGCGTCAGCGCCACCGCCTGGCCGGGCAGGAACTGTTCGACACCGCGCGGCTTGCCGCCGCCGAGCACCGCCAGCGCGTCGCGCGACCAGTTGGCAAAACCGGTGGCCAGGTTGGCGCCGCCGGTGCCGAGGGTCCGCTGCTGCACCTGGGGATTGGTCGCGATGAAGTTGGAGGGCGACCACATGTCGATCCACTGGCGCAAGGTGAAGTCGACGACTTCCTGGTGGTGGCCGGACACGCCGCGCACGTCGCTGGCGGCCTCGTGCCACCATTGCTCCTGCAGCAGAAACGCCTGCGACAGCGCACTGAACGGCGGCGCCTGCCATTCCTGCGGCGAGAACCGCTTGTCGTGCGGCGCAGGCTCGACGCAGCGGTGGCAGTCGCCGTGCCAGGCGTGGGTCGAATACTGCAGCCACGTCAGGGTCTTGCGCAGTGCACTGCTGGCGAGATCGGCTCGTTTCGATGGCGATACCAGCAGGTGGGTGAGCCAGTCCGAGTAAGCCATCGTCACCGAAGACGGTGAGATGCCGTTCGCCAAACGGGCCAGGCCCAGCTTGAGCGGAAGGTCCATTGGGTCGGGTTCGTGCCCCTCTGGGCGTTCAGTGGTAGTTGACATGGACAATACTTTGTCGCAATGCGGCGCCGCACAAGTATCGTCGCCACTGCTGCGTCCAGGGTTTTTGCGCAAGGTCAACCGCCGGGCGAATCGCCCGCCTTCCGTTGGCGGCGCTGCTTAACATGGGACCATGCTGCCGTCCTCCATGCATGCCATGGCCGTCGCATCATCGCAGCGGCGACTGGTGCGCGTGGAAAAGCCGGTGCCCCACGCCCATGGCCATGAGGTGCTGGTGCGGGTACTGGCCTGCGGTGTCTGCCGCACCGACCTGCACATCATCGACGGCGAGCTGCCGCCGCACCGCATGTCGGTGGTCCCGGGACACGAGGTGGTGGGACGGGTGGTGGCGCGAGGGCGGCAGGCCGGGCAATTCGCCATCGGCCAGCGCATCGGCATCCCGTGGCTGGGCCAGGCTTGCGGTCACTGCGCGTTTTGCGCCATGGATCGGGAAAACCTGTGCGACCACCCGATCTTCACCGGCTACGACCGCGATGGCGGCTTCGCGCAATACGCCGTCGCCGACGCGCGCTTCTGCTTCGCGCTGCCCGACCGTTACGACGATGCGCATGCGGCGCCTCTGCTGTGCGCAGGCCTGATCGGGTTTCGCGCCTGGCGCCTGGCCGGAGCTGCGGTGCCGCGCCGGCTGGGCTTGTATGGTTTCGGCGCCGCGGCCCACATCATTTGCCAGGTGGCGGTGGCACGTGGCCAGGAGGTTTATGCCTTCACGCGGGAGGGGGACGAAGCGGGACAGGCATTCGCGCGCAGCCTGGGCGCGGCGTGGGCCGGCGGCTCCGCCCAGATGCCGCCGTTGCCGCTGGATGCCGCCCTGATCTTCGCTCCCGTCGGTGCCCTCGTGCCGACGGCCCTGGCTGCAACCGGCAAAGGCGGCACGGTGGTCTGCGCGGGTATCCACATGAGCACCATCCCGGCCTTCGACTACCGGCTGCTCTGGGGCGAGCGCGTGTTGAAGTCGGTCGCCAATCTCACCCGCGCCGATGGCGAGGCGTTCTTCAAGCTGGTTGCCGAGCTATCGTTGCATACCCATGTGCAGACCTTCGCCCTGGACGATGCCAACGCGGCCATCCAGGCCCTGCGCGACAGTACCGTGAGCGGCGCCGCCGTGCTTGTCCCCTGAGCCGGTGGGCGGGCGTGCCGGCATGCGGTGAGGAATGTACGGTCGGGGACTCCATTCGGGCCGTTCGCTGCGCCCCGACTCCACGACGATCAGGTAGCGCCCGGGAAACGCAACAGGTTCGCGCTGGGGACCCAGCACGTCGGGCGGCTTGCCGTCGCGCGCAGCTTGTTGGTAATCGGCGTCCAGCAAGCCGTAGCGGTCGATCAGACGGTCGAGCGTGGCGGGGATCCGGATGCTGCCCTCCGACTGTGCGCTGCCCAGCCTGCGCTCCAGCAGGTCAGGGTCGGTGGCGTGCATCAGGAGCCGCATCGGCGCCACCGCGCCATCGCCCCAGCCCTTGGGAACCTGCTGCCAGCCGAAGTCGTAGATGCGCAGACCCTTCTCCCCGTAAACCCGCAGGCCTTCGCTGTCGAGCGTTCCTTGCGAGCGCGAGTCAGGGTTCGCCAGGCTGTGCTCGAACACACCGAGCGGAGTTTCGAAATACCCGACGCTGCCGGGCAGGCCGCTCGAAACCGGAGACGCGCCGACCCATTGCAATTGCCCATCGGCACCGCGGAAGAGCAGAAAGAGGGCCTGCATGCTCGGATCACGGTCCACCACGATCAGGTACTGGGGCCGGGAAAGCGATACCTCGGCCCTGGCCAAAGCCGCTTCGGTCAACCGCACATAGCGCGGCATCTCGGACAGTGGCACCTCAAGCACACGGTCGACCCGGGCCCGGTACTGGGCAGCCATGTCCACCACCGGATCGAACGCCCACAGGCGCACGCACGAAAGGGCCAGCAGCAGCATGGCTGCGGCCTTCAGGAATGGACTGTGCCCAGGCACGATGGGGAGGCGCTTCATCTGAATTCATTCTGGACAGCGGCGCGCTATCCACCTTGAGCCGCGTCAACCATTGACCTGCCGGCACCCGCCCGACTGTGCATTGCTCAATATCAAAGATATCAGGCAACCCGGAACTAGAGTTGTTTGAGATCGCCGTTGCGGGCTCCTGCGCGGCGGCACAGCGCAAGGAGATCACAAGTGAAAACAGATGCCCAGCTCAAAGCCGATGTCACCGACGAACTCGCCTGGGATCCGGCCATCAATGCCACGAATGTGGGTGTCATGGTCAAGGACGGTGTGGTGACCCTGGCGGGCCACCTCGACAGTTTCGCGGAAAAGCACGCGGTCGAGCGCGCCGTGCGACGGGTCGCCGGGGTGCGCGGCATCGCGCTCGACCTCGACGTCAAGCTCTCGTCCGAGCACCAGCGCAGCGACTCCGAGATCGCACAGGCCGCCACGGCGGCCCTCGGCCTCAACTCCCTGGTGCCGGCCGGCAAGGTCAAGGTCGAAGTGGAGGACGGCTGGGTCACCCTCACCGGCGAGGTCGACTGGGGCTACCAGTTCGCCAGCGCCGAACAATGCATCCGGCCGCTGGCCGGGGTGCGCGGCCTGTTCAACAAGATCACCGTCAAACCCCGGGTCCAGAGCAAGGACATCGCCGCCCAGATCACCGCCGCGCTGACGCGGCAAGCCACTCGCGAAGCCAGGAACATAGGGATCGAGGTCGAGGGCGGCGTCGTGACCTTGAGCGGCAAGGTGCATTCGATGGCAGAGCACGACGCGGCGATGGGTGTCGCCTTCTCCGCCCACGGGGTTTCCCATGTCGTGGACCATCTCCAGGTGGTCGGCTGAAGCTGGCCGGCCCGTTTCATCCACTCACTCAGAAAGGCAAAGCCATGAGCGCGCTTCGTGTACTGGACCCTGTGTTCAACGACAACTTCGAGTCCGCCCTGCGGCGCTTCTTTGGGCCCGTCCCGTTCGAGACGGAGACGCCGGCGCTGAAGATGCGCATCGACGTGGCGGAAAAGGAAAATGCCTATGAAGTCAAGGCCGACATTCCCGGCGTGAAGAAGGAAGACATCAGCGTGCGGATCGACGGCAACGTCGTGCAGATCGAAGCCGAGGTCAAGCGGGAGAAAGAGACCAAGGGCAACGGCGAGAAGGTGCTGCGCAGCGAGCGCTACTACGGCAATGTTTCGCGCACGTTCAGCCTGGCCGACGACGTGGACGAAAGCAAGGCCGAAGCGAAGTATGCCGACGGTGTGCTGACCCTGCAGTTGCCCAAGAAGACCACCGCGGCGGCGCGCAAGGTCACGGTGCAATAGGGGCCGCCGCAATGGCCCCGGCACCGGTGCGTAGTGCGGACGCCCCGGTGCTTCGCATCCGCTCGCTGTGCAAGACCTATGGCAGCGGCGAGACCGCCGTGCACGCCCTGAGGGACGTCGACCTCGACGTGCGCAGCGGCGAATTCATCGTGTTGCTGGGGGCCTCGGGCAGCGGCAAGTCCACCCTGCTGAACATCCTGGGCGGGCTCGACCGCCCCACCAGTGGCGAGGTCCGGTTTTTCGACCACCGCCTCACCGATGCTTCCGACGACGACCTCACGCGTTACCGGCGCGAGCATGTCGGCTTCGTCTTCCAGTTCTACAACCTCATTCCCAGCCTCACCGTGCGCGAGAACGTCGCGCTGGTCACCGACATCGCGAGCGATCCGATGCCGGTGGACGAGGCGCTCGAACTGGTGGCGCTCGCGCCGCGGCGCGACCACTTTCCTTCGCAGCTGTCCGGCGGCGAGCAGCAGCGTGTGGCCATCGCGCGCGCGATCGTGAAGCGCCCGCAATTGCTGCTGTGCGACGAGCCGACCGGCGCCCTGGACTACGCCACGGGCAAGCTGGTGCTGGAAGTCATCGCCAAGATCAACCAGGAGCTGGGAACCACGGCCGTGGTCATCACCCACAATGCCGCCATCGCCGGCATGTGGGGAATGCCCGATGTGCGCGCCTTCGGTGTGTTCTGGCTCGACGCCGACGAGCTCGCCGCGGCGCTGGACATGCGGGGCGCGTTCAACCGCGTGGCGATCAAGCTGGCGCCCGGCACGTCGCAGCCGGCGACCATCGATGCGGTGACCCAGCAGCTCGCCGCGTTCGGTGGACTGCCGGCGAACGGCCGCGTCGACCAGATGTCGCACGCCATCCTCGACTCCGAGATCCGCGAGCAGCAGGTGCTGGGCACGGTGCTGCCGTCGATCTTTCTGGCGGTGGCCGCATTCCTGCTGCATGTCGTCACGGCGCGGCTCGTCGCGACCCAGCGCGAGCAGGTCGCGGCGCTCAAGGCGCTCGGGTATCCCAACCGCGCCATCGCCCTGCACTACCTCAAGCTGATCACCCCCATGGCCGCCGGCGGCTGGCTGCTGGGCCTGGCGCTGGGCAAATGGCTGGGTGTGCTGCTGATGGGCTTGTACGACGAGGTCTTCCGTTTTCCGGTATTCGTGCATGTCGTACCCTCCGAACTCGTGGTCGTGAGCCTGGGCGTGGTGGCGGTCACGGCCCTGCTGGGCACGCTCACCGCCATCGCCGCGACCGTGCGGCTGCAGCCAGCCGAGGCGATGCGCCCGCCCGCCCCCGGCCGCTACCGGCGCTCGCTGATCGAGCGCATCCCGCGCCTGCGCACCGGTCCGGCGTTGCGCATGATCCTGCGCAACGTGGAGCGGCACCCGCTGCGCGCGTCGATCACGGTGGGCGGCATCGCCGCCTCGGTGGCGATCGTCGTCATGGGCAACTTCTTTCGGGATGCCATCGACGTCATCCTGGACACCAACTTCAACCTGGGCATGCGCGGCGACATCGCGATGTGGACGATCGATCCCATCGACGCGGGCGCCACTCGCGCGCTGGCGCGGCTGCCCGGCGTGCTGCAGGTCGAGCCGGGGCGCCGCGTGGCGGTGCGCTTCATCCACGGGGCGCGCGCGGAAACCGGCGTGATCCAGGGCCGCACGGCGCCGCCCAACCTGCAGCGCGTGATCGACGTGGACGGCCGCGTCGCCGTGCCGCCCGCGGACGGGCTGCTGATGAGCGACCGCCTGGCCGACAAGCTGGGGCTGCGCGTGGGCGACAACGTGACCGTGGAGCTGCGCGAAGGGCGCCGGCTCGTGCGCGAGGTGGCCGTGCAGCAGCTGGTGCGCGACATGATGGGACTGAATGCCTACATGGAGCGCCGCGCGCTCAACCGGCTGCTGGGCGAAGGCGACGTCGCCTCCGAATTCACGCTGCGCATCGCCAAAGGCGAGGACCACCGGGTCCTGGAAGCGACGAAGGCCCTGCCGCGCGTGTCGGGCGCCTTCAGCAAGGCGACCATGCTGCGCAATATGGAGGAAGTGACGGCCCGCAACATCCTGATCATGAGCGCCATCCTCACGGGTTTCGCCGCCGTGATCGCCGTGGGCGTGGTCTACAACAACGCACGCATCGCCCTGGCCGAGCGCGCCTGGGAACTGGCCAGCCTGCGCGTGCTGGGCTTCACGCGGGCCGAGGTGTCGCTGCTGCTGCTCGGCGAGCTGGCACTGGGTATCGCCGTCGCGCTGCCGCTGGGCATGGCGCTGGGCTGGGGTCTGACGCACGGTATCGTGGAGCTCATGCGATCCGACCAGTTCTATTTTCCGGTGGTCATCCGCGCCCGCACCTACGCGTTCGCCGCCCTTTGCGTCGTCGCAGCCGGCGTAGCCAGCGCGATGGTGGTGCGCCAGCGCATCGACCGGCTGGACATGGTCGCCGCGCTCAAGACCAGGGAATAGCCGTGGACATCAAGAAGAGCACATGGGTCTGGATCGCCGTCGGCGTTGCGGCGGTGGCAGCGCTGGCCTGGGCCTTTGCCCCGCGGCCGGTCGAAGTCGCCGTCGTCCGGCAGGGCCGTTTCGAGCAGGCCATCGAAGAAGACGGCCGCACCCGCCTGAAGGAGCGCTACACGATTTCCGCACCGGTGGCCGCGCGCCTGGAGCGCATCGCCTTGCGCGAAGGCGACGTCGTTGCGGCCGGGGACGTTGTCGCCGTGTTGATGCCCGTGATGTCATCGATGGTCGACGATCGCAGCAGGCGGGAAGCGCAAGCCCGGGTGCAGGCCACCGCAGCCAGCGTCGACCGCGCCGCGGCGCGGATCGCGCGTGCCCGGATCGCGCTGCAGGAGGCCAGGCTGGAACAGGAACGCACCGAAAAGCTGGCCGCCGAGGGCTTCCTGTCGGCATCGCGGCTCGATGCGGTCCGCCTCGCTTTGGCTGGCACGCAGCGCGAACTGGAAGTGGCCACTGCCGAACAAGACGTCGCCGTGCACGAACAGCAGCTGGCTGCGGCCGCGCTGCGGCCGATCACCGGGGCGGGCGGGAAAGCGCGGTCGCTCGCGGTGCGCAGCCCGGTGGCCGGTGTCGTGCTGCGCGTGGCGCAACCGAGCGAGGCGACGCTCCCTGCCGGCACGGCATTGCTGGACGTCGGCGATCCCCGGCAGATGGAAGTGCTGAGCGAACTGCTGACGACCGATGCGGTACAAGCCCAGCCCGGCCGGCGCGTGGTGATCGAGCGCTGGGGCGGCCCCGCGGTCGAAGGCCGGGTGCGGCGCGTCGAGCCGGCCGCATTCACCAAGGTGTCGGCCCTGGGCATCGAAGAACAGCGGGTCAACGTCCTGATCGACGTCACCAGCCCGCCCGAGGCATGGCAGGCCATGGGCGACGGCTTTCGCGTGGTCGTGCGGGTGATCACCGCCAGCGTGGACCCGGCGCTGCTGGTTCCGGTGGGCGCCCTCTTTCCCAATGGCCAGGCCATGGCCGTGTACCGACTGGACGGGAACCGGGCACGGCTGCAGCCGGTCGAGATCGGCGGGCGCAACGGCACCCACGCCTGGGTGCGCAGCGGGCTCGCGTTGGATCAGCGCGTCATCGTCTATCCACCGCCGGCGGTGGCGGACGGCAAACGGGTGAAGGTGCGCACGCCATGACCGGCACGCGCCGGTCCATGGTGAGCGTCCCGCCGCAGAAGTTACGGGCGCGCGGCTGAGGGCTGGGCGGCGGCAGGTGCCTCCGCCTCCTGCGCCTGCCTTACCAGCAGCACGGGAACCGGGCTGGTCCGCGCCACCTGCTCGGCCTCGCTACCCATTGCAATGCGGCTGAAGCCGCGCCGTCCGTGGGTGCCCATCACGATCAGGTCGCACTGATGCTGCCTGGCCTGGTCGACGATCACCTCCGCGACGCGCTCATTGGTGACTTCGCGCAGCAGCCCTTCGCTGTGGACGCCGGCCTCTTCGGCGCTACGCCGGGCCTTGGCCAGCACTTCCAGGCCATATTGCCGCAAGCCCTTGAGCATCTCCTCGAAGCTGCGCACCGAAGTCATCTCGACGAGCATCGAAAAATCGTCCACGACGTGCAGAAAGAACAGCGTGGCCCCTTTTTGCCCCTTGGCGCATCCGACCGCTTCACGCAACCCGCTTTCGGCCGCAGGGCTGCCGTCCAGGGGAACCAGGATTCGTTGATACATGAGGCGCTCCTTGCGGGCCGGTCAGGTCAATCACGCCCGCCGCCGGCCGTCCGTGCGGGCGCTTCGATTTCTCTTCCACTACCTGCGATTCTCCTCGAGAAATCGCACCACTGCCCGGCGCTTGTTCTCGACTACCTTCGCGCGCCCTGCTCACGCAGCCCGAGGCGACCCGCTGTCGGCCGAAACCTGCGCGACGTCGGGCCTTATCGCCTGCAGCGCGCGCCCGAAGCCTTGCAGCCGGTCGGCGCAGCTGCCGTCGTCCACCTCGCGTGACGTGAATGACGTGGCTGCCATCGGCGCATGGCCGAGCAGGCGCCCGATCTCGGCCACGGCGTTCGAAGCACCTTGGGCTCCCATCACCGATACCACGGCCACCCGCCTGAGGTCGGCAACACGGTCCGCAACGAAACTGCGCATCGGGCCCGCCAATCGATAAATCCATATCGGCGACACCAGCACCACGGTCTCGAATTCCCCAGGGTCCGGTCCGTCGTAACGGATGAGCGGCCGGCGTCGCAACAGCGAGTCGGCTACGCAACGCAGTGTGCCGGTCGGACCGGCACGTTGTCGAGCCTCAACGATCTCGCCCATCGGCCAGCCGAGCTGGGCGCACAGCAGTTGCGCCAGTTGCCGGGAGGTTCCCGTATACGAGTAGCAGACCACCAGTATCCTGTCCATGAATCGCTCCTTGGAGTGATTGATTCACTATAGGAAGCGATGAGCGCAAGACATTGCGCCGGGTCAACGGAGTGCCGGCGGCGCTGCGCCAGCCGGGATTGCGTCAGCCCTTCAGCACCACGCCGGCGGAATCCGTTACCTTCACGGCAACGTCGATCGCGGCGCGCACGCTCTGCGTGACGATGCAGAAGTCCTCGAACTGCGCGATCGCCCGATCGGCGTGTTGCAGACTCGCGGCGGCCACACCCAGACGGATCTCCACGCCAATGCGGCTCACCCTCATGCGGCCCTGCGGGTTGCGTTCGAGCGACACCGTCGCATGCACCTGCAACGGTCCGGGCTCGTTGCCGAACTTGCGCAGGGAAAACAGCAGGCTGGCGGCCAGGCAGTTCGCGACGGCAGCGCCGAGCAGGCGCGATGGATTCGGACCGGAGCCGCCACCCAACGGGGCTTGCTCATCGGTCACCAGGACCGGAACGTCGGTATTGGTGAAGTGAACTTCGAAGCGGTAGCCGCTCTGCTGAACCAGTTCGATTTCGAGATTTTCCGGCATGTACATCCGCCAATGAGTGAATCCAGCCGCCACACTAGTGGAAACGAGCTCGAGCGTGCTTGCGATGCGTCAAGCGCTGAACTGCCCGGCCGCGGCACGCCTTGACGGGTGTCAAGAAAATGCCGGCTGCGCAGACTACGCTTGCTCCATGCAGACAGCCGGCATCGCACTGGCGCAGGCCATGGTCACGGCCCTGGCCCGGGCGCTTCACGCGCAAATCATAGAGACGCACATCTCATGGGTGCTGCTGGCCCAGGATCTGGCGTACAAGATCAAGAAGCCGGTGCATCTGTCGTTCGTCGACTATGGGACGCTCGATGCGCGGCGCCGGTTTTGCGAGGAGGAGGTGCGGTTGAACCGCAGGCTCGCCGCATCGCTTTATCTCGGTGTGAGCCGCATCACCGGGACGCATCGGTTGCCGAACGTCGATGGCGCGGGGCCGGTTCTGGAGTACGCCGTGCGCATGCTCCGGTTCCCACCGGGCGCGCTGTTCGGCGAGCAGCTCGCGGCGGGCGAACTCACGCCCCGCGCTGTCGACCAGCTGGCGGCGCTGCTCGGCGATTTCCATGAACACGCGCCTCGCACGGCTGCCGACAACGGCTTCGGCAGCGTGGAGGGCCGCCGCGCCGTCGCGCTGGCCGCGCTCGATGGCGCCGCGCCCGTGGTCGGCACGGACGACGTGCCCCGATTGCGTGAATGGCTCGAGACTCAGGCTGCGGCGCTGGCGCCGCTGTGGAAAGCGCGCCTGGAGTCGGACCGCGTGCGCGAATGCCATGGCGACCTGCACCTGGACAACGTGGTCAGCCTGGCCAGCGGCGTCGCGGCATTCGACTGCATCGAATTCGATCCTGCACTGCGATGGATCGACGTCATCGACGACATCGCGTTCCCGGTGATGGATTTCGGGGCGCGGGGCCGCAGCGACTGGGGTTTCCGGCTGCTCAACGGGTGGCTCGACCGCACCGGCGACCACGGGGCGGTGCCGGCCTTGCACTTCTCGGCCGTGTACCGTGCGCTGGTGCGGGCTCAGGTCGAATATCTGCGCGGCGCCGGCCACGCAGCCGGTGCGCGCCGGTTCGTCGACGCGGCGTTGTCCTGGACACAGCCGCCGTCACCCCAGCTGTGCATCACCCATGGATTGCCCGGCTCGGGCAAGACCTTCCAGTCGCAGCAGCTCCTGGAACGCGAAGGCGCGATCCGTTTGCGCTCGGACGTCGAACGCAAGCGGCTGTTCGGCCTGGGCATGCTGGAGGACTCACACTCCCGGGGCCTGGACCTGTACAACCCGCAAGCGACTGCGCGCACCTATGAGTATCTCTTCGCGACCGCGCGCACTCTGCTGCAAGCGGGCTGGCCGGTGGTGCTCGATGCCGCATTCCTGCAGCGTGCCGAGCGTGAGGCAGCCTACGCGCTCGCGCGTGAACTCCAGGTGCCGTTCTCCATCCTGGACTGCCAGGCGCCACCCCAGGTATTGCGCGAGCGGCTGTTGGCACGCCGCGATGACGCGTCGGAGGCCGATGTGACCATCCTCGAGAAACTGCTCTCGATTGCGCAGCCGCTTGAACAGGACGAACTGGCGCGGGTGCGCCCGGCAGGCGATAACGCTGCACCGGCCGGGGGGCCGGCTCGGTAATCAGGGCGGCGGCGCTGCCGCCCTGGCTTCAATCAGCGGGCCGACGCGGCCTCAAGGCCGCACGATAATGTCGTTGCGCACGCCGCGCGCCCCGCTCACGGCGCGCGCGAGATTCTCAGCCTGGGACTTTTCCGCCGCGGACTTGGCGAAGCCTCTCAGC
>DIZF01000046.1:23894-27769 GCA_002427815.1 Ramlibacter tataouinensis
GCAGTTGCAATCGCTCGAGCGTATTTCATGGCTTTCCCTTTCAGTTGCATTGAGTTATGTGCGCGAGCCGGGGCGACTGCTAGTGCGCAAACAGGCGGTCGTGTTCCCGTTTGACCACGGCGTAGCACTCGCACACCCGCCGTTCCAGCTTCGGGCGATCCAGCACGGTGATGTGGCCGCGCCGGTATTGAATCACCCCCGCTTGCTGCAGGTGCATGGCCGCCTCGCTCACACCTTCGCGGCGGACACCGAGCATGCGCCCGATCAGCTCCTGGGTCAGGACGACCTGATTGGAAGGTAACCGATCCAGGCTCAGCAGAAGCAGACGACAAAGTTGCTGCTCCACCGTATGGTGCCGGTTGCACACTGCGGTCTGCGCCACCTGTGTCATCAGCAGCTGGGTGTGGCGCAGCAACACCCAGCACAACACGCCGCCGCGCTCGAATTCCTGCCTCAAGACCGCTGCGGGAATCCGCAGGGCATGACCGGCGCCGTACACAACGCAACTGTACGGCCAGGACGTCTCGCCACCGAGGATCTGGAAAAACCCGAGCATGCCTTCATTGCCCACGACCGCGAGTTCGGACGACTCGCCCTCTGCCGTGAGATGCGCCAGGGATACCATGCCTGCCGTCGGGAAGAGCACATGATCCGCCCGGCTGCTGGCCTGGTAGATGCTCTGTCCGAGCAACAACGGAACAGGTTCCAGGTGCGGCAGCAGCCGCTGATACTCGGGGGCGGGCAGCGCTGTGAGCAGCAGATTGTTGGCCTGCTCAGGCATGTTCGCTTTGCAAACCCTCGTATCCGCGCCGCGCAGGTGGGGCCCTGCTGATCGGCGCAGAGCGGGAGTGAACGACCGGGGTCTGTCGATCGCGAGCACGGCTGCACTCATGGCGGGTCTCCCTAAGGCTGCGCTTCAAAAGAGTGGACTGCCCGGGCCAATGCGACCTCAAGGCCGCACGACGATGTCGTTGCGCACGCCGCGCACCCCGCTCACGGCGCGCGCGAGATTCTCGGCCTGGGACTTCTCAGCCGTGGACTTGGCGAAGCCTCTCAGCTGCACGGTTCCATTGAGCGTCTCCACGCTGATGGAGGTGGCGGCCACCGTCGGGTCCTCGGCAAACTTCGCCTTCACCTTGGTGGTGATCGCCGTGTCGTCGACATAGGCTCCTGCGGTTTCCTGACCGCGTCCGACGGCGCAGCCTGCGGTGATGGCAGCAGTGGCGACGGTGAGACCCACCAGGGCGGCAGTTGCAATCGCTCGAGCGTACTTCATGGCATTCCCTTTCAACGTTTCAATGTCATTTACTTATAGTTGCGCAACCTGGGGCGTCGCAATGACTCAAGTCAATGTCCACTTGCATAGCGGCGGAACCTGACCTGCGTCTTACCCGACAGTAAGCGCGTGCGAAGCCTGGGTCCGGCGCGGCGCCCGGCGTTGCTTCAACACGGACAGAGCTTGACTGCGATCATGGCGCTATGGCGGCACCGGTCTATGTTGAATTGCGACAGTGTGTCAACCGCGGCGCCGTCCACTTGAGCTGCCGCGAATCGGGGCCCGTCCAAGCCTCGGGCATCCGGACACCGCACTGGGCAACTCAAGGAGAACGCCATGAAAGCCTTTTCGACCATCACCCTGGGCGCAGCGGTCACCCTGCTCTTTGCCGGCGCTGCGGCCGCAGCCGGCGCCAAATTGTCCGACGCCCAACTGGTCTATCAGAAGGAGCGCGCGGCCTGCCTGAGCGGCGAATCCATCGAGACCCGCGAGACCTGCCTGCGTGAGGCGGGCGCCGCATTGCAGGAAGCAAGACGCGGAGGCCTCGCCGCCGGGAACGAACGCGAGCTCGAGCAGAACCGGCTGATCCGCTGCGCTGCGTTGCCGGAATCCGATCGCGAAGATTGCGTGCGGCGCATGAGAGGGGAAGGCACCGCGAGCGGCAGCGTCCAGCAGGGCGGAATCTTTCGCGAACTCAGCCGGCCGGTGCCGCCCCCGGCCAATTAGCCCTACGTTCACCGGAAGGAAAAATCATGCTCTATACCCTCGCCATCATCCTCCTGATCCTGTGGCTGCTGGGACTGGTCACCTCCGTCACGGCGGGCGGATTGATCCACGTCCTGCTCGTGATCGCCGTCGTCGTTGTCCTGTTGGGGTTCATCAGCGGGCGCAGCTCCTTGTGATGCGGCAGAACCGGACACACGGCAGAAAGCCACCCGGCTCACATGTGCTGTCCGCCGTTGATCGAGAAATTGGCGCCGGTCACGAACGCGGCGCGCTCCGATGCGAGATAGGCCACCAGCTGGGCCACCTCGTCCGGTTCGCCCAGACGTCCCAGCGGAATCTCCGGGAGGATGCGCTCCTGCAGCACCTGCGGCGACACCTTCTCCACCATCCTGGTGTGCAGGTACCCGGGAGAGACGGTGTTGACGGTGATGTTCTTGCGCTCGAACTCGAGCGCCAGCGATTGGGTGAAGCCGTGAATGCCGGCTTTGGATGCCGCATAGTTGGCCTGGCCGAAGGCACCGCGCTGGCCGTTGACCGACGAGATGTTGACGATGCGTCCCCAGCCGAGCGCGAACGTGTTTTCGATGGCCTGCTTGGTCATGTTGAACATCGAGCCGAGGCTGATCTGATCAATAAAGACCGTCAGCAGAGCCAAACTCTCGGATAACTTTCGCGCGCCCCTGAAAGGGATCGGTTGCAGTTTCGGCCTCTCGTGATTACCGGGCCTTACACCGGTGCTCAGCCGGTCTTTCCAAGGGCTGGATCTCGGAAGCTCGTCACCTCCGTGAGCTGGTTCTGAACAGGTCGTTATCGGCGCTGCTCAGGCGTCGGCTTCAGCCGCCCGGCAATGAATAGAGAGGACTCGCCGTGCCGCCGGCTGCCACCTTAAGCACATGCGTGTAGATCATGGTCGTGCTCACATCACTGTGGCCCAGCAATTCCTGCACCGTGCGGATGTCGGTGCCCGTCTGCAGCAAGTGGGTGGCGAACGCATGGCGCAACGTGTGGACAGAGACAGGTTTGTGAATGCCGGCGAGTTGCACTGACTTTTTCAACGCGCGTTGCAGACGCTGCTCATATAAGTGATGCCTGCGTTCGATGCCACTGCGCGGATCCACCGACAAGGTGGGCGAAGGAAACACCCCTTGCCAGGCCCATGACTGCCCTGCTCTCGGGTACTTGGCTTCGAGGGCGTGAGGCAGGTAGACACCAGCGCGCTGGGCCGAGCGGTCCGCTGTCCACAGCGCCCGAGAATAGGCCAGCTGATCGCGCAGCGGCTGCTCCAGTGAGCGAGGCAACATCACAACCCGGTCCTTGCCACCTTTGCCATCGCGCACCACGATCGCACGACGGTCAAAGTCCAGGTCCTTGACTCGCATACTCAAGCCCTCCATGTGACGCATACCCGTGCCTTACAACAGGCGCGCCAACAAGCCGGTGACGCCGTCCATCAAAGCCAGGACGTTTTGGACTTCGTCGCGTGTGAGCACTACTGGAATGCGCTTGGTCGGCACGGGACGCCCTATCTCCTGCATCCAGGGCAGCTCTTGGCTCAACACCTCCTTGTACAAATACAGCAGCGCGCTCAGTGCCTGGCGATGGGTGGAAGGGGCCACCTTGCGCTCGTTGGCCAGCATCGAGAGAAACGCCTCGACTTCGGCGCGCCCCATCTCGCGCGGGTGGCGCATCGCCTGAAACCGGATGAACCAGCGCACCCAGTACACATAGGTCTGTTCGGTGCGCAGGCTGTAGTGCATGTAACGCAGCCGCTCTCGTATTTGGTCCAGCAGCCGCGTGGACTGGAACGGAGGACGATGCACCGCATTGTCAGGTTTGGTAGAGTCGATAAAGTGTGTATTTCAGCGATCGTGGA
>DIZF01000051.1 GCA_002427815.1 Ramlibacter tataouinensis
GGGGCGGGGGCGGGGGCGGGGGCGGACAGCGCCGCGGCGGACGCGGGCGCTGACATGGCCGGTCGCCTGGCCCAAGCCAGCCAACGGTTGAGATTGCGTGGCCTCGGCCCTGCGGATCGGCTGAGGCTCGCACAGCCCGGTCGCGGCGGCTGCGCCACGGGTTAAAATTCGAAGCTTTGCCGAACTTTTGCACTCGCATCCGGCCTAACCGACCGGGGCGCAAGCCTCACCCCTTCAAGCTCAGGAAATCCACATGGCTACCGAACGCACCCTCTCCATCATCAAGCCCGACGCCGTGGCCAAGAACGTGATCGGCCAGATCTACGCCCGTTTCGAGGCCGCCGGCCTGAAGATCATCGCGGCCCGGATGGCCCACCTCTCGCGCGGCGAGGCCGAACAGTTCTACGCCGTCCACAAGGAACGTCCCTTTTTCAAGGACCTGGTGGAGTTCATGATTTCCGGCCCGGTGATGATCCAGGTGCTCGAAGGCGAGAACGCGATCCTGAAGAATCGGGAACTGATGGGCGCCACCGACCCGAAGAAGGCTGCCCCTGGCACCATCCGCGCCGACTTTGCCGACAGCATCGACGCCAACGCGGTGCACGGTTCCGACGCGCTGGAAACCGCCAAGGTGGAAGTGGGCTTCTTCTTCGCCGGCATGAACGTGTATTCCCGATAGCATGTGGCCCCCACGCTCCACTGCGTTTCGCTGCCCCGCCAGGGGGCCCGGACGCGCCTGGGGCGGCCCGGCGCTGCGTCCGTCGGGTAGTTTCACGCGATGAGCGCCAATCTTCTCGACTTCGACCTGGAGGGTCTGGCTGTCTTCTGCGAGGGCCTGGGTGAAAAGCGCTTTCGCGCGACACAGCTGTTTCGCTGGATCCACCAGCGCGGCGTGAGCGACTTCGACCAGATGAGCGACCTGGCGAAGTCGTTCCGCGAAAAGCTCAAGGCCAGTGCCCGCATCGAGTGCCCGCCGGTCATTTCCCGGCACGAGTCCACCGACGGCACCATCAAGTGGCTGTTCGACGTGGGCAACGGCAATGCCGTGGAAGCGGTGTTCATTCCCGAGGACGACCGCGGCACGCTTTGTGTCTCGTCGCAGGCGGGCTGCGCTGTGGGGTGCCGCTTCTGCTCCACCGGCCACCAGGGCTTCTCGCGCAACCTCACGACCGGCGAGATCGTGGCCCAGCTCTGGTTCGCCGAGCATTTCCTGCGCCAGCGCCTGCACTCCCAGGAGCGGGTGATCTCCAACGTGGTGATGATGGGGATGGGGGAGCCGCTGCAGAACTATTCGGCGCTGGTGCCGGCGTTGCGGGTGATGCTGGACGACCACGGCTATGGCCTGTCCCGGCGCCGCGTGACGGTGTCCACCTCGGGCATGGTGCGCATGATGGACCGGCTGGGACGGGATTGCCCGGTGGCATTGGCCGTGTCGCTGCATGCGCCCAACGACGAACTGCGCGACAACCTGGTACCCCTGAACCGCAAGCATGGACTGGCGGACCTGCTGGACGCCTGCAACCGCTACCTGGAACACGCACCGCGCGACTTCATCACCTTCGAATACTGCATGCTCGAAGGCGTGAACGATCAGCCCGAACAGGCCCGCCAGCTGGTCGACCTGCTGCAACACCACGGTGGCCGGGGCGTGTCGTGCAAGGTCAATCTCATACCCTTCAATCCGTTCCCGCAGTCGGGACTGACGCGTTCGCCCCACAAACAGGTGCTGGCCTTTGCGAAAATCCTCAGCGATGCTGGTATTGTCACCACTGTGCGCAAAACCAGAGGGGACGACATAGATGCCGCCTGCGGCCAGCTGGCCGGCGACGTCCAGGACCGCACCCGCGTGGGCGTACGCATCGCCCAGCAACGCACCGTGATGCTCAAACAGGTGCCGGCCCTGGCGCCCGGTGCGAAGGAGAACTGAAACCATGACAAGGTCCGCCGCGAGGACGTGGGACCCCAGGCTTTGCCTCGCCTGGGTGGCCCTGGCCTGGGCCGTGCTGACGGCCTTGGGCGGTTGCGCATCGACGCCGGGCGGGGCCGCGCCGTCTCACGACATCGTGACCGAGTCCGACGAGCCCGATGCGCGCAGGCGCGCCCGCATCCGGATGGAACTGGCAGTCGGCTATTTCGAACAGGGCCAGACCACCGTCGCGCTCGACGAGCTGAAGCAGGTGATCGCGAGCGATCCGACCTTTCCCGATGCGTACAACCTGCGCGGGCTGATCTACATGCGTCTCAACGACATGGGTCAGGCCGAGGACAGCTTTCGCCGCGCGGTGGCGCTCAACCCGCGCGATCCCAATGTGCAGCACAACTACGGCTGGCTGCTGTGCCAGCAGGCTCGTTACGACGAATCGCAGCGCGCCTTCGATGTCGCCATGGCCAACCCGCTCTATACCGGACGCGCCAAGACCCTGATGGCCCAGGGCGTGTGCCAGGCGAAGGCCGGCCGCACCGACGAGGCCGAGCGCAGTCTGGCTCGCTCCTACGAGCTGGACGCCGGCAATCCCATCACCGGATACAACCTGGCGAAACTGCTGTACCAGCGCGCGGACTACACCCGTGCCCGGTTCTACATCCGGCGCCTGAACAACAGCGAACTGGCGAATGCCGAAAGCTTGTGGCTCGGCATCAAGATCGAGCGGCGCCTGAACGACCAGCTTGCCGTGCGACAGCTGGGGGAGCAGCTGCGCAAGCGGTTTGCCCAATCCCGCGAGGCCACTGCGTTCGAACGGGGGGCCTTCGATGATTGAGGCCTGGGTCGAAGACGCCAGCGGTCCTGCTGCCCAACCGGCGCCGGTCAACGACACGCTGACGGCCGGGGCCATCCTGCATCAGGCGCGTGAAGCGGCGGGCCTGCACGTGGCGGCGCTGGCTGTCTCGCTCAAGGTGCCGGTGCGCAAGCTCGAGGCCCTGGAGAGCGACCACTACGAACTGTTGTCCGACGCCGTTTTTGTGCGGGCGCTGGCCTCCAGTGTGTGCCGCACCCTGAAGATCGACCCCCAGCCCGTGCTCGACCGCCTGCCGCAAACCACCGCGCCTCGCCTGATCCATGACAGCGACGGGCTCAATGCCCCTTTCCGCGGACCCAGGGACAGCGCGGCGCCGGGCTGGCCCGCACAGTTTTCGAAGCCCGTGCTCCTGTCTGTTTTTGGCCTGCTGCTCGGCGCACTGGTCCTGATCCTGCTGCCCCGCGTGCAGCAAGAGGACGGCTCGGCGAAGGAGGCCACGATCGCGGACGCGGGCTCGCCGGTGCCCGAAGCATTGGAGGTGCCCGCGCCGGAACGGGTGACGCCGCCGCCCCTGGCCGCACCGTCGCCGGCCTCCCTGACGATGGCCGCGCCGGGACCCGCCGCCAACGCTCCCGCAGTCTTGAGTGTCCCTGCGGCAGCGCACGCTCCCGTGGCTCCCATTGTCGAGGCGACGGCTGCCGCCGTGCCCGCCAGCGGCATCGTGCTGTTCCGCGCCAAGGCCGCCTCCTGGGTGGAAGTGACCGACGCCAAGGGTGTGGTTGCGCTCAGGAAACTGCTGGCAGCCGGCGAGGCGGGTGCCGCCTCGGGTGCGATGCCGTTGCAGGTCACGGTGGGCAGGGTCGACGTCACCGAGGTCGAGGTGCGCGGCAAACCCTTCGATCTGCGGCCCGTGTCGCGCGACAACGTGGCCCGCTTCGAGGTGAAATGATGGAGCCCTGCCTGCCGATCGCACCCGCGTCGCCGCAGCCGCGCCGCTCGCGCCAGGCCCGCGCGGTCTGGGGTTCGCGCGTCGTCACGATCGGCGGCGACGCTCCGGTGCGGGTGCAGTCGATGACCAATACCGACACACAGGACGCGATAGCCACCGCCATCCAGGTGAAGGAGCTCGCCATCGCGGGCTCGGAGCTGGTGCGCATCACCGTCAACACGCCCGAGGCCGCGGCGCAGGTTCCCTACATCCGCGAGCAACTCGATCGCATGGGCATCGACGTCCCGCTGATCGGCGATTTCCACTACAACGGCCATCGCCTGCTGACCGACTATCCGGACTGCGCGCAGGCCCTTTCCAAGTACCGCATCAACCCGGGTAACGTGGGCAAGGGCGACAAGCACGACCGCCAGTTCGGCCAGATGATCGAAGCGGCGGTGCGCTGGGGCAAGCCGGTGCGCATCGGGGTCAATTGGGGCAGTCTCGATCAGGAACTGCTGGCGCAGCTCATGGACGAAAACAGCCGGCGGCCCGAGCCCTGGGACGCCAGGTCGGTCATGTACGAGGCATTGGTGACGTCGGCGCTGGAGTCGGCGCGGCGGGCGCAGGAGCTGGGGATGGACGGCGACCAGGTCATCCTGTCCTGCAAGGTCAGCGGCGTCCAGGACCTGGTTTCCGTCTACCGCGAGCTGGCGCGCCGCTGCAACTACGCGCTGCACCTGGGCCTTACCGAGGCCGGCATGGGTACGAAGGGCACGGTCGCCTCCAGCGTGGCGCTGGGCATCCTGCTGCAGGAGGGCATAGGCGACACGATCCGCGTCTCCCTCACCCCGCAGCCCGGTGAATCGCGCACCCAGGAGGTGGTGATCGCTGCGGAAATCCTGCAGGCGCTGGGCCTGCGCAGTTTCGTGCCCAGCGTCACCGCCTGCCCGGGTTGTGGTCGAACCACCAGCACCACCTTCCAGGAACTGGCCAAGCAGATCGACGACTACCTGCGGGCGCAGATGCCGGTCTGGCGCGAGCGCTATCCGGGCGTCGAGAAGCTGCGCGTCGCGGTGATGGGCTGCATCGTCAACGGCCCCGGCGAGAGCAAGCACGCCGACATCGGCATCAGCCTGCCGGGCACCGGCGAGGCGCCTGCCGCCCCGGTCTTCATCGACGGCCAGAAGGCAGTGACCCTGCGCGGCGACAACATCGCCAACGAATTCCACCAGCTCGTCGAAAACTACATCGAAAAGCGCTTCGGCCAGACACACGCCGCCGCAGCTGCATAGCAAGAACGTCATGGCCGAGAAAATCAATGCCGTCAAAGGCATGAACGACATCATGCCGCCCGATTCGGCGCGCTGGGAGTGGCTCGAAGACAAGGTGCGCTTGCTGATGGGGCGGTACGCCTACCGCATGATCCGCACGCCGGTGGTCGAGCCGACGCAGCTCTTCGTGCGCGGGACCGGCGAGACCACCGATATCGTGGAGAAGGAGATGTACTCCTTCGAAGACCGGCTCAACGGCGAGGCCCTGACCCTGCGTCCCGAGAACACGCCGGGCGTGGTGCGCGCGGCCATCGAGCACAACCTCACTTACGACGGGGGCAAGCGCCTGTTCTACATGGGGCCGATGTTCCGGCATGAGCGCCCGCAGCGCGGCCGGTACCGCCAGTTCTACCAGCTCGGCGCCGAGGTGCTGGGATTTCCCGGTCCGGAGGTGGATGCCGAACTGATGGTGCTGGCCGACCAGCTGCTGGCCGACCTGGGCCTGCGCAACATCCGGGTCGAGCTCAACAGCCTGGGCGTTCCGACGGAGCGCAAAGCGCATCGCGCCGCGCTGGTCGCGTACTTCGAAACTCACGCGTCGCTGCTGGATGACGACGCCCGCCGCCGCCTGCACACCAATCCGCTGCGCATCCTCGATACCAAGAATCCCGCGATGCAGGAAGTGGTGCAGGGCGCGCCGCAATTGTTGAGTTATCTCGGTGAGGCCTCGCTCAAACACCTCGAGACCGTGCAATGCCTGCTCGATGCGTGCGGGGTCGCGTGGAAAGTCAATGCGCGGCTGGTGCGGGGACTGGACTACTACAGCCACACGGTCTTCGAATTCATCACCGACGAACTGGGGGCGCAAGGCACGCTGTGCGGCGGCGGTCGCTACGACGGCCTGTTCGAGGTGCTGGGCGGCAAGCCCACGCCGGCCGTCGGCTGGGGCATGGGGCTGGAGCGGGTGCTGGAACTGGTCGCGCAGCAGGCCGGCGCCGTGGCCTTGCCGCCTCCCGACGCGTATGCGGTGATTCCGATGGTGCAGGCGCTGCCGGTCGCGATGAAGACATTGCAGACGTTGCGCGCGGCCGGTGTGAGTGTGCAGATGCACGCGGGCGCAGCCGAGGGCATGGGCAGCATGAAATCCCAGTTCAAGAAAGCCGACGCGAGCGGCGCGCGCTACGCGCTGATTTTCGGCGCCGACGAGCTGGCCCAGGGCGTCGTGACCGTCAAGTCGCTGCGCGACGGCGTGGGCGCGCAGGTCCAGCGGCCGCTGGCCGAGCCGGCGGCCTGGGCGGCCGCTCTGCGGGCCTAACTACAATCGCAGGCTCCTGACAGGACAACACGACACCATGGCAAAACAACTCGACCTCGAAGAACAGGAGCAGCTTGCCGAGATCAAGCACTTCTGGAACGAGTACGGCAACCTCATCACGTGGGCGATGATCGTGGTTTTCGGCTCGATCGCAGCCTGGAACGGCTGGCAGTATTGGCAGCGCACGCAGGCGGCCCAGGCTGCCGCCATGTACGACGAGGTCGAGCGCGCGGCCCAAGCCGGGGATTCGGCCAGGGTCGAGCGTGCTTTTTCTGACATGAAGGACAAGTTCGGCCGCACCACCTATGCGCAGCAGGCCGGTTTGCTCACGGCGGCCATGATGGAGGACAAGGGCAACACCGAGGCGGCCAAAACCACTCTCGGCTGGGTGGCCGAGAAGGCCTCCGACGAGGGCTACCAGGCCGTGGCCCGGCTGAGGCTGGCCAGCGTCCTGATGGAAGCCAAGGCCTACGACGAGGCGCTCAAGCAATTGGCCGCGGACTTCCCGAGGGAGTTCGCGCCCATGGTGGCGGACCGCCGCGGCGACATCTACAACCTGCAGGGCAAGAAGGCCGAAGCCAGGACCGAGTACGAAAAGGCCTACAAGGGTCTCGACGAACGGGCCGAGTACCGGCGCCTGGTCGAAGTCAAGCTCAGTGCGCTGGGCGTCGATCCGAAACAGCTGGGTGCCCCGGTGACGCCGGCGACCGTCGCGGGCGCCAAACCATGATGCGGCACTCATTTCGCACCACTGTGGCGCTGTGCGCCATCGCCGTCGCGGCCGGGCTGGCCGGATGTTCGCTCCTGCCTTCCGGCTTTGGCGGCGGCGCCGAAAAGCCCAAGCCTGCCGAGTTGCCGCCCAACGCCGCCCTGATCGCGGTCCGGCCGGCCTGGACGGCGCGCGTGGGCGAAGTCAACCTGCAACTCACGGTGAACGTCAGCGGCGGCACGATCACCGCGGCCAGCAGCGACGGCACGGTGGCCGCGATCGACGCGGCGACCGGTCGCGACATCTGGCGCGCCAGTGTCGGCGGCCCGCTCGCGGCGGGCGTCGGCGGCGACGGCAAACTGGCGGCCGTGGTGACAAGCGCCAATGAGCTGGTCGCGCTGTCCGGCGGCAAGGAGGCCTGGCGCCAGAAGCTGCCCGCCGTCGCCTACACCGCCCCCTTCGTGGCGGGCGCGCGGGTGTTCGTTCTCACCGCCGACCGCGCCGTCACGGCGTTCGATGGCCGGACCGGTCGCAAGCTGTGGACCCAGCAGCGACCGGGCGAGCCGCTGGTGCTGCGCCACTCCGGAGTGATGCTGGCAGTGGGTGACACGCTGGTGGTCGGCCTGTCGGGCCGCATGGCGGGGCTCGATCCGCTCACGGGCCTGGTGCGCTGGGAAGCGCCGCTGGCAACGCCCCGCGGCATCAACGACGTGGAGCGCCTGGTCGACCTGGTGGGCAGTGTCAGCCGGGTCGGCAACTCGGTTTGCGCCCGCGCCTTCCAGGCCAGCGTCGGTTGCGTCGATGCCAGCCGCGGCGTGGTGCTGTGGACCCAACCCGCCAATGGGACCGAGGGCGTCCACGGCGACGACCGGTTCGTGTTCGGCACCGAGGCCGACGGCAAGGTGATCGCCTGGAAGCGCGAGAACGGCGAACGCGCATGGGTCAGCGACCGGCTCCAGTACCGCGGTCTGACGGCTCCGCTGGCCCTGGGTCGCTCGGTCGTGATCGGCGACAACACCGGGCTGGTGCACATGCTGTCGCGCGAGGACGGCACTCCCCTGAACCGCCTGACCACGGACGGGTCGCCCGTGGTGGCTGCGCCCGTGCTCGCCGGCAACACGCTGGTGGTGGTCACGCGCAGTGGTGGCATCTACGGCTTTGTGCCGGAATGAGTCAGGCGCGGCCACGGCACCGGACAGGTGAACGGCTGTGAAACCGGTCCTGGCCCTGGTGGGCCGTCCCAATGTCGGCAAGTCGACACTGTTCAACCGGCTGACCAAGTCGCGCGATGCGATCGTGGCCGATTTCGCCGGTCTCACCCGCGATCGCCACTACGGTAACGCCCGGCAGGGCAAGCACGAGTTCATCGTCATCGACACCGGCGGTTTCGAGCCGACCGCCGAGAGCGGCATCTACATGGAGATGGCCCGCCAGACCCGGCAGGCGGTGGCCGAGGCCGATGTGGTCATCTTCGTGCTCGACGCCCGAGGCGGTCTGTCGGCGCAGGATCACGATATCGCCCGGTACCTGCGCAAGCTGGGCAAGCCCACGGTGCTGGCGGTGAACAAGGCCGAAGGGATGACCGAGGGCGTGCAGCTGACCGAGTTCTACGAGCTGGGCCTGGGCGAAGTGCACCCCATCTCGGCCGCGCACGGCCAGGGCATCCGCAGCCTGGTCGACGTCGCGCTGGCGCCGCTGAACCTGCCGGACGAGGACGAAGAGGGCGAGGACAGCGACCCGGGCGTCATCAAGCTGGCGGTCGCCGGCCGCCCGAACGTGGGCAAGTCGACGCTGATCAATACCTGGCTGGGCGAAGAGCGCCTGGTGGCGTTCGACCAGCCCGGCACCACCCGCGATGCGATCTCGGTGCCGTTCGAGCGGGGCGGGCAGAAGTTCGAGCTGATCGATACCGCCGGCCTGCGCCGCAAGGGCCGGGTGTTCGAGGCGATCGAGAAGTTCTCGGTGGTCAAGACGCTCCAGGCCATCGAATCGGCCAACGTCGTGCTGCTGTTGCTGGACGCCACCCAGGGGGTCACCGACCAGGACGCGCACATCGCCGGCTTCATCCTGGAGAGCGGCCGTGCCGTGGTGCTGGCGGTGAACAAATGGGATGCGGTGGACGAGTACCAGCGCGAGCAGGTGCAGCGCCAGATCGAAACCCGGCTCCCGTTCCTGAAATTCGCGCCCGTCCATTTCATCTCGGCCATGAAGCGCCAGGGCCTGGGCCCGGTGTGGACGTCGATCGGCCAGGCCCATCGGTCGGCCATGGTGAAGATGCCCACGCCGGTGCTCACCCGGCTGTTGCTGGAGGCGGTGCAGTTCCAGTCGCCCAAGCGGGCCGGCATGTTCCGGCCCAAGCTGCGCTATGCCCATCAGGGCGGTATGAATCCGCCCGTGATCATCGTGCACGGCAACTCGCTGGAGCATGTGACCGAGGCCTACAAGCGTTTCCTGGAAGGGCGGTTCCGCAAGGAATTCAACCTGATCGGCACGCCCTTGCGGATCGAAATGAAGAGTTCGCGCAACCCCTACGCCGACAAGGAATGAACTGCCGGCGAGCCCGAGACGCACACCAATTTGGGGTGCCGCCCTTGAAGTAGCAAATTCCGCACCCAGCTGCGGTGCTATCGGCTTCGGCCTACTTGCGCACCCCACTTGCTGTGGTAAGGTGCAGTTTCCAACAACACTTCCGAACGCGGAACACGGAGAATATCGTGAGCAACAAAGGGCAGCTGCTACAAGACCCATTTCTCAATACCTTGCGTCGCGAGCATGTACCGGTGTCGATCTACCTCGTCAACGGCATCAAGTTGCAAGGACAAATTGAGTCTTTCGACCAGTACGTTGTGCTCTTGCGCAACACGGTGACGCAGATGGTGTACAAGCACGCCATCTCCACGATCGTGCCCGGCCGGGCGGTGAACTTCACCACGGCCGAAAACCCCGAAGGCGGCGCGACCTGAAAGCCGCGCGCCGGGCAATGAACGGCAGCGCGGGTCCGTCCTAACCGATCCAGCCCCCGATCCCCGACTTGAGTTTCTCCGAATCGCCCGCACGCCCCAGCGCTCCCGCCATCCTGGTGGGAGTCGACCTGGGCCTGCCGCATTTCGATGCCGAACTCGAAGAGCTGGGGCTGCTTGCGCAAACGGCAGGGCTGGAACCGGTGGCGCGCATCGTGTGCAAACGCAAGGCCCCCGATGCGGCGCTGTTCATCGGCAAGGGCAAGGCGGACGAGATCAAGGCCCTGGCCGAGCAGACCGGTGCAACCGAAGTGCTGTTCGACCAGGCCCTGAGCCCGGCTCAGCAGCGCAATCTGGAACGCCACCTCGATCGGCCGGTCAACGACCGGACCTTGCTCATCCTTGAGATCTTCGCCCAGCGCGCCCGCAGCCACGAGGGCAAGCTGCAAGTCGAGCTGGCCCGGCTGCAGTACGTGAGCACACGGCTGGTGCGGCGGTGGTCGCACCTGGAGCGGCAGACCGGGGGCGCCGGCGTGCGCGGCGGACCGGGCGAAAAGCAGATCGAACTGGACCGCCGGATGATCGGCGACGCCATCAAGCGCACCCGCGAACGGCTCGAGAAGGTGAAGCGCCAGCGCCAGACCCAGCGCCGCCGACGCGAGCGGCAGGGCTCGTTCAATATTTCGCTGGTTGGCTACACCAACGCCGGCAAGACGACCTTGTTCAATGGACTGGTCAAGGCCCGTGCCTACGCGGCCAACCAGCTGTTCGCCACCCTGGACACCACCACCCGCCAGCTCTACCTCGGCGAGGCCGGTGGCACGGTGTCGCTGTCCGACACCGTGGGCTTCATCCGCGAACTGCCGCACGGCCTGATCGACGCGTTCCAGGCCACCTTGCAGGAAGCAGCCGATGCCGACCTGCTGCTGCACGTGGTTGATGCCGCCAATCCCAATTACCCGGAGCAGATCGCCGAGGTGCAGCGCGTGCTGCACGAAATCGGCGCGTCCGACGTGCCGCAGCTGCTGGTGTTCAACAAGATCGACCTGCTGGACCCGAGCCAGCAGCCGCTGCAGGCCAGCGACCTGTTCGAGCTGGAGGGCGTCCAGGTGCCGCGGGTGTTCGTCAGTGGGCGTACGTCGGCGGGCCTGCCGGCGCTGCGCCAGCAATTGGCGCAGCAATTGAGCCAGCGCAACGCCCAGGCGCTGCCCCTGGACCATAAACCTGAAATCCGCGAGACATTCGTCTGATTGGGCACAATGCGGCTGCCACCACAACGAGACCTGAGCGCATGAACCTCCATTTACGCAGCCTGCCCTGGGCCGGGCTGAAAGGCCGGATCAGGGGCATGTTCAACCTGAACGACCCGCGCTGGGGTCGTGGCGACGAGAAGCAGTCCGAAAGCAACAAGCCCGATCCGCAAAAACCCGAGGGCAACGGCAATCGCGGCCCCAACCAGGGCCCACCGGACCTGGACGAACTCTGGCGCGACTTCAACCGCAAGTTGGGGGGGCTGTTCGGCGGCAAGGGGCGGCGTCCGGGCGGCGGCGGTGGCGGGGGCTTCGGCGGTGGCAATTTCCATCCGGACATGAAAAGCGCCGGTGTCGGCGCCGGGCTGGTGCTGCTGGTGGTGTTCGTCATCTGGATGGGCACCGGCATCTTCATCGTGCAGGAAGGCCAGCAGGCCGTCATCACCCGCTTTGGCCGCTACCACTCCACCTTGGGCGCCGGTTTCAATTACCGGCTGCCTTATCCCATCGAGCGGCAGGAGACCGTGTACGTCACCCAGATCCGCTCGGTCGACGTCGGCCGGGACACCATCATCAAGACCACCGGCCTGCGCGAATCGGCCATGCTGACCGAGGACGAGAACATCGTCGAGATCAAGTTCGCGGTGCAGTACCGGCTGAACGATGCCCGGGCCTACCTGTTCGAGAGCAAGAATCCCAACGACGCCGTGGTGCAGACCGCCGAAACGGCGGTGCGCGAGGTGGTCGGCAAGATGCGCATGGACGCGGCGCTGTCCGATGAGCGCGACCAGATCGGGCCGCGCGTGCGCACGCTGATGCAATCCATGCTGGACCGCTACAAGGTCGGCATCGAGGTGGTCGGCATCAACCTGCAGCAAAGCGGCGTGCGGCCGCCCGAGCAGGTGCAGGCGGCTTTCGACGACGTGCTCAAGGCCGGCCAGGAGCGCGAGCGGGCCAAGAACGAAGCGCAGGCCTATGCCAACGACGTGATTCCGCGGGCGGTGGGGTCGGCCTCGCGCCTGACCCAGGAAGCCGATGGCTACAAGTCCAGGATTGTGGCCCAGGCCCAGGGCGATGCACAGCGTTTCAAGTCGGTCCTCGCCGAGTACCAGCGCGCACCGCAGGTCACGCGCGATCGCATGTATCTGGAGACCATGCAGCAGATCTACAGCAGCGTCACCAAGGTCCTGGTGGAATCGCGCCAGGGCAGCAACCTGCTGTACCTTCCGCTCGACAAGATCCTGCAGCAGGCGGCCCAGAGCGGGGCCGCCGTCGCCACCGAGCCGTCGGCGGCGGCCGCGACACCCGCGCAATCGCCGGCCGCCCCCTCCGGCGCCGGCGGCGACTCGCGCGCGCGTGACAACGCGCGCACTCGCGAGCGCGAAACGCGCTAAGCCCTGCGAGGAAACAAGATGAACAAAATCGGATTTATCGTCACGACGGCCCTGGTGGCGCTCGCGCTGCTCAGCTCGACGCTCTTCGTGGTCGACCAGCGGCAGTTCGGCGTGGTCTATGCCCTCGGTCAGATCAAGGAAGTGATCACCGAGCCGGGCCTGAACTTCAAGCTGCCGCCGCCGTTCCAGAACGTGAGCTACATCGACAAGCGCCTGCTGACACTGGACAGCCCCGACACCGAGCCGATGCTGACGCTGGAGAAGCAGCGCGTGGTGATCGACTGGTTCGTGCGCTGGCGCATCACCGAGCCGTCGCAGTACATCCGCAACGTGGGACTGGACGAAGCGGCCGGCGCCAACCAGCTCAATCGGGTCGTGCGCAACGCGTTCCAGGAAGAGGTCAACCGCTTCACGGTGCGCGAGCTGCTCTCGACCAAGCGCGACCAGGTGATGTCCGACGTCAAGCGCGAGGTGCTGCAGGCGGTCAAGGGCGCCAAGCCCTGGGGCATCGACGTCGTCGATGTGCGCATCACGCGGGTCGACTATGTGGAGGCCATCACCGAATCGGTCTACCGGCGCATGGAAGCCGAGCGCAAGCGCGTGGCCAACGAATTGCGTTCGACCGGCGCGGCCGAGGGTGAAAAAATCCGGGCCGATGCCGACCGCCAGCGCGAGGTCACCATCGCCAATGCCTACCGCGACGCGCAGAAGATCAAGGGCGAGGGCGACGGCCAGGCAGCGGCGATCTATGGCGAGGCCTTCGGCCGCGACGCGCAATTCGCCCAGTTCTACCGCAGCCTGGATGCCTACAAGGCCACCTTCAACAAGAAAGCGGATGTGATGGTGCTCGACCCGGCCAATTCCGAGTTCTTCAAGGCGTTCCGCGGCAGCGGCGCCACGGCCGCGCCGGCGAAGAAGTAGGCTTTGGAAAGCGATACCATCTGGATGGCCCTGGGCCTGGTGCTGGTGTTCGAGGGGCTCTTTCCCTTCGTGTCGCCGGGGGGCTGGCGCCGCACCTTCACGCGGGTGCTGGAGCTGCAGAACGGGCAACTGCGCTTCTTCGGCCTGTGCAGCATTCTGGCGGGCCTCGCGCTGCTCTGGTTCGCCTCCTAGGCTTGGGGGCGCCCTGGCCGCTCCTTGTTCCCATTCCCATGGGAGCCCAGCGCGGCAACGGCACGCCAGGGCGGGATCCGCAGCTCTGTGGGGCAGACGTCAGCAATTGCGTCGGGCCCTCGCCGTCGGGCCGGTAAAATACTGTTTTTAACAGCCACCCCTTCACATGTCCGCCTGGGTCCTCCCGGATCACATCGCCGATGTATTGCCTTCCGAGGCCCGGCACATCGAAGAACTCCGCCGCGAATTGCTCGATACGGCCAGCGGGTACGGCTACGAGCTGGTGATGCCGCCGCTGCTCGAGCACCTGGAGTCCTTGCTCACCGGCACCGGCGAGGCGCTGGACCTGCAGACCTTCAAGCTGGTCGATCAGCTTTCGGGCCGCATGATGGGTCTGCGCGCCGACACCACACCGCAGGTGGCTCGCATCGACGCCCACCTGCTCAATCGCCAGGGGGTCGCGCGCCTGTGCTACTGCGGGCCGGTGCTGCACACCCGCCCGGACCGGCCCCATGCCACGCGCGAGCCCCTGCAGTTCGGGGCCGAGATCTACGGCCATGCCGGCCTCGAGGCCGACCTCGAAGCGCTGCTGCTGGCGCTGGACTGCCTCAAGGCCACGCAGGTGGGCCCGCTCACCGTCGACATGGCCGACGCCCGCATCGTGCGTTCGCTGCTGGCCGGCACTGCGCTCGACGCGACGGCGCTGGCCCGGGTGCACGCCGCGCTGGCGGCCAAGGATTCGAGTGAGCTGGCCCTGCTGGCCCGGGACTTGCCGGCGGCCGTGCGCGAAGGTCTGCTGGCGCTGGTGTCGCTCTACGGCGACGCGGCGGTGCTGGCTGAAGCCCAAAAACACCTGCCTGGCTTGCCGGCCTTGCGCGAGGCCCTGGCCAATCTGAAGTGGCTGGCGGGCCACCTCCAGGGCGCCAAGGCCAGCTTCGACCTGGCCGACCTGCGCGGCTACGCTTATTACAGCGGCGCCCGCTTCTCCATCTACACGCCTGGCGCCAGCGACGCGCTGGTGCGCGGCGGCCGCTACGACGAAGTCGGCGCGGTGTTCGGCCGCAACCGGCCGGCGGTGGGCTTCAGCCTGGATGTCAAGGAGCTGGTCGCCGTGGCGGCCGCCCGGCCTCTCAGGGCCGCCATCCGTGCGCCGTGGCTGGACAGCGGCAAGGACGCGGCCGCGTTGCGCGCCGCCATCGCCTCGCTGCGCAGCCGCGGCGAAATCGTGGTCTGCGTGCTGCCCGGCCACGAGAGCGAAGTGGACGAATTCCAATGCGACCGCGAACTGGCGCTGGGCGCTGGCGCCGGCCAATGGGTCGTCAAGACCTTATAGATTTCTTACTTTCCGGAAGCAATGCGATGACGAAGACAAAGGGCCGTAACGTGGTCGTGGTCGGCACCCAGTGGGGCGACGAGGGCAAGGGCAAGCTGGTCGACTGGCTGACCGAAATGGCGCAGGGCGTGGTGCGTTTCCAGGGCGGCCACAATGCCGGCCACACGCTGGTGATCAACGGCGTCAAGACCGCGCTGCATCTGATCCCCAGCGGCATCATGCGCCCCGGCGTGAAGTGCTACATCGGCAACGGCGTGGTGCTTTCGGCGGCCAAGCTGTTCGAGGAAATCGCCGGCCTGGAAAAGGCCGGGGTCGAGGTCCGCTCGCGCCTTCGCATCAGCGAAGCCTGCCCGCTGATCCTGCCTTTCCACGCAGCGATCGACGTGGCGCGCGAAACCCTGCGCGAGCAGGGCGGCAGCGAAAAGATCGGGACCACCGGTCGCGGCATCGGCCCGGCCTACGAGGACAAGATCGCCCGCCGGGCCCTGCGCGTGCAGGACCTGAAGCACCCCCAGCGTTTTGGCGAGAAGCTGAAAGTCGTGCTGGATCTGCACAACTTCATCCTGACCAAATACCTCAACGCGCCCGCAGTCGACTACCAGGCGGTGTTCGATGAGGCGATGCGGCACGCGGAATTGCTCAAGCCGATGATGGCCGACGTCTCGCGCGAACTGAACGAAGCGCACCTGCACGGCGACAACCTCCTGTTCGAGGGCGCGCAGGGCACGCTGCTGGACGTGGACCATGGCACCTATCCCTATGTCACCTCCAGCAACTGCGTGGCCGGCAATGCCGCCGCCGGTGCCGGCATCGGCCCGGGCCTGCTGCATTACATCCTGGGCATCACCAAGGCCTACGTCACCCGGGTGGGCGGCGGGCCGTTCCCGACCGAACTCGAGTGGGAAAAGCCCGGCACGCCGGGCTATCACATGTCCACGGTGGGCGCCGAGACCGGCGTGACCACGGGCCGCAGCCGGCGTTGCGGCTGGTTCGACGCCGCGCTGCTGAAGCGAAGCGCGCAGGTCAACGGCCTGTCGGGTCTGTGCATCACCAAGCTGGACGTGCTGGACGGCCTCAAGGAGCTGCAACTGTGCACCGGCTACGAGCTCGACGGCGAGCACACCGACATCCTGCCGATCGGCGCCGATGAAATCGCGCGTTGCAAGCCGGTCTACGAAACCATGGAAGGCTGGAGTCAGAGTACCGTGGGCGTGACGAAGTACGACAAGCTTCCGGTCAATGCGCGGCTGTACCTGCAGCGGATCGAACAGGTCACCGGTGTGCCCATCGCGATCATCTCGACCGGGGCGGATCGCGAGCAGACCATCATGATGCAGCATCCTTATCTGGCCTGAAAGCCCGTGCGCTGGCGGCCGCTGCCGCAGCGCTGCCTGCCGGCGGCGCTCCAGGTTTCTTGGATACGTTTTGGAGTGACCGAATGTTGACGGAAGACGGCAAACACCTGTACGTGAGCTACGACGAGTACCACAGCCTGATCGAGAAGCTCGCGATCAAGGTGCACCTGTCGGGCTGGAAGTTCGACACGATCCTGTGCCTGGCGCGTGGCGGCATGCGTCCCGGCGACATCCTGTCGCGCATCTTCGACAAGCCGCTGGCCATCATGTCGACCAGCTCGTACCGGGCCGACGCGGGGACCGTGCAGGGCCACCTGGACATCGCGCGCTACATCACGACGCCCAAGGGCGAGATCGCGGGGAAGGTGCTGCTGGTGGACGACCTGGCGGACTCCGGCCAGACGCTTCACGCCGTGCTGGAGATGCTCAAGAACAATTACCCGCCCATCACCGAGTTGCGCAGCGCGGTGATCTGGACCAAGGGAATGTCGAAATTCACGTCCGATTATTCGGTGGAGTTCCTGCCGACCAACCCGTGGATCCACCAGCCTTTCGAAACCTACGACAGCATGGGGCCGGAGAAGTTGCTGGAGAAGTGGAAGATTTGAGCGTCGATAAATTCTTGGGCTGCGCCCAAGAATTTCTCTCCGGCTGAACAGTCAAAAAAGCTTGGGGCGGCCCGGCGCTTTTTTGATGCATTGAAAACCACCCAGAACACTACGCGGCCGTGGAGCGCTAACTATGTCCAAGCTGACCACCGACCTGATCCACCATCCGTACGTTCCTCCCGCCGGGTTTGCCGCGCCGCAGCCCGGCGTGTTCAAGGCCTCCACGGTCATCTTTCCCAATGTCGCCGCCATGCACGCGCGCGACTGGAAGAACAAGAACGGCTACACCTACGGCCTGCACGGCACGCCTACCACCTTCATGCTGGAGGAGCGCATCGCGGCGCTGGAAGGCGGCAAGCAGTGCATCCTGGTGCCCAGCGGTCTGGCGGCCATCGCCAATGTCAGCATGGCGCTGCTCAAGAGCGGCGACGAGGTCCTGATTCCGGACAACGCCTACGGTCCGAGCAAGGCACTGGCCGATGGCGAGTTGAAGAACTGGGGCATTTCGCACCAGCTCTACGACCCGATGAAGCCGGACGACCTGCGCTCGCGCATCGGCCCCAAGACCCGGCTGGTGTGGCTGGAAGCGCCGGGCTCGGTCACGATGGAGTTCGTGCCTTTGGCCCAGTTGGCCGCCGTCTGCCGCGAGCGCGGCGTGACCAGCGCCCTGGACAACACCTGGGGCGCGGGCCTCGCGTTCAACGGCTTCGACCTGGGCCGGGGCGCGCGCCGCGCGAGCGGCGGCGGGGCCGACATCGTGGTGCAGGCGCTGACCAAGTACCCCAGTGGCGGCGGCGACGTGCTCATGGGCAGCATCGTCACCCGTGACGACGCGCTGCACCTGCAACTGAAGCTCACCCACATGCGCCTGGGCTGGGGCGTGGGCGGCAACGATGCCGAGGCCGTCTTGCGCGCCTTGCCCTCCCTGGAGCTGCGTTACCGGGCGCAGGACGCGGCGGCTCGCAGCCTGGCGGCCTGGCTCGAGTTGCGGCCGGAAATTGCGCAATTGCTGCATCCGGCCTTTGAAAGCTCACCAGGGCACGCGCACTGGCGTGAGTTGTGCGGCGGCGATGGCAAGGGCGACGGCGTGGCTGCGGGCGGTGCCGCGGCGGGACTGTTCTCGGTGGTGTTCGACCCGCGTTTCGGCGCGGCGCAGGTCGACGCTTTCTGCGACGCGTTGAAGCTGTTCAAGCTGGGCTATTCCTGGGGTGGGCCGGTGAGCCTGGTGGTGCCTTACGACGTCCCCTCGATGCGCAGCGCCCGGCTGGCGACCTGGCCGCACAAGGGCGTGCTGGTGCGCTTTTCTCTCGGGTTGGAAGCCGTGGAAGACCTGCGCGCCGACCTCGAGCAGGCCCTGGCGGCATTGCGCTGATCCGGGCGCTACCCGGGAGCGCCTTTATCGCTTACATTGGCCCCATCGACAGATAGAAACGGAAGGGCCTGTGGCTACACCCAATTACGGATACGAGAAGCGCCAGAAGGAACTTGCCAAGAAGCGCAAGAAAGAGGACAAGCTCAAGGCCAAGGCTGACCGCAAGGTGGGCGGGCCGGGCGAGGGCGATGCGTCCTCGGATGAACCCGGCACCGGCAACCTGCCGCCGGCCGCCCCACCCCAGCGCTGAGACCCCTCACATCTCGCGCAGAATCCGGCTCGCCAGCTCTGCCATCGAGGCGGGCGAACGGTCAACCGGCGCGATCGTTGGCGCGGCGGCGTAGCCGCTGAAGTTGCGCCCGATCGAGGCGGCGTAACCGGGGTCGTAGTGCTTGAGCAGCAATTGGCGCACCACATTTTCGATCCGTCCGGCCTCCACCTCATCCTGCCAGCCCCTGACCACCGCCTTGCCGCGCAGCTCGGTCAGCGCTCCCAGTCGTTCGCAGAACAGCGCCGGCTCCCGCACGAAGAAGTCGTAGTCCTCCAGCAGCAGGGCGACCCGCTCATCATCGGCCAGTTCCAGCCGCAGGCAGGGGCTGGCCCGCATCCGCTCGATCAGCGCGTCGGGCACCGCCAGGTTGCCCACCTTGCGGCTTTCGCTTTCCACAAATACCGAACGGGCCGCGTCGAACCGCCGCAGCCGGTCCCACACCAGCGTGTCGAAGCGTCTGGGCGTGGGCTGCGGTTGCCCGGGGATCATGCCCAGCACCGAGCTGCGGTGGCTGGCCAGTGCTTCCAGGTCCAGCACCTGCGCCCCGGCTTGCTCCAGCGCCTGCAACAGCCGTGTCTTGCCCGATCCGGTGGGCCCGCAGATCACGCGCAGGTCGAACCGGCCCGCCAGTTGCGGCAGGTCGGCCAGGACGGCCCCGCGGAAGGCCTTGTAGCCGCCTTCGATCACGCTGACGCGAAACCCGATCTGGCCCAGCACATGGGCCAGCGCGCCGCTGCGCTTGCCGCCGCGCCAGCAATAGGCCAGCGGCTGCCACTGCCGCGGCTTGTCGATCACGTCCCGCTCGATGTGCCGGGCGATGTTGGCCGCCACCAGCGCCGCCCCGCGCTTTTGCGCCTCGAACGGGCTGACCTGCTTGTAGATGGTGCCGATGAGCTTGCGCTCCTCGTTGTTGAGCGAGGGCCAGTTCAGGGCCCCGGGCAGGTGGTCTTCGGCGAACTCGGCTTCGCTGCGGGCGTCGATGATGGCGTCGAACTGCTCCAGCCGGGCGATCGCATCGGCCGCGGAAACGGACTGCACGCTCACGGGCGGCGCGTCCGGACCGGCTTGGCGCCGGCCAGGACCTTCTTCAGTTCAGGCCACACGTTGTCCAGCAGCAGCGGCTGGGCCTCTTCCTTCGGATGGATGCGGTCGGCCTGGAACAGCCGCGTCGGGTCGGGGTCGTCGGCCACGCCCTTGAGCAGAAAAGGGACGAGCACGGCCTGATTGTCCCTGGCGACTTTCTGGAAGAGGCCGGCAAAGCGGTCGGCGTAATCGGCCCCGTAATTGGGCGGCATCTGCATGCCCACCAGCACAACGCGGGCACCGGCCTTGCGGGCCGAGCCGGCCATCTGTTCGAGGTTCTGCTCGGTCATGCCGAGCGGCAGGCCGCGCAGGGCGTCATTGCCGCCCAGTTCGATCACCACCACCGCGGGCCGATGCCGCTCGAGCAGGGCGGGCAGGCGCGAGCGCCCGCCGGAGGTGGTGTCGCCGCTGATGCTGGCATTGACCACCTGGGCGGGCATCTTTTCTGCGGCCAGCTTCTTTTCCAGCAGCGCCACCCAGCCGGTGCCCCGCTTCAGGCCATACTCGGCGCTCAGCGAGTCGCCGACCACCAGAATGGTGGGCGCCACGGCAGCGGCGGCCGGCAGCCCCAGACAGCCGGCAAAGACGGCCGCGATAAAGTGGCGGCGGCTCCAACCTCTCAAAAACATGTCCAATCCCATCATTTCCGTCGAGCACGTCTACAAATCGGTCACTGACTCAACGGGTACCCTCGACATTCTGCGCGATATCGATTTCACCCTGGCGCCCAGGGAAACCGCCGCGATCGTCGGCGCTTCGGGCTCGGGCAAGAGCACGCTGCTGTCGATCATCGCCGGGCTCGACACGCCCAGCCGCGGGACGGTGCGACTCGATGGCGACGACCTGTTCGCCATCGACGAGGACGCGCGAGCGGCCCTGCGGGCGCGCAAGGTGGGCTTCGTGTTCCAGAGCTTTCAGTTGCTGGGCAACCTCACGGCGCTCGAGAACGTGATGCTTCCGCTGGAGCTGGCGGGCCGCAAGGACTCGCGCAAGGTCGCCACCGAAATGATGGCGCGGGTGGGCCTGTCGGAGCGCCTGGGTCATTACCCGCGTGTCCTGTCCGGCGGCGAGCAGCAGCGGGTGGCCCTGGCGCGCGCCTTCGTGGTCCAGCCGGCCGTGCTGCTGGCCGACGAGCCCACTGGCAGCCTGGACTTCGCCACCGGCGAGACCGTGATGGAACTGATATTCGACCTGAATCGCGAACAGGGCACGACCCTGGTGCTGGTGACGCACGACACGGCCATCGCGACACGGTGCCAGCGCCGCATCACGATCGAGGCCGGACGCATCGTGGCCGAGCCGTCCCACGCCGTCGGATAATCCGCTGATGTCGTCGCCCAAAATCCTGTTCGGATTCCATGCGGTGGGCGTGCGCCTGAAGACCGCGCCGCAGTCCATCATCGAGATCTACTACGAGCCGACCCGGCGCGATGCCCGCATGCGCGGGTTTCTGGAGCGGGCCAGGGAAGCCAATGCCCGCCTGATCGAATCCGACGGATTGCGGCTGGCCAAGCTGGCCGGCAGCCACGGCCACCAGGGCGTGGCCGCGCGGGTGACGGCGCTGGAGGCGGCGAATTCGCTGGACGACCTGCTGGACCAGGTCAACGGGCCGCCGATGCTGCTGGTGCTGGACGGGGTGACCGATCCGCACAACCTCGGGGCCTGCCTGCGGGTGGCCGACGGGGCAGGGGCAAACGCGGTGATCGCGCCCAAGGACCACGCGGTGGGCATCAACGCCACGGTGGCCAAGGTGGCCAGTGGCGCGGCCGAGACCGTCCCCTATTTCATGGTGACCAACCTGGCGCGCACGCTGGGCGAGTTGAAGGAGCGCAACATCTGGTGCATAGGCGCCGCCGACGACGCGCCGCAGTCGATCTACCAGGCCGACCTGAAAGGCCCGGTGGCGCTGGTGCTCGGCGCCGAGGGTACCGGCCTGCGCCAATTGACCCGCAAGACCTGCGATGCCCTGGTGGCGATCCCGATGCGCGGCGCCGTCGAAAGTCTGAACGTCTCGGTGGCCAGCGGCATCTGCCTGTACGAGGCGCTGCGGCAACGATCATGAACGACCAGGTGCTGGGCTGGGTCCGCGCGGCAAAGCGTATCGCCGTGCTGACCGGCGCCGGCATGAGCGCGGAGTCGGGCGTGCCCACCTTTCGCGATGCGCAGACGGGGCTGTGGGCGCAATTCGATCCGGCGCAACTGGCGACCGAGGAGGCGTTTCGCGCCAGGCCATCCATGGTCTGGGACTGGTATGCCTTCCGGCGCGAGATGATTGCGCAAGTCGAGCCCAATGCTGGCCACAAGGCGCTGGCCGATTTCGCGCGGCGGCATCCGGGACGCATGACCCTGATCACGCAGAACGTCGACGGCCTGCACCAACGCGCCGGCAGCCCGGGCGTGCTGGCCTTGCACGGCAATATCTTCGAGGACAAATGGCTGGACCCGCCCAAGGCCTGCTGCAACGCCGCCGCCGCCGCGGCGGGCAGCCCGCCCTATTGCGACCGCTGCGGCAACATGCTGCGGCCCGATGTCGTGTGGTTCGGGGAGGCGCTGCCGCTGCGAACTTTGGCGGCGGCTGAGGACGCGGCAAGGGCGTGCGACCTGATGCTGGTGGTCGGGACCTCGGGTGTGGTCTATCCCGCGGCCGGCCTTGCGCGCACGGCTGCCGGGAAGGTGGTCATCATCAATCCGCATCCCACGGACCTGGACGACGCGGCCGATGCTGTGCTGCGCGGCACGGCGGCGCAACTGCTGCCGCAACTGATGGAGGATTGAAGCCAGGCTCGTCCCGGGCGGGAAGAGCTTCACCTCGGCGTGGATATCTCTGCCATGAGCGATGAAATCAGGCCGGATTGGGATCCGAGATCCGAGAATGTGTTGCGCGAGGTTCCGGGGCGGCAGGGTTTCTTCAACCAATTTTTCGCGGAGAGGGAGACAGCATGAGAGACGAGTCGCGGACCGAGACTTGCCATGAGCCACAAGCAGATATCCGACCGCTCGATCCCGTTGACCGCGCGGGCTTGGGCCGTGCGGTCAGCCGTGGCGAAGTAGATCCTGCCCTGACAGAATCAGGCCTCAGTGCTTTGGACTCGCAATGACCAGACAACTCATCAGCTCCGGATCCACCTTCGAGCAGCAAATCGGCTATTCGCGCGCCGTGGTCGATGGCGACTGGGTGTTCGTTTCGGGCACCACCGGCTTCGATTACGCCAACATGACTGTGGCCGAGGGCCTGCTTGAGCAGACGGAACAGTGCTTCAGGAACGTCGACACGGCCCTGCGCCAGGCCGGGGCGGGCCTGGAGGACATTGTCCGCGTTACGTACATCGTTCCCAACGCAGCGGAGTTCCAGGAGTGCTGGCCGGTGCTGCGCAAGTACCTCGGCGCGATCCGTCCGGCCGCCACCATGATTTCGGCGGGACTGGCCGACCCGCGCATGCGAATCGAGATCGAGGTCACCGCGCGCAAGCGATCACGGTCCTAGGCCGCTAACGCACACAGAATAACAACCGCCTGCGGCGTCGCCGAAGGCTCAACCGGAGGGAGTTGCATGGAAGCGAAAAACCTGAACCGCGCCTTGGGACGCGCGCTGCTTGTCACATGGCTGGTGCTGGGCGCGATGCAATCGGCGCTCGCCTGCACCCGCGCGGTCTATTTCGGCCAGCAGGGCCAGACCGTCACCGGCCGCACAATGGACTGGCTGGAGGATCTGCAGTCCAATCTCTACGTCTTTCCGCAGGGCATGGCCCGGGACGGCGGCCTGGGCGACCAGTCGCTGAAATGGACCAGCCGGCACGGCAGCGTCGTCATGTCCGCCTATGAAGCGGGCACGGTCGATGGCATGAACGAAAAAGGCCTGGTGGCCAACCTGCTCTATCTTGCGGAGTCGGAGTACACGCCGCTGGACGACATCCGGCCCGCCGTCGTCATCACGGCCTGGGCCCAGTACGTCCTGGACAACTTTGCCACCGTCGAAGAGGCCGTCGCCGAGATGAGGCAGGAGAAGTTCCGCATGGTTACCGTGGGGACGCCCAGCGGCATCAAGGGCAATGTGCACCTGGCGATCTCCGATGCCTCGGCCGACTCGGCCATTTTCGAGTACATAGCGGGCAAGCTGGTGATCCATCATGGCAGGCAGTACCAGGTGATGACCAACTCGCCGGTGTATAGCCAGCAACTCGCGCTGAACGAGTACTGGAAGCAGATCGGCGGCACGGTGATGCTGCCGGGCACCAACCGCGCCGCGGACCGGTTCGCCCGGGCATCTTTCTACGTCAATGCCACCGCACAGTCCGCCGATCCGCGCCAGGCCGTCGCGGCCGTCTTCAGTGTCATGCGCAACGTCAGCGTGCCGCGTGGGCTCGGCACGCCGAGCCAGCCCAACATCTCGTCCACCCTGTGGCGCACGGTGGCCGACCAGAAGAACAAGGTCTATTTCTTCGAGGACACCGCCAGTCCCAGCCTGGTGTGGCTGCAGCTCAATCGGATCGACTTCAAGCCCGGCTCGGGCGTGCGCAAGATCACCCTCCACGGTAATCCCGATCTGGCCGGGGACCAGACGGCCAATCTGGAGCGGGCGCAGGCGTTCAGGTTCCTGGCACCGCAGCGATGAAAGACATGGACAAACCCAGACTGAGAGTCGGCCAGCCGATCACACCCGAACAGTTCGATGAACTGACCGACGAGCAGCTCGAGCGCCTGGTGCCGCGCGCCTACCGCGAGTTCTTTCCGGGCAAGGATTTTTGTGCCGACGGCCACTTCTATCTGCACGACGGAACCGCCTGGAGCTTCTACCGCGGCGGCTTTCTGGATGAGTAGAGCGGGCGCATTCAACTGATCAGTTGAATGCCAATGGGTCTGCGGCACCGCCGTCAGCCGCGACTTTGGCCCTGCATCAATACTTTTTTTGGGACGTTGCCTAGAGTTAGCTGGCCCGTTGCTCATGACGGTGCAGGAACTTCGCAATGGCTTCCATCCACTTCATTGGTGCCGCATTTCTTGGTGCCGCTCTGTTTGTCTCTCAGGGCTCCCAGGCGATCGAGTCGGCATCCACGGGCCCCAATCTCGCCGAGCCCGAAGACGCGGCCTCCCAGGAGAAATCCGCGCTGATCCGGAGCGGGGAGTATGTGGCGCGTCTGGGCGACTGTGTGGCCTGCCACACGGCACCGAACGGAAAACTCATGGCCGGCGGCCTGGAACTCAAGACACCGTTGGGCACGCTGTATTCCACCAACATCACTCCGGATGCCCAGTCCGGGATCGGCAACTATTCCTTTGCGCAATTCGACCGGGCCATGCGCAAGGGGGTCGCTGCGGACGGGCACAACCTGTATCCCGCCATGCCCTATCCGTCGTATGCCAGGCTGCCGAGCCAGGACATGCAGGCGTTGTACGTCTACCTGACCCGGGGACTGGCGCCGGTCAGCCAGCCCAACAAGCCCTCAGACATGTCGTGGCCGTTAAGCATGCGCTGGGGGCTGTCGCTGTGGAACTGGACATTCCTCGACAGCACGCCTTTCACGCCCGATGCCAGCCGCGATGTCGTGTGGAACCGCGGTGCCTATCTGGTGCAGGGGCTGGGCCATTGCGGTGCCTGCCACACGCCGCGCGGCATTGCCTTCCAGGAGAAGGCGATGACGCACGAGGGTTCCAAAGGCCGGTTCTATCTGGCCGGTGAAACCGTCGACGCCTGGCGCGCACCGAGCCTGCGCAACCTGTGGACCGTGCCCGACACGGTTGTGATGCTCAAGACCGGACAGAACCGTTTCGGCAGCGTTTCCGGCAGCATGGTCGAGGTCATTCACAACAGCACCCAGCACTTCAGCGATGACGACCTGGTGGCCATCGCCACGTACCTGGAATCGCTGCCGCCCGGCAAGGACGAAGTTCCGATGCCGTCGGTGCCGGTTCGCCCCGTTCCATCCATGGTCCCGGCAAAGCTGTTCTCCACGCCGGGTGGCCTGGGGTATGTGCAGTTCTGTGTCGATTGCCATCGCCAGGACGGTACCGGTGTCAAAGGCATCTTCCCGACGCTGGCCCAGAACGCATCTGTCGCCTCGGCTGACCCGGCAACACTGCTTCACCTTGCCTTGACCGGCTGGAAGAGCGCGGAAACAGCCGCGTATCCGCGCGTCTACACCATGCCGGGCTTCAGCCGCCTGTCCGACCAGGAGCTGGCGGACATCATGAGCTTCGTGCGCCAAAGCTGGGGCAACAACGCCGGGGCCATCAATGCCTATCAGGTGAAACGGGTTCGCGGTGACCTTGATCCCAAGGTCACGGATTCCTCCACCTTTGAAACGCCGCGCCTGGCGAGCATGCTGGCGCAACCCAATGCGCCGCAACGGGTGCGCGGCATGCGTCTGCACCTCGAAACCAGGACACTGCTGCCGCAGAACGTGGGCAATGACCTCAATTGCACCAGCTGCCACCTCAACGCGGGCACGGTCGCCGACGGTTCGCCTTTCGTGGGCCTTTCCGCGTTCTTTCCGAGCTATGCGCCGCGGGCGGGACGAATCATCACACTGGAAGATCGCATCAACGGCTGCTTCCTGCGTTCGATGAACGGCAAGCCGCTGGCGGCGGACTCGCCGGACATGCAGGCGATGGTGGCCTATTTCAACTGGATGAAGGGCAACACCAAGCCGCGGGACAAGGTCGTCGGCCGTGGCGTGGGCAGGATCGACATGGCGATCAAGCCCGATTCTGAGAACGGCAGGAAGGTGTATTCGGCACAATGCGCGGTGTGCCACGGCAAGGATGGCGAGGGCCTGATGCGGGCGGATGGTCCAGTGGTCTATCCGGCGCTCTGGGGCGATCGGTCGTTCAACATCGGCGCCGGCATGGCCCGCACCTATACCGCGGCGGCATTCGTCCAACGCAACATGCCGGTCGGCTTCCACGAGAAGTTCCCGCTGGGGCAGGGCGGCCTTTCCGACCAGCAGGCGGTCGATGTCGCCGAATATTTCTCGCATCAGCCGCGTCCGGATTTCGCCGCCAAGGTCAAGGATTGGCCGAAGGACAAGAAGCCCGAGGACGCGCGGTATTGACCGCTCAGTCCGGCGCGCTGGCCTTGTCGAGCAAAGCCATCGCCTGCGGGTCCAGCACCAACTGCGCCGCCGCCGTCAACTCGCGCAGCTGCTCCAGCGATGTGGCACTCGCGATCGGCGACGTGATTCCCGGCTGTGCCATCACCCAGGCGACGGCCACGCGGGCCGGCGTGCTGCCGGTGCCGGACGCCACCTCGTCGAGGGCCGCCAGGATTCTCAGGCCGCGCGGGTTGAGGTACTTGGCGACAGTGTTCTTGCCGCGCGCGCTCTTGGTGGCGTCCGCCGCGGTGCGGTACTTGCCGGTCAGAAATCCCGCCGCCAGCGCATAGAAACTGATCACACCCACGCCCTGGTCCAGGCACAGTTGACGCAGCTCCTGCTCGAACTCGGCGCGGTCGTACAGGTTGTACAGCGGCTGCAGGCTCTCGTAGCGCGGCAGTCCGTGCTTGCGGCTGATTTCCAGAGCGAGCGCCAGGCGCGGCGCAGTGTAGTTGGAGGCGCCGATCGCCCGCACCTTGCCGGCCTTGATCAGGTGCGCATAGGCTTCGAGCGTTTCTTCCAGCGGCGTGGCCTCGTCGTCCCGATGCGACTGGTACAGGTCGATGCAATCGACCTGCAGCCGGCGCAGAGAATCTTCCACCGCCTGCCGGATGTAGGCGGGGCTCAGGTCCACCTTGCCCTGGCCCATGTCCGAGCCGACCTTGGTGGCGAGCACCACCTGATCGCGCCGCCCGCTCTTCTTCAGCCACTTGCCGATCACGGTTTCCGATTCGCCGCCGGTGTGGCCCGGCACCCAGCGCGAATACACGTCGGCGGTGTCGATGAAGTTGAAGCCGGCGGCTAGCCAGGCGTCCAGCAGCGAAAACGATGTCGCCTCGTCGGCGGTCCAGCCGAACACGTTGCCGCCGAAGCACAGCGGCGAAACTTTCAGGGGCGAGCGGCCGAGCGTTCTGTATTGCATGGGGGTCCTCATCAAGCCAGTTGAAAAAATCGCATCACCACCCGGTCCGGGTGGCGCGCGCCGGTCCCCACGAACAGGCGTTCGTTGATCCACCGCAGCGCCGGCGACATGGTTTCGAAGCTCGGGCTGCAGCGAAAGTAGATCAGCGCCGGGTCGACCGGCTCGCCGCGCACCAGCCGCGCCATCAGTTCGGGCGGGCCGGAGCGGATCGCGCGATTTTGCACATAGATCAGGTCGCCGCCGTCGGTCTCCAGCACATAGCGGGCGTCGAGTTCGGCCAGGGTATCGCTCACCACCAGCTGGAAGTCGGCGCCGCCGGGCAGCACCCGCGCCCGCCAGCCTTCGCCCACCGCCTCGCCACTGAGGATGGGGATCAGGCGGCGCAGGCCGCGCGCGGTGCGGCCCACTTCGTGCGGCTTGGCCACCTGCACGGAGAGATCGGCGAAGAATTCGAGCTGGGGGGTGGCGAGGGTCATGGTGGGATTATCCGCAGGCGAGCGGCAATGTCGCTGGGCGGTTGTGGACAAGGCAAGGTTGAGCTGGTGCGGGGTTTGTGGCCTAATTTATTCGGGAGGATCAGTAGTGTCCGGTTAAATGTCGAACAAAATCAATTGGTTAGCTGGGATAGGTCGAACCGGCTGGGATCGATCGGGCTGCAGGGCGCATGAAACCTCGGTTTTCTCGAAGACCGAGACAGACAGAATCTGTAGGCAGGTATACAGCGAAGCATCGAGATGAAGCTCCTTCTTGACGATGGCAATCAGCACGTACGTGGCCACGGCGCACCAGATTTGCGTCT
>DIZF01000086.1 GCA_002427815.1 Ramlibacter tataouinensis
CTGCCGGGCGCACCAAGAAAAACAGCCCCGCTCTTTCGAGCGGGGCTGCGAGGGCGCGGTTTTTAGCGCTTATTGTCCGGTTGCGGGCCTCTTCACGAGGCGACATCTATTCTGTCCTGAGGATGCGAAGTTGCCGTGGCAAGTTGGAGACAGAGCCGCAAGGCTTTTCTGATGTGCCGCAAGGTTCCTGCGATCAGTTGGCAACAGAGCTGTGGGTCTGTCCCGCAAAGTCCATCTGGTCAGTTGGGAGCGGAGCTGAAGATCTGTCCCGCAAAGTCCATCTGGTCAGTTGGGGACAGAGCTGAAGATCTGTCCCGCAAAGTCATTTATTTCTTTTGCCGGTATTTCCGCAGCGCGGCGAGCTGTGCCGCCATGATGGCCAGCTCCGACTGGGCCTTGGCCAAGTCGAGGTCGCTCTTGGCATTCTTCAATGCCTCCTCAGCGGCATGCCTGGCCTCATTGGCCTTCTCTTCGTCGAGATCCTTGCCGCGGATGGCGGTATCGGACAGCACGGTGACGCAGTTGGGTTGCACCTCAAGCACGCCTCCGGCGACGAAGATGAACTCCTCGGTGCCGTCGGCCTTTTCGATGCGCACCGACCCCGGCCGGATGCGTGTGATCAGCGGCGTGTGGCGCGGGTAGATGCCCAGCTCGCCGGCTTCGCCGGGCAGGACGACGAAACGGGCTTCGCCCGAGAAGATCGACTCCTCGGCGCTCACGACATCGACGTGGATGGTGTGGGTGGCGTCCATATCTTCCTAATCAGTTGGGGACAGAGCTGAAGGTCTTTCCCGCAAGGTTTCAGACCTGGTTGGGGACAGAGCAGATCGCCGCGCGCCTCTGATCTGTCCGGCAAAGTTTCCTAGACTTTCTTCGCCTTCTCGAACGCCTCGTCGATCGACCCGACCATGTAGAAGGCCTGCTCGGGCAGGTGGTCGCACTCGCCGGCGGTGATCATCTTGAAGCCGCGGATGGTTTCGGACAACGGAACGTACTTGCCCGGGGAGCCGGTGAACACCTCGGCCACGAAGAAGGGCTGCGACAGGAAGCGCTGGATCTTGCGGGCGCGGGCCACGGCCAGCTTGTCTTCCGGCGCCAGTTCGTCCATGCCCAGAATCGCGATGATGTCGCGCAATTCCTTGTAGCGCTGCAGCGTGTTCTGCACGGAGCGGGCGGTGTTGTAGTGATCCTCGCCGACGACCAGCGGGTCGAGCTGGCGGCTGGTCGAGTCCAGCGGATCCACGGCCGGATAGATGCCCAATGCGGCGATGTCGCGGCTCAGCACCACGGTGGAGTCGAGGTGCGCGAAGGTGGTCGCGGGCGACGGGTCGGTCAAGTCGTCGGCGGGGACGTACACGGCCTGGATCGACGTGATCGAGCCGACCTTGGTCGATGTGATGCGCTCCTGCAGCCGGCCCATTTCCTCGGCCAGTGTCGGCTGGTAGCCCACGGCGGAAGGCATCCGGCCCAGCAGCGCGGACACTTCGGTGCCGGCCAGCGTGAAGCGGTAGATGTTGTCCACGAAGAACAGCACGTCGCGGCCTTCGTCGCGGAACGATTCGGCGATGGTCAGGCCCGTGAGCGCCACGCGCAGGCGGTTGCCCGGGGGTTCGTTCATCTGGCCGTACACCATCGACACCTTGGACTCGGCCAGATTGTCCAGGCGCACCACGCCGGACTCGGCCATCTCGTGATAGAAGTCATTGCCTTCGCGGGTGCGCTCGCCGACGCCGGCGAACACCGATAGGCCCGAGTGCGCCTTGGCAATGTTGTTGATCAGCTCCATCATGTTCACGGTCTTGCCGACGCCGGCGCCGCCGAACAGGCCCACCTTGCCGCCCTTGGCGAAGGGACAGACCAGGTCGATCACCTTGATGCCGGTTTCCAGCAGTTCCTGCGAAGGCGAGAGTTCGTCGTACGCCGGCGCCTTGCGGTGGATCGAGGCCATGAGCGTCGTGTCAACCGGACCGCGCTCGTCGATCGGGTTGCCCAGCACGTCCATGATGCGGCCCAGCGTGCCCTTGCCCACCGGCACCGTGATCGGGTGCTGCGTGTTGTAGACCATGTTGCCGCGGCGCAGGCCGTCGGAGGAACCCAGCGCGATCGTCCGCACGATCCCGTCGCCGAGCTGCTGCTGCACTTCCAGCGTCAGCGCCGTCCCCTCCATCTTCAGCGCATCGAAGATCTTGGGCATCCCGTCGCGCGGAAACTCGACGTCCACCACGGCGCCGATGCATTGAACAATTTTTCCCTGAACGCGCGCGTTCACCTGGGGATTCGCTTGAGCCATCTTGGTTGCTCCAGATTAAATAAAACGGTGTGCGTGCAGCGTCAAACGGCCGCGGCGCCCGCCACGATCTCGGAAAGCTCCTTGGTGATCGCGGCCTGGCGTGTCTTGTTGTAGACCAGCTTGAGTTCGGCAATCACATTGCCGGCGTTGTCGGTGGCGGACTTCATGGCCACCATGCGGGCCGACTGCTCGGACGCCATGTTTTCGGCCACGGCCTGGTACACCAGGGCTTCGACGTAGCGCACCAGCAGCTCGTCGATGACCGACTGCGGATCGGGCTCGTAGATGTAATCCCAGCCAGGCTGGCCCGCATCGGCCTTGAGCGTTTCGCCCGACAGCGGCAGCAGCACCTCGACCACGGGCTCCTGCTTCATCGTGTTGATGAACTTGGTGTAGCTCAGGTAGACGGCGCTGATCTTGCCTTGCGCGTAGGCATCCAGCAGCACCTTCACCGGCCCGATCAGTCTTTCCAGGTGGGGCGTGTCGCCCAGCTGCGTGACATGCGAAACCACCGGCGCGCCGATGCGATTGAGGAAACCGAAGCCCTTGTTGCCGATGGCCACGGCCTGGATCGCAGTGCCCGCGGCCTGCATGTCCTTGAGCTTGGTGGTCACGGCGCGCAGCACGTTGGTGTTCATGCCGCCGCACAGGCCCTTGTCGGTGGTCACCACGATCACGCCCGCCGCCTTGGCGTTGTTCAGTTTCATGAACGGGTGGGTGTACTCGGGGTTGGCCTTGCCGAGGTTGGCCGCGATGTTGCGCACCTTGTCGGCGTAGGGACGGGCCTGGCGCATGCGGTCCTGCGCCTTGCGCATCTTGGAGGCGGCCACCATCTCCATGGCCTTGGTGATCTTCTTGGTGTTCTCCACCGATTTGATCTTGCCGCGAATCTCTTTACCTGCAGCCAAAATAGGCTCCTATTGAGTCAGGCGGGGTTTAAGCGAAGGTCTTCTTGAACGCGCCCAGCGCGGTGTTCAATTCGGCCTCCGCATCCTTGTCCATCGCCTTGTCGGCTTCCATCTTCGCCAACAGGGCGGCGTGCTTGTCCTTCAGGTACGCATGCAGGCCGTGCTCGAACGGCAGCACCTTCTTGATGTCGATGTCGTCCAGGAAGCCCTTGTTCACCGCGAACAGCGATGCGGCCATCAGGCTGATGGGCAGCGGGCTGTACTGGGGCTGCTTGAGCAGTTCGGTCACCCGGGCGCCGCGGTCCAGCTGCTTGCGGGTGGCTTCGTCCAGGTCGGAAGCGAACTGGGCGAAAGCGGCCAGTTCGCGGTACTGGGCCAGGTCGGTACGGATGCCGCCCGACAGGCTTTTCACCAGCTTGGTCTGGGCTGCGCCGCCGACGCGCGACACCGAGATACCGGCGTTGATGGCGGGGCGGACACCGGCGTTGAACAGGCTGGTTTCCAGGAAGATCTGGCCGTCGGTGATCGAAATCACGTTGGTCGGCACGAACGCGGACACGTCGCCGGCCTGGGTTTCGATGATCGGCAGCGCCGTGAGCGAACCGGTCTTGCCCTTGACTGCGCCCTTGGTGAAGTCTTCCACGTACTTCTCGTTCACGCGCGCGGCGCGCTCGAGCAGGCGCGAGTGCAGGTAGAACACGTCGCCGGGATAGGCTTCGCGGCCCGGCGGGCGGCGCAGCAGCAGCGACACCTGGCGGTAGGCCACGGCCTGCTTGGACAGGTCGTCATAGACGATCAGCGCGTCCTGGCCGCGGTCGCGGAAATATTCGCCCATGGTGCAGCCCGAGTAGGCCGACACATACTGCATGGCGGCGGATTCGGACGCGGATGCGGCCACCACGATGGTGAATTCCATGGCGCCGGCCTGCTCCAGCGCGCGCACGATGTTCTTGATCGTCGAGGCCTTCTGTCCGATCGCGACATATACGCAGGTCATGTTCTGACCCTTCTGGTTGATGATCGCGTCCACCGCCACCGCCGACTTGCCGGTCTGGCGGTCGCCGATGATCAGCTCGCGCTGGCCGCGGCCGATCGGCACCATCGAGTCGATGGCCTTCAGGCCGGTCTGCATCGGCTGGCTCACCGACTGCCGCGCGATCACGCCGGGAGCGACCTTTTCGATCACGTCGGTCATCTTGGCGTTGATCGGGCCCTTGCCGTCGATCGGCTGGCCCAGTGCGTTGACGACGCGGCCGATCAGCTCGGGGCCGACCGGCACTTCCAGGATACGGCCCGTGCACTTGACGGTGTCGCCTTCCGAGATGTGCTCGTACTCGCCCAGGATCACCGAACCGACGGAATCGCGCTCGAGGTTCAGCGCCAGGCCGAAGGTGGCGGTGCCGTCCGCGGTGGGCGGGAATTCCAGCATTTCGCCGGCCATCACGTCCGACAGGCCGTGGATGCGGCAGATGCCGTCGGCCACCGACACCACGGTGCCCTGGTTGCGAATGTCGACGCTGGCGGAAAGCCCTTCGATGCGGCTCTTGATCAGTTCAGAAATTTCTGCGGGATTGAGTTGCATGACTCTTTCCTTTCCTTGGGGTTGGCGCTCACCGCCTCAGGCGGTGAGCGCGACTTTCATTTGTTCCAGGCGGGCCTTGACGGAGGTGTCGAGCACCTCGTCGCCGACCACCACGCGAATGCCGCCGATGAGGGCCGGGTCTTCCTGCACCGTGACGTTGAGCTTGCGGCCGAAGCGCTTTTCCAGCGCACCGGTCACGTCGCCCAGCGAAGAGGCCGGGATCGGGAAGGCGCTGAAGACCACGGCGTCGGACGATCCGCTCTGCGCGTTCTTGAGCGAGCGGAACTGCACCGCCATTTCCGGCAACGCGGCCAGGCGGCCGTTCTCGATCACCATGCGCAGGAAATTCCTGCCGTTGTCCGGCAGCGCTGCCTTGGCCACGTCGGCAACCACGTCGAACACCTCCTGGTTCGTGACCTTGGGACTCTCCGCGAACTGCAGCAACCGCGCGTTGCCGGCAACCGCGGCGAGGGCGTCGAGCCATTGGGCCGTGCCGTCCAGGTCGGTGCGGGCGGACTTGAACAGGGCTTCAGCGTAAGGACGGGCGATGGTGGCGAGTTCGGCCATGGGGACTGGTTCCTTACAGCTCGGTCTTCAGGCGGGTGAGCAGCTCGGCATGGACAGCGGCGTTGACTTCCTTGCGCAGGATCTGCTCGGCACCCTTGACGGCCAGCGCGGCCACCTGCTCGCGCAGGGCTTCGCGTGCCTTGACACTTTGCTGGTCCGCTTCGGCCTTGGCCGAGGCGATGATCTTATTGGCCTCCTCCACGGCGCGGGCCTTGGCTTCCTCGACGATTTGCTGCCCCCGGCGCTCCGCGTCCGCCAGCAGCCCGGCGGTCTCGTTGCGCGTCTTGCCCAGCTCTTCTTCCACGCGCCGGTCGGCGGCGGCCAGTTCGGCCTTGGCCTTGTCGGCGGCAGCCAGCCCCTCGGCGATCTTGTGGGCGCGCTCGTCGAGCGCGGCGGCGATCGGGGGCCACACGAACTTCATCGTGAACCCGACCAGGATCAGGAACACGATGATCTGAATGATCAGGGTACCGGTAATGCTCACTTTTTCATCCTTCACCCCGCGGCGCAGCCGCAGGCGGGGCATGAGTTATGGATGCTCTGCTTCGCCTGCTTACTTGGGCAGATTCGCGATCTGGGCCAGGAACGGGTTGGCGGTGGCGAACCACAGCGCGATACCGACGCCGATGATGAACGAGGCGTCGATCAGGCCGACCAGCAGGAACATCTTGGTCTGCAGCTCGCCCATCAACTCGGGCTGACGGGCAGCGGATTCGAGGTACTTGCTGCCCATGATGCCGATGCCGATACAGGCGCCGATGGCACCCAGGCCAATGATCAGGCCGGTGGCCAGTGCGACAAAGCTGATAACTTCCATGATTGCTCCTAGAGGACTTGGTGGTTGACGTAACAAAGAAAAACGGAAACTGCGCTTCAGTGGGCGTCGTGCGCCTGGCCCAGGTACACCAGCGCCAGCATCATGAACACGAAGGCCTGCAGCGTGATGATCAGGATGTGGAAGATGGCCCAGGCGGTGCCGGCGATGATTTGGCCGATCGCCAGGCCGATCCCGGTGGCGGACAGCGACCAGGCGCCACCCATCAGGGCAATCAGCAGGAAGATCAGTTCGCCAGCGTACATGTTGCCGAACAGCCGCATGCCGTGCGAGACGGTCTTGGCGACGAATTCGATCATCTGCATGGCGAAGTTGAATGGCCACAGCAGGGGGTGGGCGCCGAACGGCGCCGTAAACAGCTCGTGGATCCAGCCGCCCAGGCCCTTGATCTTGATGTTGTAGAACAGACACAGCACCAGCACCGACACCGACAGGCCCATGGTCATGGACAGGTCGGCCGTGGGAACGACGCGCAGGTAGGCGTGTGTCGAGTCGTGGCCGGTGACGCCGTAGATCCACTGCCAGATCACCGGGAACAGGTCGACCGGCAGCAGGTCCATCGCATTGAGCAGGAAGATCCAGATGAACACGGTGAGCGCCAGCGGGGCCACCAACTTGCGGCTGGTGGCGTTGTGCACGATGCCCTTGGCCTGCGAGTCGACCATCTCCACCATGATTTCCACGGCCGCCTGGAACCGGCCGGGCACGCCCGAGGTGGCTTTGCGCGCCCCCAGCCACAGCAGCCAGCAGGTCAAGATGCCCAGGACCGTGGAGAAGAACATCGAATCGAAGTTGAAGACGGAAAAATCGACGACGTTGCTCGCCTTGTGGTTTTGCAGGTGCGTCAGGTGGTGAACGATGTATTCACCAGCGGTCGGTCCGTGTTCAGCAGCCATGGTTCTTCAATTCAAAGTTTTGTCACTCGCGGGCTCCGCGCTCGGGGGCGATACGCCAAGGCAACCCAGTACACCTTCATCGTCAGCACCAGGCCGACCAGCAATGCCGGCCAGCTCAGCGCCGGCACCCACCTCGGGGCCGCCATCAGCAGCGCAATCGACGAGGCGATCTTGACCATCTCCCATGCCATGAATCCGACCGTCGCCGTAGCGGCGTTCAAGGACGAAAAACGCCCGGTCAGGCCCCGCGCAAAAATGGCCGCGGGAATCACCACGACCAACGCGCCATAGGCGGCGGACCACCCTACGTTTTGCTTCCCGGTGAGTGCCCAGGCCCCCAGCGCCACCAGCAGCCCCACCACGGCCTGCCCCGCCACCACCCACCAGGGGGAAACCGGCGGGTTTTGTTCGCGCAGCTTCTGCGCCTCTTGCGCCGTGAGCGGTTTGAACGGGGGCTCTTCCTCGGTCGTTTCAGGAAGCGGCGCTATTTTTTTCATTGGAGTCAACTCCACTTGCGGCCCTGAAACTTTCACAAAGCCCCTGATTATAAGTAAAAACCCGCTCCGTTTTCGGGCTACCCGAGCGTTGCGGCGGGCTATCGCTGCGCCGGCACCACAATGGACACCGTCGACAATCCGCACCATGCATTCACAAGACATTTCCCAGCTGCCCGATCTCCCCTGCTATCTCAACGGCGAGATCACCAGCCTGCGCGACGCCAAGGTCAGCGTCATGGACCGTGGCTTCATTTTTGGCGATGGCGTTTATGAGGTCGTGCCGGTTTATGCCGGCCGGCCCTTCCGCTTTGCCGAGCACATGGCGCGGCTGGACCGCAGCCTGTCGGAAATGCGCATCACCAACCCGATGAACGGGACGCAGTGGCGCGAGCTGGTGGATCGTTTGACCGCTTCCTTCGCCGCGTCCCAGGGCCAGCGGCCGGACGCGGGCGACCAGTTGGTCTACATCCAGGTCACCCGCGGCGTCGCCATGCGCGACCATGTGATGCTGCCGGGGCTGCAACCGACCGTTTTTGCCATGAGCAACCGCATGAGTCCGCCTTCTGCCTCCGTTCGTGCCGAGGGCGTGGCATGCGTCACTGCGGATGACTTCCGCTGGAAGAAGGCCCACATCAAGAGCTTGAGTCTGGCCGGCGCGGTGCTGGCCCGCCAGATCAGCGCGGACGTGGGTGCTGTCGAAACCGTCATGTTCCGCGACGGGTTCCTGAGCGAAGGCGCAGCCGCCAACGTCTGGGTGGTCAAGGATGGGAAAGTGATGGGTCCGCCCCGGGACAACCTGGTGCTCGAAGGCATCCGCTATGGCCTGATCGAGTCGCTGTGCCGCGAGGCCGGCATCCCGTTCGAGCTGAGGCGCAGTACCCGCGACGAGGTGTTCGGCGCCGACGAGCTCATGCTGTCCAGCGCGACCAAGGAGGTGCTGGCGATCACCCGGCTGGACGACCGGCCGGTTGGAAACGGCAGGCCCGGCCCCATCTACACACAGTTGTACGCGGGCTACCAGCGTGCGAAAAGCAACTCCTGACATGACCCAACCCAAATCGTCTTCGAACCCTGCCGGCCCACGCAAAGAATCGCTGATCGAATACCCGTCGCGTTTTCCGGTCAAGGTGATGGGCGCCAAGGCAGACGGCTTCGTGGAGGCCGTCACCCTGATCGCCCGGCAATTCGACCCGGCTTTCGACGCGGCCAGCGTCGAGCTGCGCGCCAGCAAGGCCGGCAACTACCTGGGCGTCACCGTGACCATTAACGCGACCAGCCGCGAGCAGCTCGACGAGTTGTACCGCACGCTCTCGACGCACCCGATGGTCAAGGTCGTGCTCTAGCCGTGAAAGCCCAGGTTCGTGGCCGGGTCGAGTACCTGCCCACCTATGCGGCGATGCAGGCGTTCACGGCCGAGCGGACCGGCGCCACGCCGGACGAGCTCTGGCTCTGCGAACACTCCCCCGTTTTCACCCAGGGCCTGGCCGGACGCGCGGAGCATGTGCTCGACCCGGGACCGATTCCGGTCATCCCCACCAACCGCGGCGGCCAGGTGACCTACCACGGCCCGGGGCAGGTGGTGGCATACCCGCTGGTGGATCTGCAGCGGGCCGGCTACTACGTCAAGGAATACGTTTACCGGATCGAGGAAGCTGCGATCCGGACGCTATTGCACTTCGGTGTGACGGGCCACCGGGTGGCCGGTGCACCCGGCATCTATGTGCGGCTGGCCGACCCTTCTTCCCACGAGATGCTGCCTCCCGCGCCTGAACGCGACGCCGAACGCTTTGGGGGGCTGGGAAAGATTGCGGCCCTCGGGATCAAGGTCAGCCGCCATTGCACCTATCACGGCATCGCACTCAACGTGGACATGGACCTGCAACCCTTCGAGCGCATCCATCCCTGCGGCTATGCCGGGCTGAAAACAGTGGATCTTTCTACAATCGGCGTATCCACCACCTGGAACGAGGCGGCCGGCGTGCTGGGCCAAAAGCTGGTCGCGCTGCTTGCCTCCCGAGAACAATGAGCCCCCACGTTCACATCCGTTCACTGCCCCCCGAGGGGGCGCGGGCCTTCCTTGAGGCGGCTCGGCGAAAGGCCCGACCATGAGCTCCAACGAAGTCGTGCGCGACGCGCAATCCGTCGAAACCTATCAGGCCGGGGCCAAGCAGAAGGCAGCCGCCAAGCTGTCGCGCATCCCGGTCAAGGTCGAGCGCGGCGAAGTGCTCAGGAAGCCCGAGTGGATCCGCGTCAAGGCCGGCTCGCCGACCACCCGTTTCTACGAAATCAAGCAGATCCTGCGCGAGAGCCACCTGAACACGGTCTGCGAGGAAGCGTCGTGTCCCAACATCGGCGAATGCTTCGGCAAGGGCACCGCCACGTTCATGATCATGGGCGACAAGTGCACCCGGCGCTGCCCGTTCTGCGACGTCGGCCATGGCCGGCCGGACCCGCTGGACGCGAACGAGCCGGAGAACCTGGCCCGGACCATCGCGCAGCTCAAGCTCAAGTACGTCGTCATCACCTCGGTGGATCGCGACGACCTGCGCGACGGCGGATCGCAGCACTTCGTCGATTGCATCCGCAGGACCCGCGAGCTGTCGCCGGGGACCACGATCGAGATCCTGGTGCCCGACTTCCGCGGACGCGACGACCGCGCGCTGGAAATTCTCAAGGCCGCGCCCCCGGATGTGATGAACCACAACCTGGAAACCATCCCCCGCCTGTACCGGGAAGCGCGTCCCGGCAGCGACTACGCATTCAGCCTGAACCTGCTGCGAAAATTCAAGGCGCTGCATCCGCAGGTTCCCACCAAGAGCGGCCTCATGGTCGGCCTGGGCGAGAACGATGACGAAATCCTGCAGGTGATGCGCGACATGCGCTCGCACGGCATCGAGATGCTGACCATCGGCCAGTACCTGGCACCCTCGACCTCGCACCTGCCGGTGCGCCGCTACGTTCATCCCGACACTTTCAAGATGTTCGAGGCGAAAGCCTATGAGATGGGCTTCAGCCACGCCGCCGTCGGCGCCATGGTGCGTTCGAGCTATCACGCGGATCAGCAGGCCCACGCGGCTGGCGTGGTTGGCGCGTCCTGAGCGGCTCACCAGCCCACAACGGATTGCGCGGCGATCTGGCGCTCGGGGCGGGTGGGACTGCCGCTAAGCTCGGCCGCATGCACGCCAACGTCTACGCACTGGGAGCCATCGCCTTGTGGGCCACCCTGGCAACGCTGGGCGTCACACTGCAACATGTGCCGCCGTTCCTGCTGACCGGGCTGGCCCTGCTGATCGGCAGCGTGCCCTCCTGGCCCCTGCTACGCCAGTGGCGCGTGCCGGCCGCGACCCTGGCGCTGGGAATCGGCGGCCTGTTCGGCTATCACCTGCTGCTGTTCATCGCGCTGCGTCATGCACCGCCGGTCGAAGCCAATCTGGTCAACTACCTCTGGCCCCTGCTGATCGTGGTGCTCGCACCGGTGCTGCTGCCGGGAATGCGGTTGCGAGCCGCGCACGCCATCGCAGCGCTGGCCGGCTTCGGCGGCGCCGCCATCGCCATCCTGGGCTCGGGGCCATCCGCAGGCGGCGGCTGGCACTGGGGCTACCTGCCGGCGCTGGCGTCGGCTTTCATCTGGGCCGGCTACTCCTTGCTCACACGGCGGGTGCCCGCCTTTCCAACGGCCGCGATCGGCCTGTTCGGCGTCGTATCCGGCCTGCTCTCGTTGTTGTGCCACTGGGCGTTGGAGCCATCGGTCTCGCTGCAAAGCGGCGATTGGGCCCTGATCGTGGCGATGGGCCTGGGGCCGCTGGGCGCCGCTTTCTTCCTGTGGGACCGTGCGCTCAAGCTGGGCGACCCGCGCCAGATCGGCATCATGAGCTATCTCACGCCGTTGGCTTCGACGCTGCTGCTGATGGTGGTCAGCGGCCGCAGCTTCAGCTGGAGCATCGTGGTCGCTGCCGTCTTCATCGTCGGCGCAGCGCTGATCGGCGTGCGCGCACCCGCCAGATGACCTAGACCGCCAACATGGCTTGCGCGGGGTCCTCCGCCTCGACCACCTGCATGGCCCAGGCAACCAGGCGCGAGGTGTCGGCGCGCAACACCTCCTGCTTGACGGCGAGGATTTGCGCCGGATGCATGGAAAAGCTGCGCAAGCCCAACCCCAGCAACAGCCGGGTGAGGCTGGTGTCGCCCGCCATCTCGCCGCACACGCTGACGCCCTTGCCCTGTGCGTTGCACTCGGCGATGGTCTCCGCCACCAGCCTCAGCACGGCGGGATGCAGCGGGTCGTACAAATGGGCCACGGATTCATCGGAGCGGTCGATCGCCAGCGTGTACTGGATCAGGTCGTTGGTTCCGATCGACAGGAAGTCGAAGTACTTGAGGAAGATCTTCAGCGTCAGCGCGGCTGCCGGAATCTCGATCATGGCGCCGAGCTTGATCGGTCCGTAGGCCACGCCGCGGTTGTCCAGTTCGGCCCGGGCGAAGTCGATCAGCGACACGGTCTGCCGGATTTCGCTGGCGTGCGCCAGCATGGGGATCAGCATGTTGACCGGGCCGTGGCCCGCGGCACGCAGGATGGCGCGCAGTTGCGTCAGGAACATGGCCGGGTCGGCCAGGCTCCAGCGGATGGCCCGCAGGCCCAGCGCCGGGTTCAGGTGGGCTTCGTCGCGAACCGAGTCATCGAGCGGCTTGTCGGCGCCGACGTCGACGGTGCGGATCGTCATCGGCAGTCCTTCCATGCCTTCGACCGCGCGCCGGTAGGCGTTGTACTGCTCCTCCTCGTCCGGCATTTGACCCCGGCGCCCCATGAACAGGAATTCGCTGCGAAACAGCCCTACGCCGACCGCACCGGCCTTGACAGCCGCGGGTGCATCCTCGGGCAGCTCGATGTTGGCCAGCAGTTCCACTTTCTGGCCGTCCAGCGTGACCGCCGGCGTATGGCGCAGGCGCGACAGCCGGCCTCGCTCGAGCTCACCCTGGCGCTGCTTGAAACCGTACTCGGCCAGGATGATGGGCGACGGATCGACGATCATCAAGCCGGCGTCGCCGTCGACGATGACCCAGTCGTCCTGGCGCACCAGCTGGCTGGCGCTGCGTGCGCCGACCACGGCCGGGATGTCCATGCTGCGCGCCACGATCGCGGTGTGCGAATTGCGGCCCCCGACGTCGGTCACAAAGCCGGCGAAGACGCTCTGCTTGAACTGAAGCATGTCGGCCGGCGACAGATCGTGGGCGATCATGACCAGGGGCACGTCCATGCTGTCGTCCAGCAACAGGTCCTGCTGGGTCTTGCGGCGCCCCACATTCGGCGGCGTCGTGGGGGAGGTCACCCCTTTCATGTAGCGCAGGATGCGTTCGGCCACCTGCTCGAGGTCGGCCTTGCGCCCGCGCAGGTAATCGTCCTCCATGTCGTCGAACTGGCGCGACAGGACTTCCAGCTGGGTTGTCAGCGCCCACTCGGCGTTGTAGAGCCGATCGGTGATCCAGTGCTTGACCCCGTTGATCAGTTCCTCGTCCTGCAGCAGCATCAGGTGCACATCCAGCAGAGCCGCCAGCTCGTGCGGCGCCTCCTTGGGGCCCATGGTCGAGATCGTGTGCTGCAGCCGATGGATTTCGTCGACCACGGCATTGCGGCCCGTGCGCACCCGCTCGATCTCGGTCGCGGCCTGGCCCGGTTCGATGAAGTAATGCGCGACATCGACCCGGCTGGAGGCCATCAGCACAGCCCGGCCGATCGCGATGCCGCGGGCAACGGGGAGACCGTGGACGGAGAAGGTCATGCGAGGGGACCCTTCATCACGCCTGCGTTGGCTGCGCGTGCCGGGCATCGAACCCGGCACGCTCGGGAATGAAAACGCGGGTCCCTCGCCCAGCGCGTTTTCCTTCCCCTCGCCCTACGCGTTTTCATTCCCCCTCCCCGAACTTGTCCGCGATCAGCGCCAACAGGGCGTCCATGGCTTCCTGTTCGTGCTCGCCCGCGGTTTCGATGGTGACTTCGGTGCCCATGCCGGCCGCCAGCATCATCACCCCCATGATGCTCTTGGCGTTGATGCGCCGGTCCCCGCGGCTGATCCATACGTCGCAGGGAAAGCTGCCGGCCAGCTTGGTGAGCTTGGCCGAGGCCCGGGCGTGCAGGCCCAGCTTATTGGTGATGGTCGTGCTGGTCCGGATCATGGGTTCGTCGCGCCTGGTTCTGCGGGGCCGTGATGGCGACTTGCATCACGCCCTGGGTTCCGCCGACCACAGCCCGCGACACCAGGGCTTCGAGCGGCTCGTTGCGGTAGCTCACGCTGCGCAGCAGCATGGGAAGGTTCACGCCGGTGATCAGGCGCGAGGTCACGCCGTCCACCAGCTTTTGCGCCACGTTGCTGGGCGTCGCGCCAAAGATGTCGGTCAGCACCAGCACCCCGCTGGCGTGCCCCAGCCGGGCGAGCTGGTCCATCGCGATGCGCGCGGTGGCCAGGGTCTCCTCGGGCGGCAGGTTGGGCTGCACGTCGATCGCCGCCAGGTCGGCGCCGCAGTCGGGAAACACATGCAGCGCGCAGGTCCGCAGCGCGTGCGCCAGCGGCGCATGGGCGATGATCAGGATCGCGTTCATTCCAGCGAATTATCCTTCGCCAGCACGAAGTAGCCGTACGACAACATGATGCAGCCCAGGAACACCGCCATCGCGGCCCGAAAGGATGCCACTTCGCCCAGCCCAAGGGCGGAAAAACCATCGATCAGCAGGCCGATGCCCCACTGCACCGCGAACACCCCGGCGAAGATGACCAGGTTGTAGGCCGACAAGGCCCGCCCCGCCAGGACCGGCGGGAACGCCATGCCCACCGACGGCTGGGCCAGCGCCAGAAAGGTCGAAGTGACGCAGAACAGGGCCCAGGCGATGGCGCCGGCAGCCGGTCCCGCGATGAGAATGAGCGCCAGCACGACAAAGCTCAAAGGCACCCCCAACGTGATGAGGCGATCGGTCGTCATCCCCTTGCGGGTCAGCCAGGGCGTCGCCATGCCCCAGGCAAGGAAAGTGCACAGCATCGAAATGTTGATGACGAAAAGGCCGGTGGCCGCCTCCAGCGGCCCGTAACCGGACACCCGGACCATCCAGGGTCCGGCCCACAGCGTCTGGATGGCGAGCAGGCCGCCGTAGTTGAAAAACCCGATCGGCACGACACGGCGGAAGTAAGGGTGCCGCCAGACTTCGGCGTAACTGCCGGGCTTGGTTCCCGCTACCGCAGGCGCGCCTTGCCACCGGGGCACTTTCCACGCGATCACGGCCATCGAGAGTGCCACGGCCACCGCCAGCCCCCAGAACAGCGGACGCCAGCCGATCACCGGCATCAGCCACTGCACCGGCAGAGTCGATGCCAGCATCCCGAAGGAGCCGGTCATCAACATCCAGGAATTCGCGCGGAGCTGGGCCGTGGGTGTCAACCAGCGCCGGAAGCCCGTGAGCGGCGCCATCAGGCAGGCACTGACCCCGACCCCGCACAGCACGCGCGCGGCCAGCAATCCGGAGAAACTGGTGGCCACCGAAAAGGCCAGGCAGCCAGCCACCGCCAGCACGAGGAAGCTGAGGATCACGTGCTTGGGCCCATGCCGGTCGAGCCAGGTTCCCAGCGGCAGCTGGGTGGCCGCGAAGCCGAAGAAATAGCCACCGGCCAGCAGGCCCAGATCGCGGGCGTTGAGCGCGAACTCCCGGGTCAGCGTGGGCGAGAGCGTGGCCGTGACCGAACGCAACAGGGCCGAGAAGAAGTAGGCGAACGCAAATGCCAGAAACACGACGATCGCGGTGCGGCGTCCCAAGGTGCTCATTCGAACGTGAGCCCCGAGAAGAACGGCTCGGTCACCTCGGGCCTGAGCCGGTCGGCGTAGATGACAGCCTGGAACACATGGCGCCCGTGGGCGAAATAGGCCGCCTCGCCCTGGACCGGGCTGCCGTCCGCGCGCCGACCGCTGGCGACCACCTGCAGCGATTGAGGCAGGTTGAGCGCGCCGGCAGGGCGAAAGGGTTTTTCCTGCGCGTCGTTGCTGTGCAGGCTGGACAAGGTGGCTACTTTCCACTGGCCCAGGACTTCGCCGGCCGAGCCGGGGGCTACCTCGGCAGACAGCACAGCAAAGGTGCTGCCGCCGGCATCGCAGCCGAGGGCCTCCAGGCTGACCTGTTGCCCCGCCATGGGGACACTGCGGGTTGCCTTGTCCGGCTTGCAAGGCAGCATTGCTTTCAGGCCCGTAGCCTCGGCACGGACTTCGCGCCAATTGAAGGTCGGGCTGCATGCGGTCAGCGCCGTCGACCCCGCAAGGGCGGCCATGATGAGGCATCGAAACATCACGGGATTATCGTTTTACCCGACAATGCCTCCCCATGACTTCATTAGCGGGGATACGCGTTCTGGACCTGTCGCGGGTACTGGCGGGGCCCTGGTGCACGCAGACCCTGGCCGACCTGGGCGCCGATGTGATCAAGATCGAACGCCCCGGCAGCGGCGACGACACCCGGACCTGGGGCCCGCCGTTTCTGAAAGACCCGGCTGGTCTGGATACCAGCGAGGCGGCCTACTACCTGGGCACCAATCGCAACAAGCGCTCCGTCTCCTGTGACATCTCGCAGGCCGAGGGCCAGGCGCTGATCCGCGAACTCGTGCTTCGCTGCGACGTGTTCATCGAGAACTTCAAGGTCGGGGACATGGCGCGCTACGGGCTCGACTATCCCTCGCTGAGTGCCGTCAACCCCAGGCTGGTCTATTGCAGCGTGACCGGCTTCGGCCAGACCGGCCCCTACCGCGAGCGAGCCGGCTACGACTATGCGATCCAGGGCACGGGTGGCCTCATGAGCGTGACCGGTGAGCGCGACGACCTCGGCGGTGGTCCGCAAAAAGTCGGGGTCGCCGTGGCCGACCTGTTCACCGGGATGTACGCGACCGTGGGCATCCTGGCGGCGCTGCGCCACGTCGAGCGCACCGGCGAGGGACAGCACGTCGACATGGCCCTGCTCGACACGCAGGTGGCGATGCTGGCCAACCTGGGCGCCAACTACCTGGTCAGCGGCAAGGTGCCGGGCCGCTCAGGAAACGCCCACCAGAACATCGTGCCCTACCAGGTGTTCGAAGTGGCACCGTCGCCCGACGGGCACAAGGACCACCTGATCCTGGCCGTCGGCAACGACAGCCAGTACGCCAAGTTCTGCGAAGTGGCGGGCCGGCCCGAGCTGGCAACGGATGCGCGCTTCCTCAAGAACCAGGACCGCGTGCGCAATCGCGATGTGCTGGTGCCGCTGCTGGAACCGATCATGAAGACACGCGGCAAGGCTCAGTGGCTGGCCGCGCTCGAGCAGGCCAAGGTACCCTGCGGCGCCATCAACAACCTGGATGAAGTCTTTGCCGATCCGCAGGTGCGCGAGCGCGGCATGGTTACCGAGTGGCAACACCCCCTGCAACCAGCCCTGCGGCTGGTGTCCAGCCCGATCAAGCTGAGTGCGACGCCGGTGCGCGCAGACCGGCCGCCGCCAATGCTGGGCCAGCACACCGAGGAAGTATTGCGCGAGTTGCTCGATTGCACGGATGATCGTTTGTCCGAACTGAAAAAGGGCAAGGTGATCTGAATGGCCAATTTCGTTCTCGTGCACGGCGCCTGGCATGGCGGCTGGGTCTGGCGCCATGTCGTTGAAGGGCTGGCGGGCGCCGGGCATCGGGTGCATGCCGTGACGCTGACCGGCTTGGGCGAGCGCGCCCACCTGATGTCTCCCGCGATCACGCTGGAGACGCACATCACCGACGTCGTCAATGCCATCGAAATGGAAGAGATGGATCAGGTGGTGCTGGCCGTGCACTCCTACGCCGGCATGATCGGCACGGCCATCGCGGATCGCCGGCCCGGCCGCCTGCGGCATCTGGTTTACGTGGACGCGGTGGTCCCCAAGCCCGGCGAGAGCTGGAGCAGCACCCACACCAGTGCCACGCGCGAGGCCCGGCTGATGGCGGCCCAGGCTTCTCCCGATTACAGCTTTCCGCCGCCCGACCCTGCGGTCTACGGCCTTACGGCCCGGAACTGCGAATGGGTAGCCCGCCACCAGACTCCGCATCCGGGCCATACCTACCAGGCGACCCTGGACTTCGATCCCCGGCGTGTCGCGGCGACTCCGCGAACTTTTGTGAACTGCACGCAGCCTGCGCTGGCCACCATCGATGCCATTCGGCCGCGCCTCGCGGACAGCCGCTTTTGGGATGGCGCGTGGCTGTCCGGCGGCGGCGTCCGGGTGGTTGAGCTCAAGACGGGCCATGACGCCATGATCAGCGCCCCCGACGAGCTGACCCGGGTCCTGCTGGACTGTGCGTGAGGCAGCGGCCGTGCAAGGACGCAAGCGCCGCGTACGGAGCGCGTCCTTGCCTCGTTGACCTCAATCCTTGCGGTAGGCGTCGTGGCAGCCCTTGCAGGCGCCGGCCGTGGCTGAAAATGCGGTCTTCAGGTTATCCAGGTTATTGGTCTTGGCGGCAGCCACCAGTTTGGCGGTTGCGCCCATCAGCTTTTCGTTGTGCTCCTTGAACTTGGCCTGCTCGTTCCAGATTTCCGCCTTGGCCCGTGTCGTCATGCCCTTGTCCGTACCAGGCCCGAAAGCGGCCCACGGCAGCTTGGACATCTCGGCCACGATTTCGGCATTGTCGACTGCGGCCTTGGCCTCGTACGGCGTCTTGCCATTGACCATCGCGCCAATGCGGCCGAAGTGCTGCGCCATCACGAACAAGGCGCTTTGGCGGTACTTGATGGCATCCTCGGGCTTCGCGAAGTCCGCCGAAGCGGGGAAAGCCAGGACCGCAGCGGCGGTGGCGATGACAGCGGAAGCGGCAAATTTCATGGATTTCTTCTCCTGGATTGTGAATTGAACTGATCCTGAGTCTGCCTTGGGCAAAAAGTTCTCGTCGAAGCTCATCAGCCGGGGAATCTACCAGTCCGACGCGCCCGCTGGAGGCAACGCACAATGCATGGGCGCCGAGCAACAGCCGCACGAAGGGAGACGATGGCGAATCAAGTCCGAATCTGGGATCTCCCCACCCGTTTGTTCCACTGGGCACTGGTGGCCTGCGTGGTCGGTCTGGTGATCACGGGCCATGTGGGCGGAACGATGATGCAGTGGCATGCCTGGCTGGGGTATGCGGCGTTGACCTTGTTGTTGTTCCGGATCTGCTGGGGGTTCCTGGGTGGGCGCTGGTCGCGTTTCTCGAGCTTCCTTTATTCACCGCGCAGCGTCATCGCCCATCTGCGGCGGCAAGCCCACCCCGATCATCTGGTAGGCCACAACCCGATGGGCGCCCTCTCGGTGCTGGCCATGTTGGCGTTTCTGCTGCTTCAGGGCGCAACCGGCATGGTCGGGGACGACGAGATTTCCTTTACCGGTCCCCTGAACAAATTTGTCGACAACGCCAACGGTCTGGCGGCCACCTGGTACCACAAGCGTGTCGGCCAATGGGTGATCGTGGCACTGGTTGTGCTTCACATCGCCGCTGTTCTGTTCTACCTCTGGAAAAAGCAGGACAACCTGGTCAAACCCATGCTGTACGGCGACAAGACCATGGCTCGCACTGTCGCGCCATCGCGCGACGACATGGCTTCGCGCATCACAGCGCTGATTGTGTCGGCCGTCTGTGGTGGCCTCGTGGCCTGGGTGGTCCAGCTCGGCAGCTGACCTCCGGGGCCACCCCTTGCCATATCGGGGGCATGCCTGCAAGGCCGCCGGCGAAACGCTAGACTGGAAGGCTCCCCATGGCATGGCATACCGCGTGGAAACGCAACAAATCCCGGCAATCATCGAGCTGCTGACGCCCACAAGTCCCGCTGAATTCGACATCTTGCGCGAGATCCTTCGCGAGTACGCCCAGGCACTGGGCGTGGACCTGTGCTTCCAGCATTTCGACCAGGAACTGGCCAACCTGCCTGGCGAATACGCGCCGCCGCGCGGCGCCTTGCTCCTGGCCAGGGCGGATGGCGAAGTTGCCGGGTGTTGCGCGCTGCGACCGCTCGACAACGCCGACTATCCGAATGCGTCCGAGATGAAGCGACTCTACGTGCGCAATGCGTTCCGGCGTTTCGGCTTGGGCCGCCAGCTGGCGGAGGCGGCCATGGACGCCGCCCGACAAGCCGGCTACTCCTGCGTGCTGCTCGACACCCTGAACGACATGGAAGCGGCCCGGGCGCTGTATGGCGACCTGGGCTTCCAGGAAATACCGCCGTACTATCACAACCCGATACCGGGCGCGCACTACCTGAAGGCGGACCTCTCTTAGTCAGTCGGGGTCAGAGCACAATTTCGTTGGAGATCATTTGCTCCGGCGACGCAACCGTCCTGAATTGTGATCTGACCCCAAAGTCTCAAGACTTCGCCTGCGCCAACAGCGTCGCGGCGTCGCTGACCTCGAACTTGCCGGGCGCCTCGACGTTCAACGCCGCCACCTTGCCGTTCTTGACCAGCATCGAATAGCGGGTGCTGCGCACGCCCATGCCCTTGGCGGTCAGGTCGAGCGTCAGGCCGGTGGCCTTGGCGAACTCCGCGCTGCCGTCGGCCAGCATCCGGACCTTGCCGCCGGCCTTCTGGTCGCGCGCCCAGGCACCCATGACGAACGCGTCGTTGACGCTGACGCACCAGATCTCATCGACCCCGGCCTTCTTGAATTCTTCGGCCTGGGCCACGAAGCCCGGCACATGCTTGGCCGAGCAGGTGGGCGTGAAAGCGCCCGGCAGACCGAACAGCGCGATCGTCTTGCCCGCCGTTGCCTGGGCGACGTTGACCGGATTCGGCCCGATGCTGCAGCCGTTGCCTTCGACTTCCGAATATTCCTGCAGGGTCACCGCGGGCAGGGAATCACCAAGCTTGATCATGAGAGCTCCAAAAAGATCGATTGAACAACGCTTGCGAGCGGCCTGACGGAGCGCTGCACCGTCACCCCCAAAGCAAAACGACCCACATTGTGGGCCGTTTTGATTGGGCTTGCAGCGCCGGGAGAATCAGACCTCGGCGGCCTTTTCGACCAGGCGGGTCGCGACCCAGTTCTTGGTCTTGGAGATGGGACGGCTCTCGGTGATCTCGATCACGTCACCGGTGTGGAACTCGCCCTTTTCGTCGTGGGCGTGGTACTTGCTGGACTTGGCAACGATCTTGCCGTACAGCTCGTGCTTGACACGGCGCTCGACCAGCACGGTGACAGTCTTGGTGCGCTTGTCGCTCACCACCTTGCCGACCAGGGTGCGCTTGAGGGATGTTTTTGCTTCCGTCATGGTCGCTCCTTACTTGGCGGACGGGGTTTTCGCCCGTTCTTCGGCCTGCTTCTGGGCCAGGATGGTCTTGGCGCGGGCGATGTCGCGCCGGGTGACGCGCAGCGTCCCGGTATTGGTCAGTTGTTGCGTCGCCTTCTGCATGCGCAGCCCGAAGTGGGCCTTTTGCAGCTCCTTGACTTCGGTCCGGAGGCCGGCAACGTCTTTCTTGCGCAGTTCAGCAGTTTTCATTTTCACATTACTCCTGAATTACGCGCCGATCATGCGGCTGACAAAGGCGGTGCGCAGCGGCAGCTTGGCAGCGGCCAGACGGAACGCCTCGCGCGCCAGCTCCTCGGGCACACCGACGATCTCGAAGACCACCTTGCCGGGCTGGATCTCGGCCACGTAGTACTCGGGGTTGCCCTTGCCGTTGCCCATCCGCACTTCAGCGGGCTTGTGCGAGATCGGCTTGTCGGGAAACACACGGATCCAGATGCGGCCGCCGCGCTTGACGTGGCGGGAAATCGCGCGGCGCGCGGCTTCGATCTGGCGGGCCGTCAGGCGGCCGCGGTCCGTGCACTTGAGGCCGAAGTCACCGAAGGCCACCGAGTTGCCCCGGGTGGCGATGCCGGTGTTACGGCCCTTCTGCTCTTTGCGGTATTTGCGACGAGCGGGTTGCAGCATGTTTACTCTCCTTTACCGTCAGCCGGGGGGGTGGCTGGCGCGGCGGCTTTGCGAACGCGCTTAACGGTAGGTTTCGGTGCATCGGCACCTGGCGTTGCTTCTGCGGGCTTGTCGCTGCCGTCGGGCGGCGCGACATTGCCCGCACCGGCTGCGGGGCGGCGGGGAGCGGGACCACGGCGGTCCCCGGCCGGCCGATCGCCCGGGCGGGCATCGCGGCGCGGACCACGCGGACGGCGCTCTTCGTCGGGACGCGGGGTTTCCACGGCCGGCAGATCGTGGCGGCCGAGCGTATCGCCCTTGTAGACCCAGACCTTCACGCCGATCACGCCGTACGTGGTCTTGGCTTCGGAAAAACCGTAGTCGATGTCGGCGCGCAGGGTGTGGAGCGGCACGCGGCCTTCGCGGTACCACTCACAGCGTGCAATTTCGATGCCGTTGAGCCGGCCCGACGACATGATCTTGATGCCCTGCGCGCCCAGGCGCATCGCGTTCTGCATGGCGCGCTTCATCGCGCGGCGGAACATGATGCGCTTTTCGAGCTGCTGGGTGATCGAGTCGGCGATCAGCTTGGCATCGATTTCGGGCTTGCGCACTTCCTCGATGTTCACGGCCACCGGCACGCCCAGGCGCTTGGCCAGCTCGCGCTTGAGGTTCTCGATGTCCTCGCCCTTCTTGCCGATCACCACGCCCGGACGCGCCGAGTAGATGGTGATGCGGGCGTTCTTGGCAGGGCGTTCGATCAGGATGCGCGAGACGGCGGCGTTCTTGAGCTTGGCCTTGAGGTACTCGCGCACCTTGATGTCTTCAGCCAGCATGCCGGCGAAGTCGCGGTTGTTGGCGTACCAACGGCTGGCCCAGTTGCGGCTGACCGAGAGGCGGAAGCCGGTAGGATGGATTTTCTGTCCCATATTCTTCCTGGAGCCTGTTAGTTGCCGACCGTCACGTACACGTGGCACGTGGGCTTGACGATGCGATTGCCGCGGCCTTTGGCGCGCGCGGTGAAACGCTTGAGCGAAGCGCCCTGCTCGACGTAGATGGTCTTGACCAACAGTTCGTCGATGTCGGCGCCGTCGTTGTGTTCGGCGTTGGCGATGGCCGATTCCAGCACCTTCTTGACGATTCCCGCAGCTTTTTTCTGCGTGAAGTTCAGGATGTTCAGGGCCTGGTCCACCTTCTTGCCGCGGATCAGGTCGGCGACCAGGCGGCCCTTGTCGACCGAGAGGCGCACGCCGCGGAGGACTGCACGAGTTTCAGACATGGTTCACCTTCACTTCTTCTGGACTTTTTTGTCCGCCGGGTGACCCTTGAAGGTGCGCGTCAGGGCGAATTCGCCCAGCTTGTGGCCCACCATCTGGTCGGTGATGTAGACCGGGACGTGCTGCTTGCCGTTGTGCACGGCGATGGTGAGCCCGATGAACTCGGGCAGGACCATGGAGCGGCGCGACCAGGTCTTGATCGGCTTCTTGTCCTTGGTGGTCACGGCCTTGTCGGCCTTGGCCACCAGGTGGTGGTCAACAAACGGACCCTTTTTGAGAGAGCGAGTCATTTGCTTACCTCTTACTTTTTACGGCGCGACACGACCATGACCTGCGTGCGCTTGTTGTTGCGGGTGCGGTAACCCTTGGTCAGGTTGCCCCAGGGATCGACAGGGTGACGGCCTTCGCCGGTCTTGCCTTCACCGCCACCGTGCGGGTGATCGACCGGGTTCATCACCACGCCGCGCACGGTCGGTCGGATGCCCATGTGGCGCTTGACGCCGGCCTTGCCGAGCTGGCGCAGGCTGTGCTCTTCGTTGGCAACTTCGCCGATGGTGGCGCGGCACTCGATGTGGATCTTGCGAACCTCACCGGAGCGCATCCGGACCTGGGCGTAGGTGCCCTCGCGCGCCAGCAGCGTCGCGGACGTGCCGGCCGAGCGGGCGATCTGAGCGCCCTTGCCGGGCTTCAGTTCGATGCAGTGGATCGTCGAACCGACCGGGATGTTGCGCACCGGCAGCGTATTGCCGGCGCGAATCGGAGCCTCGGCGCCAGACAGCAGCAAGGCGCCGACTTCCAGGCCGCGCGGCGCGATGATGTAGCGTCGCTCACCGTCGGCGTAGCACACCAGTGCGATGTGGGCCGTGCGGTTCGGGTCGTATTCGATGCGCTCCACCTTGGCCGCAATGCCATCCTTGTCACGCACGAAATCGACGACGCGGTAGTGGTGCTTGTGGCCGCCGCCCTTGTGCCGGGTGGTGATGTGTCCGTTGTTGTTGCGACCGGACTTCTGGAACTGGGGCTCCAGCAGCGGCGCGTAGCCCTCACCCTTGTGCAGGTGATCGCGCGAGATCTTCACCATGCCGCGATGGCCGGGTGAAGTGGGTTTCATCTTGATGACTGTCATGATTAAGCGGCCTCCCCTGCGAGGTTCAGCTCCTGACCGGGCTTGAGCGTCACGTAGGCCTTGCGAACATTGTCGCGGCGACCCACCGAGCGGCCGAAGCGCTTGGTCTTGCCTTTGGTGTTGACCACCGAAACGCCCTTGACCTCGACCTTGAACATCAGTTCGACGGCGGCCTTGATCTCGGGCTTGGTGGCGTCCTGCAGCACCTTGAACGTGACCGCGTTGGTCTTGTCGGCCACATGCGTCGCCTTCTCGGAAACGATGGGGGCCACCAGGACCTGCATCAGGCGGCCTTCGTCGAAGCTGCGTTGAGCGGTTGTGGGATTGACGCGGCTCATGCGAACATCTCCTTGAGCTTGTCGATGGCGCCCTTGGTGACGAGCACCTTGCGGTAGTGCACCAGCGAGAGCGGATCGGCGTAACGCGGCTCGACGACGAGCACGTTCACCAGGTTGCGCGAGGCCAGGTACAGGTTCTCGTCGACTTCCTCGGCGATCACCAGGACCGACTCGAGGTTCATCGCCTTGAAGCGGGCGGCCAGCTGCTTGGTCTTGGGCGAGTCCACCTTCATGGAGTCGACCACGGCCAGCCGGCCTTCGCGGGCCAGCTGCGAGAAGATGGATGCCATGCCGGCCCGGTACATCTTCTTGTTGATCTTCTGGGTGAAGTTCTCGTCCGGCATGTTCGGGAAAATCCGGCCGCCCCCGCGCCACAGCGGCGACGAGGTCATACCGGCACGGGCGCGGCCCGTCCCCTTCTGCTTGAACGGCTTCTTGGTCGAGTGGTTGACCTGCTCGCGGTCCTTCTGGGCGCGCGTGCCCTGGCGGGCATTGGCCTGGAAGGCGACGACGATCTGGTGCACCAGGTCTTCGTTGTATTCACGGCCGAACACGGTCTCGGGCGCGTCGTACTTGGACGCGGCCTGGCCCTGCTCGTTCAGGAGTTCGAGTTGCATTACTTCGCTCCTTTCGCGGCTGCGGCCTGCGGCCTGGCCTTCACGGCCGGACGCACCGTCACGAATCCGCCCTTGGAGCCAGGAACCGCACCCCTGATCAGGAGCAGCTGGCGGGCTTCATCGATGCGGAACACGTCCAGGTTCTGGGTGGTGACGGTATCGTCGCCCAGGTGGCCGGTCATGCGCTTGCCGGGGAACACGCGGCCCGGGTCCTGCGCCATGCCGATCGAGCCGGGCACGTTGTGCGAGCGGCTGTTGCCGTGCGACGCGCGCTGCGACTTCATGTGGTGGCGCTTGATGGTGCCGGCGAAGCCCTTGCCGATGGTCGTGCCCTGCACGTCGACCTTCTGGCCCACGGCGAACACGTCGGCGGCAGGCACCGTAGCGCCCGCAGCGTACTTGGCGGCGGCTTCCTGGGTCACGCGGAATTCCTGGGTGATTTCACCGGCTTCCACACCCGCCTTGGCGAGGTGGCCGGCTTGCGGCTTGGTCACGCGCGAGGCCTTGCGCGAACCGAACGTGACCTGCAAGGACACGTAGCCGTCGTTCTCTTGGGTCTTCACCTGGGTCACGCGGTTGTTCGACACATCCACCACCGTGACGGGAACTGCGTCCCCATCATCGGTGAACAGGCGCATCATGCCCACCTTGCGGCCCAGCAACCCGAGGGAGTTGCTTTGACTCATTTTGTTGCTCCGTTACTTCCGCCGCAGCCGCTGCAATTGGCTTCTGCGTTTGACGCCGGGGCTTGCGGCCCAGGCGTTCGAAAGAAGGTTGATAAAACCCGCCCACTGCTGGGCGATTCGCTCCACCCGCAATTCGGGCGAAGCCGCAAATTATAACGCGCTCCGGCAGTTTCCCGCAAGAGCGCGTATGACTTCCTTTTTCCGTGCCGGGGCCCGGGCCCCGGCCAGGACCTACTGCAGCTTGATTTCGACGTCCACGCCGGCCGGCAGGTCCAGCTTCATCAGCGCGTCCACGGTCTTGTCCGTCGGGTCGACGATGTCCATCAGGCGCTGGTGGGTGCGGATTTCGAACTGGTCCCGGCTGCTCTTGTTGACGTGCGGCGAGCGCAGGATGTCGAAGCGCTTCATGCGCGTCGGCAGGGGCACGGGGCCCTTGACGATGGCGCCGGTGCGCTTGGCGGTGTCGACGATCTCCGCGGCAGACTGGTCGATCAGCTTGTAATCGAATGCCTTGAGGCGGATGCGGATTTTCTGTTGGGTGGCCATGACTGTGTTCCTAATTTACTCAAGTACCTTGGCAACCACGCCCGAACCCACGGTCTTGCCGCCTTCGCGGATGGCAAAACGCAGACCCTCTTCCATGGCGATCGGATTGATCAGCTTGACGGTGATCGACA
>DIZF01000008.1:0-38412 GCA_002427815.1 Ramlibacter tataouinensis
GCCGCCGCCGCCGGCGTGCCGCCACCGGTGCCGGTGGCGGTCGACGGGGTCCGCGGCGGCGCTACGGCGGGCACGCCCGAACAAGGACTGGGTCTGGCCGGCGCCGGGCAACCGACGGTCCAAGTTCAAGCAACGGAAAGCAGCGTGTCGGCCCAGGCTGCAAGGCCTGTCGGCGAAGCGGAGTCCTCGCGTCTTGTCCGTCCGGTCACGTTCGACAGCGGTGGCATCCAGCTGATTGCCGCCGAGGCTTCCGATCTGGTGTTGAACCGCTTTGCCATTACCGGCGTTCGTGAAGGTGCAGCCCTGGAAGATCTCCAGCGCACGCTTCGTTCAACGGCCTTTTCGAACCAGCTGGACGAGCTCCGCAGCAACCTGTACGAGGGACTGGAGCTCGACAAGACGATTACCATTTCGGTCGCCGGCGTTTCGCTCGGGCTGTCGCTGGTCTACGTGCTGTGGCTGATTCGCGGCGGGGTCCTGATGGGGAGCTATCTCTCTGCCTTGCCCGCATGGCGGGTCCTCGACCCGTTGCCGGTTTTGTCCCGGGTCGACGAAGAAGCCGAAGAAGACGATGAAGCACTGGACGCCGTGACGGACAACGGTGGCAATCCGCTGCGGGGCTTCGGATGAAACGGCTCAGCACCCGAACCTATATTTCGCTCGGCCTGGTTTCACTGGTCAGCAGCGCCTTGCTGGCCGCTTCTTTTCTGGGTCTGGTGCCCGATCGCGACGGCGCAGTTCGTCAGGGCAGGGTGGCGCTGGCGGAGGCTATCGCCGCCGCCAGCACTGCGATCCTCAGCAGCCCCGACCCGCGTCCGCTGGAAGGCGTGCTTCGATTCATCCAGAAGCGCAATGAAGGCCTGCTCTCGATCGGGCTGCGTTCACAGGACGGCAAGCTGGTGCTGGCGCTGGGAGACCACGCCCGGCACTGGGTGCCGATCGACAGCGCGCGTGCCACGGATTCGCAGATCCAGGTCAACCTGTTTTCCGGTTCCCGGCCCTGGGGCCAACTGGAATTGAGGTTCGATCCGCTGGTGGCGCCAGGCCTGGCCGGCATCCTGCAGACGCCGATCGTCCCGCTGCTGGCTTGTTGTGCGGTGCTGTGTTTCCTCGGTTTCCAGGTGTACCTGCACCGCGTGCTGCGCCACCTCGACCCGTCCCAGGCCATTCCCGGTCGCGTTCGTTCGGCCCTGGATTCGCTCACAGAGGGCTTGCTGGTGGTGGACCAGAAGCAGTCGGTGGTGCTCGCCAACGAGGCCTTCGTCAAGCTCCTGGGCAAGTCCAACGAACAGCTGATGGGAACACCCGTGTCGGCCATAGCCTGGCTCGACGACGCGGGGCAGCCGCTGCCTGAAGCGACCTATCCGTGGGTGGCAGCACTGGACCAGGGCGTGGTCCAGCGAGATCGGCGCCTGCGCTTGCGGGACAACGCCGGACGCGACCGCAGCTTCGTTGTGAACTGCTCGCCTGTCCTGAGCACAGGTGGCAAGGCCGGCGGTGTGCTGATCAGCCTGGAAGACATCACCCTGTTGCAGCAAAGCCAGGCCGAGCTGCGACAGGCCAAGGACGAAGCCGAAGCGGCCAACCGCGCCAAGAGCGACTTCCTTGCCAACATGAGCCACGAGATCCGCACCCCGATGAACGCGATCCTCGGCTTCACCGAGCTGCTCAAGCGCGGCTACAGCAAGAGCGAGCGCGAATCGTCGCGCTACCTCGACACCATCCACACCAGCGGGCGCCATCTGCTGTCGCTGATCAACGACATCCTGGACCTGTCCAAGGTCGAAGCGGGCCACGTGGAGATCGAGGCCGGCCCCTGCATGCCGCACGTCGTGGCGCAGCAGGCGATCGCGGAGCTGTCGGTCAAAGCGCGTGAAAAGGGGATCCGGCTGGAGCTGGAAGCCGACGGTCCGGTGCCGGAAACCGTCACGTCGGACGGCGCGCGCATGCGCCAGGTGCTGCTGAACCTGATCGGCAACGCGATCAAGTTCACGGAAAAAGGCGGCGTGACGGTGGTGCTCAGTTGCAGGGGAAGCCAGTACGTCATGGCGGTGCGCGACACCGGCATCGGCATTCCGGCCGAACGCATCGAGGACATGTTCGAACCTTTCACCCAGGCCGATGCCTCGATCACGCGCCGCTTTGGCGGGACCGGCCTGGGGCTCGCCATCAGTCGCAAACTGGCGCGCGCCCTGGGTGGGGATCTCTCCGCAACGAGCACGCCCGGCGTGGGCTCGACGCTGACCTTTAGCTGCGAAACCGGATCGCTGCAAAACGTGCGGATGTTGACCCCGGCGCAGGTGCTGGCAGCGCAAACGGTCGTGGCCGCGGCGCCCAAAGCCCGCTGGCGCATTCCCGCCTCGCGGGTGCTGGTGGTGGACGACGGCGCCGAGAATCGGGAACTGCTGTCGCTGGTTCTCGCGGAGCAGGGCTTGTGGGTGGAAGAGGCGGAGGACGGCCAGGTTGCGCTGGACAAGGTCGCGGCCGGCGGATTCGACCTGATCCTGATGGACATGCACATGCCGGTGATGGACGGTTCCACCGCCGCGCGGGCCTTGCGCAGCAGAGGCGTCGCCACGCCCATCATCGCTTTCTCCGCCGATGCCATGAAAGGCTACGAGGCGGAAGCGCTGGCCGCGGGCTGCACCGCGTGCCTCACGAAGCCCATCGACATCGACGTCCTGCTCGACCGGCTCGCGCAGGTGCTGGGTGGGGAGCGCCTCGCGCCAGACGCTTCTTCCGCTGAGACTATCCTCATGCCGGCGAGCGCGCCGGCCCCACTGGCACTCGACGCCGGGCCCGACTCCGGGGCCTCGCGTGCGCCGATTCATTCGCGATTTGCGGACCAGCCTCGCCTCTCCCCCATCGTCGGCAAGTTTGCGGCGCGGCTCCGGGAGCGGATCGATGCGGCCTGGGAGTACCACGCCGACGGCGACTTCGAGGAACTCGGCCGCTTCGGACACTGGCTTGCCGGCTCCGCCGGGATGATGGGCTACGACAGCCTCACGGCGCCGGCGCGTGAACTGGAGGCGCTGGCGAAGGCCGGGGATCGTACCGCCTCATCCACGGTGTTGGCGCGGCTGGACAGCATGTGCGACCGGCTCGTGGTTCCAGAGCCGGTCGTCGCTTCGTGATTTCCCGAAGAGCACAATAGCCTCACTGATCAAGGCCAGCTTCAATGGAACCTGATAGCACCAGCGGCAGCGGAAGCGGGAGTTCCGGACCGCCCACCGTCTTCATGCCGGGGGCCGACCAGCTGGCCGACCGCCGCATGGGCGCCTCCAACCCCGAAGAAATGGTCTGGGGCAATCAGTCGCTCGCAGGGCTGAGCGACGCCGTCATCATGATGGTGGACGACGAGCAACTGAACATCGATATGACCGAGGCCTTCCTCGAAGGTGCGGGCTACCGGCATTTTGTGTCGACCAACCAGGCCGAAACCGCTGTCGAGCTGATGCACAGCAAGCGGCCCAGCCTGGTGTTGCTGGACCTGTCGATGCCCAAGGTCAGCGGGATGCAGATCCTGAAGATCATGCGCAACGATGCCGTGCTGTGCCACATCCCGGTCATCGTGCTGACCAGCACGCACGACCCCCAGGTGAAGCTGCAGGCCCTGTCGGTGGGAGCCATGGACTTCCTGTCGAAGCCGGTGGATCCGAGCGAGCTGGCATTGCGGATCCGCAACACGCTGGCAGCAACCATCTACCGCGATTACCTGGCCCAGCACGATCCGCTGACCGGACTCCCGAACAAGCTGTGCTACAAGGAAGCGGTCAAGGCGGCGCTCAGCAGCTCCGGCCAGCAGTCCAAGGGAGCACTGATCCATATCGGCGTGGACCACCTGGGCAGCGTCAACGACGCGATGGGCCGGGCGGTCGGCGACCAGTTGATGCAGCGCATTGGCAAGCGGCTGGCCAGTTGCGTCGAAGCGGAAGGCGCTGCCGCCGTCGCCAGTGTGGAAGACCATCCCACGCTGTACCGGTTCGACGGCGACGAGTTCGCAGTGCTGCTTCCGCGCATGGAAGACATCGAGACCGCCGCCAACTTCATCAACCGGCTGCTCGATGCGGCGTCCACCAGCTTCAATCGCGGTGGGGCGCAGGAAATGTTCGTCACCTGCAGCGTCGGCGTCGCGGTGTTTCCCGATGACGGCCGCGTGCTCGATCCCCTGGTGACCAATGCCGGCCTGGCGATGCGGCATGCCAAGAGGTCGGGGCGTCACACCTACGCGTTTTTCTCGACCGAGCTCAACGAAAGGGCGGTACGAGCGCTCAGCCGCGGCGCCGACCTGCGGATGGCGTTCACCCGCAACCAGGTCGAGTTGCTTTACCAGCCGCGGGTCCATACCGCCACCCGCAGGCTCAGGGGGGCGCAGGCGATCGCCCGCTGGTCCCATCCGTCGGGCGAGGTGTTCGAGGGCGACGCCCTGCTGGATCTGGCGGCCACCAACGAAATGAGCATGGCGCTCACCGAATGGATGCTCCAGCAGCTGCGGGACCAGACCAAGGCTTGGCGCGCCGTCAACCGCCGGCTGCGTCGTGTCGGCGTGACTGTCGACCTCGATCGGCTCACCTTGCCGCAGGTTTGCGACATCTTGCGCGATGGGATTCGCGGCGGGTTGCAGCCGCAGTACCTTGCCGTCGAATTGCGCGGCGGCGTCGATGTCGAACCGGCCCGGGCGGACATTGAAACTTTCACCGGCCTGAAGAAGATGGGCATGCACTTCATTCTCGACCGGTTCGGCGGCCCGGACTCGTCGCTGCTGCAGCTGCGCGGGCTGCCGATCGACGCGGTGAAAGTCCATCCGCTCTTCTTCCAACCCGCCGGCACCAACGGGGACGTCCGCCCGCTGGCCGCGGCGCTGCTGGCCCTGACTCGCCAGCTGGGGCTGCGGTCGATCGCCACCGGGATCGACACTGAGCGCCAGCTGGAACTGATCAAGGCGCAGCGGTGCGACGAATACCAGGGGCAGCTGATCGGCGCGCCGATGACGGCGGCTGCGTTCGCCACAAGGTGGCTCCTGGCCTGAGCGGCTCCGGGCGTCTGCGGGAGTGCGCATTCGCGAGACCGCATTCGGTCCGTCAAACTGGGCCCTGAGGGGCAAGGTCATCGACTGCTTTGTGCACCCCAGGGGCAACGAGCAATCCCCTGTTGGCGGTGAGGGTGTTTTGATCGAGCTGGTGCCGGCATCGGCTGAGGTGGTCCGCGCCTTCGCGGCGCTGGCGGCAGCGCCCGGCGATCCCAATCCCTAGCGCACGAGCCTCCCGGCCCAGTTGACAAGTGTCAACGCCCTCCGAGGCGCGCTTTGGTCTAATGCGTTGCCATGAATGCTCAGCCTGAAGACCGATCGGACAGCGCGCCAGCGCTATGCTCCAGGGTTGAACCGAGCGATCTTTTTTTGCAGGCGTCGCGTAGACTGTCTGCAGACCCGCAGGCTCCGAAACCCCGGGGCGCCGGGGAAACGGCCAGGAGAGAGTTTTGCACCGAACCGATATTGCCAACCCCGCCTATTTCCACAAGGTCGTCGATTGCCAGTGGGCCTGTCCCGCACACACACCGGTTCCTGAATACATCCGGTTGATCGCGCAGGGTCGCTACAGCGATGCCTACATGATCAACTGGGTCTCCAACGTCTTCCCAGGCGTGCTCGGCCGCACCTGCGACCGTCCCTGCGAACCCGCCTGCCGGCGCAGCCGGGTCGAGGAAAACAACGGCGAACACCCCGAGCCGGTCGCGATCTGCCGACTCAAGCGCGTGGCGGCCGACCTGAAGGACGACGTCGGCGATCGGATGCCCAAAGCCGGAGCGAAAAACGGCAAACGGGTGGCCTGCATCGGCGCCGGCCCGGCATCGCTCACCGTCGCGCGCGACCTGGCGCCGCTGGGCTATGACGTCACCGTGTTCGACGGCGAGGCCAAGGCCGGCGGCTTCATCCGCACGCAGATCCCCCGGTTCCGGCTGCCCGAGTCGGTGATCGACGAGGAGACCGGCTACATCCTCAACCTGGGCGTTCACTTCCGGAACAACGAGCGCGTTGAATCGATGAAGGCGCTGATGGCCCAAGGCTACGACGCGATCTTTGTCGGTTGCGGCGCCCCCCGCGGGCGCAACCTGGAGATACCGGGCCGTACCGAAGCCGCTCGCCACATCCACATCGGCATCGACTGGCTGGCGTCGGTGTCGTTCGGCCACATCAAGACCATCGGCAAGCGCGTGATCGTGCTGGGCGGCGGCAACACGGCGATGGACTGCTGCCGCTCGGCCCGGCGGCTGGGCGGTGCCGACGTGAAGGTCATCGTGCGCAGCGGCTTCGAGGAGATGAAGGCTTCGCCCTGGGAAAAAGAGGACGCCATGCACGAGGGCATCCCGATCATCAATTACCACGTGCCCAAGGCCTTCGTGCACAAGAATGGCAAGCTGCAGGGCATGAGCTTCGAGATCGTCAAAGCCGTGTACGACGACAAAGGCCGGCGCAAGCTGGTTCCCACCGGCCAGGCCGACGCTTTCTTCGAGTGCGATGACGTGCTGGTCGCCGTGGGACAGGAAAACGCCTTCCCATGGATCGAGCGCGACTGCGGGCTCGCCTTCGACGAATGGGGCCTGCCGGTGCTGAACAAGGAGACGCTGCAGTCGACGGTGCCCAACGTCTTCTTCGGCGGCGACGCCGCTTTCGGTCCCAAGAACATCATCACCGCGGTGGCCCATGGGCACGAGGCCGCGGTGTCGATCGACAAGCTGCTGCACGATGAGCCCATCGAGATGCGCCCGCCGCCGATGACCAACCTGATGTCGCAGAAGATGGGCATCCACGAGTGGAGCTACGACAACGACACCTCCAACGACGAGCGCTTCAAGGTGCCATGGGCGAAGGCCGAGCTGGCGCTGGCCAGCATCAAGGTGGAGGTCGAGCTGGGGTTCGACGTCGCCACGGCCGTGAAGGAGGCGGGCCGCTGCCTGAATTGCGACGTGCAGACCGTGTTCACCGAATCGGCCTGCATCGAGTGCGACGCCTGCGTCGACATCTGTCCCATGGATTGCATCACCTTCACCGTCAACGGCGAGGAACCGGATTTGCGAACGCGGCTGAAGGCGCCCGCGCTCAACCTGGCGCAGTCGCTTTATGTTTCCGGCGGCCTGAAGACCGGGCGCGTCATGGTCAAGGACGAGGATGTCTGCCTGCATTGCGGGCTGTGCGCGGAGCGCTGCCCGACCGGCGCCTGGGACATGCAGAAATACCTGCTGAACATGACCACGGCGGGGCCGGCCTGCCGCGACCAGCGCCAGCCGCAACGGGAGATCGCATGAAGCGCATCGAAGCCATCAACGACTTCGTCATCAAGTTCGCCAACGTCAACGGCTCGGGTTCGGCCTCGGCCAACGAGCTGTTCGCCAAGGCGGTGATGCGGATGGGTGTGCCGGTGAGCCCGCGCAACATCTTCCCGAGCAACATCCAGGGCCTGCCGACCTGGTACGAGGCCCGCATCTGCGAAAAGGGCTACCACGGGCGGCGCGGCGGCGTCGACATGATGGTCGCCATGAATCCGCAGACCTGGGACGCCGATGTGGCCGAGATCGAATCCGGCGGCTACCTCTTCTACGACAGCACCCGGCCGATGCCGCCCTCCAAGTTCCGCGACGATGTGAATGTGCTCGGCATGCCGCTGACCGAGATCACCAATGCGGTGTACTCCGATCCGCGGCAGCGCCAGCTGTTCAAGAACATCATCTATGTGGGCGCGTTGTCGGTGCTGCTGCAGATGGAAGGCGACGTGTTCGAAAAGCTCTTCGCCGAGACATACAAGGGCAAGGAGCGGCTGCTGGATTCGAACATCCGGGCGCTGCAGCTGGGCCGGGAGTTCGCGACCGAGCATCTGCAGCCACTGGGACTGCGGGTGCGCCGCTCCGACCAGGTTGGCGACCAGATCTTTGTCGACGGCAACAGCGCCGCGGCGCTCGGTTGCGTCTACGGCGGCGCCACGGTGGCGGCCTGGTATCCGATCACGCCGTCGTCCTCGGTGCCCGAGGCGTTCCAGAAGTATTGCGACAAGTTCCGCGTCGACCCGGTCAGCGGCCGCAACAATTACGCGATCGTGCAGGCCGAGGACGAGCTCGCGTCGATCGGCATGGTGGTGGGGGCGGGCTGGAACGGCGCCCGGGCCTTCACCGCAACCTCCGGCCCCGGCATTTCGCTCATGACCGAATTCATCGGCCTGGCCTACTTCGCCGAGATTCCGGTGACGATCATCAACGTGCAGCGCGGCGGCCCGTCCACCGGCATGCCCACCCGCACCCAGCAGTCGGACCTGACCGCCTGCGCGTATGCATCGCACGGGGACACCAAGCATGTGCTGCTGTTCCCGCAGGACCCGCACGAGTGCTTCGAGCATGCGGCTGCCGCCCTGGACCTGGCGGACCGGTTGCAGACGCCGGTGTTCGTGATGACCGACCTGGACATCGGCATGAACCAGCGCCTGTGCAAGCCCTTCGTCTGGGACGACGCGCGCGACTACGACCGCGGCAAGGTCATGACCGCGGCCGAGCTCGAAGCGGGCAAGGATTTCGGCCGCTACAAGGACGTCGACGAGGACGGGATCCCCTGGCGCACGCTGCCGGGCACGCACCCGACCAAGGGCGCCTTCTTCACGCGCGGAACCACCCGCGATCCGTATGCCCGCTATTCCGAGCGCGGCCCGGACTACATCTACAACATGGAACGGCTGCTGCGCAAGTTCAGGACCGCGGCCGACCTGGTGCCTCAGCCGGTGGTGCGCAATGCAGCGAAAAAGACCGCCATGGGCGTCATCTACTTCGGCTCGACCAGCCCGGCGATGCGCGAAGCGCTGGACGTGCTGGAGGAAGAAGGCATCCACGTCGACGCGATGAGGTTGTGCGCTTTCCCGTTCCCGGAGTCGGTCAACCAGTTCATCGAGGCCCACGAGAAGCTGTTCGTGGTCGAGCAGAACCGCGATGCGCAGATGCGCTCCATGCTGATCAACGAGCTGGACGTGGCTCCGTCGCGGCTGGTGCGGGTGCTGCATTACGACGGCACCCCGATCACCGCCCGCTTCATCACCCACGCGATCCGGCAAAACGTGCAGGACACGATCCCGCGCACCGCCGGCAAGCCGCGCCGCAAGGAGACCGTGTGACCTTCATCGCCAAGCCCCGTCTGCATCATCCGACGCTGACCCAGAACAAGGTCGGCTACACCCGGCGCGACTACGAGGGGCGCATCTCCACGCTCTGTGCCGGCTGCGGTCACGACTCGATTTCCGCCGCCATCATCGAAGCCTGCTGGGAGCTGGACATCGAGCCGCATCGGGTCGCCAAGCTCTCGGGTATCGGTTGCAGCTCCAAGACGCCCGACTACTTCCTGGGCGCCTCGCACGGGTTCAACACCGTGCATGGCCGCATGCCCTCGGTGCTGACCGGCGCCAACCTGGCCAACCGCGACCTGCTGTACCTGGGCGTGTCCGGCGACGGCGATTCGGCGTCCATCGGCCTGGGCCAGTTCGCCAATGCGATGCGCCGCGGCGTGTGCATGGCGTATATCGTCGAAAACAACGGCGTGTACGGCCTCACCAAGGGGCAGTTTTCCGCCACCGCCGACCGCGGATCCAAGAGCAAGAAGGGCGTCATCAACAGCGACAGCCCGGTGGACCTGGTCGCGCTGGCCCTGCAGCTGGGCGCGACCTACGTGGCGCGCAGCTTTTCCGGCGACAAGGCGCAACTGGTGCCGCTCATCAAGGGCGCGATGTCCCATGGCGGCGCCGCCTTCATCGACGTGATCAGCCCCTGCGTGACCTTCAACAACCATGGCGGCAGCACCAAGAGTTACGACTACGTGCGCCAGCACAACGAGGCGGTGAGCCGCATCGATTTCATCACGCCGCGCAGCGAGATCACCACCCAGTACGCGGCCGGCGAGGTGGTGGAGGTGCGCCAGCACGACGGCTCGCTGCTGCGCCTGCGCAAGCTCCACTCCGACTACAACCCCACGGACCGCAACGCCGCGATGAACTACATGCAGACGCACCAGGCGCGCGGCGAAGTGGTGACGGGGCTGCTGTACGTGGACCCGCTGGCGACCGATCTTCACACCGCGCTGAACACCAGCGAGATAGCGCTCGCCGCGTTGGGGGCGGCCGAGCTTTGTCCCGGCGCCCCGGCGCTGGAGAAAATCAACGCTTCGCTGCGTTAGCGCGCATCGCGCCGCGCTGCAGGCAGGCACCTTATGTCGTTACCTGAAGGGGTCGCACCATGACCGAACGCACTGTTTTCCAGTCGATGTCCCAAAAGCACGTGGTCAGCCTGGGCCCGCGCGCCACTGTCTACGAGGCAGCCTGTGTCATGACCGGGGCCAACTGCAGCAGCGTACTTGTCATGGACCCCCCCGACAAGCTGCTGGGGATCGTGACCGAGCGCGACCTGATGACAAAAGTGCTGGCGAAGGGGCGCAATTCCCAGACCACTGCGGTGAGCGATGTGATGACTCCCAATCCGCAGTGCGTCCCGCCGGAGATGCCGGTCTCGGACGCTGTCGTCATCATGATCGAACGCGGATTCCGCCACCTGCCCATCGTCGGGCCCGGCGCGAAGATCCTCGGCGTGTTTTCAGTGCGCGATGCACTGCCCCGGGAAATCGGCAACGCGGTGAGCCTGGCCGAGTTCCACGAGCAGGTGAACGACGCCCTGGGCTGAGCGCAGCCTGCCGTTCGCCGCCGGCCGCCGGCCGCGGGCGCGATTACGCGGCGCCTTCCTTGCGCGCCCGGGCGCGCGCCAACGCGGCTTCGATCACGGCCCGTTTGCGCTCGGCATCCGCCCCGCCGGCCGCCTCCGTCGAGCCCGGCAGGTCCGCTGGCTTGGCCCGAGCCTTCTCGTTCAGCCGGCGAGTCTGCTCCAGCTCGGCGCGTGCCAAACGCTCCTGCCGCTCTTTGTAGCGCTCCAGGGCCTGCGCCGCTTGCGCTGTGGTCCAGGCCTGCCAGCCGGTTCGGTTTCCCGTCACGTTGTCCAGGGCGATGCAGTCGACCGGGCAGACCGGCAGGCACAGCTCGCAGCCGGTGCAATACCGCTCGATCACCGTGTGCATGAATTTGTTGGCGCCCAGGATGGCATCGGTGGGGCAGACCTCGATGCACAGGGTGCAGCCGATGCACCAGGACTCGTCGATCACCGCGACCGCGCGCGGGCCTTCCGCGCCGTTGGCCGGGTTCAGGGGCAGGGGAGGCTGGCCGGTGAGCGCCGCCAGCCGGGCGATGCCCTCCGAACCTCCCGGCGGGCACTGGTTGATGGCGGCCTCGCCGTCGGCGATGGCCTGCGCGTACCCGGCGCAATCGGGGTAACCGCAGCGGGTGCACTGCGTCTGCGGCAGGACGGCGTGCAGCCGCGCGGCCTCGGGGCTCACTTAGGCTCGCAGCTTCCTTAGCCGAACGACCGCTCGCCGCGCGCCTTCCGGGTGGGCAACTGCGTCACCGCAGTGCTTTTCCGCTCGGCCGGCACCGCAAGCCGCGGGCCCTCGTTGAATTGCAGGATGAAGTCGCGCACCTGCGGGTAAACGGAATCGCGCCAGCGGCGGCCGCTGAAGATGCCGTAGTGGCCGGCGCCCTTGACTTCGAGGTGCTTCTGGCGCGACTTGGGCACGTTGTAGCAGAGTGCGTGGGCGGCCTCGGTCTGGCCGGATCCCGAGATGTCGTCCAGCTCGCCTTCGATCGTGAAATGCGCGGTGGTCGTGATGTCCTCGGGCCGCACGCGTTCGAGGTCGCCCTCGTCGTTGATCACATCCCAGGTCCCGTTGACCAGCGCGAATTCCTGGAACACCACCCGGATCGTCTCGAGGTAATAGTCCGCGTCCATGTCGAGCACCGCGTTGTACTCGTCATAGAACTTGCGGTGGGCCTCGGTGCTGGCGTCGTCGCCCTTGATCAGGTTGCGGAAGTAGTCGTAGTGGCTGGACATGTGGCGGTCGGGATTCATCGCCACGAAGCCGGTGTGCTGCAGGAAACCGGGATAGACACGGCGGCCGGCGCCCGGGAAGTTGGTCGGCACCCGGTAGATGACGTTGTTTTCGAACCAGTCGTAGCTCTTGTTCATCGCCAGGTTGTTCACCGCCGTGGGCGATTTGCGCGCGTCGATGGGCCCGCCCATCATGGTCATGGTCAGCGGCGTCACTTCGCCGCGCGAGGCCATGAGCGAGACCGCTGCCAGCACCGGCACCGTGGGCTGGCAAACGCTGATCACATGGCAATTGCCGTAGATGCCCTGCAGATGGCGGATGAAATCGTGCACATACCCGACGTAGTCGTCCAGGTGGAATTCGCCTTGCTCCAGCGGCACCGTGCGGGCGTTCTTCCAGTCGGTGATGTAGACCTTGTGGTCTTTCAGCATGGTCCGGACGGTATCGCGCAACAGCGTCGAGTAGTGACCGGACAGCGGCGCGACGATGAGCACCGCCGGCTGGCTCTTCAGGCGGGTGAGCGTGGCCGGATCGTCGGTAAAGCGCTTGAAGCGGCGCAGTTCGCAGAACGGCTTGTCGACTTCGACGCGCTCGTGAATCGCCACGTCGGTGCCTTCGACGTTCACGGTGTGGATGCCGAACTGGGGCTTTTCGTAGTCCTTCCACAGTCGGTAAATGAGGTCGTAGCCGGCCGAGACGCGCTGGGCGAACGGGTTCTGGCCGAAGGGCGAGAGCGGATTGCTGTACAGCTTGGACGCCGCCTGCGCGAAATCGGCAAACGGTTCCATCATGTTTCGCTGGGTTTCGTAGATCTGATACAGCATGGTGGAGTCCGTGGGTTGTTGCAGTGCAATATATCACCTGGACCATAAAGGCGAGGGGGTGGTAGTACTGATTAACCCGTCAGACCCCGCCTACGTCGGGCAGAGTAGTGCGCACCTTCCTGGGGCCCGTCTGGGGAGCAATTCGGGCGCCGGGCCCGGCCTGCCGCGCTTCCGGTCCCGGATGTGGCGCGGGATCGCCGTTGGCGCTGGGCCTAGAGAACCTTGGCGATCGCCTGGCAGACGTAGTCGATGTTCTTGCTGTTCAGCGCCGCCACGCACATGCGGCCGGTGTCGGTGCCGTACACCCCGAACTCGCTGCGCAGTCGCACCATCTGGTCCCTGGTCAGGCCCGAATAGCTGAACATGCCCACCTGCTGGGTGATGAAGCCCATGTCCTGCTTCACACCGGCGGCCTTGAGCTTTTCCACCATGATCGCGCGCATCTGCTTGATCCGCAGCCTCATGGCGGCCAGTTCCTTCTCCCAGAGCGCCCGCAGTTCGGGCGAGTTGAGCACCATGGCCACCACCTGGCCGCCGTGGGTGGGCGGGTTGCTGTAGTTGGCGCGGATCACGATCTTGAGCTGGGAAAGAACCCGGCTCGCCTCTTCCTTGTCGTGGCAAAGCACCGACAGGGCCCCGACGCGCTCGCCATACAGGCTGAAGCTCTTGGAAAACGAGGTGGACACGAAAAAGTCCAGGCCCGATGCCGCGAATTTGCCGATCACCGCGCCGTCTTCCGTGATGCCGGCACCGAAACCCTGGTAGGCCATATCGAGGAAAGGCACGAGTTTGCGGGCCTTCACCACGGCAATCACCTGGTCCCATTGGGCGGGCGTGATGTCGTAGCCGGTGGGGTTGTGGCAGCAGGCATGCAGCAGGATGACGGTGCCTGCGGGCGCGAGGGTCAACGCCGTCAGCATGCCGTCGAAGTCGATGCCGCGCTTCGCCGCGTTGTAGTACGGATAGGTCTCGACCGTGAAGCCCGCCTGGCTGAACAGGGCTCTATGGTTTTCCCAGCTGGGGTCGCTGATGAGCACCTTGGCGCCCGGGTTGAGCTTTCTGAGGAAGTCCGCGCCGACCTTCAGGCCGCCGGTGCCGCCCAGGGCCTGGATGGTGGCCACGCGGCCGCTCTTGACGGGTTCGCTTTCAGCCCCAAATACCAGGTTCTTGACTGCGGTGTCGTAGGCCGCGATGCCGTCGATCGGTAAATAGCCGCGCGCCTTGGGCGCGTCCATCATCTGTTTTTCCGCCGCCTTGACACATTCCAGCAGGGGCAGCTTGCCATTGTCGTCGTAGTAGACGCCGACGCCGAGGTTGACCTTATTGGGGTTGGTGTCGGCGTTGAACTGCTCGTTGAGCCCCAGGATCGGGTCGCGCGGGGCCATTTCGACGGCGGAGAACAGAGACATGGGGTTCCTTGGAAAGTGGAGGCGGGTCGCACGGAAAAGCCGGGCTTGTTGTACGCTGTCCGGTTGTCCAGATTTTAACTGCGGGGTCAGCGCGCACTGCTGATCGGCGTCAAACCGCGCCTTTTCCACTTGATAAGAGACCGATGCCAGAGATTTCAGAAGTCATCACCGAACAGAAGAACGGCGAGTTCATCAGTTTTCCGGATTCGCCCTTCGAGCTGTTCCTGCCTTACCCGCCGGCCGGGGACCAGCCCGCCGCAATCGACAAGCTGGTGGAAGGGGTCCGTGACGGCGAGGTGTTCCAGACCCTGCTGGGCGTGACCGGCTCGGGCAAGACCTTCACCATGGCCAACGTGATCGCCCGGCTGGGGCGGCCGGCGATCGTGTTCGCCCCGAACAAGACCCTGGCGGCCCAGCTGTACAGCGAGTTCCGTGAATTCTTCCCGAAGAACGCGATCGAGTACTTCGTCAGTTATTACGACTATTACCAGCCCGAAGCCTACGTGCCGCAGCGCGACCTGTTCATCGAGAAGGACAGCTCGATCAACGAGCACATCGAGCAGATGCGGCTGTCGGCCACCAAGAGCGTGCTGGAACGGCGCGACACGATCATCGTGGCCACGGTGAGCGCGATCTACGGCATCGGCGCACCGGAGGATTACACCCAGATGCGGTTCATCACCCGGGTGGGCGACAAGATCGGCCAGCGCGACATCATCTCGCAGCTGATCCGCATGCAGTACAACCGCAACGAGCAGGATTTCTCGCGCGGCACGTTCCGGGTGCGTGGCGACACCATCGACATTTTTCCGGCGGAACACAGCGAGCTGGCGATCCGCATCGAACTGTTCGACGACGAGATCGAATCGCTTCAGCTGTTCGATCCGCTCACGGGACGCATCCGCCAGAAGGTGCCGCGTTTCACGGTCTACCCGTCGAGCCACTACGTGACACCGCGCGAAAAGGTGGTGTCGGCGGTCGAGAGCATCAAGATCGAGCTCGCCGAGCGGCTGAAGGAACTGGTGTCCCAGGGCAAGCTGGTCGAAGCCCAGCGGCTTGAGCAGCGCACGCGCTTCGACCTGGAGATGCTCAGCGAGATCGGCCACTGCAAGGGCATCGAGAACTACAGCCGCCACCTGAGCGGGGCGCCGCCCGGGGCGCCGCCGTCGACGCTGACCGACTACCTGCCCAAGGACTCGCTGATGTTCCTGGACGAGAGCCACCAGATGATCGGCCAGCTCGGCGCCATGTACAACGGCGACCGGGCCCGCAAGACCACGCTGGTGGAATACGGCTTCCGGCTGCCTTCGGCGCTGGACAACCGGCCGCTGAAATTCGAGGAGTTCGAGGCCCGGATGCGCCAGGTGATCTTCGTGTCGGCCACGCCGGCGGCCTACGAGATGGAGCATTCGGGGCAGGTGGTCGAGCAGCTGGTACGGCCCACCGGCCTGGTCGACCCTCAGGTCGAGGTGCGGCCCGCCACCCATCAGGTCGACGATGTGCTGCAGGAAATCCGCATCCGGGTCGAGAAGAATGAGCGGGTGCTGATCACCACGCTGACCAAGCGCATGGCCGAGCAATTGACCGACTACCTGGGCGACAACGGCGTCAAGGTGCGCTACCTGCACAGTGACATCGACACCGTGGAGCGCGTGGAAATCCTGCGCGACCTGCGGCTGGGCACTTTTGACGTGCTGGTCGGCATCAACCTGCTGCGCGAGGGCCTGGACATTCCCGAAGTGTCGCTGGTGGCGATCCTCGACGCCGACAAGGAAGGCTTCCTGCGGGCGGAACGCTCGCTGATCCAGACCATCGGTCGCGCCGCTCGCCACATCAACGGCCGCGCCATCCTGTACGCCGACCGGATGACCGAGTCGATGAAGAAGGCCATCGGCGAAACCGAGCGCCGTCGCGCCAAGCAGATCGCCTACAACGAATTGCACGGCATCACGCCGCGCAGCATCGTCAAGCAGGTGCGCGACCTGATCGATGGCGTCTACAGCGCCAAGGCCAGCAAGGAGATGGAAAAGCAGGAGCTGCTGCGCGCGCTGACCCACGACATGTCGGAAAAGGACGTGGCACGGGAGATCAAGCGCCTGGAAAAGCTGATGCTCGAACATGCGCGCAACCTCGAGTTCGAGCAGGCGGCGCGAACCCGGGACCAGCTGGCCCTGCTCAAGCAACAAGCCTTTGGCGCCGTCGTGCACGACAACGTGATGCCGATCCAGTCGGCCACTCGTTGAAAAACCACCCGTCGGACTCAGTTATCCACACGGGCAGCAGGCCATTGGCGCCACATGGACGGACGGGAAGCGGGTGGCTCCCGTCTTTTTGCCAACTGATCGGTGAGAACCCGGCACCGGAACTCCACCGCGGTGCTGCACTCTATTACCTGAGAGATTCAATGGGTTTTCTGGTATACTTGAGAGAATTACTCAGGAACAGTCCAGAGCTGCAGAAGCCACGCACAAATGCGTGGGCGGGGACCGGCAGGCAAGCCGGGAACATGGGCGGACACGGACTCCGGACGACACAGGCCGCCGGGGTGGATTCAAGGATTGGCCGAGCATAAGGAGCTTGCGATGCGACTCACAACCAAAGGCCGTTTTGCGGTCACCGCGATGATTGACCTGGCGCTGCGCCAGAACAATGGTCCCGTCACGCTGGCGGCAATCAGCCAGCGCCAGCAGATTTCGCTGTCCTACCTCGAGCAGCTGTTCGGCAAGCTGCGCCGGCACGAGCTGGTGGAGTCCACCCGCGGACCGGGCGGGGGCTACAGCCTCGGCCGCAAGGCTGCCGACATCACCGTGGCCGACATCATCGTCTCGGTGGACGAGCCGATCGATGCCACGCAGTGCGGCGGCAAGGAAAATTGCCAGGGCGACGGCGGCCGTTGCATGACGCATGAGCTTTGGGCGTCGCTCAACCAGCGCATGGTCGAGTTCCTGGATTCGGTGACCTTGCAAAAGCTGGTCGAGGACCAGCTCGCCAAGGGCATCCAGATCGAGGACAAGCCGGCCGTGAAGCGCGCGATTTCGAGCCAGCCGGTGGTCAAGCCGATCCGGGTGAACGCGCCGAACTCGGTGTTCGCGCTGGGAAATTCATACGCCAAGTCGTAGTTTGCAATTGAGTTGCGATTCCGCAATACCGAGCCCTGTTGCTGAAGACCTAATTTCGCTTATCGCCAGCCCGCACGAAGCCCGCCATGGACACCACCCCGCATTTCCCGATCTATATGGACTACGGCGCGACGACCCCGGTCGATCCGCGCGTTGTGGACGCGATGATTCCCTGGTTGCGCGAGCATTTCGGCAATCCGGCATCGCGCAGCCACGCCTGGGGTTGGGAAGCGGAAGCGGCGGTTGAGAAGGCCCGGGGCCAGGTCGCCGACCTGATCGGCGCCGACCCGCGCGAGATCGTGTGGACTTCCGGCGCGACCGAGTCGAACAACCTCGCGATCAAGGGCGCCGCGCACTTCTACAAGACCCGGGGCAAGCACCTGATCACGGTGAAGACCGAGCACAAGGCCGTGCTGGATCCGATGCGCGAACTCGAGCGGCAGGGATTCGAAGTGAGCTACCTGGACGTCCGGGAGGACGGCATGCTCGACATCGAGGTGCTGAAGGCGGCGATCCGCCCCGACACCATCCTCGTCAGCGTCATGTTCGTCAACAACGAGATCGGCGTCGTCCAGGACATCCCGACCATCGGTGCGCTATGCCGCGAAAGAGGGATCATCTTCCACGTCGACGCGGCGCAGGCAACGGGCAAGGTCGAGATCGACGTGAAGACCCTGCCGGTCGACCTGATGAGCCTGGCCTCGCACAAGACCTATGGCCCCAAGGGCATCGGCGCGCTGTATGTGTGCCGGAAGCCCCGGGTGCGGCTGGAGGCACAGATGCACGGCGGCGGGCACGAGCGCGGCATGCGCTCCGGCACGCTGCCGACCCACCAGATCGTGGGGATGGGCGAGGCCTTCCGTCTGGCCAAGGCCGAGATGGCGCAGGACAACGCCAAGGCGGGCAGCCTGCAGCGGCGCCTGCTCGATGGGCTAAAGGACATCGAGCAGGTGTTCGTCAACGGCAACCTGGAACACCGGGTGGCGCAGAACCTGAACATGAGTTTCAACTTCGTCGAAGGCGAGTCGCTGATCATGGGGATCAAGGGACTGGCCGTGTCGTCGGGCTCGGCCTGCACCTCGGCCTCGCTGGAGCCCAGCTATGTGCTGCGCGCCCTGGGCCGCAGCGACGAACTCGCCCACAGCAGCCTGCGCATGACCATCGGCCGTTTCACGACCGAGGAAGAGATCGATTACGCCGTGTCCACCATCAAGCAGAACGTGGCCCGGCTGCGCGAGCTGAGCCCGCTGTGGGAGATGTACCAGGACGGCATCGACATCTCGACCATCCAATGGGCAGCTCACTGAAGACACCGACAGACAACAGAGAGGTAACGCATATGGCCTATTCCGAAAAAGTCGTTGAGCACTACGAGAATCCCCGCAACGTCGGCTCCTTCGACAAGAGCGACGAGAGCGTGGGCACCGGAATGGTGGGCGCGCCGGCCTGCGGCGACGTGATGAAGCTGCAGATCAAGGTGAACCCGCAAACCGGCGTGATCGAGGACGCGCGGTTCAAGACCTATGGCTGCGGGTCGGCCATCGCTTCCAGCTCGCTGGTCACCGAATGGGTCAAGGGCAAGACCCTGGACCAGGCGGCCGCGCTGAAGAACAGCCAGATCGCCGAGGAACTGGCGCTGCCGCCGGTGAAAATCCATTGCTCGATCCTGGCCGAAGACGCGATCAAGGCCGCCGTCGAGGACTACAAGAAGAAGCACACCCACTGAAATGGCTATTTCCCTGACTGAAGCGGCGGCCCGCCACGTCACGCGCTACCTCAGCAAACGCGGCAAAGGCGTGGGGGTGCGGCTCGGCGTCAAGACCACGGGCTGCTCCGGGCTGGCATACAAGCTGGAATACGTGGACGAGATCGCGCCCGAGGACATGGTGTTCGAGGAACACGGTGTGAAAGTGCTGATCGACCCCAAGAGCCTGGCCTACATCGACGGCACGCAGCTCGATTTCGTGCGCGAAGGCCTGAACGAGGGCTTCCGGTTCAACAACCCCAACGAGCGCGATCGTTGCGGCTGCGGGGAAAGCTTCCGCGTCTGAAGCCCGTGCCCATCCAAAGCAGACCGCCCTCGCATCCCATGCCGGCGGTCTTTTTATCGCATCGATGAACCTCAACCTCAATTCCAGCGACTTCGAGCTGTTCGGACTGCCCGAGCGGTTTGGGCAGGATCGCGCCGCTATCGACGCACGCTGGAAAGAGTTGCAGCGCGAGGCCCACCCGGATCGTTTCTCGGCGCAGGGGCAGGCAGCCCAGCGCGTGGCCATGCAATGGTCGGTCCGTATCAATGAGGCTTACCAGCGGCTGAAAGATCCACTCAAGCGCGCGGCTTATCTGTGCGAGCTGCGTGGCGCTCCGATCAACGCGGAGAACAATACGGCCATGCCGGCCCAGTTCCTGATCGAGCAGATGGAATGGCGCGAAGCGCTGGACGAGGCGGCCGGCGAGGCCGACCTGGAGGTCCTGGATGACCAGTTGACGCAATCGCGCCAGGAAGCCTTGCAACGCATCGAACGGCTGCTGGATGAACAGGGTGATCCGGCGGCGGCGGCCCAGCAGGTCAGAGGCCTCATGTTCGTCGAGCGCTTTGGCCAGGATGTGCAGGCCCGCTTCGAGCAACTGGGACAATAGGCTATGACATTCCGCGTTTGCCCCAGCTCCTGACATGGCATTACTGCAGATCTCCGAACCCGGCCAGTCGCCCGATCCGCACCAGCGGCGCATCGCGGTGGGAATCGACCTGGGCACGACCCATTCGCTGGTGGCCGCGGTGCGCAACGGCGTGGCCGAGTGCCTGCCCGATGGCGAGGGCCGGACCCTGTTGCCGTCGGTCGTCCGCTACCTCGAAGGAGGCGGCCGCCAGATCGGCCACGACGCGCATGCGGCTCAGGCCGGAGACCCCGAGAACGCGGTGGCCTCGGTCAAACGATTCATGGGGCGGGGCATTGCCGACATCGCCAACCGCGAGAAACTGCCGTATCGCTTCGTCGATGCGAACGAGAGCGGCACCCAGCCCGGCGGAATGGTCTCGCTGCAGACCCGCGCCGGCATCAAGTCGCCGGTCGAGATCAGCGCCGAGATCCTGGCCACGCTGCGGTACCGCGCCGAGGACACGTTCAACGACGACCTCTACGGGGCCGTGATCACCGTGCCCGCGTATTTCGACGATGCGCAGCGGCAAGCCACCAAGGACGCGGCCAGGCTCGCGGGCATCAACGTCCTGCGGCTGATCAACGAGCCCACGGCCGCGGCGATCGCCTACGGCCTGGACAATGCCAGTGAAGGCATCTTCGCCGTGTACGACCTCGGCGGGGGCACCTTCGACATCTCGATCCTGAGGTTGACCCGAGGCGTATTCGAGGTCATCGCCACCGGAGGCGATTCGGCCCTGGGCGGCGACGACTACGACCGGGCCCTGGGCGACTGGATGCTGAAGCAGGCCGGCATCCGCGCGGACAGCCCGGGCGACAAGGCCGCGATCAAGATGGCAGCGCGCATCGCCAAGGAGGCGCTGTCCGCAGCGCCCAGCGTGACGGCACGGTTCGAGCTGGAGGGACGGGCCGCGCAGGTCCAGGTGGGACTGGGCGAGTTCGAGTCGATCACGGCCGATCTCACCGCGCGCACGATGGCGGCGGTGCGCAAGGCCTTGCGCGACGCGAAGCTGACCCGGGACGAAGTGCAGGGCGTGGTGCTCGTCGGCGGTTCCACCCGCATGCCGCAAATCCAGCGGGCCGTCGGGGAGTTCTTCGGGCGCGTGCCGCTCACCAACCTGAACCCCGATGAAGTGGTGGCGCTCGGCGCCTCGATCCAGGCCAACCAGCTGGCCGGCAACAATGCGGCCGGCGACCTGCTGCTGCTCGATGTGATTCCGCTGTCGCTGGGCATCGAGACCATGGGCGGACTGGTCGAGCGGATCGTGCCGCGCAACGAAACCATTCCCACGGCCAAGGCCCAGGATTTCACCACCTACCAGGACGGGCAGACCGCCCTGGCGCTGCACGTGGTGCAGGGCGAGCGCGACCTGGTGCAGGACTGCCGCAGCCTGGCCCGGTTCGAACTGCGTGGGATACCGCCGATGGCGGCCGGCGCGGCGCGGATTCGCGTCACCTTCACGGTGGATGCCGACGGCTTGCTCAGCGTCAGCGCACGAGAGCAGGCCAGCGGAGTGGAGGCGCGCATCGATGTGAAACCTTCGTACGGCCTGTCGGACGAGCAGATCGCCACCATGCTGCAGGAAAGTTTCATCACCGCGGAGCAGGACATGAAGGCGCGGGCCCTGGCCGAGGCCAAAGTGGATGCGCAACGAATGCTGCTGGCCACGCAAAGCGCGCTGGACGCGGACGGCCGGCTCCTGCCCGCCGGCGAGCGAGCCCACATCGAGGGGCTGATGGACCAGTTGCGCACCGTGGCTGCGGAAAGCCACGACGCCGGCGCGATCGAAGCGGCGACCGAAGGCCTTGCCAAGGGCACGGAAGCTTTCGCCGCCGAGCGGATGAATCACAGCATCCAGCAGGCCCTGTCCGGCAAAAACGTGGAAGCCATCTAATCATGCCCCTTATCAAGATCCTGCCGCATCCCGAATACTGTCCCGAGGGCGCCGAGGTGAACGCGCCCGCCGGAACCTCGATCTGCGAAGCACTGCTGGACAACAACATCAACATCGAGCATGCGTGCGACATGAGCTGCGCCTGCACCACCTGTCACGTGATCGTGCGCGAGGGCTTCAACTCGCTCAACGAGATGGACGAGAACGAGGAAGACCTGCTCGATCGCGCCTGGGGGCTGGAGCCCAACTCGCGCCTGTCCTGCCAGGCCATCCTGGCGCAGAAGGATGTGACGGTGGAGATCCCGAAGTACTCCATCAACTACGCCAAGGAAAAGCATTAGGAAATCGAATAGCCCCCGTCCACCGGGATCGCGGTGCCGGTGATGAAATCCGAGGCGCTGCTCGCCAGGAAAACGGCGATGCCGGACAGGTCCACCGGAATGCCCCAGCGGCCGGCGGGGGTGCGCGCCAGCACCCGTTCGTGCAATCCCTTCACCTGTTCGCGCGCCTTGCGCGTCAGGTCGGTGTCGATCCAGCCCGGCAGCACCGCATTGACCTGGATGTTGTCCGCTGCCCAGGCCGTCGCGAGCGATCGCGTCAATTGCACCACGCCGCCCTTGCTGGCACCGTAGGCGGCCGCGTAAGGCGCGCCGAATATCGACAGCATCGAGCCGATGTTGACGATCTTGCCGCCGCCGCCTTCCTTCATCAAGCCGTGGGCGGCGCGGCAGCACAGGAAAGTGCTGGTCAGATTGGTGTCCATGACGTGGTTCCATTCGTCCAGGCTCAGGTCGTGCGGCGCTTTCCGCACCGTGGTCCCGGCGTTGTTGACCAGGATGTCCAGCCGGCCGTTGCGGAGCATGACCTGCTGGAACAGCTGCGCCACCTCGCCCTCGTCCGTCACGTCGGCTTCGATCGTGTCGGCCTTCCGGCCGCGGGCACGCAGGGCCTCGGCGGCGGTTGCCGACTTGTCGGCATTGCGCCCCGCCAGCACCACCGTCGCGCCCGCTTCGGCAAGGCCGGCCGCCATGCCCAGGCCGATCCCGCCATTGCCGCCGGTGACCAGCGCCACTTTTCCAATCAGATTGAACATGTCCTGCTCCTGGATGAACCCTCAAGCATAATGCCTGCCCATGCGCCAGATCGTTCTCGATACCGAAACCACTGGCCTTTCGGCCGAAGGCGGCGACCGCATCATCGAAATCGGCTGCGTCGAACTGGTCTCGCGCAAGCTGACCGGCAACAACCGCCACTTCTACTTGAATCCGGAGCGCGACAGCCACGAGGACGCGCTCAAGGTGCACGGCATCAGCAACGAGTTCCTGCGCGACAAGCCCAAGTTCGCTGCCGTGGCCGACGACCTGCTGGCTTTCCTGGCCGGCGCCGAGATCATCATCCACAACGCCGCCTTCGACGTCGCCTTCCTGAACAAGGAACTGGAGTTGCTGGGCCAGCCTGCGTTCGCCAGTTTCGTGGGCCGGGTCACCGACACGCTGCTGATGGCCAAGGAGATGTACCCGGGCAAGCGCAACAGCCTCGATGCCCTGTGCGACCGCCTGGGAGTCGACAACTCCAGCCGCACGCTGCACGGCGCGCTGCTTGACGCCGAGCTGCTGGCCGATGTGTACATCAACCTCACGCGCGGCCAGGACGCCCTGCTGATCGACATGGCCGCCACCGACACGGTGGGCAACATCGTGACTCGCGTCGATCTCAGGGCTTTCACACTGCCGGTGCTGCTGGCCAACGACCAGGAGGCGGCGGCCCACGAGGAAATCCTCAAGCAGCTGGACAAAGCCAGTGGCGGCAAGACCCTCTGGCGGATCGAGCCCAGCAGGCCTGTGGCATAATTGCGCGCTTTCCGGAACCGGAAAAACGGGTGATTAGCTCAGCGGTAGAGCACTGCCTTCACACGGCAGGGGTCACATGTTCGATCCATGTATCACCCACCATCGACGCAGGGGCGGCGCCGAGTTCAGGCGCCTTTGACCTCTCTGCGTTCAGATCTGCATTGGCTACTGGTTGAAGTCCAGCGAGTTGGTGAGATCGCCCATATCCTTTCGCACGCCGGCAAGCGGCTCCAGAGCGAAACGGCGGGTGATGAACTTGATGATCGAGGTCGTATCGTAGGGCGTGCTGTCAACGTAGCCCTTCTTCGCATAGGGCGACACGATCAATGTGGGAACACGCGGCCCCGGCCCCCACTGGTCACCCTTGGGCGGCGCGACATGATCCCAGAAGCCGCCGGACTCATCGTAGGTGATGACGATCACCATGTCCTTCCACTGTGCGCTGGCCTGCAGCTTGGTCACCAGATCGGCCACGTGGGCATCACCCGAGAGGATGTCGGTTTCGCCCGGGTGCTGGGTCAGGCTTCTGACCGGCTTGTAGAACGCCACCGGCGGCAATCTGGCGTTCTGAATATCAGCCAATAGATCGGTGTAGTCCTTCAGATGCGCCTTCCGGTCGGCCGCACCCGCCGTGGTCGTCGGGTCGAAGCGCTTGAAATATCCAAAGGGATTGTGGTGCGGCTCGTATTCGTCGAGGCTCATGCGCCCGGCCAGCGCGTCGTTCCAGCCACCGGCGTACCATTTCCAGTCCACTCCCTTCGCGGTCAGGGCATCGCCGACATTCGTGCTCGACTGCGGTGGAAGCGCGCCGCTCGGGTCCGCGAGGCGCGGATCGCCGCCTGCGGGAGGCGGCGTGGCACTCGGCTGATACGCTGGTTGCGTCGTATTGACGGCGTAATAGTTGCCGTCGGCGAGCCGCGGCGTAACCGAACCATCGGCCACGTACGCCGCCGACCTGGTGCTGGCGCTGGCCGGTGAATTGGCGGAAGTTTTCAGTCTGGTGCCGCTGCTGTCAACGCTTGAAACAAGCGAAAGCGGTGGATTCGACCACGCGGGTGTGCAGGCGCAGACCAGCCAGAAGTGGTTCAGGAATGAACCGCCGAAGGCGCCCTGGAAGTAGTTGTCGGCCAATGCGTATTGCTGGGCCAGCTTCCATAATTTCATGGACGAGCCATCGTAGTAGCCCATCGCCAGCCCCCCGGAGTCCGACCAGGCCGCGAACTGGTTGTTCCTGCCGCCGTTGACTTGCATCTGAGTCTGGTAGAAGCGATGCACGGGGTCGGGCGAAATGACCGACAGGGGTACGCCCGGCGAGCTCCCGTTTGGCGCATCGATACGGAATGGCCTGTTGGGAAGATCGGCCACGAACGACCATGTCGATGCACCGCCTGCCGACCACACCGCGGGCAGTTTCGGCAGCACCGTTACCCCGTCCCGATCCAGTTGCTGATAAGTCGCAGGGGTCGCCAGTGCATTGGCGACGCCGTTGGCACCCGGCAACTGGCCGTAGAGGTTATCGAAGCTGCGATTTTCCAGGTAGATGACAACGACGTTCTTGACCTTGTCTATGGTGCCCGGCACGACCGGGACACCACCGCTGCCACCACCACCGCCGCAGGCGGCAAGCAGCGCTGCGAATCCAAGCGCAACAAATGGGCCCGCTGCCAACCTGGGTCTCTTGCTCATGCGAAATTGCGAGGACATGCTTCTCCCATCGATTAATGCGCCGAGCCCCCTCGGGGACCGGCCACTGCGCCGAAATCGCCAGGCCAGGGCTACTTGCAAAGCGCGTTGAAGCTCTCGGGGCTGGCGTACGCTTTATCGAGCCACGCCATTCGTTCGTTCAAGAATTTTTTCATGAAGGCGACTTCCTCCGCGTACGAGTTGAACACGTAGTAGTTCGTCAGTTGCACTCCAAAGATCGGCCAGCGTCCAAAGTTGCGCTGTTGCCCCTCATCAATCCTGCTGGCATAGGTATCGATGCTGGAATTGATGAACGTCTGGAGCGCCGGTCGCTTCTGCCTCCAGCGCGCAATGACGAGGTCAACAAACCCGGAATTGCCGGAAAGTTGGGCCAGCCAGTTGGGCCAGTTGGATCTTCCCAAGAAAGACCCGGGATGGTTGACGTGACAGCCTTCCGTTTTCCATCCGTCGGAGTAATTCGCATTGCCGGCGGCGCGGTCGAAATCCCAGATCGGTCCCATGTTCAGAAGACGATCCTGGGCGTTGGCGGCACCGTCGGTATCTTTCCACATGTAGACGCTCGATCCGAAGGCGGCGTCGACGTTCCTGAAAAGTTCGTTCAACAGATACCAGTCGACAAAACTCTGCAGGTTGATTCTTTGAGTATCGTTCACCCCGTACAAGTCCTGTTCGGTACTGACGAGCAGGTTCTTGATGAAAGAGAGCTGGTTCTGGGTGATGGCGGATTCGTCTGGTGTGTTGATGCAGATCGGAGCGCCCTGGGGCGTAATCAACTGAAGATTGATGTCGCCCTGGTTGTAACAGTCGAGCCGGAAGTCGACCTCAGCGAGGTACCCGCCGTCGAGATCGTTTACCGTGGGGCTGGCGCTCATCTTCTTTATATTCAGTCGCGCCGGATCAACGCGGATGTCTTCGGTCAGCAAATAGACGCCGACATAATCGTCGTTGAGGTAGACCTCCACGTGCTGCCCGGAAGGGGCCCACTTCAGGCCGTCGGAAAACACGCTGCTCGAACCCAGGGAAAGGGCGAGTTTGTTGCGCAGCAGGGAGCGGTCGAAGTAGTCCGCGAGCAGCGCCCAGTTGCGGTTCTTCTTCATTCCAAGGAAGTCTGGAATGCCTGCATAGCTCGCATCGTCCGTGAACTGGATCTTGTAGGGGTTCTTGGGCTGGCCCCACGTGGTATTCCCACGCCCGCGAATCCTGCCATTGAGCGCTGCCGGATCCGGGCCAACGGCTGGATTGGTCAAGGTGAAAGTTGCGCTGAGATAGGTTTCCTTCGACACGATGGGCGCGGCGCCCTTGGTGCTGATCCTGAGGACAGGAAGGCTCATGAATGCCTTCGGCAGCTTCGAAACCACCTGGCTGATTGTTCCTGTGCCCGACAGGTCGAGGTTCGGACCGAGTGTCTTGAGGGCGCTGGCAACCGCGCGCGCTGCACCTTGGGTCATCGACCCCGCCGACGGCGCGGAATCGACGTTGATCCTGAACTGTGAAGGAAGGCCGAGCGCGTTTCTGACCATGTCTTCTGCCAGCGGAAAATTGCTCTCCCCGGAAAGACGTACCAGTGTTGTCAAAGGCGTGATATTGCTGCTGTATGACCTCGAGGGCGAGGCCATGCGGTAGGAGGCATCGATCGAGCCGCCGGGCTGATCGGCATCGCGCGATTGCCCGGCAGTGATCTCTGCAACGAGCGGCGCCGCCACGGCTGCGGTGCCCGCGGCCGCAAGCGAATAGCTGCCGGCGGCGTCGGTGCGGGTTTGCGGCTCGGTTTCATCGCACTTGCCGTTCAGGTTCAAGTCAATACAGACGAGCGCATTGGCGATGTACCCGTCGATGACCTTTCCGCTGATGATTTCCTGAGGCGCGCTGCCACCGCCACCGCCTCCGCCGCACGAAGCAATCAGGCATACAAGCAATACGCTGGCAACAAGGTCGACCAAAGATGAGCAATCAGTCGATATACCAGCGTGAGGCTGATGCCCCGATGGTCTTACCCCCCAAGCAGTCGTTTTCACGGCTGAACCTCGGCACTCGCCAAGAGATGGTTGAACCCTCTAACCACTCTAGTCACGCCAGTCGCTATTGCCAGTACCCAGTCATCAACGTTTGCTCCTGGTCAAGGGAACAGGCTTGCGGTGCGCTCGCTGCGGTTGAGCACTTCCTTCACACAGCAGGGGTCACGTGTTCGATGCTGTATCACCGCCCATCGGGCTGTTGAATCTCCTTCGGTTTCTTCTCGCGGCGTCTGCTCAGAACCGCCTCAGTGCAGCCCGATGCACCGCACCGCTGGAAACGCCAGCTCACGGCCGACTACGGCGCGGGCAAAGAGGTAGTTGTTGCGCGCACGGTCGCTCAGCCGGTCCAGATCGACCTGACCCTCGGGATCGCAACCCGGTGCAGGGGAGGGCGGCAGTGCCGGCCCGGACGCGGGATAGTCCCTATAGGCCCGATCGCCAAAATTCGCTTCACTGGCGGGTGTTGCAACTCACCGCATGAAAGCAGCCATGAAACTCCCAGCGATCGACATCCTCCCGGGTCTGCGCCTCAAGCGATCCGCCTTTCTGGTCAGCGTGGCCTGCGCCGCGCTCGGCCTGGTGGCTGCGCCGGCGCTGGCGCAGCCCAAGCCGATCCGCATCGGCGTGCCGACGGCAATGCAGCTCCAGGTGGGCCGCGACACCCAGGACGCCATCAAGATGGCGATCGACGACATCAACGCCAAGGGCGGTGTGCTTGGCCGCAAGCTCGAGATGGTGGCCGCCGACGAAACCGAGAATCCGGAAACCGGCATCAGCGCCATCAAGAAGCTCACCGCCGACGAGAAGGTCGACGTGCTGATCGGCGGTTACACCAGCGGCGTCACGCTGGCCCAGCTGCCCCACATCTCGGCCGCCAAGACGATCTACCTCGGTGTTGGCTCGGCTTCGCCGGCGACCAACGCCAAGGTCAAGACCGACTACGACAACTACAAGTACGTGTTCCGCGTCGGGCCGCTGAACTCCGCGCATCAGGCGCGCCAGCTCACGGATTTCATTTCCACGTTTGTCAAGGGCGAGCTGGGCATCAGCAAGGTCGCGATCGTCGGCGAAAATGCCAAGTGGGTGCAGGACCTGGTGCCGTTGCTCAAGAAGGGCGCCACCGAAGCCGGCGCCGACGTTCGCGCCACCGAGTTCTTCGACGCCCAGACCTCCGACTTCTCGCCGCTGTTCTCCAAGGTGAAGGAGTCGGGCGCGCAGTACATGGTGGTCGTGCTGTCGCACGCTTCCAGCGACATCTTCGCCAAGCAGTGGTACGACTCCCGCTTCCCGATGGCTTACGGGGGCATCGACGTCAAGAGCATGGACGGCGACTTCTGCCAGCGCATCGGCGGCAAGTCGGTCGGTGAAATGGCCGTCAACTTCGCCGTGCGCGCGCCGCTGACGCCCAGGACGATCCCCTTCTTCGATGAATTCGCGAAGGTCACCGGCGGCCGCTCGCCGGTTTACACCGCCTTCAATGCGAACGATGCGGTGTACATCTACGCCGACGCCGTCAAGCGGGCCGGCAGCACCGACGCCAGCGCGGTGGTCAAGCAGCTCGAGAAGACCAGCTACACCGGCATCACCGGCGTCATCGAGTTCGACGACACCCACGACGTCAAGCCCGGCACTGCCACCTTCAAGGGCCCGTCGCTGCTGCTGGCGCAGTGGCGCGACGGCTGCAAGCGCGAGGTGGTCTACCCCAAGAGCAGGCGCACTGCCGACTTCGTCTACCCCGCCTGGGTGAAGAAGTAATCCCGGGCGTTCTGGCTTGCCATCCCCGCCCTCGGCGGGGATGCTGATACACGGGGTCTCATTTGCTTGAAATACTGATCGTCGGTGCGGTGAGCAGCGCCATCTACGCCATGCTCGCGGTCGGGTTCACGCTGATCTTCGGCGTGGCCCGGATCCTGAACCTGGCCCATGGCACGTTCTATGCGTTGGGCGCCTACGGGGCGTATTTTTTCACCTCGCATCTGCATCTGCCGCTGCTGCCCGCCGCGCTGCTGGCGATCGCGGTGGTGGCGGTGTTCGGCGTCGTGGTGGAGCGCGTGCTGATCCGGCCCATGCGCAAGTCGCAGCTGGCCGTGCTGATGATCACGCTGGCGGTGGCGCTGGTGGTCGAGCAGGCGCTGTTCCTGACCTTCGGTTCGGAATACCGCAACGTGCCGGCGTTCATCGACACCAAGTTCACCATCGGCGGTGTCGACGTGGGCGGGGCGCGGCTGCTGGCGCTGGGCGTGAGTGTCGTGGTGATCGCGGCGCTGTGGCTGTTCATCCAGCGCACCCGCCTGGGCTCCGCCATCCTGGCCATTTCGCAGGATCCGCAGGCGGCCCAGTACATGGGAATTCCGAGCGACCGCATCTTCTCGATCGTGATGGGCATCTCGGCGGCGCTGGCGGCGGCGGCGGGCGTGCTGGCCGGGCCGTTCCTGACGGTGCAGCCGACGATGTGGCTGTTGCCGATCGTCAAGGCCTTTGCGATTGTCGTCGTGGGCGGCCTGGGCTCGATCCCGGGCAGCATCCTGGCCGCACTGATGCTCGGTTACGCCGAGACCATCGTCGGCTACATGATCTCGACTTCATGGACCGAGATCGTCTCGGTGCTCGCCACCCTGCTGATGCTGGTGTTCCGGCCGGCCGGCATCTTCGGCCGGCGCGCCGCCTTCTGATTCCACGATGTTCGGAAAACCGGTCGATCTCGTTGGTGCCGTTGCCTTTGTTGCCTTGATGGCCGTGCTGCCGCTGGTGTTCGGCGGCAATTACCTGATCGGGGTGCTCACCGTCAGCGTGATCTACGGCATCTGGGCCGTGACCTGGGACTTCATGTCGGGCCTGACCGGCCGCGAGAACTTCGGCCACAGCCTGTTCATCGGCGTTGGGGCCTACACCGCCGGCTTCATGAACACCAGCCTCGGCTTCAACGGCTGGTGGAGCCTGCCGGCGGCGATGCTGATGTCGGTGGTGGCCGCGGTGCTGATCGGCCTGCCCACGCTGCGGCTCAAGGGCCCTTATTTCGCGTTGGCCATGCTGTCCGGCGCGGTGATCATGCAGCGGCTGATGCTGATTTTCTGGGAACAGACCGGCGGCGAGGAGGGCATCAACGGCCTGACCCCGCTGATCCGCTCCCAGCTCGGCTTCTACTATTTCGCCCTGGGCGTACTGGTGGGGATCACAGCCCTGTTGCTGGCGCTGGCGCGTTCGCACTGGGGCCTGATCCTGCGCGCCATCCGCGGCGACGAAGCGACCTGCCAGGCCGCCGGCATCAACGTCACTTTCTACAAGATTGCATCGCTGGTGATCAGCGCGGCTTTCGCCGGCGCCGGCGGCGCGATGTACGCGCACTACCAGCTCCAGGTCAGCCCCCAGCTGTTTGCCGTGGTCACCTCGATCACCATCATCACCATGGTCTACGTCGGCGGCATGGCGAGCATCTATGGGCCGGTCGGCGGTGCGATCCTGCTGGTGCTGCTCACCGAGCTGCTGCGCAACTTCGGCGAATGGCGGCTGATGGTCTACAGCTGCACGCTGATCCTGATCCTGTTCTTCCTGCCCAACGGGCTGATCGCGCCGACCTGGCGGCGGCTCAAGGCGACGCTGGGGAAAAGGCAATGAGTGCGCTGCTGGAGGTCTCGAACCTCAACAAGCACTTTGGCGGGCTGCATGCGGTCAGGAACGTGAACTTCTCGGTCGAGCGCGGTGAGATCGTCGGCATCCTGGGCCCCAACGGCGCCGGCAAGACCACCTTGTACAACCTGCTCACGGGCTTCATCGCGCCCGACCCGGGCGCCAGCGTCACCTTCGACGGCCACAAGCTGCTGGGCCTGGCGCCGCACCGCATCGCCGGGCTGGGAATTTCGCGCACGTTCCAGCTGTGCCGCCCGTTCATCGGCATGAGCGTGCTCGAAAACGTCATCGTCGGCGCACTGGGTTCGCGGCGCGACCATGGCGCCGATCTGGACGCTCGCGCTCAGGCGCTGCTGGGGCAGGTGGGGCTGGCCGGCAAGGAAGGCGTGCCGGTGGAGGTGCTGTCCTATGGCGACCAGCGGCGCCTGGAGATCGCCCGCGCGCTGGCCGCCAGACCGGCGCTCTTGCTGCTGGACGAACCGTTCGCGGGCCTGGGCGGCGGCGAGATCGCCGACCTGTCGGCGCTGATCCGGCAGGTGCACGCCGACGAGGGGCTGACGGTGATCCTGATCGAACACAAGCTGCGCGAGTTCATGCGCCTGGTCGGGCGGGTCATCGCGCTCGATTTCGGCGAGGTGATCGCGCAGGGTTTGCCCGAAGACATCGTCCGGCATCCGGCCGTGATCGAGGCCTACATCGGACGCGACGCGACCGGAACGGAGCCCGCCCATGCTGCTTGAGATCGACAAGCTGTCGGTGTCCTACGGCAAGGCGGTGGCGCTCGAAGAAGTCTCGCTGCGCGTGGCCGAAGGCGAATTCGTCGCGGTGCTGGGACCGAACGGCGCCGGCAAGAGCACGCTGCTGAAGGCAATTTCCCGCTCGCAACCGTCCACCGGCAAGCTCGAGTTTCGCGGCCAGTCGCTGCACGCCCTGCCGGCCCACGCGGTGGTGGGCCGGGGCATCTGCCATTGTCCCGAGGGACGTCGGCTCTTCCCGGAGTTGACGGTGCTGAAGAACCTGATGCTCGGCGCCTACCTCAGGCGCAACGCCACCGCGGTCGCGGCCGACCTGGCGGCGGTCTACAACCTGTTCCCTATCCTGGAGCAGCGCGGTGCGCAGATCGTCAGCACGCTGTCGGGGGGCCAGCAGCAGATGGTGGCGATCGGCCGGGCCCTGATGGGAAAACCCTCGCTGCTGCTGCTCGATGAACCTTCGGTGGGCATCGCCCACCGGCTGAAGATCGAGATCTTCGATGCGATCAAGCGCATCCAGCAGGGTGGCACCGCCATCCTGATGGCCGAGCAGGACGCCCAGTCGGCGCTGCGCATTGCCGACCGGGTCTATGTGCTCGAGCACGGCCATATCGGCCGCGAGGGCACGAGCGCCGAATTGAGCTCGGACGACTACATCCGGCAGGCCTACCTCGGCGTCGGCTGAGTTTCACCGGCCTGTCACGCAGCAGCGGGCGGCCCGGTCGATTTGCGGATGACCAGTTCGGCCACCAGCAGCGGCGGCAGCGCGGGTTGCCGGCCTTCCAGGCTGTCCACCAGCCAGGCGGCGGCGGCGTTGCCGATCGCCTCGGCGGGGATTCGAACCGTGGTCAATGAGGGGCTGAGGGAGGCCGCGAAGTCCAGGTCGTCGAAACCGGTCACCGAGACATCCCGGGGCACATCCAGTCCCAGTTCCGCCGCGGCCAGCAGCGCGCCATACGCAAGGATGTCGTTCATGCACATCACGGCCGTGGGTGCGGCCGCGCCCTTGCCCCGCATCAGGCGATGCAAGGCGGCCTTGCCCTCGGACACCAGGTAAGAGGCCGGTGAGGTCTCGATCAGCGGCGGCGGCAGGCCTCGCTGCGCGAGCGCGGCCGCGACGGCGCCCACGCGGGCAGCGGAGCGGTCGTTGTCGACGGTGCCGCCGGCGATCACGCCCAGCCGCCGGTGGCCCAGGTCCAGCAGATAGCGGGTCGCGTGGGTCGCGGCCGCGAAATTGTCGAAACCGATGCAGGGCAGGGCGCCGGGCTCCGGCTTGCCCGCAGCCGCCGGCCGGCAACTCCAGGTCAGCAGGACCGGGATGCGGCGTGCCGCCAGAAAGCCGAGCGCCTTCGCGTTGTGACTGGAGCCGATCAGCATCAGCGCATCGACACCATGCGCGGCCATGGCCCTGGCCTGCGCTTCTTCCTTGTCGTTGTCGTAATCGGAACTGGCCAGCAACAGCGTGTAGCCCTGTTGGCGCAGCACTTTGCGGAACCGGTCGATCCCGATCGCGAAGTTCAGGTTTTCCAGCGATGGAATCACGGCCCCGATGGTCCGCGAGCGGCGCGAGGCCAGCGAGCGGGCCGCGGCATTGGGCGCGTAGTGCAACTCGGCCGCGAGCTTCAGGATGCGCTCACGGGTGGCGGCTCCCACTCGTCCCGTGTTGTTCAACACGCGCGACACCGACGCGACCGACACTCCGGCCGCCGTGGCGATATCTTCCGCCGTGGCGGGACGCCAGCCGGGCGGCACAGCCGGCGAGCCGCGCGCTCTGGCTTTCACGGCAAGGGCCGGCTTACTCCGCCTGGATGCCGGCGGACCTGATCAACTGGCCCCACTTCGCCACTTCCGACTTCTGGTACACGGCAAAGGCTTCGGGCGTCATGCCCGAAGGTGTGACGCCCATCTTCTCCAGGCGCGATACCGTATCGGGGTCCTTCAGGATCGCAGCGAGCTCGGTGTACAGCCTGTTGATGATCGGCTTGGGTACCCCGGCCGGCGCCCAGATTGCCTGCCATGCCTGGATCTCATAGCCCGGCACGCCGGCCTCGGCCATCGTCGGTACATTGGGCAGGGCGGCCAGGCGCTTGGGAGACGTCACGGCGATCGCCCGCACCTTCCCGTTGAGAATGTGCTGGAACACGGTCGGGCCTTCGAACATCATCGGCACCTGGCCGGCGATCACATCCTGCAGTGCGGGTGTCCGTGCATAAGGCACATGGATCATCTTGATGCCGGCCATCTTCTGGAACAGTTCGCCCGACAGATGCTGGGTGGTACCGATTCCCGAGGATGCGTACGACAAGGTTCCGGGATGGGCCTTGGCCGCGGCGATGATGTCGGCCACGGTCTTGTAGGGGCTGTTGACCGGCACCACCAGCACGTTGGCGTTCATGCCGATGACCGTGATCGGCTCGAAAGATTTCACCGGATCGTATTGCGTGGTCGCGTGCATGCTGGGGGTGATGGCGTGTGAGGCGATGCTGGCCCCCAGGATCGTGTAGCCGTCGGGCGCAGCCTTGGCGACATAGGCGGAGCCCACCATGCCGGTGGCGCCTGCCTTGTTGTCCACGATCACCGGCACCTTGAGTGCCACGGACAGCTTCTGCGCAATGATCCGGCCGAGCGTGTCGGTGTTGCTGCCCGGGGGAAAGGCCGCCACATAGGTGATCGGCCGGTTGGGCCAGGCGTCCTGGGCCTGGGCGTTGCCGCTCACCAGCGCCACGGCCATCAATGCGCTGGACAACAGCTTGACGTGCATCTTCATCTTGTTTCCTGGGTCCTGTTCTTGTTGAGGTGTGCTCAGAGACCTGGCATCTGGAAACCGATGGCCTCCAGCGAAGCCAGCAGCGCTTTTTCCTGTTCCGCGTTCAAACCGACGAGCGGCGGACGCACGGTCTTCCAGGAGTCCTTCTTGCCGTACTTCGCGACGGCCGCCTTCATCGCGGGGATCATCGAATACTTCTGGAACGCGGCGCGGGTGGCGTCCAGCGCGGCCTGCTGCGCGTCGGCCTCAGGCCCTTGCCACGACTTGTAGAGCTTCACCATCGGCGCGGGATTCACGTTGCCGGTGGCGGTGATGCAGCCCGCGCCGCCGCCGCGCAGGGTTTTCAGCAGGAACACCTCGCTGCCGGCAAACACGTCGAAGCCCTGCGGCTGGAACTGCTTGAGCATCGCCTCGGTGTTGGTCCAGTCGCCCGAACTGTCCTTGATGCCGGCGATCGCGGTGGGGTAGGCCTTGAGCAGCCGCTCGATCAGGTTCAGGCTGATCGGCACCTGGGAGACGGGCGGAATGTGGTACAGGTAGATGCGCAGCCGGCTGTCGCCCACCCGTTCGATGATCTCGGCGTAGCTGCGGAACAGCCCTTCGTCGGAGACCCCCTTGTAGTAGAACGGCGGCAGCATCAGCACGCCGCCGACGCCGGCTTTCGTCGCGTGCCGGGTCAGCTCCACGCTGTCGGTGAGCGAGCAGCAGCCGGTGCCCGGCATCAGCCGCGCAGCCGGTACGCCGGCCGCGAGCAGGGCGTCCAGCAGGGCCACGCGCTCACCCACGGAGAGCGAATTGGCTTCGGAATTGGTGCCGAACACCGCCAGGCCGACTTCGCTGGCGATCAGCCACTGGCAGTGCCGGACAAAGGCCTGGGTGTCCGGGCTGAGGTCGGTCTTGAAAGGGGTGAGTACCGGCGAATAGATGCCGCCGAGCTTGTGCTTGATTGCCATGTGAGATCTCCTTGAATGATTTGCGCTTCAGGCCCAGAGGCCGGCGGCGTATTGGTCCAGCGCGTCTTCGCGCAGGCGAAAGCCCAGGCCCGGCGTGGTCGGCACGACCAGTTCGCCGTCCCGCAGTTCGAGCTGGGTGTCGACCAGCCTGCGGAAATTCAGAACCTGGTCGTCCGGGAAATATTCGACGTACTGCGCATTGGGCGTGGAGGCCACCAGGTGCACATGCAGGTCGTGGAACCAGTGCGGGCACATCGCCACCCCGAAGCTGGCCGCCGTGGCGGCGATCTTGCGGAATTCGGTGATGCCGCCGCACACGGCAGCGTCGGTTTGCAGGATCGCGGCGGCGCGCTTTTCGATCAGCTCCTTGTGGCGCCAGCGTCCGGCCTCGATTTCGCCGGTGGCCACCATCACCGGGGTGCGCTGGGCCAGTTCGGCATGGTTCTCGATGTCGTCGGGGCTGAAGGGCTCTTCGATCCAGTAGGGGTTGCTGGGCTCGTAGCGCTTCATGTACTCCACGGCCGTGGCGAGGTCCTGCCAGGCGTTGTTGGCGTCCAGGGTCAGGATGATGTCGTCGCCGATGGCCTCGCGGGCGGCACGAATGCGCGCCTCCTCGCTCTTCAGGTCACCGCGGCCCACTTTCATCTTCACGGCCTTGAAACCCATCTTGACGTAGGAGGCCATCTCCTGCCCGAGCTTGTCGGGCGTCTTGCCCTCAAGGTAGTAGCCGCCGCTCGCGTAGGCCGGCACCGTGGCCTGCCCGGTTCCACCCAGGTACTGGGCCAGTGGCAGGCCGGCGGCGCGCGCATTGCGGTCCCACAGCGCCACGTCGACGATGGAGATCGCGCGCATGACGGAGCCGGCCCGCCCATGCAACAGGGTTTCCTGGTACATCTCGCGCCACAGCCCTTCGACGTTCAGGGCGCTCTTGCCGACCAGCAGCGGCGCCAGCAGGATCTGCACGGCGCCGGCGACCAGGATTCCGCCGCGGCTGCCGCCGTAGCAAAAGCCCTGTCCTTCATGGCCGTCCGCGGTCCGCACGCGCACCACCACGTAGTCGCGGGCGAACACCTGGCGGGTCGAAAACGAGGTGGGATTTTCCAGCGGGATGGTGACCGTCCGGGCTTCCACCGAAACAATCCTGGAAGCGCTGCGGTAGTCGTTCTGGGAATCGTTTGCTCTGGACGTCATCGAGTCCTTCTTTGGAAATTCATTTACAAACAGCGGCTTATGTTTTAAAAACGAGGGTCCGGCGGCGGGTTTTTATGAACCGCTTGCTCGATCCTAGCCGATCACCCCCGGACCGGTCAATCGGCCGGACCGGTCGCTTCGCCAACTTTCCTTGACCCATGACAGCCAATATCCCCAAACGCATGATCGGCCCCGTGATCCGCCTGAACCCCAGCGACAACGTGGTGGTGGCGCGGGTCGACGTGCCGATCGGCACCGCAGTGCCCGGCGAGAACTTCACCAGCCGCAGCCAGGTGCCCGCCGGCTACAAGATCGCCGCCCGGAAAATCCTCAAGGGCGAGGCCATCCTCAAGTACAACGTCACCGTGGGCTTTGCGAATGTGGACATCGAGCCGGGAACGATGGTCCACAGCCACAACACCGAGTTCCGTGAATTCGACCGCGAGTACGCCCATGCCAGTGAATTCAAGCCGGTGCAGCTGCTGCCCGAATCCGAGCGTGCCACCTTCCAGGGCTATGTGCGTCCCAACGGCCAGGTCGGAACCCGCAATTTCATCGGCATCCTGTCCACCGTGAACTGTTCGGCGACGGTCGTCCACAAGATCGCCGAATGGTTCACGCCCGAGCGGCTGGCCCAGTTTCCGAATGTCGACGGCGTGGTGGCCTTCAGCCACTCCATCGGCTGCGGCATGGAGATGACGGGGGAGCCGATGCAGCTGCTGCGCCGGACCATGGCCGGCTATGCGCGCCATCCCAATCTCGCGGCGGCCCTGGTGATCGGCCTGGGCTGCGAGCGCAACCAGCTCAAGGGCCTGATGGAGCAGGAGGCACTGATGGCCAGCCCGCACCTGCACACTTTCATCATGCAGGAGACCGGCGGCACCCGCAAGACCATAGCGGCCGGCATCGAAGCCGTGCGCGCGCTGCTGCCGCAGGCCAACAACGTGAGGCGGCAGACCGTCTCCGCCAGCCACCTCTGTGTGGGATTGCAGTGCGGCGGCTCCGACGGCTTCTCGTCGATCACCGCCAATCCCGCCCTTGGCGCGGCCGTCGATATCCTGGCGCGGCATGGCGGCACCGGCATCCTCTCCGAAACACCGGAGATCTACGGTGTGGAACACACGCTCACGCGGCGCGCAGCCAGCCGCGCCGTCGGCGAGAAGCTGATCGAGCGCGTCCGCTGGTGGAAAGACGAGTATTCGGTGGGCCGCGACGTACAGATCAACGGCCAGGTCAGCCCCGGCAACCAGGTGGGCGGGCTGGCCAACATTTTCGAGAAGTCGCTCGGCTCGTCGATGAAGGGCGGTACCGGCCCGCTGATGGAGGTGTACCGCTATGCCGAACCGGTCACTGCCAAGGGGTTCGTCTTCATGGACACGCCCGGCTTCGATCCGGTTTCCGCCACCGGGCAGATCGCGGGCGGCGCCAACCTGATCGCCTTCACCACCGGACGGGGTTCGATGTTCGGCTCCAAGCCGGCGCCGTGCATCAAACTCGCGACCAACAGCCCCATGTTCAAGGCCCTGGAAGAGGACATGGACATCAACTGCGGCGAGATACTCGACGGGACCGCGTCGGTGCAGGAAATGGGCCAGCGGATCTTCGATCTGTTCCTGCGCACGGCGTCGGGCGAGGCGTCCAAGAGCGAAAAGCTCGGCTTGGGCGATCATGAGTTTGTGCCGTGGCAGATCGG
>DIZF01000008.1:38667-54217 GCA_002427815.1 Ramlibacter tataouinensis
CGGACAAGAAATCGGGCCAGGCGCCCAAGGGCCTGCACAAGGGCCTGACCAGCTACGGCGACGCCGGCTTTTCGCTGTTCCTGCGCAAGGCCTTCATCAAGGGCGCGGGCTACACCGACAGCGCGCTGGACCGTCCCATCATCGGCATCGCCAATACCGGCAGCGCCTACAACCCCTGCCACGGCAACGCGCCGCAGCTGGTCGAAGCCATCAAGCGCGGCGTGATGCTGTCCGGCGGCATGCCGATGGAGTTTCCGACCATCTCGGTGCACGAGAGCTTTGCCGCGCCCACCAGCATGTACCTGCGCAACCTGATGTCGATGGACACGGAAGAAATGATCCGGGCCCAGCCGATGGACGCAGTGGTGCTGATCGGCGGCTGCGACAAGACCGTGCCCGCTCAGCTCATGGGCGCGGCCTCGGCCGGCATCCCGGCGATTCAGCTGGTGACCGGCTCGATGCTGACCGGCTCGCACCGCTCCGAGCGCGTGGGCGCCTGCACCGATTGCCGCCGCTTCTGGGGCAAGTACCGCGCCGAGGAAATCGACGCGCAGGAAATCGCCGACGTCAACAACCAGCTGGTGGCCAGCGTCGGCACCTGCTCGGTCATGGGCACCGCCAGCACCATGGCCTGCCTGGCCGAAGCCCTCGGCATCATGCTGCCCGGCGGCGCTTCGCCGCCCGCGGTCACGGCCGACCGGATCCGCATCGCCGAGCAGACCGGCGCCACCGCTGTCGCCATGGCCAAGAGCGGCCTGACACCCGACAAGATCCTCACCGGCAAGGCCTTCGAGAACGCGCTGCGCGTGCTGCTGGCGATCGGCGGCTCGACCAACGGCATCGTGCATCTGACGGCAATGGCCGGCCGGCTCGGAATCGAGATCGACCTGGCGCAGCTCGATGCCATGGGCGCGCAGACGCCGGTGCTGCTGGACCTGAAGCCCTCGGGCCAGCACTACATGGAGGACTTCCACAAGGCAGGGGGCCTGCGCGCCGTGCTGCGCGAGTTGAAGCCCCTGCTGCACCTGGACGCGTTGACGGTGACCGGCCGCACGCTGGGCGAGGAACTGGAGCTGGCAGGACCCGGCTTCCCGCAGGACGTGGTGCGGCCTTTCAACAATCCCATCTATCCGCAGGGCGGCATCGCCGTGCTCAAGGGCAATTTGGCGCCCGGCGGCGCGATCATCAAGCAGTCGGCGGCGCACGCCGGCCTGATGGAAAGCGAAGGCCGCGCGGTGGTGTTCGAGAACATCGAGGACATGGCGGCGCGCATCGACAGCGACGAGCTCGATGTCAAGGCCGACGATTTCCTGGTGTTGAAGAACATCGGCCCCAAGGGCGCGCCCGGCATGCCCGAGGCCGGCTATCTGCCGATCCCGATCAAGCTGGCAAGGCAGGGCGTCAAGGACATGGTGCGCATTTCCGATGGCCGCATGAGCGGCACCGCCGCCGGCACCATCGTCCTGCATGTCACGCCCGAGTCGGCGATCGGCGGCCCGCTGGCGCAGGTGCGCAATGGCGACCGCATCCGATTGAGCGTCAGCCGGCGCGAGATCAGCCTGCTGGTGAGCGAGGCCGAGCTGGCCGAGCGCACGCGCCAGAACCCGGTCACCCCGCCCAGCGCCGAACGCGGGTACCGCAAACTGTTTCTGCAGACCGTGACCCAGGCCGACCAGGGCGCGGATTTCGACTTCCTGCGCCCGCAGACCTTGGTCGAGAAGATTCCGCGCCCGCGTTGACCCCAGGCGGCCCGCCATCTCCGGTCATTCCATCAACAACAGAGAGCGAGACCCCATGTCCATTCCCTTCCTCTTCCCGTCGCGCCGTGCCGCATTGCACCTTGGCCTGCTGGCGCTGGTCGCCGGCCTTTGCGCATTACCCGGCCTGGCCGCAGCCGCCTACCCCGAGAAGCCGATCCGGCTGATCGTTCCGTACCCGCCCGGCGGCGCCACCGACGTGATCGGTCGGGTGATGGCCCAGAAGCTCAGCGGCGTGCTGGGCCAGACCGTCATCGTCGACAACCGCGGCGGCGCCGGCGGCAACATCGGCGCCGATGCGGTGGCCAAGGCGGCGCCTGACGGCTACACCCTCCTCATGGGCGCGGTCACCTCGCACTCCATCATGTCGACCCTGGAGAAGGCGACCATCCACTACAACTTCGAGAAGGACCTGGTGCCGATTTCCATCGTCGGCTCGGTGCCGCTGGTGTTCGTGGTCCACCCTTCGGTTCCGGTCAAGACCTTGAAGGAGCTGATCGCGTATGCCAAGTCCAAGCCGGGCGAGCTGAGCTTCGCCTCTTCCGGTGCCGGCGCGCCGCAGCGCCTCGCAGCCGAGATGTTCATGCGCCAGGCCGGGGTTCAGATGATCCATGTCCCGTACAAGGGAAGCGGCCCGGCGATGACCGACCTGATGGGCGGCCAGGTGCTGACCATGGTCGAGACGGTTCCCGCGGCACTGCCTCATATCCGCGCCGGCAAGATCCGCCCGCTGGCGGTGACCACCGCGCAGCGCATTTCGATGCTGCCGGAAGTGCCCACCGCCGCCGAGGCCGGCCTGCCGGGCTTCGAAGTGAGCTCGCTGTTCGGCATCCTGGCGCCCGCCGGTACGCCCAAGGAAATCATCGTCCGTCTCAACAGCGAGATCACCAAGCTGCTGGCGCTGCCCGAGGTGAAGGAGCAACTGCTGGCGCAGGGTGCCTTCGCTGTCACCACCACGCCCGAGCAGGCCGCTGCGCGCGTCCGCCAGGAAGTGACGATGTGGGCCAAGGTGATCAAGGAAGCGGACGTCAGGCCGGACTGATCCTTTTGCGCCCAGTGCGCCGCAAGATGATCGACAAAGGAGCATTGCGGCTATGAGCCGCCCGGCCGCCGCAACCAGGAGTGTCACGATCCGTGACGTGGCGGCGCGGGCGCGGGCTTCGGCGGGGACCGTGTCCCGCGTTCTCAATGGCGCGCCCAGCGTCAAGGACGCGGTGCGCCGACGGGTCGAGGCGGCCATCCATGAACTGCAATATGTGCCCAATGCCCAGGCGCGCGCGCTGTCGTCGAAGGCTTTCCACACCATTGCCGCGGTCATCCCGACCATCCGCAACCTCAACTTCGTGATCTTCGTGCGCGCGCTGCAGGAAGCGCTGGCCCGGGACGGCTATACCCTGCTGTTCTCGTCCCATGAGTTCGACATGGGCCTCGAGCTCGATGAGGTGCGGGCCTTTCTGGCCCGTGGGCTGGATGGGGTGGTGCTGGTCGGCCAGGAGCACCTTCCGCAGCTGTATGCGGCGCTGGCGCAAAGGCATTGCCCCTATGTGACGACCTGGACCCTGCCGCGCGAACAGGAATCGGACTGCGTGGGCGTGGACAATTTCGACGCGGCCGCGCGGCTGACCCGCTACCTGCTGGATCTCGGCCACCGTGAATTTTCCGTGGTCGCCAGCCTGGCGCCGACCAACGACAGAAACGCCTTGCGGCTGCAAGGCGTGAAAGCCGAACTGGCTCGGGCTGGGATCGAGTTGGCGGACGACCGTATCCTGGAGGGCGCCGGCTCGATCGAAGAGGGCAAGAGCGCGATCCGGCAACTTGCCGCATGGCAACGCAGGCCGACGGCTGTGATCTGCGTCAATGACTTTCTGGCTTTCGGCGCCCTGCTGGAATGCGAAGCCCTCGGCATCGAGGTTCCCGGGGAGCTGTCGATCGCGGGTTTCGGCGACATCCAGTTCGCGTCCGACACCCGGCCGCCCCTCACCACGGTGCGCATGCCGGCCGCCGACATCGGTCGCTTCGCGGCTGAGAGCCTGTTGCGGGCGATCGCCCGGAGCACGGGCGCGGCGCACGCCCCGTCGGTGCTCAAGCTCGAGGCGCCGCTGATCGTGCGCGGCAGCACCGGCCGGGCCAGGCCTTGAGAAGCCGTGTGTCGGTATCAACGGCCCCCGTGCTGCTTGGACGGGGACCTGCGCTCCGGGAGCGCACATTCGACGGGTGACCCGGGGCAATGACTTCAGCTGCACTTCCGCAAAGCGGCCAGTGATCCGTCGCAGTTTGGCTGAAAGCAAACGCGACGCCCGTTCAGCATTCGTTCATGAACAAACGATCACACTGTCTGCATGTTCCTTCACCCGTGGCAACGCGCGCGACACACCTGGGTCAACCCGACTCCTGTGTGCCCCGTTTCATCAACAAGCACCAAGCCTTCTCTTCAGGAGTAATCAATGAAAACCGTCTCCCTCCTCGCCGCCCTTGCGATGTTCGCCTTCTCGATGACCGCCAGCGCCGCGGCTGATGCCGATGCCGCCACGAAGGCGATGAAGGACAACGGCTGTACCAAATGCCACTCGGTCGACAAGGCCAAGAAAGGCCCGGCCTTCAAAAAGGTCGCCGCCGACATGAAGGGCAAGGCCGATGCCGAAGCCAAACTGACGACTTTCCTCACCACCGGTCCCATGGTCAAGATGGAAGACGGGACTCAGGAAGAGCACAAGGCCCTCAAGGATCCGGCCGTGGTCAAGAACCTGGTGCAGTTCATCCTTGCGCAGTAAGCGCCCCTGACTGTGGCCGCCGGCGGTTTGCGCCGGCGCTCGGCCAAACCCTCCCAAGCTGTCCGCCGCTGGCCGAAAGCGAGGGCATGACACCAGCGTGGGGCCGCCCAGTTGGCGCTATCCAGGGCTGCCTTCGACCCGTCGCGGGCCGTCGCCTCTGACCTATCGTGCGCCCGCTTCGCAGCGGTTGCCGTCATTCAGCTTCGTTCAGCCGCCGGCGAGTCTCGGCCATGACCGGAAGCACCCGAACGGTCGGTTTGGAACTTCGAAATTCGGGTTTTCACCGCGCACACTGATGACGCGCGGCCGGTTTCGCCGATCAGGTTCCACGCACGACCAGCAGTGCATCCAGCGGACTGACCGCGCCGCCGCAGCAATCCCGCGCTCATGCGTCTAGAAAGCGCCCTTGTTGATTTGACCCGCCAAGAGCGATAGTTCGTGATCGGGGTCAACTGCCTCCGCGGCGGGCAATGCGAGAGCGACCCTGCTGCAGCCAGAGTACGTCAGTCGATTTTCGCTCCAGAGGTCTTCACCACCTTCTGCCACTTCGCGATGTCCGCGCGAATGAACGCGTCGAATTCCTCAGGTGAAGAGGGAGCCGCATCGATGCTTTGCGCCAGCAGCAGCGACTTGATTTCTGGCTCAGACAGCACTTTCCTGATATCGCTGTTCAGCCGCTCAATGATCGCGCGCGGCGTGCCACCGGGCGCCACCACGCCATACCAGGTGGTCGCCGAGTATCCCGGAATCCCTGCTTCATCGACCGTCGGCACATCCGGCGTGAGGCTGGAACGAGCGGCGCCCGTGACGGCAAGGACGCGAACCTTGTTCGCCTTGACGTGCGGAAGCAGCGTGCCGATGCTGCTGATCATGACCTGGACACGTCCGGACAGCAACTCGGGAATGGCGGGCGCGGCGCCTTTGAACGGAATGCGGACGATGCTGACACCCGCCATCTGGTTCAGCATCTCCGTGGCGAGTTGCGTCGGGCTCGACGTCGAGGCGTAATTGAGTTTTCCCGGATTGGCCTTTGCATAGTCGATGAACTCCTTCAGGCTGTGAACCGGGACCGATGGATGCACGACAACGAAATTCGATGCCTCGCCCACGAAGCTGATCGGAATGAAGTCCCTCAGCGGGTCAAACGGCACCTTGCCGTAGAGACTCGGGTTGATCGACAGCCCACTCTGCGCGAGAAGCAGCGTGTACCCGTCCGGCGCCGCACGTGCAACGACGTCCATCGCGATATTCGCATCGGCGCCTGGACGGTTTTCGACCACCACCGGCTCGCCAAGGTAGCTTGCCAGGCGCCGGCCGAGCGCCCGCGCAATGACGTCAGCGGGCCCACCGGCTGCAAACCCGACGACCATGCGCACAGGCTTCGAAGGATAGGCCTGTCCCAGCGCCGTCATAGGCAACGATGTGATGGCCACAAGTAGCAGAACCATCATCGAATGGCACATTGATTGGAATCGCTTGTTCATCACATGTCTCCTTTTGACCACGCGGTGGTCGTTAATCAATCCAGGAACCTCTGCACAATTTCGAAACACCAGGAGCGGCCGTCGTAATCCGCAGCCAATCACGGCATGAACACCCCCCCCGTGACGTCGATCACGCCGCCGGTGATGAATTCCGCAGCGTCGGAAACCAGAAATGCAACCGTCGATGCGACGTCCTGGGGAGAGCCCAACCTGCCGACCGGCGTTCGCGCAATGTAGATCTTGTCTATTTCAGTCGCATTCCCAAAACTGGCGGACATGTCTGTCGAAATGCGACCTGGCGCCACACAGTTCACAGTGATGCCGAAACGGCCGACCTCGGCCGCAAGCACCCTCGAAAACCCGATCATTCCGGCCTTGGAGGCGGCGTAATGCGCGCTGCCAAACCCGGTGTTCATGCGCCCGGCGATCGAGCCGATATTGACGATGCGTCCCCATTGCCCCCGCTTCATCAACGCCAGCCCAGCACGGCACACCAGGAATACCCCTGTCAGATTGACCGAAAGAGTCCGCGTCCAGTGCTCAAGTGGCGTCGCTTCGACGGTGGGCTTGGCCCCATTGACACGCGGCGAAATGCCCGCGTTGTTCACCACGATATCCAAGCGCCCGAAGCGCCGTTCGATCTCTGCGATTAGGCTCGCCACGCTTTGCTCGTCGGATACGTCCGCCGCGAGGGCGACCACCTGCGCGCCGCTCCCGGCAAGCTGGCCTGCCGCGTCCTGTGCCGCCTTCTGCGCAGATCCGTTGACGACCACGATGTGGCCATCGGCTGCGAGTTGCGCCGCGATCGCTCGGCCGATGCCGCGAGAGCCGCCGGTCACGAGGGCCACGCGGCCGCTGGGCTGAATCGATTCATGCATAGTCTGTTGCCTGTCTTCCTGCAGATACGGACGTCGCGCGCCCGGCTCATTCCATCCGCGTGCCTAGCGCCCTGATGATCGGTATTCAGTTGGCATGACATCCCGCTCCGGGGGAGGCATACGCATATTCGGGTTCTCCGAGAACGTCACGCCCCACGAGTGGACGCTGTGATGGCCGCGATGTCCTTCTCGCCGTAGCCAAGTTTCTCCAGTATCGAGCGCGTGTGTTCGCCAAGATTTGGGGGCGGACGCCGCAAGTTTCCCGGCGTGCGTGAAAACTGGACGGGAATCGACGTTGTCATCATCGGCCCCTCAGTTGGATGCATGAAGTGTTTAAAGAAGCCCGTCTCCGCGAGGTAGGGGTCGTTGGGGAGATCCGTCAGGCGGTTGACAGGCCCGTTAGGAATGTCTGCCCGATCCAGCAACTCCCGCGCCTGTGCTGTGGTACGCTTCGCGACTTCGCTCGCAACGATGGAATACAGTTCGGCGAAGTGCCGTGAACGTTGTTCAAGCTGCGCGTAGCGCTCGTCTTTCGCAACCTCCGGCCGTCCGAGCGCGGCGAGCAACCGCTTCCACTGATCGTCGCTGCTCGCCATCAAACAGACGTGGCCGTCCAAGGTAGCGTAAGGCCTGCGATACTCATTGAGCAAACGCACATAGCCGAACTCTCCCTTGGAATCATCGAACGAGCCCATCCACATATGCTCGATCAGATTGAACGCAACCATGTTCTCAAACATCGGCACCTGCACCTCCTGACCCTCGCCGGTTCGTTCCCTGTGGAAGAGCGCCATGCCGATGGCCGAAGCGAGCAAATGCCCGCAAAGCTTGTCCGCGATGATGGTGGGAAGGTAGCGCTGCTCACCGAGCGCCTGGCGGTTCATGTCGACGATGCCGCTCTCGCCCTGGATCACGTCATCGAATGCTGGCCGGTTGCGCCATGGCCCGTCCGACCGATAACCCGGCGCACAGCCGTAAACGATACGTGGGTTGCATTGGGCGATGTCGGCGTAGGCCACACCCAGCCGCTCGGCTGCCTGCGGCCGCATGCTGTGAACAAAGACGTCGGCGCCATCGACCAGCCTCATCAGCGCCTCTTTTGCCTCTGGCTTTTTAAGGTCGAGAGCGATGCTGCGCTTGTTGCGGTTCATCGAGAGGTACAACGCTCCCATGTTTGCATGTTGCCGGACGCCCGTTTGCCTGTTCTGATCACCCTCGGGCGATTCGACTTTGATAACATCGGCGCCCATGTCCCCGAGGATCTGGGTCGCGACCGGGCCCAGCACGTTAATGGTGAGGTCCACCACCTTGATGCCAGAAAGCGGTCCGGTCGGCTCATCCATTCCGAGTGGGTCGGCGGCATTCATCGCCCTGCGCCCTCCCTGCACTTGATCATGCGCAAGGGCGTGTAGACCAGCACGACGGTGCCGTCGTGCTTGACCACGCGGTTGCGTGTGCGCACCAGGCCGCGTCCGGCGCGGCTCTTGCTCAATCTGGCTTCGATGACCTCGACTTCCACGTACACGGTTTCGCCCGCCATGAGTGGATTTTCGATGTCCAACTCCATGTGCAGGAACGCAAACCCGGTGTGCTGCATGGTCGCCTGCACGAGCAGCCCTTCGGCGATGCAGTAGGTGAGCGGGGCGGGGACCGGCCGCCCCTTGATGTCGGACTCGTGCTTGAGAAACTCCAGATTCGTGAACAGCACCTCGGTATTTCCGGTGCAATTGCAGAAATTGGTAATGTCGGCCTCGGTGATGGTGCGCCCGACGGTGCGAAATTGCCGTCCAAGCGGGAGATCCTCGAAATACAGTCCTAAGCCGATTGTTTCCACGGAACGCTCCACAAAGTGATGTTTGGGCAGAAGCTCATTTAGCGGGCGCTCTGCCCAGCAGGCTGTTGCCGATGATGTTGCGCTGGATCTGGTTGGTGCCTTCCACGATCTGCAACACCTTCGCGTCGCGCATATAGCGGTTGATCGGGTATTCGGCGGAAATTCCAGCGGCGCCGAACAGCTGCACCGCGTCGGTCGTGACCTTCATCGCGCTATCAGTGGCAAAGCATTTCGCCATCGCGGAAAACGGCGCCAGTTCTTTACCGAAGACACCTGCGTCCACCATTGCCGCGGTTCGATACACAAGACTGCGCGCCGCCTCGGTCTGCATCACCATATCGGCGAGCATCCATCGCACGCCTTGAAAGTCGCCCACCTGCTGGCCGAAGGCCTTGCGGCCCCGCACGTATTCGGTGGCGTGATCGATCGCTCCCTGAGCCAAGCCCACACCACGCGCGGCGTGGATGGGGCGCGCGGTATTGAAGGCTTCCATGACGATCTTGAAGCCCTTGCCTTCCTCGCCAATGCGGTTCTCCTCGGGAACGATGACGTCGTCCAGGAACAGTTGGCAGGAAGGCACGCCGCGCGCGCCCATCTTGTCCTCCTGACGCCCAATTTGAAAGCCCTTGGTGTCACGCTCGACGATAAACAGGTTGATGCTGCCACGACTGTCACTTTGCCCGGTCTTAGCCGCGACGAGCACGAAGTCGGCCACCAATGCGCCAGTGCACCAGATTTTCGATCCGTTCAGGCGGTACTGGCCGTCCGCGCGCACGGCCGTGGTGGAAATACCTGCGACATCCGAGCCACTCTGTGGCTCCGAGACGGCGATCGCGGCGCGCAATTCGCCTTTGGCGAGGCCGGGAAGTAAACGTTTCTTCTGTGCCTCGGTGCCGCCGGCCAGGATGGCACTGAAAGGCGTCCACTGCACCGCGAGAATGTAGCCCGTGTTGTAGCAGACACGCACCAGTTCCTCGATTGCGACGCACGCGGTCAGCGTGCTCCCCATTCCGCCGTACTCGGCGGGAAAAGGCAGCGCAAACAGCCCGATATCCCGGAGCAGCTCGAACATGTCCTCGGGGTAGGTCGCAGTTTGATCGATTTCATTGGCGCGCGGCGCGACTTTTTCGCGCGCGACTCGCCGAACCAGGTCCTGGACCTGACGCTGCTCGGCATTCAATGCAAAGGCCAAAGGCGTGCTCATTTCCTGCTTGATTGGGAAGTCGACCATCCTCGCGGACGTTTCGCTTGATTGTAGGTAGCGTAGCCGCTATGCTGATGCATTGCGTTCCAATGTATGGAACTCTCTTCTGGCGCATTGATCATTGCGCCTGCGCTGGACCTGTCTGATTCCGATGACCGTCACTCGTACCGTGTCGAAGCGCCTGTCGCCGAGCAATCGATCGGTCGAACGCGGGCTGGAGATTCTCAGGGCGTTCCGTCCTGGCTCGACGGTTCTGGAGAACAGCGAAATCGCCGACCGAACCGGCCTGCCGCGTTCCACAGTGAGCCGACTGACCACGACGCTCGTGCGCGCGGGCTTTTTGGAGTGGGATCAGGCCGCAAAGGCCTACAGGCTGGGCGCGCCTGTGCTTGGGTTGGCCCAGTCATTTCTTTGGGGTTCGTCGATCCTGCAAGTTGCGTTGCCGAAGATGCGCGAGTTGGCTGAATCCGAGCGCGTCAACGTGGGCCTCGCGGTCGCAGACGGGGACGAGATGATTTACCTGGACTCAGTGCGCCGCAGTCGCAGCGAGCTATTCCGGCACCTGGTTTCCGGAACCCGCATACCGATGGAACTGACCTCGCTCGGCAGGGCGTTTCTCGGTACCTTGACGGCAAACGAACTTCGCCGGCGCATGGTCCGGTTCCGCCGGCGCCACCAGGGCAAATGGCCAGCGATGCGGGACGAGATTCTGCGAAGCATCGCCGATGTGCGCAGGCAAGGGTACTGTGTCGCAACTTGGCAGGCGGGGATTTTCGCAATCGGCGCGCCGCTGGTGATCCCGAATCTCCCTGTCCATGTTCTCAATATCAGCGCCGCCATGCAGGCTCTGTCGCCAGCACGTACCGAGGAGGCGCTCGCCCGCAGGCTCCTTCACCTCACGCGGGACGTGCGCGAGGCGTTCATCGCACGTGAAGAAGAATAGGTCGCAGTTCGAAGAACTTATTGCTCGCCTAAGCGCGAGAACCGACACGAAGACTGAGCGGCGGCAACCAGTCTGAACCAGACCTTCGACCTCAAGCGCTTGACCGGCAGCTCATGGCCGTCAACTGCCCACCAGGCTTGGGCCTGAAAGCGGGCCATCGTGGCCCTTGGTTCTGTCGGGCGTAAGCTCCAACGGCTTTAATTCACAGAGGCCTCGTTGGTGACGCGCAAAACGCGAGTTTGACCGAATTGGAAAACTTGTAACTGCGAGGGCAGGTTTTGACGGTTTTTATTGATCAGATCAGAGAGAGATGGCACCGGCATCACTCCCGCCATCCCGGGGTCCGGCTCGATCGCCAGTCCGGCCAATTCTCTATAAAACGCGGACGCACCGCGTCATAAGCTCGACCGCAGTTCAGCTCGATGCGGCTGCCGCCTGCGCCTTCAACTGCAGCTTGTCCAGCTTGCCAACGGCCGTCTTCGGCAACTCCCCGGCCAGGTGCAGCGTCGCCGGCAACTTGTACTTCGCGAGGTTGCGGCTGCAGTGGGCCATGAGTTCGTCGGCCGTGGTGCCTGTCCCGGGGCGCAACACCACGAAGGCCTCGACAACCTCGCCGCGGTAGGGATCGGGCACCGCAACGACGGCGGCTTCCTGCACACCCGGGTGCAGATAAAGCACCTCCTCGATCTCGCGTGGAAAGACGTTGAAACCTCCAACCTTCGCCATCTCCTTCTTTCGGTCGCGGATGAAAAGGAAGCCATCGGAGTCGACCTCGCCGATGTCGCCGGTATAGAGCCATCCGCCGCGCAACGTCGCGGCGGTCTCTTCCGGCAGGTTGCGGTAGCCGGACATCACTTGCGGGCCGCGCACGCGGATTTCACCCTTCTCTCCGACGCCCAGCGCGCGCGTGCCTTCGTCCAGATCGACGATCTGCACGTCGGTGCCCGGCACCGGCACGCCGACCGATCCGGGCCGACGCAGTCCCTGAAGCGGGTTGAAGCTGATGACCGGGCCGGCCTCCGACTGCCCGTAACCCTCGATCACCGGCGCGCCGGTGGCGGCCTCCCAGCGACGCAGTAGTTCCTCGGGCAAGGCGGCTGATCCAGAGTACGACGCGTCGAGTCGCGAGAAGTCGATCGAGCCGAAGCGCGGGTGCGCCATCAGCCCGATGAACAGTGTGGGACTTCCGGCGAAGATCGTGATGCGCTCCTGCTCGATGAGGTCGAACACCGCATCGGGGGTGTAGCGGGGCACGATGACGAGCGTACCGCCGGCGTACACCATGTTGTGCAGGCACATGGCGACCGCATACACGTGAAACAGCGGCATCACGCACAGCAGGCGCTGGCCATCGGGGGGCACCGGCACCAGCGCCTCGCGCTGGCTGATGTTCACGGCAATCGAGCGGTGCGTCAGGTTCGCGCCCTTCGACCTTCCCGTGGTGCCACCGGTGTACTGCAGCGTGGCGATTCGGTCCGGCTCGGGCAGTGGCCGCGGCAGCGCGAGCGATGGCTGGTCGGCCCATGCGGTGAGCCGCCTCTCGCCGGGGCCGACACAGACGCGGTGCGCGATGCGCAGCGCGTCGGCGACGGGTTCGACTACATCGCGCCGGTCGGCCGCGTAGACGATCGCATGGGGCGCCGCGTCCTGAAGGATCGCCCCCAGTTCGCGGCCGGTGTACATCGGGTTGCAGGGTACTGCGCAGGCGCCGGCCGCATGCACGCCGAAGATCGCCAGGCAAACGTCGATCGAGTTGCCCATCACGATCGCGACGTTGCGATCGCGCGCGCCGGCTGCCGTCAGTTCATGCGCGAAGCCGGCGACGCAGCGCAGGTACTGCGCGTAGCTCAAGCGCTCGCTGCCGCACGCCAGCGCCTCGCGCTCGGGCGCGGCGGCCGCGGTGTCCGCGAGCATATGGACGACGGTCGGATGGATGCGCGGCAGGTTGTCCATGGCGTTGGACTCCAATGTCACAGCCCGAGCTGGCGCGCGACCACCAGGCGCATGATGTCGCCGGTTCCGCCGCCGATCATCGGGAAGTACGAATCGCGCAGGTAACGCTGCGCCGGGAACTCGTTCATCAGGCCGTAGCCGCCGAACACGGACAGCGCCAGCTCGCAAACGCCGTGGCAGTCCTCGGCTGCGACGATCTTCGCGAGTGCCGCCTCGGTCGTGATCGGTTCCCCGCGATCGGCCAGTGCCGCCGCGTGGTAAGTCAACAGCTTGGCCCGCTCGAGGCGCGCGAACATGTCGACCAGGCGGAACTGCACGGCCTGGAACTGCCCGATCGGCTGCCCGAACTGGCGCCGCTCCTTCGCGTAACGCACGGCGCCGTCGTAAGCCGCCTGGGCGTTGCCAAGGGCGAGCGCGGCGGTGAAGATGCGGTCCACCGTCAGCGACTGGTACGCCCGCAGGAAGCCGCCACCCGCACCGTCGCCCAGGCAGTGGCTGTCCGGCACGAAAACCTCGTCGAAGGTGAGTTCCGCGGTGTCCGAGCAGCGTACCGAAACCTTGTCGAGCTTGCGGCCGATTCCGAACCCGCGCGACGCGGTGTCGACGACGAAGAGTTCAAGCCCCTTGGCGGCGCGACTCGGGTCCACGGTGGCGACCACGGTGATAAAGTCCGCGACCGTGCCGTTGGTCGTGAAGATCTTGCGCCCGGTCAGCACCCAACCGCCGTCGCCTCGCCGGGCGCGCGTGCGCAGCGACGCGGCATCGGAGCCCGCGTCGGGTTCGGTGATCGCGAACGCGCCGACCTTCTCGCCGGCCAGCGCCGGCCGCAGCCAGCGCTGCTTGACCTCGTCGCCGCCCCACGCGTGCAACGTGTGGGTCGCCGTCGAGCCTTGCATGCAGACACCCGCGGCAAAGCCCATCGAACCGCGCGCGAGTTCTTCGCACAGCACGCTGAAGGTCGTGTACGGGAACGGCGCACCGCTTCCGCCGACCTCCTCGGGATACATGGTGCCAAGATAGCCGAGCGCACCGATCTCGCGAAACAGCTCGACATTGAAGTCATTGAGCTCATCGAGCCTGGCGGCCTGCGGCACCAGGCGCTCATCGACCCAGCGCGACAGGTGCCGCCGATACTCCTGGACTTCCGGCTGCTGCAGGTTCATGTGCAGCTCTCCTTGGCAAGGTCCTGTCTTCCGCGCTCCGCCGCAGCGGCCTCTCGCGTGCGCTTGTCGGCCAGCGCGAGCAGCACCTTCTCCGGCGTTACCGGGAGCGACGTGATCCAGACGCCGATCGCGTCGTGGATTGCGGCCACGATCGAAGGCGGCGACGCGACGATTGCCCCTTCGGATGCTTCCTTCGCGCCGAAGGGCCCGTCGGGGTCGTCGGTGATGATGTGCTCGACCCGGATGTTGGGTGCCTCGGTCGCCAGCGGCATCCGGTAGTCGACGAAATCGGGGTTCAGCGTTCGTCCCTGGTCCATTCGGAACTCCTCGTACAGCGCCTGGCCCAGTCCCTGCACCGCCGCGCCCTCGATCTGGGACTCGACGTTGACCGGGTGCAGAGGCCGCCCGCAATCGTGCGCGATCAGGAAATCGGTGGCCTTGACGATACCCGTCTCGAGGTCGACCTCGACTTCGGTCAACTGGGCGGTGAAGCTGTAGCTGACATCCGAGTTGCCCGAGCCGCGCTCGAAGTCGTGCTCGCCGAGTTCGTTCTCGGAGTACCCGGTGCCCACGATCACGCGACCCGAATCCGAATAGCATGCAGCCTGCGCCAGCTTGCGAAACGGCATCCTGAGCCGGGCGTCGTCACGGGAAGTGACCTCGCCGCTCCTGAACTTGATCCCTTCGGCCGGCACCTTCCAGACTGGCGCCAGGAAATCCGCCAACTGGCGCCTGACCTCACGCGCCGCTTTTTGCGCCGCCTGCCCGGCGAGGATGGTGACGCGGCTGCCGTAGCTGCCCGGGTCGCAAGGCGTCATGGCGGTATCAACGCGCCGGACCGCGACGTCCTCGAGTCCGACGCCGAGCTCCTCCGCGATGATCATCGCGAGCACGGTATCCGAGCCCTGGCCGCAGTCTGTTGCGCCGGTCAGGTAGTTCAGCGTGCCGTCCTCGCACAACCGCACGACCGCGGCGCAGGCCTGGTGACCTCGCTGGCGGGCGCCGCCGCCGAACGTCGCACCGGCGATGCCGACGCCGCGGGCGATGGTCCCCTGCACCTTGGGCCGCGCGTGGCGCTCGCGCCAGGCCGGGCTCGCGCCCACCGTCTCGAGCGCCTGCCGGATGCCGCAGGTCTTGATGTGGACGCCGTTGACGGTGGTGTGCGGCGCGTCGATCGCGTTCGTCAGCCGCACCTGGAGCGGATCGATGCCCAGTTCCTCAGCCATCATCTCCATCAGGATCTCGGCCGCGAAGCGGGTGTGGGTCGCGCCGTGGCCGCGCATCGCGGCGCCGGGCGGATGATTGGTGAAGATGCGGTAGGCGTCGTATTTGAAGTTCGGAATGCGGTACGGCAGCGTCGTGTAGGCGCCGCTCAGGTACAGGGTCAGCGGACCGATCACGGTGTACGCGCCGCCTTCGGCGTAGGCGACGCTGCGCAGCGCGGTGATCGTTCCGTCCCGCTTCATGCCCATCTTCGAGACGATCGTGAAGTTGTGGCGCCGGCGGCAGGTGGTGAAGACCTCCTCCATCGAGTACTGGAATTTCACCGGACGGCCCAGCCGC
>DIZF01000008.1:54516-70429 GCA_002427815.1 Ramlibacter tataouinensis
CCGCCGATGTAGGGCTGTATGACACGGATCTTCGACAGCGGCAGATCGAAACAGGCCGCGAGGTGCCGGTAATGGAAGTAGGGACTCTGCTTGGCCGACCAGACGGTGATGCCTTCCTCGGTCCACTGCGCGACAGCGGCTGGCGGTTCGAGGAAGCCGGTCAGCACCCGGCCGGTCTCGAAGCGGTGCTCGCGCACGAGGTCGGCTTGGGCGAAGCCGGCCTCGACGTCGCCGAAATCCATGTGGAACTCCCAGCTGACGTTGCCGGGCCGATCGTCGTGCACGAGCGGTGCTGCGTCGGCGATTGCCTCGTCGACGCTGAAGACGCCGGCGAGCGGCTCGTAATCGACCCGGATGCGCTCGCAGGCTTCCTCGGCGGTGGCCTCGTCGACGGCGCAGACGGCGACGACTGCTTCGCCGATGAAGCGCACCTTCTCCACGGCCAACGGCGCCTCCTCGCGCGTCTTGGGCATCCAGCCCCAGGTGAAGCCGCCGAAGTCGCGCCCGGTCAGCACACCCCTGACGCCTTTCATCGAGAGCGCCGCAGCGGCGTCGATGTTCAGGATCCGCGCATGCGGATGCGGGCTGCGCAGGAGCTTGACCCACAGCATGCCGGGGAACGCAAAATCGGCCGCATAGCGCGCATCGCCGGTGACCTTTTCGCGTGCATCAACACGCGGCAGCCGCTGTCCGATGAGGGTGTGCCGGTCGGGGCTGGTGGCGGCGGCGCTCATGCGCGGGCCTTCCGCCGAGCCTTCAACAGCGTGGCCGCGGTCTCGACCGCCTCGAAGATCTTCGTATAGCCGGTGCAGCGGCAAAAGCTGCCGGCCATGCCGTCGCGGATCTGCTGCGGGGTCGGCTCGGGGATTTCGTCGAGCATGGCCTTGGCGGCGAGCACCTGGCCCGAGGTGCAGAAGCCGCACTGCATTCCGCTCTTCTCCACGAAGGCCTGCTGCACCGCGTGCAACGTGTCGCCGTGCTTCAGGCCCTCGATCGTCACGACATTCGCCCCTGCAGTCTCGGCGGCCAGCACCAGGCAGGAGTTCACCGTGCGGCCGTTCAGCACGACCATGCAGGCGCCGCACTCGCCGTGGCCGCAGCCTTCCTTGGCGCCGGTCAGTTGCAGATCCTCGCGCAACATCTCGAGCAGCGTGCGGTTCGGTGGGATCGTGACAGTCTCGTCGCGTCCGTTGACGGTGAGGTTCAGTTCGATGGGCTTCATGTCAGGGCTCCACGGCAAGGGCGGGTTGGTCGGCGGGCGCGGCCAGGCGCGAAAGGGCGCGCCGGACCAGGACTTCGAGCATCGACCGGCGGTAGGATGCCGACGCGCGATGACTGGTTCGTGTGCGCGTGTGTTCGGCCGCTATGGCGGCGACGCGCGCGATGAGGCCGTCATCGACTCGCTGGTCCAGCAGCGCCGCCTCGGCCTCAAATGCGCGCAAGGGCACGGGCGCCGCCGAGCCGAGTGCGATGCGGGCGCGGCGCACGACACCGCGGTCGAGGACCAGCGCGACCGCCACCCCGACGACCGCGAGATCCATTCGACCGCGGGGCGCGAGCTTCAGGTAGGTGCTCCGCTCGGCCGCCTGGGGCACCGGAAGGATCAGCTGGGTGACGATCTCGCCGGGCAGCAGCGCGGTCATGCCGACATCCACGAAGAAGTCCTCCAGCGGCACCGATCGCTCGCCGCGTGCGCTCGCGCAGACGACCTGGGTGTCATGTACCAACAGGGCTGGCGCGGAATCGGCCGAGGGCACCGCGTTGCACACGTTGCCGACGATCGTGCCGCGGTGCTGCAACTGGTTGGACGCGATCAGCGCCGCGCCCTCGGCGAGCGCGGTGTAGCGCCGCCTGACCTCGGCATCGCGGGCAACGTCACGGATCGCGGCGCAGGCGCCGATCGTCAAGCCACGCCGATTGTCGAAGGTGATGCGGTCGAGGCCGGAGATCCCCTTGAGGTCGATCAGCCGCGGCGGCGCGGCCACCTCACGCGATTTCAGCTTCGGAAGCATGTCGGTGCCGCCAGCGAACACCTGGTGGCGCACCGGGAAGTCGGGTGAGAGGCATGACAGCGCTTGCTCAATGGTCGGCGGGCGCACGTAGTCGAATTTCGGCAGTCGTCGGTAGAAGATCGTCAAGGGCGGCTCCGGGTAAGGTGAAGGGGGTGGCTCGCGGCCGTTCGGGCGATCAGCCGCCGCCGATGGGAACGAGCTGGATCAGGAGCCGATCGCCAGCGGAGAGCGGCGTCGCGAGCCGCAGCGGATGCAGGTCGATCTTCGTGCCGTTCAGTCGCACGTCGAGAAAGTTGATCAGTTCGCCATCCGCCTGCAGCAACCGCATTCCGCCTCGGCGCCCGATCTCCTCGACCATCCCCGCAACCGTCGAGCTGCTCGCGGTGATCGGGATCTCGCCTTCGTCGGCCATCGGGACGAGCAGGCTCGTCTTGAGCCGAATCGTCGGCGCGGGGCAGCCGAGTTCGGGGGCGCGTGCTGAAGGGTCTTCGTTGGGCATTTGCATGGCCGGGCTGCGAGCGGGTCGGATATTCGGGCGTCACCTACCGGCCGGTCGGTAGCTTACGAAAAATTGTAGAATCGCCATCGCGAGTTGTCAATGCCCAAGCAAATCGATCAAAAAGTAGAACGTCCACGGCGCGGCGCGAGCACCAAGGCCGTCCCTGGCAGGAGGGCGCCCCCCGTGCCACGTCCCGCGGACCCGGCCGGTGCCCTCTCGGAACTGGCACTCGAACTGTTCCTCGAGCACGGCTACGACGCAACGCCGATGTCGCTCGTGGCCCAGCGGGCTGGCCTCACCAAGGCCGGCGTCTACCATCACTTCGAGAGCAAGGAGCACTTGCTCTACGTTGTGCACAAGCGCCACATCGAGCAGCTGCTGCTGCCGCTGATCGATGACGCGGAACGCGAACCCGCTGCGGAGAAACGGTTGCGGTCCTTTCTGAACGAGTACGCGCTGCTGCAGACACGCGACCCGTCGCTGCGCCTGCTGATCAATGAGGCGAAGCGGCTTGAACCCGCTCATGGCGCGGAAATCCGTGACGCCTGGCGGCGCGGCGTGCACCTGATCCGCGACGCGGTCGCGGAGATGAAAAAAGACGGACGCTGCGCACCCGATCTCGATCCGACTTATGCGGCGTTCGCGGCGATCGGCATGTGCAGCTGGATCTGCAACTGGTACGACTACACCCGGCCGGAGAGCGGGCCTGCTGTCGCGAGAACGATGGTCGATCTGTTCATGGAGGGGCTGCTGCGCGGGAAGTCGAGCGAGTGGCCGCGATGACTGATCGGTGCGGCCCGACGGCGGGCCTCGGCGAAGGGCCGCTGTCTGGTCTTGAACGGACATTTAGATGGACGCCACGATCGGCAGCTCATAGCCGAACTCGGTCTATCGCGCTTGACGCAAAGCAGCCACTTGCCCGGGCCCCGCTAACGCTGCGGTATTTCAAGCAACCAGCAGTGCCCAGATTTGCCCTGGTCGGGGAGCCAATCCGGCGCTGGCCGTGGAAAATTGTTCGGCTTAAGCGTGCCAACGCACAGTGCGCCTCAAACGCAAGGCCTGGCGCTCCGCTTTGTCCTTGGCGATGCCATGGCGCTCCTGAATGCGCCCGAGCAGCTGGTCGCGCTTGCCCGCGATCACATCGAGATCATCGTCAGTGAGCTTGCCCCACTGTTCCTTGATCTTGCCCTTGACTTGCTTCCAGTTGCCACTCATTCGGTCGTGATTCATCTCATTCTCCAGAAGTTGAAAGTCGCCGCGGCGCAGGCCGCAGCGTGCCTTGACTGTAGATTTGGCTGCGGTCGGTTCCGGTAGGACGCGCCGGGAAGAGTTCGTAGGCCACAGTGCCGACCACGAAGGCCTTGAGCTTCAGTCCGGCGGCGGCCAATGGCACCGGCGCGTCGCAGGACAAACCCATCGCGGGAACAGCGACACAAGAAACAGCAGTGCTGAATATGTATCCATGTATATTCCGGCGAAGGTTGAAAGAGACGTTGAACCGGTCACACATCCTGAGCGAGGCTGACCGAAAAAGTGGCGGTCGGCGAGCAGCTGCTGGCCTTCCCGCTTCCGATCGCATCATCGTTCTGCCGGAGGGGCCCGCCCGAAGACGTCGTTGCGATCGCCTGCGACCATGTCGCCGGCACCCGCCATGTTCACGTATCGGGCCTGAGGGCACAGGGTCAGGAATTCGAATGCTCGACGAGATCTTGGAGTGCCTGACCAGTTCATAGCGCCTCCAGCTGAGATCCCCGAATATTACCGCCGCCCGCGAGTCTTCTGACGCGACCTTGGGACTGTGAATCCGTAGGTCCCTGGTTCGAGCCCAGGTCGAGGAGCCGGGATTTGGCCTTCTACAAAGCTCGAAGGTCTTGCGTCCCCCGAGCGGGCGAGGCGAGGCCTTGCGGGGCGATTTGTAGACGCGACCGGCCTTCAAGGTCTGGATGCGAAAGGGACGGCCGGGAAAATTGAGGTTCCGCGTGGATGGGGCCGTTGCCGACGGTCAGGCCTGCGTCGCGCGCTCGGCTTCGAGCTTGGCAGCGACCATGTCGCGCAACTCCCGCTTGAGGATCTTGCCCACCGGGCTGACCGGAAACGCTGGCATGACCTCCAGCCGCTCGGGCAGCTTGAAGGAGGCGATGTGCTGCCCGCGCAGATGGGCGATCAGCTCGTCGAAGCCCAACCGGGTGCCCGGCTTGAGCACCACGCAGGCGCAGGCCTTCTCGCCGAACACCGGGTCGGGCATCGCGACCAGGCTGACCTGGCTGACCTGCGGCAGGCCGAAGATCAGGTTCTCCACTTCGTCGCAACTGATCTTCTCGCCGCCGCGGTTGATCAGGTCCTTGCGCCGGCCCTCGGTCCAGACGTAGCGCCCGCGCTTGCGCACGATGTCGCCCATGCGGTAGAAGCCGTCGGCGGTGAAGGCCTCTGCGTTCTTTTCCGGCGCGTTGTAGTAGCCGTTGATGGTGTAGGGACCGCGCGTCAGCAGTTCGCCCGGCTCCCCGTCGGCGACGTCGTTGCCGGCGTCATCGACCACCTTGATTTCGTCGAACTCGGACACCGGCGTGCCGGAGCTTTCCAGCAACAGATCGTCGGCGGCATCGAGCCGCACCATGTTGATCAGGCCTTCGGCGGTGCCGTAGTCCTCCTGCGGCGTGCAGCCGAACTCGCTTCTCAGCCGCGCGCGCAGCTCGGGGGCGAGGCGGGCGCCGCCGTTTTGCACGACCTTCAGCGAGGACAGGTCGAAGCGTCCGGGCACCCGGCTGTTGAGCCAGTTGGCGATGAGCGGGACCACGGCGGCGATCACGGTCACTCGCTCGCGCTCGACGGTCCGGAAGATCTCGTCGGTGTCGGTGCTGGCCGCGATGACCACGGTGCCGCCGGCGTAGAAGGTGCCGAGCATGCCCGGTGACGCCAGGTTGTAGTTGTGGGCCAGCGGCAGCACCGCCAGGAAGACCGTGTCGCCGTCAAAGCCCCCGGCCTGCGCGCACAGGCGGGCATTCAGGACATAGTCGTTGTGGGTGCGCGGAATCAGCTTGGACATCGACGTCGTGCCGCCGGACAGCAGCATGGTCGAGACCTCGTCGGCACCGGGGCGCACGGCTTGCAGCACGGCCGCCAGCGTGTCCTCGTCCGTCGTCGAATTCACGTGCGAGGCCAGCGCCGTTTGCCCCCGCGCCGGTTGCCCGGCAACGACCACGTGGCGCAGCGACGGGAATTCCGACGACATCTCGTGGGCCATGGTCCGGTAGTCGAAACCGGCAATCGTGTCCGCGATGAAATAGGCGGTGGCCCCGGAAGCGCGGATGAAGTGCCGCACCTCGGCATGGCGATGCGCCCGCAAGGCCATGACCGGGATCACGCCGATCCAGTTCAGGGCCAGATAGGTCGTGACGAACTCGGGCAGGTTGGGCAGCTGCACGACGGCGCGGTCCAGCGGCTCCAGGCCGAGTTGGAGCAAGCCGAGCGCCAGCTGCCGGGACTGGGCGATCAGCTCTTCGTACGTGATCCGGCATTCGCCGTAAACCACCGCCACCTTGCCGGGCTGCCGGAGGGCGGTGCGCGCCACCATCTCGGCCACCGTGAGACCTTCCCACAGCCCGGCCTCGCGATAGCGTCGCGCGGCCTCTTCGGGCCAACCCACGAATCCTGGCAACATGGCTCGCTCCTTGCGCCGCCCCAGCGGCGGCTCTTCGCTTCAGATCCGTACGCCCATCCGATAGCCCTCATGGATGGCCGAGTTCATGTCGCGCGCGATCACGGCATCGCCGGCGCCATGCAGTTCGTCGACCATCCACTGGAACTCCTGGAACAGGTCGTGGTTGGCCAGCCGCGGTCCCGAGACCAGCACCATGTCGGTTGGCACGAAGGTTTCCTCGCCCTTGGCGTTCTTCACGGTGGCGCCCTCGGCCGTCACGCCCACCAGATGGGTGGAGGTCAGGGTCCGGATCTCCAGCTCCTCGACCCAGGCCGAGTGCCGCCACTTGAAGGACGGAATCACATCGCCGGCGATCCGCTTCTCTTCTTCGACGATGACCACCTCGTGGCCGGCCTTGGTCAGCGATTCGGCCAGCGTGAGGCCGATCTTGCCGCCGCCTATCATCACCAGGCGCCTGGCCGGCTTGACCCGGCCATGGGCCACGTCCAGCGCATCGACCAGCAGTTCGCAGCCCTTGACGTGCCGGTACGCCTTCATGTCGGTGCGGGCGCCGGCGGCGACCAGGCAGACGTCGTATTGGTGCAGGATGCTGCGCATGAACTTGGCGTTGGCCTCGGTGTTGAAGCGCATCTCGATGCCGAGCTTTTGCACCATCACCTCGTAATGCCGGATGACGCTGAGCAGATCGTCCGGGCGAGCCAGGTCGTTGTCGGCATAGGCGCGCAGATTGCCGCCGATCCGGTCGCTCTTCTCGAACACCGTCACGTCGTGGCCGCGCTTCCTGGCGGTGATGGCCGCTTCCATGCCGGCCGGGCCGGCGCCGATGACCATCACCTTCTTCTTCACGGCGGCCGGGGTGATCTGGTATTCCGGCTCGACCTCATGGCCCAGGGTCGGGTTCATGGTGCAGGTGTAAGGCAGGTCGCGGAACAGCCGCGACAGGCAGTTCAGGGACCCTATGCAGCGGCGCACTTCGTCCAGCCGGTCTTCAGCGGCTTTGTGGATCAGCTCCGGATCGGCCAATAGCGGCCGGCACACCTCCCAGAAATCGAACACGCCATCCGCGATGCACTGGTTGGCCATGACCGGATCGGGCAGGCGGTTGCCGAAGGTGATCAGGGTGTTGGGGAAGAGTTTCTTGGCCTTGGCCGACAGGTAGTTCCAGTGCCCGGGCGCGACGTCGCGGCCGATCGAGGACTCCGGCGCTTCCTGCCAGCCGACGGTGACCGAGATCATGTCGACGCCGGCATCGACGGCTTGCTGCATCAGCTCGAAGCACTCGTCTTCGCTGTTGCCGCCCCAGCGGTCCATCAGTTCGGCGCCGTTGAGGCGAACCACCAGCGGGTTCCCCGGCGTGGCCTGCTTGATGGCGTCGATCAGCTCGCGCATGAAGCGGCCGCGGTTCAGGGTCGAGCCGCCGTACTCGTCGGTGCGCTGGTTGGTGAAGCGCGAGTTGAAGTTGGCCAGCAGATAGCCCATGAAGCTGGTGACTTCGGTGCCGTCGAAGCCGGCGCGGATCGCGCGCCGCGCGGCGTCGGCGTGTTGCGTGATGATGAGCCGGATCTGTTCCTTGCTGACTTCGCGGGGCGGGCGGAAGTGCGGCAGCGTCTGCGGCACCACCGAGGGCTGGATGCAGTAGCCCAGATCGATGCCGCCATAGCGGCCGGCGTGCAGGATCTGCTGGATCGCCACCCCGCCGTACTCGTGGATGTACCCGGCGATCATCTCGAACTGGGGGATGAACTTGTCGTCGAAGAGGGCGATCTGGCGGAAATACGACTTGCCTTCGCCCAGCGGATCGGGATAGGCGCCCTGGTTGGTGATGATGCCGCAGCCGGTGCCGGCGATGACGCGGGTGCGCGCCAGCTCGCGCGGTGTGATGAAGCCGTCGCGGGTGTTGTAGTTGGACACGCAGCAGGCCCCGTACTTGACCATGTTCCTGGTCTTGAACTTGCCGAACTGTCCGGGCTGGAAAAGGTGTTTGAGTTTCTGCTCGCCGGGGCGGGTCATGGGGATGCTCCTGGGTTGAATCGGGTTTGCTTGAACGGTGTGGTGGTCAAGGCTGCGGCGGCTGGCCTGGCACCGGGTTGATCGCCGAGGCCGTGGCATTGCGTGCTGCGAATGCGGCCAGCGCGGCTTCGATTTCGGCGAGGTTCTCGGGTGTGACGGCGGCGCCGCATTCGTAGCAGACGTTGGCCATGCGGTCGAACCAGCGGCAGCCGCATTGATCGCAGGCCAGTTCCGGCGCGCCGCTGGGGTTGCTGAAGATCATCGGCAGGCTCCCAGAAAGGCCAGGCCCAGCGAATCGAGGAAGTCTTCGTAGCCGGCGTCCTGCAGCTCGTACTTGGTCTTCATCACGAAGAACATGATGCTGCCCTTGCGGATCTGTCTCTTGATGATCGACAGGGTCTCGCCGTCCAGGGCGTCGCGCATGGCTTCCAGCCCGTCCTCGTCGGCGACGAACAGGAGGTCCACCCGGGCGTCCTGGAAACCCGAGTAATGCCTCACGTTGGCACGCATGACATCGCCGTCCATGACCCAGGTCAGCATCTGGCCTTCGCCGCCGGCATTCATGACCCCGGCCACGTGCTTGCCCGGGTGGATGCCGGAGCCCGCGCGCGGCACGAAGCCCACGGCGCAGCCGGGCACGAGCTCGGTGAACAGCGGCGCGTGGCGAGCCAGCATCGCCTGCCAGGCGGGGAGATCGCCGAAGACGCTGGCCGCTTCAAGGTGCGGGCCGGGCTGCATGTTCAGCGTTCCTCGGGCTTGGCGCCGGTGAGCGCGATCATGTGCCGGTAGCGTTCGATGTCGCGCCGGACCAGCGCTTCCAGTTCGGCCGGCGTGCCGGTCGCGGGGTCGAGACCGACCGCGGCGATGCGTTCGACCACCGCCGGGTCATGCATGACCTTGCCGATCTCGCGCGACAGGCGCGCCACCACCGCCGCCGGCGTGCCGGCCGGCGCGAGGATGGCGTACCAGTCGACCAGCGCGAACTCCGGGTAGCCGCTCTCGGCGAAGGTCGGTACCTCCGGCGCCGCAGCATTGCGCGCCGGGCTGGTGACCGCCAGCGCGACGAGCTTGCCGGCCCTGGCGTGCTTGATGCCGTTGCCCGCGACGATCAGCGACAGGCTGACCTGGCCCCCGAGCAGATCGACCAGCGCCTGGCCGCCGCCCTTGTACGGCACATCGATGAGGTCTATGCCCGCCATGCGCTTGAACCATTCGAAGCCGAGGTAATGCGGGCTGCTCGATCCCAGCGACGCGAACGACAACCGGCCCGGCTGGGCCTTCGCCTGCGCGACCAGATCGCCGAGCGTGCGCATGCCCGTCGATGGGTGCGCCAGCAACATCAGCGGCGACGTGGTCAACTGGGTGACGAAGGCGAAGTCCTTCAGCGAGTCGTAGGGCATGGTGCCGCCGTACGCCGCGTTGATCGCGTGGATATCGGTGGTGAGCAGCAGCGTGTGGCCGTCGGCCGGCGCCAGCGCCACCTGGCGGGTGGCGATCACCGAGTTGCCGCCCGGCTTGTTGTCCACCAGTACCGGCACGCCCAGGACCGGTGCCAGCCGCTCCGCCAGGAGGCGCGCCACCACGTCGGTGCCGCCCCCGGGGCCGAACGGCACGACGATGCGAACGGCCTGGCTGGGGAAGTCGGCGGCGCCCGCGAGCGGTGCGGCGAACAGCGTGGCGGCAGCCAGCAGAATGGATAACAAGGGCTTCATGGTGGACCTCCTGTATTCAACCGGTGGCGCCGAAATCGGGAGGGCGCCGCTCTCCGAAGGCTGTGATTCCCTCGCGCGCCGCAGCCGTGCAGGCCACAGTGCCGAAGGCGCGATAACCCACTTCCAGCGCCGCAGCCAGCGTGGGCGCCATGGCGGCGTCACGCACCGCGTGCTCGATGATCCCGATCACGGTGCCGCTCAACACGGGGCCGCCGGTGCCGGCGCCCGGCGCGAACGGCGGCACGGCCACCGGCGCGTCTGAAATCGTGGGGATGTGCCCGGCCAGCGCATGGACCCGGGCCACCGCCCGCGCGATCAGGTCGTCGTAGCCGTCGGCCAGTTCATCGACGATGCCCAACTCGTGGGCCCGCGCGGCCTTGAGCCGGTCGCCGCGCGTGAGCATGCCGTGGAATACCAGTGCCGCATCCGGCCAGCGCCGATAGGGCACCACCATCGCACCGATGCCCGGCAGAATGCCCAGCGTCACCTCGGGCAACTGCATCCAGGCGCTGCGCTCGGCGATCAGAGCGTGGCAGCGCGTGGCCAGCTCGAAGCCGCCGCCCAGGGCCATGCCGTTGAGCGCCGCCACCACCGGCTTGCGGGCGCGGTCCAGGTGCACCAGCAGGCGCGAGCAATCGCGTGCGTACTGCGCAGCGGCCTCCTTGTCGCCCAGCAGCGACGGGAAGCGGCCGATGTCGGCGCCGGCGCAGAACGACTTGGTGCCGTAGCCGACGATGACGAACCCGGCGACCTTGGGATCGTCCTCGTGGCGGCGGATCACGGCCAGGACTTCGTCGGTCAGCTCGTCATGCAGCGCGTTCAGGGCTTCGGGGCGGCGCAGGGTGATGAGTACCACGCCGTCCCGTTGGTCGACCAGCACATGGCGCTCGGCCGGCAGGTAGGCAGCCGGGTCGCGCCGCGGCGCGGGCATGCCGGGGCGCTCGCGCACGAAGCGCTCGAGCACGCGCGTGCACTCGGCCGGACCCATGGAGCGCATCAGCTCCAGCGGCCCGTGGCGAAAGCCCAGCGCCAGGCGGCAGCCGATGTCGAGATCGGCTGCCCCGCCGATGTCCCGGTCCAGGATGTCCACGGTTTGCGACAGCAGCACGCCCAGCAGGCGGTCGCGGATGCGCGAGCGCAGCGGCTCAGGCACCTCGATCTCGCGCCCCGGCGCCACGGCGTTCCAGCGATCGACCGAGCGGAATATCGGGGCCGGCCGGTAGTGCTCGCCTTCCTCGTCGGCCTGCAGGGTGTTGGTCTCGATGATGATCGGGTTGCCGTGCGCCAGGTTCAGCACGAAGAAGGGCCCGGCCTGGACGAACTCGGCGGCCACGCTGTCGATCTGCGCCGCGCTGGCTTCGCCCAGCAACAGCCCGGCCTCGTTGCACCAGTTGTCGAAGATGCGATCGAGCATGAAGCAGGGAACGTCGGCGGTGACCAGCGGCAGCTTGCCGGTCTGCACGAACAATCGGCGCAGCCATGCCACCAGCGACGCTTCGGCGCGCGCCCAGGCTACGACCTCGACCACCGGGTTGCGCCATGCCGGCGCGAAGAAGTGCGTCACCGTGGCACGCTCGGGATGGGCCATCCGGCTGAAGATGCGCTGCGCCGGCAGCGAACTGGTGTTGGAGGTGATGGCGGTGCCGGCATCGACGCGCGCCTCGACCTCGGCGAAGATGCGCAGCTTGAGCGCCAGGTCCTCGGTGGCGGCCTCGATCACCCAGTCGCAACCGCGCAGCACGTCGTAGTCGGTGCCGCCGGTGATCCCGGCCAGCGTGGCCTGCGCCGCCTTGTCGCTCATCTTGCCGCGCGCCACCGCCTTGTCGGCATAGCCCTTCAGCCGCGCCAACGCAGCATCGACGGCAGCCTGGCGCACGTCGAGCAGCGCCAGCTCCAGCCCGGGCAGCGCGGCCTTCAGGTAATAACCGATGTCCGGCCCTATGGTGCCGGCACCGATCACGGCGACGCGCCGCGGCGCGGGCCGGGTGCTGGTTTCGAGCAGGGGGTTGGCGGGGCGGGAACGGGTCATGTGATGGATCTCCGCAATGCGTTCTTGTCGGTCTTGTTGGCCGGGGTCTTGGGCCGCTGCTGGGCGAACCGCCACTGCGCCGGCAATTTGTAGGGCGCCAGCCGCTCGCGGCAGTGCGCCAGCAGCGCTTGCGCGGCGGCGGCCAGCATCCGCACCACCGTGGGTTGCGCGCGCGGCAGCCCCCGCATCGCGGCGTTCATCCGGCCTCCTTCGCGGCCGGCGGCGCCGACCCCTTGAGCCCGAGATACGACTCGATCACCCGCGGATTCCCCGCCAGTTCGGCGGCCGGCCCCTGCAGCACCAGGTCGCCCGTCTCCAGTACATAGCCGCTGTCGGCGATCTGCAGCGCGGCGCGAGCGTTCTGCTCGACCAGCAGGATCGCCACGCCATCGGCGCGCAGGTCGGCGACGATCCGCAGGATGTCCCGCACGATCAGCGGCGCCAGCCCGAGGCTGGGCTCGTCCAGCATCAGCAGCCTGGGCTTGGCCATCAGCGCCCGGCCGATTGCCAGCATCTGGCGCTCGCCGCCCGACAGCGTGACCGCCAGCTGGGTGCGGCGCTCGGCCAGGCGCGGGAAGCGCGCATAGACCTCGCGCAGATCGGCGGCGGCGCCGCGGTCGCGCCAGCGTGTGCGCTGGTAGGCGCCCAGGCGCAGGTTGTCCTCCACGCTCAGCTCGCCGAACAGCTCGCGGCGCTCGGGCACCAGCGTCAGGCCGGCTGCCACGCGCGACTCGACCGGCAACGCAGCGACGTCCTGGCCGGCATAGTGCACCGTGCCGCGGCTGGGCAACAGGCCGATCAGCGCCGCCAGCAGCGTCGACTTGCCGGCGCCGTTGGGTCCGATCACGGTGACGATGGAGCCGGCATCGACGCGCAGGCTCACGCCATGCACCGCTTCGACCTTGCCGTAGGAGACATGCAGGTCGATGACCTCGAGCAGTGGTGCGGCGCCGGCCGTCATTCGACCCCTCCGAGGTAGGCCTCGATCACCGCCGGGTGGCTCTGGATCTCGTGCGGCAGCCCGTGCGCGATCTCCTCGCCGAAGTCCATCACCACCAGCCGGTCCACCAGGCCCATCACGAACTCCATATCGTGCTCCACCAGCAGGATGCTCAGGCCCTCGGCGCGCAGGCCGCGCAGAAGTTCGGCGAGGGCCTGCTTCTCGGCGTAGCGCAGGCCTGCGGCCGGCTCGTCGAGCAGCAGCAACAGCGGATCGGCGGCCAGTGCCCGGGCGATCTCCATCACGCGCTGCCGCCCCAGCGGCAGGCTGCCGGCGGCCTCGTGCATGGAAGCGCCCAGTCCGACGCGCTCGATCTGCCGGGCCGCCTCGGCCAGCAGGCGGGCCTCCTCGGCCCGGTCTCTGCGCAGCATCGCGGCCACCGTGCCCTTGCCGCCGCGCAGGTGCGCGCCCAGCGCCACGTTGTCCAGGACTGACATGCGCGACACCAGATGCACTTGCTGGAAGCTGCGCGCCAGGCCGCGGCGCGCAATGTCGCGGGAGGGCCGGCCGTCGATGCGCTCGCCCAGCAGGCGCACCTCGCCGCCGCTCGCCGGCAGGGTGCCGCTGATCAGGTTGAACACCGTGCTCTTGCCGGCGCCGTTGGGTCCGATCAGCCCGAGGATCTCGCCGGCCTGCATCGAGAATGTCATGTCCTTCACCGCCAGCAGGCCGCCGAAGCGCTTCTGCAGAGCGGTCACTTCCAGCAGCGGCGTCCCGGCCGCGGGGCGCTCGCGGCGCGGCAAGGGCGGGGTGTCCGCGGGCGGTGCCGCACGCGGCGGGCGTGCCGGCAGCCAGCGCATCACCGATGGCACCAGACCCTCGCGGGTGCGGCGCAGCAGCAGGATCATCAGCACGCCGAAGACGACGGTCTCGTAATTGCCGGTGTTATGGAACAGCTGGGGCAGCACATCCTTCAACCATTCCTTGGCCAGCGTCATGACAGTGGCGCCGACCAGCGCGCCCCAGACGTGGCTGGCCCCGCCGATGACGGCCATGAACAGGTAGTCGATACCGGCGTTGACGCCGAAGGCATGGGGACTGACGAAGCGCAGGAAATGCGCGTGCAGCCAGCCCGCCAGCCCGGCCAGCAAGGCCGCCTGGACGAACACCACCTGCTTCAGCGCGGCGGTGTCGACCCCGCAGCTTTCGGCCATCGCGGCGCGGAAGCGCAGCGCGCGAATCGCGCGGCCCGAACGCGAGTCGAGCAGGTTCTGGGCGCCGACCAGCGCGCCCAGCGTGCACACCCAGATCAGCAGGTAGGACTTGCGGCTGGTGTCGAAGACCCAGCCGGCCAGGGCCACCGGCGGCAGGTTGTCGATGCCGCTGTACTGGCCGAGCTGGGGCAGGTTGCCGAACAGATAGTAGATCGCGATGCCCCAGGCGATGGTGGCGATCGACAGGTAGTGGCCGGACAGCCGCAGCGTCACCCAGCCGATCAGCGCCGCGACGGCTCCGACCAGCGCCAGGGCGGCGGCCAGCCCCAGCCAGGGCGATCCGCCCGCCAGCACCGTGAGCGTCGCCGTCGCATAGGCGGCGATGCCGACGAAGGCCTGCTGGCCGAACGAGACGATGCCGGCGACGCCGGTGATCACCACCAGCCCGAGCACCACCAATGTGGCCATCCCGATGTAGTTGAGCAGCGTGACCTGGAATTCCGGCAACAGCCAGGGTGGCAGCAGCAGCGCCAGCAACCCGACCAGCCACCAGCGGGCGGAGCCTGTCAGCCAGCCCCGGCGATGCGGCCTGTCCTCGCGCACGGCGCTCATGTGGCCCCCTTGGCGCTTCGCGCCGTCCCCCCGAGGGGGAGCGAGCGCCTTCGGAACGGCCGTGCAGCGCTCATGTGGCCCCCTTGGCGCTTCGCGCCGTCCCCACTAGGGGGAGCGAGCGCCTTCGGAACGGCCGTGCGGTGCTCATTCTTCTTCATCCTCCACCACCGGGTGGCGCGAGCTCAGCGAGCGCCACAGCAGCACCGGGATCAGGAAGCCGAATACGATGGTTTCCTTCAGCGGGCTGGCCCAGAAGGAGGCATAGGACTCCAGCAGGCCGACCGCCAGCGCGCCGAGCGCCGCCAACGGGTAGCTGGCCATGCCGCCGAGGATCGCGCCCACGAATCCCTTGAGCCCCATCATCAGCCCGGTGTCGTAATAGATGGTCGCGATCGGCGAGATCAATATCCCCGACAGCGCGCCGATCCCGGCCGCCAGCCAGAACGCCAGCCCGCCGGCCAGCGAAGTGCGAATGCCGACCAGCCGCGCGCCGATGCGGTTCATCGCCGTGGCCCGCAGCGCCTTGCCGGTGAGCGAGTGCTCGAAGAAGGCCCACAACGCCGCCATGCAGACCAGCGAGGCGCCCAGCACCCACAGGCTCTGCGCGCTGACCTGCAGCACGCCGATCGGAAACTTGGTGTCCGAGATCGCGTTGGTGCGCAGCCCTTCGCCGCCGAAGATCACCAGCGCGAGCCCCGACAGCGCATAGTGCGCGGCCATCGAGATGATGAACAACACCAGTACCGAGGCGTCGGCCAGCGGCCGGTAGGCGAGGCGATACAGCATCGGCCCGAGCGGCGCCACCAGCGCCAGCGTCAGGGCCATCAACCACCAGGGGTCGAGCTTGCGCGGCGCGGCCCAGACGGTGACCAGGGCCAGCGCGACCGGCAAGACGAGGTTCTGCGCCAGGATGCGCGGCAGGCGCCGCAGCGCGTGCTGGCGCCACGCCGCATAGCCGTCGAGCACCGCGACCAGCACGCCGCCGCCCACCAGCAGGTAGATGGTGCCGGGCAGCTGTCCGAGCTGCAGCATGCCCAGCGTCAGCCCGGCATAGGAAATGAAATCGCCCTGCGGCACGAAGATGATGCGCGTCACGGCGAACACCAGCAGCAGCGCCAGCGCCAGCAGCGCGTAGATCGCGCCCGTGGTGACGCCGTCCTGGATCAGCCAGAGGGCGATGTCGGTGTTCATCGTCGGTGCGTGGATGCGGGGCAGGGCGAGGCAGGG
>DIZF01000031.1 GCA_002427815.1 Ramlibacter tataouinensis
AGCTCGCATCATGGAGCGGTTGAGCTTGAACGACGTTGCCAGCTTAACGCTTTATGCCGTACGCAAAGGCCTGATCAAGCCTTAGCCGCGAGGCGCCGGGATCGGAATTCAGCTCATCAGTAATCTGTAAAATCTTAGAAAAAAGAGCGGTGACAGAATGAGCTGTACGTGATCACCGAAGCCGACCGCAGCTACACAACGCTGCTGCTTGCATCCGAATATTGACATGGCTTTTTCTCTCGGACACGTGCTGGCAACACCTGCAGTGATCGAGCACCTGACAAGGAACAGGCTCCCGTACCTGCGGCTTGTTGTTCGCCATTTGAACGGCGATTGGGGCGAGGTGGAATCAGACGATCGAGAAATGAACAAGTGAGCCGTCCCGGATGGACGCAGCATCCTGTCCATCTACGGCATCGCCGGGACGGAAGTCTGCGTCTTTACACGGGCTGACCGCAGCTACACATCTGTGCTGCTGGCCTCTGAAATGGTCTGCACGGATTGACGTGAAAGGCGCGCTCCAATTCGTTCTCGCTATGCGCTCGGGTCTGCCGGAGGGGAGGCGAATGATGGCGGCGCGGAAATGATTGGCTTTGCCATCTACAGCACCCCTCGACGTGGCTTGCGCTCAAGCGATGCCGGCACTGTGAGGTCACGCTTGTGTTGGGAATGACCGTCGACGCTCAGCAGCGAATCCATTTCCGGTCCCAACCAAGGCGCATGACTCTCATCGTGTGTCGCCATAGACGTGGCCGCCTTGGAAAGCGTGGTTGTAATGGCCCCTGCATAGTAAAGACAGCTAAGGTCGTATTCCATGTGACGAACAGCGAACCCGGTGCGCTGGTGCAAGGCTTCCAAGGTGCCCGGCTCGGCCGACAGCTCGCGCAGCAACATGAGCTGCGAATCGCGCAGCCAGCGCAGCGGCACTCGGGGCGCATGGCGGTAGTAAATCATTTCAGTGCGATAGCGCGGCTCCAGCAGATTGCGGTCGGTTCGGCGCACGTAGGCCCAGGTCAGTTCGGCCAAGCTGGTGCGAACGAAGCTCTCCGGTATATTCCCCGCGCCAATCGGGCGTTTGTCCCAGTGGGCATCGCGCAGCCCCACCGGATGCAGGTGGACTGAAAAGCCCGCCTTGCCCTCCCGAAAATCCAGTACCGCCACCAGGGCGTCGCGGTGACTGATGTGAAAGATGCCATGGCGCAGTTCAGCGCCACGTTGAATGATTTGCTCGCCCAGAACGAACTGCGCACGCACCATCCGAAGCAAGATCTCGAACTGCAGCAGCACGGCGTTGATGCTGGGTTGGGATGTCGAATCAAAGGTGGATGGCGGTGCGAAGTCCGACGAAGTCAGCGGCACTGCGAAGGCCACCGGCCTGTCGACTTCGCTCATATTGAGCTTGAGGGCACGCTCGGTTGGCAGTCCGGCCGCAACTTTCAGAGTGCCATCGGGCATCGGGCGCACCATGGCCCCGTTCACCCACCACGCATCAGCATCCCCGAAGTCGCAAATGCGCCAGCGTGCCGAGCCCGAAGGGAGTGTGATCGAGGCTTCAAGCTGCGCTCGTTGCTGGGGGGCAAAGCCCAACATCCCGAGCCAGAGGATGGGTTGCTCAGCGGCTGAAGCGCCGGCAATCGGATCGGGTGGCATGAGGTAATTGGTTTTGGGAGCGCTTACAAGTACTTCAAAATATACATCGTGTGTGAATCTTCTCCTGTAGGAATTTGCCCACAGGCGATGCCGGGCGTGATCCAGGGTAGGAGCAACAATTAGATAGCCCGTCCGTCGCGAGCAAGCCGTCCGCCAGATGACAGCTCGAAAATGGGCGATTCAGACACGAACAGACGTGGCGACAATCAACCCCGAGTCATGATCACCGGGCAGAGTGCCCATCATGCCGGCTGATTGGTCAGCGAGGCCGGATTTCGGAGATACATAGTTATTCAGACGGTTGATGACGTCACAATAACAGGCTCAAACCAACCTTCCTTTAGTGTTCCCGGAGTGACCTGGGGTCACGAATTCCCCTTTGGCATCAACAACTTAAGCGCCGTTACATCGACCTTATAGGAAAAGGTCCTGGTGACCTACTTTCGGAGCGCGTCACAGGCGCATCGCCGCCACAATTTCCGTCTTCCTGTCGCCCACATCTAGCTTGGGGATGGGGTCAGTAGCGCCGCAATTTCAATGATGTGGACCTCTATAACTGGTTGTCGGGTTGCTTCGTAGCCCTCAAACCAAGGAGAGATTCCCATGACAATTGAAAACGCCCCGTGTCTCAGCACCACCCTCACCGCCCTGATTTCAGAAGGCCAACAGCGTCTGAACATGACCGACGAGCAGATGTCGAAGGCGCTGGGGTTCGAGCGCACCAACGTCTTCACGATGATCAAAGCGGGGACCGTGAAGCTCCCGATCGACAAGGTTCAAGCGCTCGCGAAGGCGATCGACTACCCGGCCGCCGACGTTCTGCGAGTCGCCCTGCACGACTACATGCCCGACGTCCTCGCCGCCATCGAGACGGTCTGGGCGCCGATCGACATGACCACCAACGAGAAGAAGCTGATCGAGTCGTATCGATACCTGGCCAAGGGTCGCGACGTGGTCCCGCTGGTGATGGACGGCCAATCGATCATCGCGCTGGTGGCAGCATGAGCGCGGGCGAGCTGTACGTGTTGCCGATCGCCCATGGGCGACCCACCGAGGGAATCCCATTGATGATCCTGAGGGAAACGCTGGAAGATCCGCCCGCGCCCTTCACACGTTCGACCTTCTCAGCCCTGCTCGGCCTGGATACCTCCGCGGCGAAGAAGGCGATCCAGGTTCTGATTGAGCTTGGATACCTGACCGCGAAGATCGGTCCGCCCACCGTGTACCGCCTCACCGAAGCGTGTATTCGGCTGCTGGCGACGCCACAGACACAAGCTGCCCCGATCCCCCGTGACGAAGCCATGCGTGCTGCCATGGGCCTTCTGGAGACCTGTGGGCGGGGCAACGCTCAGGAGAACCTGTGCAGGGTGGTCGCCGTGACCTTCTTCGGCGTCTTGCTGGACGATTCGATCGCGGCTGTGATGGGCGTGTCGGCGCAAATCACGGTGAGGGTAAAGCGCGGTGCAGGGGCTGCTGAAGCCATGCGCGATCTGGAGAGCCGCCTGCTTGGTGTTCATGACAACGTGCAACTTCACTTCGTGCTGGTGGTGGCGGAGTAGGGTTCGGGCATTTCGGGAGCCACGCTCAGGACTTCCAGTTTCGCGCTGGAATGCCCTGGAGGTCCGGGCTACTTGCTGCGGGGTGCGGAGCCGCGAACAACACCCTAGAAGTCTCCCGGATTTCCGAGGGTGACCTTGTTTGCTGCCA
>DIZF01000062.1:0-21439 GCA_002427815.1 Ramlibacter tataouinensis
CCGGTTTTCAGCAAGGCCTCCTGGCGGCGCAGTTCCGTGATGCCATTCTCATTGACGGCATGAAGGGGGGCTTTTGCTGTTTGGGGCATGGACTGTCTTCGTGAAAGGCGAACAACGAACCGGAGGGGGATATTCGCTGGTCGGGACGCAACAAGAGATTGAGGCGTTCACAGTCGGATATTCACAGCGCACTGCTGTGATGGATTGTGCATTATCAGGGTTTAATGGTTTCGCTGTCGCTGTCGCTGTGGCTTGGGTTACACGGTGCAAATCCGGGTACCCGTGACTACGCCAGGGCTACCTGAGCTCAACAATGGAAAAAACAACGCCATCGACAAGATGGCAGGCATTTCCGATGCCATCAAGGCCTTGTAGCCGGGTTCTCGCCGCTCAGGCCCCGCGAAAGCAGGACAGGCCCCAGGGCGTCAGCTTGAACGGCAGGTGGTAGTGCTGTGACAGGTCGGCCAGCGTGAAGCGGAACAAGCCGATATCGATGAAGGGCGGGTCGGACAGGGCGGTTCCCAGCTCCCGGTAATAGTCGGCGATGTGCAAACGCAGTTCGTAGGTGCCCGCCTCGAACAGTGTTTCGAGCTCCTCGAGCCCGCCCACGACGCCGTTGGTCCCCACGGTTCCGGTGACGAGATGCGCCGGACCGGGTTCGACACGCCAGATTTCGACCGACATGCCGGTCGCCACCCGGCCATTGGCGATGTCGACGACGTGAATGGAGACTGCTTGCATGGACGCATGCTACCAGTCACGCGCCGGCCACGGGGCCGGGCGCGACATGCCGCGGCAGCGGCTATGCTGGCACGCTCACGCGCAATCCAATGAATCCTGTCTTCTCAGCGCTCACCCCCGTCGTCCTGCTGATCGCGCTGGGCTTTTTCGCCGCGCGCCGCGGCTGGATAGCGGCCGGCGCGGTGAAGGACCTGTCGAACCTGGTGTTCCTGCTGCTCACGCCGGCGCTGCTGTTCCGCACCATGAGCAAGGTGCAGGTGCAGCAACTGGATTTCCGCCCGGTGGCCGCTTACTTCCTGGCGGTGATCGTGATCTTCGCCGGCACGCTGCTGGTGTGCGGCTTCAACCGGCGCGCCGCCGTGCTGGCGCTGTCCACCACTTTCGGCAACACCGTGATGATAGGCACGCCACTGGTGAGCCTGGCCTGGGGCGAGCCGGGGCTGGTCACCCTGTTCACGCTGTACACCGTCCACACCACCGTCCTGCTGACCAGTGCCACGCTGGTGCTGGAACTGGCGGTGATGCATGAAGACAGCGCCTCGGGTGCCGCCGCGCCGCGCCATCCGCTGGCCGCGGTGCTGACGGCGCTGCGCAATGCGTTGGCGCATCCGGTGCCGCTGCCCATCATCGCGGCCCTGCTGTTTGCGCAGACCGGGCTGGCGATCCCGACGGTGCTGGACCGCCCGCTGGAGCTGCTGGGCAATGCCTTCGCGCCGGTCGCCCTGATTCTGGTGGGCGTGACGCTGGCCTCGACCGCTCTGGGAACCCACTGGCGCGGCGCGCTGGCGCTGTCCGCCGTCAAGAACCTGCTGCATCCGCTCCTGGTGGTCGCGGCCGGCTGGCTGCTGGGCCTGTCGGGCGTGCCGCTCGCGGTGATGGTGGTGGTGGCGTCGCTGCCGATCGGGGCCAACGTGTTCCTTTTTTCGCAGCGCTACCGGGTGGCCGAGGACCTGATCACCGCCAGCGTGGGCCTGTCCACTGTGTTGGCGCTGGGCACCGTGGCGCTCGTGCTGGCGGCCACGACGCTGCTCTGACAGCGGTCAGGGTGCCAGCCGCTCGCGCACCCACTCGCTGCCATCGAGCCGATAGCGCAGCCGGTCATGGAGCCGGCTTTTGCGGCCCTGCCAGAACTCCCAGCGATCCGGCACCAGCCGGTAGCCGCCCCAGTGCGGGGGCCGGGGCGGATGGAGCAGGTACTGGGTGGCGACCTTGGCCACGTTGGCGACCAGCACGCCGCGGCCGGCGATCACCTGGCTTTGCGGGCTGGCCCAGGCACCGATGCGCGAATCTAGCGGCCGGCTGGCGAAGTAGGCGTCGCTTTCGGCGTCGCTGGTCTTTTCGACGCGGCCTTCGATGCGAACCACCCGCTCCAGCTCGACCCAGTGGAACTGCAAGGCGGCATAGGGGTTGCCGGCGAGCTCCTGGCCCTTGCGGCTGTCGTAGTTGGTGTACCAGACGATGCCGCGCGAGTCATAGCCCTTGATCAGCACCACGCGGCTGCTGGGACGCAGGTTGCTTCCTACCGTGACCACCGTCATCGCGTTGGGCTCCGGCAGTTCGGCCCTGATGGCCTGCGCCAGCCATTGCTCGAACTGCTGCAGGGGGTCGCTGTGCGAGGCCTCTTCGCTCAGTTCGGCCCGCTCGTAGCTCTTGCGCAATTGCCCCAGATGGGCGGAAGTCGTGCTCATAGGGGCATTCTCGCATCGGGCAGGGCAATCGCAGTACAGTGGCTTTCTTTGCCGAACCCCAACCCGAAGGAGTGCTCCCGAATGGAAAGCCTGGACCTGCGCGTGCTGGATGATGCACTGGCCTGGCGCCGCGCCGGCCACGCGGTGACGCTGGTCACGGTGGTCGAGACCTGGGGCAGCGCGCCCCGGCCGCCGGGCGCATTGCTGGCCGTGCGGGGTGACGGCGTGGTGAGCGGTTCGGTTTCCGGCGGCTGCGTCGAGGACGACCTGATCGCCCGCGTCAAGGCCGGTGAGCGCACGGCGCTGCCGTCGATGATCGCCTACGGTGTCAGCAAGGAAGAGGCGGCGCGCTTCGGCCTGCCGTGCGGCGGCTCACTGCGGCTGGTGCAGGAGCCGCTCGGCGACATCGGCTGGGTCGAACAGCTGCTGGCGCGAACGGCCGCCCACGAACTGGTGGCGCGCACGCTCACACTGGCCACCGGCGAGGTGACCCTGGCGGCGGCCAGCCGCGATGAGCGCATGGTGTTCGACGGCGTGAAGCTCACCACGCTGTTCGGGCCGTGCTGGCGCCTGCTCCTGATCGGAGCCGGCCAGTTGTCGCAAGCCGTGGCCCGGATCGCGCAGCTGATCGACTTCGAGGTGCTGGTCTGCGATCCGCGCGAGGAATACGCAATGACTCTGGCCGTGCCCGGCGCCATCCGCGTGCCGGGCATGCCCGACGATGCGGTGCGCGAGCTGCGGCCCGATGCGCACACGGCGGTGGTCGCGCTCACGCATGACCCCAAGCTCGACGACATGGCGCTGCTGGAGGCGCTGCGTTCGGGCGCTTTCTATGTCGGCGCGCTGGGCTCTTCCCGGAACCAGGCCAAGCGCAAAGAGCGGCTGGCCGAGCACTTCGATTTGACCGAGGTGGAACTGGACCGCCTGCACGGACCGGTGGGCCTGCGCATCGGCGCCAAGACGCCGGCCGAGATCGCCGTGTCCATCGTCGCCCAGATCGTCGAGTGCAAGAACGCGGTTTCGCAACCCGTGACAGCGGCGGGCTGCTGCATCGAATGAGCCAACCCGTCGTGCTGGTCCTGGCGTCGGGGCGCGGCGAGCGTTTCACTGCGTCGGGCGGCAGCGGGTCCAAGCTGGATGCGCTGCTCGGCGGCAAGACCGTGTTGCAGCGCACCCTGGACGCCGTGCGCGCCAGCGGGTTGCCGTGGCACCTCGAGGACGCCGGGCATGAGGGCATGGGCGATTCGATTGCCGCCGCCGTTCGTGCCACCCCGGATGCCAGCGGCTGGCTGGTGCTGCCGGGCGATCTGCCGCTGGTGCGGCCCCAGACATTGCAGGCTGTCGCCGCCGCCCTGGCGCAGCATGCGGTGGTGGTGCCGCACTTTCATGGGCAACGGGGGCATCCGGTGGGCTTTCGCGCCGAATGCCGCGAGGCGCTGTCCGAACTCGGCGGTGAACAGGGCGCGGCCCTGGTGGTACGGGCCCAGGCCATGCTGAACCAGGTGGTCTCGATCGAAGTCGAGGACCCGGGCATCGCGGCCGACATCGACACGGTGGCCGACCTGGCGCAAGCCGAGCGGCAAATCGCCGCGGATCCGCACCCTTAAGCAGCCGCCTGAAGCTCAGCGCTGCGTCAGCCTGAGCAGCCGCTCCAGCGCCTTGTCGCGGATGTTGTGGCGCCGCAGTTCCTCGTGGGTGCGGTGGGCGTAATCGAGCGTGGTGCCGTAGATGCCCGACGACTGGGCAAAGATGCGGCGGTACTCCGCCTCGGTCAGCACGCCCGTGTGGCTGGGGCTCTTGCGCGACAAGGTGAACGCCAGCGCCTGCACCGGGCCATGGCCGGTGTGGCAGGTCAGCCATCTGGGGTCGTAGACCGCCAGCGACATCTCGCGCGACCACAGCCGCGTCAGCACTTCCCGCCCGTTGGGCCGGGGGATGCGAAACACCATGCCCTGGCAGCACCCGCCCGACAACATGCCGAACACCAGCCCGGGCCGCTCGGGCGTGCCGCGGTTGATGCGGCTCCACATCTTCAGCGCCCGGTGCCAGCCATGAACCTTGGCCGGGCGCCGCTCCGCGAACTCGAAATCGGGCCGCCAGATCAGCGAGCCGTAGCCGAAGACCCACAGGTCTTCATGGCCGCCCCACTCGAGCAGCACCTGCTCCAGCATGGCGGCCGGGTCGCGCAGGGGTTTGGGGGCATCGTTCATGGCGCAGTCATTCAGCAACAGCAGACCCTGATTCAACGAACTTTAGCGCCGGCGCGTTGACCGCGCAGGCCGGTCATGAACGCCGACCGTGCGGGCTGCGGCAAACCGCACATCAATGAGGCGAAAGCGCATCCAGCGGACTGGCCGTGCCGCCTGCGGCCACCTTCAGCACGCGGGTGTAGATCATCGTCGTGCTCACGTCGGAGTGGCCCAGCAGCTCCTGCACTGTGCGGATGTCGGTGCCCGCTGATGCCGGCGCCGCGTGCCGCTGCGCGGATCGGTGGACAGGGCCCCTCCATCAACCGCATGCCGGTGCCATAGAGCAACCGGCCGAGAAGCGCGGTATCGGGCGTCAAACCGGCCAGCACGGCCGCCACCTCGGACTGCGTCAATACCGAAGGAATGCGTTTGGGCGAGGTCGGTCGATTGATGTTGGCCAGCCAGGGCACGCCAACGCCGCGAGCGGTGTAAACTAATAGTTCGCGGAGGCACGTCGCATGGCATGAACACTACCTTGGTCGAAGAACTTTCTCGTCGGGCGCGCGACCTGTCGCCCGAGGAGCGCGTCCAGCTGGCTGAAGAGATTCTGGCCACGGTTCATGAAAGCGATGAGGAGGTCGATGCGGCGTGGGATGCAGAGATCAAGCGGCGTATCGCTGAAGTTGAGAACGGTACCGCGACACTGATCCCAGCTGAAGAAGTCTTCACAAGACTCCGTCGCCTGCCCAAGTGATTCCAGCGCGCTTTCATGCGTCCGACGTTCGGCTGCAACTTTAGTAGCGTCTTTCCCTGGTTGACATCTGTATCCCATAGGATACAATGTGGCTATGCGCGTGCAGATGACCGAGGTGTACCGGGACTGGATCAATTCACTCAAAGACCGCGTCGGTCGCGCTCGAGTTCAGGTTCGCGTGGACCGGTTGGTTCATGGAAATCCGGGGCAGCATCGAGTGTTGACTGATGGTGCGTGCGAGCTGAAGGTTGATTTCGGGCCTGGGTACCGGGTGTATTACACGGAGCGTGCAGGCGTCTTGATCGTCCTTCTCGCCGGCGGCGACAAGTCATCGCAGCAGCAAGACATCAAGAGCGCCATTTCATTGGCTAAGGGACTATAGGAGCAGTAAGTATGGTCAAAGCAGTATCAAAGCCAAAGGCAAGCGCGAAGTCTCGGACAAGTACCGTCGCGTATGACGTGGCAGAGCAACTCCGGACTCCTGAGGAAATGGCCGCGTACCTGGACGCCTGGCTTGAGGAAGCGCCTGAGGACGCCGCCGGGATCGCACGCGCGCTAGGCGACATTGCGCGCGCCAAAGGAATGACTCAGGTTGCGCGTGACGCAGGCCTCAGCCGAGAGAGCTTGTACAAGGCACTGGGCGAGAACGGAAATCCGAGTTTTGCGACCATACTGAAAGTGGCGCGCGCGATTGGCGTCAAGTTCCATGCCGAAGCTGCTTGAGTTGAAGCCGGACTGGTCATTCCACTCGGACGCCTACGGCGACGGTGAATTCCGACGTTGAGCGCAGTCGAATGCCCAATTCCATCGTCACGTTCAGACCAGCGAGCGCCGAAGATGCGGAGGCGCTTGTAGCTTTGCGAATTGAAGCCATGCGCGAGAGTTTGGAGCGTATCGGCCGGTTCGATCCATCGCGCGCGCGGGAACGCTTTCTGGCTGGTTTCTCTCCAGAGGACACGCGCCATGTGCTGCTCGACGGTGGGCGTGTGGGCTTTTTCGTCCTCAAGCCCTCCGACCAGGCGGGCCTTCTGCTGGACCACTTGTACGTTCATCCTCGGCACCAAGGCAAAGGCGTTGGGGCGGGCGTACTCGCGCAGGTATTCATGGAAGCCGAGGCGCTGGGTGCCCAGGTGCGCGTCGGCGCGCTGCGCGAGAGCGATTCGAACCGCTTCTACGCACCGCACGGATTCGCGCTTGTCGAGCGGGCGAATTTGACAACTACTACGTCAGGGCGGTGCAAAATGCGCTCGAACTGATGGATGCAAAACAGCAATAGATGATGGGGGATGTTATGGCAACCGGGAAAGAGATGGACATTCTTTTGCCACTGCGATGTCTCGCACTCTGCCTTGCGTTGCTGGCGAGCGGCTGTGGCGGCGGTTCTGGCGAAACGTCGCAGGCGCCGGTCGAGCCTGCTTCGCCAGTGCAAGCTGCTTCGCCATCGCAACCTGTCTTGCCAGTGCAGCCTGTCTCGCCAGTGCAGGTCACCAAGGTTTTTGCGCTGATGGATGTTGGCGATTCAGCATCGGTGCTCGATGGTTTCGCCGCGCGCGCGACGGTTGACGGGCTCGCCTTCCGCACCTCGTGGGGAGTGCTGGAGCCCCAGGACGGCGTCTACGACTGGACAACTCTCGACGCCGCATTCGACACCGTGCGCGTGCGGAGCAAACAACTGACACTGCATGTAGGCGCATCGTCCATCGGTGTGCCGCGCTGGCTGGGCGCGTTGGGAGTTGCCATGTATACGTACAACACGCCGATGGGCGTGGCGGTAACCGAACCTCTTCCCTGGGATGCGACCTATCTTTCACGCTACACACGACTCTTGGCTGCGCTTGCGGCGCATATTCAGGCGCGCGGCGATACCAGCCTGCTGTATGCGGTATCGGATGGTGTCCCGGTGGCGGAAATGTCCATCGTTGGTTGTCAGAACGGCCTCCTGAGCGGCGGCATTGCGTATAGCCGTGCCAACTATCTGAATGCATGGAATACCACCGTCGATGCGCATGCGGCCGCCTTCTCCGAGACCAGACTGTTCATTTCGGCTCCCATAGCCGTCATCTGCATGCCGGACAACGACGGCAAGGCCTTCTATACCGAAGTGATGAACAATGCGCTGGCAAAAACCGCAAAGGCCACGGCATTTGCGGCGGATCTGAATGCGACGGGGAGTGCGCGGCTGGCGCAGGTCGATGCGGCTATCAGTGCTCGCGTAGCCATCGCTTTCCAGATGATCGGGTCAGCCACCAACGACACGCAAGATCGCATGCACGGAACCCTCAAGGATGCGGTGTGCCAGGGCATCGGGAGCGGCGCACGCTATTTCGAGATCTACAAAGCCGACATTTCAAGTTCGGACGCCGCAATCCAGGCTGCGCTCCAGCTCGCGCGAGCCGGCCAGTCATGCTCCGCCCCGAAAGCCCTGCCATGAACAATCCCTTCGCCGAACTCATTGACCTGCGCGTCGAGGAGCGCAGCGCCGGTTCGAGCACGCTTTCGCTGGCGATCAGCTCCCGGCACCTGAATCCACACGGGGTCGTCCACGGTGCAGTCCTGTACGCACTGGCCGACACGGGCATGGGTGCGGCCCTGTATCCGACCTTGGAGGCGGGCGAGATCTGTGCCACGATTGAAATCAAGATCAACTACTTCAAGCCAGTCTCCGCCGGAAAGATCGTCTGCAGGACCGAGCTGGTCAATCGAGGGAAGTCGGTCGCAAATCTTGAGGCGCGGCTGTACCTGGAGAATTCACTTGTGGGGCAAGCGAATGGCAACTTTGCGATCTTTCGCCCGAAGCGGGGGGCGCCCGCTGACCTCGAATCTGATACCGCCGGGTCGGGCGGTTGACGAGTTCAGGGCGCTTGTCATGAGGTTGATTCACAGGAGGTAGAACCGTGCGCCCGATACCAGCCGGAGCCAAAGGCTCATTCACCCTCACTGTTTCCGCCGAACACCTGGCCAGCCGGTTCAAGGACGCAACGCTGCCCGCCGTGCTGGCGACGCCGGTCATGATCATGGCGATGGAGAATGCCGCGCTCAATGCCCTCAAGCCGTACTTCGAGGCCGGCGAGAGCGCCGTCGGTACACGGGTCGACGTGAAGCACCTGGCGGCGACCCCGGTCGGCAGACGCGTCACAGCTTGCGCCGAGGTGACCAAGGTCAGCGGCCGACACATCGAGCTCAAGGTCTGGGCGATGGACGGAGCCGAAGAGATCGGCATCGGCACGCACGAGCGGGTCCTCATCGATGTGGCGAAGTTTGCCGCTCAGCTGGCGGCAAAGTCCGCCAGGAAGCCAGGCCAATAGCAGCCGAGCGTGTCACGCACTCTCCCAGCACAATCATGTCAACCGTCATGCATCGATACCCATACACGATCACAACCGACAGGGGCCGCCTTGACTACCGGCAGTTCGGCTTCAAGGAGCTGGCGAATCCGTCGCGGATGATGGAAATTGTCAATCCGGATGTGTACAGGGCGCCCTAGCGGTTCCGCCGGCTGCCGCTTACGTCAAGCGTCAGGCGAACGTCATGCGCATCAGGACATCTTTCACATTCCGGTTCGGGCGGCGCGCCGCGGATTCGCGTGTTGCGGCTGAGGATCTGACCTGCCCCCTGACCGCTTCCCGGAGCGACAATAGCGATGGACTTCCCCTTTCGAGCGAGTTGATGAGATATCGCACTTCCCGTCGTGGCACCTAGGAGGTTCCAGATGAAACAATTCACACTGCTGCTGCTGCTCGTCCTGGCTGCGATCGTCGCTTTCGCCACGCTGAACTGGAGTGCCTTTGTCGCTCCTACCGATCTGTCGCTTGGCGTTGCCGTAGTCAAGATGCCGCTGGGATTGATCATGGCAGGGCTGCTGGCCTTTCTCACAGCCCTGTTTCTGGTCTACGTGGTCTACCTGCAATCTTCAACACTCCTTGAAAACCGCCGTCATTCACGTGAATTGCAGACGAACAGGGAACTGGCTGACAAGGCGGAGGCTTCGCGCTTTACTGAACTTCGAGGTTTCCTGGAGGCGCAAATGTTGAAGCAGGCCAATCTGACCGCGGAATCCAGGTCCGCCATGCTTGCAAGGATCGAGCAGCTTGACAAGGATCTTCGCGCCGCGATCGAACAGTCCGGCAATACGCTCGCAGCCTACATTGGCGAACTGGAGGATCGCCTTGAGAAGACCAGGACGCCGACCCATGGCGGCTAAGACCCTCGCGGCCTGGGCAGCTGCGCTGATCCTGCTGGCGCTGGCCGCATACCTTGCGCTGTGGCCGGTGCCGATCAAGGCCGTGAGCTGGAAAGCGCCTGCCTTGCCGGGCTACACCGGCGTGCACGCGCCCAACAACAAACTGGTCGGCCTGAACATCATTCCGCTCGGGGCCGAAGCAGGGCCCGAACACGTCGTGCTGGGCCGTGACGGCAAGCTCTACGCCGCCGTAGCCAGCGGCAACATCCTGCGCATGAACCCCGATGGCAGCGCGCAGGAGGTGTTCGCCAACACCGGCGGGCGTGTGCTCGGCTTCGACTTCGACGCTGCCGGTCACATGATCGCCGCGGACGCCATCAAGGGCCTGCTGGCCATCAGCCCCGATCGCAAGATCACGGTGCTGGCCGACCAGGTGAACGGCGATCCCATCCGCTATGCTGACGCGGTGGTGGTGGCCGGCACGGGCAAGGTTTATTTCAGCGACGCGTCCAGGCACTTTGCACCTGCAACGTGGGGCGGCACCTTCGAAGCCGCCGTGCTGGACATCCTGGAGCAGTCCTCCACCGGGCGCATCCTGGAATACGACCCGTCCACCAGGACAACGCGCATCGTCGCCAAGGGGCTGAGCTTCGCCAATGGCGTGGCGCTCAGCCGGGACGAGCAGAGCCTGTTCGTTGCCGAGACCGGCAAGTACCGGGTCTGGAAGATCAACGTGGCGGCGGCCAACCTCGATGTCGCCCAGGGCTCGGCCCAGGCCACCATGCTGTTCGACAACCTGCCTGGCTACCCCGACAACCTGATGCGGGGCCTGGACGGCAGGATCTGGCTGGGTTTTTCGGGGCCGCGCAGCCCGGATGTCGATGGGATGGCCGACAAGCCTTTCCTGCGCGAACTCACGCTGCGACTGCCCCGCAGCATGTGGCCGCTGCCCAAGGGCTATGGACATGTGATGGGCTTCACCGAAGACGGCAAGGTGGTGGCCGACCTCCAGGACCCGGCGGGCGCTTACCCCCAGACCACCGGCCTCACTGAAACCGCGGACCGGCTCTACGTGCAGAACCTGCATCTGAAGGTCCTGGGCTGGCTGCCGCGTTGAAGACCTGCTCGCGTTGCCGGGGTGCACCACTGCGCGGGAAGGAAGTCCACCAACTCTGCAAGCCGGCCATGCAACGACGACAGGACGCCAGGGTCCGGAACCGGTAGGCGGTTTGGTAACTCGTTGGTAACTCGGACACACACCGGGGCCATCCATCCGGGGTACGATGGATTCGTAATTTAGTTACCGGATCCCGATGAATCTCCACCCAGTGATTGGCGCCGTGACCGAGCGCATCCGCGCGCGCAGCGCCCCCGAGCGCAGCCGTTACCTGCGCCGGATCGAGGAAGCGGCCGCGCGCGAGCGCGGCGCCGACCGGATGAGCTGCGCCAACGTGGCCCACGCCTTCGCGGCCCTGCCGGGCAATGACAAGTTGCGTATCGTCGCGCAGAAGCGCCCGCATATCGGCATCGTCACTTCGTACAACGACATGCTGTCCGCCCACGCGCCGTTCGCCGGCTACCCCGACGTGATCAAGGACGAAGCCCGACAGCGCGGCGCGACGGCCCAGGTGGCCGGCGGGGTGCCGGCCATGTGCGACGGCGTCACGCAGGGCACGGCCGGCATGGAGCTGAGCCTGTTCTCGCGCGACGTGATCGCCATGGCCACGGCCGTTGCGCTCAGCCACGACGTGTTCGACGCTGCGCTGATGCTGGGCATCTGCGACAAGATCGTGCCCGGCTTGCTGATCGGGGCGCTGCAGTTCGGCCACCTGCCCACCGTGCTGGTGCCGGCCGGTCCGATGACCAGCGGCCTGTCGAACAACGACAAGTCCAAGGTGCGCGAACGGGCCGCGCAAGGGCTGGTCGGGCGCCCCGAGCTGCTCGATGCCGAAATGCGCGCCTACCATGCGCCGGGCACCTGCACCTTCTACGGCACGGCCAACAGCAACCAGATGCTGATGGAGGCGATGGGCCTGCACGTGCCGGGCACGGCATTCGTCAACCCGGGCAATGAACTGCGCGAGCAGCTCACGCGGGAGGCCGTGCGCACGGCGCTGGGCATCGTGAAGGCCGGGCGCTATACCCCGATCGGCCGACTGGTCGACGAGCGTGCCATCGTCAATGCGATGGTCGCGCTGCTGGCCACCGGCGGCTCGACCAATCACCTCATTCACTGGGTGGCGGTCGCGCGCGCGGCCGGCATCACCATCGACTGGAACGACTTTGCCGGACTCTCGGCCGTGGTGCCCCTGCTCAGCCGCGTTTATCCGAACGGCAGCGCCGACGTGAACCAGTTCCAGGCCGCCGGCGGCCCCGGCTTCGTGATCCGCGAACTGCTGGACGCGGGACTGATGCACGAGGACGTACTCACGGTGCGCCCGGGCGGCATCCGCGAATACACGCGGGAGCCGGCCCTTGCCGCGGCCCTCACCTCAGTCCTCTCCCGGAGGGAGAGTGACCAAGGCGCCATCGCCTGGAACGACATCGGCCCGTCGCGCGACACCGACGTCGTGCGGCCCGCAACCTATCCCTTCAGCGCCACCGGCGGCCTCAAGCTGCTCACCGGCAACCTCGGGCGCAGCGTCATCAAGGTCTCGGCCGTGCCCGACGACCGTCGTGTGATCGAAGCCCCGGCGCGGGTCTTCAACGCGCAGGACGAGTTGCTGCGCGCCTTCAACGCCGGCGAACTGGAGAGCGACGTCGTGTGCGTTGTCCGCTGGCAGGGCCCGCAGGCCAACGGCATGCCCGAGCTGCACAAGCTCACGCCGCCGCTGGCCGTGCTGCAGGGAAGGGGACTTCGCGTGGCACTGGTCACCGACGGCCGGATGAGCGGCGCTTCGGGCAAGGTGCCGGCCGCCATCCATGTTTCGCCCGAAGCGGCGGCCGGCGGGCCTTTGGCTCGGCTGCGCGATGGCGACGTGGTGCGGCTGGATGCCGATGCCGGTACCCTGCAGGCGCTGGTTCCTGCAGCCGAATGGGCGGCTCGTGATGTGGCGCAGTTGCCGGAAAAGCTGAAGGTGGCAAACTCCCACGGAGTCGGCAGAGAATTGTTCAGCGCATTCCGGCGCAACGCAACCACTGCCGAAGAGGGAGCTTGCACATGGCTGTGACATTGACGCCGCTGGAAGTGATGAACGATGCACCGGTGATTCCGGTCATGGTCCTGTCGGACCTGGCGCAGGCCGTGCCACTGGCGCGCGCGCTGGTCGCCGGCGGCATCCGCATGCTGGAAGTGACGCTGCGCACGCCGGTGGCGCTGGCCTGCATCGAGGCCATCGCCCGCGAAGTGCCCGAAGCCGTGGTGGGAGCCGGCACGGTTCGCAGTGCCGCCGACGCGCAGGCCGCGGCGATGGCGGGGGCGCGCTTCGCCGTGAGTCCCGGTTACACGATCACGGTCGGCAAGGCCTGCCACGACCTGGGGCTGCCGCTGCTGCCGGGCGTGGCGACCGGCAGCGAGATCATGGCGGCGCAGGAAGACGGCTACACCGCCCTGAAATTCTTCCCCGCGCTGCAAGCCGGTGGCTTGGCCATGCTCAAGGCCTGGCAGGGGCCGTTCGGCGACGTGAAGTTCTGCCCGACGGGCGGCATCGCCAGCACCAACGCGGCGCAATTCCTGGCGCTGGCCAATGTGGTGTGCGTGGGCGGCTCCTGGCTGACCCCGGCCGAGGCTGTCGCCAAGTCCGATTGGCCGCGCATCACCCAGCTGGCGCAACAGGCCGCCGCGCTCAAGCACCACGCCTGAACACGGGCCTGGCAACGCCGATCTAGGCGTCGCGCTGGATCAGCTCGATCTTGTAGCCGTCCGGGTCGGTGACGAAGGCGATCACGGTGGTGCCGCCCTTGACCGGTCCCGGTTCGCGGGTGATGTTGCCGCCGCCGGTGCGGATCTTCTGGCAGGCCGCATACACGTCCGGCACGCCCAGGGCGAGGTGGCCGAAGGCGGTGCCCAGGTCATAGTGGTCGACACCGTGGTTGTAGGTCAGCTCGATTTCCGCCTGCTCGGGATTGCTGCCGTAGCCCACGAAGGCCAGCGAGTATTTCTGCTCGGGCCGTTCGGTGGTGCGCAGCAGCTTCATGCCGAGTACCTGGGTGTAGAAGTCGATGGAGCGCTGCAGGTCGCCCACGCGCAGCATGGTGTGGAGTAGTCTCATGCGGCCATTATGGGGCGGCCGGCCGCGCGCGTCACGCCCCGACTGGCTGCCGGGTTCAGGCGGCGCGTACGATAAAGTGGCAGCGGCAAACCATGATCATCATCCCCAACATCCGGCTCGCCGCAGCCGCCGACGCCGGCCCCATCGCCTGGATGTCGCGCGAGTACATCGAATACGGCCTGGGCTGGAGCTGGACCGAGCAGCGGGTGCTCAAGGCCATTCGCGACCGGTCCACCAATGTCGCGGTCATCCACGAGCGCGGATCCATCATGGGTTTCGGCATCATGAGCTACGGCGAACTCAAGGCGCATCTGTCGCTGCTGGGTGTCGAGCCGGCCCGCAGGCAGCGGGGACTGGGCGCGGCGCTGCTGGGGTGGCTGGAGAAGTGCGCCCTCACGGCGGGCCTGGAACGCATTCATCTCGAGGCGCGCGCGGACAACCCCGGCGCCATTGCCTTTTACGAGGAGCAGGGCTATCGGCCGATCGGGACGGTCGCCGGCTACTACCGCGGCACTGTCGACGCGATCCGGCTGGAAAAGCGCCTGGGCCGGCAGCCGGCGTCTTGAACCGCCCGCGGCGCGGGTTGCCCGTCCGTGACGCCGCTACTTCGCGCCGGGGATGTCGAACACCAGACAGGTGGTCGTGGCATGCGCGTACAGCGTTCCGTCCGGACCGTACAGCCGTCCCTCGGCGGTGGCAAGCTGGCGGCCGCAGTGGACGACCTTGCCCTCGGCCCGCACCCGTGGTGCCCTGGCCCCGATGGCGCGCACCAGGTTCACGCTGAGCTCGGCCGTCGTGTAGCCGCGGCCCACCGGCATCATGGTGTTCACGGCGCAGCCCAGCGCCGAATCGAGCAGCGTGGCATACCAGCCGCCATGGATGGTTCCCATCGGATTGAGGTGCGCCGGGCCCGGCGTGCCCTGGAACACTGCGCGGCCTTCGTCGACTTCCAGCAGGACGAAATCCAGGGTGCGTGCGATCGGCGCGTAGGGCAGTTCGCCGCGCAACAGGCCCTGCATGATTTCCAGCCCGGTCTTGCCGGCCAGCTGCTCCGGCCGCGCCACCCCCGGTCCCACGCCGGTCTCCAGCCGTGCCAGGACCTCCTGTTCCTGGGCCAGCCAGGCCTCGAGCTGGTTCTGCTTGCTCATCGCTCGTTCCTTTCCCGATACACTTGTATATGCAACAGTTGCAGCTACAATAATCAACATGGACACCGCTGTCAAGCCCCAGGGCTGCACCAACCTCAAGCTGCGCCAGCTGATGCGCCGCGTCACGCAGCACTACGACGCGGAGGTCGGCAAGACCGGGCTGAAGGGGACGCAGTATTCGCTGCTGTCCTATGTCGTCAAGCTCGGCCCGATCCGTCCCGGCGACCTGGCGCGCGAGATGAAGATCGGCCCGTCCACGCTCACGCGCAACCTGCGGCCGCTGATAGCCGCCGGCTGGCTGAGACTGGACCCGGGCGCCGACGGCCGCAGCCGTCTGGTCAGCGCGACCGACGCCGGCCGCGACAAGCGCCAGGAGGCGCAGCGGCGCTGGCGCGTGGCGCAGGAGGGCATCAACCGGACGCTGGGCGCCCACCGTGTCGTCGAGCTGCACGCGCTGATCGACGACTGCATGCAGTCGCTTTCACCCTTGCCCGAGGGAGAGACCGATGAGTGATGCCCGCAACGCCGGGGTCAAATCAGCATCTCTCTGGGTGGTGCTGCTGGCCGCGGCCGGCACCTCGCCAAGTTCTTCGGTCCCTTCGAAGCGACCGGCGCCTACGACTGGGTCTGGTACATCGACATCGTGCTGGCGGTCGGTCCAGCGCTGATCCACCTGCCGATCCGGGAGGCGTTGCCGCTGTCGGCAAGAAGAGCTGTGAAGGCGTGACCGGATGGAACGGGCTCAGCCGCGGCTGGCCCGATCGTTCCAGGCCAGAGGGCCTTGTGCGCGGATGCCCTAGATCAGTGGGTTCCTGGTTTCCGAGATCGGGTTGCCGTCCTCGTCCAGGTCGGTGTTGGGCATGATGGCGGGAGAGCCCGCGTCAGGCACAACATGGACATTGTTCTCGACCATTTCGAGAAAATCATCAACTTCCTCGGTCGAGTGCTTGGAAGGCTGGATGTGCGCGGTCTGTTGCTGAGTCATTGCGTGTCCTTTGCAGTGGGACTGCAATACTCTGCCGTTGTCACGCGGCATCCATCAGCCGACCGGACGCTTTGCCGTAAGACCTCGCCTACGGGATGGACGGCAGCTCGCCGCCGGCAGCAGGACCCGGCGCCCGTGGCGGCGCCATTGGGGTGATGCGGGCGGGGTTCCGGCGGCTTTGGTATCGTCGGCGCATCCCCCCAAACTGTTCGAGGCACCATGAAATTCCTGAGATTCGCCGCCGCGGCCCTGCTCGCTTCCGTGCTCCTGTCCGGCTGCAACGATGCGGCGGGCCCGTCCGCAGACAGCAAGGCGGCCGCCAAGGCCCCGGTGACCGTCGCGGCGATCGAGGCCGAAGCCCAGGGGTTCACCGTGGGCGCGACCATGAGCGCGCGCACCGTCTACGTGTTCTTCGATCCGCAATGCCCGCATTGCGCCGCGCTGTGGAATTCAGCCAAACCGCTGAAGTCGCAGGCGAAATTCGTCTGGATTCCAGTGGGCATCATCGGCCAGGCGAGCATCAGCCAGGGCGCGACGATCCTCGCCGCCAAGGACCCGGTTGCCGCCATGGACGAGCATGAGGCATCGGTCCTGGCCAAGCAGGGCGGCATCAGCGCGTCGGGCGACATCGATGCCCAGAAGAAGATCGTCGAGAAGAACACGGCGTTGTTCAATCGCTTCGGCTTCGCATCCGTTCCCACCATCGTGGCGCTGCACGCGCAGACCGGCGCGCTGGTCACCAACGAGGGTGCCATGCCGATGGCCGATCTGGCCCGTCTGCTCGGGCTGCAGGTTCCCGCCTCGGGACAGTGACGGCGCCGGCCTCAATGCGTCACGTCCGGACGGTACCCGCGCAGGCGGCCATGAAGTCGCGGGCGCGCTCGCGCACCGCAGCTGCATCCCTGCCCGGCGCATAGAGCGCCGAGCCGATGCCGAAGCCGTTGGCGCCGGCGGCAAGATAACCGGCCATGTTGCCTGGCGTGATGCCGCCCACGGGCAGTACGACGGTCTGCGGCGGCAGCACGGCGCGCAAGGCCTTGACGGCAGCGGGTGGAATCATCTCGGCAGGGAAGAGTTTCAGGCCGGTGGCGCCGGCGGCGAGCGCGGCAAACGCCTCGGTGGCCGTGAGCACGCCGGGCAGGCAGACCATGCCCAGCCGCACCGCCTCGCGCACCACTTCGGGATGGAAATTGGGGGCGACCACCAGCCGGCCGCCGGCTGCGTGCACCGGGCCCACCTGTTCGGGCTGCAGCACCGTGCCCGCGCCGACCAGCGCTTGGGGAAAGGCCTCGGCCAGGGCCGCGATGCTCAGCAGCGGCTCGGGCGAATTCAGCGGTACTTCGATCAGCCGCCAGCCGCTCGTGATCAAGGCTTCGCCGACGGGCTGGGCCTCGGTGGGGCGCAGACCGCGCAGGATTGCGATCAGCGGACAGGCCGCGAGCGCGGCGGTGAACTGCCGATGGGCCGTCATCACTTTCCCGTTCCGTCGAGGGTATTGGCGATGGCCGGCAGGCCGTGCCACGCCGCTTGCGATCCGGCGCTGCGTGTCGGCACGCCCAGGATCCGCAGTCCCAGTTCATAGCGCCGCGTGAGCGCCTCCGCACCAACCACAACCACCGCTTCGGATACGCCGGCCAGGTCCTGCGCGCGCAGTTCCTCGCCGATCACCAGCCCGGAGAGGTAGCTCGGCAAGGCGGCGGCCGGCATGCGGTCAAACAGGGCCAGCGTGCGGGCGCTGAACGCCGCGTGCAGGAGTGTGCCGCTGTGCAGCGCGTACCGGATGCCGCGCTCGAACGCTGCCGCGTCCGGCTCACCGTCGCCATCGGGCATGGTGCGTCCGAGGATGGAATGCTGGCGCAGCAGGGCATAGAACTCGCCCGTCATGAAGGTCGAAAAACTCTCGATGCGGCCGCCCGCGATCCGTACCCACTTGCTGTGTGTTCCGGGATGCACCAGCAGGGCGGAATCCAGGCCCAGCAGATCCAGGGCACCGAAAACCTGTGTTTCCTCGCCCCGCATCACGTCGGGCACGCCGTCGGCTTCGCAGCTCAGTCCGGGCACGATGGCAACGCGGCCGGGCTCGATCCAGGCGAGCCGCGCCGCCACATCGCCAAATCCTGCCGGGCAGGGGCAGTAGGGCGCTTCCACCCAACCCTGGCGGCTGCCGGCCATGCCGCAGACGAGCGCCAGCGCGCCGGGAGAGCGCATCCAGTCGCCGCAAGTGTCCTGAAACACCGCCGCGAATCCGCCTGGCGGCACCGTGAGAATGCCGCGGGGCACCGAACGCTCTTCCAGCACACGGCCCTGGCCGTCGAGCCGCGCGGCGCGCAGCGACGAAGTGCCCCAGTCGATGGCGATGAGTGGTCTCACGGCAATGCCCTCCGATGCAGGAATGCAGTGCGATGTGTTTCAGTGATTGTCACGAGGTACGAAGGCGCCGCGCTTGCCGACCAGGAAATCCAGGTCCGCGCCTTCGTCGGCCTGCAGCACGTGGTCGACGTAGAGCTTCCAGTACCCGGAGGACAAAGGCGGCTCGGGCTTTTTCCATTCGGCGAGCCGGCGCGCCAGTTCTTCGTCGCTGATGTGCAGCTGGATGCGCCGGTTCGGCACGTCGAGCTCGATCATGTCGCCGTTGCGCACCACCGCCAGCGGGCCGCCAGCCGCGGCTTCCGGCGCGGTGTGCAGCACCACGGTGCCGTAGGCGGTGCCGCTCATGCGTGCGTCGCTGATGCGGACCATGTCGGTGATGCCCTTGCGCAGCACCTTGGGCGGCAGCGGCATGTTGCCCACTTCCGCCATGCCGGGGTAGCCCTTCGGCCCGCAGTTCTTCAGCACCATCACGCAGTTCTCGTCGATGTCGAGGTTCTCGTCGTCGATGCGCTTGTGGAAGTCCTCGATGTTCTCGAACACCACGGCCCGCCCTTTGTGCACCATCAGCGCCGGTGTCGCGGCGCTGGGCTTGATCACGGCCCCGCGTGGCGCCAGGTTGCCGCGCAGCACCGCGATGCCGGCCTTGTCCTTGAAGGGGCGGTCCAGCGGCTGGATGACCTCCTGGTTGTAGTTCACGGCATCGCCGACGTTCTCGCGCACGGTCCTGCCGTTGGCCGTCACGGCGTCCAGGTGCAGGTGCTGCGCGATTTCCTTCATCACCACCGGCAGGCCGCCGGCGTAGCAGAAGTCTTCCATCAGGTGCTCGCCGGAAGGCTGCAGGTTGACCAGGCAGGGCAATTCGCTGGCCAGCCGGTCGAAGTCCTCGATCGCCAGTTCGACGCCGATGCGCCGGGCGATCGCGATCAGATGGATCACTGCGTTGGTCGAGCCGCCGATCGCGGCCAGCGTCTTGATGGCGTTCTCGAAGGCGTGGCGCGTCAGGATATTGGACAGTTTCTGGTCCTCATGCACCATGTCCACGATGCGGCGGCCCGCCATGCGGGCCAGCACATTGCGGCGTCCGTCCACCGCGGGATAGGCGGCGTTGCCCGGCAGGCCCAGGCCCAGCGCCTCGACCATGCAGGCCATGGTGCTGGCTGTGCCCATGGTCATGCAGTGGCCGTGGCTGCGGTGCATGCAGCTCTCGGCTTCGAAGAAATCCTGCAGCTTGAGCGTGCCGGCGCGCACCTGTTCGCTCATGCTCCACACGCCGGTGCCCGAGCCCAGTTCCTGGCCGCGCCATTTGCCGTTGAGCATGGGCCCGCCGGAAACGCCGATGGTCGGAATGTCGACGCTGGAGGCGCCCATCACCAGCGAGGGCGTGGTCTTGTCGCATCCCATCAGCAGCACCACGCCGTCGATCGGGTTGCCGCGGATGCTTTCTTCCACATCCATGCTGGCGAGGTTGCGATACAGCATGGCCGTGGGGCGCAGGAGCGTCTCGCCCAGGGACATCACCGGGAATTCGAGCGGGAAGCCGCCGGCCTCGTAGACCCCGATCTTCACCTGCTCGGCCAGCGTGCGAAAGTGGCTGTTGCAGGGCGTGAGTTCGCTGAAGGTGTTGCAGATGCCGATCACCGGGCGGCCGTCGAACTGGTCGTGCGGCACGCCTTTGCCCTTGACCCAGCTGCGGTACGCGAAGCCGTCGCGGTCCTGGCGTCCGAACCACTGCTGGCTGCGGAGGTCTTCGGGTTTTTTGCGGGGGGGGGTGGAAGAGCTGCTCACGGGTGAATCCTCAAATGAATGATCTCGGGCCAACGCACCGCGTGCGCGGCCGAGGCGCCCAACGCGGCTCTATTCCTTGACGGCGCCGGTCATGCCGGAGACGTAGTACTCGACAAAGAAGGAATAGATGATCGCCACCGGCAGCGAGCCCATCAGGGCGCCCGCCATCAGCGCCCCCCAATGATAGACGTCGCCATCCACCAGCTCGGTGACGACGCCCACGGCAATGGTCTTGACTTCCGACGACGAGACGAACGTCAGTGCGTAGATGAACTCGTTCCACGACAAGGTGAATGCGAAGATGCCCGCCGAGATCAGCCCGGGCACGGACAGCGGCAGGACGATCTTCCAGAGAATCTCGAAGCGCGTGGCGCCGTCGATCAGCGCACATTCCTCGAGCTCATAAGGGATGGAGCGGAAGTACCCCATCAGCAGCCAGGTGCTGAAGGGGATCAGGAAGGTGGGATAGGTCAGGATCAGCGCCCAGCGGGTATCGAACAGGCCGAGCTTGAACACGATGGCCGCCAGCGGAATGAACAGGATCGATGGCGGCACCAGGTAGGCCAGGAAAATGCTCAGGCCGACCTGGCGCGCGCCCTTGAAGCGCAGCCGCTCGATCGCGTAGGCCGCCAGCACCGATGCGATCAGCGAGGCGAACGTGGCAACCACCGAGACGACCACCGTGTTCCACAGCCAGTCGGGGTAGGAGGTATCGAAGAGCAGCTTCTTGAAGTGCGCCAGCGTCGGGCCGATCACCAGGAAGGGATTGCCCTCGCGCGAGATCAGTTCGCCGTCGGGCTTGAAGGCCGTGATCGCCATCCAGTAGAACGGGAACAGCAGCACGAACACGAAGATGCCCAGCGGGATGAACACGGTCACCACGCGTCGCGGCATGGTGTCCAGAAAGCTCATGCCCTGGCTGTCGTTGTCGGGTGTTTTCATGGGTGAGCTTATTTGTCGCTGCCGCCCTGTTGCCAGGCGCGGCGCTGCAGGCCGAAATAGCTGAACAGGATGGAGGCCAGCAGGAACGGGATCATGGCAATGGCGATGGCGGCGCCTTCGCCCAGCGACCCGCCGGGAATCGCGCGCTGGAACGACAGGGTGGCCATCAGGTGGGTGGCGTTGAGCGGCCCGCCGCGTGTCAGCACGTAGATCAGCTGGAAGTCGGTGAAGGTGAACAGCACCGAGAAGGTCATGACCACGGCAATGATCGGGGTCAGCAGCGGCAGCGTGATGTACCGAAAGCGTTGCCAGCCGGTGGCGCCGTCAATGGCGGCGGCCTCATGCAGCGAAGGCGAAATGGTCTGCAAGCCGGCCAGCAGCGTGATGGCCACGAAGGGCACGCCGCGCCAGACATTGGCCGCGATGGTGGACAGCCGCGCATTCCA
>DIZF01000062.1:21695-215565 GCA_002427815.1 Ramlibacter tataouinensis
GCGATGGCCGACAGCGCCGTGGGCACGATGTAGGGCAGCAGGATCACCGTGCGGAAGAAGGTCTTGAACGGAATCTTCTCGTTCAGCAGGAGCGCCAGCCACAGGCCCAGGGCGAACTTCAGCGCGCTGGCGACGACCGTGTAGAAGAGGGTGTTGAACAGGGCCAGCCGGGTGACCTCGTCACCCCACAGGAACTTGTAATTCTCCAGCCCGATCCACATGCCGGGACGCCCGATCTTGGTGTCGGTGAAGCCCAGCCAGACGCCCAGGATCAGGGGATAGGTGAGAAAAACCAGCAGCAGCACCGCCGCCGGCACCATGAAGAGCAAGCCCAGCGCGTTGCGGCTGTTTTGCAGTTTTTGCAGGAGGGCCACCGGCTTCCAGTCGTTGTCGGGAGTCAATAAAGAGGAGCCGCCGCCCCGCAGCCCTTGGGGGCTGCGCGGCCGCGGGGCGGCGTCACGGTTGCGGCCGTCAGACCTTGTAGTAGCGCTCGGCGCGTTTTTGCGCGCGCTCGGCCGCTTCCTTCGGCGACTTGGATCCGCTCGCCGCCTCGGCCACCATGTCCAGGATGATGAAGTCAGCGATCGAACCCGCTGACGCGTAGCCCATCTTGCCGGCATAGCCGCAAGGCCACATGATCTTCATGGCATCGCGGTACGGCGTGTTCTTGGGGTCGACGGTCCAGATCGGATTGGCTTCGTACGCCTTGAGCGGATGGCAGGTGTAACCATTGCTGGCCTGCATCCAGGGGCCGAACTGCGGCTCCTCCATCATGAAGCGCAGGAACTCCTTGGCGGCCTTCGGGTACTTGGTGTACTTGTAGATCATCTGGTTGAAGAACAGATTGAACTCGCTCGGTTTGCCGACCGGGCCGATCGGGAAGTTGGCGTGCTGGATGTCCTTGGCCATCTCCAGCAGCTTGGGGTCGGTCGAGGTCTTGGCGGCGTAATAGATCGAAATGCCGTTGGCCGTGACGCTGACCTGGTTGTCCAGGAAAGCCTTGTTGTTGTTGGGGTCCAGCCAGGACAGCGTGCCGGGCACGAACGTGGGGTACAGCTCCTTGGCGTATTCCAGCGCCTTGATCGTTTCCGGGCTGTCGATCACGACCTGGTTCTTCTCGTTGACCAGCTTGCCGCCGTGCGCCCACACCAGCCAGTGGGCCCAGGCCTGGTCGCCGGTGGCGTGTCCGAGGGCGAAGCCGCCGGGTGTGCCTTTTTCCTTCAGCGCCTTCATCAGCTTCAGGAAGCCGGGCAGATCCTTTGGAAAGCTGTCGAACCCGGCGGCCTTGACCTGGCTCTCGCGATAGACGATGGCATTGCCGGCGCAGCCCAGCGGGACGCCGATCCACTTGTTGTTCTGCTTGAGGTACTGCTCGCACACCGGGTACCAGCCGCCGTACTTCTTGCCGAGGTAATTGCACACGTCCGTCACGTCGACCAGCTTGTCAGGATACAAATTGGCGTCGTCGTTGGTGGACAGGATGATGTCCGGGCCGGCGCCGGCGTTGGCCGCCACCGCCGCCTTGGGGCGCACGTCTTCCCAGCCTTCGTTGTCCACGCGCACTTCGATGCCGTACTGCGCGGTGAACTTCTTGACGTTGGCCATGTACTGGTCTTCATCGCCCTGCACGAAGCGCTTCCAGCGCAGCACGCGCAGCTTGGCGCCTTTTTCGGGCTGGTTGCTCCACTGCGCACTGGCCGTGCTGGGCCACAGGATCGGAAGCGCGGCGGCACCGGCCGCAGCCGATGTCTTTTTGAGGAACTTGCGGCGGTTGTCGTTGGACATGGTTGTCTCCTTGGGTGGGTCGAGGAAAAAAATGGGGACGGCCAGGGCTGGGCTGTTGTGCCTGCTCAGACGGCCAGGCGCGCGCCGCTGGCGGCATCGAACAAATGGGCCCGCGCGGGGTCGGGCCGCAGGCGGATCATCTCGCCGGGGCGGAACGCATGCCGATCGCGGAAGACGCTGGTGACCTCCACGCCGGCCATCTTGGTGAAGACCTGCGTGTCGGCGCCGGTCGGTTCGACCACCACCACTTCGCTCACCACGCCGTCGTTGCCCGCGGCAAGATCGATGTGCTCGGGCCGCGTGCCATAGATCACTTTCTGCCCGTCCTGGCCAGTGGCGCCAGTGGGGGCCGGCAACGACATGCCGTCGGCAAATTCCACCCGTGCATCGCCGTCCGAGCGCTTGAGGACGCCCGGCAGGAAGTTCATCGAGGGCGAGCCGATGAAGCCGGCCACGAACTGGTTGGCCGGCCGGTCGTAAACCTCCAGCGGCGAGCCGGTCTGCTCGACGATGCCGTCGCGCATGACGACGATCTTGTCGGCCATGGTCATCGCCTCGATCTGGTCGTGCGTGACATAAACCGAGGTCGTCTTCAGGCGCTGGTGCAGTTCCTTGATCTCGGTGCGCATCTGCACCCGCAGCTTGGCATCGAGGTTGGACAGGGGCTCGTCGAACAGGAAGACCTGGGGATCGCGCACGATGCAGCGGCCCATGGCCACGCGCTGGCGCTGGCCGCCCGAGAGCTGGCGCGGAAAGCGGTCGAGCAGGTCGTTCAGGCCCAGGATGTCGGCGGCCTTGCGCACGCGCTCGTCGGCGAGCGCCTTGGGCTGGCGCGCCAGCATCAGGCTGAACGTCATGTTGTCGCGCACCGTCATGTGGGGATACAGCGCGTAGTTCTGGAACACCATCGCGATGTCCCGTTCCTTGGGCATCATGTTGTTCACGACGCGGCCGCCGATCAGGATCTCGCCGCCGCTGATTTCTTCCAGACCCGCGATCATGCGCAGCAGGGTGGACTTGCCGCAGCCGGAAGGCCCGACCAGCACCGTGAACTGCCCATCCTCCATGTCGATGTCAACGCCCCGAATGATGTGGGTTGCGCCGAAATATTTTTCGACTTTTCTGATTTGTACTGCGGCCATGGTCTCCAGGACGGGTTGGATGTGTTGAAAGCCTCGACCTTGTAGCATGAAAAAAACACCGCGTCATCAGTATCAACCGGCGGTGGGGTGGTCGTCGACCGTGGCAGAATCGTATGACGATATGACCTTTGGACCCGCCGGGGTTAACCCCTAAGCGTCGGCGCGGCACCAGGGACTCAGCGGCATGCGCACAACAATCAAAAACGTTCACGGCAACACGCTCGATCACCTCGGCGAAGCGATCGTCGCCGGACGTTATCCGGCCGGATCGTCCCTTCCTGCCGCGCCCAGGCTGTGCGAAGAGCTGGCGGTCAGCCGTACGGTGATCCGGGAATCGGTGAAGTCGCTGGTGGCCAAGGGACTGGTTTCCACCGGCCCGAAGGTGGGCACCCGGGTGTTGTCCGAAGACCAATGGAACTGGTTCGACCCGGATGTCGTGCTCTGGAAATCGAAGTCGGGTCTCACGCGCGAGTTCCTGCGCGATCTGCAGGACCTGCGCCGCATCCTGGAGCCCGCAGCCGTGCGGATGGCGGCCGAGCGAGCTACCGCACGCGACCTGGCTGACATCGAAGCCGCTTACGAGGGTATGCGCCGGGCGGTGGAAGAGGGCGGCGACTACGTCGCTCACGACCTGGGCTTCCACCAGGGGCTCTTGCGTGCCTCGCACAACCGGATGATCGTCCAGATGAGCAAGGTGCTGAGCGCCCTGCTGCGCACGAGTTTCGAAGTTTCCACCAGCCGCAAGGACGGCCCGAAGTCGTCGCTGCCGCTGCACCGCGCCGTGCTGGATGCGGTCATCGCACACAACGGCGCCAAGGCCGAGAAGGCCATCCTGGTGCTGATCGACGGTGCCGACCAGGACATCGAGGAGGTCCTGGCCAGCCGCCGGAAGCTTCCCAGCCTCAACACTCCCGCGCCGCGCCTCAAAGCGGGCTGAACAACGATGAAAAGACCGGTCGACCTGTTCTTCAAGCTTCTCGAGTTCCTGGTGGTGGCCAGCCTGGTGGCCATGGTCATCATGGTGTTCGGCAACGTGGTGCTGCGTTATGGATTCAATTCCGGCATCACGGTCTCCGAGGAGATGTCGCGTTACTGCTTCATCTGGCTCACGTACATCGGCGCGATGATCGCCATGCGCGAGCGGGGCCACCTCGGCGTGGACACCCTGGTCAAGCACCTGCCGGTCATGGGCAAGAAGGTCTGCCTCTTCATCAGCGAGGCGCTGATGCTGTTCTGCAATGGCCTGTTCATCCTGGGCACCTGGGAGATGCATGAATTGCAGGTCACCAACGTCTCGCCGGTGGTCGGCATTTCCATGATCTGGATCTACGGCGTGGGCTATGTGGTCGGCGCGGTGATGGCGCTGTTCAACATCAACGTCCTGTTCCGCCTGTTCACCGGCCGCCTGACCGAGGACGAACTGGTGCAGGTGGTCGAGTCGGAAGACGTGCCGCACGGCGAGGTGGCTGGAACCGAAGAACTGCTCCAGGAAGGAGCCCGGCCATGACCGTCAGCGTCTTCCTGTTCAGCCTGCTGGGGGCCATGGCCATCGGGATGCCGATCGCCTATTCGCTGCTGATCTGCGGCCTGGCCTTGATGGCTTTCATGGCGGCCACCGGGGCCTTGCCCGCCTTCGACAGCCAGATCCTGGCCCAGCGTTTCGTCGACGGCGCCGACAACTTTCCGCTGCTGGCCGTGCCGTTCTTCCTGCTGGCCGGCGAGTTCATGAACGCCGGCGGCCTGTCGAGGCGGATCGTCAACCTGGCCATGGCCTGGGTCGGGCATTTCCGCGGCGGCCTCGGCTACGTCGCGGTGCTGGCGGCCGTCATCATGGCCTCGCTGTCGGGATCGGCCGTGGCCGACACCGCGGCATTGGCCGCGCTGCTCATCCCGATGATGAGGCAGGCCGGCTACGAGGTGAACCGCTCGGCGGGCCTGATCGCAGCCGGCGGCATCATCGCCCCGGTGATTCCGCCGTCGATCGGCATGATCGTCTTCGGCGTGGCGGGGAATGTCTCGATCACCAAACTGTTCCTGGCCGGCATCGTTCCCGGCGTCCTGATGGGCGCGGCGATCGGCCTGACCTGGTGGTGGATCGCCAAGCGGGACGAGATCCGGCCGGCCCCGCGGGTGGGCATGGTCCAGCGGCTGAAGATCACCAGCGAAGGCAGCCTGGCCCTGGCGCTGCCGGTAGTCATCCTGGGCGGGATGAAGTTCGGCGTCTTCACGCCCACCGAAGCGGCGGTGGTGGCGGCCGTCTACAGCTTCGCGGTGGGCATGTTCGTCTACCGCGAACTCAAATGGCGCGAACTGTACGGCCTGATCCTGGCGGCCGGCAAGACGACCGCCGTGGTGATGTTCCTGGTGGCGGCCGCGATGGTCAGCGCCTGGCTCATCACCGTGGCCAACATTCCGGCCGAGGTCGTCGCCATGCTCGAGCCCTTCATGGGCAACAAGACGATGCTGATGTTCGTCATGATGGTGATCGTGGTCATCGTCGGCACGGCGCTGGACTTCACGCCGACGGTGCTGATCCTCACGCCGGTGCTGATGCCGGTGGTGCTCAAGGCCGGCATCGACCCGGTCTACTTCGGCGTGCTGTTCATCATGAACAACGCCATCGGCCTGATCACGCCGCCCGTGGGCACCGTGCTGAACGTGGTGTGCGGCGTGGCCAAGATCAGCCTCGACGATTCGTTCAAGGGCGTCATGCCGTTCTTCCTGGCCCAGCTCGCCGTGCTGTTCGGGCTGGTCCTGTTCCCCGACATCGTCCTCGTGCCGCTGAAGTTCCTGATGCGGTGAGGCTTCGCTTTTTCATCCCTGTCGTTTAATCCTTAAGGAGATTCCACATGTTCAAACGACGTACCCTCGTGGCTTTCGCGGCCACAGTGCTGCTGGCCGCGGCGCCGGCGTTCGCCCAGTTCGCCGATCGCACCATCAAGTTCACCAACGGCGTCAACGAGGATCATCCGGTCGGTGTCGGCGTCAAGAAGATGCAGGAGATCCTTGCAGCCAGGACCGGCGGCAAGATGAAGATCAACGCCTTCTGGGGCGGCGCCGCCGGCAACGACCTGCAGGCCAGCCAGGCGCTGCGTGCCGGCACCCAGGAGATGGTGTGCACCTCGTCCTCGCCGCTGGTGGGCATCGTCAAGGAACTGGGTGTGTTCGATCTGCCGTTCCTGTTCGCCAACGAGAAGGAGGCCGACGCGGTGCTGGACGGCCCCGCCGGCCAATACTTCAACAAGAAGCTGGAAGAGTCCGGCCTGGTGAACCTGGCCTATTGGGAGAATGGTTTTCGCAACCTCACCAACAGCAAGCGCCCGATCGCCAGGGTCGAGGACTTCGACGGTGTGAAGCTGCGCGTGATGCAGAACAACATTTTCCTGGACACCTTCAAGGCCCTGGGCACCAACGCCGTGCCCATGGCCTTTCCGGAAGTATTCACGGCGCTGGAGACCAAGACCATCGACGGCCAGGAAAACCCCTTCGTGACCATCGAGACGTCCAAGTTCAACGAGGTGCAGAAGTACCTGTCGGTGACCCGCCACGCCTACACGCCGTTCCTGGTGCTGTACAGCAAGAAGCTGTGGGACCAGCTGAACCCGCAGGAACAGGCCGTGTTGCGTGAAGCCGCCGTCGAAGGCCAGAAGGTGCAGCGCGCCGCCAACCGCAGCCTGAACGAGAAGTCGCTGACCAGCCTCAAGGCCAAGGGCATGGTGGTCAACGACGTCACCGCGGCCGAGCAGGCTCGCATGTTCGCGAAGGTGCAGCCGGTGTACGCGAAGAACGTGCCCACGATCGGCGCCGACGCTGTGAACGTGGTGCTGGATGCGTTGAAGAAGGCTCGCGGGGGTTGAACAGAGGATAAGCCGGACGAGCCTGACGGCCCGCCGGCTACTTGACCAAGTTGAAAATCACTCAACTCGAGACCATCCGCCTGGGGGAGTTTCCGAACATCCTCTGGGTGCGTTTGCACACCGACGAGGGGCTGGTCGGGCTGGGCGAGACCTTCATGGGTGCCCAGGCCGTGGAGGCCTACCTGCACGAGTGGGTGGCCCCGCGCCTGAAGGGACAGGACCCGCTGGCGATCGAGGCACGCAACCGCGACCTCACCGGCTATCTGGGGTGGCGCGGCTCCGGCGTCGAAACCCGCGGCAACTCCGCGGTGGACATCGCCCTGTGGGACCTGTTCGGCAAGTCCGCCGGCATGCCCATTCACACCGCGCTCGGCGGCAAGAGCCGTGACGCCATCCGCATCTACAACACCTGCGCGGGCTACCAGTACATCCGCAGTGACGCGAACCAGACGTCGTCCAACTGGGGCCTGGGCAAGAACCTCCAAGGCCCCTCCGGTAGCCCTGGCCCGTACGAGGACCTGCAAGGCTTCCTGCATCACGCCGATGAACTGGCGCAGTCGCTGTTGTCCGAAGGCGTCACGGCGATGAAGATCTGGCCGTTCGATCCGGCCGCCGAAGCCAGCCACGGCCAGTACATCAGCAATGCCGATCTGGATGTCGCCCTGGAGCCGTTCCGCAAGATCCGCACCGCGGTGGGCGATCGCATGGACATCATGGTGGAGTTCCACAGCCTGTGGCGCCTGCCGATGGCGCAGAAGATCGCGCGCGCCCTCAAGCCGTTCAATACCTTCTGGCACGAAGACGCGATCCGCATGGACTCGCTGGATCTGCTCAAGCAATACGCGAAGGACTGCGAAGCCCTGATCTGCGCCAGCGAGACCCTCAGCTACAAGTGGGGCTTCAAGGATTACCTGCAAACCGGGGTGGCCGGCGTGGTGATGCTGGATCTGAGCTGGTGCGGCGGCCTCACCGAGGCGCGCAAGATCGCCGGCATGGCCGATGCCTGGCAATTGCCCGTTGCGCCGCACGACTGCACCGGGCCGGTGGTCTGGGCGGCTTCCACCCATCTGTCGCTCCACGCCCCCAATGCGCTGATCCAGGAAAGCGTGCGGGCGTTTTACACGGGCTGGTACAAGGAGCTGGTCACCGACCTCCCCGTGGTGAAGGACGGAATGATCACGCTGGGCGACAAGCCCGGACTCGGGCTGGAGCTGTTGCCGGATCTGCACAAGAGGTCTGACGCTGTCGTGAGAGTGTCGTAGTCACCGGTCAGGCGTTGCTCTGCAGGTGCGGCTGGCGGTCGACGGGGGCCCGGAACTCCACGCACACCGGCGTCTTCTGGAAGATCAGAATTTCTGCAACTCACCGGACAAGATGATCCGCCGTCCTTTGGTCTCGGGAACCGCCTTGAGCAGCGCACGCGCCACGGGCTTGACGTCGATCGGGCGGTAGTTGGCGGGAATCAATGGCCCCAGCCAATGCGCAACCTTCTCGCCCATTTCTTCGCCGCTGCGCACCGGCTGACCCAGGGCGGCGCGGTCGCCGACCAGCAACGACGGCCGCGCGAACACCAGCGTGTCGAACCCGAGCGCCGAAAGCGCCTCTTCCACCTCGCCTTTGACCCGGTTGTAGAAGACGCTGGAACGCGCGTTGGCGCCCATGGCGCTGACAACGCCGAGCCGGGTCGCGCCGGCTGCCTTGGCGGCTTGCGCCACCGTGAGCACCGCGTCGAAGTCGATCGCGCGAAATGCTTCCTGGCTGCCGGCCACCTTGATGGTGGTGCCCAGAGCGATGAAGGCCTCGTCCAGGCGCGGCAGGGCGGGCAACGCCTTGAAATCGATCCGGTGCTGGGTCAGCCTGGGGTGCTGGAGCGCCAGATCGCGGCGGCCCAGCGTATGGACGGCGCCCACCGACTCATCGGCCAGCAGCCCTCGCAGGATTTCCCGGCCCACCAGGCCCGATGCCCCTGCCAGCAGAACCGTGCGAGCAGGCGTCGCGTTGACGGCGGTGCCGGCGCCCGACGAGGCCGTGGACGCGGGTGCGGAATTCATGGGGTTGGCCACAGCGTTCTTTCTTCGCCCGCTGGCTGGATGCGGGCAAGGGCAGACATTGTGCTTCAGACAAAGCGCAGGATCTCGCGCGCGATGTCCTGCAAGGGCAGAACCCGGTCGACCACGCCGAGCTTGATCGCTTCCTTGGGCATGCCGAACACCACGCTCGTGGCCTCGTCCTGCGCCACCGTGTGCGCCCCGGCTTCGTGCATGGCCTGCAGGCCCAGCGCGCCGCTGCGCTTGAGGGTCATGTGCCGCCCGCCTGGGGCGATCAGGGCTCCGCCGGGCAGGAGACCCGGTCGTTGTCCTGCGCCTCCCTGACTTCGATCCGGCACAGGGTCCGGATGTGCAGTGCGATCTGGCGTATGTCCGAGGCGTTGTCTTTCAGGCGCGCGGCCGCGGCGCCGATCTCGTCGACGATGCGCTGCTTGCTGGTCTGGAGCAGACGCAGCGCGGCAACCAGGGTCTCGAGCTCCCGGCCGTTGCGCGCCAGGGCAGCCAGGATTTCGTCGTGCGCGTCAGCGCCCGAAGAATGGGCCAGGCGCGACGGCCCGATCGCCTTGTCCAGCTTGCAGGCGATATCGCCGAACACACGTGCGAGCTGCGCCACCTCGGTATCGCCCTCGCCGCGCACGGTTTCGAGCTGGCGGATCCATACGGGCGTGCAGACGGTGTACAGCTGCGTGAGGCGGTCGATTTCAGCGTCAGCCTCGTGCCGCCGGGCCGCGGCGAGCGCCGCCGCATGCCGGCGTACCAGCATCCGCCCGGCGGAAAGGCCGGCTGCCATGAGACCGAACGCGGCCAGGCTGGCGGCTCATGTCGGGCCGGCGGCGGCAAACAGGAACAGGGCGCCCGCCAGGCTGGTCAGCAGGGGTGTCCGCAGGTACACGCTCCCCGCCACGGCGGCTATGTCGCCGTGGCCTGTGGAGGTGGTTTGCGGTTTCATGGCAAGACAGGGCGGGCTGATGTCAAAGATACAATTGTTTCGTACGGATACATAAGTCTCTTTTGTAAACTGAACTGTGCCCGACGCGTTATTATTTTTTTTCCAACAGGAATTGCGCTCCATCAAAGAGCGGCATCCATTGATAATTCTTAAGAATTAAGAGGAGCGCTTAATGCCTAGGGTAGACCCTTGAACTTGCTGATAAATTGTCTGGAAAATAGATCGCTGAAGAAAATCTTGTCAACGACTGCAATCTTGGGCGTGGTTGAGCGTGTGTTTTTCTGAAACGAATGTCGCATAGACGAACTGAACCGTATGTCCATCGACTCGAGGCCGGCCTCGGCCAGCACTGCACGAGTTCACGCCGGGCGAGAGGCGCGGAAGACGGTTGCGACTTTCCTGTATGCCCGGCTGCACAACTTCACAGACATCTGCCAGAACCTTTCCGGTGACGAGTTGACCGAGTTCGTCAACGAGGCGCGGCGCATCCTGTCCGAGCCGGTCGTCAAGCTGGGCGGTGAGATCGCGCAGCGCCGACCCGATTCCATCCTGGCCGTCTTCTCCAACAAGCCGGATGCGCGCAAGCCGGATCATGCGCAGCGCGGGCTGCATGCAGCGATCCTGGCGGTGTACGAGTCGGTCCAGCTTGCCGGGCGCGTCGCCGCGCTGGCGGACGGACAGGAACTGCCCACGCTGACACTGGCCGTCGGTGTGAACCTGGGGCACGCCGAGATCAGCGGACGCGGCAGCCGCAGCAACGGGATGGTGCACGCGGTGGGCGAGGCCGTCGAGATCGCCCGACTGCTGGAGGTGACCGCGAGCGACCTGCGCTGGAGCGTGGCGGCCTCGGGCCGGACCCTGCGGGCAGCGGCGGGACGCGCGGAAGCCGGTCGCATCGGCTCGGTCGGTCCGCCGGACAATTCATTTCTGGACATTGTCGAGATCACCGGGCTGGTCCCGCGCAAGGGTTCGAAAACCGGACCGGAGATGTACCGGATGCTGCGTGAAGCCATCGTCGAGAACAAACGCGCTTTCGCGCGTCCGCAAGACATGGCGATGACGGGCGACAGCACCCATCCGGGCACGCAGGCCGCCACCCACTTTCTGATCGAAGGCTATCGCATCCTGCGTCAGATCGGGGCGGGCGGAATGGCCACCATTTTCCTGGCCCAGTCGCAGGAGGGCGGTGCGCCCCAGGTCCTGAAGATCATGCGGCTGGACGGCGTTCCCGCGGACGACGGGTTGCAGCGCTTCATCCAGGAGTTCGCGCTGCTGGCGCAGCTGCACCACCCCAACGTCGCGCGCATCTTTCGCCAGGATTTTTCCGCCGGCCATGCCTATATCGCCATGGAATATTTTTCGGGCGGAGACCTGCGCGCGCGAATCGGGCAGGGGATCAATACCGCGACCGTCATCAACTACCTCAAGCAGATCGCGGCGGGTCTCCAGGCCATTCACGTGGCCGGCATCGTCCACCGCGATCTCAAGCCGGACAACCTCATGCTGCGGCAGGACGGCAGCCTGGCGCTGGCCGATTTCGGGGTCGCCAAGCAGGTATCCATGCTCATGATGGATACCGACCACGGGGACGTTGTCGGTACCCCCTCCTATCTCAGCCCCGAGCAGGCACAGGGGCAGCCGGTGGATGCCCGCTCTGACCTGTACAGCCTGGGGGTTCTCACCTATGAGATGCTGACCGGCCGCAAGCCCTACCAGGCGGCATCGACGCGGGCCATGCTCGATCTGCACATCAACGGCCCCATCCCCGTGCTGGGATCCGATCACGCGGTCCTGCAGCCGGTGCTGGATCGATTGATGGCGAAAGATCGCGGGCAACGCTACCCCAGCGCCCAGGCGCTGCTCGACGACCTTGCACAACGAGGTTTCTGAACATGCTGTCACTACCGCACTTCGCAGCCCCATCCGCAGCGCTTCCCGTTCGCTACCCGGACGCCGGCACTGCCGCCGGCGTGGCCCGGCGACCGCCACAGGCCATGCGGCAGCCTTCGATCGACGGGTACCGGCTCGGCCGGATGATCGGCGAAGGCCGCTCGGCAACGATCTATCTGGCGGATGACCACAGGCGCGGCGGCAAGGTCGCGCTCAAGGTCCTGAAGGCCTCACACGGCGACAGCGAGACGATCCGGCAATGGTTCGCGGCGGAATGCGCCATCCTGTCGTCCATCCGCCACGAGCATGTGGTTCGCGTTTTCGAGCACCGGGCCGCGGGCGATCCCCGCTACCTGGCGATGGAGCACCTGGGCGCGGGCAGCCTGCGCGACCGGATGCGCCGCGGCTTCAGCCCGGGACAGGCTGCTTCGCTGCTGCGCCAGGCTGCCGCCGGTTTGGCGCAGGTCCACCGTCGCGCGGTGGTCCACCGCGATGTCAAGCCGGAGAACTTCCTGATGCGATCTTCCGGCGAGCTGGTACTCATCGATTTCGGCGTCGCCGCCGGACAGGGCGACACAGCCTCGCGTGTCCCGGCGGGACGGATGGTGGGCACGGCCTGCTACGCGGCGCCGGAGCAGGCCCAGGGTGATTCGCCCAGCGCGGCGGCGGACGTCTACAGCCTGGGCATTGTCTTTTATGAGATGTTGCGCGGCCGTCGCCCATTCGCCGGAAAGACCGTGCTGGAAGTCTTGTCGCAGCACCTGGTCGCTTCGGTGCCGCGTCTGCCCGAAACGCTCGCCCCATACCAGCTGCTGGTCGACCGCATGCTGGACAAGCGCCCGCAGCGCCGGCTACCCGATGCCGACGCGGTGCTGCAGGAAACCCGGAGTCTGGAGCCGGCGGCGATGGACATGGCGCCAACGCCGAGTTAAGGAAAGCGAATTTCACCGTGCCGCAAAACGACCAGTATCTTGTTGATGTGATCGGGTTCAACCCGACCGAGCGGGCCATGCTCACCAGTGTTTTCGCGCTGGCCGCAAGGCGCGACCCCGGCTTCGTCCAATACGACCCTGTTTCGGCAGCGGCCCCGGACCTTTATCTCGTCGATATCGACGACCCGGCGGCCCTGGGCGAGTTTCGCGCGCTCAACCGGCGCGGTTCCCTGCCGGCGGTGCTGGTGGCGTCGCCGGGGCATGGCGGCGGCCAACCCGTGCTCGAGCGTCCGCTGCAATGGGCCAGCCTGTTGCAGGCGCTGGAGGATGCCATGGAGGCAGAAGACGACACGATGCCGGCGCCGCTCGAACCGGTGCGGGACACCTCGTCGTCGCGCCACCACCGCGCCGGCGAGCCGATCAACAGGACACCGGCACCGGGCCAGGGGCTGGATGCCTCGGGCATCAAGCGCGCGCTCGGCGACACGGTGCTGGTGGTCGATGACAACGCGACCGTGCGCATGTTCATGCAGGCCAAGCTGGCGCCCTTCAAGTTCGAGATCGACTTCGCCGAGACCGGCGAGGAGGCGGTCGGCCTGACCGGAAGCCGGGAATATGCCTGCGTCTTCCTGGACGTGGTGATGCCCGGCATCGACGGCTACCAGGTCTGCAAGCTGATCAAGTCCAACAAACAGGCGATCAAGAAGACGGCGGTGGTGATGCTCACCAGTCGCAGCTCGCCTTTCGACAAGCTGCGCGGGTCGCTGGCCGGGTGCGACGAGTACCTGACCAAACCGCTCGACGAGGACCGCCTGCTCGAGGTCATCGCGAAATTCCTCCCCAGCAGCCGCAGGCGCTCGGGTCGTTCCCATCACAGGTAAAAAAAATGACGAAATCCATTCTGGTGGTGGACGACACGCGATCGATGCGAAAAATGGTCGCTGCGGTGCTGCAGACGGCCGGTTACCAGGTCGAGGAGGCCGGCGACGGCGTGGAAGCGCTGGCGCTGGCGCGAGGGCGTGTGTTCGACCTGGTGGTTACCGACCAGAACATGCCGCGCATGGATGGTGTCAGCCTGATTCGCGAGCTGCGCAGCCTGGCGGCTTACGACCCGGTGGCCCTGCTCGTGCTCTCGACCGAAGTGAACCCGGAACTCAAGCAGAAGGGCCGGGAGGCGGGCGCTACCGGCTGGATGGCCAAACCGTTCGACCCGCAGCGGATGCTTGAAATCGTCCGTACGTTCATCTAGATGATCCCCTGCCCATCATGAACCACTCCACCGCCTTCGGCGACGGCAGCGCGTTCCGTGCGATCTTTTTCGAAGAGGCGCAGGAGCACCTGGCCGGCACCGAAGCCATCTTGCTGCGGCTCGACACCGATGCGCCGAGCTCCGACGATCTGAACGCGATCTTCCGCGCGGTCCACTCGATCAAGGGCAGCGCGGCCATGCTCGGGTTCGAGGAGATCGCCGCGCTCACGCATGTGTTCGAGAACCTGCTCGACCTGCTGCGCAAGGGTGAACGCCCGATCGACCGGGCCGACGTCGATGCCATGCTCGAGGCCGGCGATATTGTCAAGACGCAGGTGGCGCACCATCGTGGCCTGGTCAGCGATGCGCCGGATGGAACATCGGTCGAGGCCCTGCTGCGGCAGCGCGTGAAGCTGGCGGGCACCTCCGGGGCCGGTCCGATGAGCCGTGGCTTTGGCGTTCGCCTGGGGCCGCTTGCCGCACCCATCGATGCAGCGGACCTCGACATGATGCTGGCCGGGCTCGCCGAAATGGGGTCGCTCGGCAATCAGGCGATCGACAACAGCGCGGGCGGACTGGTGTGCTTCGACGTCGCGCTGGAAGGCAGCGAGATGGACTTGCGCAGCGTGCTGGCGCTGGTCGTGGCACCGGAGCTGATCGCCATAGAGGCGCAGAAGGCGGCGCCGGTCGCGGTTGCCGCCGGCGGGACAGTGGCGACGACCAACGGGGCCGCACCGATTGCGGCCTGGACGACAGCGCAGCATGAGGGCAACGAAATATTTGTCGATCCCGTCGAGTTCAAGCGCGGCAAACCGCCACGCGCCAACGCAGGGCCCGCGCCGGCCGACGGTGCGCGCAAGGATCTGGATGGGGCCGTGGAACTCTTCGTCACGCCGGAACGCCTGAACGGGCGCAGGGCGCACGGCGGCGACGCGGCGCCGGTGGCCGTGACACCCCCTGCACCCGCGGCGAGCCGCCCGGCAGGCGCCCTGCCATCGGGTAGCGGCTATGGCGCCGGTTCGATCCGCGTGGCCACGGAGAAAATCGACCTGCTGGTGAACCTGGTGGGTGAGTTGGTGATCACGGAGTCGATGCTGTCGAGCCAGGGGGCGCTGTCCGAATCGGGGCACAGCCAGCATACGGGCCTTGCCGACCTGGCGCGGCACACGCGCGACCTGCAGGAAATGGTGCTCGCGATCCGGATGGTGCCGATCTCCGATGTATTCGCGCGCCTTCCCCGACTGGTGCGCGAGCTGTCCGCCCGCCTGGGCAAACGGGCGGAACTGAGGACATCGGGCGAAGCCACCGAGCTGGATCGCGGCCTGATCGAGAAGATCTCCGATCCGCTGAACCACCTGGTGCGCAACGCCGTCGACCACGGGCTGGAAAGTCCCGAGGAGCGGATCGCCGTGGGGAAGCCGCCGGCGGGTACCGTCAGCCTGGCGGCCAGCCAGCGCGGCGGCAAGGTGGTCATCGAAGTCAGCGACGACGGGCGCGGACTGGACCGCGCGCTCATCCTCGCGCACGCGGCACGGCGCGGCCGCATCCTGCCTGCGGACGCGTCCGACGCCGAGGTCTGGCAGTTGCTGTTCGAGGCCGGATTTTCCACAGCCGAACAGGTGACGGATGTGTCGGGGCGGGGGGTCGGCATGGACGTGGTCCGGCGCAACATCCTGTCGCTGGGCGGTTCCGTCGAGATCGCCTCGCGCAAGGGGCAAGGCGTCAAGGTGACCATGACAGTGCCGCTCACGCTGGCGATCGTGGAGGCAATGACGGTTCTGCTGGGCGGCCAGATCTACGTCCTGCCGCTGGCCCAGGTGGTGGAGTCGCGCAGCCTGGCCGCCGGCGACATCCACGCTCTGCCGGGCGAGCGTGAAACCCTGGCCGTGCGCGGCGCCTACCTGCCCGTGCTGCGCCTGTCGAAACTCTTTCCGCCGCAAGGGCCCCGTGAGCAGGGCGACGCGATCGCGGTGCTGGTCGAGGCCGAGGGATCGTGCGCCGCCGTGCTCGTGGATGCGTTGGTGGGGCAGCAGCCGGTGGTTGTGAAGAGCCTTGAAACCAACTTCCGCAAGGTGCCCGGCGTGTCGGGGGCGACCATCATGAGCGACGGCTCGGTGGCACTGATCCTGGATGTGGCCTATCTGATCCGCAGTTGCGGGGCGGCGCAGTTCGTGCGATCCGACCCAGGCCAGGTGCCGATCACCCAATCGTGACTCACGGTCATCCCCAGAAAATGCTTACCCGGTCCAACAACGCTCCATCCGCCGAACGCCCGGTGCTGCGCCTCGGGCTGGCCGGTTTCACCACCGCGGAACAGTCCTCGCTGAACATCGCGTTGGCGTTGCGGGCCGCGAAGTACCAGATGAACTGGCAACTGGCCCAGCTGGGCGACGCGGACGCGTGGTGCGTCAACGGGTCGCGCGTGTCGGCCCTGCCCGACGGCACATTGCGGATCGTCCCGGGCCTGCCCTCAGGGCGCTCGATCCGGATCAACCCCGCTGAAATCGACTGGCCGGTCGCGTTTTCCACGCCCTTGGCTGCGCCCGACTTCAAGCCCACCTACCTGTTCCAGCCGAATTCGCCGGAGAGCATTGCGTCGATGCTGACGCAGCTGGAGGGCTGGCTGCGGCCACTGATGGTGCAATTCCATCTGGCGTCGTACATCGTCGAGAAGAACATCGATCTGCGCTCCCGCGTCTTTCATGTCAGCGTGAACGGAAAGCTGTATGCCCTGCTCAGCCGGCGCGCCGGCATCGGCGTGTGGCCGCTCGCCGATCCGGGCGAAATGCGCAATGCGGTATGGAACCATCGGCCTGGCATGGCAGATGACATTCCCGGTTATTTCGTGCGCACCGACTTTTCCCAGCTGATGTGGCAGTACGCCACGCGAACCACACGCGACTGCCTGCCGCCGCACTACCGCACCCGTCGCCTGTTCCTGCGTCGTCCGCCGCGTTTGCCGATGCGCCTGCTCAACGATGCGAGCCTGATGCTGGTGAGCGAACTCGGCGCCACGCCGGGCACCTTGAAGGAACTGGCGCAACGCACCGGCATGGACGCTGTGCAGTTGTCGCGCCAGCTGGCAGCGCTCTATATGGTCGGCTCCATCACCGCCGACCCCAAGCGCGCCCCGGCACCCCGGTCGGCCGCGGACGGCTCCGGATGGAATTCGGCATTCGACTCGACCGATCTCAGCACTCCGGTCGGGTCGGACATGACCGTGAAGCTGACATTGGGCAACCGGCCACCGCCGCCGGACGCCCGAACTGAACATTGAGAAGCCAGATGCCCACATTCATTGCACACGCGCACAGTCCGACCGGCGCCCGAACGCGGGAGGATCGATGAAAGAGACGACCCGACTGCCCGAATCCGACCCGCGGGGCCATGACGGCCAGGCCGGGGAGTTCCTCACTTTCCGGCTCGGAGCCGAAAATTACGGCATCGAAATCCTCAAGGTGCAGGAAATCCGCGGCTACGAGCGGCCTACGGCGATCGCCAGCGCACCGGTATTCATCAAGGGTGTCATCAATCTGCGCGGCGTGATCGTGCCGATCCTGGACCTGCGCATCAAATTCCAGCTCGGCGAGGTGAACTACGACGAGTTCACCGTGGTGATCATCCTGAACGTGGCTGGACGCATGGTGGGCGTGGTGGTGGACTCCGTGTCGGACGTCGTGGCCCTCGCGCCCGACGCCATCCGGCCAACCCCGGAATTCGCCAGCTCGGTATTCGATATCCGATACATCACGGGACTGGGTACGGTGGACGGCCAGATGCTGATCCTGCTCGATATCGAAAGGCTCATCACCAGCGCCGACATGGCGCTGGTCGACGAGGCCGTCCATTGAAGAAAGATTCCAGGGAAAAGCAAATGTTCAACAAGAAGAACCTGCCAAGCCGGTTGGCGCTGGCCGACAAGATGAGCGTTTCAAGCCGTTTGACGATCGCATTCGGGATGATGATCTTCATGCTGATCGTCGGCACCGGCCTGGGCCTGAGCAGTCTGTCGGGACTGAACCAGAAGATCGAAGTGCAATCCAGGAGCCGCACGCCCTCCCTGATCCTGGCGGGCCGCTGGGAGACCGCGATCCTGCGCGCGACACGGCACATGCGCAACGTGCTGCTCCTGTCCGATCCGGCGCAGATCAAGGCGGAGCTGGCAGCGATACGAGCCGAGCAGCAGGCGCGGACGGGCATCGTCGCGGAACTCAACAGGCTGGTTGCGAGCGACAACGCCAAGGCCCTGCTGCAGAACATCACCGGGGCCGCGCAGGCCTACAGCGGCTCGGAAAGCGAATTCCTCAGGCTCGGCGATGCCGGCGATTTCGAGGCGGCGAGAAGGGAGCTGCTGGAAAGAGGGGGTCCCGCCGAGGACCGCTACGTCGAGGCGATCAACAGGTTCGTCGGCTCGCTGGCCGAGGAATCCCGTGATTCGTCGCGCGAAGCAACCTCGACGTATGAGAACAGCAGGGACGTCATGGGCGTGCTGTCCTTGCTGGCCATTGTCCTGGCGGCCGTAGTCGCCTACCTCTTCTCGCGCAGGCTGCGCATCCAGTTGGGCGGAGAGCCCACGCACGCGGCCCGTGTCGCCAGCAGCATCGCCAACGGCGATCTGACAATCCAGGTGGGAGTGCAGGCCGGCGACGAAACGAGCCTGCTGTACGCCATGAGCCAGATGACCGCCAGCCTGCGCCAGCTGGTGGGTGAGGTCGCGAGCGGGGCGCGCGTCGTGGCGGAAACGAGCGAGCAGATCGCGCAGGGCAACGTGGACCTGTCGCAGCGCACCGAGGAGCAGGCCAGCACGCTGGAAGAAACGGCCAGCTCGATGGAAGAGCTGACCAGCACGGTGCTGCAGAACGCCGAGAGCGCCAAGCAGGCCAACCAGCTCGCCATGGGTGCCTCGGAAGTGGCGCGCAAGGGCGGCCGCGCGGTGGGCCAGGTGGTCAGCACCATGACAGCCATATCGGAGTCGTCCCGCAGGATCGCCGACATCATCGCCGTGATCGACAGCATCGCCTTCCAGACCAACATCCTGGCGCTGAACGCCGCGGTGGAGGCCGCCCGCGCCGGCGAACAGGGGCGCGGTTTTGCGGTGGTGGCTGCCGAGGTGAGAAACCTGGCGCAGCGCAGCGCGGCGGCGGCCAAGGAGATCAAGACGCTGATCGGCGATTCGGTGGACAAGGTGGATGCCGGAACCCGGCTGGTGGACGCGGCAGGCAAGACGATGGATGAGATCGTGGGCTCGGTGAAAGGGGTGACCGACCTGATCGCCGAGATTGCCGCGGCCAGCCAGGAGCAAAGTTCGGGTATCGCGCAGGTCAATCAGGCCGTCACCCAGATGGAGCAGGTGGTGCAGCAAAACGCGTCGCTGGTGGAAGAGGCGACTGCGGCCACCGAATCGATGAAGGATCAGGCCCGCGCGCTGTTGCAGACCGTATCGCGGTTCAAACTGGGTGGCGAGCAGGACAGCGGCTATGCGGAGGTTCACGAGGGCGACGGGTGGTCGCCTTCCCACGACAGGGCCAACCGCCCGGCACCCGAGACCTGGACCGAGCGGCCCGCCAAGCTGCGCGGTGCGACCGTCACGGCGCTGGGAGCGCCCCGGGCGCGCGGTCCGGGGAACGGGGAATGGCAGGAGTTCTAGCGCATGGCGCCCATGGAGCCGGCATTCGTTCTCACGGACCGCGATTTCTCACGCGTGCGGCGGCTGATCCACGACTATGCCGGCATCAAGCTGAGCGAGCAAAAGCGCAACATGGTCTACAACCGGCTGGTGCGCCGCCTGCGGTCGCACGGGGGAGTGGATTTCTCGCAGTATCTCGACCTGGTGCAGTCGGAGCGCTCGGCCGAACGCGAAGCGTTCGTGAACGCATTGACCACCAATCTCACATCGTTCTTCCGCGAAGCCCATCACTTCGAACTGCTGGCGGCTTGGGCCGGTGAGCGCGCGAAGGCCACAACCGCGCCGATGCGCATCTGGAGCAGCGGCTGCTCGACCGGCGAGGAGGCATGGTCCATCGCCATGGTGATGCGCGAAGCCGGGGCTGCGGCCGAGATCCTGGCCACCGACATCGACTCCGAGGTGTTGGGCGTCGCGCGGGCCGCCGTGTACAGTGCCGAGCGGTGCGAGTCGATGCCCCAGGCGCGGGTACGGCGCCACTTCCTGCGCGGGGTGGGCGCCAACGAGGGCCTGTTGAGCGTGCGTCCGGAGCTGCGCGCGATGGTCAGGTTTGCCCAGTTCAACCTGCAAGCGCCCACCTGGCCGGTGGGCGAGCGCTTCGACGCGATCTTCTGCCGCAACGTCGTGATCTACTTCGAGCGGGAAGCCCAGTTGCGGCTGGCTGCCCGCTTCGCCGCGATGCTCGCGCCGGGGGGCCTGCTGCTGGTCGGCCACTCCGAAAGCTTTCCCGCGGGGCATGCAGCCTTCCGCTCCTGCGGCCGCACTGCGTATGAGCTGCGCCCAAGCTGAGCCCGCAAGCCCGCAACGCATGCAGTCCAGCACGCCCATCCGCTCGTTCGACCGCGACTTCCAGCTGGAAGTGGTGAAGATCCTGCCGGGGCAGTACCACGCGACCGGCGGACCGGTGGGCATCACCACCGTGCTCGGATCCTGCGTCTCGACCTGTCTTTGGGACCCGCAACAGCGCATCGGCGGGATGAACCATTTCATGCTGCCCGGCGACAACGGCACAGCCGCATCGCCGGTCCCGAAATCGGCGCGGTTCGGCGTGTACGCGATGGAACTGCTGATCAACGACATGCTCAAGATCGGGGCCGACCGGCGCCGGCTGGTGGCCAAGGTGTTCGGCGGCGGCCGGGTGCTGCAGGGCTTCGGCTCGCTCGACGTGGGCGCCCGCAACTGCGAGTTCGTGCTGGAGTTCCTCCAGGTCGAAGGCATTCCGGTGCTGGCGCAGGACCTGCTGGACCGGTATCCGCGCAAGATTCACTTTGCGCCTGACACCGGCAGGGTCCTGCTGAAGAGACTGGACGGCGTGCGCGATGACGCCGTGCAGCGGCAGGAGCGGGAATATCTCCGGAAGCTCGGCAGCGATGCCGCGTCCGGTTCGATCGAAATTTTCGCGAAACCCCGATGATCAGGGTCCTGATCGTCGACGACTCCGCGGTGATGCGGGCCTTTCTCAGCCGCGTGGTGAGCGCGCAGCCGGACATGGAGGTCGTCGCGGTCGCCGCCGATCCGGTGGTGGCGATCGAGCAGATCCGCCTGAAGTCACCCGACGTGATGACGCTGGATGTCGAGATGCCGCGCATGAACGGCCTGGAATTCCTGCGCAAGGTGATGGCGGTGCGGCCCATGCCCGTGATCATGATCTCATCGCTCACCCGCCAGGGCGCCGACGTCACGATGCAGGCGCTGGAACTGGGCGCTGTGGACTTTGTGCAAAAGCCGGCGGACCTGAGCCAGTTCGAAGCCAGTGTGAACGATATTGCGGACAAGATCCGTGCGGCGAACTCGGCGCGGGTGGTGCGGCACCGGCCGCGCGCTGCCGGTGCGGCCGGCACGCCGCTGTGGCATGCGTCCGGGCCGGCGGCACAGGACCGGGTGATCGCGATCGGCGCTTCCACCGGCGGCGTGGAAGCACTGCGGGTGATCCTGTCGGAGCTGCCGGCCGGAATGCCGCCGATCCTGATCGCTCAGCACATGCCGCCCGGATACACCGAAACCTTTGCCCGGCGTCTGGATACGATCTGCCGGATCGACGTGAAACAGGCGCAGGATGGGGAGCCCGCGCTCAATGGCGTCGCCTATATTGCGCCCGGCGGGCGGCATCTGACCCTGGTGCGCCGACTTTCCGCCTATTCGCTGCGGGTGACCGATGACCCGCCGGTCAACCGGCATCGGCCGTCGGTGGACGCGCTGTTTCGCACCGTGGCGCGAGCGGCCCTGGGACGCGCCATCGCCGTCATGCTCACCGGGATGGGGGCGGATGGCGCCGAGGCCATGCTCGAGTTGACCAACGCGGGCGCCTACACCCTGGCGCAGGACGAGTCCAGCTGCATCGTGTTCGGCATGCCCAGGAAGGCGATCGCCATCGGCGCCGTGCGCGAAGTCCTGCCGCTCGGCCAGATGGCCCGGCGGCTGGTCGAATTGTCAGGCACCTGAACGGCGAGCGCGGGCGAATCCCGGCGCTGCGCCGCCACCGGCCCCTGGCTTATCGCCCGAAATTGCGGGCCGGATTGGCCGGTCCACGCGGTCCGAAGCCGCCGCCACCGGTACGGTTCGAGCGTCCGCCGCCATTGCCGCGGCGCCCGCGCCCGCCCATGCTGTCGACGCTGGTGCGCAGCGGATCGGGCTGGCCATCCGTGTGCCTGGGCGGTGCATCGCGTTGCACGAAGGGGCTGGCGATGTTGTGGGCCCCGTCGCGCGGTTGGTCCTCGAGGTCGCGGCGCGGCTGGCCGTTGCCATTCTGGCGCTGCGGCTGTGCGTTGCCGTTGCGGCCCTGGGCCGGGTTGGGGCCGCGGGCGGGCCTGGCGCCGGTCGCGGCCCGCTGGCCCTGGGGGGGCTGCGCCGCGCCGTTGCGCGAGCCGTTACCCGACCCGTTGCGTCCGCCGTTGCGCGATCCGCGCTCGGCGTCGCCGGCCTTGTTGTCGCGGATGCGCTGCATCATTTCCTGGCGCGCCGCCTTGGCGGCAGCCAGCATCACTTCGCGGCTGGGCGGTTTGCCCGCGCCGCCCCAGATGGTCTGGCGGCCCATGGCGATGGGCTCGCCGCGCTCGCCGGGCTCCGGGCCGAAACCTTCGATGACCTGCGCCGGGATCCGCTGCTTGGTGAAGCGCTCGATCTCCTGCATGAAGCCTTCCTCGTCCAGGCAGACCAGGCTGACGGCCGCGCCGTCATTGCCCGCGCGGCCGGTGCGGCCGATGCGGTGCACGTAGTCTTCCGGTACGTTCGGAATTTCGAAATTCACCACGTGCGGCAGTTCGTCGATGTCGATGCCGCGCGCCGCGATGTCGGTCGCCACCAGGGCGCGGATGTCGCCGCTCTTGAAACCGGACAGGGCCTGGGTGCGGGCCGACTGGCTCTTGTTGCCGTGCAAGGCCATCGCGTTGATGCCGTTCTTGCACAGGAATTCAGCCACGTTGTTGGCGCCGAACTTGGTGCGGGTGAACACCAGCACCTGGCTCCAGTCGTGCTCCTGGATGATGTGGGCCAGCAGCTGCTTCTTCTTGCCGCGTCCCACCGGGTGCACGACCTGGGTGATGCGCTGCACGGTCGAGTTGCGCGGGGTCACCTGGATGCTCTGCGGATTGCGCAGCAGCCTGTCGGCCAACTCGCGAATCTCGTCGCTGAAGGTGGCGGAAAACAGCAGGCTCTGCTTTTCCTTGGGCACCAGGGCCAGGATCTTCTTGACGTCCGGCAGGAAGCCCATGTCGAGCATGCGGTCGGCTTCGTCGAGCACCAGGATTTGCACCGTGGACAGGTCGAGCATGCCTTGGCCCTGCAGGTCGAGCAGGCGCCCCGGGGTGGCCACCAGGATGTCGACCCCGCTCTTGAGCTTGCTGATCTGCGGGTTCATGCCGACACCGCCGAAGATCACCGTAGAGGTCAACTGCAGGTACTTCCCATAGGTGCGGATCGATTCCTCCACCTGGGCCGCGAGCTCGCGGGTGGGGGTGAGCACCAGGGCGCGGATGCCCAGGCCGCCGAACTTGTTCTTGGTGCTGCGGCTCATGCTGAGCTTGTGCAGCATCGGCAGGGTGAACGCGGCGGTTTTGCCGGTGCCCGTCTGGGCGCCGCCGAGGAGGTCTTGGCCGGCCAGCACGGCGGGAATCGCCTGGGCCTGGATCGGGGTGGGGGTTTCGTAGCCCTGCTCGCGCACGGCTTTGAGAATGGCAGGGGCCAGGTTCAGTTCGTCAAATGTCATTTAGGGTGCGCCATCCATGGCGCTTGGGAATCGGCCTGTACGGTGCGATGCACCGAGCCAGTCAAAGGCAGATGAGGGTTCAAGGGGTGGGAGCCCGCGAGCTTAGCGATGAAGCCGGCTTCGTCCCCAGCGAAACGCTGAGATTGCGGGCAACTGGAGTCCGCAACAGAGTCGATTGTCGCATGGTTCCGGGGTTCGTGCTGTATGGGCGGCTGGCGCCGTCCGACGCCTGGTCGAAGGGGCGTGGGCAAGCATGGTTACGCTAACGTACAACCGTTTACCGGTGCCGTCGCGGCAGTGTCGTATTTGCCCAGCGTTTGACCATGTTGCGCAGGACAAATACTGGTGCGTCTGGCTCAACGGCACAGATAATCGATTTGCGCTACAAACCAAACCATGGCCAAACTGCTGAAGCTTCGACTCGGCGTCTCCGACGACCCCACCGCGTTCCAGCCGTCGCTCAACGACTGCCTGGAGGCCATCCTCGGCCAGGCCGACCTGCTCATGACGGACGTGATCAATGGGCTGGTGACGGCTGCTTTGCCCGCCGGCGCGCGCCGTATTCCGGGCTTCCAGCAGGCCAGCACGCGGCTGGCGATCGAAGGCCTGTCGGCCAATACCAAAGCCGTCTGCGCAACCTATCGGACCGAGCTCACGCGCATCGTCTACGAAGGCGGCGGCAAGGAGCAGGTTCACACCGAGGCCCTGCGGTTCGAGGATCTGCGGCTGTTCGAGGATGCCGAGCTCGACCAGAGCATCGAAGTGGCGCGCGCACAGCAGGAGGTATCGCACGCGGTCGACGATGTGCTGCCGACTCTTGATTCGCTGATGAGCACCTTGCTGGGTTGGCGCACCTGCCAGCCGGGCCTCAACCCGCTGCGCCCGGACGTGTTCGTGCGCGCTCTCCAATCGTGCCTGGCCCAGCATGTGCCCGAGGCACCGGTGCGCGAGATCCTCATCGCGCCGGCGGCGGGGCTGCTGGGCGCGAACCTGCGCAAACTCTACCGCGAGCTGGTGGACTGGCTGGTGTCACGTGGGGTGGAGCCGGCGGTGCCGATCGGCGGCCGGGTGCAGCAAGGCGGGGGCGCCACCGGCACACCGGTGGTCAGTTCGATGGCCAAGACCCTGCTCACGCTGGATCGCTTGCGCAAGCTGCTGGCCGGCGATTTCGATTCGCAGGTGCCGCGTCCCGACTTCCTCTATACGATGCCGGCGTCGATGGCGATGCTGCAGGACATGAAGCAGGTCGACGTCCTGGTGCAAAAGCTCGAGCAACGCGCCCCGCCGCCGGCGCCCACGGCGGCGCCGGATCTGCTGGCGGAACCCCCGCCGGGCGCGGCCGATGCCCCGCCGCGGCTGGGTCTGCAGCTGGGCGAGGAAGTGGTCCGGCTGATGTTCGACAACCTGGCCCAGGACAAACGGCTGCTGACCGAATTCAAGCGCCAGCTCAAGGCCATCGAGCCCGCCGTCCTTCGGCTGGCGCAGCAGGATTCGCGTTTTTTCAGCGAACGCACCCATCCGGCGCGCCAGTTCCTGGATCGCATCACCCAGCGCAGCCTGGCGTTCACGATGGAAAGCGATCCGGGCTGGCGCCGCTTCCTGATGACAGTGGAGGATTCGGTGCGCTGGCTGTCCAGCAAGGTGATCGACGCCGACACCTTCGGCGAGCTGATTGGCCACTTGCAGGCCCAGTGGGTCGAACACGATCAGGGCCTGGTGCAACGCCGGGAAGACGCCGCGAAAGCCCTGTTGCATGCCGAACAGCGCAATTTGCTGGCGCAGAAACTGGCGGTCGAATTCGCACAGGCCGTGGAGGGGCTGGACGTCGCGGATTTCGTGGTCGATTTCCTCAAGGGCTCCTGGACCCAGGTGGTGGCCGAGGCCCAGCTCAGCTGCGCCGACGGCTCGGACGATCCTTACGGCTACCGTGCGCTGGTGGACGACCTGATCTGGAGCGTGCAGAAGAACACCGCCGTGCGCGGGCGGGCGCGCCGCCTGGTGCGGATGATCCCCGCGCTGCTGGCCAAGCTGCGCGAAGGCCTGGACCGCATCGAGTACCCGCCCGAGCTCACGGCCCGCTTCTTCAACAACCTCATCACCATCCACCGGGCCGCCGTCCACGAAGGCCGCGACGCCATCAGCAAGGCCGCGGCCGACGCCGTGGAGGCCCAGGTCTCGGATTTCAGCCACAGCCTGGAGCGGGCCGCCGGGATCTGGCTGGACAGCCGGGAGGCGCAGGAGTCGGGGTTTGTCGAGGATGAGGGTTTCCCCACCGCACAGGCGGCCGCCCCTGAGGCGCAGGCCCTGGCCGAGGAGGCCGGCGCGCCGGTGCGACCCGGCGACTGGCGCACCGGAACCTGGGTGGAGCTCATGGTCGGCGGGGAGTGGGTGCGGGCGCAGCTCACCTGGGCCAGCCCGCACTCGACGCTGTACATGTTCACCTCGCTCTCGGGCTCGGCGCATTCGATGTCGCGCCGCACGCTGGACCGGCTGTGGTCGCAGGGGCAGATCAAGGTGGTGGCCGACCGCAACGTGGTCGACGAGGCGCTGGACCGGGTGGCCAAGGCTGCGCTGAAGAACAGCGTCGACGGCAATTCCTGAGTTTCTCCGCGCGGCCTGGCGGGTGGCCGCGCGGGCCGCCCGGTGCCATGCGTAGTCCTTATTCCCCAAGGAACCTGGGCTCGCCGCGATAATGGAGGGTTTGCACAGCACCCCCGGGAATCGAAAACACAATGGCCCAGTACGTCTTATCGAAACAACTATTGCCCGCCTTCGGCGGCCTCCTGTCGCTGCGTTCCAGGAGGGCCATGTAGCCATGGCGCAATATGTTTTCACCATGAACCGCCTCGGCAAGATCGTGCCGCCGAAGCGCCACATCCTCAAGGACATTTCCCTCTCCTTCTTCCCAGGCGCCAAGATCGGCGTGATTGGCCTGAACGGCTCGGGCAAGTCCACCCTGCTGCGGATCATGGCCGGCGTCGACAAGGAATACGAGGGCGAGGCCACGCCCATGCCGGGCCTGAACATCGGCTACCTGCCGCAGGAGCCCCAGCTCAACCCCGAGCACACGGTGCGTGAAAGCATCGAGGAGGCCATGGGCGAAGTGTTCGCCGCCAAGGCCAAGCTCGAGGAGGTCTACGCGGCGTATGCCGAGCCCGACGCCGACTTCGACGCGCTGGCGGCCGAGCAGGCGCGCCTGGAGGCCATCATCGCGACGGCCGGCACCGACTCCGAGCATCAACTCGAGATCGCCGCCGACGCTCTGCGCCTGCCGCCCTGGGAAGCCAAGGTGGGCGTGCTGTCGGGCGGCGAGAAGCGCCGCGTGGCCCTGTGCCGGCTGTTGCTTTCCAAGCCCGACATGCTGCTGCTGGACGAGCCTACCAACCACCTGGACGCCGAAAGCGTGGAATGGCTGGAGGTGTACCTCAAGCGCTTTCCCGGCACCGTGGTGGCCATCACCCATGACCGCTATTTTCTGGACAACGCAGCCGAGTGGATTCTCGAACTCGACCGGGGCGTCGGCATCCCGTGGAAGGGCAACTACAGCACCTGGCTGGAGCAGAAGGAAGCGCGGCTGGAAGCCGAGCAGAAATCCGAGGACGCGCACACCCGGGCCATGAAGAAGGAGCTGGAGTGGGTGCGCCAGAACCCCAAGGCGCGCCAGGCCAAGAGCAAGTCGCGGCTGGCCCGCTTCGAGGAACTTTCCGACTACGAATACCAGAAGCGCAACGAGACGCAGGAGATCTTCATCCCGGTGGCGGACCGCCTGGGCAACGAGGTGATCGAGTTCGTCAACGTCAGCAAGTCCTTCGGCGACCGCCTGCTGATCGACAACCTCAGCTTCAAGGTGCCGGCCGGCGCCATCGTCGGCATCATTGGTCCCAACGGCGCTGGCAAGTCGACGCTGTTCAAGCTGGTGGCCGGCAAGGAAAAGCCGGACAGCGGCGAGGTGAAGATCGGCTCCACCGTGAAGATGGCGTTCGTGGACCAGCACCGGGACGAGCTGGAGGACCAGAAGACGGTGTGGGAAGACGTCTCGGGCGGACTCGACATCCTCAACGTCGGCAAGTTCCAGATGGCCAGCCGCGCCTATTGCGGACGTTTCAACTTCAACGGTGGCGACCAGCAAAAGCGCGTGGGCACGCTCTCGGGCGGCGAGCGCGGCCGGTTGCACCTGGCCAAGACGCTGATCGCGGGCGGCAACGTGCTGATGCTGGACGAGCCGTCGAACGACCTGGACGTGGAAACCCTGCGGGCTCTGGAGGACGCGCTGCTCGAATTCGCGGGCAGCGTGATGGTGATCAGCCACGACCGCTGGTTCCTGGACCGCATCGCCACCCACATCCTGGCGGCCGAAGGCGACAGCCAGTGGAACTTCTTCAACGGCAACTACCAGGAATACGAGGCCGACAAGCGCCGGCGCCTGGGCGAAGAGGGCGCCAAGCCGAAGCGGATGCGCTTCAAGGCGCTGAAGTAGTCAGCCTCTGCAGGGGGCAGACTCAGTGCAGCCCGCTCGGGCGCACTGCCGGGACCGACAGCTCGCGCCCGACCATGGCGCGAGCGTAGAGATAGTTGTTTCGTGCACGCTCGCTCAGCTGATCCAGATCGACCTGGCCATTGGGGTCGCATGGAAATGCAAAGCCGCGACCGCTGTCGAACAGGGACTGGAAGCGCAGCTCGAAAAGCGTCGGCGTGGAATCGGTCATGTCATGTCTCCGTAATGCTTGAGATGTATGACTTGGGGCACGCTTGCACTGTGCGCGCCTGGCTCGTCGTGCGACATCGGCGCACGCCCATTCCAGGCCTCGGCGCTGTCCGATTCGGCGGCTCGCCCCTGCTGACAAGAGCTAGGATTTGTCCGAGCCGTGAGGCGAAGCACGGTGCACGCGACTGTCTGACCCGGTGTCACCTATTTGGACGATGCACCGTAGTTGAACATGTAGAACATCGTGTCCCGGATTTCCTCGTCGCTCAGATCCGCGAGGCCGCCTCTGGCCGGCATCGCGCCGTGTCCGTGGACCGCAGAGGCCACCGCGGCGTCGGCTCCGTTGTGCAGGCGCGGTATCCATGCAGCGTGATCGCCGGGCCTCGGTGCGCCATTCACGCCCGTCTCATGACACTTGGAGCATTGCATCTTGTAGATCTGCTCACCGGTGCGGCGTGCGGCTTTGGTCCCGGCAGGAAGCGGCTCGATCCAGTGCCCGCCCGACGCATTGACCATATAGGTGATGGCACGCGTGATTTCGACATCACTCACGGTTGGACTGCCGCCGTGTGCGGGCATATTGCGGATACCCGTGATGGCATGCCCCGTCAGCACAGTGAGTCCCTGAGAAGCGCGCCTGGCCCATGCCGCCTGGTCACCAATCCTTGGCGCCCCGTTGACTCCGGTGGTATGGCATGCGCCGCAGACTTCGGCGACGACCTCTTCACCCGAGCGATCGCCGCGCAGAGCGGTGGCCGCCGCGCAGATCGTTGACAACGTCAAAGACAGGGCAATCAACCCGGCGATTCTGGCCCGGGAGTATCGCCGTGAGCCGTCGACTTTGGTATGCATCTGGAGCTTCCTTTTCAACCATTTTAGCTTGCACCGGTTGAGCCGGAATTGTTTGTGATGGGTCAATCTGCCTGCTTTTTGTGAACCCGACGGTGTTCACCGCCCGAGACAGCGCACATTCCAGACGTCGGTGCTACGCGGGGTTCTCCTCCAGCCTGCGCCGCACCAGGTTGATGTTGTTGCGCAGCGCGTACAGCTCGTCGGCATAGGACAGGGGCACGCTGATGCCTGCCACCTTCTGCTCCAGCGCGTCGAGTTCATGGGCCAGGTGCCCCGGGTCCGACCCTTCGACCTGCATCTGCAGTTCGATCGCCCGCAGCTGGCCGTACCAGCGGAACACGCGGGAGCGGATGCGGAACTCGTACAGCGGCGGCACGATCCGCGACAGCGGCAGCAGGATGGCGATGATGATGCCCAGTGCCAGCCACATGCGCTCGACCAGGTTCGCCAGCCAGAACGGCAGGTAGCGCTGCAGGAAGGGCCGGCCGCCCTGGATCGCCCGTTCGGCCTCGCGCGACACCGGGTATTCGCTGTGATCGGTGGTCGGAAAGCTGCCGGCCCGGTTGAACCAGCCCGCGGGCGAGTGCAGGTCGCGCGCCGCCTGCGCGAACAGCTGCAGCAACGCCGGATGGGTGTGTTCGCGCGTCAGCAGCGCCGTGGTGGTCGCCACCAGCCGCAGGTCGGCCGGCGGCAGATCGCGCGCCAGGTCCACCACCCCGCGCGGCAGCACCACCGGGGTCAGGAAGGGAAAGCGCCGCGAATAGGCCTCGCTTTGCGCGAAGTCCATCAGCTTGATGCCCGGCGTCTGCAGCAGCATCTGCACCATCAGCGACTCGGGTGCCGAGGCGAACACCAGGGCGTCGATCTCGCCGGCCAGCAGCGCCATCGTGGCCGGCGTTTGTTCGAGCTGGGTTCTCGCGATGCGGCCCGGGTCGATCTTGTTGGCTTCGAACAGCTTGTCCATCAGGCTCGGCACGCCGCTGCCGGCGGTGCCCACGTTCAGGCGCAGGCCCTGCAGCTGCAACAGGGAAGACAGGCTGGCCTGGGGGTTGAGCTTGCGCGCCGAGTCTTCCCGGTAGAACAGCCACAGCGGCTCCACGAACAGGCTGCCGAGCGATTCGATGCCGCTTTCCTCGCGGGTTGCCCGTTCATTGCTGCCGCCCTGCACGAAGCCCAGGTCGGCCTTGCCGTCCCGCAACAGGCGCAGGTTGTCCGACGAGCCCTGGCTGGGCAGCAGGACCACTTCGATGCCGTTGGTGGCCAGTGCCTTGCGGTAACGCTGCCCGAATTGGTCGTAGGCGCTTTGTGCCGGCCCGGTCGCCACCGTCACGCGATGGGGCGGCGTCGGGTCCAGCCACAGGTAAGCCAGGACCAGGAGCGCCACCGCCAGGACGACGAAAGGGGCGGCTGTGACCAGCATGTCGCGGATCGACAACAGGGTGTAGCGAATGGCCTTCGGCATGCCGGCTTCAGAGGTCGCCGGCCGCGGGCAGGTGCAGCCGGCCCAGCTGGAGTGCCTGCGCTGACCGCACCGCGCTGGCCACCGCCAGCGCCGTGACTTCGGCGGCCATGGTGCCCAGCGTCATCATGTCCAGCGACTTGCCGGCGTGCCCGGTGCCCAACGCGAACAGGGTGTCCCCATCCGACATCGTGTGCACCGGGTTGATGCTGCGCGCCAGGCCGTCGTGTCCCATCGTCGCCAGCCGCGATGCCTGGGTCTTGGTGATGACGGCATCGGTCGCGATCACGCCGATCGTGGTGTTGGTGCCGGCCAGCAGCCGCGTGGTCGATTCGCCACGCAGCAGCGCGCGGCGGCTGTCGAGCAGCGATTTGCCGTTGCGCGTGCGGGCGCCGGCGATGACCTGCCCGGTCTGCGGGTCGATCACGTCGCCGAGTGCGTTGCAGGCAACCAGGGCACCGACCGTGATGCCGTCGACCGTCACCGAGGCCGTGCCGATGCCGCCGCGCATCGCGCGCTCCATGCCGAAGATCTTGCCCACGCTTGCGCCGGCGCCCGCGCCCACGCTGCCTTGCGCCGGCGGCTGCGTCGACGCCAGCTCGCAGGCGCGGTAGCCGGCGGCCGCGTCCGGCCGGATCGAGGCGTCGCCCACCATCAAATCAAACAGCACGGCGGCGGGCACGAGCGGCACCCGCATCGGCCCCGCCGGGAAGCCGGCACCTTGTTCTTCCAGCCAACGCATCACGCCGGTGGCCGCATCCAGCCCCCAGGCGCTGCCGCCGGCCAGCAGGATCGCGTGCACGCGATCGACCAGGTTGGTGGGCGCCAGCAGATCGGTTTCACGCGTCCCCGGCGCCGCGCCGCGCACATCGACGCCGGCCACTGCGCCTTCGCGCACGATGACCACGCTGCAGCCGGTGGGGCGCCGGGGATCGGTGAAATGGCCGACCGCGACGCCGGCGACATCGGTGATCGCCCCGCCGGCTCGACGGCGAGCGGGGCGGGGCGGGGACGCAGCGGGACGGGCCATGGAAGGATTATCCATGGGCGAGTGGCCGAGTGGCGGGGTCAGGCCGCCAGCTGGGCGCTCTCAGCCCATGACGGCGACCTGTCCCCATCCGCGAGCGCGCCGCGGCTGCGCTCGCTCAAACGGTGGCCTCGGCCATGTTGCGGCATTCGTGCTCGCAGCGGAAGCAGGCCTCCGCGCATTGCTGGCAATAGTCCATGTCATGCCGCGCGCACTCCTGCCCGCAGGCCCGGCAGATGTCCGCGCAGAGGGCGCACACAGCCGGAGAGTAATCGCTGCCGCCGGACATGAACGCGACCGCCAGCTCGCAGATCTGGGCGCAGTCGGAGTCCAGGGCGATACAGCGCGCCATGGCTTTCACATCCGGCTCCTGCAGGCAGCAGGCCGCGCAGTGGTTACAGGCGACGGCACAGGCGTGGCAGGCCGCGATGCAGTCCTGGTATTCCTCGTATTTCTCGTGCGACATGGCTTTCTCCCAACGGGTGACGCGGGGCGCGCCGGACCGGAAAAGCCGGTCTAGAGGGCCGACCACACCCGGAAGTGACATTACGCCTTGCTTGCAGGTCCAGCAAGCAATTACTGTGGTTGAGGACCCTCGGCGCTGCGCAGGCGCATCGTGAGCAGCGTCAGCATGGGGGCGATTGCGGATGTCAGCGCAGGTCATGGAGCCGCTGACCAGTGGGCGTGCAGCGGCTCTTGTTCCGATAACGCCGTCCGAGATCGTCAATGGCGATCAGGCCAGTGGCGATAAAGTGTGCGACCGCCCAATGGCAGCCGCGACGCCAAAGGTCGCTACTTCGCCGGCTGGAGTTCAGTCACGGTCAGCTTGCCACCCGGGTTGGCTGCAACGAAGCGCACCTTGTCGCCGACCTTCACCTTGCCCAGCATGGCCGGGTCGGTTACCTGGAACACCATGGTCATGGCCGCCATGTCCAGGTTCTTCAGCGGGCCGTGCTTCAAGGTGATCCTTTTGTTTTCCTTGTCGATCTTGCGCACCTCGCCCTCGCTCATCTCGACCGGGGCGGCCTTGGTGGCCGCCGTGGAAGCCGCTGCGTGGTGATCGTGGCCGGCTGTGGTTTGCGCGTGAGCAAGTCCCGCGAAGGCCGCTACGGTGCCGACGGCGCCGGCAATGAGAATGTGTCGAAGTGCTTTCACAGGTTGTTTCCTTCGTATTTCTGGTAAACGCTGGCGCTGCCGTCCTTGGCCACCAGCATGACGTTGTAGGGATTCTTCCTGCCGCCGTAGCCCGGAGTGTCCATGCCCGGAGCGCCGATCGGCATGCCGGGTGCCGCCAAGCCGACCGCCGTCGGCTTCTCGCGCAGCAGGCGCTCGATGTCGCGCGCCGGCACATGGCCCTCGATCGCGTAGCCGGCCACCCGCGCCGTGTGGCAGGACGCCATGTTCTGCGGAATGCCCAGGCGCGCGCGAGCGGCATTGGTTCCCCCCAGGTTCACAAAGACCTTGAAGCCATTGGCCTCCATGTGTGCGATCCAGTCCTTGCAGCAGCCACAGGTCGGCTCCTTCCAGACCTCGACCGGCGGCAGTTCGGCAACGGGGCTGGCCGCGTGTGCGAGACCGGCCAGGGGCAGCACGCCGAGCGCCAGCAACAGCTGGCGCCGGGTGCCGTGGGGCAGGGTGTGTTTCATGAGTTCATTTCCTCTCAGTTGACTCTCCGCCCGGGGTCACGCGGATCTTGCCGACCCAACTCGTGCAGGATCTTGCCGTCGTTGCGCACGGTGAAGCGGCGGATTCCTTGTCGTTGCCGTGGGCCATGGTTGTCGGCACAGCGGCGGCGAACGCCAGAACTGCGATGATTGAAAACGACTTTGTGAACGACATGCTTGACCTTCCTCAAACGGCTCAGTGATGCCCTGCCCGGCGGCAGGAATTGTCCTACAGGGAATCCGGCGCTTTGGCCGACATCATGTTGACGCCGAGCTTCCTACAGTGAGGTCTCGCCGGCGCCGCTGGCGATTTTTTCGACATGCCCGAAGAGGACGCAGCCATGAACAGCGAAACCAGCGACAGCATCACCAGCATGAACAGCAGCATGAACGGACCCGGCGGTTCGGCCGTCCTGAGCAGCACCGAAGGCACGGTCCACCGCGTGGCGCAGAAAGCCCACGAAGCCGTGGACAAGCTCGAGCAGTCCCTGGACTCCGGCAGCGAGAAGGTCATGGGCTGGCAGCAGGAATACGGCGAAATGGCCCGCGAACAGGTCAGGAGCAATCCGCTGACGGTGGTGGCGTGCGCGTTCGCCGTCGGCTTCCTGTTCGCCAAGCTGATGCGCTGACCGGTCGGGTCAGCGCCAGCGTGACCAGCCGGTCGTGCGAGAGGTTTCCCTGGTCTTTCATCGGCCATTGGAAACTCCGAGGCCGCTGCAAGCTCAAGCGGCCTTACCATGGCAAACCTGTCTTGTTGCACGGAAACCGCCATGGAAACGATGTCTCATTGGGAACGCGTCTACGCCACCCGCTTGCCCGACGCGGTGAGCTGGTATCAGCCCCATGCCGAGCTTTCGCTCGACCTGATCCGGCGCATCGCCGCAGGACCGGGCACCCGCATCATCGACGTGGGGGGCGGCGCATCGACCCTGGTCGACGACCTGCTGGCCGGCGGCATCGGCGAGGTCACCGTGCTCGATATCTCGGCGGCGGCGTTGCAGCTGGCCCAGAACCGGCTGGGCGACGCCGCGGCACGGGTTCGCTGGATCACCGGTGACATCACCGGCGTCGAGCTCGCGCCGGCCGCCTACGATATCTGGCATGACCGTGCCGTGTTCCACTTCCTCACCGATCCGGCCGACCGCGCCGCCTATGTCGCGCAGGTGCGGCGGGCCGTGCGTCCGGGCGGCCATGTGATCGTCGCCGCGTTTGGTCCCGAGGGACCGGCGCAATGCAGCGGCCTGCCGGTCGTGCGTTACGAGCCGGGCCAGCTGCACGCTCAGTTCGGTGGCCAGTTCGAGCTGCTGAATCACCTGAGCGAAGCGCACCGCACCCCTTCAGGCTCGATCCAGCAGTTCGTGTACTGCCACTGCGTCCTGCATTGATTTGCGCGCCAGCACTGTGATGGTGTCGCTGCCATTGCCGCGCGGGGTGCTGGCCAGTCTGGCGGCGGCGTTGTTGTTCGGCGCCGGGACGCCGCTGGCCAAGCTGCTGCTGGCGCAGTCCAGTCCCTGGCTGTTGGCGGCGCTGCTCTACCTGGGCTCGGGCCTGGGGCTGGCATTGCTGCGGCGAATGCGCGGTGCGCCACCGGTCCAGCTGCCGCCGGGGGAGGCCCGTTGGCTGGCGGGCGCGGTGCTGTTCGGCGGTGTGGCCGGCCCGGTGCTGCTGATGCTGGGTCTGGCCGGCATGCCGGCCTCGGGTGCGTCACTGCTGCTCAACGCGGAAGGCGTCTTCACGGCGTTGCTGGCCTGGTTCGTGTTCCGGGAAAACGTGGACCGGCGCGTCGCACTGGGCATGGGGGCGATCGTGGCGGGCGGGATCGTGCTGTCCTGGCCGGGTCAGGCCAGCTGGCCGGGCTGGCAGCCCACGTTCCTGGTGACGGGGGCATGCCTCGCCTGGGGTATCGACAATAACCTCACGCGCAAGGTGTCGCTGTCCGACGCATCCTGGATCGCGATGGTCAAGGGGCTGGCTGCCGGCACCACCAACCTGGCGCTGGCGCTGGCGCTGGGCGCCTCCTGGCCCGCGCTGCCGGTGGTGCTGGCCGCCGCGCTGGTCGGATTCGCCAGCTACGGCGCGAGCCTGGCGTTGTTCGTGGTCGGACTGCGCGAGCTGGGCACGGCGCGAACTGGCGCGTATTTTTCGGTCGCGCCATTTTTCGGAGCGATCCTCGCCATCGTTCTCCTGGGCGAGGCCGTGAGCGTGCCGCTGTTGGTGGCGGGCGCGCTGATGGCGCTGGGCGTGGCGCTGCATTTGTCGGAGCGGCACGAGCACCGGCACGCCCACGAGCCGATGGAACACACGCACGAACATGTGCACGGAGCCGGCGACCCGCACCACGATCACGTCCATGAGCCGCCGGTGGCGCCCGGCACCCGCCACACCCATGCGCACCGGCATGAGGCGATGGCGCACAGCCATCCGCATTTTCCGGATGCGCATCACCGCCACGGCCACAGCCACTGAGGGCATGCGGCCTGGAGGAGAGCCCGGTTGCTTTCCCTCAGAGCGCCGGCACGACATGCCGATGCACATGCCGGTCGAACCACAAGGTGGCAAGCGCCAGCAGGGCGAACGGCAGGCCGACCCAGGACAGCCGGGCGAAGCCCAGCGTGTCGACCAGGGCGCCGCTGACGATCGCGCCGAGGGCGGTACCGCCGTACAGCATCGAGCTGTTCAGGCTCATCAGCAGCGCGGCCTGGGCCGGGACCCGGGTGGCCAGCATCACCTGTTGCGGCGACATCATGCCGAAGCCCGCCAGGCCCCATACCATGAATACCAGCGCCGTGAGCACCGCATGGCCCTGCGTGAACGGGACCAGCACCATCATCGATGCCAGCACCACGAGTTGCAGCCTGATCGTCCGGGCGGCGCCGAACCGGTCTGCCGACAGGCCGCCGATCGCAGTGCCGGCGACGCCGGACAGGCCGAACAGCACCAGCGTCAATGACAGCTGCGCCGGCGTCAGCGGATTGAGCGCCAGCAGCACCGGCCCGGCGTAGGCGAACACACTGAAGATTGCGACGAAATACAGCAGGGTGCGCAGCCAGACCCGCAGGATGAACCACTGCCGCGCGGCCGCGCCGAAGCCTGCGAAGCCGGCGCCGGGGGCACCGATCCGGGCCGGCAGCGACACCGCGAGCAGTGCCGCCACGGCAACGCAGGCGCCCGCGACCACCCAGATCGGAACCTGCCAGCCATAGGTGAATCCCAGCCACGCGCCGAGCGGAACGCCCAGCGCATAGCTCAGGCTCATTCCCAGGAAAGTGAGGGCCAGCGCCTTGCCGCGCCGCTCGGGTGTCACGATGGCCACCGCGACCCCGGCGACGACGGCGGTGAACACCGTGCCGGCGCCCATCAGCGCCCGTCCCAACAGCAGCACCGTCAACGAATCCGCCAATGCGCACAGCGCGGAGCCGGATGCGAAGAGCCCCATTGCCAGCAGGATGACGCGCTTGCGCGGCCAGCGCCCGGTGGCCAGCAGGATCAGGGGCGCCAGGAAAGCCGTCGACAAGGCATAGGCCGTCATCACCTGGCCCGCTGCGGCCACGCTGACGTGCAGCGACGTGGCGAGCGGCTGCAGGATTCCGGTGAGCACGTACGCGCCGGTTCCCAGGACCAGGTTGGCCAGCGAGAAGAGATACAGGATGGCGGGCATCAGGCAGGCCAGAAGGCGAACAGCAAGGAGCCCGGCTTTGGCGAGCCAATGATGCCGTTGCCGCCGCTGCGACGGCTATTCGAGCGTGAATCCGACCTTCAGGGTGACCTGCCAGTGGGCGACCTTGCCGGCTACCACATGGCCGCGTGTTTCCACGACGTTGAACCATTGGATGTTGCGGACGGTCTCGCTGGCCTTGGCGATCGCCTTGCTGATGGCATCCTCGATGCCGACGCTGGACGATCCGGTGAGCTCGAGGCTCTTGTAGACATGGTCGCTCATATTTGCACTCCTGAGGGCGGGCTGCGCTGCGGCGCAGCCAGAACGGCACAGCATACGCCTGGACATCGGTGCGCGCGGTCGCCGAATTGACGCGAGGCGCGCACCATTCAATGACCGTGGTGGCGCTGTATCCCCTCAGTTCGCCAGCCCCTGGGGTAGCGGCACTCGGCGCGCCCGCAGCACGGCGCGCAGCCGGTCCGGGTAGTCGGTGATGAGGCCGTCCACGCCCCAGCCGACCATGCGCTCCATGTCGGCCGGATTGTTGACCGTCCAGGGAATCACCTTCAGTCCGAGCGCCTGGGCTTCGCGCACCAGGGCCTCGGTCACGGCGCCGGCGTTGGGCGACCACGCCGCCCCGCCCGCGGCCTTGACCAGCCTGGGCACGCTGCCATGGTCGGCGATCTTCCATCCGGCGGTCCAGGTGCCGTCGCGCACATTGTCGCTGTTGGCGGTCTGGACGGTGAGGTACACGGTGGGGATGTCCGGGGCCAGCCGCTGCACCAGCTGCAGCGTGCGCCAATCGAAGCTCTGGATGGCCACGCGCCGCGCCATGCCCGCAGCGTCGATCACCTGGAGCAGGACGCGCGTCATGGCCTCGGGGCCGACCGTGTCGTCCGGTTGGCCGGGGTTGAGCTTGGTCTCGATGTTGAAGCGCACATCCTTGGCGTCCAGGTCGTTGACGCGCTGGAACAACGAGGCGAGCGTCGGCATGTGCGTGCCGTCGCGCGGCTGCTGCGTGCCGAGGCTCCTGGCGTAAGGTGTATCGGGATTGATGCGGCCGATGTCGTAGGTTTGCAGCTGCGTCAGCGTAAGCGACCGGATCAGCGGTCCCTGGGTACCGGCAAGCCACTTGCCCGTCGCGTCGCGGGTGATCGTCGGGTTGAGATAGGGATCGTGCGAGATCACCACCGCCCCGTCGGCGGTGATGCCGATGTCCAGCTCCAGCGTCGTGACGCCGATCCGCAGCGCCCGCTCGAAGGCGGGCAGGGTATTTTCAGGTTCCAGCCCGCGGGTGCCGCGGTGGCCCTGCAGGTCGAACGCGCCAGCTGAGAGGGAAAGCACCGCTGTCAGGAGCAGCAGCGCCGCCCTGATGGGGAGGCGGTGGGCAGGCATCACGGCATTGTGCCCATTCGGCAAAAAGAGCGGTCACGAGGACCTCAGCTTCGCGTCCAGCGTGATCTCGGGCACCGCCGCCAGTGCCTTGGACAACGGGCAATTCTGCTTGGCACCCTGGGCCAGTTGCTGGAATTGGGCCTCGTCGATGCCCGGCACGCTCGCGTCCATCGCGAGCGCGATGCGATCGATGACGAAGCCGTCGCCCTGTCTGGCCAGCCGGACCTTGGCGGTGGTGTCGATGCTGCCGGGCACGACCCCCGCCTTCTCGCAGGCGAAAGCGAATGCCATGGTGAAACAGGCCGCGTGCGCCGCCCCCACGATCTCCTCGGGATTGGTGCCCTTGCGGTCGCCCTCGAAGCGGCTGGTGAAGCCATAGGGGTAGTCCTGCAGCGCGCCGCTGCCGGTGCTGACGCTGCCGCGGCCGGTCTTGCCCGCGCCTTCCCAGTGAACGCTCGCTCGTTGCTCGATCATGGTGAACTCCTGTGTGCGGCGACGAGTGTGCGCATCGGCCGCAGGGTCGTCTGTAGGACGGCGCCTAACAATGCCGGGACTTCGTGGACAATGCGTCCCCGACGCGACCGGCTCCGGGCCATCCCTGATGCGGCGACGCCGGTCGGCCGCTAGGCTCGCGCTTCAGGAGAAAAAATGCCCCCGCCGACCCGTACGCATCACCAGTTCTGGCCCAAGCGCCTGCCCCATTCCCTCACCCCACCGGCAACGTCGCTGTGGGACAACCTGGAGATCAGCGCGCGGCGCTATCCCGACAAGCCCGCGCTGATCTTTTTCGGCCGCATCTTCAGCTACGGAGAACTGCGCGACACCGCCCAGCGTCTGGCAGCGCGCTTGCATGACCTGGGTGTGCGCAAGGGGGACCGGGTGCTGCTCGACATGCAGAACTGCCCGCAGCTGGTGATCGCGCATTTCGCCATCCTGCGCGCCAACGCGGTGGTGGTGCCGGTCAATCCCATGAACCGCGCCGAGGAGCTCAAGCATTACATCGAGGACCCGGACGCCAAGGTGGCGATCACCACGGCCGACCTGGCGGGCGAAATCGCGAAGGCCAGCGACGCGCTGCCGTCCGGCCAGCGACTGTCGCACCTGATCGTCAGCCATTTCACCGATGCGTTCGACCCCGACATGGAAGGAGCCGATGCCCTGCCCGATGCCTGGCGCGATTGGCTATTGACCCGGCACCCGCTGCCGGCGCTGGCGGGCGGCGAAGCGATGAGCTGGCCGTCGGCGTTGGACACCCAGGCGCCGCCGCCGCTGCTCGAGGTCGGCCCCGGCGACCTGGCCGTCCTGCCCTATACCAGCGGCACCACCGGCCTGCCCAAAGGCTGCATGCACCTGCACAGCAGCATCATGCACAACGCAGTTTCCAGTTCGGTGTGGGGCAACGCCACGGCCGAAACCGTCACGCTGCTGGTGGTGCCGATGTTCCACATCACCGGCATGGTCAGCGTGATGCACAACAACATCTACACCGGCTCGACGCAGGTGCTGATGCCGCGTTGGGACCGGGAACTCGCCGGCCGGTTGATTTCGCGCTGGCAGGTCACTGCCTGGACCAACATTCCCACGATGGTCATCGATCTGATGGGAAGTCCCAATTTCAGCCACTACGATCTGACGAGCCTGGTCTACATCGGCGGTGGCGGGGCCGCGATGCCGCAAGCGGTGGCGCAGCGGCTGCTGGAGCAGTTCAACTTGCGCTACGTGGAAGGCTACGGCCTCACCGAAACCGCGGCGCCGACGCACAGCAACCCGCCCGACGATCCCAGGCAGCAGTGCCTGGGCATTCCCTTCATGAGCTGCGAAGCCCGCGTGATCGATCCCGAAACCCTGCAGGAAATGGCGCCGGGCGAGCAGGGCGAGATCGTCGTGCACGGGCCGATGGTCTTCGCCGGTTACTGGAAACAGCCCGAGGCCACGGCGGCCGCTTTCATCGAGTTCGAGGGCAAGCGCTTCTTCCGCACCGGCGACCTGGGGCGGGTGGACGAGGACGGCTATTTCTTCATCACCGACCGTCTCAAGCGGATGATCAACGCCTCGGGATTCAAGGTGTGGCCGGCCGAGGTCGAGGCCCTCATGTTCCGGCATCCGGCGATCCAGGAAGCCTGCGTGATTTCGGCCAAGGACAGCTACCGCGGTGAAACCGTCAAGGCCGTCGTGGTGCTGCGCGCCAGCCACAAGGGCCGGGTCAGCGAGCAGGACGTGATCGATTGGTGCCGCGAGCACATGGCGGTGTACAAGGTGCCGCGCATCGTGCGCTTTGTCGACGCCCTGCCCAAGAGCGGCAGCGGCAAGGTGATGTGGCGGACCTTGCAGGAGGCCGAAGGCCGCGGCGAGTGAAGCCGCGCGTGCCTCGCGCCGGTCGCGCAGCCCCTTGCAGGATTGGCACTTACTCATTTGTCGGATATCGCCTACATCGCGTGGGCGGCTTTGCCCCTAGCATCGTCGGCTGGCAACAACTGACATGACACAAGACATCGGCAGCATAGGCATTCCGCAGCAGGAACGCGTCTCCACCGGCATCCACGGCCTGGACTTCGTACCGGGCGGCGACGGGAGCCGCGGCGCGGCGCATTCGTGATGGAAGTCCGCGTACTGGTCCATGCACCGCGCGGTCGCGATGCGGTCGTGGTCCAGCGCGTGCTCGGCGCCGACCATGCCGTCACGATCTGCGCCGAACCGGCGCAGTTGCTGGCCCGCCTGCAGGAGGCATCGGCGGCGGCCATCGTGACCGAGGAGGCCCTGGCCGACGAATCGTTCGTGCACGCGCTGGCGGAATGGCTCGCGTCCCAGCCGGCCTGGTCGGACTATCCGTTCATCGTGCTGGCCACCCGGCAACCCGGGCGGCGCTCGGCGCACGCCATCGCTTCGCTGCGCAGCCTGGGCAACGTCATCCTGCTGGAGCGTCCGCTCAATGCCGAGACCCTGGTCAGCGCCGCCGATGCCGCTGTGCGCGCGCGCAAGCGACAGTACGCCACGCGCCAGCATCTGGAGGAAATCGGCCGCACCCGTACCGAGGTCGAACGGCTCAACAGCGAGCTGGAAGCGCGGATCCGCGAGCGCACCCGCGAGCTCGCCAGCGCCAACGACCGGCTGATGAAGGAGATCGCCGAACGCGAGAGGGCCCAGGCCGCGCTGACCCAGGGCCAGAAGATGGAGGCGATCGGCCGCCTCACGGGCGGCATCGCCCATGACTTCAACAACCTGCTGCACGTGGTCAACATGAATCTGGAGCTGATCACGCTGTACGCCAAAGAGGAAAAGGTCAAGCCGGTGGTCGACCGGGCCCGCAGCGCGGCGCGCCGCGGCGCCAAGCTCACCGGCCAGTTGCTGTCGTTCGCTCGCAGCCAGTCGCTGCTGCCCAAGCTGACACGCGTCAACGCGTTGCTGGTGGGCATGAAGGACCTGCTGGAGATTTCCGCCGGCCCCGGAATCCAGGTGGAGCTGGAGCTGTGCGACAGCCAGGCGTCGGTGGTCGTGGATTCGAGCCAGCTGGAGATGGCGGTGCTGAACCTGGCGGTGAACTCGCGCGACGCCATGCCCGAGGGCGGCACGCTGAAGATTTCCACCTGCACGCAACACCGCGCGGAAGACGCGCAGCTCAAGGGCGGTGACTATGTGGTGGTCACGGTCACCGACACCGGCCAGGGCATCCCGCCGCAGTTGCTGAGCAAGGTGTTCGACCCCTTCTTCACGACCAAGCCACTGGGCAGTGGAACCGGCCTGGGTCTGAGCCAGGTCTACGGTTTCGCGCGGCAGTCCGGCGGGCTGGCCGTCGTGCGCAGCCAGCCCGGAGCCGGGACCGCCGTCGAAATGTTCTTTCCGGCGGCACCGGCCGATGCGCCGACGCGCAGCGAACTGGCGCCGCCACCGGCGCTGCCGCAGCGTGTGGAGCCGCGCAACATCCTGGTGGTCGAGGACGATGCGGATGTGCGGCGCGTCATCGTCGAGTGCCTGCGACTGATCGGCTATTCGGTGACCGAGGCTCCCAATGGTGCCGAAGGGCTGGCAGCGATCGCGAACCACAAACCGGACCTGCTGGTGGTGGACTACGCCATGCCCGACATGACCGGAGCGGAGGTGATCTCCAAGGCCCGTGAGCTGGTGGGTGACCTGCCGGTGATCCTGGCCACCGGCTATGCCGACATGGCTGCGGTGGAGCGGCTGGCGGGCAAGCCGGCCATTCTGCGCAAGCCATTCGACATCAACGCGCTCGGCGCCGCGGTGGCGACCGCGCTGGAGACCGGACTGGGAAAGGTGCCGGCGCTCAGCGGCGCCTGACCGGCTGTTGGCTGGCAGCCGCACCTGCCTCTTCTTGGTCTACCATCGACTGGTTGACCCAGCGAGGCGTCCCGTGAAGATCAAATCCGTCGAACCTTTCGTCCTGCATGTGCCGGTAACCGGCTCGCAGATCGCCGACAGCACCCACAGCATCACCCATTGGGGCGTGGTCGGAGCGCACATCGAGACCGAGGACGGCCTGGCCGGCTACGGCTTCACCGGCACCCATGCCGACCTCGCCGGCGACCATCTGATCACCCGCTGCATTGCCACCTGCCACGCGCCGCTGCTGGTCGGGGAAGACGCGGGCGACGTGCAGCGCCTGTGGCTCAAGCTCGCGCGCAATCCCGCCCTGCAATGGATAGGCCGGGCCGGCATCACCACGCTGGCGCAGGCGGCGATCGACGTCGCGCTGTGGGATCTGAAGGCCAAGCAGGCCGGCGTGCCGCTGTGGAAGCTGCTCGGCGGGCAGGTGCGCGACCAGGTGCGGGCCTACAACACCGACATCGGCTGGCTCAGCATAGCCGACGCCGCATTGGTGCAAGGCGCTCAGCGCGCGGTGGCGCAGGGCTTCAGCGGCATCAAGATCAAGGTGGGTTCGACCGTCGAGCGCGATCTGCGCCGGCTCGAGGCGGTGCGACGGGCCATCGGCCCGGACATCACGCTGGCGATCGACGGCAACGGCAAATGGGACCTGCCCACCTGCATGCGGTTCTGCCGCGCGGCCGAAGCCTTCGACGTGTACTGGTTCGAAGAGCCGCTGTGGTATGACGACGTGAAGGGCCACGCCGATCTGGCGCGCGCCACCCGCATTCCCTTGGCTTTGGGTGAGCAGCTCTACACCCAGGATGCCTTCGCCGAATTCTTCCACCAGCGCGCCGTGCACTGGGTGCAGCCCGACGTCACGCGCATGGGCGGTCTGACGGAGGTGTGGCGGGTGTGCGAAACGGCGCACTCGTACCGCTTGCCGGTGGCGCCGCATGCCGGCGACATGAGCCAGGTGCACGTGCACCTGAGTTATGCGCATCCGGCCTGCGCGGTGCTCGAATACATCCCCTGGATCAAGGACTGCTTCACCGAACCGGCGGAAGTCGTGGACGGCTTCTTCCGGCTGCCGCAGCAGCCCGGCGCGGGGACGACGCCGACGCGCCAGGCCTGGGAGCAATTCCGCCGTCCGGCGGCCTGACGCCATGGCTGCCGCGCAAGCCGACTCGTTCGGAGCGCCGGCCGGTGGCTGGCGCCTGCGGCTGTACCGGGTCGTCACCGCGGAGATGACGGTGCGCCGCCATGCGCGGCCGGCACTGATGCCCAGGGCCTGCGCGCAATGCGGGTCCGAGGGCTATGGGCCCGGGGCCAGGTTCTGCCAGCAGTGCGGCAGCCCGCTGCCCGACGTCGTGCCGGGCGTGCGTGCGGTGCCGTCCGTGTCCTCGCCGCCGGAGTAAGCGCTCAATCGACGGCCGCGCCGCGCTGCGCCAGCAGTTCGCGCAGCACCGAGCGGTGGCAGTGGTTTTCGTCCTCGCAATAGCAGCCCAGGGAGAAGGCGGTCTGGTGCGACAGCGCCGCCAGCAGATCCAGCAGATGGCTGGCCTCGGGCTGCTTCATTTCGGCATGGAACTTCCGCTTGAACGCGGCCCATGATTTGTCGTCGGTCGCGGCCTGGCCCTGCGCCATCAGCGGGGCGCTGGGCGAGAGGTTGGGCAGCCAGGTGTCGTAGTAGTCGCGGGTGGTGAACTCGGACTTCGGGACGCCGCGCGGCGGCCGGCGCACCGTTCCCAGGCGCAGGCCTTCGCCGGCGGTGCGGGGGCTGCCGAGACGGACGATTCGAATGCTCATGGTGACCTCCTCGCGCGGCGTCCGCGCGTCCGCATTTTGCTACGGTGCTGCGCAAGGAACCATGACCCGCAGGGCGGCCGGCCGGATGCGGTAATTCAGCGGCGCTTCCATCAGCCGCACTTCACCGTCGGTCGCCACGCGCAGGCGCTGGTGCGGCGTCTGCACCACCAGGGCGGGTGCGGTCAGCATGTCGAAATCGCTGGCCTGGCGCAGCCGCCCGGCGAGGGCGCGCCATGCCAGGCGCAGCAGGCCGAACCGCCCGGTGCGTTGCGTCACGTACAGGCTGAGCTTGCCCTCCGAGAGGTTCGATCGCTCGCCGATGTTGAATCCCTCCATCTGGTACTCGTTGTTCCCGATGAAGACGAAGGCACTGCGGCGTTCCAGCTGGGCACCGTTCACCGCGATGCGCACCGACAGCACCGGGTAGCGCCGCGCCGCATGGATCGAGGCGGCCAGCAGCGCGGCCCATTTGCCGCGGCCCAGGCGGCGGCGCTGCTGTTCCCGATCGCGCACGATATCCGGGTACAGGCCGAGGCTGGAGTTGTTGATGAAGATGTGGCCGTTGACTTCGCCCACGTCGACCCGGATCTCCCGCCCCTTCACGATGGTGTCGATGGCCGCCTCCAGTTCGAGCGGGATCCCCAGGTCCCTCGCGAAATGGTTGAGGGTGCCCAGTGGCAACACCCCGAGGGTGATGCCGGTGTCGGCCAGGCACGAGACTACGGCGCTCACCGTCCCGTCCCCGCCGCCGGCCACCACCAGCCGCGCCCCCTGTTGCACGACCTGCCTGGCCGCCGTGAGGATCTGATCACTGCCCTCCACCCGGACCACCTGCGCGTCGAGGCCGCGCTCGCGGCACTTCTGTTGGAGGGTGGCGAGCCACTCCTGCGGGCGGTCGCCGCCGGCAGAGGTGTTGACGATCACCTGGACCGCTCCTGCCCTGGGTTCAGCCATCCGCAGCGCTCCGGACGGGTTGATTCGGAACGGCCGCGGTGACCGGCCCGTGCCACAGCAGGTCGATCGCCAGCAGCGAGAACACCGATACGGCCAATGCCAGCAGGACAAGGCCGGTGGGCACTCGCAGCCGGGGCGGTGGGGGATGAGGGCGCATGGCTGCTCAGGTTAAACCGTTTTGGAGCTCCGGCTGTCAGAGCTGGGGTGCTCCGGTTCCGCAGTGCGACCGCCTCTTGTCACAATGCGTCCTGTAACGCACGTCCTGCTTCGATCGTTCCAAGGAGAAACGCATGTTCCCCACCGCCATCGCAGGCAGCCTGCCCAAGCCGGGCTGGCTGGCCGAAACCAAAAAGCTCTGGCCCCAGTGGAAGGCCCAGGGCGATGAATTGCGCCAGGCCAAGGCCGATGCCACCTTGCTGTGGATCAAGATGCAGGAGGACGCGGGCCTGGACATCGTGGGGGACGGCGAACAGTCGCGCCAGCATTTCGTGCACGGCTTCCTGGAGCAGGTCGAAGGCATCGACTTCGAGCACAAGGTGAAGATGGGCATCCGCGACAACCGCTACGACGCGATGGTGCCGCAGGTGGTGGCGCCCCTGAAGCTCAAGGGCCGGGTCCATGCATTCGAGGCGCAGCTCGCCCGCGCCCACACCAGGCGCAAGCTCAAGTTCACGCTGCCCGGGCCGATGACGATCGTCGACACGGTCGCCGACCGCTTCTATGGCGACAAGGTCAAGATGGCCTTCGCGTTCGCCGAGCTGCTCAACCAGGAAGCCCTGGCCTTACAGGCCGACGGCGTGGACATCATCCAGTTCGACGAGCCGGCTTTCAACGTCTACATGAAGGAGGCCGCCGACTGGGGCGTGAAGGCGCTGGAGCGCGCGGCCCAGGGACTCACCTGCACCACCGCCGTTCACATCTGCTACGGCTACGGCATCAAGGCCAACGTCGACTGGAAGAACGCCCTGGGCCAGGAATGGCGCCAGTACGAGCAGATCTTTCCCGCGTTGGCGGCCAGCTCGATCAAGCAGGTCAGCCTCGAGTGCTACCACTCGCACGTGCCGCCGCAGCTGATGAAGCTGCTGGAGGGCAAGGACGTGATGGTGGGCGTGATCGACGTGGCCAGCGACGAGATCGAAACCCCGGAGCAGGTGGCCGACACCATCGGCGTGGCGCTGCAGTTCGTTGCCAGGGAACATTTGATTCCCTGCACCAACTGCGGCCTGGCGCCAATGGACCGCGAAGTCGCCCTGAAGAAGCTGGAAGCGCTGGCGCAGGGAGCCGAGCTGGCGCGGCGCCGTTACGGATCATGAGCAGCTTGAATCGCAGCGCACTGGCGCGGCTGCGCGGCTTTCTGCAATCGCACATCGACGAACGGCGGATTCCGGGCGCCGTCGCGGTGGTGGCGCTGGGCGGCCACGTCGAGCTGTTCGAGTCATTGGGACAGTGCGATCCCGCCGGCGGCACGCCGATGAAAAGCGATGCGATCTTCCGCATCTATTCGATGACCAAGCCGCTGGTCTCGCTGGCCACGCTGATGCTGGCGGAGGAAGGCCGGCTGCAACTGAGTGACCCCGTGTCCCGGTATCTGCCGCAGTTCGCCGGCCAGCAGGTCGCCGTCGACGAGGGTGGTACGGTGCGGCTGGAGCCGGTGCGAAGGGAGTCCACGTTGCAGGACCTGTTGCGGCATACCGCGGGACTGACCTACGAGTTCCTGGGCGCCAACGCCGTGCAGCGGCAATACACCGAGGCCCGCGTTGGCAGCCGCTCGCGCAGCAACGCGGAATTCTGCACAGCGCTGGCGGCGCTGCCGTTGGCGCACCAGCCCGGCAGCTGCTGGGAATACAGCCGCGCCACCGACGTGCTGGGCGCGCTGCTCGAGGTGGTGACCGGCCAGCCGCTGGGCGCCCTGCTGCAGCAGCGCATCCTGGGGCCGCTGGGCATGAAGGACACGTCCTTCGCGGTGCCGCAGAACGGTTGGGACCGCATCGCCGAGCCCTTCGCCACCGACCCCGACAGCGGCGAGGCGGTCAGGTTGCTGAACGCGCGCGAAGCGCCCCGGTTCGAATCGGGCGGCGGCGGCCTGATGTCCACGGCCGGCGACTACATCCGTTTCCTGCAGCTCATGCGCAATGGCGGGATGCTGGAGGGGTGCCGGCTGGTGTCGCGCAAGACGATCGCCTGGATGACCTCCGATCATCTCGGCGCCATCCCGGTCCACGGCGATCTCCTGCTGCCGGGTTACGGGTTCGGTCTGGGCTTTGCCGTGCGCACGCAATCCGGCCTGGCGCCGCAGCCCGGTTCGCCGGGCCAGTACTTCTGGAGCGGCATCGGCGGCACTTCCTTCTTCGTGGATCCGCGCGACGACCTGTTCGCGCTGTTGCTGACCCAGGCGCCGAACCAGCGCATCTACTATCGCAACCTTTTTCGCCAGCTGGTTTACGCGGCGCTGGACTGAAGATCGCGGCGTGAAATGCTAGTCTGTGCGCCATGAGCACACACGATCATCCTCACCCGCACGACCATGGCCCTGGCACGCAAGCCTGGAAACACGACGGCGTGCGGGTCATCCCCGGCAACCAGCTCGATCCCAACACCGCGCAGACTCCCGGCATGGACCGCAAGGCCGCGATCAACTTTGCGCGCGTCGGAGCGCAGAAACTATGGGCCGGTACCGTCACCATCCATGCCAACGCCAAGACCGGCGCGCATCATCACGGCCCGCTGGAAAGCGTGATCTACATCGTCAAGGGCCGGGCCCGGATGCGCTGGGGCGAGCACCTGGAATTCACGGCCGAGGCCGGTCCCGGCGACTTCATCTACGTGCCGCCCTACGTGCCGCACCAGGAAATCAACGCCAGTCCGACGGAAGCGCTGGAGTGCGTCCTGTGCCGCAGCGACGGCGAGGCCGTGGCGGTGAACCTTGACATCGAACCGGCCGAGCGGCCCGAACAGGTACTCTGGATCGACCCCACGCATCCCGGAGGCGGCGTCTAGGCCAACTGTGCAGTAAAGACAGCAGGAGGCGCGAGGGTCGGCTTGCGCCTGCCGCAAGCTCAGCAATTGATGCTCACGGATGTAACGTCTTTCTACGGAGGCGCCGGGAGTTCCTTCGCTACAAAGCGAGAGGAAAGGAACACCGGCAATGCAGAGCGATACCGAGGCGCCCGAACAACGCGAGCGTGAGGAGCCGTCGGAGCGGGGTGACCGCTGGCAGCGCGTGCGCGCGCAGCTTCCGTCGATCGCCGCGATGGCCGTTGCGCTCACTGCGGTGGGCACGGCGGTCGTGGCGACGCACATCGATGCCGAGCGGGTTCCCCCTTCCTTCGCCGCGATGGCGGCGCAGATGCGGGGCGCCGCTCCCGCGTGCCGCGACTGCGGCGTGGTGGTGTCGGTAGTGGCGCTGGAGCCCCAGGCCCAGGCATCCCCGGTGGCGTACCAGATGCGTATCCGCATGGACGACGGCAGTGTGCAAACGGTGGAGCAGCCCGGCCCGTTGGTCGCCGGCGTCGGGGTGATGGTCGCCGGTGGGTCGGCGCATCGGGTCGGCGGCCATGCGGTTCCAGGCTGAGCCCGCGAGCTGCGACGTGGCTACTGTCAACAGGTTGATCGCCGGCATGGGTCCGACCCCGGCGGCAGTTCAGGGCCCGCCGGTCCGCTGGTACGCGCCGCCAGCCCGTGCCAGCAAGCGGGCCGGATAGGGCCGCCAATACGCAGACTGCGATGTCCCGGTATATTGCGTTCGGATGGACACCAACGCGGGCAAGCCCGGCCAATGGAAGAAACGCGAGCGCACCGCGCTGCGTCGGTTCTCGCGTACCCCGACTCCCGCTTCTGACGAGGCCGGCGCCACTTGAAGCTCCAGCCAGCCGAATCCCGCCGTGCCGAATGGGGCGAGCGCCTGGCCCGGATGCGGTCGCACAGCCTGGCGCTCACCGCGCCGCTCTCGGCCGAAGACCAGTGCGTCCAGTCCATGCCCGATGCCAGTCCGGCCAAATGGCATCTGGCCCATACCACCTGGTTCTTCGAGGCCGTGGTGCTGGGGCCGCATGCGGCCGGCTACCGGCCTTTCGATTCGCGCTTTTTCCACCTTTTCAATTCCTATTACGAGTCGCTCGGACCGCGCCACCCAAGGCCGCAGCGCGGCCTGCTCACGCGCCCGGGGCTCGATGAGGTGCACGCCTACCGCGCGCACGTGGACGAAGCCTTGCGAGTCTTCATCGCCGATGCCGGCGCTGCGCAATGGGCCGCTGCGGCACCGCTGCTCGAACTGGGACTGCAGCATGAGCAGCAGCACCAGGAACTGATCCTCACCGACATCCTGCATGCCTTGTGGTGCAACCCGCTGCTGCCGGCGTACCGCAGCGAAACCGCGACCACCCCGCAGCGGGGCGCACCGGCCGCTGCGCCCGAATGGATCGCCCACCCCGGCGGCGCGGTCGACATTGGCCATGCCGGGCCCGGGTTCGCGTTCGACAATGAAACCCCGCGCCACCCGGTCATGCTGACGCCGCACCGCATCGCCGACCGGCTGGTCACGTGCGGCGACTACCTCGAGTTCATGGCCGACGGCGGCTATGGCCAGGCGGCGTTGTGGCTGTCCGACGGCTGGGCGGCGGTGCAGGCTGCAGGCTGGAACAGTCCCTGGTACTGGATCGCTCCGGGCGATCCGCGCGCGCCGGCCGCGCAATGGCAGGTGTTCGGCCTGAACGGCGTGCAACCGCTGGATCCGTCGGCGCCGGTGAGCCACCTGAGCTTCTACGAGGCGGCCGCTTATGCGCAGTGGGCGGGCGCGCGCCTGCCGACCGAATTCGAGTGGGAGTGCGCTTTCGGCGCGCCCGGCATCGGCCAGATGACCGGCCATGTGTGGCAATGGACGCGTTCGTCCTACGATCCTTACCCGGGGTTCCGGCCCATGGCCGGCGCCGTGGGCGAATACAACGGCAAGTTCATGGTTGGCCAGCTGGTCCTGCGCGGCGGCAGCAGCGTCACACCGGCCGGACATGAGCGGCCCACCTACCGCAATTTCTTTCCGCCGGGCGCGCGCTGGCAGTTCTCGGGGCTGCGACTGGCCAAGGACGGCGCATGCTGAGCCACGGACTGATCGACGTGGCTTGCGACCCGACGCCCACCGCGCCGTCACCCGCCGATGCCGCGTCTGCTGCCTTCACGCTCGACCTGGTCACAGCGCTGGCGATCCGGCCCCACAGCATTTCGCCCAAGTATTTCTACGACACGCAGGGATCGGAGCTGTTCGACCGCATCTGCGAGCTGCCCGAGTACTACCCGACCCGCACCGAGCTGGCGATCCTGTCGCGCCGTGCGGGCGAGATCGCCCATCAGATGGGCCCGCGCGCCGAAATTGTCGAGTTCGGGGCCGGGTCGCTGCGCAAGGTGCGGCTCCTGCTCGATGCGATGGAGCAGCCGGCGCGCTATCTGCCGATCGACATTTCCGGCGAGCACCTGGCCCGTTCCGCTGCGGCGCTCCAGCGTGACTACCACGGCCTGGACGTGCAGCCGGTGGTGGCTGACTACACGCAGCGCCTGCTGCTGCCGGCTGCGCTGCCCGGAGCGGGGCGGCGCGTCGGTTTTTTTCCGGGATCGACCATCGGAAATTTCGGGCCGCAGGAGGCGCTGCACTTCCTGCAGGCGGCGGCGCAGGTGCTCCACGGCGGGGCGCTGCTGCTGGGCGCCGATCTGATCAAGGACCCGGCTGTCCTGCACGCGGCCTACAACGACGCGCAAGGGGTCACGGCTGCATTCAACCTCAACCTGCTGGCGCGGGCCAACCGCGAGCTGGGCACCGACTTCGTGCTGGAACAGTTCGCGCACAGCGCCTTCTACAATGCGCCCCAGCAGCGCATCGAGATGCACCTGGTGAGCCGGCGCCGCCAGCAGATCGCCCTGGACGGCCGCCTGTTCGAGCTGGACGAAGGCGAAACGCTGCATACGGAGAATTCGTACAAGTTCACCATCGACGGCCTGTGCGCATTGGCGCTGCGGGCGGGCTTCCGGCCGGGGCCGGTGTGGACGGACGAGGACCGCTTGTTCTGCGTGCACTGGCTGCACGCGCCCGGCGCGTGACAACACAGGGAGGGATCGAATGAAAGCCATCTGGAACGGCGCGGTGATCGCGCAGAGCGACGACACCGTGGTGGTAGAGGGCAACCACTACTTTCCCGAGAGCGCGCTGCAGCGCGAGTACGTCACCTTCAGCAACCACCGGACCAGTTGCGCCTGGAAGGGCCAGGCCAGCTATTACTCGCTGATTGTCAACGGCGAGATGCTCACCGACGCCGTCTGGTACTACCCCGATCCCAAGCCCGAAGCCGAAATGATCAAGGATCGCGTGGCGTTCGGGAACGGCGTGAAGATTGAGCCCTAGTCGGGACGTCGACCCGGTGCCGCCGGGCCGTGCCTGCGCCAAGCTCGCGCCATGATCCTGAGCCCGCCTTTCACGTCCCCGGCCCGGCTGCGTGAGCAGTTGCGCCAGCAGGGCTACGCGGTACTCAGCCCGCAAGGCGTTTGCGAGCTCGCGGACTGCCGGCTGGAAGATCTGCTGGCCTTGGGTGGGAGCTGGAACGACCTGCCGCCCGACAACTACCTGAAGGACGGCGGCCATTACCGGCGCCGCCGCCATTGCTGCTTCGTGGTGGAGGGGGGAGTCGTTCGCCAGGCCCCCCATCGAGCGCATTGGCAGCCGGTCGAGTACAACGCGCTGCACGGCGGCATGCATCGGTGGTTCGAGCCGATCAGCCCGGCCGTTGTCCAGTCCCCGGCCTGGCAGCAGCTGCTGGTTGCCATGGGCCAAGCCACTTCCGCGCTCAAGGGCGATCAACCCTGGTTCGTGGAAGCGCACCAGTTCCGCATCGACACCGAGGGCGGGATCGGCCGGCCGACGCCCGAAGGCGCACATCGCGACGGCGTGGACGTGGTTGCAGTGTTCCTGGTCAGCCGCCAAGGCATCAAGGGAGGCGAGACCCGCGTGTTCGAGGCGCACGGGCCGGCCGGCCAACGTTTCACGCTCGCCGATCCATGGAGCGTGCTGTTGCTCGACGACGAGCGGGTCATTCACGAGACCACCCCGATCCAGCCGGCCGGCGCGCCGGGACATCGCGATACGCTGGTGCTGACGTATCGCGCAGGCGGGTTCCAGGACGGCTGACCGCTTGCCGTTCTCCCGTGGTCAGTCGCGCACGTCGGCCACCGGATTGGTCCCGAAATCCGGCCGCGCCAGCACGGCCAGCACCTTGGCCGCCGCGTCGGACGGGGAACTGAGCACGCCCTTGTCCTTCATGCCGACGAAGTTGCCGATGTCCGGGAACTGGTTGGCATCGGCACTGCGCAGAAAGACCTGCATGTCGGTGTCGATCACTCCCGGCGCCAGCGAGCAGACCTTGGCACCGTTTGGATGGGCCGCTTCCTCCAGCGCCATGCAGCGCGTGAAAAGGTCCATGCCGGCCTTGGCCGCGCAATACGCCGCCTGGGACGCCATGGGACGGCGCCCCAGGCCCGAGGAGATATTGAGCACCTTGCGCGGGACCGGCCAGGATTGGGTGGCCCGCAGGAACGCGGACGTCAACAACATCGGCGCCTCCAGGTCCACCCGCAAAGCGCTGGCCAGCTCCGCCGCTGGAATCGCGGACAGCGGCGCAATCCGTGGCAGCAGACCGGCGTTGTTGATCAGCGTCACCGAGGCGATGTCCGCGACAGCCAGTCCCGCGAGCCAGATTTCCAGCCGGGCCGCGGCGGTCTCCGGCTGCGACAGGTCGTGCGGCCATTGTTCGCAGCGCCGCCCGGTGCGCGAGGCCCGCAGGACCAGCGCGTCGTTGTGCTTGCGCGAGATGCACAGCAGGTCGTGGCCGGCGTCGAGCAGCTGCTCGGCCATGGCCAGGCCCATGCCGCGCGATGCGCCGGTGAGAATCGTGAGAGGGTGGGTCATGCCGCCATCGTAGCGGCAGTACGGGTTCAGAAGGGAGCGGCGCTCGAGAAAGCCAGGGCCGCTCCGGTAGCCGGGTGCGCAATCTGCAATCGGCTGGCATGCAGCAACAGGCGAGTTGCGCACGCCTGCGCCCCGGCCGGTGCATACAGGCTGTCGCCGAGGATGGGATGGCCCAGCGCCTGCAGGTGCACGCGCAACTGGTGGGAGCGGCCGGTTACGGGTTCCAGCTCCAGCCGGGTGGCATCGCGCACCGCATCGAAAGCCAGTACCCGCCAGCGGGTCTGGCTGGGCTTGCCGCGCTCGCGGTCCACCATTTTGCGGGGCCGATTCGGCCAGTCGGCCGCCAGCGGCAGGTCGATCAGCGCCCAACCATCGACGGCACCGGGCGGCGTATCCAGCCGGCCCGCCACCACGGCAAGATAGCGTTTGCCCACCTGCCGCTGCGCGAACGCATGGCTGAGACGGCGCTGCATCTCGGCGCCCCGCGCCATCAGCATCAGTCCGGAGGTTGCCATGTCCAGTCGATGCACCACCCGGGCATCCGGGTAAAGCCGCTGCACCCGCGCCGATGCGCAGTCCTGCTTGTCCTCGCCGCGGCCGGGCACGCTCAGGAGCCCGGCGGGCTTGTCGATCACCAGCAACTGCGCATCGGCATGGATGACAGCCGGGACGTCTGCCGCAGTGCCGCCATCCGATAATTCGACCATGAACTTGCTGTCCTCCATCCCGTTCTCGTTTCAGACGATCCTGCTACTGGTCGCTTCGAACCTGTTCATGACGATGGCCTGGTACGGCCACCTTAAAAACCTTGCCACCGCTCCCTGGTTCGTGGCAGCCCTGATCAGCTGGGGCATCGCCCTGGCCGAATACCTGCTGCAGGTGCCGGCCAACCGCATCGGCTTCCAGCGGGCGGGGCTTTCGTTGGGCCAGCTCAAGATCATGCAGGAAGTGATCACTCTCACCGTCTTCGTTCCGTTCGCGGTCTTTTACATGGATCAGCCACTGAAGCTGGATTACCTCTGGGCCGCGCTGTGCATGGTGGGCGCCGCCTATTTCATATTCCGCAACGGGTGAACGGGGCCGGCGGTTACACTCGCCGCAACCCGAGTCACCCCAATCAGGAGCCCGCATGCTGTTTGGCAAGTTGCTGCCGCGCGAAGGCAATTTCTTCGAAATGTTCAATCAGCACGCGGATCGCATCGTGGAGGCGGCCCGGGCGTTTTCGCAGCTGGTGGCCAATTACAACGATGTCCACCTGCGCGAGCAGTACAACCGCGACGTGGACAACGCCGAGCGGGCCGCCGACCGTGTCACGCACGAGGTGAACCGGCTGATCCACAAGACCTTCATCACCCCGATCGACCGCGACCAGATCCACACGCTGATCAACACGATGGACGACGTGTGCGACCTGATCCAGGACTCGGCCGAGACCATGGCACTGTACGATGTGCACCACATGACGGAAGAGATCACGCGCCTCACGGACCTGAGCGTCAGGTGCTGCGAACGCGTCAAGGAAGCCGTGAACATGATCGGGACGCTGGCCGACCCGGCCTCGGCCGAGGCGGCGCTCAAGACCTGCGAGGAGATCGACAAGCTGGAGTCCGACGCGGACCGCGTGATGCGCTCGGCCATGAGCAAGCTGTTTCGCGAGGAGCCGGATGTGCGCGAGGTCATCAAGCTCAAGGCGATCTATGAGCTGCTGGAAACCATCACCGACAAGTGCGAGGACGTGGCCAACGTGATCGAGGGCATCGTCCTCGAGCATTCCTGAAACGGGGCGCGCAGCGATGGAAGCCGTCCAAGCCTCCCTCTGGGTGGTGATCCTGCTGGTGGTGCTGGCCCTGGCTTTCGACTTCATGAACGGTTTCCACGACGCGGCGAACTCGATTGCCACCGTGGTTTCGACCGGGGTCCTCAAGCCCACCACGGCGGTGCTGTTCGCGGCCTTCTTCAACCTGGTCGCGATTCTCGTCTTTCACCTGAGCGTGGCAGCCACCATCGGCAAGGGCATCGTGCAGCCGGGGGTTGTGGACACCCACATCGTGTTCGGCGCGCTGATCGGCGCGAGCGCCTGGAACGTGGTGACCTGGTACTACGGCATCCCCAGCAGTTCTTCGCACGCGCTGATCGGCGGCATCGTGGGCGCCGTGATCGCCAAAACCGGCGCGGGTTCGCTGATCGGGGCGGGAATCTGGAAGACCGTGCTGTTCATTTTCGTGTCTCCGATCATGGGGTTCCTGCTGGGCTCCCTGATGATGGTGCTGGTATCCAACCTGTTCCGCCGGGCCACGCCGTCCCGGGTCGACCGCTGGTTCCGGCGCCTGCAGCTGATCTCGGCCGGCGCCTACAGCCTGGGCCACGGCGGCAACGACGCGCAAAAAACCATCGGCATCATCTGGCTGCTGTTGATCTCCGCCGGCTACACCGCCGCGGGCGACGCCAACCCGCCGATCTGGGTCATCATCGCCTGCTATTTCTGTATCGCGATGGGCACGATGTTCGGCGGCTGGCGCATCGTCAGGACCATGGGCCAGCGGATCACCAAATTGCGGCCCGTGGGCGGTTTTTGCGCCGAGACCGGCGGGGCGATCACGCTGTTCCTGGCAACGGCGCTGGGCATCCCGGTGTCGACCACCCATACGATCACCGGAGCCATCGTGGGCGTGGGCTCGACCCATCGCGCCAGCGCCGTGCGCTGGGGCGTGGCGGGCAACATCATCTGGGCCTGGATCTTCACCATCCCGGCGAGCGCCTTCGTGGCGGCCATCGCCTACTGGGTGAGCCTGCAGTTCTTCTAGATCGGGAATTGGGCAGGCGCGGCGGGTCGGGGTGCAGGCGCGCCATGAAGAGGGCGTCGACGTAGTGCCCGTCCTTCATTCAGCGCATAGGCGCGGTGCCGACCTTCCTCGACGAAACCCATGCGCCGGTACCAGGCGATGGCCGCGTCGCCATCGGCATGTCGGGCAGTTGGAGGGTTCCCTCGAAGGTGCCGATCTGGCCGACGAGCGCGGCAATGCCGGGGGCGTCCTGCGGCTCGGCGCTGCGGATGACGAGGCTGGAAACGAGGGCCTGCCCAATCCAATCGAGCTCGGCGGTGAAGGGAAATGCCGGATCCGCATGGAACCATGCGGTAACCGAGGTTCGTTCTACTCGCTGATCTTGCGCGCTTCTTCCACCTGGTATTCGAAGTAGCGCTGGACGCTGAAGGCGATGCTGGCCATCAGGACCGCGGTGCCCACCATCAGCGACAGCACCACGGCGGCGATCGTGAACCAGCTGGTTCCGCCGGGCTCGGCTTGTTCGCCCGCAGCAGGGTTGAACCGGGCATTCCATTTTTCCCGGGTCATGAGGCCATAGATGATGGCCGTGAGGGCGCAGCCTGCGATGGTGAAGCCCAGCAGCGGAATCAGGACCCAGCTCCACTGGTCGTCCACGCCGTAGCGCTGCACCCGCTCGATGCCGTAGAGGCCGAGCGCCGTCGGGATCGGCAGCATCCAGCCCAGCCTGTCACCCAGGCCGTGCAGGTAGAAGCGGTGCAGGCCCAGCGGGCCGGCCAGGAACGCGAGCCAGGCCGCGAGCGTCTTGTTTTTCATGGGGCAGGGGTTTCGGGCGGAGTGCTGTCGCCTTCGCCCAGGGATTTTTCCATCAGCACGATGTCCAGCCAGCGGCCGAACTTCCAGCCACAGGATTTGAACACGCCGGCCGGCGTGAAGCCCAGCGAGCGGTGCACGCCGATGGACGCCGTGTTGGCCGAGTCGCCGATCACCGCCAGCAGCCTGCGGATGCCGGCCGCCTGCGCCTGCGCCGTCAGTTCCGCGAGCAGTGCCCGGCCGAGGCCGCGGCCGTGGGCGTCGGGGTCCACGTAGATCGAATCCTCGGCCGAGAAGCGATAGGCCGGCCGCGGCTTGAACCACTGGCAGTAGGCGAAACCGAGCACCCGGCCGCCTTCCTCGGCCACCAGCCAGGGTAGGCCCTTGGCCAGCACATCGGAGCGGCGTGCCGCCATCTCGGCCTGCGTGGGGGGCGTGGTTTCGAACGTGCCGGTGCCGTGGAGCACGTGGTGGGCGTAAATCGCCGTGATGGCAGGCAGGTCCGAGTCGTGGCTGGGGCGGATGGTGGTCATAAACGCTATAATCGCAGGCTCTTCAGCGTGTCGCTGGCCGGGTGGCCATGTCGCGTGTCTCAGCGCTGGGAACAATACCCTCCACCCGAAGGATAAATCATGGTCGTCATTCGACTCTCCCGTGGCGGCGCCAAGGCCCGTCCGTTCTTCAACATCGTCGTTGCCGACAAGCGGACCCGCCGCGACGGCCGCTTCATCGAGCGCCTGGGTTTTTACAACCCGATCGCCAAGGATAATGAGGAAAGCATCCGCATCGCGCAGGACCGCCTGACGTACTGGCGCGGCGTGGGCGCCCAGGCCTCACCGACGGTGGAGCGCCTGCTCAAGCAAGCCGCGGCGAAGACTACGGGCGCCGCCGCCCCCGCTGCTGCCGCATAAGAACGCGATGTTGACCGGGCTCGAGCCCGCGGAATTGCCTGCGGATGCCATCGAAGTCGGTCGCATTGCCGATGCCTGGGGCATCAAGGGCTGGTTCAAGGTCCTGCCCCACAGCGCTTCACCCGAGGCGCTTTTTTCTTCCAAACGCTGGTACCTGCAGCCGTCCGAGAGAGGGGCCAAGACCTTCTCCGGCACGCTGCTGCTGCGCGTGCGCGAAGCCAAGGAGCACTCCGGCACCGTCGTGGCCAGTGCCCATGAGGTGGATGATCGCAACACTGCCGAAGCCCTCAAGGGCGCGCGGATCTTTGTCGCGCGCTCCAGTTTTCCGACCCCGGATAACGACGAGTATTACTGGGTCGACCTGATCGGCCTGGAGGTCGTCAACCGCGAAGGGCTGTCGCTGGGCAGCGTCAGGGAACTGCTGTCCACCGGGCCGCAGACGGTGCTGGTCGTCGAATACTTCGAGCACGGCAAGGTGCTCGAACGCATGATCCCCTTCGTGTCCGCCTATGTCGACAGCGTGGACCTTGCCGCCCGGCGCATCACGGTCGACTGGCAGCCCGACTACTGACTGCCGCCGCCGACCCCACCGCGCCATGCGCTTCGACGTCGTCACGCTCTTTCCCGCGCTGTTTGCGCCTTTCCTGGCCAGTGGCGTGACGCGCCGCGCCTACGAATCCGGGAAGGTCGACGTGCGGCTGTGGAATCCGCGCGATTTCGCGCAGGGCAATTACCGCCGGGTCGATGACCGCCCATTTGGCGGCGGCCCCGGCATGGTCATGATGGCCGGCCCGCTGGCGCGCTGCCTCGCCGCCGTCCAGGCGCAACGCGCTGACGGCGCACCCGTGGTGCTGTTTTCGCCTGTCGGCCGCAAGCTCGACCACGCCAGCGTCGAAGAATGGTCGGCCAGTCAGGGCGCCGTGCTCATCTGCGGCCGCTACGAGGGCGTCGACCAGCGCTTCATCGATCGCCTCGTGGACCTGCAGATCAGCCTGGGCGACTTCGTGCTGTCGGGCGGGGAAATCGCGGCCATGGCCCTGCTGGACGCGGTGGCGCGGCTGCAGCCCGGGGTGTTGGGGGATGCCGACAGCCACCAGTTCGACAGTTTCAATGCAGCGCTGGACGGCCTGCTGGACTGCCCGCACTTCACCCGGCCGGAGGAGTGGGAGGGCCTCAAGGCGCCGGCCGAACTGCTGTCGGGCCATCACGTCCAGATCGAGCGCTGGCGCCGCGATCGCCGGCTGGAAATCACCGCCCGCCACCGCCCCGACCTGATAGCCGCAGCCCGGGTCGCCGGCCGGCTGTCCCCCGCGGATGAGGCGCTCTTGGCCAAGCTGGCGTAAGTTGTTTATAATCAAAGGCTTTCCGATCCTCTGCCCGGCCGCGGTCTGCACGCCCAGCGTAGCAGCCGCCCCTAGCGTAGCGCGGGCACGATCACCGAGGAAATCATGAATCTGATCCAAACTCTAGAGCAGGAAGAGATTGCCCGTCTGGGCAAGAAAATTCCCGTCTTCGCGCCCGGCGACACCGTCATCGTCAGCGTCAGCGTCGTTGAAGGCACACGCAAGCGCGTCCAGGCCTACGAAGGCGTGGTGATCGCCAAGCGCAACCGGGGCCTCAACAGCGGCTTCACGGTGCGCAAGATCTCCAGCGGCGAAGGCGTGGAGCGGACGTTCCAGACCTACAGCCCGCTGATCGCCGGCATCGAAGTCAAGCGCCGCGGCGACGTGCGCCGTGCCAAGCTGTACTACCTGCGCGAGCGCAGTGGCAAGTCGGCCCGCATCAAGGAAAAGCTGCCCAGCAAGCTGGCGGCCGCGCAGTAAGCACAGCGCCTCCTCCCAGCGAGCCGCCGCAGCCTTGTGCTCGTGGCGGCTTTTTTATTTGACCCAAGTTTCATGCCCATCAATCCGGCCCCAGCCGATCTGCCTTTGACCAAGTTGCCGGGTTTCGACCCGCGCACGGCGCCGGTGATCGGCGTCGACGCGCACCTGCCGCCGGTGCCCAGAGACGCGCTCTCGCCCCAGGCCCTGCGCGAGCGATTCCGCGCGCCGCCGCAATGGGAGCCCGAGGTCTGGGCCGAGCGCCGGTTCTCCGACCGGCCGATCGCCAATGCCTCCGTGTTGCTGGCGGTGGTGATGCGCGAGCGCCCCACGGTGCTCCTGACGGAACGCACCACGCACCTGTCCACCCATTCCGGACAGATCGCGTTTCCGGGCGGCAAGCGCGACGACACCGACACCGACGAAGCCCACACGGCCCTGCGCGAAGCCCAGGAGGAAATCGGCCTGGACCCCGAGTGGGTCGAGGTGATCGGCTGCCTGCCCACCTACACCACCGGATCGCAGTTCATCATCACCCCGGTGGTGGGCCTGGTCAGTCCCGAGCACCGGTTGACGCTCAACGCCTTCGAGGTGGCCGACGCATTCGAGGTGCCGCTGGACTTCCTGATGAACCCGGCGCACCACCAGCGCCACGCGATTGAATGGCCCGGCGTGCGCCGCGAATGGTTCTCGATGCCGTACCGGGACGGCGGCACGGAGCGGTTCGTCTGGGGCGCCACGGCGGGCATGCTGCGCAACTTCTACCGCTTTCTCTCGGCCGGCGCCTGACGGGCGGCATCGGGGCGCCGCGCGACGGGGCCTTTATCATCCAGGCATGAGCTTCTTCGCCATCCTTTTCGCGCTGCTGATCGAGCAGGTGCGTCCGTTGGCGCGGAACAACCCGATCCATGCCGGCCTGCGGGTCTGGGCGCGCTGGGTCAGCCGCAACTTCGACACCGGCAAGCCGCACCATGGCTGGGTGGCCTGGACCCTCGCCGTGGTCGTGCCATCGCTAGCGGCGGTGGGCGTTCATTGGGCATTGATGCTGCTCCTGGGGTGGCCGTTCGCCGTGCTGTGGAGCGTCGCCGTGCTGTACGTGACCCTGGGCTTTCGCCAGTTCAGCCACCATTTCACCAACATCCGCGATGCCCTGGACAGCGGCGATGAGGCCAGGGCGCGCGAACTGCTCGCCCAGTGGCAGCAGGTCGATGCCAGCGAACTGCCGCGCAGCGAGATCGTGCGCCATGTGATCGAGTATTCGGTGCTCGCCGCCCATCGCCATGTGTTCGGTGTCCTGGCGTGGTTCTCGGTGCTCGCCGCGTTCGGGCTGGGACCGGCCGGTGCCGTGCTCTATCGGACCAGCGAATTCGTTTCTCGCTACTGGAAACACCGCGGCAGCGCGGCGAACCAGCCGACCAGCGCGGCGCTGCAATCGGCCGCCGCGCGGGCCTGGGCGGCCATCGACTGGCTGCCGGCACGCATCACGGCGCTGGCGTTCGCCGTGGTCGGCAGCTTCGAAGATGCGATCGACTGCTGGCGCAACTATGCCCAGCGCTTTCCCAACGACAACGACGGCGTGATCCTGGCCGCCACTTCGGGCGCGGTGAACGTGCGGCTGGGCGGCGAGGCGCTGAAGGCGGCGTACGTGCCCGACAGCTCGCAGGGATTCCGGTCCGGCGGCGTGGAGACGATGGCCGATACCGAAAGCACGCCCGGCCGCGAAGCCGAAGTCGGGCACCTGCGCAGCATCGTGGGACTGGTGTGGCGCTCGGTGGTGCTGTGGATGGTGCTGCTGGCCTTGCTGACGCTGGCGCGGCTGCTGGGGTAGCGCGCGGTGAGCGGTCAATCGTTCTGGAGCCCGCGCGTGCGCGAGCTGGTGCCCTACATTCCGGGCGAACAGCCGCGCATTCCCGGCCTGGTCAAGCTCAACACCAACGAGAACCCCTACCCGCCTTCACCGCGTGCGGTCGCGGCCATCGCCGAGGCTGCGCGGGAAGGCTTGCAGCTCTATCCCGACCCGGAGTCGACCCTCTTGCGCGAGGCCATCGCGAGCTGCCACGGCATTGACGCCGGCCAGGTATTTCCCGGCAACGGCTCCGACGAAGTGCTGGCCCATGCGTTTTTTGCGTTTTTCCAGCAGGCGAGGCCGGTGCTGATGCCCGATGTGACCTACAGCTTCTACCGCGTGTACTGCCGGCTGTATGACATCCAGTTGCAGCTGCTCGCGGTGGACAGCGCGCTGCAGATCGACGTGGCGAACTACGCCGGGCGCCCGGCGGGCGGCGTGGTCATCGCCAACCCCAACGCGCCCACCGGCAGCGCGCTGCCTTTGGCCGCGATAGAGCGCTTGCTGCAAAGCCAGCCCGATTGCGTGGTGCTCGTCGACGAGGCCTATGTGGATTTCGGTGCGCAGAGCGCGATGCCGCTCATCGGCCGCTACCCGAACCTGCTGGTGGTCCATACCTTGTCGAAGTCGCGATCGCTGGCGGGCCTGCGGGTCGGCTTTGCCGCTGGCCAGCGCCATCTGATCGAAGCCCTGGAGCGGGTGAAGAACAGCTTCAACTCGTATCCGCTCGACCGGTTGGCCGTCGCGGGTGCCGTTGCCGCCTATGAGGACAGGGACTATTTCGAGCAGACCCGTCAGGCGGTCGTGCGCAGCCGCGACGAGGTCACGGTGCAGCTGTGGCGGCTGGGTTTCGACGTGCTGCCTTCGAGCGCCAATTTCGTGTTCGCCCGGCGCGCCGGGCACGATGCGGCGGAACTCGCGGCGCGGCTGCGCGAGCATGGCATCCTGGTTCGCCACTTCCGCCAGCCGCGCATCGATCAATACCTGCGCATCAGCATCGGCACGACAGCGCAATGCGATGCGCTGATGCAGGCGCTGCGGCTGCTCCTGCCTGCTGCCTAGAAGCGCGGCGGCTGCGACAGCTCCGCGAACAGCTCCTGGTAGATCCGGTAACGCGAGGGGGTGATGCGCCCGTCGCCTGCCTGCGGCCCAAGCGCTGCGATCACGCCGCAACCCGGTTCATGCAAATGCGTGCAGTTGTGGAACTTGCAGTTCCCCAGGTGCAACTTGAAGTCGGGCATGCACGCGGCCAGCTGCATCGGCTCGATGTGGTTCAAACCGAACTCCTGGAAGCCGGGCGAATCGATCAGGGCCGTGGTGCGCTCGGGGTCCACCCAGTACCAGGTGGTGCTGGTCGTCGTGTGCTTGCCCGAATGCAGCGCCTGCGAGATCTCGCCGGTCTGCGCCAGCGCAGCCGGCACCAGCAGATTGATCAGCGTGCTCTTGCCCGCGCCCGACGGGCCCAGCACCAGCGTGGTCTTGCCCGTCAGATGTTTGAGCAGGTGCTCGCGGTCGATCTCGGTGGACAGGCGCAGCGACAGCGGCAGCACGCCGTAGTGCATGCGCTGGTAGGGCAACAGCCGGGCCCAGGCCCGCTCGAACGGTTCCACCAGGTCGCTCTTGTTCAGGGCGATGATCGGCGTGATGCGTTCGGCTTCGGCCGCGATCAGCGCGCGCGCCAGCTGGCTTTCCGAGAAATCGGGTTCGGCGGCGACCAGGATCAACACCTGGTCGAGGTTGGCGGCGAACGACTTGCTGCGGATCTCATCCTGCCGGTAGAAGAGGTTGCGGCGCTCCTCGACGCGCTCGATGGTGCCCTCGTCATGCGATCCCTGCCACAGCACCCGGTCGCCGACCACGGCCTGGCTCTTCTTGCCGCGCGGATGGCAGATCACGCGCTTGCCCTCGGGCGTCTCGACCAGGCAGTGGCGGCCATGGCTCGCCACCACCAGCCCCACGTCGAGCACTGCGGTCTCAATCAAGGAGCGACCTCATGCGATCAGCGCGTCGACTTGCGATGCGCATTCGAAATCGGTCTCGGACAGGCCCTTGACGTCGTGGGTGTTGAAGCGAACGATGCAGCGGTTGTAGTGGACCGAAAGGTCCGGGTGGTGGTCTTGCGCGTTGGCGATGAAAGCCACCGCGTTCACGAACGAAATGGTTTCGTAGTAGTTGCCGAAGGTGTAGGTCTTCTCGATCGCCACATCGGGCCCGTCGCCGGTGATCTGCCAGCCCGGCACGCCGGCCAGTCGCTTCACGATTTCGGCCGGATTGAGCGCGCGGCGCGGCAGCAGCGACCCGTCCTTCTTTTTCAGCATCGTCTTCATGGCGCGTTGGCCCTGGCCGGTGCGGGCGTCATCCGCGCCAACCGTTCCGAAGCCGGCGGGTGCGAGTAATAGAACTTCACGAAGACCGGGTCCGGCGTGAGGGTCGAGGCGTTGTCCTCGTACAGCTTGAGCAGCGCGGTGGACAGATCCTGGCCGCTGGTTTGCTGCACCGCATAGGCGTCGGCCTCGAATTCGTGCTTGCGCGACAGCAGGGCCATCAGCGGCGAAACGAAGAACGAGAACACCGGCACTGCCAGCAGGAACAGCAGCAGTGCCAATGCGTCGTTCGGGCCGCTGAGGTTAGGCCGCACCCCCAGACCGAAGTAGAACCATGCCTGCGTCGAAAGCCAACCCAGCAAGGCGAAGCCGGCCAGGCTCAGCGCGAACAGGCCGGCGATCCGCTTGAGGATGTGCTTGTGCTTGAAATGGCCCAATTCATGCGCCAGCACCGCGTCCACCTCGCCGGGCGCCAGCTTGGCCAGCAGGGTGTCGTAGAACACCACACGCTTGGCCGCGCCGAAGCCCGTGAAATAAGCATTCGCATGGGCGCTGCGCTTGCTGCCGTCCATCACGAACAGGCCCTTGGCCGCGAAGCCGCAGCGCTGCATCAGCGCCGTGACGCGGGCCTTGATCGATTCGTCTTCGAGCGGCTTGAACTTGTTGAAGATGGGCGCGATGAAGATGGGGTACACGACCAGCAGCAGCAGGTTGAAGCCCATCCACACGCACCAGGCCCACAACCACCACAGCCTGCCGGTGGCGCCCATGAGCCAGAGGATCAGCGCGGCGATGGGCAGTCCGATCACGGCGCCCAGCAGCACGGACTTGGCGAGATCGATCGTCCAGAGCTTCAGGCTCATCTTGTTGAAGCCGAAGCGCTCCTCGATGACGAAGGTCTGATACAGGGTGAAGGGCAGCTCGGCGGCGCCGCTGATCAGCGCGAAGACCGCCACCAGCGCGAGCTGTTGCGTCATCCCGATGCCCAGCCCGTCGCGCAGGAGTCGGTTGAGCGCGTCCAGGCCACCCAGAAGAGTCCAGCCCAGCAGCACGGCGACGCCGAAGGCCAGCTCCAGCAGGCCGAAGCGGGTCTTGACGATGGTGTAGTCGGCGGCCTTCTGGTGCGCCGGCAGGCTCACGGTGCCCTGGAACATGCCGGGCACCGCATCGCGATGCCGCGCGACGTGGCGGATCTGGCGCGAGGCCAGCCAGAATTTGACGGCAAGGCCCGCGAGCAGGAATGCGCCGAATGCAAGAGGCAGTGTGTAAGAAGAGTCCATCTCGGCTTAGTTTAGGCCATCGGCGACAATCGCAAGCATGTCAGAGACCGTAGCGCAGGCCGTACCGGCCCTTCCCAAGAGCGACCAGAACCTGATCTGGCTGGACTGTGAAATGACCGGGCTCGATCCCGAGGTCGACCGCCTGATCGAGATCGCGGTGATCGTCACCGGTGCCGACCTCACGCCTCGCGTCGAGGGCCCGGTGCTGGTTGTGCACCAGACCGACGAGCAGCTGGACAAGATGGATTCATGGAACAAGGGAACCCACGGCCGCAGTGGCCTCATCGACAAGGTCAAGGCCTCCACGATGACCGAAGCGCAGGCCGAACAGCAGATCCTCGAGTTCGTGGCCCGCTACGTGCCCAAGCGCAGCGTCCCGATGTGCGGCAACAGCATCGGCCAGGACCGCCGCTTTCTGGTGAAGTACATGCCGAAGCTGGAAGCGTTCTTCCATTACCGCAACATCGATGTGAGCACGCTGAAGGAACTCGCCAAGCGCTGGCGGCCCGACATCTACAACACGTTCAAGAAGCAGCAAAAGCACACCGCCCTGGCCGACGTGCACGAGTCCATTGACGAGCTTGCGCACTACCGCGAGCACTTCCTCAGGCTGGAGAGTCCCGCGCCGGTTGCGGGAAAACCCTGAACGTGCGATAATTCGTGGCTTGGCTGCATGGGCAGCCTCCGTGCATCTCCCTTCACACACCGGCTCATTCGACCGATCGATACAGCGCCCCCGGCGCCGACAGTCGAAACAGCGCACCGCGCTGGAGCCAGCAGTGCCACCCCGGCCTGACAGTCGTTTGATGGTTGATGTTTTTTAACCATTGACGACACCGCAGCTCACCTGAGCGACGGGTTCGTGTGAGTAATTAAATGACCGACACTTTTGCAGTGCAGGGCGAGCTTTCGCCTGCGCAATCCTTCGACGCCGCCGCCATTGGCCCGGCCGACACCTTCGTTGACGCGACCCAGCCGGACCTGCCGGTGGCGCCCAACGGTTTCCTGAAATTCGGCCTGGCGCCCGAGCTGATCCGCGCGGTGGAAGACCTGGGCTTCACCCAGCCGATGCCGGTGCAGGACCAGACCATCCCGATGGCCATGCCCTCCGACGACGAAGCCGCCGGCTTCACCGATCTGATGGTTTCCAGCCAGACCGGCAGCGGCAAGACCGCGGCCTTCCTGCTGCCGATGCTGCACACGCTGCTCAAGCAGCAGGCCGACGCCGAAGCCAAGGAGCGCGCCGACTATGAGCGCGCTGCGGCGGAAGCCACCGCCAAGGGCGAGGCCGCGCCCAAGCGCCCCAAGCGCAAGGACCCGACCAGCTCGCGCAACTTCAAGGCCGCCACCCCCGGCGCACTGATCCTGTGCCCGACGCGCGAACTCGCGCAGCAGGTGGCTCACGATGCGATCGACCTGGTCAGGCATTGCCGAGGGCTGCGTGTCGCCAACGTGGTGGGCGGCATGCCTTACCAGCTGCAGATCGCCAAGCTGCAGAACGCCGACCTGGTGGTCGCGACGCCGGGGCGCCTGCTGGACCTGCAGCGCTCGATGCAGATCAAGCTCGACAAGGTGCAGTTCCTGGTGGTGGACGAGGCCGACCGCATGCTGGATCTGGGCTTCGCCGATGACCTGGCTGAAGTCAACAAACTCACCATCGAACGCAAGCAGACCATGATGTTCAGCGCGACCTTCGCGCCGCGCATCCAGCAGCTGGCCGCGCGCGTGATGCGCCAGCCGCGCAAGATCCAGATCGACAACCCGCAGGAAAAGCACGTCAACATCAAGCAGATGCTGTTCTGGGCCGACAGCGCCCAGCACAAGCGCAAGCTCCTGGACCACTGGCTGCGCGACACCACGATCAACCAGGCCATCGTTTTCGCCAGCACCCAGATCGAATGCGACGGACTGGCCAACGACCTGCAGCAGGCCGGCTTCGACGCCGTCGCCTTGCACGGCGCCTTGAGCCAGGGCCTGCGCAACCGCCGGCTGATGGCGCTGCGCCAGGGCCAGGTGCAGGTGCTGGTGGCGACCGACGTGGCCGCCCGCGGCCTGGATGTGCCGACCATCACCCACGTCTTCAACTACGGCTTGCCGATGAAGGCCGAGGACTACACGCACCGCATCGGCCGTACCGGCCGCGCGGGACGCGATGGACTGGCCGTGACCTTTGCCGAGGTCCGCGATCGCCGCAAGATCTTCGACATCGAGGGTTACACCCGCCAGCCCTTCAAGGCCGAGACCGTTCCGGGTCTCGAACCGCAGCAGCGCGCCCCGCAGGGCCGGCCGGGCGGCGACTTCGCCGGCCGTGGCCCGGGCGGCCCGTCGCGCGGCGGCAAGTTCGGCGCTGGCCGCAGCGGATCGGGTTTTGGCGGCGGCTTCGCCGACAAGCCCGTGCGCGGGCGCTCGTTTGGCGGCGGCAGTTACCAGAATGCGGGCGGCTTTGCCGCGCCTGCCGGTGACGATCGCGGCGACAGCCGCAACGGTGCGCGCGAAGGCTTCAGCTACGAGCGCAAGGGCGGCTTCAACGACCGCTTTGCCGGTGGCCGCAGCGAAGGCTTTGCGCCGCGCGGCGATTTCGCCGATCGCAAGCCGGCATTCGGCAAGCCGGCGCGGCCGGGCAACGGCGGCAAGGTGTTCGTGCCGCGCGACGTCAAGAAGCGCGCGTACAAGCCGGCCGACTGACGGTTTGTTATCAACAATGAAAAAGGCCGGCATGCGAATGCCGGCCTTTTTTCGTTGAGCCTCTGTCCTCACGCAGGTGTCTGCGCGACGCCTTCCGTGCTAGGCGGCGGGTTCCGTCGCGTGCAAACGCCCGATCTCCGGCCAATGCCGGTTCAACCAGATCCACGCGAGCAGACCGACGCACATCATCAACAGCGAGGAGAGCGCCAACGCCCGCGTCGAATGCATGACCAGCGGCGCGATCACGCCGGCGACGATGCCGTTGGCGGTCGAGCCGATCACGGCCTGCAGCGACGACGCCAGGCCGCGCCGTTCCGGGTACAGGTCCAGCACCAGCAATGTCACGACCGGCACCATCAGGGCCCAGCCGAAAGCGAACAGCGCGATCGTCGGCAAGGCCCACCCGGGACTGGGTGCCAGCACGAAATTGGCCGCGACATTGAACAGCGACACCAGCAGCATGATCAGGAAGCCGTGCCGGATCTGGCGCCGCGGGGCGATCTTGCCGGCCATCCGTCCGCTCAGCCAGGCTCCGCCCATGATCCCGGTGATCGTCAGCGCGAAGAACCAGAAGAACTGCGTGGGCGCCAGGCCCAGGTGTTCACCCAGGAAAGCCGGCGCCGACAGCACATAAAGGAACATGCCGTTGAAGGGCACGCCACTGGCCAGGGCCAGCAGCAGGAAGCGCGGGCTTGAGCCCAGTTGCCAGTAACCCTGCATCAGGTTGCGCACATTGAAGGGTTGTCGCTGCGTCACGTGCAGCGTCTCGGGCAGCAGCCGGAAATTGCCGATCCACAGGGTCACGCCCACGCCGGTGAGAAACCAGAAGATGCTGTGCCAGCCGGCATGCACGAACAGCCATCCGCCGATGATCGGCGCGATGGCCGGCGCCACGCCGAAATAGATGGTCACCTGGCTCATCACCTGCTGCGCCTGCGCCGGCGGGAACATGTCCCGGATGACCGCGCGCGACACCACGATGCCGGCGCCGGTGGACAGGCCCTGCAAGCCCCGGAACAGCACCAGCTGGCCGATGCTTTGCGACATGGCGCAGCCCGCTGAAGCCAGGGTGAACACGGCGATGCCCCACAGCACCACCGGACGCCGGCCGAAGCTGTCCGCCAAGGCGCCGTGGAACAGGTTCATGAAGGCAAAGCCGAACAGATACGCCGACAGCGTCTGCTGCATCTGCACCGGCGTCGCGTCCAGCGCACGGGCAATTCCCGAAAAGGCCGGGATGTAGGTGTCGATGGAGAAGGGCCCCAGCATGCCGAGGACGGCGAGCAGGACGGCAAGAGCCCAGCGCGGCGCGCGCCAGAGTTGGTCGGCATCGGGATTCACAAGGCGTCGAGTCTATCTGGCCGGGTTCAACTTCCGCCCGCCTGCCGGCGACTTCAAGGCGCGGCCGGTTGTCACGTTGTCAGGTGTTGATGCGCGGTGCTCCGATGGCCTGCCAGCCATTTGAGATCAAATGACGGGCCAAAAGCCATACTGCTAGAGTGGTAATAATAGGGGTGCAGACAATTATTAAGTATCACTTAAGATGCAATATTGACAGGAAGGGAAGACTATGGCTTGGTATAGCTTGACTCTTACGCAGGGTGTTGACGGGCTCATCGAGGATGCCTGGAAGCTGGCCTGGGAGGTTGCCCGATCGGCAAATGCCCTCGACTACAGCAACGCCATATTCCAGAAGCCCGGCCCCGGCAGGTACGAGGTCACCATCTATTTCACTCCGTCCGCCAGTCTGCTCGCCGCAAGTTTCGGCGCGAAGCGCTGCGAGAAGCCCTCGGTGCTCGGCATGAGCCTGGTTGCCGGCGACGACCGCGCCTGGGAAATCCACTTCGGCGGCAAGCCGTTAAGACCGGCAATGGAACGCGCGCTGAGACCGCCTCCGCCGATCTTCCTCGAGCCAACCGATCCGCCCATGCACTTCGAGCCGACCCATCCGTCCGGGGCGTTCGAACCGACCCATCCGGCCCCGCTTCGGTGAGCAGGATGGCGCAGCGGCCCGGCCGAGTGAAAGGCTTACTTTTGACTCGCCTGGGTTGCAGCCATCAGCGGCCAATTCTGCACTTGCAGCCAGGCCTGCTGCGCCGCAGCCGGCAGCTTGTCCATGTGCTTGAGGAAGAGTGCGAGCGTCCAGATCTCCCGGTCCGATAAGGTGGACCCGAAAGAAGGCATGCCCGTCAGACGGACTCCGTGCTTGATCTTCCAGAACGAATCGCCCTCCGGGTCGTCTTCCACCCCATCGGTCGCCAATTGAGGCGGCCTTGGATAAAGGCCCTTCGCTATCGGAGATGGCGACGTCGAACCCTTCGCCGAGCCATGGCAAACCGCGCAGTTCTGCGCGAAGAGGTGCACCCCTTCAACGAGATTCTGGTCGGTCGGCACAACCGGGTTCTGGTCCTTCGGGGCGTAGCGACGCAGCGTCGCGTCCAGTGAAGTACCCGCCATCCAGGTTTCCAGCTGCCCCGGAGTCGCATCGGCATTGGCCGGAATGAGGCCGCTGCCGACCAGAAAGTAAGCACCGACCAGGGTCGCGGCCAGCGCCAATGCAATCCCCGAAACCATACCTTTGAACATCGCCACTCCCGATTCGCTATGCCTGACTTTGGCGTAACAGTTTCGCCCATAAGGCCGTTCGCCGACTTGCTTGCGCAATTACAACCCGGATCGTCCTTGCCGTGTGTTCGCACGCTCGACCGTGGGCAGGGAATGGATAGATCTTCCTGCAATAAGTTCCATGAGCTGCGGGGCTGAAAATCACGCCCCGCCCGCGAGCGAACCTTATCAGGCGGTCTGTCGCGTCACGTGCAGTTGAGCTGAAGCGATGCCATCACGGCGCCAATAGCCCCCGGTTCGTGCAGTCCAGGCGAAGGCTCATACACTCGCACGCGCGGTAGAGATTGCCCCCGCAAGAGCGATCTTCTCAGCGCGACTCACCTCAATCACGGAAAAGGAAAACAGAGCATGAATAACAGAGCAGGTTTTGTGGCAAGGGCATTTTTCGGCCTGGCAGTCGTTCTATTGCAAGGCGTTTCTTCGATCGCTTACGCCGCAACCAGCGATGGCATGGCGGAAAACACAAAACCGCCGCTGCAGATCGTCAATCAGACAGGACTCAAAGTGCTGGTTCAGGTCAACTACGCCAACACGGTACCCAATGGCATCAACAGGCAGGTCTTGGCGGCGAAAAATCTCTACGATCAGTATGCGGCCCTTGGCATGAAATCCGGCAAGGACTATGAAATCGCAATGGTGTTCAGGGCCGACGGAGCGCAGTCGCTGCTGGCGGACGAGGCCTATGACGCGAAGGTAAAACAGCCGCATCCAAAAGGTAACCCCAACAAGGCAATCCTCGATCTGCTCAGCAAGGACGGCGTGAAAATGTACGAATGCGCGGTGGCCATGAAGCTCAAAGGCTACAAGCCCGAGGATCTCCTGCCCTTTAGCCGCATTGTCGTGTCGGGGATAGGGGCGATGGTCGATTTTGAGAAATCGGGCTACCTGTCAGTCACGCCGTAGAAGACGCTCAAGCGTATCCAGCCGAACTCAAGCTGGATGCGGACCGGGCGACACTTTTCGGACTTTCGGTTCCATGACCTGCACCACACGCGGGCCTCATGGCATCGCCGGGTGGGAACGCGACGGAAGTACCTGGCCTCGCGGCCAGGCACCTGATTCAAGTGGTGGGTCCTGACAGATTCGAACTGTCGACCTACGGATTAAGAGTCCGCTGCTCTACCAACTGAGCTAAGAACCCACTGAACGAAAACGGGGCTGTGGTGGAGAGGAGGAGGATCGAACTCCCGACCTCTGCATTGCGAACGCAGCGCTCTCCCAGCTGAGCTACCCCCCCACAGCAGCGCGTATTTTACGCAAAAAGTAGCGATCTTCGCCGCGGCACCCCGAATTATTCCGGCTGCCTGCACGCTTCGGTTGGAAATTGCCGCCTGCAAGCCTGTGCCAAGATAGCCTCATCCACAGGACCGAAAACAATATGAGCACTCGCTACGACGCCCAATGGCTGGACCGCATGTACAACAATCGCGCGCTGGTGCCGCAGCATCCGGAGCACTTCCGGCGCTGGGCGGCCGATTCGGCGCAGGTCACGCGCACCCTGGAGCGGGAACTGGACGTGCGCTACGGCGGCGGCCTCAACGAACACATGGACATCTTCCCGGCCAAGCAGGCCGACGCGCCGGTGCTGGTGTTCATCCACGGCGGTTACTGGCGCTCCCTCGACAAGCGCGACCATTCGTTCATAGCCCCGCCGTTCACCCGGCGCGGTGTCTGCGTCGTGATTCCCAATTACGCCTTGTGCCCCGCGGTGACGATCCCGCAGATCACCATGCAGACGGTCCACGCGCTGGCCTGGACCTGGCGCAACATCGCTCGCCACGGTGGCGACCCGCGCCGCATCACGGTCGTGGGCCATTCGGCCGGTGGGCACCTGGCGGCGATGATGCTGGCCTGCCTGTGGCCGGTGTACGCGCAGAACCTTCCTGCCGATCTGGTCAAGGGCGCGTTGTCGATCTCGGGGCTGTACGACCTCGATCCCATCATGCACACGCCGTTTCTCCAGCCTTCGTTGCAGCTGACCCACGAGCAGGTGCGCATGGCCAGCCCGGCGCTGCTGCCGGCGCCGGCGCAGGGCGCGCTCTACTCGGTGTGCGGTGGCGACGAGAGCGAGGAGTTCCTGCGCCAGAACCGCCTGATCCGCGAGGCCTGGGGCGAAAGGGTCGTGCCGGTGTGCGAAGCCCTGCCCGGCTTGAACCACTTCACTGCGCTGGAAGCCCTGGTGGAGCCGGGCCATCGCCTGCACGAAATTGCAATGGAACTGCTGCTTCGCTGAGAAGAGCCCTGTTCCCTCCGGCACGCACGCCCTCACCCTGACCCTCTCCCTCTCCCAGCGGGAGAGGGAATGAGCCGTCACATCAACAGGTGCTCGCCCGCGTTGTCGCCGCCCAGGATCACGTAGTTCACTTTGCGGATGTCCATCAGCTTGCGGCCGCCTGAATAGCTGATCGAACTCTGGATGTCTTCCTCCATTTCGCGCAGCGTGTCGGCGAGGTGCCCCTTCACCGGCTCGAGGATGCGCTTGCCCTCGACGTGCTTGTACTCGCCCTTGTTGAAGTCCGACGCGCTGCCGTAATACTCCTTGTAGAGCTTGCCGCCTTCGTCCACGGTCTGGCCGGGAGACTCCTCGTGGCCTGCGAGCAGGGAACCGATCATCACCATGGTGGCGCCGAAGCGGATGCTCTTGGCGATGTCGCCGTGTTCGCGGATGCCGCCGTCCGCGATGATGGGCTTGGTCGCGACCCGGGCGCACCACTTCATCGCGGACAGCTGCCAGCCGCCCGTGCCAAAGCCGGTTTTCATGCGCGTGATGCAGACCTTGCCGGGCCCGACGCCGACCTTGGTCGCATCGGCGCCCCAGTTCTCCAGGTCGATGATGGCCTCGGGCGTGGCGACGTTGCCGGCGATCACGAACGAGGTGGGCAGCTGCTTCTTCAGGTGCGCGATCATGTTCTTCACGCTGTCGGCATGGCCGTGCGCGATGTCGATGGTGATGTACTCGGGCGCCAGGCCTTCGGCAGCCAGCTGGTCCACCGTGTCGTAGTCGGGCTGCTTCACGCCCAGCGAGATCGAGGCGTAGACCCCTTTCGACTTTATCTCGCGCACGAACTTCAGGTTGTCCAGGTCGAAGCGGTGCATCACGTAGAAGTAGCCGTTTTGCGCCAGCCACAGGCAGATCTTCTCGTCCACCACGGTTTTCATGTTGGCCGGCACCACCGGGATGCGGAAGGTGCGGCCGCCCAGCTCCACGCCGGCGTCGCATTCGGAACGGCTGTCTACCCGGCATTTGCGCGGCAGCAGCAGGACTTTGTCGTAATCGAAGATTTCCATACCAAGCTCCAGAAGATTCGTTGCAGAACGAGTGAGCGCTTGGACTGTGGCCCGGTGGTCATTCATTCCTGGCCAAAACCCTCGTCGAGGGTTTCGGCGCAGGCCAACAACTGCCCGAAGGGCTTGTTATGCCGGAACTAAAAGAAACCGGGCCGCAAAATGCTTGGGCCCGGTGCCTGATTTTACCCCTTGGCCGCCCCCAGCGCGCAGCGGGACTGCGCGAGGCCCCTCAACCGCCCCCGGGCGTCCTCGATCCAGCCCACCACGCGCAGGTGCCGAGGATTGGCGCCCGGCGGAATGTTCATGGGCCGCGATTCGAAAAGGCTTCCCGGCCGGCCTTCGGAGCGAGGCGTTTTTTCATCCCAGGTGAGCTGCAGGACGTTGCGCACCAGGTTGCGCTCCACAGGGCTGCCTTCGGTGCCGGCGGGAAGCGTTTCCACCAGCAGCAGCCAGGCCTGCCAGGGACCGCCGTGGCCGGGCTTGAGCTCGATCGAGGTTCCGACATAGCCCCCGAAGGGCGGGCCTTGGGCGACGCGCAGCCGATACGCGCCAGCCTCTGCCTTGTGCCGTGACGCTTGGGCCCGGGCCGGCACTGCGCGGCCCAGGGCTTCCAGGCGCTCCTGGGCTTCGCGAATGGCGACGGCCGACAGGGGCGCGTGCTCGCCGCGGCTGCCCGGCACGACCCAGTCCAGCGCCAGCTCGCCGCGGCCGGGCTTTGGCGTGTGCGCGGCGCCCCAACAGGACTCGCAGTCGGCATTGATGAAGCGTTCCAGCAGTGCGACGGGCCGGGCCTGGCCGTCGCTGGAGCACGCGGACTGGGCCTGGACCCCGGCGGCGGCCAGGGCCAGAAGGCAGGCGGCGGCGCAGGCCGGTGGTTTCAGTTGGTTCACGGGTGAGTTCCTACAATGACGTATGTTCCCAGAAGCCGACGCGGCGTCCCCGCTGTTACTCAATCTCAATCCCGAGCAGCAGGCCGCTGTCACGCTGCCCAACGAGCATGCACTGATCCTGGCCGGCGCGGGATCGGGCAAGACCCGGGTCCTCACCACCCGGATCGCCTGGCTGCTCTCCACCGGCCAGGTGTCGCCCGGCGGCATCATGGCCGTCACTTTCACCAACAAGGCGGCGCGGGAAATGATGACGCGGCTGCAGGCCATGTTGCCGGTCAACGTGCGCGGCATGTGGATCGGCACTTTCCATGGCCTGTGCAACCGGTTCCTGCGCGCCCACTACAAGCTGGCCAATCTGCCGCAGAGTTTCCAGATCCTGGACCAGCAGGACCAGTTGTCGGCCATCAAGCGGCTGATGAAGCAGCACAACGTGGACGACGAGCGCTTCCCCGCCAAGCAGACCCAGTGGTTCATCGGCGGCTGCAAGGACGATGGGCTGCGCCCCAACATGGTCGAAGTGCACTCGGAAGAGGACCGCAAGAAAGTCGAGATCTACCAGATGTACGAGGAGCAGTGCCAGCGCGAGGGCGTGGTCGACTTCGGCGAGCTGATGCTGCGCAGCTATGAGCTGCTGCAGGGCAACGACCCGATCCGCGATCACTACCAGCGGCGCTTCCGCCACATCCTGATCGACGAGTTCCAGGACACCAACAAGCTGCAGTACGCCTGGATCAAGATGTTCGCGCAGGCCCGCGACGGCGTTCCGGGCGGCCAAGGCAACTCCGTCTTCGCCGTCGGCGACGACGATCAGAGCATCTACGCTTTCCGTGGCGCGCGCGTCGGCAACATGGCCGACTTCGTGCGCGAGTTCCACGTCCGCCACCAGATCAAGCTGGAACAGAACTACCGCAGCCAAAGCAACATCCTGGACGCGGCCAACGAGCTGATCAGCCACAACAAGACGCGGCTGGGCAAGAACCTGCGCACGACCCAAGGCCCGGGCGAGCCGGTGCGCGTGTACGAGGCGCCCACCGACCTGGCCGAAGCGCAATGGATGGTGGAGGAAATGCGGCATCTCGTGCGCGGCGATGGAACGCAGGGCGGGTTGAGCGCCGCCGGGCCGCCCCAAGGCGCGAAGGCCCCCTCTGGGGGCAGCGCAGCGGCGATTGCCGCAAGCGTGGGGGAGCCGATTGCTCGCAAGGAAATCGCCGTGCTGTATCGCAGCAACGCGCAAAGCCGGGTGATCGAAACGGCGCTGTTCAACGCCGCAGTGCCGTACCGGGTGTATGGCGGCCTGCGCTTCTTCGAACGTGCCGAGATCAAGCATGCGCTGGCTTACCTGCGCATGCTGGAGAACCCGCACGACGACACCAGCTTCCTGCGCATCGTGAACTTCCCGCCGCGCGGCATCGGTGCACGCAGCATCGAGCAGCTGCAGGACGTGGCACGTGCGGCCGGTTGCTCGCTGCACGACGCCGTGAGCGCCACCACCGGCAAGGCCGGCGCCAACCTCACGTCTTTCGTCGCCAGGATCGACGTGCTGCGCGAACAGACGCTCAACCTCACCCTGCGCGAGATCATCGATCTGGTGCTGCAGGAGTCGGGGCTGCTGGCGCACTACAAGAGCGAGCGCGAAGGCGCCGACCGGGTCGAGAACCTGGAAGAACTGGTGAACGCCGCCGAGAGCTTTGTCACCCAGGAAGGGTTCGGGCGCGACGCGGTGGCCCTGCCGGTGGACGAACTGGGTCCGGGCATGCTGCGCCAGTCGCCCGCCAGCCAGGGACTCGATCCCAGCCGGCCCGAGGTGAACGAGCCCGCGCCGGACTATGTCCCGCCCGACAGCGACACCGGTGAGACGCTGTCGCCGTTGGCGGCCTTCCTGACGCACGCCGCGCTGGAGTCGGGCGACAACCAGGCCCAGGCCGGGCAGGACGCCATCCAGCTGATGACGGTGCACTCGGCCAAGGGGCTGGAGTTCGACTGCGTCTTCATCAGCGGGCTGGAGGAGGGCCTGTTTCCCCACGAGAACTCGATGTCCGACCACGAGGGGCTGGAGGAAGAACGGCGCCTCATGTACGTCGCGATCACGCGGGCGCGCAAGCGCCTGTACCTGAGCCACGCGCAGACGCGCCTGCTGCACGGACAGACCCGCTACAACGTCCGCAGCCGCTTCTTCGACGAGCTGCCCGAGGGCGCGCTCAAGTGGCTCACGCCGAAGAACCAGAGCTTCGGCGGCTCGGCTTTCGGGTTCGGCGCGGGCTACGCCACTTCGCGCGGCGCCACGCCGGGCGGGTTCAGCAAGGACGTGTTCGCCAGCCCGGCCGTGCCGGAACGCAAGTCGCCGTCGCACGGCCTGCGCGCCGGCATGAAGGTGTTTCACAACAAGTTCGGCGAAGGCACGGTGCTGTCGATCGAAGGGCAGGGCGACGACGCGCGGGCGCAGATCAACTTCCCCCGGCATGGCATCAAGTGGCTGGCATTGAGCGTCGCCAAGTTGACGCCGGTCACCTGAAGCAACTGTCACGAGGCGACCCAAGCGACTGGAACAACCGATGAAGACCCCAGCTGCCACCGCAGCCCGCTCCGAGGCGGCTGTTGATTCGCGCCCCGCCAAGCGGGTCATCAACGCCAAGGCCGATCGCCACTTCGTGACGGCGCTGGCGCGCGGGCTCGACGTGCTGAGCGCGTTCCGCTCGCGCGACCGGATGCTGGGCAACCAGGAGCTGGCGCGCCGCTGCGGGCTGCCCAAGTCGACCATTTCCCGGCTGACTTACACGCTGACCAAGCAGGGCTACCTGGAGCACGCTGACGACGGCAGCGGCAACAGCGGCTACCGCCTGGGCAGCGCGGTGCTGGCCCTGGGCAGCGCCATGCTGGCGCGTATGGACATGCGGCAGGTCGCGCGGCCGCTGATGCAGGAACTGGCCGACCAGTCGCAGGCTATGGTGTCGCTGGGCATGCGCGACCGGCTCAGCATGATCTATGTCGAGAACTGCCGCAGCGAATCGGCCCTGACGCTCAGCCTCGACGTGGGCTCGCGCATTCCGCTGGCCACCACCGCGATGGGCCGCGCCTACCTGGCGCTGTGCAGTCAGGCACAACGCGATGCGCTGATGGAACGCATCCGGGAACTCGACGAGGGCGAGTGGCCGCGCATCCGCCAGGGGATCGAGCGGGCGCTGGCCGAGTACCGCGAGCTGGGCTGCTGCACCTCGTTCGGCGAATGGCAGAAAGACGTGAATGCCATCGCCATCGCGTTTCATCCGCCGGGTGGACGCTCCGTGATGGCGATCAACTGCGGCGGGCCCGGCTTCAACCTGTCGCGCGAGTTCCTGCTGGATGAAGTGCGGCCGCGCCTGCTGGGTCTGGCCAGCCGGCTGGAAGGCCTGGGCAGCGCCGGATAGCCGCTGCGCTTCGGCTACCGCATCAACGGATGCACGTGGCCCGGTTCCATGTAGCCGCTGCCATCGTGCACCCCCTTCTTGCCGGCGATCTGCCAGGCTGTGCGCTGCCCGACCAGTTGCGCCAGGTTTTCCATCTCTTCGTCGGTATGGTCGATGGCCTGGGCCGGGGTGAGGAAACGGCCGTTCTTTGGCTCCACCTCGCCCCAGAACGACTGGTGGTAGACGGATTGCGACAGCACCCGGTCGCCGCCCGCGGCCACTTCGACGGTGCCATAGCAGTTGCAGAAATAGCTGCGACCGCCTTGCTGCGGGAGGACCTCGGTGTAGACGCCGGTGCCGCGAATGCCGGCGGTGAGGCTCGGGGTCACGATCTGCCGGCTGGTGCCGCGGCCCCATACGCTGGCCACGGCGCCGGTGATCAGCCGCAGCACGCTCACCGTGTTGAGGCTGATGCCGCGTTCCACGGAGAGGCGCGAACTCTGGCGCACCAGAAAGGAAGAATTGCCGATCACGAACACCAGGTGAGAACCCCGGCCGGTCTCCAGGCTGTCGCCGGTCTGGATGGTCTGCTGCGGGCCCAGCGGCTGGCCGTTGAGCAGTGCATCGCCGCTGAGCTCCACGATGTTGCTGCGCTGCTGTGCCTGCGCGGTGCCGAACCCGCCCAGCGTGCTCCAGGCCGCGGCCGCGGCCATGAAACTGCGGCGCCGGAACCAGAGGACTTCGCTTTCGGTACGGCCTTGCAGGATGTGCTGGGTCATGTGGGCTCCTCGGGAAGGGGTACCGGCTCGGGCTCGGGAGTCGCGACAAAACAGTCGCGGAAGGTGAAATAGATCGAGGTCGAGAACATGGCGGCCATCAGCAGGGCGACCGGCATCATCACCGCCCGCGCCATCGTGGGCCCGCCGACCAGGCCCCCCAATAGCGCGAACAGGGTTCCGATGGCCAGGAACACTGCCAGCCAGCCCAGCCCATAAATCGCGAAAGCGCCAAAATTCTTCAGGCAGGCCACCAGGCTGAAGAAAAGGCTCTTGACCGGGGTCACCCCATGCCAGTGCACCAGGGCCGGCGCATGCCAGAACATCAGGAACAAGGGCGTGTGCAGCACCAGGGCCAGCAGCCCGGTGAGATCGAGCTGGCCCTCGGCGACCGGCTGTTCGCCCGCGATCAGCACGGCAATCCTGGTCACGATCAGCGAGCCGACGGTGTAGATCACGCCCAGCACCAGCATCGCGCGCGCCCGCTGGCGACCGACCCGAAAAGCGCTGAGCAGTACCGAGGGCATGGGAAAGCGGCCCTTGACGGCTTCCTCGGTGGCAGCCATGAGGCCCAGGGTGGCGGCCGGCACCAGCAGGCCCCCGACGATCACCCCGATCTGCGGCACCTGCGCGACCAGGATCACCGCCGTCATGTACAGGAAAAACAGCCCTGCCAGCGCCAGCGGCTGTTTGATGAAGGTCCGGATCCCCAGCTTGACCCACAGGAGGCCGGTACGGGCGGGGACGATATTGAGTTTCATTGAGGGAGTGGTTGGGGTGCCGTTTGCATGAAAGCCCGGCCGTGAAGCGAGCTGGCGTGACCAATTTAACGCAAGCGCCGGGTGAAGCCGGACAAAAGTGCCAATCGCCCTAGAAAACCGGCGGGTGGGCGACCCGCTCGCGCAACACCCGCTCGAAGTGGCCCGGATCATGCGCCTTCAGCAGGGCCGCCTCGCGCGGCAGGTGGAAATCCCATAGCCGCGATATCCAGAAACGCAGGGCGCCGGCGCGCAGCAGCGCCGGCAGCAGGCGCCGCTCCGCGACGCCCAGCGGACGCACGCCGGAGTAGGCCCGCAAGAACGCGGCGGCACGTTCCGCGTCGTGGGCGCCGCTGCGCAGGTCCACACACCAGTCGTTCAGGCACACGGCGATGTCGAACAGCCAGCTGTCGACGCCCGCGAAATAGAAATCGAAGAAGCCGGTCAACCGGCCGTGCTCGAACAGCACGTTGTCGCGGAACAGGTCGGCATGGATGGGCCCGCGGGGCAGCGCCGTGTAGGCCGAGCCGGCCGCAATGTGATTCTGGAACGCCAGTTCGCTCTTGAGCAGCGCCGATTGCGCCTCGTCCACATAAGGCAGCACCACCGGCACCGTTTCGTTCCACCATGCGAGGCCGCGCAGGTTGGGCTGGCTGCGCGAATAGTCGCCGCCGGCCAGATGCATGCGGGCCAGCATCGCCCCCACCGCCGCGCAATGCGCCGTCGTGGGTGCCAGCTCGCTCTTGCCGTGCAGCTTGTCGACCACCGCGGCGGGTTTGCCGCACACCTGCTGCAGCAGCACGCCATCGGGGTTGTCGGCCGTGGCGCTGCCCGGAAGCGCCTGCGGCTCGGGCACCGGGATCCCGTGCTGCGCCAGGTGCTTCATCAGGTGCAGGTAGAACGGCAGCTGCACCGACGTCAGCCGTTCGAACAACGTCAGCACGTACTCGCGCGCCTGGCCGTCCCTGTCCGTGGTGAGGAAGTAGTTGGTGTTCTCGATGCCGCCCTGGATGCCGCGCAGCTCGCGCAACTCGCCCAGTCCGAGCGTGCGCACCAGCTCGCCGGCCTCGCTCTCCGAGACTTCGGTGAAGACCGCCACCTCAGGCCCCAGCGAAGGAAGGCTGCCGGGCCCGGTGCGGGCCTTGCTCGAGCGGAATCAACGCCGGATGCGCCATCAGAACTTGAGGACGTTCCAGACCCGTTGACCGGTGGCGTTGCTCATGCCGTCGCGATTGTCGGCCGGCCGGCTGCGGGCCAGGTCGGTGGGCTGGATCTCGTACTCCGGCACGTTGGCCTTGGGCTGCACCGTGATGCTCTGGGTCTGGCCGCCGTAACGCACTTCGTCGATGACCACGGCCGTGTCCTCGACGTGGATGCGTTCGACCTTCTGGTTCTTGCGGCCTTCAGCCTGCGGTGGCTCCTGCACCAGCGGCGCGGTGGCCGGCACGGTCTGCGCGGACAGGGCCGTGCCGGCCAGCAGAGGGAGAAGGAGCAGGTATCGCGAGCGCATGTTGCCATTGTAGGGGCGCCGGCGGGGGCAGGCACAATGCCCCCATGAGCGAGCCGACCCCCGAGCAATCCCCCGCAAACGCACCGTCGTCGGTGCAAAACGCACCACCCAAGGTGCTGCTGCTGGTCGACGGATCCAGTTACCTGTACCGCGCCTATCACGCGATGCCCGACCTGCGGGCGGTGCCCGGCGACCCGGGCAGCCCGGCCACCGGCGCGATCCGCGGCATGATCAACATGCTGCAGAAGCTGCGCAAGGACGTGCGGGCCGACTATGTGGCCTGCGTGTTCGACGCCCCCGGGCCCACCTTCCGCGACGAGCTCTATCCCGACTACAAGGCCACCCGCTCGCCGATGCCGCCGGACCTGCGCGCGCAGATCGACCCGATTCACGAAGTGGTGCGTCTGCTGGGCTGGAAAGTGCTGCATGTGCCGGGGGTGGAGGCCGATGACGTGATCGGCACGCTGTCGTGCATGGCGACCGAGCGCGGCATCCGCACCGTGATCTCCAGCGGCGACAAGGACCTGAGCCAGCTGGTCAACGAGAACGTCATGGTGATCGACACCATGAACGACCGCAAGCGCGACATGGCCGGGGTCGAGGCCGAGTTCGGTGTGCCGCCCCGGCTGATGGTGGACTACCAGACCCTGGTCGGCGATGCGGTCGACAACGTGCCCGGCGTCAACAAGGTCGGCCCCAAGACGGCGGTGAAGCTGTTGCAGGAATACGGATCGCTGGACGCGCTGGCGGAGCGGGCGGATGAAGTGAAGGGCGCCGTGGGAGAGAACCTGCGCCAGGCGCTGGACTGGCTGCCCAAGGGCCGCGCGCTGCTGACGATCCGCAAGGACTGCGACCTGAAGGACCATATTCCGGGCCTGCCGGAGCTCGAGGACATCGCTGTCAGCGGCGGCCAGGACACCGAGGCGCTCAAGGCCTTCTACGAGCGCTACGGTTTCAAGGGGCTGGTCAAGCAGCTCGAGAGCCATGACGTGCCACCCGAGCTGATCGAGGAGCACACGAGCCGCAAGAAGGTCGGTCCCGGCTCCGGCCTGTTCGAGGACCCGGACTTGTCGGGCCTCTCGCAGGCCACCAACCTGCAGTACGACACCATCTTCACCTGGGCCCAGTTCGACGAATGGCTGGCCCGCATTGAAGCGGCACAATTGGTGGCGGTGGACACCGAGACCAGTTCGCTCGACGAAATGCTGGCCGAGATCATCGGCGTGTCGTTCAGCGTCAAGCCCGGCGAGGCGGCGTACATTCCGCTGGCCCACAGCTACGGCGACGCGCCCGAGCAGCTGCCGCGCGAGGAGGTGCTGGCGCGGCTGAAGCCCTGGCTGGAAAACCCCGAAAAGCTCAAGCTCGGCCAGCACATCAAGTACGACCGCCATGTGTTCGCCAATCACGGTATCGAAGTGCAGGGCTACGCGCACGACACCATGCTGCAAAGCTATGTGCTGGAAGTGCACAAGCCGCACGGCCTGGCCAGCCTGGCCGAGCGCCATCTGGGCCGCAGCGGCATCGACTACGAGACCATCGCCGGCAAGGGCGCGCACCAGATTCCGTTCTCGCAGGTATCGGTGGAAAAGGCCGCCGAGTATTCCTGCGAGGATTCGGACCAGACGCTGGACGTGCACCTGGCGCTGTGGCCGCGGCTGCAGGCCGACAGCAAGCTGCGCTTCATCTACGACCTGGAGATCCGCAGCAGCGAGGCGCTGTACCGCATCGAGCGCAACGGCGTGCTCATCGACGGCCCCATCCTGGCCAGGCAGAGCGCCGAGCTGGGCCTGCGCATGATGCAGCTCGAGAAAGAGGCGCACGACCTCGCGGGCCAGCCCTTCAACCTGGGCTCGCCCAAGCAGATCGGCGAGATCCTGTTCACCAAGCTGGGCCTGCCCGTGGTGAAGAAGACGCCCAGCGGCGTGGCCAGTACCGACGAGGAAGTGCTGGAGAAACTGGCGGAAGACTATCCGCTGCCGGCCAAGCTGCTGGAGCATCGAGGCCTCTCCAAGCTCAAGGGCACCTACACCGACAAGCTGGCGCAGATGGCGCATCCGCGCACGGGACGCGTTCACACCCATTACGCGCAGGCGGTGGCCGTGACCGGGCGCCTGTCCAGCAACGACCCCAACCTGCAGAACATCCCGGTGAAGACGGCGGAAGGGCGGCGCGTGCGCGAAGCCTTCATCGCGCCGCCGGGGCACCTCATCGCCAGCGCCGATTACAGCCAGATCGAGCTGCGCATCATGGCGCACCTGAGTGAAGATGAAGCTTTGCTGCGCGCGTTCCGCGAAGGCATGGACGTGCATCGCGCGACAGCGTCCGAAGTGTTCGGCGTGGCGCCGGGCGAGGTGTCGGGCGAGCAGCGCCGCTACGCCAAGGTGATCAATTTCGGCCTCATCTACGGCATGAGCGCATTCGGCCTGGCGCGCAACCTGGGCATCGACGGCGCGGCGGCCAAGAACTACATCCAGCGCTATTTCGAACGCTATCCGGGCGTCAAGCAGTACATGGACGAAACGCGCCTTTCGGCCAAGAGCAAGGGCTACGTCGAGACCGTGTTCGGCCGGCGCCTCTACCTGCCCGAGATCAACTCACCCAACGGCCCGCGCCGCGGCGGGGCCGAGCGCGCCGCCATCAATGCGCCGATGCAGGGAACGGCGGCCGACCTGATCAAGCTGAGCATGGTCAAGGTGCAGGACGTGCTCGACGAGCAGCAGCGCCGCACCAAGATGATCATGCAGGTGCACGACGAACTGGTCTTCGAGGTCCCCGAGGACGAGGTGGAATGGGTGAAGACTGAAATCCCGCGCCTCATGGCCGGCGTGGCCGAACTGCGCTCGCCCTTGCTGGCCGAGATCGGCGTGGGCGAGAACTGGGAAAAAGCGCACTGACGGCGCCTGGCGCCATGCGAGTGGCGCTACTTTCGCTCCGACCAGAGCTGGCCGCCGGTGGCCCAGTCGCCGCGCTTGATGTCGAACAGCAACACGTCCACCGATTCGGGCTTGGTGCCCAGCGTTTCCACCACGGCCTGGGTCAGCGCCTTGACCAGGTTCTTCTTCTGTTCGGGCGTGCGGCCCTCCATCAGTTCGACGCGGATTGTGGGCATGGATGGCTCCTGGCAGTGAAAGCGCGATTTTGACAGCGCGCTGGCGCACCGGCGCGCCACGTGTTGACACGATTGATAAGATCAAGCTCAGAGCCGGCCCTCGCCGGTCCAACGAGAGGGAATCGGACGACCTGCCCGCGCGCACCGTCCTTCAGCCATGACATTGATCGCAATCTTGCTCGCGACGCTGGCCGCGGGGATCGGCAGCGTCTGGCTCGCCGCGGGGCTGATGCGCCTCGGGTTCCTGGGCCCGTCCGACAGCGATGCCGCGCGCCGCGTGGGGCCGCAACATCTGCTCAGCCTCGCCGCAGGAGCGCTGCTGGCCACGGCCTTCATGCACCTGCTGCCCGAAGCTTTCGAAGGACCGGCCGGCCCCAAGGCGCTATTCACCACGTTGCTGGTGGGACTGGTGTTCTTCTTCCTGCTGGACAAGGCGGAGTTGTGGCACCACGGCCACGAGCACCATCACGCCGAAGGCGCTGATGACCACGGCGACGGGCATGCCCATCCCGCATCCGGCCACTCGGACCACGGGCATCACCAACCGCCGTTGCGCTCGGGCGGCTGGACCGTTCTCACCGGCGACAGCGTTCACTGCTTCGGCGACGGTATCCTGATTGCCTCGGCTTTCGTGGCCGACCTGCGCCTGGGCCTGGTGGCCGCCCTTGCCGTGCTGGCCCACGAGGTTCCGCATCACATCGGCGACCTGGCCGTGATGCGCTTGAACAGCCCCACCCGGCGCGCGGCGCTGGTGAAGGTGTCGCTCGCGGGCGCCGTCACGGCGCTGGGCGGCCTGACCGGCTGGTGGCTGGTGGATCGCCTGCACGATTACCTGCCGTACTTCCTGGCCATCGCCAGCAGCAGCTTCATCTACGTGGCCCTGGCCGACCTGATTCCGCAGCTGCAAAGGCGACTGACCGCCAGCGAAACCGCGGTGCAGATCTTCTGGCTGATGGTCGGGATCGCGCTGGTGACCGTGGTCAGCAGCCTGGCCCATTCGCATTAGCGAAACGCCACTTCGGGAACGCGACCGGCAGCTCAAACGCGCGAGTCGGGCCTGTCCTACACGGCCACCCGGCGGCTTCCGACACCGACAGCGGCGCTGCCGGCCCAACATTCAAGCCTGCTCGAGCAGGAGTTGGGTAATCGGGGAGTCGTGATGAAACGCGTCGATTGGTGCGTGGTAGCGGCGTCTGCGGCGATGCTGTGGGCCGGTGCGGCCCGCGCGGAATCCGAAGCCGAGCACGGCAACCCCGGGCCGGCGACCGCGGCACTGTCCGGCGCCGCCGAGCCCACGCCCACGCCCAGACCGAGACCGGTCGTGCGCCCGGCGATGTTCGCCGCAGCTGCGGCGGCCAATGCGAAGCCCCTGTCGGTGCAGCAGCGCGAAGAGCGGCGCTTTCTCAAGGACGCAGCGGCCGCGGACCGCTTCCAGGCCGATGCGGCGCGCATGGCCCTGGCCAGGTCCAAAGCGCCCGCCGTGCGTTCGCTGGCGGGCACCCTGATCGATCAGCAGAACACCAGCGGCAACGATCTGCTGCACTTGCTGCATCTGCGCGGCATGGCGCCGCCGATGCTGGCCAACGATCAGCGCAAGACCCTCAACCGGCTGGCGAAGTTGCAGGGGACGAGGTTCGACCGCGAGTTCCTGGTGCAGGTGGGCCTGAAGTCGCAGCGAGACGAGGTGCAGTACTACGAAAAGGCCGGCGCGAGCGCCGGCGACCCGGTGCTGAAGGCCTGGATCGAGCGGACACTGCCCGCCCTGCGGGACCAGCTGGTGACGGCCGAACGCGTTGCCGCGCCGAACATCAAGCTCGCCCGCCATATTGCCACCGTTAAACGGCCGGCGTCCTCGCGCCACGCCGCTGCGGCGTCGCCCGCCTCCAACGCATCCCTGTCCCGCGCCGGCCTGGCCACGCAAGCCGTGGGTGCCACCCCCGCTCAGCTTGGCGTGCACGCGCCCGATGCCTCGCAACCCGGTGGCAGGCAGCCCGGCACCGTGCAATCCAATGCCGCACGGCCCGTCGCCGCGCGCCCTAGCGAGTGGAATACCCGGTAACGCGCCACTTGCCGTCGGCTTCGCGCACGGTGGTCACGACCTCCTCGGCTTTCTTCTTGTCGAACTGGGTGTCGAAGATCACGGTGACGTATTCGCCCGGGGGCCGGCCTGCCAGCGTGGTCTTGTAGGCCGACTCGGCGGGGGTGCGCTCGACCACGTTGCCCATGGGTGCGCGAGCCTTGGGGATGCCGTCCATCCAGGTGGGCAGCGGGACCGATGCCCGGAACACGGCGCTGGAAGTTTCCCAGGCGCGGCCCCAGTCACCACGGTCCAGCAACACCAGCCAGCCGCCGGCGGCGAGCTTGCCGGCCGCTTCCTTCTCGGCGTTCGCGTCACTGGCGGCCGGGGTCTGCGCCGCTGGGGCGGCTGGCGCCTGGACTGCGGGCGGCGCCGAAGGCTGCACGCTGCGCGGCAGCTTCATCTGCGCGCCGGCGCCGGCCGTGAACAGCACGGCGGCAAGCGCGAGCAGCAGGGAAATGGAAAACTTCATTCGAACTCCGAAAGCAAGAGGGTTTCGACGAGTCTAGCGCCCGGGAGTTCCCCGGCCGTCGGCCGGCTGCGCCGTACCCGCGATTTACCCCAGCAACTGGCGCAGCAGCCGGGCGCCGACCTGGCCCTGGTCCTCGTAGTTGGTGTTGAACAGCACATGCATGTGCTCGGCCAGGCCGGCGACATGGTGGATCTCCGGGACCATGGCGGCCAGCTCGTCGCTGGAATACCAGTAGTCGAAACGGCTCGACGCTGCGCTGGCCTTGATGTTCCAGGTCGCGCGGTTGCGGCCGTGCAGGCGCAACAGTGCCAGCGACGGATGCGTCACTTCCCACACGAACGGAACGCAATTGGCAAAGCCCTGCGGGCTGTCGACAATGGTGTGAACCACACCCAGCTCGCGCTCGAAGGCGATGGTCTTTTCGAGCTTGTCGCCGTCGAACCAGCTCTTGTTGCGAAACTCCACGGCCAGCAGGTGGCCCGGCATCCGCTCCACGCAATGCCGGACATGGGCCATGCCCTCGCGATTGCGCAGCAGCCAGGGCGCGAACTGGAAGTGCACCGCGCCGAGCTTGCGGGCGTCCTTCAGCGGCGCCAGCGCCTCGATGAAACGCTTCCACAGTTCATCGCGGATTTCGCCCGGCGTGTCCTTGTAGTACAGCATCCGCGGCGCGGCGGGACCCAGCGCCAGCTGCAGGTCCTTGTGCAGCAACTCCGGCGAGGTTTGATGGCCGGTGAAGAGGCGAAACGCCTTCACGTTGAACACGAAGCCCTCGGGCGTTCGGTCGGACCACAACTGCGCGTTGGCGGGCGTGGGCATGCCGTAGTAGCTCGAGTCGACCTCCACGAGCGGAAACTGGGTTGCGTAATAGCGCAGGCGCGCTTCGGCGCTGCGGGCTTCCTTGGGGTAGAAGCGGCCGCAGGAGACGAGCGTCCTGTCGGTCCAGGAGGCGGTGCCGACCCGGATGGTGTCCACTGGATTAATATACAGTGAGTCGGCAGCCTTTGCCGGCTTCCGTGAACCCGAGGATTTTCCCGAGTGAGCCTTTCTTGAACGAACTCAACGCGCAGCAACTGGCGGCGGTGCAGCACGGCACCGGCGAGCAGGCCGGCGACACGCGACCGTTACTGGTGATCGCCGGCGCGGGCTCCGGCAAGACCAGCACGCTGGCGCATCGCGTGGCCGACCTCATCCGGCATGGCGCCGATCCGCAACGCATGATGCTGCTGACCTTCAGCCGGCGCGCGGCGCAGGAGATGGAGCGGCGCGTCGCCGGCGTGCTGCAAAAGGCGCTGGGGCTGCCCGCGACGCAGACGCTCCCCAGCCTGCCGTGGAGCGGCACCTTCCACAGCATCGGCGCGCGCCTGCTGCGCGAATATGCCGGCCGCATCGGCCTGGAGGAATCCTTCACCATCCACGACCGCGGCGATGCCGAGGACCTGATGGGCATGGTGCGGCACGACATCGGCCTCTCGGAAACGAAGAACCGGTTTCCGCTCAAGGGCACCTGCCTGGGCATCTATTCGCGGGTGCTCAACACCCGCGATCCGCTGGAGCGGGTGCTGCAGGAGATCTATCCCTGGTGCAGCCAATGGGAGAGCGAGCTCAAGCAACTGTTCGGCGCCTACGCCGAAGCCAAGCAGCAGCAGAACGTGCTGGACTACGACGACCTGCTGCTGTTCTGGGCCGAGATGATGGCCGAACCGCAGCTGGCGCAGGAGGTGGGCGAGCGCTTCGATCACCTGCTGGTGGACGAATACCAGGACACCAACCGGCTGCAGTCCGAGATCATCCTGGCGATGAAACCCACCGGGCAGGGCGTGACGGTGGTCGGTGACGACGCGCAGAGCATCTACTCGTTCCGCGGCGCCACGGTGCGCAACATCCTGGACTTCCCGCATCAGTTCACCCAGCCGGCGCGTGTCGTGACGCTGGACCGCAATTACCGCAGCACCCAGCCCATCCTCGATGCCAGCAACGCCGTGATCGCCGCCGCGCGCGAGCGCCATGCCAAGAACCTGTGGACCGACAAGGCTTCGAGCCACCGCGCGCAGCTGCTGCTGGTGCCGGACGAGGCGGGGCAGGCGCGCTGGGTGGCCGACCAGGTGCTGCGCGAGCGCGAAGCCGGCTGCACGCTGAAAAGCCAGGCGGTGCTGTTTCGCACCAGCACGCACAGCGCCGCGCTCGAGCTCGAACTGGCCCGGCGCAACATCCCGTTCGTGAAATTCGGCGGGCTCAAATTCCTGGAAGCCGCGCATGTGAAAGATGTGCTGGCGGTGCTGCGCTTCGCCCAGAATCCGCGCGGCCGCATGGCGGGATTTCGCGTGACCCAACTCATTCCCGGCATCGGGCAGGCAACGGCAACGCGCCTGCTGGATGCGATGGCCGAAGCGGCAGAGCCTGTGCAGACGCTGCAGCAGTTCGATCCGCCCGCGCAGGCGCGCGAAGAGTGGTCGCGCTTCGTGCAGCTGTACGTGCAGTTGCGCGATCCCGGTGTCGCCTGGCCCGCCGACCTGGAACTGGCCAAGGCGTGGTACCTGCCCCAACTCGAACGCATCCATGACGACGCGCAGGTGCGCAAGCTCGATGTGGACCAACTGGTGCGACTGGCGGCGGGCTACGCCAGCCGCGAGCGCTTCCTCACCGAGCTGACGCTGGATCCGCCGCAAGCCACCAGCGATCAGTCGGGCGTGCCGCACCGGGACGAGGACTACCTCGTCCTGTCCACCATCCACAGCGCCAAGGGCCAGGAGTGGAAAGCCGTGCACGTGCTCAACGTGGTCGACGGCTGCATTCCCAGCGACATGGCGACCGGCACCGCCGAGGAGCTGGAGGAAGAACGGCGCCTGCTCTATGTGGCCATGACGCGTGCCAAGGAGCACCTGCACCTGATCGTGCCGCATCGCTTCCATGTGACGCAGCAGGCCGGCGGCGGCGACCGCCATGTCTACGCCGGCCGCAGCCGCTTCATCACCGAAACCATGGCCGAGCAATTCGAGCGCGTCACCTGGCCCGAGGCCGGTCAGGTGGGCGCGGCCGCCACGCAACCGCAAGCGCCCCTCCTGCAAGTGCGGGCCCGTGCCCGCGCCGCCTGGCGCTGAGCGCTCACTGCGCACCGGGCCGGCGTGGCCGGCCGTCGGTTTTTCGCGACGTCCTACGCGATGCCGCAAGTCCCGCCGACAGCCCGACCGTCAGAAGGGGCTAAATTGATGGAATGCGATCAACATCGGGAACCGCCATGAGCAAAGCCAGCAACCAGCGTATGGAAAAGCGCAACGACAGCCTCCCTGATCGAGCCGCGATCGCGCTCGGTTTGGTGCTCATCGCGGCCCTCGCCTCGGGGTGCGCGCCGATGCCAGGTCCGGAGGTGCCGGCGCAACCGGCACTGGTCGTCGTCAGCGGCTTGTCCGATGCCGAACGCAGCTTCATGGCCCGTGCGGCCGCGGACGGCCTTTACGAAGTGGAAGTGTCGCGCCTGGCGGCGAGCCGTGCGATTTCGCCCCGTGTGCGCTCTTACGCCCAGATGGTGGCCAACCACGATGCGCAGGTTGCCGATGAGCTGGCGGCCCTGATGCGCGCCAAGGGCCTGCAGCCTCCGGCCGGCCTCGCGCCGGACAAGGCCGCCAAGCTGGATCGCCTCGCCGCCCTGAAACCCAGCGTCGACTTCGACCTCGGCTACGTGCGCGTGGTCGGTGTCGAGGACCACATGGCAAAAATTGCTCTGTTCGATCAGGCCCAGCGCGATTTCCGCGACCGCGACCTCAGGGCCTGGATCGACCGGACGCTGCCGGTGCTGCGTACCGATCTGGGCGCGGCGCAGGCCTTGATCGGCACGCCGGCCGGCTGAAGGTGCTCGTGCGTTGAGCGCGCCGTCTCCGGGCCCGGGGCACAATGCGGTGAGACAAAGCCCAGAGGTCACAAATGGATGGAGCGCTTGAATCGCTGACCGAAGCGTTGCGACGTTTTGCCGCGGAGAGGGATTGGAGCCAGTTTCACTCGCCCAAGAACCTGGCCTGCGCGCTCACCGTCGAAGCCGCGGAGTTGCTGGAGCATTTCCAATGGCTCACGGAAGAACAGAGCGAAAAGCTGCCCGCTGAAAAGCGAATTGCAGTCAGCCACGAACTCGCCGATGTCCTGCTGTATCTTCTGCAAATTGCCGACCGGCTCCAGATCGATCTGGTCGCCGCGGCGCAGCAGAAGCTTCAATTGAATGCCGCAAAGTATCCGGCCGCGCAGGCGCGCGGCAGCAGCAGGAAGTACAGCGAGCTCTGAATGGGTGAATTCAATACAACCATGCACGTTTCCGGCGCCTTGAACTTTCGCCACCTCGGCGGCTACGTAGGGCAGGACGGCCGCCCTGTTGTGGCGCGCCGCATCTTTCGCTCCGACCATCTGGGCGCATTGACGGCCGATGACGAGTTGCAGATATCAGCCCTCGGCCTGCGGCGGGTGCTTGATTTGCGTGGCGTGGACGAACGCGCGGCAGCGCCCTGCGTTCTTGAATCCGTCACCGTCTTCTCGCTTCCCATCGAGCCCACCATCGTCCAGGTGCTCGGCGAACTCATCGCGGCGGGCCACCAGCTCACGCCGAATGAAATCGTGGCCCACATGCAGCACACCTATCGCCGGTTCGTGCGCAACAACACGCATCGCTTTGCCGAACTGTTCGCGCACCTGCTCGAGTCCGATGAGCCGACGGTCTTCCACTGCACCGCCGGCAAGGACCGCACCGGTCTGGCGGCCGCGCTGATCCTGCGCAGCCTGGGCGTCTGCGAAGTGGACGTGATGCGCGACTATCTGCTGACCAATGAGCGCCTGAAGATGCCGGAGTCCTCGCGGCACGGTCTGGCGCCGGAGGTGGTGACCGTGCTGTCGCGGGTGCAGCCCGAGTTCCTGCAGGCGTCGTTCGAGGCTGTGGACGCGGACTACGGCGGGCTCGAGGGCTACTTTCGGGAAGGGCTGCTGCTGGGCGACCCGGAGCGGGAGAGATTGAGGGAACTGTATCTGGAGCCGGGGTCCCTGCGCGTCTAGCTGCTCGCGGATCCCACGTCGATCACCGTGCGCCCGCGCGCCTTGCCGTTGACGATGGCCTCGATCGCCTGCGGCAGTTGCGCGAACGGGATCACCTTCGCGATCTGGGCCAGGTGCCTGGGCCGCAGGTCGCTGCCCAGTCGCTTCCAGATGCGGTCGCGCAATTCGGGTTCGTTGTCCGAGTTGACGCCGATCAGGCGCACGCCGCGCAGGATGAAGGGCATGACGCTGCCGTTGAAGTCCAGTCCGGCGGCGTTGCCGATGCTGGCGATGACCCCGTCCTTCTGCATGCTGCGCGTCAGCGCCGCCAGCGGCGCGCCGCCCAGCGAATCGACCGCACCCTGCCACAGCGCCGGCTCCAGGGGCTTGGTGCCGGCCGGCAGGTCGGCGCTGGCGATCACCTCGCTGGCACCCAGCATGCGCAGGTAGTCGGCCTCGGCCGGCTTGCCGGTGACGGCGACCACGTGGTAGCCGCGTTGCGCGAGCAGGTCGATGCTGACGCTGGCCACGCCGCCGGTGGCGCCGTTGACCAGCACCTTGCCTTTGGTGGGACTCAGGCCGTTCAGCTCCATCAGGTCGATGCCCAGCGAGGCGGTGTAGCCGGCCACGCCCAGCGTGATGGCTTCCAGTGCGCTCATCCCGGACGGCAGGCGGTTCACCCAGGCGGCGGGCACGCGGGCGCGGCCCGCGTAGCCGCCATGGTGCGACACACCGAAGCCGTGGCTGTGGACGATGACGCTGTCGCCCGGTTTGAAATGCTGGGCGCTCGACGACTCCACGACACCGCTGGCGTCGATGCCGCCCACGCAGGGAAACCGCCGGATGATCCTGCCCTTGCCGGTGGCGGCCAGCGCGTCCTTGAAATTGACGCTGGCGTATTGCACCCGCACGGTGACGTCGCCGGGATCCAGGTCGGCGTCCGTCAGGGTGGTGAACGCCGCGCCCACACCGGCGGTTGTGCTGGAAATCAGATAGGCGGGGAAAGACGTTCGGGTGTTCATGGCACGGCTCCGTGGTATGCAACCCCGCATTGTCGCGCTGCGCCTACGTGTTGCGCCGACCGGCTCCTACAGCGATGAGCTGGTTCGGGAACCATGCTGTGGTCAGGCGACCCAAGGCATGACCACCCAAAGGAATACGCTGTGCCCAACCAGGAACAATCTCCGGCTGCCGTCCCGCACAAGGACACGAAGCCCCACGACTGCCGCGGCGACGGCCCCGGCGATCCCGACGGCAGGAAGCAGTGACCATGAAACGCGGGAACAACGGGGCCTACGCATTGTTCTCCCTGGGGCTTGCTGCGGCTTTAGGTGCCATTTACACGGCGGCCATCGGCTGGTTGTGGTTCCGGCAGGAACGCCTGCTGTTCGAGCCAACGCCGTTGCCACCCGACCAGCCGCTGATCGGCGACGCCGATGTGCACGAGTGCTGGATCGACGTGCCGGGCGCCCGCCTGTCGACCGCGCAGTTGCGCCTGCCCGAGCCGCGCGGCGTGGTGTTCTTTCTGCACGGCAATTCGGGCAATCTCAAGGATTGCCTGGTCGACCTGGATGCCTTCCGCCAAGTCAACTTCGACGTGGTGATGTTTGACTATCGCGGCTACGGCAAGAGCAGCGGCTGCATAACGAGCGAAGTGCAATTGCGCGCCGACGTGCGGACGGTCTGGGCGCAGTTCGCGCAACTCTATGAGGGCAAGCGGGTCGTGATCTCCGGCCAGTCGCTGGGCACCGCGCTGGCCGCCGGCCTGGCCGCCGAGCTGTGCGCCGCAGGCCATGCGCCCGACCTGACCCTGCTGGTTTCGCCCTACAGCAGCGCGCGCGCACTGGCGAGCGAGCTCTATCCCTGGGTACCGCGCCAGGTCTTGCGCTATCCGCTGCATACGGCCGAACACGCGGCGCTCCTGAGCGGGCCGCTGATGCTGATCCACGGCGACAAGGACGAACTGATCGGCATTCACCACAGCCATGCCCTGCGCACCGCCGCGCCGGCCGCCCAGCTGTTGTGTGTCGAAGGGGCGGGGCACAGCGACCTGCACAAGTTCCCCAGCTTCCGCAAGGCGCTGCACGGCGCCCTCGGCTGCCTGTAGCAGCTCTGCCGTTCGCTGGGCGGCGTGCGGCCCAGCGAAAAGTCGCGGCATTTCCTCACACCGGCCGGCTCGCTCAAGCACAACAATGCGGCATGAATTTCGCGCTCTGGTCGGTCCTCGTCGGGCTCTTGCTGATCCTCATGGCACTCAGCGGCACAGTGCTGGCCCGCTTGCCGCTGTCCAGCGCGATGCTCTACCTGGTGGCCGGCCTGGCGGTCAGCCCGCTGGGACTGGACATGCTGGCGCCGAACCCGCGTCTGCACACCCTGCTGCTGGAACGCCTGGCCGAGGTGGTCGTGCTGGTGTCGCTGTTTACGGCCGGACTCAAGCTCAGCCCGGGCCTGAGCGATCGCCGCTGGCTGTTGCCGCTGCGGCTGGCCCTGACGTCGATGGTGATGACCGTCGCGGCAGTGGCGGGGGTGGCCTACGCGGTCCTGGGCTGGCCGGTGGGCGCCTGTGTCCTGCTGGGAGCGATTCTGGCGCCCACCGACCCGGTACTCGCTTCCGACGTCCAGGTGCAGCGGCCCGGTGACCGCGACCGGCTGCGCTTCGCCCTCACGGGGGAAGGCGGCCTCAACGACGGCACCGCTTTTCCTTTCGTGATGCTCGGGCTGGGCCTGATGGGCCTGCACGAGATCGGCGCTTTCGGCTGGCGCTGGCTGATGGTCGACGCGATCTGGAGTTCGGTGCTCGGCCCGGTCGTCGGTGCGTTGCTGGGCCTGGCCATCGGTCGGCTGGTGCTGTATCTGCGGCGCGAACACAAGGAGGCGGTGGGGCTGGACGACTTTCTCGCCATGGGGCTGGTGGCGCTGTCGTACGGTGTGGCCCAGCTGCTCCATGCGAATGGTTTTCTCGCGGTGTTCGCGGCCGGTATGGCATTGCGGCGCCTCGAGCAGTCGCAAACCCCTGGGCCGGCCAGCCAGAAGACGGTGGAAAAGGCGAAGGCCCAGCCGGACCAGTCCATCGCCGATGCGGTCGCGGTGCACCCGCAGCACGCGCCGGCGTTCATGGCGCAGGCGGTGCTGGGCTTCAACGAGCAGATCGAGCGCATCGGCGAGGTGGCCGTGGTGATCACCATCGGTGCCATGCTGTGGTCGGTGAAGTGGCACCAGGGTGCCTGGTGGCTGGTGCCGCTCTTGCTGCTGGTGATCCGGCCGGGCGCGGTTGCCCTGGGACTGCTGCGCTCGTCCAGCTCCGGCGGCCAGCGCTGGCTGATCGGCTGGTTTGGCATTCGCGGTGTCGGCTCGCTGTACTACCTGATGTATGCAATCAACCACGGCGTGCCCTCGCAACTGGCCGATCCATTGATCGCGCTGACCTTGTCGGTGGTGGTGACTTCGATCGTGGTGCATGGCCTGTCCGTGACGCCGATGATGGCGGCATACGAGAAGACCGTGCGCAAGACCCTGCGGCGGCGCGGCTCATCAGGCGCCCGCAAGTAGGCACACGGGCTCGGCTCGCCGGCAGCCAACGCTGAGCCGACCGCGCATGCCCGGCTGGTGCAAAATCCTGGCCCGACAGACTCCGCGCTTGTCCTACACAGATCATCGTCAGGTACCGCTAAGCTGTGCGGAGATCCTGCCTGGAGTGCGCGCAAGGGCAGTCAAGTGCCCCTCGCCAATTTCAAACAACCCGCAAGGAGTTTCCTCATGAAGACATCTCTCACACAAGTCGCAATCGCCGCCCTCGCCGTGACGGCCGCGCTTTCGCTGAGTGCCTGCAACAAGGGCGACCAAGCCGCAGGCACCTCCGGCACCAGCGCGCCGAGTACCACCACCAGCCCGTCGGGCTCGGGTACCGGCAGCACGGCCGGCACCAGCGCCGGCACGACCAGCAGCAGCGCTCCGACCAGCAGTGGCAGCTCAAGCCCCTTCGTTGGCATTCAAGGCGGCAGCACCCCGAGCACGACCTCGACGACAACGACGCGTTGATGCGAGTGGGTGCCGGCCGCAGCAGCGGCAGCCAGGTCGGCAACCGCCAGCTTCGAGCTGTCCCGCTCAGCCTTTTTCGACCGGCCGCGCCGGGTCGCGGCACCACTCGCTCCAGCTGCCCGCATAGAGGGCAGTGGGTCCGAGTCCGGCCAGCTCCATCGCGATGACATTGGGTACCGCGCTCACGCCGCTGCCGCAGTGATGGACCACCGTGGCCGGGTCGCGGCCGCCCAGCAGCTGTTCGAATTCGGCGCGCAACCGGGCCGCGGGCTTGAACCTCCCGTCGGGTCCGGCGTTCTGGCTGGACGGACGATTCAGCGCGCCGGGGATGTGGCCGGCCACCGGGTCCAGGGGCTCCACCTCGCCCCTGAAGCGCGGCGCGCCCCTGGCATCGATGAGGGTCTGGCTGGCTTGGCCGAGCCGGCCCTGCACATCTTGCGTGCTCGCCAGCTGTCGCAGCGCGGGCCCGAGCTTGAAATTCGACTGGAAGTGCGAAGGCTCTTCCCGGTCGGTCACCGCGCCACCCGCCGCTTGCCAGGCCTGCAGGCCGCCGTCGAGTACGGCCACGGCATCGTGGCCCGCCCACTTGAGCATCCACCACAGGCGACCGCAATAGTTGGCGCCGTTGCGGTCGTACACCACAGCCTGCATCTCGTTGGTGAAGCCCACGCTCGACAGCCACATTGCGAACTTCTCGCGGCTGGGCAGGGGATGGCGTCCCCCCGAGGCCGCGTCGGGATGCGGATGATGAGTCCCGTCGGGATCGACGACTCCCAGGTCGCTCAGCGCGGTGTCGAGGTCGGCGTGCACCGCGCCCGGGATATGGGCCTGGCGGTACAGCTCCTCGCCGGCGGCGGGGTTCATCAGATCGAAACTGCAGTCGAAGATCATCAGCGGGGCGCTGCTGGCCTGCACCCGCTTGAGATCGTCGACGGAAATGAGAGTCGTATGCATCGTTTGTCGTGCCGGGCCAAGCCCGGCGTCCATGGCTGGTTGTTCCAAATTATCTGCGTTCGTGCTCCGGCATGCGGGCGGCAAGGACAAGCGTTTCAATGCTCCTCGGCGGGCGAGTTGGGGACGGCGCGGGCCCGCAGCACCGTGGCGGCGATGCCGCTGGCGACGATCAGGGACATGCCGGCCCAGCCGGACGGCGAGATCTCGTCGCCGAAGAGCCACACGCTGTAGAGCGCGCCGAACAGGATCCCGAAATACTGCAGGCTGGCGACCACCAGCGTGGCGCCCTGGCTGTAGGCCCGCGTGATGCACAGCTGTCCGAGCGATGCCAGCAACCCGACGGGCAGGAGCCACAGCGCGTGCTGCCAATTCCAGGGCGAAACGCCGGCCACGGCGATCCAGGCCCCGCCCGCCACCGTCGAGCCCACGGCGAAATAGAACACGGTGCGCGAGTCGGGCTCGCCGATCTTGCCCAGCGCCATCACCTGCATGTACGCGAAGGCCGCCGTCATGCCCGACATCAGGCCCACCAGCCCGCCGAACATCTGATGCTGCTCGATGGTGGGGCGCAGCATCAGGACCACACCGGCGAAACCGGCGAGCACGCTGACGACCAGCGGGCCTTGCCGCGGCGTGGCGGCGCCGCGCCGCGGGTTCCAGACCAGCAGGGCGCCGCCGACCAGGAAGGCCGCGATCCAGACACTGCTCAGGTAATTCAGGGTCATGGCCGTGGCCAGCGGCAGTTCGCCAATGGAATAGAACCAGGCGGCCAGCGAGATCACGCCCACCAGCGTGCGCCAGGCATGCATCGCGGGATACGAGGTGGCCAGCGTCACGCCTTGCCCGCGAGCGAACAGCCACATGAAGAGCATGCCCAGCAGGCCCCGGTAGAAGACCAGTTCGGCGGTGTTGAACCAGGCCAGGGCGAACTTCACGCACACCGCCATGGTGGCGAAGAACAGCGAGCCCAGCACCATCCACAATGCTTGCATCAGCGGTCCAGCATCTTGCCCGGCCAGTCGCGGCGCATCAGGCGCTCGCATTGGCGCGGCGCTGCGGCGCCAGCGGGACGCCGGGCGGCCTGTTCACGAAGCAGGGCATCTAGACCAGGAAGCGCCGGGCGTTGGCGCCGATGCGGCCGCGGTACCACTCGTGGAAGTGCTGCATGCCGTCCTCCATCGGGCTCTGGTAGGGGCCGAACTCGTTGTCCCCGCGCTGCAGCAGCGCCTTGCGGCCTTGGTCCATGCGCTCGGCGATCTCGTCATCCTCGATGCAGGTTTCCATGTAGGCCGCCTGCTGGGCTTCGACGAACTCGCGCTCGAACGCCGCGATTTCCTCGGGGTAGTAGAACTCCACCATGTTCATGGTCTTCTGCGGCCCGATGGGATGCAGGGTCGACACGGTGAGCACGTGCGGGTACCACTCCACCATGATGTGCGGATAGTAGGTGAGCCAGATCGCACCGTACCTGGGCTGCCGGCCCTCGCGATACTGCAGCAGCGCCTTCTGCCAGCGCCCGTATACCGGGCTGCCGGCCTTGCCCGGGCGATTGGCGATGCCCACGGTCTGTACCGAATAGTTCTCCTTGAACTCCCAGCGCAGATCCTCGCAGGTGACGAAGCCGCCCAGGCCGGGGTGGAACGGGCCGACGTGATAGTCCTCCAGGTAGACCTCGATGAAGGTTTTCCAGTTGTAGTTGCACTCGTGCATCTCCACGCGGTCGAGCACCATCCCGGTGAAATCGAGGTCGGCGCGCGGGCCCATGCCGGCCAGTTCGGCTTGCACGTCGGGGCTGCCGGGTGTGCGTTCGAACAGCAGGCCGTTCCACTCCTGGAGCGGGTAATTGCTCAGGTTCAGGCACGGATCCTGGGCGAAATGCGGCGCGCCCAGCAGGGTCCCGGCCGTGCGGCCATTGCCGCCGCTGTAGGTCCAGCGGTGCAGCGGGCACACGATGTGGCCGCCTGCGGACGGGTCGGGCTGGAGCGAGCCGCGGCCCTTGAGGATCACCGCCTGGCGATGGCGGCAGACGTTCGAGATCAGCTCGACATTGCCGCCGGGGGTGCGCAGCAGCGCACGGCCCTCGCCCTCCTGGGGCAGGGCGAAGTAATCGCCAGGGTTGGCGACGGAAAGCCGGTGCCCCACATAGCGGGGCCCGCGCTCAAAGATGATGTCCATCTCGCGCCGGTAGAGCGCCTCGTCGAAGTAGCTGGAAACTGGTAGTTGGCTTGCGGCCTGCTGCAGTTGAAGACTTAAATCAGACATGGGTGACCTGACCTAGAGACTCCCCCTATTAAGGGGCAGGGAAGCGCCTTTTCCGGAAGATTGAGCGCGCGAGTGGGAGAAGAAATGAAAAACCGGGGGTAGCCCCGGAAGCAGGGAAGCGGATTGTATCTCCCATGGCCATCTGGGGCGCTTGCGCCAACTCTCAAGCCCCGATGTAGCACCGGCGCGAAGGGCCATCGGCGCTGCGCATCCGCACCGCCTAGAATGAAGGGTTTCGCAACCGCATGAACATGCCCAAGGCCCCCTTCAAAACCCCTGCCAGCTACGAGGCCGCACTGGAAGAGCTCGAGCAGCTCATCGGCGTCATCGAGTCAGGACAGCTGCCGCTGGAGCAACTGCTCGAGGGTTATCGGCGTGGCGCCCAGCTGCTGCAGTTCTGCCGCGAAAAGCTGCAGGCGGTGGAGCAACAGATCAAGGTGCTGGACGAAGGCACGCTCAAGCCGTGGATGCAGGAGTGAGCGACGAGACGCTGTCCGGCGGGCTGGAGGCGGCGGGCACGCAGCGGCAGGACGGCTTCGACCTGTCGCAATGGAGCGCGCGGCGGCTCGAACGGGTCGAGCATGCGCTCTCCGACTGGGTGGTGGCGGACGCCCCGGCCGGGCTGGGCGAGACCATGCGCTACGCGGTGCTCGACGGCGGCAAGCGGCTGCGTCCGCTGCTGGTGCTGGCGGCCTGCGAAGCGGTCCACGGCAACGAGGCGGCGGCGCTGCGCGCGGCCTGCGCAGTCGAATTGATTCATGCTTATTCGCTGGTGCACGATGACATGCCCTGCATGGACAACGACGTGCTGCGTCGCGGCAAGCCAACGGTCCATGTCAAGTTCGGCCAGGCCCAGGCGCTGCTGGCCGGCGATGCCTTGCAGGCGCTGGCCTTCGAGTTGCTGGCGCCCGACGGCACGGCCGTCCCCGCGCAGATGCAGGCGACCCTGTGCCGCCTGCTGGCGCGTTCGGCCGGGCACGCGGGCATGGCCGGCGGCCAGGCCATCGATCTGGCCAGCGTCGGGCGTTCGCTGGACGAAGCGCAACTGCGCGAAATGCATCGCCGCAAGACCGGGTCCCTGTTGCAGGCCAGCGTGATGATGGGCGCGGCCTGTGGCGCAGCCAGCGCGACGGCGCTCTCGCGGCTCGCGGCCTACGGGGCGGCCGTCGGCCTGGCCTTCCAGGTGGTGGACGACATGCTGGATGTCACCGCCGACTCGGCCACGCTGGGCAAGACGGCCGGCAAGGACGCGGCCCAGGAGAAACCCACCTATGTGTCGGTGCTGGGGTTGGATGGGTCGGCCGCGTTCGCCCGGACCCTGCTGGAGCAGGCGCTGCAGGCCCTGGCCGCCAGCGGTCTGAAGGATACACGGGCTTTACACGCGCTCGCCACGATGGTGGTGAATCGCGACAACTGACGGGAACTACTGGTAGATGGCCTCCTTGCTGGAAACGATCAACGACCCCGCGGATCTGCGCAAGCTGCCGCGAACGCAGCTCAAAGCGCTGGCCGACGAGCTGCGCGCCTTCATCCTGGACAGCGTGTCGCGCACCGGCGGCCACCTCAGTTCCAACCTGGGCACGGTGGAACTGACCATCGCGCTGCATTACGTTTTCAATACGCCGTACGACCGGCTGGTGTGGGACGTGGGCCACCAGACCTATCCGCACAAGATCCTGACCGGCCGGCGCGAGCGCATGGCCACGCTGCGCCAGCTCGGCGGCCTGTCGGGCTTTCCGCAACGCAGCGAGAGCGAGTACGACGCGTTCGGCACCGCACATTCCTCCACCAGCATCTCGGCGGCGCTGGGCATGGCGGTGGCCGCGCGGCAGAAGGGCGAGAACCGCAAGGCCGTGGCCATCATCGGCGACGGCGCCATGAGCGCGGGCATGGCCTTCGAAGCCATGAACAATGCCGGCGTTGCCGAATGCGACCTGCTGGTGATCCTGAACGACAACGACATGTCGATCAGCCCGCCGGTGGGCGCGCTGAACCGCTACCTGGCCCAGCTCCTGAGCGGGCAGTTCTACGCCGCCGCCAAGAACGTCGGCAAGAACGTGCTGAAGGTCGCCCCGCCGCTGTTCGAGCTGGCCAAGCGCTTCGAGGAACAGGCCAAGGGCATGCTGTTGCCGGCGACCCTGTTCGAGAAGTTCGGCTTCAACTACATCGGCCCGATCGACGGCCACGACCTGGAATCGCTGGTGCCCACGCTGGAGAACATCAAGCACCTGAAGGGCCCGCAGTTCCTGCACGTGGTCACGCGCAAGGGCCGGGGCTACAAGCTGGCCGAGGCGGACCCGGTGGCTTACCACGGGCCGGGCAAGTTCGACCCCGCCGTTGGCATCCTCAAGCCGGTGACGGCGCCCAAGCAGACTTTCACCCAGGTGTTCGGCCAGTGGCTGTGCGACATGGCCGCACGCGACGAGCGCCTGGTCGGCATCACGCCGGCCATGCGCGAGGGCTCGGGGCTGGTCGAATTCGAAAAGCGCTTTCCCGGCCGCTATTACGACGTCGGCATCGCCGAGCAGCATGCGGTGACGTTCGCGGCGGGCCTCGCCTGCGAAGGCCTGAAGCCGGTGGTGGCGATCTATTCCACTTTCCTGCAACGCGGCTACGACCAGCTGGTGCACGACGTCGCGCTGCAGAACCTCCCGGTGGTGTTCGCGCTGGACCGCGCCGGCGTGGTGGGCGCCGACGGCGCGACGCATGCCGGTGCTTATGACATCGCGTTCCTGCGCTGCATCCCCAATGTCAGCGTGGCCTGCCCGGCCGACGAAAACGAATGCCGCCGGCTGCTCACCACGGCCTTCGAACAGGACCATCCAGTGGCGGTGCGCTATCCGCGCGGCGCCGGCGTCGGCGCGGCAGTCGAGCCGGGCCTGAATGCGCTTCCGTTCGGCAAGGGGGAAGTACGTCGGGCACGCGCTGGCGCAGCCGACGGCCCGGCGCGCGGCGTCGCGATCCTGGCCTTCGGCACGCTGCTGTATCCCGCCCTGGCCGCCGCCGAGCGGCTCAACGCCACGTTGGTGAACATGCGCTGGGTCAAGCCGCTGGATACGGAGCTGCTGCTGGAGGTGGCCGCCCGCCATGAGGCGCTGGTCACGGTGGAGGAAGGCTGCCTCATGGGCGGCGCGGGCAGCGCCGTCGGCGAAGCCTTGCAGGCCGCCGGGGTGGTGAAGCCCCTGCTGCAACTGGGCCTGCCCGACACGTTCATCGAACACGGCGATCCGGCCCTGCTGCTGGCACTGCACGGCCTGGACACAGCGGGCATCGAAGCGTCGATCCGCCACCGTTTTGCCGACCTGGTGGAACGCATTCCGCCGGCTTTGAAGATGGTGGGCTGAGCCAGACAGACAGCCTGTCCGCCGGGTTCTCCGCGGTCAACCGCCGCGGGAGTGCCCCGATGGATCGTCGTTTCCTGGTCAAGGCCGCCGGCATGGCGGCGGTGCTCGGCACCGGCGTGGCGCCGGCCGTCCATGCCCAGGCCGCGGTGCGCTGGCGGCTCGCGTCGAGCTTCCCCAGATCGCTGGACACCATCTACGGCGCCGCCGAAGTGTTCGCCCACAAGGTGAGGCAGTTGTCGGGCGGCCGGTTCGAGGTGTCGGTGCACGCGGCCGGCGAGCGGATGCCGGCCTTCAGCGTGGTGGACGGCGTGCAGAAGGGCACGGTGGAAGCAGCGCACACCGCGCCCTACTATTTTTTCGAAATGGACGAGACTTTCGCCATCGGCGGCGCGATTCCCTTCGGGCTGAACAGCCGCCAGATGAGCGCGTGGACCTACGAGGGCAATGGCCTGAAGCTGATGCGCGAGTTCTACGCCCACTACGGCATCGTGAGCTTTCCCTGCGGCAACACCGGCGCGCAGATGGGCGGCTGGATGCGCAAGGAAATCAGGAGCGTCCAGGATCTTCAGGGCCTGAAGTTTCGCATCGGGGGTTTTGCGGGCAAGGTTCTCGAGCGCCTCGGCGGCCTGCCGCAGAACATTCCGGGCGGCGACATCTACCAGGCGCTCGAAAAAGGCAGCATCGATGCGGCCGAATGGATCGGTCCCTACGACGACCAGAAGCTCGGTTTCAACAAGGTCGCGCCCTATTACTTGGAGACGGCCAGTACCTTCGCCCATGTGGTGACCCAGGCCAAGTACGACGTCAAGAACCCCGGCGCGCTCAAGCAGCTGGTCGGTGCGGGGGCGAAATTGCGGCCCTTCCCGGCCGATGTGATGTCCGGGGCATTCAAGCAGTCGATGGCGCTTTACGACGAGCTCTCGCGAAGGAACCCGCGCTGGAACCGGGTCTACGCGGACTACCAGAAGTTCCGCTCCGACCAGAACCTGTGGTTCCGGTTCACCGAAGCGACCTTCGACCGGTTCATGCAATCGCAGAAGCTTTGACCCGCTCCCCGGACCTGTTGCGGGCCACGCATTGCCACTAAGTAGAATCACTGGCCTGGACTGCAAGGGTTTAGCAAGCTTTCCGATCAGCCCAGTCGCACCATAGACCGCTTAAATACTAGGAGTCTCATCCATGGATCGTCGTTCCCTCATCAAGAATGCCGGCATTGCCGGCGTTCTGGCCACCGGCATCGCGCCGGCCGTGCATGCCCAGGCCGCCGTGCGTTGGCGACTGGCTTCGAGCTTCCCGAAATCGCTGGACACGCTTTTCGGCAGCGCCGAAATGTTCGCCAAGACCGTGACCGCACTGTCGGGCGGCAAGTTCGAAGTGTCGGTGCATGGTGCCGGTGAGCTGATGCCCGCCTTCGGGGTGGTCGATGGCATCCAGAACGGGACCATCGAAATGGCCCAGACCGCTTCCTACTATTTCACCGGCAAGGACCCGATCTTCGCCTTCGGCTGCGCCGTGCCGTTCGGCCTGACGGCGCGCCAGATGGACGCCTGGATGGCCTACGGCAACGGCCGCAAGCTGATGGATGCGTTCTATGCCAACTACAATATCAAGAGCCGCAGCTCGGGCAACACCGGCACCCAGATGGGCGGCTGGTATCGCAAGGAAATCAAGTCGGTGGCCGACCTGAAGGGCCTGAAGATGCGCATGGGCGGCGGCGTGTTCGGCGAGACCATGGCCAGGCTGGGCGTCGTGTCCCAGAGCATGCCGGCCGGCGACGTGTACCAGGCGCTGGAAAAGGGCACCCTGGATGCGGCCGAGTGGGTCGGACCCTACGATGACGAAAAACTGGGCCTCAACAAGGTCGCGCCTTACTACTACTACCCCGGCTGGTGGGAAGGCGGTGCCGAGCTGGACTTCTACATCAACACCAAGGCCTGGGCCGCGCTGTCGGCTGAAAACAAGGCGATCGTGGAGGCCGCCACGGACGTGGCCGCGCGCGACATGATGGCCAAGTACGACGTCTACAACCCGGCGGCCCTGAAACGGCTGGTGGCGGCGAAGACGCAGCTCAAGTCGTTCTCCAAGGAGCTCATGGACGTGGGCTTCAAGACGGCGATGGAGGTGTTTGCCGAGCACGAAGCCAAGTCGCCCGAATTCAAGAAGATCCACCAGGACATGCGCGCGTTCCAGCGCGACCAGCTGCTGTGGGACCGCTTCTCCGAGGGCCGTTTCAACAGCTACATGGCGACCGTCAAGCTCTGAAGCCGCGCTTCGCGCCGGCCTGAAACCGGCGCCCGGTTCGCTCTCGCAGCGGCCGGGCGCCGGTTTTTTTTGTGCCCGTTACTTCTTGGTCTCAGCGGGCGGGGGCTGCATGTCCTTGAGCGGATCGTCATTCGCCGGCGGGAAGCCGGGCTCGGCCTCGGGCGCGGGGAACCCGCTGTTATCGGGCTGCGGCGCGCCGAACGACTCGTCCTTGTTGAGCTCCTTCTCCATCTGGAGCTGGACCTTGTTCATGTCGTACACCTGCTTCTTGTCCAGCCCGCTGGTGACGATGCCGGGGAAGGCGATGATCAGGCCGACCATGATGACCTGGATCAGCACGAAGGGCACGGCGCCCCAGTAGATCTGCATCGTTGTCACCGGCTGGATCAGTTTGCGGGTGAGGCGGTCGGTATATTCCTTGGCCGGTGCCACGCTGCGCAGGTAGAACAGGGCGAAGCCGAACGGCGGATGCATGAACGAAGTCTGCATGTTCACGCCCAGCAGGACCCCGAACCAGATCAGGTCGATGCCCAGCTTGTCGGCCACAGGGGCCAGCAGCGGCACCACGATGAAGGACAGCTCGAAGAAGTCCAGGAAGAACGCCAGGAAGAAGATCAGCAGGTTGACCACGATGAGGAAGCCCGCCGCGCCGCCCGGCAGCCCGGTAAGCAGGTGCTCCACCCATTTCTGCCCGTCCACGCCCTGGAACACCAGGCTGAAAACCGTGGAACCGACCAGAATGAACACCACGAACGATGCCAGCTTGGTCGTGCTGTTCAGCGCCTGTTTCAGGAGCGAAAAGGTCAGGCGCCCGCGCGCCGCCGCCATCACGATGGCGCCCATGGCGCCCATGGCGCCGCCTTCGGTCGGGGTGGCAACGCCCAGGAAGATCGTGCCCAGCACCAGGAAGATCAGCAGCAGCGGCGGGATCAGCACGAATGTCACACGCTCGGCCATGCGCGACAGCAGGCCCATGCGCGTCACCTTGTTGATCACCGCGAGGATGAACGCCAGCAGGACACCGGCGCACAAGGACACGACGATGGTCTCGTCCCTGGCCACAGTGGTGACTTCGGTGCCGGTCCACCAGCTCACCACCTTGGCGTAGTTCTCGCCCATGAAGATGGCGAGGCCCGCCGACACCACCGTGACCGCAAGCAGGGAACGGAGGCCGTTGCTGCCATTGGGTTCGCGGAAGGTGCGTGCCTCCAGCGGCAACGCCGGGACCCATTTGGGCCGGACGAATGCCACCAGGATCACGTAGCCGGCGTAAGCGCCGGCCAGCATGAACCCGGGAATGAAGGCGCCCTTGTACATGTCGCCGACGCTGCGGCCGAGCTGGTCAGCCAGGATGATCAGCACCAGCGAGGGCGGAATGATCTGTGCCAGCGTGCCGGAGGCGGCGATGACGCCCGATGCCAGCCGCCGGTCGTAGCCGTAGCGCAGCATGATGGGCAGCGAGATCAGGCCCATCGAAATCACCGATGCGGCCACCACGCCCGTCGTGGCTGCGAGCAGTGCGCCGACGAAGATCACCGCCAGGGCCAAGCCGCCGCGCACCGGCCCGAACAGCTGGCCTATGGTCTCGAGCAGGTCTTCCGCCATGCCGCTGCGCTCCAGGATCAGGCCCATGAGCGTGAAGAACGGGATTGCCAACAGCGTCTCGTTCTGCATGATCCCGAAGATGCGCAGCGGCAGCGCCTGCAGCAGCGCCTCGGGCAGCACGCCGAGCTCGACGCCGACGAAGCCGAAGAACAGGCCACAGGCGCCCAGGCTGAAGGCGACCGGAAAGCCGAACAGCAGGAACACGATCAGGCCCGCGAACATGATCGGGGCGAGGTTCTGGATGATGAACGTCATCAGGATTCCTTGTTCTTGTTGTTCAGAGCTTGCCTTCGCGCTCGGCCGCGAGGCGGATCGATTCCGCCAGTTCTTCTTCCGCCGTCTTCTCCGGCTTCTTGTGCGCCGGGTCGTCGATCAGCCCGAGCAGGAATGCGATCCGCTTGATCAGCTCCGACCAGCCTTGCAGCAGCAGCAGCGTAAAGCCCAGCGGCATCATCAGGTACACCGGCCAGCGGATCAGGCCGCCCGAGTTGCCGGAGATCTCGCCGGACCGCCAGCCCTGGAGGAAGAACGGAATACCGAACCACAGGACGACCAAACACAGGGGCGTGAGAAAGAGGACGAAGCCGATCACATCGATCCAGACCTGCTTGCGCCGGGACAGGCGCTGCGACAGGACGTCGATGCGCACGTGCTCGCCGTGCAGCAGCGTGTAGCCCGCGGCCAGCAGGAAGGCGGCGGCGAACAGGTACCACTGCGCTTCGAGGTAGGCGTTGGAACTGGTGTTGAAGATCTTGCGCACCGCCGCATTGACGGCGCTGATCACGGCCGAGGCGAGGATCAGCCAGATCACGTACTTGCCGACCAGGGCATTGAGCCAGTCGACGGCTTTCGAGAACTTGAGTAGGGCCTGCATGGTGTCTCCGGGACTGCTTATTCGGCGTTCACGCGACACCGGGGCGCGCACCGCACGGCGATCGGCGCCCTTGAGCTGTGCAGTTGGGATTCTAGGGCTGTCCCCGGACCGCAGGCTGACGGCAAGGGGCGATGCCGGCGCAGCGCAGGGCGTGGTCATAATGGGCCATGCCCGCCCTCTCACCCGACATGACGCCGGCGTCCATCGATGCCACGTCGATGCGGCATGCCGGGCGTGAGTTGCTGTCGCTGGCGCTGATGGATGCGCGCAACCACAGCCTGCACCTGCTGTCGCATTTCGAACAGGCGCTGCTCGCGGGCAAGCTTGTCGTGCCGAAACGGGCCGAGCTGGAGCTGCCCCAGTGGCTGGCCGGCCATATCGGCTGGCTGGCGGAGTACTGGATCGGCCGCAATCCGCAGCGCGCCCTGGGGCCCGCGTGTCCCGCCGATGGCGTACGGCTGGCATCCATCGAGCCCATGGCCGACCGTTGGTTCAACCCGGCGCTGGTTCCCCATGCCTTGCGCTGGCAGCTCGACCTGCCGGACTTCGAGGCGATCCGGGCGTACCTGCTCGACACGCTGGAAACCACGCTGGAGCTGCTGGACAAGACGGCCGACACCGACGAGGCCCTGTACTTCCATCGGGTTGCGCTGTTTCACGAGGACCTGCGCTGCGAGCAGCTGGTCACGCTGGCGCAGACGCTGGGCCTGCCGCTGAAGCTGGCACTGCCGGTGGGCATCCAGCCGCGCGACGCCGTGCTGGTGCCGGCGGGGCGCTGGCGACTGGGCTCGCCCCCGGGCGGTTTCGTGTTCGACGTCGAAAAATGGGCGCACGAAGTCGAGGTGCCGGAATTCGAGATCGATGCCCAGCCCGTCAATTGGGGCCAGTTCGTCGAATTCGTCGACGACGGCGGCTACGACAGCCCCGAGTTCTGGCAGCCGGCGGGGCGGGAATGGCTGGAGCGCGAGGCCGGGCAGGAGGGCCGCCGCGGCCCGCGCTATGTGGAACAGATCGGAGCGGCCAGCGGCGCCGTGATGCAGACGCATTTCGGCCAGGCCGCCCGGATGGCGGCCAACCAGAGCGCCATGCATGTGAGCTGGTGGGAGGCCGATGCCTGGGCCCGCTGGGCGGGCCGGCGCCTGCCCACGGAGGTGGAGTGGGAAATGGCGGCGCATGTGGCCGGCCGGCGTGGCTTTCGCTGGGGCGACGTGCGGGAGTGGACCGCCAGCACGCTGCGCCCCTGGCCCGGTTTCACCCCCGACTGCTGGAGCCGCCACACCGACCTGGAAGCGCAAAACCTGTTTGGCCGGGCCCGCGTGCAGCGTGGCGCATCCTTTGCGGCGCGCTCGCGCATGAAGCATCCGAAGTTTCGCGGCTTTGCGCTGCCGGAACGGGACGATTATTTCGTCGGCTTTCGAACCTGCAGCCTGTGACGGCAGGTCACCGTGCTGCGGCCGAACCCTTGCGCCTGGCCCGCGCGAAATCCCACCACGGCAGCTGCTTGCGCAAACTCAGAACCTCGCCGCACGACAGCGGCTCGTAGCCGGGCAGGGCGGCCACCTGGCTGCGCCAGCGCTCGCTGCGCAGCACTTCCAGCAGCGCCTGCACGGGTGGCTGCTCCAAAGCGGTCTTGAGGCACACGAGGTAGTAGTCCTCCTGCATCAGGGGCACGAACTCCAGGCCGCGCGAACGGGCCGCCACCTCGATGCCCAAGCCCGCGTCGGCTGCGCCCGACGCCACCGCCTGCGCCACGGCGGTGTGCGAGGGTTCGGTGAACTCGTAGCCGCGGATGTCGGCGGGACGCAGCTGCGCCTGCGCCAGCAACTCGTCCAGCAACAGCCGCGTGCCGGTGCCCAGGGCCCGGTTGACGAAACGGGCGCCGTGGTGTTTCAGGTCGGCGAGCGACGCCAGGCCCAGGGGATTGCCGGCGGCGACGATCAGCCCCTGGCTGCGGCGCGCGAACGCGATCAGCTTGTGCCGTCCCGGCTGCAGCATGGGCTGGTAGGTGCGCTGCACCAGGCTGCCCGGCGCCGGCAGCTGCGGCGTGTGAAAACCCGCCATCACGCAACGGCCTTCATTGAGCGCCGCGATGGCGTCCACACTGCCGCAGAAGCGGATGTCCAGATGCAGCCGCGCGGTCGAGGCGGCGTGCTCGCGCAAGGCCGCCAGGGCGTCGTCGTGGCTGGCGAACAGGGTCAGCACATGGGCCGTGTCGTCGAACGCGACCGCGAAGGCGCGCTCCAGGTCGGCGTGCAGCGCCTCGATCTGCCCGGCGAGCCGGGCCTGGGCCTGCCGCTCGGCCCACAGCAGCTTGTCGCCGAACTCGGACAGCCGCGCGGGCTGGCCCTTGTCCCAGACGATCAGCGAATGGCCCAGCTGCGCCTCCCAGCGCCTGAGTTCACCCCAGACGTGGCGGTAAGACAGCCCCAGTGCCAGGGCGGCTGCCGAGATCGAGCCCTGCTCGCGCACCGCGTGCAGCATGTCCATCAGCGCATTGCGCAGGGACGCGCCGGCACCGTCCCGGGCGGCCAGCGAGTAGGAGAGTTCGATCTTGTGCAAGACCGAAGTATCCGGCATGCGACGGCGGCGACCCGGCGGGACGACGCGAGTCGGCGGGTCAGCCTATGCAGCCGGCTTCATAGCTCGCTAGTCCCGATGCGGCAGCGCTGGCTGCCGGCTTAGGATGCGCCGTTCATGAACAGTTTTCTCGAGAGCTTCGGCACGGCCCTGCGCCTGGTCGCCGGGCTCGACCCCATGCTGTGGACCATCGTCGCGCGCTCGCTCTCCGTGAGCGTGACTGCGTGCGCATTCGCCTGCACCGGTGGCATGTTGCTCGGCGCCTGGCTGGGCGTGTCACGCTTTGCCGGTCGTGGCGCGCTGCTCACGGTGCTCAACACGCTGCTGGCGCTGCCTTCCGTCGTGGTGGGGCTCATCGTGTACCTGTTGCTGTCGCGATCGGGACCGCTGGGTTTCCTGGGCTGGCTGTTTTCGTTCAAGGCCATGGTGTTGGCGCAATCCGTGCTGGTGCTGCCGGTGGCCGCGGCACTGACCCGCCGCGCGGTCGAGGACGCCGATCGCAGTCACGGCGAGCAATTGACGTCGCTCGGAGCCCAGCCGTTGCTGCGCAGCCTGCTGCTGGGCTGGGACGAGCGCTATGCCCTGCTCACGATCCTGATCGCCTGCTTCGGGCGCGCGGTCTCGGAAGTGGGCGCGGTGATGATCGTCGGCGGCAACATTGATGGCTTCACCCGCGTCATGACCACGGCGATCGCACTGGAAACCAGCAAAGGCGATTTGCCGCTGGCGCTGGCGTTGGGGATGGTCCTGCTGGGCGTGGTGCTGTCGCTCAACGTGGTGATTGCACTGGTGGCGCGCTGGCGCACGGAAATCGCGGACGGTCCGCTGATGGTCAAAGGTGCCGCGGCATGAGCCGCTCGGCCGTTCCGGAGGCTCATAGCACCGCAGCCCGCAGGGCGGAGGTTACCCAGTGAGCGCGCTGGTGCAGCTGAAGTCGGTGGGCGTGCGCTTCGGCCGCGTCGAGGCGCTGTCGGGCGTGGACCTGAAGCTGGCCCGCGGCGAGCGCCTCGCCCTCATCGGTGCCAACGGCAGTGGCAAGAGCACGCTGCTGCGCGTGCTGCACGGGCTCTTGCGGCCCAGCAGCGGCTCGGTCCTGCGCGACAGCGCCGTGCGTCAGGCGATGGTGTTCCAGCGGGCCCACATGTTGCGTGCCAGCGCGGCAGCCAACGTCGCCCTCGGGCTGTGGATTGCGGGGCGTCGCTGGAAATCGGCGTTGCACGAGGCCGGCAGGGCGCTGGCGCGGGTCGGCCTGGCCGATGTCGTGGAGCGCAACGCCACAGCGCTGTCCGGCGGCCAGCAGCAGCGGCTGGCGCTGGCCCGCGCCTGGAGCCTGCAGCCCGACGTGCTGCTGCTGGACGAACCCACTGCCAGCCTCGATCCGCATGCCAAGCGCGAGGTCGAGGTGCTGATGGCCGAGTTCGCCCGGGGCGGCATGACGCTGGTATTTGCCAGCCACAACCTGGGGCAGGTCAAGCGGCTGGCCACCCGTGTGCTCTATCTCGAACAGGGCCGGGTGCTGGCCGACCTGCCGGTGCAGGATTTCTTCAATGGTTCGTTACTGGAACAGGCCTCGCCGGAGGCCGAATTGTTTCTCAAGGGAGAGTTGGCATGAAATGGATTGCAGGCATCGTCGTGGCACTGGGCTTTGCGTTGGGCGTGGCACACGCTGAATCGATCACGGTCGCGTCGACCACATCCACCGAGCAATCGGGACTCTTTGGCCATCTGCTGCCCGCCTTCACGAAGGCGACCGGCGTGGAGGTCAAGGTAGTGGCGGTCGGTACCGGCCAGGCTCTGGACATGGGCCGGCGCGGCGATGCCGATGTCGTGTTCGTGCACGACCAGGCGGCCGAGGAAAAATTTCTGGCCCAAGGGTTCTCGGTGCGGCGGCTGCCGGTGATGTACAACGACTTCGTCCTGGTGGGGCCGGCCAGCGACCCGGCCCGCGTGAAGGGACAGGACATCCTGGCCGCCTTGCGCCAGGTCGCGGCCGCCAATGCGACCTTCGTCTCGCGGGGCGACAAAAGCGGGACGGATGCCGCCGAGCGCCGGTACTGGGCGCTGGCGGGCATCACGGCCAAGGGCAGCGGCTACCGGGAATGCGGCTGCGGCATGGGGCCGGCGCTCAACATCGCGTCGTCGGCCGGAGCTTATGTGCTGACCGATCGGGGCACCTGGTTGAGCTTCAAGAACCGCGGCGATCTGTCCATTCTGGTCGAAGGCGACAAGCGGCTCTTCAACCAGTACGGTGTGATGATGGTCAACCCGGCCAAATACCCGCAGGTGAAGGTGGCGCCCGCGCAGAAGTTCATCGACTGGCTGGTCTCGCCGCAGGGGCAGACCACGATCGCGGCCTACAAGATCGGCGGCGAGCAGCTGTTCTTCCCCAACGCGGGCAAGTAGCCGTATATTGCTTCCATCACGGAAGCAAGGACTTGCCCATGAAACGCACACCGATCGCCGCCGACGCAGGCCTCCTGCGGTCTATCGCCGCCTCGTCCCAGGCCATGCCATGTGGGATTCGATGATGGGCTGGAGCTGGGGCTGGCACGGCGGCTGGGGCCTGTTCGGCTTCATGCATGTGCTGTGGTGGGTGCTGATCGTCGTCGCGATCGTCGCCCTGATCCGCGCTGTCGGCGGCCGGCACGGGCCGCGAGGGCCAGGCGAAGACCGGGCTCTGTCAATCCTGCGCGAGCGCTATGCCCGCGGGGAAATTGACAAGACCGAATTCGATCAGCGCAAGCGCGACCTGGCGGACTGAGCTACTTGCGGCCGAGCTTGCGGTAGACCGTCGCGCGGCTGATGCCCAGTGCCTGGGCCGCCTTCACCACGTTGCCGCGGGCGTCCGCCACGGCCTTGCGGATCAGCGCGATCTCCACCTCGCGCAAAGACACCCGCGGTGCCACCGCGATCGCGTTCTGGCCCGGCAGCTGGGGCAGCGCCTGCAAGCGCAGGCCCGACCACAGGGGCACTTCCATGGGCGGCTGCGGCCCGCTGCGGCGCGCCAGGTCGAACCAGGATTCCCAGCGCTGCGCGAACAACTCGCTGCAATGCACCGGCGTCCCCGGCAAGGCCAGCTCCGGCAGCATCTGCCGCGCGGCGTCGTTGCTGCCCTTGATCCAGCCGTCGCCATCCAGGCACACCAGCCCGTCATCTTCTGCGCCCAGGGTGTGGCCCGGCCAGTTCAGGCGCAGCAGGAGGCTGTGCTGCAGCGTCAGCGTCAGCGCGTTCTCGATGCTGCGAGCCGACTGCGCCGCCAGGTGCCTGAGTTCGGGCCGCTCGGCGGCGTCGATTCCCGTCAGGTCCAGCATGCCGACGCAACGCCCGTCGGGGCCGAACAGCGGCGCACCGGCACAGCTGTAGACCGAGGTATCGGCAAAGAAATGCTCGCCCCGGTGCAGCCAGACCGGCTGCAACTCGGACAAGGCGGCGCCGATGGCGGTGGTGCCCACGCTGCCCTCGGACAGGTCCACGCCGAGGCGCGTGATCAGGTCCGCCCGCCGGTCGGCGCGGTCGATCGGGCCGTGGGCGTCGATGACGATGCCGTCCTGGTTGGTCAGCACGGCGAAATAGCGGGTGCTGGCCAGGGCCCGGGACAAACGCTCGAGCACGGGCCGAGCAGCCTGGACCAGGGGCCGGTTCTCTTCGATGACCCGGTGCCGGGCCTGGGCCGGTATCGGGTCGAAGCCCAGCCGCTCATCGGGCTGCTGGCCCCGGGCGATGCAGCGGCGCCATGACCTTTCGAGCCAGGGTTCGATCGCCGGCGGCTGGCTACCGGTCTCGCCGCCCAGCACAGCCCGGCGCGCGCTGTCGATCAGCGCGAGGCGGTCGCGCGGCGCCGTGGACAAGGAGCTGGGCATGGGTCGATTGTGGGCGATTTCGAGCAGGGGACGGATGAGCTGTCTCATCTTGAGAATAACCCCCGCCATGGTACGCCGACTAGGGTTATCACTAGCCATGCAAATGGGACCTGTTCCAACAATCGCTATGTATTTCAGTTCATAGGCAATGCGGCGGTGCCGCACTTACCCAGGAGAAGCGCACATGCAAAAGGTGTTGCACATCAACCCCGACAAATGCACAGGCTGTCTGCAGTGCGAGATGGCCTGTTCGTTCGAGAACTACGGGACCTTTGCGACGGCCAGGTCGCGCATCAAGGTCTTCGACTTCCACCACACCGGCAAGAAGGTGCCCTACACCTGCACCCAGTGCGACGAGGCCTGGTGCCTGCACGCCTGCCCGGTGGAGGCGATCACGATCGACCGGCTCACGGGCGCCAAGGTGGTGAACGACAGCACCTGCGTGGGCTGCAAGGTCTGCACCATCGCCTGCCCGTTCGGCACGGTGAACTACGTGCAGGAAACCGGCAAGGTGCAGAAGTGCGATCTGTGCGGCGGGGAGCCGGCCTGCGCCGACGCCTGCCCGACCGGCGCCATCACCTACATCGACGCCAACTGGACCGGCCTGGGCCGGATGCAGCAATGGGCAGACAAGCTCGGCAATCAACCCGCAGCCTGAAGGAGAAACAATCATGTCTTGGGCTGGAAAAATTCTTCGCGTCGACCTCACCAAGGGGACGGTGAAAGCCGAACCCCTCAACATGGCCTGGGCACAGGCCTACATCGGCTCGCGCGGGCTGGCATCCAAATACCTGGTCGAAGAGATGGACCCCAAGGTCGATCCGCTGTCGCCCGCGAACAAGCTGATCTGGTCGACCGGTCCGCTGACCGGAACCATGGCATCCACCGGCGGCCGCTACACCGTGGTCACCAAGGGCCCGCTCACGGGCGCCATCGCCTGCTCCAACTCGGGCGGCTATTTCGGCGCCGAGCTGAAGATGGCCGGCTGGGACATGATCATCGTCGAGGGCAAGTCGCCCAAGCCGGTGTACCTGTTCATCAGCGACGACGTGGCCGAGCTGCGCGATGCCTCGGGCCTGTGGGGCAAGACCGTCTGGCAGACCGAGGAGATGCTGAAGAAATCGCTGCAGGACCCGCTGGTGCGCGTTTCCAGCATCGGCCGGGCCGGCGAGAACCAGGTGCTCTACGCCTCCATCGTCAATGACCTGCATCGCGCCGCGGGCCGCTCCGGCGTGGGCGCCGTGGCCGGCAGCAAGAACCTCAAGGCGATCGCGGTGCGCGGCACCAAGGGCGTGGGCAACATCAGGGACCCGATCGCGTTCATGAAGGCCGTGAAGGAGAAGAAGAAGATCCTGGCCGACAACGCCGTCACGGGCCAGGGGCTGCCGGCTTTCGGCACCCAGGTGCTGATGAACGTGATCAACGAGATGGGCGCGCTGCCCACCCGCAATCACCAGGACGTGCAGTTCGAAGGCGCCAAGGACATCTCGGCCGAAGCCATGGCCACGCCCCGCAAAACCGATGGCAAGAAGCACCTGGTGACCAACCAGGCCTGTTTCGGCTGCACCATCGCGTGCGGGCGCATCAGCAAGATCGACGAAGGCCACTTCACGGTGGCCAACAAGCCGCAGTACTGGGGCGCCAATGGTGGCCTGGAATACGAAGCGGCCTGGGCGCTGGGCGCCGCCAACGGCGTCAACGACCTGGAGGCGCTGCAATACGCCAACCTGCTGTGCAACGAGGACGGCATCGACCCGATCAGCTTCGGGGCCACCGTCGGCGCCGTCATGGAGCTGTACCAGATGGGCGTGCTGACCAAGGAGCAGATCGGCGTCGAGGCCACCTGGGGTTCGGCCCAGGCGCTGGCTTTCCTGGCCGAGCAGACCGTGACGGGGCAGGGCTTCGGCAAGGAAATCGGCCAGGGCTCCAAGCGTCTCACGGCCAAGTACGGTCACCCCGAGCTTTCCATGAGCGTCAAGGGCCAGGAGTTCCCGGCCTATGACAGCCGCGGCATCCAGGGCATGGGCCTGGCCTACGCCACCAGCAACCGCGGCGCCTGCCATCTGCGCGGCTACACGGTGGCGTCCGAAGTGCTGGGCATCCCGGTCAAGACCGATCCGCTGGTGAGCGAAGGCAAGGCGGAACTGGTGAAGGCGTTCCAGGACGCGACGGCCGCGTTCGACTCGTCGGGGCTGTGCATCTTCACCACCTTCGCCTGGGGCTTGGCCGATCTCGCGCCGCAAATGGCAGCGGCCTGCGGCGAGCAGTACACCACCGAGGAGCTGGAGAAGATCGGCGAGCGCATCTGGAATATGGAGCGCGATTTCAACAACCGCGCCGGTTTCACCGCGGCCGACGACAACCTGCCCAAGCGCCTGCTGACCGAGCCGGCCAAGACCGGCCCGGCCAAGGGCAAGGTCAACGAACTGGCCAAGATGCTGCCGAAATACTACGAAGTGCGCGGCTGGAATGCCGACGGCACGATCAAGCCCGAAACGCGCAAACGCCTGGGGTTGTAAATGGCCCCCAACGGCAACGCCGTACCCCCCAAGGGGGCGCAACCGGCTAGAGGCGGCTCGTCGCCGGTATGACCATGCACCACGTCATCCTCGGGGCCGGTCCGGCGGGCGTGATCGCGGCCGAGACCATCCGCAAGCACCAGCCGCGCGATGCGATCACGATCGTCGGCGACGAGAAGGAGCCGCCGTATTCGCGCATGGCGATTCCCTACCTGCTGATCGGCAAGATCGGTGAATCGGGGACCTGGCTGCGCAAGGGCCCGGGCCACTTCGAGGCGCTGCAGATCAAGCTGGTGCAGGCGCGCGCCAAGGGCATCGACACCGCCAATCGCACCATCGAGCTGGACAACGGCCAGCAGCTGCGCTTCGATACGCTGCTGATCGCCACCGGCTCCACGCCGGTGCGCCCGCCCATTCCGGGAATGGACCTCCCGGGCGTGCATCCCTGCTGGACGCTGGAGGATGCGCGCAGGATCATGGCGCTGGCGGTCAGGGGCGCGCGCGTGCTGCAGATGGGCGCCGGCTTCATCGGCTGCATCATCATGGAAGCGCTGGCCGCGCGCGGCGTTCACCTGTCGGTGGTCGAGATGGGCGACCGCATGGTGCCCCGCATGATGGGCCCCACGGCCGGCAGCATGATCAAGGATTGGTGCGAGAAGAAGGGCGTGCAGGTTTTCACCGGCACCCGGGTCGAGGCCATCGACGCCGGCACGCCGCTGTCGGTGCGGCTGTCGAACGGCCAGCGGGTGGCGGCCGACCTCGTCATCAGCGCCACCGGCGTCAAGCCGACCATCGGTTTCCTGGAGCACTCCGGCATCACCTGCCAGCAGGGCGTGATGACCGACGAGCACATGCAGTCCAATGTTCCCGGCATTTACGCAGCCGGTGACTGCGCCGAAGCCCTGGACCTGATCACCGGCCGCACCATGGTCAGCGCGATCCAGCCGAACGCCGCGGACCAGGCCCGGGTGGCCGGGCTCAACATGGCGGGGCAGCCTGCGCAGCTGAAAGGCGTCACCCAGATCAACGTGCTCGATACCCTGGGGCTGGTGTCGACCAGCTTCGGCGACTGGCAGGGCGTGCCCGGCGGCGACCAGGTCGAATTGACCGACCGCGGCGCCGGCCGGCATCTGAGCCTGCAGTTCAAGGACGACGTGATGGTGGGTTGCAACAGCATAGGCTGGACCGACCACGTGGGCGTGCTGCGCGGGTTGGTCGAGGGCCAGGTGAAGCTGGGACCGTGGAAGGACCACCTGAAGCAGGACCCGACCCGACTGATGGAAGCCTACATCGCCAGCGCCCAGGGCCAGAGCGAGTGGCTCGGCGCGGCGGACGAGCGCCGGCGCTAGGGCAATGCCGGCGCTTGCCGCTGGAGCGGCTGCGGTCGGGCATGATCGCGCAATGAAGATCACTTTCAAGCTGTTTGCCACGCTGACCGACTACCTGCCGCAGCAGGCGCGGCACAGCAACGTGATCGAACTCGATGTGGCGCCCAACGCCAGCATCAGCCAGATCATCGAACCCTTCGCACTGCCGCCCAAGCTGGTGCACCTGGTGCTGGTGAACGGCACCTATGTCGAGCCGGCCGACCGCCTGACCCGCATATTGAAAGAGGGTGACACGCTGGCCATCTGGCCGCCGATCGCGGGGGGCTGAGGGCACCGATGCAGTCGGCCTACGCCGAGCGGTTCGAGCGCGAGATGGGCTGCACCCAAGCCGAGTGGCTGGGATGGCTGCCCGCGGCCATCGGAGTGCACCCTTGGCAGTGGAGCGGCGACAGCGTCACGATCGATCTTTCCCCCGGAAGCTTGCGGCTGGATTGGCGCATCGGCGAGCCGCGCGTGATCGCGCTGATGCGCATGCCACGGCTGTACGTGACGTTCCGTTTCGAAGGGCTCCAGGCTGATCAGCGACTGGCATTCATGAAGCGCTTCGACCTGTATATGCAGCGCGGTGGCGGTTGATCCGCTGGCTCACATATGCGAGGGCAGCCAGGTCGCCATCTGCGGAAACCACCACAGCAGCAGCACCATCAGGCACATCAGCAGGAAGAAGGGAAACGTCACCTTGGCGATCCAGGTGATCTCCCGGCCGGTCATGCCCTGCAGCACGAACAGGTTGAAGCCCACCGGCGGCGTGATCTGCGCCATTTCGACCACGACCACGATGAAGATGCCGAACCAGATCAGGTCGAGCTTCGCGGCGGTGACCGTGGGCAGGATCACGCCCATCGTCAACACCACCATCGAGATGCCGTCCAGGAAGCAGCCCAGGATGATGTAGAACACCGCCAGGGCGACGATCAGCATGAAGGGGCTCAAGCCGAGCGACGTGACGAACGCCGCCAAGTGGCGGGGCAGGCCGATGTAGCCCATGGACAGGGTCAGGAACGCGGCGCCCGACAGGATCAACGCGATCATGCAGTACAGGCGCGTCGCGCCCATCAGCGAATCTCTGAAGGTCTGCCAGTTCAGGGACCCCTGAACCAGGGAGAGCGCGAGCGAACCCACGACGCCGACGGCCGCTGCCTCGGTGGCGGTCGCGAAGCCGCTGTAGATCGAGCCGAGTACCGCCGCGATCAGCAGCATGACCGGAATCAGGTGCCGCGACTCGTACAGCCTTTCCGGCAGATCCATGAGCCGGTCCGGCGGCGGGACGCGGTCGCGATTGAAGATCGACCAGATCGCGAGATAGCCCGAGAACAGCCCCGCGAGCACGATGCCGGGCAGGATGCCGGCCACGAACAGCCGCGCGATGGAGACGTCCGCCGACACGCCGTAGACGATCATGATGATCGACGGCGGAATCAGCAGGCCCAGGGTGCCCGCGCCGGCGAGCGAGCCGATCGTGATTTCGTCCGGGTAGCCGCGCTTGCCGAGCTCGGGCAGCGTCATCTTGCCGATGGTGGCGCAGGTCGCGGCCGACGAGCCGGACACGGCGGCAAAGATCGCGCAGCCGATCACGTTGGTGTGGAGCAGGCGCCCGGGCAGGCGATTGACCCAGGGAGCGAGGCCGCGGAACATGCTTTCGCTCAGCTTGGTTCGAAACAGGATTTCTCCCATCCAGATGAACAGGGGCAGCGCGGTGAGCGTCCAGCTCGAGGCCGAGCCCCAGACGGTGATGGCCATTGCATCGCCGGCGGGGCGCGAAGAGAACAGCTGCATGCCGATCCAGGCCACGCCGGCCAGCGTGAGGCCGATCCAGACACCGCTGCCGAGCAGGGCGAACAGGGCGACGATCAGCAGGGTGGTGATTGCGACGTCACTCATTGTGCAAGGCCTCTTCCGGCTGAACCCGCGCCCGTTGGCCGCGCAGTTCCAGCACCCACTCGTCGATGAAAGCCACCAGGAGCACCACGGTGCCGAGCGCCATCGCCAGCTGCGGGATCCACAAGGGCGCCGCGTCGTTGCCGGTCGAGATGTCGTTCAGGACATGCGATTGCCAGGCCAGCCGCACCGAGTAATACGCGAACAGCCCGGCCAGCAGCACGGCCGCCGAAAGCGCCCACATTTCGAGTGCGTGATGGCCCCGGCCCTTCAGGCGACCCAGCAGCAGGGTCACCCGGATGTGTTCGTCCCGCTTGAGGGTATGCGCCAGCGCCAGAAATCCGGCGCCAGCCATACAGTAGCCGGCGTACGCGTCGATGCCCGGCACATTGAATCCCATTTGCCGGCTCACGATCGACAGCAGCACTGTCACCAGCACGCCGATCATGGCCAGCGCGGCCAGCCAGGCGGCCGCGTCAAAAAGCAAATCCAGAGTTCTTCTCATGTAAAAATTCCCGCAGGCCCTTGCGGGCAACTGCGGGATTCCTTCATCCTGTCGTTTGTGTTTACTTGCGGTAGGCGTCCACCAGGGCCTGGCCTTCCGGGCCGGCCTTCTCCAGCCACTCCTTGAGCATGGTGTCGCCCACCTTCTTCATGTCGGCCTTCAGTTGCGGCGAGGGCGTGATGATGTTCATGCCGTTCTGTTTCAGCAGGTTCACCGTGCGGGTGTTCTCCGCCTTGGAAGCGGCCCAGCCGCGAGTCTCGGCTTCGGCGCCGGCCTTGAGCACCGCGGCCTGCGTCGGCTTGTCCAGGGCATCGAAAGCGGCGCGGTTCACCAGCACCGCATTCTTCGGCAACCAGGCCTGGGTGTCGTACCAGTTCTTGATGTGTTCGTAGGTCTTGGTGTCATAGCCCGTCGAGCCGGAGGACATGTACGAATCGACCACGCCGGTGGCCATGGCCTGCGACAGCTCGGCCGCCTGCACCGTCACCGGCTGGGCGCCTACCAGTTCGGCAATTCGCGCCGTCGCCGGGCTGTAAGCGCGCCACTTGAGACCCTTCATGTCGGCCGCCGAATTGAGCGTCCGCTTGGTGTAGATCCCCTGCGGCGGCCATGCCACGGTGTACAGCAGCATCATGCCCTGCTCGGCCAACTTCTTTTCCAGCAGCGGCTTCTGTGCCTTGTACAGCTTCATCGATTCGTCGTAGCTGTCGGCCAGGAAGGGCAGGCCGTCGGCGCCGAAGATCTGCCATTCGTTCTGGTAGTTCACCAGCAGGATCTCGCCGATCTGGGCCTGGCCCTGCTGCACCGCGCGCTTGATTTCCGGCGCTTTGAACAGCGACGCGTTGGCATGGACCGTGATCTTGAGCTTGCCGCCGGTGGCCTTGTCCACGTCTTTGGCGAACTGCACCAGGTTCTCGGTGTGGAAGTTGCTCGCGGGGTAAGCGGCGGGCAGGTCCCACTTGGTCTGGGCCATGGCCGAGACGCTCAGCGTCAGGGCGGCAGCCATCAATGCGTACTTGAGTTTCATGATCTCTCCGGGACAATATGAAAATTGTGAGGACACAAAGCATAAATGCAATTCCCGCGCCAGCCGCCCCGGTGTTTCCCCCGGTTGGGCTGGCGGTGCCACGGCCTGCGCGAGGCAAGTGCTATGGCGGTGAGGCTGCATTCCTCGGCATCCTGATGCTGGAGACCCGTTTTCCGCGTCCCCCGGGAGACATCGGTCACCCGGACAGCTTTCCGGTGCCGACGCGCCGGCTGGTGGTGGGCGGCGCCACCGCGGCCAAAGTGGTTCGTGATGCGGCCGGCCTGAGCGCCGGCGGCCTGGTGGGCGACTTCATTGCCGCCGCGCGCCGGCTCGAGAGCGAAGGCGCGCTGGCCATCACCACCAGTTGCGGCTTTCTGGTGCTGTTCCAGCGCGAACTCCAGGATGCGGTGAGAGTGCCGCTGGTGACGTCGAGCCTGCTGATGCTGCCGCAACTGCTTGAGGCGCACCGCCAGATCGGCCTGCTCACGATCAGCGCGGCCGTGCTGGGGCCGGAGTACCTCGCGGCGGCGGGAGTGCCGACGGACAGGGTCGCCGATGTGATCGTCGAAGGTGTCGATCTCGCCGGCGAGTTTGCCAGCGTGGTCCTCGGCGATCGGCCGCACATGGACGTGGCAATGGCCGGGTCCGAGGTGGTTGCCGCGGCGCGGAGCCTGAAGCGGCGCGCACCGGCGCTGGACACCGTGGTGCTGGAGTGCACCAATCTGCCGCCTTTCGCCGGGCAGATTCGCGAGGCCACCGGCTTGCGCACGGTGTCGCTGCTGCAATGCGAGGCGCTGTTGCGGCCCTTCGGCGCCAGCCCGTGAAGCCGGGTTGCCGGCAATCGCCTCTGTGTCCGTTCAGGGCCGCGCCAGCGCCTGCCAGGCGCGAGCCGCCGCCAGCGCGGCCTCCATCTGCACCGTGTGCGCAAAGCGGAACGCTGCGCCGTCAACGGTTTCGTCCGGAAATTCGGTGATGAGTGTCACCGGCGCGCCGGGCCGATCGACCTCCGATTGGGTGCACGCGGTGCCGTGCAGAACCTCGAACGGCACCGGCCCCGCATGACGCTCGTACAACGCCAACTGACGTGAGTTGTACTCTGGCAGACCGGGAACCTGGGCCAGGGCGGCACTGACCTGCTCCAGCAGGGCCCGTCCCTCGGCCTGCCAGCCGGGGTGATGCCGCAGGATCAGGAAAAAGCCCTTGGGGATGGTCCACAGCTCGAAGCCGTGGGGCAGGTAGCCCGACAGAGGCCGGGTCCACTCGTGGGCCGGATAGCCGTGCAGGTTGACGTGCAGTTGCGCACCGGAAAGCGCCAGCGCCTGCGCGCGTGCGGCGCGCTCGTACAGCGGCGGCTGTTCGCGGTACTCGATGTCGTCCCCCAGCGCGCTGTAACGCGCGGCGTGGTGCATGTGATGTGCATGCTGGGCGCGCAGCTCGCGATGCAAGGCGTAGCCGTCGGGATTTTCCAGCGGCAGCAAGGCAAAGTGCGCATCGCCTTGCCGCTGAAGCGCCTGGGCCGCTCGCAGGGCGCCCACCACGCCCGATGTCTCGTTCGCATGCTGGCCGCCGCTGATGAACACGGCGGGGCCGGGTCCGGCGTGGTACAGCCCGGTCACCGGACGCTCCTGGCGGCTGAGCGCTGCGAAGCGCTTGCCTTCCAGGCCTTCCATTTCACCGGCGACGCGAGCCGGATCGGGCGCGGTATCGAGCAGCGCCAGCAATGGCTGCCCGGCAGACTGGCCCTGGTTCGGGCTCGCCACCGGATCGACCTTGAAGCTCGCAAGGCTGATTCGCAGCCGGGACGCGGCGTCGCTGGCGCGCACGTCGGGGACGATCTGCCCCGGCTGGAGCCGGCGGTCGCCCGGTGCCCGGCCCGAGCGGCGCTGGAAGATCTCCAGCAACGAGAAATAGATGTCCTCATGCAGCGCTTCATGGCTGCTGATGCATTCATGGCCTACCGGCAGCGGCTGCTCGATACCGGGCAGGTCCACCCGGATGTCCAGCCGCTCGAAATACGGTTCGTTGAGCGGCCAGGCATGCCGCCCAACGGTGTCGATGACTTGCTCGAAGACGCGCTCGTAGTCCGTCTGTTCGGCGGCGTCGATGTCGGCGTCTGCGCTGGTCGGCCGCTGCAGCCGCAGCCAGCCGGTGGGCGACAGCAGGGTGGCGCCGGTGCAGCCCGTATGGCTGCGGTTGGGCGCGAAGACCGTGGCTTGCCGCTGGTGACCGTCCTTCCATGTCAGTGTCAGCTCGTAATTCAGCTCCTTGCCTCCTGGCAGGAACTCCAGCGCGCAATCGGGCAGCAGGCCGGCCAGCGGATAGGCCTCCAGCAGAAATCGACGCGGCGACGCCAATGGGTGGACCGGGTAGCGCACCGTGACGCCGGCCAGCTCGCTGCGGTCGATCTCTTCCAGGAAAAAGTGAACCAGGGGCTTGTAGGCGCTGCGCAGCGTCGCCTGGACACCGGCGGCGCGCAAGCGGCGTTCGGCGTCACGGCGGGCCTGCACACCTTCAAAGAGCCAGCCCTCGAACACGGCACCGCGCCATTCGGCGCGCTCGAACCGGGCCACCCAGGTGTCGAGCGTGCGCGGCAGCGTCGTTTCCAGCAGGGTGGACGTCGTCATCAGAGCTTGGCCGTCGGGTCGATGCGGTCGCGCAGCCAGTCGCCCAGCAGGTTCAGCCCCAGCACCGTCAGCATGATGGCCACGCCCGGGAAGACGCTGACCCACCAGGCGGTCTGCATGTAGGTGCGGCCGTCGGCCAGCATGCCGCCCCAGCTCGGAATCAAGGGGTCGACACCCAGGCCCAGGAAGGTGAGGCTGCTCTCCAGCAGGATGTTGTTGGCCACGTTCAGCGTCATCAGGATGATCACCGGGCCGATCACGTTGGGCAGGATGTGGTGTCGCATCATGGGCAGGTCGCGCACGCCGAAGGCCCTGGCCGCCTGGACGAATTCGCGCTCGCGCACCGACAGCACCATGCCGCGCACCAGCCGGGCATATTGCACCCATTGCGCGATGATCATGAACGCGATGATGTTGTCCAGGCCGCCGCCCAGGATGGAAATGAAGGTGAGCGCGATCAGGATGAAGGGCAGGGCGAGCTGCACATCGACGCAGCGCATCAGGAACATGTCCCAGAAGCCCCGGTAATAGCCGGCGACCAGGCCGATCGTGATGCCCAGCAGCGAGGCGCCCAGCACCGACAGCAGTCCCACCATCAGCGAGATGCGCCCGCCCACCAGCACACGCGCCAGCACGTCGCGTCCGATCGGATCGGTACCCAGCGGATGAGCCCACTGGGCGAAGGGCGGGCTCAGGCGGGCCGCCAGGTCCATGGCCGAGCCCCGGTCCGGAAAGATCCAGACCGACAGCAGCACCAGGGCCAGCATGACGCCGGTCAATACCGCGCCGAGGATGAATTCGAGAGAGCGCCATTGCCAGCCGCGGGACGCGGCAGCGGGGGCCGGGGCAGGCAGGGCGGCGGACGGCATGGCGTTATTTGCTGCGAATGCGCGGGTCGACCAGGCCGTATGCCATGTCGACCAGCAGGTTGACCACGACGATGATCAGGGACAGCACCGTCACGGTCCCCTGCAGCACCGGATAGTCGCGCCCGGAGATGGCGTCGAACGCCAGCGTCCCGAGTCCGGGCCAGTTGAACACCTTTTCGACCACCACGATGCCACCGATCAGGTTGCCGAACTGCAGGCCGATGTACGTGATCAGCGGAATGGCGCAATTGCGCAACGCATGCTTGTACAACACCACGCTGTCCTTCAATCCCTTGCTGCGCGCCACCGTGATGTATTGCGATGACAGCGTCTCCAGCATGGCGGTGCGGACCAGCCGCACGTTGGTGGCCGACAGGATGATGGCCATCGTCAGCGCCGGCATGATCAAGCTGACCGGCCCGTCCCAGCCCGAGGGCGGCAGGATCGGGAAAGTGATGGACAGCAGCAGCACCAGCATGATCGCCAGCCAGAAATTGGGAAACGACAGGCCGACCAGCGAGATGATGCGGATGAACTGGTCGACTCCTCGCCCCTGTTTGACCGCAGCCTGGATGCCCAGTGGCACCGACACCAGCACCGACAGCAGCAGCGACACCGAAGCCAGGGCCAGGGTGGCTGGCAGCGCGTCGGCGATCAATCCGGACACCGGTGTCCCGCCCATGAAGCTGCGGCCGAAATCGCCCACCACGGCGTGCCGCACGAAGTCGGCGTACTGCACCAGGAAGGGCCGGTCCAGGCCCAGGCCCTTGCGGATGTTCTGCAGATCCTGCTCGGTGACGCTGCCCGCGCCCTGGCTGAGCATGAGGGCCGGGTCGCCCGACAACCGAACGGCGTACGAGACGAACAGCGTCACGACCAGCACGACGAAGATCGCCTGCAGGATCCGTTTGAGGATGAACCCGCTCAAGGAATGCACACCCCGCTGGTACTTCCCGGCGCCCGGTCAGTCGACGGTGGCGTCGACGAAGCGGAAGCGGCCATCGGCGGGCAAGGCCAGGTTCTTGGCGCGCTTGTTCAGGCCGTAGATGGTGTTCATGCTGTACAGGGGCATTTCCAGCGCCTGGTCGGCCACGTAGCGGGCGATCTCCTGCAGGGTCTGCTTGCGCGCGTTCTGGTCCCAGGTGTTGCGCTGGGTGTGCAGCAGGGCGTTGAGCTTGGCGTCGTCATCGAAGGGGTTCCAGCGCTGCTTGGTGTAGTACATGGCGTAAGCCGTGTTGTCGTAATCGAAGGTCCAGCCGCCCCACTGGTTCTGCCACATCTCGCCGGTCTTGCCGTTCGGGATGATGTCGTTGAGCAGCACGTTGGTCTCATACGGCTTGAGCGACACCGTGATGCCGACCGCTTGCAGATAACCGGCTACGGCTTGCGCGACCTCGCGGAAGTTGCTGTCCGGGCCGCGGAAGTCGAGCTGGATCGCCGTGCCCGGCTTGACACCGGCCTTTTGCAGCAATGCCTTGGCCTGCGCCGGATTGAAGGGCAGGGGCTTGAGGGCCGGGTCGTTGCCGAACGAGAGGGAGCCCTGGAAACTGGCGATCGGCTTGGCGTTGCCCAGCATGATCGACTTGATGATGGCGTCGCGGTCCACCGCCAGGGTGAGGGCCTTGCGCACATTGCGGTCCTTCATGATGCCGCGCTGGGTGTTGTAGCGCAGCGCCAGCGCCACCGGGCCGTCCATGCTGACGACGCTCAGCTTGCTGTCTTTCTTGAGGGTTTCGATCATCGCCAGCGGGATCTGGTTGGCCACGTCGATGCGGCCGGCCTGCAACTCGGCGGCCTGGGTGGCCGGTTCGGTGATGAACCGGTACACGACCTGGTCCAGCTTGGGCGCGCCGCCCCAGTACGAAGGATTGCGCTCCAGCGACAGGCTGATTTTCGGCTTGTACTCGGTGAACTTGAAGGGACCGGTGCCCACCGGATTCATGCCGAAGAACTGGCTGCCCTTTTCCTTGATGTACTTGGGCGGGACGATCATGGCGCCGTAGCCGGCCAGCTTGGTCAGCAGCACCGGGTCGGGACTCTTGAGCACGAAGTCCACCGTCATCGGGTTCACGACGACGACCTTCTCGATCGAGTTGTAGTTGGACTGTTGCGGCCCCTTCCTGCCCTCTTCGCCGAGCAGGCGGTCGAAGGTGAATTTAACGGCTTCGGCATCGAACGGTTCGCCGTCGTGGAACTTCACGCCGGGGCGCAGGGTAAAGCGCAGCTTGCTATTCTTGTCCAGGAACTCCCATTTGGTCGCCAGGCCGGGCACCAGCTTCATGTCGGGCGTGCGGATGATCAGGCCGTCGAAGATCTGGCCGCCGACGGCGCCCCATGAGACCAGGAAGGTGGCGATCGGGTCCCAGTTGCCCGGGTCCTGATGCAGGGCGACATTGAGGGTGCCCGCCGCCCGGGCGCCGGGGGATGCGGCGAGGGCGAGCGCCAGACTGCCCGATGCGAGGAAGACTTTGAGTTTCATGGTGGTTCTCCGGGGGGTGCTTGTTGTGTGGATGTGAGATGGTGAGCGGCGCGGGCTCAGGCGGCGGCGGTGGCTTGAGCCACGCGATGACCGGCGTTGACTTCGATCAACTTGAGAATGTCGGGCTCGTGGCCGACCTCGCGCAGGGGGCTCGGAATTTCGCCCTGAATCATACGCGGGTCGATCTGGCGGCCGGGCTCGGCCACCGGCACCGCGGCGAGCAGCTTGCGCGTGTACGGGTGCGCGGCGCGCTCGAAGATATCCTGGCGCTGGCCGATCTCGACGATCTGCCCCAGGTACATCACCGCCACCCGGTGGCTGATCTTTTCCACCACGGCCATGTCGTGGGTGATGAACAGGTAGGACAGGCCGCGCTGCGCCTGCAACGCCATCAGCAGATCGATGATCTGCGCCTGGACCGAGACATCCAGCGCGGAGACCGATTCGTCCGCGATCACCAGCCTGGGGTTGCTCGCCAGGGCCCGTGCGATGCAGATGCGCTGGCGCTGGCCACCCGAGAACTCGTGCGGATACCGGTGGATGTGCTCGGGCTGCAAGCCCACGCATTCCAGCAGTTCCGCCACCCGGCGCCGCACGGCCTGCGTGCCGGTGAGCAGGCGATGGGTGAGGATGGGCTCGGCGATGCTGAACCCGATCGTCTTGCGCGGATCGAGCGAGGCGTAGGGATCCTGGAAGATGTACTGGATTTCCTGGCGCAGCCGCTGGCGCCCCTGCGCGTCCAGTTGGCTGACGTCCTGCCCGGCGAAACGCACCGTGCCGCTGGTCGCTTCCACCAATTGCTGCAGCGTCTTGCCGATGGTGGACTTGCCGCTGCCGGATTCGCCGACCAGGGCCAGCGTCTCGCCGGGAAAGATCTCGAAGCTGACTTCCTCCACGGCGTGAACGCGATGGGTGACGCGCCCCAGCAAGGTGTGCGCGACGTCGAAACGCGTGGTGAGCTTGTCCACCGTGAGCAGCGGCGCGCGGGGATCGACAGTGTCCTGCACCCGTTCCGTGCCCACCTCGTGCAACTGGCCGTCTTCCAGCACCGTCAGCGGCATGCGCTTGGGCAGCGGCTGGCCGCGCAGGCTGCCCAGACGTGGCACCGCGGACAACAGCGCACGCGTGTACGGATGCCGCGGTGCGTGGAAGATCCGTTCGACCGGTCCGTGTTCGACCTGAAGCCCGCGCCACATCACCACCACGTCGTCGGCCATTTGCGCGACCACGCCCATGTCGTGGGTGATGAACAGCACGGCCGTGTCCAGGTCGCGTTGCAGCTCGCGGATGATGTTCAGGATCTGCGCCTGGATCGTGACGTCGAGCGCCGTGGTCGGTTCGTCGGCAATCAGCAGCGCCGGCTTGCACGACAGGGCCATGGCGATCATCGCGCGTTGGCGCATGCCGCCCGACAAGGTGTGCGGGTAGGCATCGAGCAGGCGCCGGGCGTCGGGCAGGCGCACCAGTTCCAGCAAAGCGAAGGCCTGTTCGCGGGCCTGGGCGCGGGTCAGGCCCTGGTGCAGGATCAGTGTCTCGGCGATCTGGTTGCCGATCGTGAACACCGGGTTGAGCGAGGTCATCGGCTCCTGGAAGATCATCGCGATCTCGTTGCCGCGAATGCGCCGCACGGCATCGTCGCTCGCATCCCTCATGTCATGCAGGCCGCTCACCGGCGAACGGAACAGGATCTGCCCGTCGACGATGCGGCCGCCCGAATAATCGGTCAGACGCATGATGGCCTGCGCGGTGACGGTCTTGCCCGAACCCGATTCGCCGACGATGGCCAGCGTGCGCCCGGCCGCAAGATCGAAAGTCAGGCCGTCCACGGCACGAAAGCGCCCTCCCGGCACCTCGAACTCCACTGTCAGCGAGCGCACCGAAAGCAGAGGCATTGCGGCGTTCGCGGCCGTATGGCGCATGGGCTCGGAGCTGTCGGCTGGCATTCGGGGCAAGGGGGTGGCGCGCGGCTCGGCAATGTTTGTCGACAAAATGTCGACAAAATGTGGATGAGCTCTAGAATCCTACCATGGCAATAGCGTTCCGGTCGAGGAGGTGGTGATGGCCACGAAGCGTGTTCTCGCGGTCTCAGCCGCAACCAAGCGCGCCGTCGCGGCCCCGGGACCGTCGCAGCCCATCGTGTCGTCCGCGCACCTGGTCTCGCCGCGCAGCGCCGAGATGAGCGAGTTCGAATTCGGCCTGATCGTCGCCGGCAATGCCTTTCACCGCTGGATCGCCCATTGCATGAGCGCCGCCGGCTTGAAGGACCTGACGCCGCTGGACGTGCTGGTGCTGCACCACGTTACCCATCGGGCGCGCGACAAGCGGCTGGCGGACATCAGTTTCATCATGAACGTGGAAGACACCCACCTGATCAACTATGCGCTGAAGAAGCTGCAGAACCTGGGTGTGGTGGCGTCGCGCAAGAGCGGCAAGGAAGTCACCTACGCCGCCACCGACCTCGGCCGCCAGTACATCGAGCGCTACCGCGAAATCCGCGAGCGCTGCCTCATCAATGCGCTCAACGCCGACGACAGCCTGAACCGCGACATCGGCGAACTGGCACGCCTGTTGCGCGTGCTCTCGGGCATGTATGACCAGGCCGCCCGCGCGGCCGCCTCACTTTAGAAATACAAGGGCAAGCACATGGACCCCAAACGCTGGCAGTTCTGGATCGACCGCGGCGGCACATTCACCGATGTGGTGGCCCGCTGTCCCGACGGCACGCTGGTCACGCACAAGCTGCTCTCGGACAACCCCGAGCAGTACGACGACGCGGCGGTGGCGGGAATCCGCCACCTGCTGGGCCTGAAGGCGGGCGAGCCCGTCACGCCGGTCCAGGTCGAGTGCGTGAAGATGGGTACCACCGTGGCGACCAATGCGCTGCTGGAACGCAAGGGCGAACCGACGCTGCTGGTGACCACCCGGGGCTTTCGCGACGCGCTTCGCATCGCCTACCAGAACCGGCCGCGTTTGTTCGACCGCCACATCGTGCTGCCCGAACTGCTGTACAGCGCCGTCATCGAAGCGCGCGAGCGGGTCGCGGCGCAGGGCGAGGTGATCGTTGCGCTGGACGAGGGCCATCTGCGACAGGAACTGACGGCTGCCCATGGCCGCGGCCTGCGCAGCGTCGCCGTCGTCTTCATGCACGGCTATCGCTTCACGGCGCACGAGCAGGCGGCCGGGCGCATCGCGAAAGAGGTTGGCTTCACGCAGGTCAGCACCTCGCACGAAACCAGCCCGATGATGAAGTTCGTCAGCCGCGGTGATACCACGGTGGTCGATGCCTACCTCTCGCCCATCCTGCGGCGCTATGTCGATCAGGTGGCGGCGCAGATGCCCGGCGTCAAGTTGTTCTTCATGCAGTCGTCGGGCGGGCTGGCCGATGCCCATTCGTTCCAGGGCAAGGATGCGATCCTGTCGGGCCCGGCCGGCGGCATCGTGGGCATGGCGCGCACGGCCAGCCTGGCCGGTCACGACCGGGTCATCGGCTTCGACATGGGCGGAACCTCCACCGACGTGTCGCACTACGCCGGCGAGTTCGAGCGCGAGTTCGAGACCCAGGTGGCCGGCGTGCGCATGCGCGCTCCGATGATGAGCATTCACACGGTGGCCGCGGGCGGCGGCTCCATCCTCGAATTCGACGGCTCGCGCTTCCGCGTCGGGCCGCGCAGCGCCGCCGCCAATCCCGGCCCGGCCAGTTACCGCCGGGGCGGCCCGCTGGCGGTGACCGATGCCAACGTGATGGTGGGCAAGATCCAGCCGCGCTATTTCCCGAAGGTGTTCGGGCCCCACGGCAATGAACCGCTGAGCGACGAGGTTGTGTTGGCAAAGTTCAATGAGCTGGCAGCCCGTATCGGCGGGGCCGGCAATGCCTGCACTGCAGCGGTCCCCAAGCTGACGCCGGAGGCCTGCGCGGAGGGTTTCATCCAGATTGCCGTGCAGCAGATGGCCAACGCCATCAAGAAGATCTCGGTGGCGCGGGGCTACGACGTGACGCGCTACACGCTGCAGTGCTTCGGCGGTGCCGGAGGACAGCACGCCTGCCTGGTGGCGGATGCGCTGGGCATGAGCCGGGTGTTCGTGCACCCGCTGGCCGGGGTGTTGTCGGCCTACGGCATGGGCCTGGCCGACCAGAATGCGATCCGCGAACAGGCCATCGAGCTGCCGCTGGGCGAGGAGTCGCTGCCGCTGGTCGGAGAGCGGCTCGACGCCCTGGGTCGCGCCGCCCAGAACGAACTGCTGCGCCAGCAGGCTGGTGCCGGGACGGTCACCCTGCATCGCCGGGTTCACGTGCGCTACGAGGGCAGCGACTCGGCACTGGTCGTGTCTTTTGGCGACCTGCCCACCATCGTGGCCGGCTTCGAAGCGGCCTACCGCCAACGCTTCGCCTTCCTGATGCAGGGCAAGCGGATGATGGTGGAGGCCGTGTCGGTGGAAGCGGTGGTGCCGGGCGAAGCGCCGGCCGAGCCGCGTCATGAGGTGCACCCGGCCCGCGAAGTGCCGCGCCGTGAAACCGTCCACATGTACTCGGGCGGGCAATGGCACGATGCGGCGCTGGTGGTACGCGAAGACCTGCGGCCCGGCGATGCAATCCCCGGCCCGGCCATCATCGCCGAGCGGAATGCGACCACCGTCGTCGAGCCCGGCTGGGAGGCACAGATCACGGCGCTGGATCACATCGTGCTGGATCGCCGCGTGGCCCGCGATGTGCGGTATGCGGCCGGCACCACGGTGGACCCGGTGTTGCTGGAAGTGTTCAACAACCTGTTCATGAACATCGCCGAGCAGATGGGACTGCAGCTGCAGAACACCGCCTACTCGGTCAACATCAAGGAGCGGCTGGATTTTTCGTGCGCGCTGTTCGACGCGCAGGGACATCTGATCGCCAACGCGCCGCACATGCCGGTGCACCTGGGCTCGATGGGCGAGAGCATCAAGACCGTGATCCGCGAGAACGCCGGGCGGATGTCACCGGGCGACGTGTACGTGCTGAACGATCCCTATCACGGCGGCACCCACTTGCCGGACGTGACGGTGATCACACCCGTCTACCTGCGGACACCCTCCCCCGAGACGGGGGAGGGCCGGGGTGGGGGGGAGCACATGACGGCCTTGGCCGAGGAACCGACGTTCTACGTCGGTTCCAGAGGCCATCACGCCGACATCGGCGGCATCTCGCCCGGGTCCATGCCGCCGTTCTCGACCCGGATCGACGAGGAGGGCGTCCAGATCGACAACGTCAAGCTGGTCGATCGCGGCGTGCTGCAGGAGGCGCAAATCCTGGCCCTGTTGCGCAGCGGTGAATACCCCAGCCGCAACCCCGAGCAGAACCTGGCCGACCTGAAGGCGCAGATCGCGGCCAACGAAAAAGGCGTGCAGGAACTGCGCAGGATGGTCGCTCATTTCGGCCTGGAGATGGTGCAGGCCTACATGCGCCACGTCCAGGACAATGCCGAGGAATCGGTGCGGCGCGTCATCACCCGGCTGAAGGACGGCGCTTTCACGCTGCCGCTGGACAATGGGGCGCAGATCAAGGTGGCGATCCGGGTCGATGCCGCAAACCGCAGCGCGGAAATCGACTTCACCGGCACCAGCCCGCAGCAGACCAACAACTTCAACGCACCCACGGCGGTGTGCATGGCCGCGGTGCTGTATGTGTTCCGCACCCTGGTGGACGACGATATCCCGCTCAATGCCGGCTGCCTGAAGCCGCTGAAGGTGATCATCCCGGCCGGCTCCATGCTCAACCCCAATCCGCCCGCTTCGGTGGTGGCGGGCAACGTCGAAACCTCGTCGTGCATCACCAACGCGCTGTTTGGAGCACTCGGCGTCATGGCGGCCAGCCAGTGCACGATGAACAACTTCACCTTCGGCAACCAGCGGCACCAGTATTACGAGACCATTTCCGGCGGCAGCGGGGCCGGTGCCCTGATCGATTCAGCGGGCCGCGAAATCGGCGGCTTCGATGGCACCAGCGTCGTGCAGACCCACATGACCAACTCGCGCCTCACCGACCCCGAGGTGCTGGAGTTCCGTTTTCCGGTGCGGCTGGACAGTTACGAAATCCGCCCGGGATCGGGCGGGGCCGGTCGCTGGAAGGGCGGCAATGGCGGGGTGCGGCGGGTCCGATTCCTCGAGCCCATGACGGCGAGCATCCTGTCCAACAGCCGCAAGTACGGCCCGTTCGGCATGGCCGGCGGGCAACCCGGGCAGGTTGGCATCAACCGGGTGGTGCGCGCCAATGGCGCGGTGGAGGAACTGGCCCATATCGGCCAGGCCGAGATGATGCCGGGCGATGTGTTCGAGATCCACACGCCGGGCGGCGGCGGCTACGGACCTCCCGGCTAGGCGGCACAATCGCGCGCATGGACCACAGCGCGCTATTGGACAACTACCGTTTTCTGGCCGGGTACAACCGCTGGTTCAACCAGCGGTTGTATGCCGCTTGCGAACAGCTTCCGGACGAGGAGCGCAAACGCGATCGCGGCGCCTTCTTCGGTTCCATCCACGGCACGCTGAATCACCTGGTCTGGGGCGACCAGCTCTGGCTCCAGCGCTTCGCAGCCCAGGGCGTGGCTTTCCCGGCGCTGGGCGGCCGGCTGTTGGCGCTGCCGGAGGGGGCCGTGCACGAAACCATCCTTTATTCGGAGTGGGGTGCGCTGCGCGCCCAACGCGAGCAGCTCGACGCGGCGATCGAAGCCTGGGTGCGCGACATGCCGCCCGACTTTCCGCTGCAGACCATGCGCTATGCCAACAGCAAGGGGGTGAGGCGCGAACATCCGGTCTGGAAAGCGTTGACGCATTTCTTCAATCACCAGACCCATCACCGGGGGCAGGTCACAGCCTTGCTGGCGCAGGCCGGCATCGACCCGGGGGTCACCGACCTGATCGCGCTGGTCTAGCGCGCCAACGAAAGACCAGCCGAAGCGGGTCTTTCAGGCGTGTGAGCGCGTTTACTTCTTTGCGGCGCTGGCTGCCGACTTGGGTGCACTGGCCGCCGTCTTGGCCGCTTCAGCCTTGGCTTTCTTTTCGGCCTCCTTCTTGGTTGCCGCAGCACCCTTGAAGGAGCTGCCGTTGACTGTCAGGCCTTCGGTTGAGAACTTGGCGGCATTGTTCTCGCCCACGCCCTTGACGCGGTCGATGAAGTCCTGCCAGTCCTTGAAGCTGCCTTTCTTGCGCTCATCGATGATCTTGCTGGAAATGCCGGGGCCTATGCCTTTGATGCTGTCCAGTTCGGCCGCGCTGGCCTTGTTCACGTCCACGGCGGCGAACGAAGCCGCTGCGTACAGCATGGCCAGAACGACCAGAATCTTCTTCCACATGATGGCTCCTGAGAGTTGATGAAGACGCGCCCCGCCGTCGGCGGGGGCCCCTGAATGTAACGGCGGCCTGCCCGTGACGGTTGACGCCGGATACGGCCACTAAGCGAGTGCAGCCATGTAGCTGGCTACACCCGTCTGGACATCGGCGAAAGCATGGTCGCAACCGGCTGCACGCAGGGCCGACAGGTCGGCCTGGGTGAAGCATTGGTATTTGCCGCGCAGGGCATCGGGAAAGGCAACGTACTCGATCAGGCCCAGGGCCGCCGTAGCATCCGCGTCCAGTGGTGCCGGCCCAGCCCCGGGCCGCAGGGCATTGACCACCGCCACCGCGACGTCGTTGAACGGTTGGGCCCGGCCGGTTCCGAGGTTGAAGATTCCGGACTTTTCCGGATGGTCCAGGAACCAGAGGTTCACCGCGACCACGTCGTCGATGAACACGAAGTCGCGCTTCTGTTCACCCGGCCCATAGCCGCCGTAATCGCCGAACAGTTTCACCTTGCCTTCGGAGCGGAACTGGTTGAACTGGTGGAAGGCCACGCTCGCCATGCGGCCCTTGTGCTGCTCACGCGGGCCGTAGACGTTGAAGTAGCGAAAGCCGGCTACCTGGCGCTTGATGCGTTTGAAGTCCTTGCCGCAGTCGCGGCGCATCCGCTGGTCGAACAGCAGCTTGCTGTAGCCGTACACGTTGAGCGGATGCTCGAATTCCGGGCTCTCGCGGAATGTCTGCGAGCCGCCGTAGGTAGCGGCGGAAGAGGCATAGAGCAAGCGTGTGCCGTGCTCCTGGCAGGCATTGAACAGGCCACACGACAGCGTGTAGTTGTTGTCCATCATGTACTTGCCATCGGTTTCCATGGTGTCGCTGCAGGCGCCTTCGTGGAACACCGCCTCGACCTTGCCGAAGAAGCCTTCCGCGAACAGGTCGTAGAACATGTCCACGTCGACATAGTCGGCGATCTTCAGGTCCGCCAGGTTGCGGAACTTGTCGCCCTGGGTCAGGTCGTCGACGGCGATGATGTCGTCGATGCCGTGCTCGTTCAGGCCCTTGACGATGTTGCTGCCGATGAACCCGGCAGCGCCGGTCACTACGATCCGCGTCATGAAAACAGCTCCTCATAGGACACCGTGGCGGTTCCGAACTTGCCCACGACGATACCGCCCGCCTTGTTCGCCAGCGGCAGTGCTTCGCGCGGTGTCATCCCCGCGGCGACCAGGGCCGCGAGCGTGGCGATCACGGTATCCCCGGCGCCGGTGACGTCGAAGACCTCGCGCGCCTGCGCCTGCACGTGCACGTCGCCCTGCGCGTCGAACAGCGTCATGCCGTCCTCGCCCAAGGTCACCAGCAGGACGTCGATGCGCAGCCTCTCGCGCAACTGCCGTGCCTTGTCGCGCAGCTCGTCGTCGCTGCGCCAGGCACCGACCACCTGCTGCAGCTCGATGCGGTTCGGCGTGATCACGGTGGCGCCCGCGTAGCGCGAATAGTCCGATCCTTTCGGGTCGACCAGCACGGCCTTGTGTGCGGCGCGCGCCGCCTCGATCATGGCCGTGATGTGCGCGAGGCCGCCCTTGCCGTAATCGGAGAACAGGACGGCGTCGTGCAGCGGCAGCAACCGGACGAAGGCTTCGGTCTGCGAGGCGAGCGCCTCGTGGTCGGGCTCGTTCTCGAAGTCCATGCGCAGCAGCTGCTGATGCCTGCCGATCACGCGCAGCTTCACGGTGGTTCGCAGGCCGGGGTCGCGCTTGAGGTGGGTGGCAATGCCGGTTTCCCGCAACAGCGCTTCCAGCCGCCGACCAGGTTCGTCGTCCCCCACCACGCCCAGGAAGCTGGCCTGAGCGCCCAGTGTGACCACGTTGTAGGCGACATTGGCCGCCGCGCCGATGCGCTCTTCCTCGCGGTCGACCTTGACCACGGGCACCGGGGCTTCGGGCGAGATCCGGTCCACCGCGCCGTGCCAGTATCGATCGAGCATCGCATCGCCGACCACCAGCACCCGTGCCCGCGCCAGTTGTTCTTTGGTTATGTTCATAATTCCTCTACCCGCCGGGCCGGATAGCTGTCCCAGGCCTGGCATCCCGGGCAGTGCCAGAAGTGCTGCTTGGCCTCGAAACCGCAGGCAGCGCAGCGGTACCGTGTCAACGGCTTCGCCGCATGGTCCAGCGCCTTTTGCACCGGCGAATGGAACTGCTCGTGCTCCAGCTTTTCCCCGGCCAGCCACTTGGCGGCCGCCACCAGCGACGGCTCCCGTGCCAGGTGCTTGACGTACCAGTCGCGGGCCACGGCCCGGTCGGGCTCGAGCGCGACGATGCCCTCCAGGACGTCCAGTGAGGGCGACAGCTCGTAGCTGGTGTGCAGGATTTCCAGCGCCTGGGACTGCTGACCGGCGGCCACTGCGGCTTCGGTCAGGGGCTTGGCGATCAAGGGGATGGCCACCGGGGCGGAGTGGGCCACACGCGACAGTGTCTTGAAAGCGGCGGCCGAGTCGCCGGCGCGTCGCTGCAGCGCGGCCAGGTCGAGACCGGGCCGCGCCGCCTCGGGCGCGGCCTTCATGGCCTGGCGCAGCAATTGTTCGGCCTGCGCCGGGTCCGCACTGACCGCCTGCTCGCACAGATAGTGGGCCTGCCGACCGCTGAAACTGCCCTGGCCGGAGGCGTCGAGCTTTTCCGCGACTTCAGTGGCCTGGGCCCAATCGCGCGTGCGCTCGTAGATCGCCAGCAGGGCCGTCAGGGCCTGGCCTTCGAATGCCGTGCCTTCGAGCTTGCGCAGCGCTTCCTCGGCCCGGTCCAGCAGGCCGGCCTTGAGATAGTCCAGCGCCAGGGCGTGCTGGGCGCGATGGCGGTCGGCACGGCTCAAGTCCCCCCGCGACAGGAGGTGCTCGTGGACGCGCACCGCGCGCTCGTACTCGCCGCGGCGCCGGAACAGGTTGCCCAAGGCAAAGTGCAGTTCGGAGGTGTCGGGGTCTTTTTGCACGGCCTCGATGAACGCGTCGATGGCCTGGTCCTGCTGCTCGTTGAGCAGGAAATTCAGCCCCCGGAAGTAGGCCTTGGGCGCCTGGCGGTTCTCGATGCGCAGCTGGCGCAGGTCCAGGCGCGAGGCCAGCCAACCCAGCACGAAGACGATCGGCAGGCCCCACAGGACCCAGCTGAGGTCAAAGTCCATGGTTCGAGGTCGTGTCCGGCGCGCCGGCGGCCGGCACGCTCATTCCCTGGTGCGACCGCCGTGCCGCCATGCGGTGCTTCCACCAGCGCGGCACCATGCCCAGGGCTCCCACCACCAGTCCCAGCGCGAACGCGGCCAGGACCACCAGCACCAGCGGCGCGCGCCACAGTGTGCCGAAGAAGAAATGCACCGTCGCATCCTGCTGGTTGTTCAGCGCGAAAGCGAACAGGGTAAAAAAAATGGCTGCCTTGAGCAGCCACATGAGGTATTTCAATCCGACCTTCCTCAGTGGGAAGGATGATTCTAGCGACTAGCCTTTGGCTCGTGCCTCGATCTGCGCGGTGCGCTCGTCCACCGCCTCGCGCAGCGCCTTGCCCGGCTTGAAGTGGGGCACGCGCTTCTCGGGGATCTGGACGCTCTCGCCCGAGCGCGGATTGCGGCCCAGGCGCGGCGGCCGGCGGTTGATCGAAAAGCTGCCGAAACCACGGATCTCGATGCGGTGTCCGCGCACCAGCGCTTCGCTCATCGCGTCAAGAATGGTCTTGACGGCGTATTCCGCGTCGCGATGGGTAAGCTGGCCGAAACGGGCGGCCAGTTCTTCGACAAGATCGCTTCGAGTCATAAAGCACAAGGACGCGAGTAGGACGAAGTCCTACCGCGTTCTCACCTTGTTTACTCCTTGGTGTTATCCAGCTTGGCGCGCAGCAGTGCGCCCAGGCTGGTCGTGCCGGCGTTTTCGCGCGCCGATTGCTGCGACAGGTTGGACATCTGTTCCTGCTGGTCGGCCATGTCCTTGGCCTTGATCGACAGCTGGATGTTGCGCGTCTTGCGGTCGATGTTGACGACCACGGCGTTGACTTCGTCGCCTTCCTTGAGCACGTTGCGCGCATCTTCCACGCGGTCGCGCGAGATTTCGCTGGCACGCAGGTAGCCCACGATGTCGTGGCCCAGGTCGATCTCGGCGCCCTTGGGGTCCACCGTCTTCACTTTGCCTGACACGGCGGAACCCTTGTCGTGCACCGACACGAAGGTCGTGAACGGGTCGGCATCCAGTTGCTTGATGCCCAGGCTGATGCGCTCGCGGTCCACGTCCACGGCCAGCACGATCGCGTCGACTTCCTGGCCCTTCTTGTAGTTGCGCACGGCCTGCTCGCCCGGCTCGTTCCAGGACAGGTCCGACAGGTGGACCAGGCCGTCGATGCCGGCAGCCAGGCCGACGAACACGCCGAAGTCGGTGATCGACTTGATCGGGCCCTTGACGCGGTCGCCGCGCTTGGTGTTCTGCGCGAATTCCTGCCACGGGTTGGCCTTGCACTGCTTCATGCCCAGGCTGATGCGGCGCTTGTCCTCGTCGATCTCCAGCACCATCACTTCGACTTCGTCACCCAGCGCGACGATCTTGCTGGGGGCGACGTTCTTGTTGGTCCAGTCCATCTCGGAGACGTGCACCAGGCCTTCGATGCCGGGCTCGAGTTCCACGAACGCGCCGTAGTCGGCGATGTTGGTGATCTTGCCGAACATGCGCGTGCCCTGCGGGTAGCGGCGATTGACGCCCATCCACGGATCGTCGCCCATCTGCTTCAGGCCCAGCGAAACGCGGTTCTTCTCGGTGTCGAACTTGAGGATCTTGGCGGTGATTTCCTGGCCGGCCTGCACCACTTCGCTCGGGTGGCGGACACGGCGCCAGGCCATGTCGGTGATGTGCAACAGGCCGTCGATGCCGCCGAGGTCGACGAACGCGCCGTACTCGGTGATGTTCTTGACCACGCCCCTGACCACGGAGCCTTCCTTGAGCGTTTCCATCAGCTTGGCGCGCTCTTCGCCCATCGAGGCTTCGACCACGGCGCGGCGGCTCAGCACCACGTTGTTGCGCTTGCGGTCCAGCTTGATGACCTTGAACTCCATCGTCTTGTTTTCGTACGGAGTCAGGTCCTTGATCGGACGGGTGTCGATCAGCGAGCCGGGCAGGAAGGCGCGGATGCCGTTGACCAGCACCGTGAGGCCGCCCTTGACCTTGCCGCTGGTAGTGCCGGTGACGAATTCGCCGGACTCCAGGGCCTTCTCGAGGCTCATCCAGGATGCGAGGCGCTTGGCCTTGTCGCGCGACAGGATGGTGTCGCCATAACCGTTTTCGATGGCGTCGATGGCCACCGACACGAAGTCGCCCACCTGGACTTCGACTTCGCCTTTGTCGTTCTTGAATTCGTCGATCGGCACATAGGCCTCGGACTTGAGGCCGGCGTTCACGACCACGAAGCTGTGCTCGATACGCACCACTTCGGCGGTGATCACCTCGCCCGCACGCATTTCGGAGCGTTGCAGCGATTCTTCAAACAGGGCGGCAAAAGATTCTGACATTCGGTTTCCTTGCACGTCGCACAGGTTTCCATCCGCATAGGCAATATCGCGAGCGGCTGTTTCTAGGTCTGGGACGGCGACTGGTTGCGGCTGGGGCCGCGGGTTACGTTGTTGAACCACACTGCCTGTGCGCTGTCGCGCGAGAGGGGCGGTGCGGGCCGGGTCGACGTCAGGCCCCTGGCCTTGGCGTCATGCAACTTTCCGGCCGGAGCCGAAGGGCTGCTTGTCGTCCCACCACCGAAGCACACGCGCCACCGATTCTTCAATCGACAGGCTCGAGTTATCCAGCAGGAGGGCATCTTCGGCCGGCTTGAGCGGCGCAACGGCACGGGAGGAATCCCTGGCGTCACGCGCTTCCAGGTCTGCGCGAAGACTGTCAATTGTAACGGAATTCCCCTTTGAAATCAACTGCTTATGCCGGCGCTCGGCACGCTGGCCGGCACTCGCCGTGAGGTAGACCTTCAGGTGGGCGTCGGGGAAGATCACGGTGCCCATGTCCCGGCCGTCGGCCACCAGGCCGGGCAGCCGCCGAAAGCCCTGCTGCAGGGCCACCAGGGCGGTGCGGACCGCGGGCAGCGCCGAAACCCTGGAAGCGTTCATGCCCGCCTCCTCGGTGCGGATCGCCTCCGTGACGTCGAGTTCGCCCAGCAGCACCTGGTCGCCCAGGAAGCGCACCGGCAGTGTTTCAGCCAGTTTGCCGATGCGGTGCTCGTGCGCACTGTCCAATTCCAGTCCGGCCCGTATCGCGGCCAGGGCGGCGATACGGTACAGCGCGCCGGAGTCCAGGTAGTGGTAGCCCAGCTGGCGCGCGACCTCCGACGCCAGTGTTCCCTTGCCCGAGGCCGTCGGGCCATCGATGCAGATCACGGGAATGCGCGGCGGCGCCGTGCGCACCACCGAGAACAGTGCCTCGAAGTAATCCGGGAAGGTCTTGGCCACGCAGGCCGGATCCTGGATCCGCACCGGCACGCCATCCGGGTTGAAGGCGGCCAGCGAAAAGCACATGGCGACGCGGTGGTCGTCGTAAGTCCGGATGCTCGCCGCCTGCCATTGCCGCGGCGGGGTGATCGCGATGAAGTCCGGCCCTTCGTCCACGGCGGCGCCGAGCTTGCGCAGCTCGGTGGCCATGGCCGCCAGCCGGTCGGTTTCCTTGACGCGCCAGCTGGCGATATTGCGCAGCTTGCTGGGCCCGTCCGCATACAAGGCCAGTATCGCCAGGGTCATGGCCGCGTCCGGGATGTGGTTGCAGTCCAGGTCGACGGCGCGCAGCGGCCAGGCGCCGCGCGAAACCTCCACCCAGTTCGGACCGCCCCGCACATGGGCGCCCATCTGCCGCACGGCATCGATGAAGCGGATGTCGCCCTGAATGGAATCCTCGCCCACGCCGCTGATCCGCACGGGATTCCCCGGTTCGGCCGCGATCACCCCGAGCGCGATGAAATAGCTGGCCGACGAGGCGTCGGCTTCCACCTGGAGGTCTCCCGGCGACTGGTAGCGGCTGCCGGCCGGAATCGTGAAGCGCTGCCAGCCGTCCCGCGCCACGCGGATGCCGAACTGCTGCAGCATGTTCAGCGTGATCTCGATGTAGGGCTTGGAGATCAGCTCGCCCACCACCTCGATCACGATGTCCTGCCGGGATACCAGCGGCAGCGCCATCAGCAAGGCGGTGAGGAACTGGCTGGAAACGTCGCCGCGCACCCGGATCGGGGCGTCGAGCCGAAGCTGCGGCCGGCCGATGCGCAGCGGCGGGTAGCCCGCCACGCCGAGATAATGGATGTCGCAGCCCAGTTGCCGCAAGGCATCGACCAGGTCGCCGATCGGCCGCTCGTGCATGCGGGCGACGCCGCTTAACTCGAACTCGCCGCCGATCACCGCGAGCGCGGCCGTCAGCGGTCGCATGGCCGTTCCGGCATTGCCCAGGAACAGCCTGGCGCGGCCCGCCGGCGGCCGGCCCCCCAGCCCCGTGATTTCAATCGTGGTCCCACTGTGCCTGACGCCGCACCCCAGGGCCCGCAAGGCGTCCAGCATGACGCGGGTGTCATCGGAATCGAGCAGGTCGTGCAGGCGGGTGGTGCCGCCGCTCAGCGCCGCCAGCAGCAGGACCCGGTTGGAGATGCTTTTCGAGCCGGGCAGGCGCACTGTTCCCGCGGCGCCGTCCAGCGGCGGAATGTCCAGGAAACCGGTCGCGAACATCAGCTCTCCGCAGGGGCGGCGGCCATCTGACCGTGCGACGCTGCGATCCGCATCCGATGCCTCGTCATTTCCGGGTCGGCCCCATGCGCCAGTTGGTCCGGGTCTCGCTGGCCTGCTCGATCAGGACTTCCAGAGCGTCGCCGTCGCTGTTCTCGATCATCGCTTCCATGGCCTGCAACGTGTCCTTGAACAGTTTCGACTGGGCCAGCAACTCGTTGCGGTTGGCCAGCAGGATGTCGCGCCACACCTTCGGATCGCTGGCGGCGATGCGGGTGAAGTCGCGAAACCCCGGGCCGGCCAGGGTGAGGAAATCCAGGCCCTGTTCCTGCGTCGCGATGGCGTTGATGAGCGCGAAGGCGATCAGATGGGGCAGGTGGCTGACCGCCGCGAAAGCAGCGTCATGCGCGTCGGGCGTCATCCGCATCACCCTGCAGCCCAGAGCGCCCCACAGTTGCACCGCGTTTTCCAGCTGAATGGGATTCGTGCGATCGATCGGCGTGAGGATGACCTGCTTGTCGACGTAGAGATCGGCGTCGGCATGCTCCACGCCGGACACCTCCTTGCCCGTGACCGGATGGCAGGGAACGAAAGAGCCGATGTGGTCGCGCAGCACCCGGCGGGCAGCATCGATCACGTCGCGCTTGGTCGACCCCACGTCCATGATCAGCATCTTGTCGGTGACCAGGTGCCTGATCGCCTTCAGGGTGGCCTCTGTGGCAGCGACCGGCACCGCCAGCAGCACGACGTCGGCACCGGCAACCGCCAGCAGGGCCGATGGCGCTTCCACATCGATCACGCCCATCTGACGGGCGCGTTCGGTCGTGGAGGGCGACTTGCTGTAGCCGACGACCCGTTTCACGAGGCCCGCGCGCTTGAGCGCGAGTGCGAACGATCCGCCCATCAGGCCGCAGCCGATCAGACCAAGCTGCTCAAACATGTGTGACCAGGAATGTTGGGCGCCCCCGGGCCACGGCAAGCCGCGTGGGCCGCTGGTGGCGCGCAGGAAAAATTGAAAAATGCGGGGGCCACATCAGTCGCCTACCGGATAAGTGCCGAGCACCTTGTAGAAGGCGCACAGCGATTGCAGATCCTTCAGCGCCGCCGCCACGTGCGGTTGCGAGGGGTGCCCCTCGACGTCGATATAGAAATAATATTCCCACTGACCCGAGCGGGCCGGGCGCGACTCGAAGCGCGTCATGGACACCCCGTGGCGCTTGAGCGGCACCAGGATGTCGTGAACCGCGCCCGGCCGGTTGGGCACCGAGACCACCAGGCTCACGCAATCCTTGCCCGAAGCCTGCGGCGCTTCGAGCACCTGCGGCAGGCAGACGACGGCGAAGCGGGTGCGGTTGAAGGGATCGTCCTGGATCGCATGCGCGGCCACATGCAGGCCGAACGCGGTGCCGGCCCGCTCGCTGGCGATGGCCGCCCACGCCGGGTGTGTGGCCGCCAGCCGGGCCCCTTCGGCATTGCTCGGCACGGCGCGGCGCTCCGCCTTGGGCAGGTGCTTGTTCAGCCAGCTCTGGCATTGCGCGAGCGCCTGGGGATGCGCCAGCACCACCTCGATGCCTTCGGGCGAGTTGGACTGGCGCAGCAGATGATGGCGCACCAGCAGGCTGATTTCGCCGACGATGTGCAGCGGGGACTGCAGCAGCAGATCGAGCGACCGCGTGACCACACCCTCGCTGTTGTTTTCCACCGGTACCACTCCGAAGCCGGCGGTTCCCGCTGTCGCGGCATGGAACACCTCGTCGAAGCTCACGCAGGGCACATGCTCGATGCTCGATCCGAAGAACTGGACGGCGGCCTGCTCGCTGAATGTCCCGGCCGGGCCCAGGTAGGCCACGCGCTGAGGCGCCTCCAGCGCGCGGCAGGCCGACATGATCTCGCGCCAGATGGTGGCGACGCTGGCGTTCTTCAGCGGGCCGGGGTTGGTGTCCTGCAGGCCGTTGATGACCTGGGCTTCGCGTTCGGGCCGGAACACGGGTGAGCCCTCGGCGCGTTTGATCTCGCCCACCTCATTGGCCAGCGCAGCGCGCCGGTTCAGCAGTTCCAGGAGCTCGCGATCGACGGCGTCGATTTCAATGCGCAGCCGGGTCAAGTCCTGGCTCATCAGCCCTGGCCCTCGGGACCCGCGGCTTCGGCGGCGTCGCCTTCAGCCGGGTTGGCGTCGTTTTCCACGATCCGTTGCAGCCCGCTGAGTTTGGAGCCTTCGTCCAGGCCGATCAGCGTCACCCCCTGGGTGGCCCGGCCGAGCTCGCGTATTTCGCTGACCCGGGTGCGCACCAGCACGCCCTTGTCGGTGATCAGCATGATCTCGTCGTCGGCATGCACCAGGGTGGCGGCGACGACCTTGCCGTTGCGCTCGCTCTGCTGGATGGCGATCATGCCCTTGGTGCCACGGCCATGGCGCGTGTATTCGGAGATCGGCGTGCGCTTGCCGTAGCCGTTCACCGTCGCGGTCAACACGCTCTGCTGCTCGTCCTCGGCCACCAGCATGGCGATCACGCCCTGAACCTCATCGAGCATCATTCCGCGCACCCCGCGCGTGTTGCGCCCTGTGGGCCGCACATCGTTTTCATCGAAGCGCACGGCCTTGCCGCCGTCGCTGAACAGCATCACATCGTGCTTGCCGTCGGTCAGGGCTGCGCCGATCAGGTAGTCGCCCTCGTCCAGGTCCACCGCGATGATGCCGAGCTTGCGCGGATTGCTGAATTCGTCCAGCGCCGTCTTCTTCACGGTCCCCATCGACGTGCCCATGAATACGTAGTGATCCGCCGGGAAGCTGCGGAACTCGCCCGTCAGCGGCAACACGACATTGATCTTCTCGCCGTCCTGCAGCGGAAACATGTTGACGATGGGCCGGCCGCGCGATCCGCGCGATCCCGACGGCACTTCCCAGACCTTGAGCCAGTACATGCGGCCGCGGTTCGAGAAGCACAGGATCCAGTCGTGCGTGTTGGCGATGAAGAGCTGGTCGACCCAGTCGTCTTCCTTGGTGGCGGTGGCCTGCTTGCCCCGCCCACCGCGCTTTTGCGCCCGGTATTCGCTCACGGGCTGGCTCTTGATATAGCCGCCGTGCGACAGGGTCACCACCATGTCGGTCGGCGTGATCAGGTCTTCGGTCGCCAGGTCCTGGGCGTTGTGTTCGATGATGCTGCGGCGCGCGCCGGGCTTGGTCTGGCCGAACTCCAGCTTGAGAGCCGTGAGTTCTTCGCCGATGATGGTCGACACCCGTGCCGGGCGGGCCAGGATATCGAGCAGGTCATCGATCTCGGCCATCACATCCTTGTATTCCGCGACGATCTTGTCCTGCTCCAGCCCGGTCAGGCGTTGCAGGCGCATCTGCAGGATTTCCTGGGCCTGGGTGTCCGACAGACGGTACAGCCCGTCGCCCCCCATGCCGAACTCGCGTTCCAGGCCGTCGGGGCGATAGTCGTCGGCGTTGATGACCCCGCCGTCGGCGCGCGTGCGTGTCAACATCTCGCGCACCAGCTTGCTGTCCCAGGACCGGCTCATCAGCTCGGCTTTGGCGACCGGCGGCGTGGGTGCGTTGCGGATGATGGCGATGAATTCGTCGATATTGGCCAGCGCCACCGCCAGCCCCTCCAGCACATGGCCGCGCTCGCGGGCTTTGCGCAGGGCGAACACCGTGCGGCGGGTGACCACTTCGCGGCGGTGCTGCAGGAAGACCTGGATGAGGTCTTTCAGGGTACACAAACGAGGCTGCCCGTCGATCAGCGCCACCATGTTGATGCCGAACGTGTCCTGCAGCTGGGTCTGCTTGTACAGATTGTTGAGCACGACCTCCGGCACTTCGCCGCGCTTGAGTTCTATCACCAGCCGCATGCCGGACTTGTCGCTCTCGTCCTGGATGTGGCTGATGCCCTCGATCTTCTTTTCATTGACCAGCTCGGCCATGCGCTCCTGGAGCGTCTTCTTGTTCACCTGGTAGGGCAGCTCATCGACGATGATCGCCTGGCGCTGGCCCCGGTCGATATCCTCGAAATGGCACTTGGCCCGCATCACCACCTTGCCCCGGCCGGTGCGGTAGCCCTCCTTCACCCCATTGATGCCGTAGATGATCGCGGCCGTCGGAAAATCGGGCGCCGGCACGATTTCCATCAACTCATCGATGGTCGCTTCCGGGTTGCGCAGCAGGTGCAGGCAGGCATCCACCACTTCATTGAGGTTGTGCGGAGGGATGTTCGTCGCCATCCCCACCGCAATGCCGCCGGACCCGTTGACCAGCAGGTTGGGCAGCCGGCTGGGCAGGACCAGCGGTTCCTTCTCGCTGCCGTCGTAGTTGGGGCCGAAGTCGACGGTTTCCTTGTCGATGTCGGCCAGCATCTCATGCGCGATCTTGGCCAACCGGATTTCGGTGTAGCGCATGGCCGCCGCGTTGTCGCCGTCCACCGACCCGAAGTTCCCCTGGCCGTCCACCAGCATGTGGCGCATGGAGAAGTCCTGCGCCATGCGAACGATGGTGTCGTAAACCGACTGGTCGCCGTGCGGGTGGTACTTGCCGATCACGTCGCCGACGATGCGGGCGGACTTCTTGTAGGGTCGGTTCCAGTCGTTGTTGAGCTCATGCATCGCATACAGCACACGCCGGTGCACCGGCTTGAGGCCGTCGCGGGCATCCGGCAGAGCGCGCCCCACGATCACGCTCATGGCGTAATCGAGGTAGCTGCGCCGCATCTCCTCTTCCAGACTGATGGGGAGGGTTTCTTTGGCGAATTGGGTCATTTAGAAGGTGGAACGCGGCGCGGAGCCCTCGATTTTACGTTGAAGGCGCTCTTGTCGCGAACGGGCAACAGAACTCGGGAATGAGGTTTTGTCCTACGTGGTTGAGTCGGCCAATTCGTTGATTGTGTAAGGACGTGTGGCACAATAAGTTTGACGCTTTTGGTGATGGTCACCTTAAACGTAGTGTTTACGCAGCGCGGCTGCGGCTTTTTCCCCAAGAGGAGAACCATGAAGAAACTGAACAAAGTGGCGCTGGCGTTCGCCGTGGCTGCGCTGGCGACGGCCGCGGGCGCGCAAACCCGGGTGACCGCAGCCGATGGTGGCAACCGCATCGACAACTGGCAAAACGGGACCGGCGAATACGTCTGGAAGAACGGCACCAATGAGCTGTGCTGGCGTGATGCTTTCTGGACCCCTGCCACTGCCGCCAAGGGCTGCGATGGTGCTCTGGTCGCGGCCGCTCCGGCGCCGGCTCCGGCGCCCGTCGCCCGTCCTGCTGCCCCGCCTCCTCCGGCCGCCGCCGCGCCCAAGCCCGCTCCTCAGCCGCCGGCCGCCACCAAGGTGACCTACGCCGCCGACGCTTTCTTCGACTTTGACAAGTCGGTGCTCAAGCCCGAAGGCAAAGCCAAGCTCGACGATCTGGTCGGCAAGGTCAAGGGTATCAACCTGGAAGTGATCATCGCCGTGGGCCACACCGACTCGATCGGTACCGACGCTTACAACCAGCGTCTGTCAGTGCGTCGCGCCGAAGCCGTCAAGGCCTATCTCGTGTCCAAGGGCATCGAGAAGAACCGCGTGTACACCGAAGGCAAGGGCGAAAAGCAGCCTGTGGCCGACAACAAGACCGCCGAAGGCCGCGCCAAGAACCGCCGCGTGGAAATCGAAGTGGTCGGTACCCGCGCCAACAAATAAGCTTACGGCAGGTGTTCGACGCTTGCGTCGCGCCTGCGCTAACAATTGCGCGTAGCGCTTGTTAGGCGTAGGCAAAGAAAGGCCCCGCATGCGGGGCCTTTTGCTTGGGCGCGCCGTTGCGCGACAATCGAGGCATGACTGAAATCGTGAACGCCGACCCGGCGGAACTGGCCAAATTCTCGGACCTCGCCCACCACTGGTGGGATCCAGAAAGCGAATTCAGGCCGCTGCACCAGATCAATCCCCTGCGGCTCGACTGGATCCAGTCGCATCTGCCCCTGGCCGGCAAGCGCGTGCTGGACGTCGGCTGTGGCGGTGGCATCCTGGCGGATGCCATGGCGCGCAAGGGCGCTCAGGTGCTGGGAATCGACCTGGCCACCAAGGCCTTGAAAGTCGCACAGTTGCACGCCCTGGAAGCCCAGACCGCCAACGTCGAGTATCGCGAGGTGAGCGCCGAGGCGCTGGCGGCCGAGCAGCCGGGCGGTTTCGACGCTGTCACCTGCATGGAAATGCTCGAACACGTGCCCGACCCGGCCTCGGTGGTACGCGCCTGCGCCACCCTGGTCAAGCCCGGCGGCTGGGTCTTCTTTTCGACCATCAACCGCAACCCCAAGTCCTTCGTGATGGCCATCGTCGGCGCTGAGTACGTGCTCAACCTGCTGCCCCGCGGCACGCACGAGTACCTGAAATTCATCCGGCCGAGCGAGCTGGCCGGGTATTGCCGGGCGGTCGACCTGCACCTGGTCCAGACCCGGGGCATGGGATACAACCCGTTCACCCGCCGCTACTGGTTGTCGTCCAACACCGACGTCAACTACCTGTTCGCGACTCAGAGAGCCTGATGTTCAGCGACGTGCGGGCAGTGCTGTTCGATCTCGACGGCACCCTGATCGACAGCGCGCCCGACCTGGGCGCCGCCGCGGACCAGATGCGGGTCGTACGCGGCCTGCCTTCATTGCCGCTCGAGCGCTACCGTCCAATGGCCGGGGCCGGGGCGCGCGGGATGCTGGGCGTGGCTTTCGGCATCACGCCCGACCATCCTGATTTCGAGAGCCTGCGCGAGGAGTTTCTCGGCAACTACGAGAACTGCATGACCCAGCGCACCTATGCGTTCGATGGCGTGCCGGAACTGATCTCGCAGCTGGCGCAACGGGGCCTGGCCTGGGGCGTCGTGACCAACAAGGCGATGCGGTTCACCGGACCTTTGACACGGGGTATGAGCCTGTTCGCCACCGCCGCGGCCGTGGTCGGTGGCGACAGCACGCCCCATGCCAAGCCCCACCCGGCACCGCTCCTGGAGGCGGCGCGCCTGCTGGACTTGGCGCCGTCCCGTTGCCTCTACGTGGGGGACGACGAGCGCGATGTGGTGGCCGGCCTGGCCGCCGGCATGGGTACCGTTGCCGCCCGGTACGGCTATCTCGGCAGTAACGCCGATGCCCTGCTGTGGGGTGCTCATGCCCACATCGACGACCCGATGGATCTACTGGCCCTCTTGCAATCAGGCGTAAAGGCCTAAAATAGAAAATCCTGGGGCTGCACTGGTTTCGACGTGGGTTCGGACGCGCGGCAGGGCATGTCGAGCTGAATGCGCTCGTAAAACAGATTCAAACAAACTAACTGCAAACGACGAACGTTTCGCACTCGCCGCTTAATTGCCGGTGAGCTTTGCAACAGCAGGCCTGTGGGCTGGGCAAGGGGTCTTTAGCGCAAGCTTGAGGCTCCCGGCTGCAAAGATAATTTCATAGGCTGGTTTTGTGTCGGGTAACTTGGCACAGGACGAGACAATAGGTTGCTGGCGTTCCATAGCGCGTGCCGCTGCGCACTGTGGGAGGCGAGACTCAATCAGACGGCTACACATGTAGAACTGTGCGAAGAAGGCTTGCGGACGCGGGTTCAATTCCCGCCAGCTCCACCAATTATTCAGCCCCGGGCGGCAAGCTCCGGGCTAACATGGCGGTCACTCCACGTCCTATGAGGGCCCCATGCGAACTGCCATCTTCCTGCCTGTCCTGGCCCTGTGCTCCGCCTGTTCGGTGGTGCCGCCGCAGGCCTGGACTTTCGATCCGACCCAGCCACAGCCCGGAATTTCGCTCGCGCCGCAGGATGTCGCGGTGCTCACAGATCGCGTGGCCGCGCTGCAATTGGAACGCAATCAGATTCGCGCGCGCATCGCCGGTGAGCGCGATGTCTGGCAGCGCCAGCAGCAGTACGCGCAGTTGCACCAGATCGGCATGGAACTCTCGCCGCTGGAGCGTCGGCTGGCGCAGATTGCGTCCGCGCGCTAAAGCCACTCCATTGCGACCCGAAGCGCTGGGCGCAGGCAAGGCCGCTCGCCAGCAGGCCGGCAGGAAAGCAAAAACAATTGCCATCCGATCTCATTGTCTGGCCCGGGCCTGGCGAGGCCGATCCATTGCCATTTTTTCCATGAGGCGCAGATAGCGCTGTTTCCGACTCTTGCGATACTTGCGCATGCAGTTACAGGAAATCCTCTTTTCGCAAGGCTTTGGAACGCGCCGGATCTGCGCGGGCTTGATCCAGCACGGCCATGTGACGGCAGCGGGCCACCCCGTCACGGATGCAGCGGCTGACTTCGAAACGGAGGATTTGCGCTTCTGCGTGGACGGGGTCGAGTGGCCGTACCAGGAAAAGGCCTATCTGATGCTGCACAAGCCGACCGGAACCGAGTGTTCGCGCAAGCCCTCGGCCTACCCCAGCATCTACACCCTGCTGCCGCCGCCATTGCGCCAGCGGCCCCAGAAGGGCGCTACGCAGGGCGTCCAGGCGGTAGGCCGCCTGGACCAGGACACCACCGGATTGCTGCTGCTTACCGATGACGGCCAGTTCATTCACCGGATGAACTCGCCGCGGCATCACGTGCCCAAGGTGTACGAAGTCACTGTCCGGCACCTGTTGGACGAGCAGCAGGTCAGCCGACTGCTGGGCGGTGTGGTGCTCGACGACGATCCCCGTCCCGTGCGGGCTGCGGCGTGCGAACTCATGGAGGAAACCCGCTTGCGGCTGACCCTGACCGAAGGCAAGTACCACCAGGTCAAGCGGATGATTGCCGCGGTTGGCAATCGGGTCGAGCGCTTGCACCGGTCTAGGATCGGGCGGCTGGAACTGCCGCCGGACCTTCTTCCCGGTCAATGGCGCTGGCTCTCAGCGGCCGACCTGGCCGCGCTCGCGCCCTGAGTCAGGGCAGGGCGGCCAGGAACCCCGCGATACGGTGGCGCGTCCGCTCGGGCTGGTCCCGATGCGGCGAATGGCCGCATTGCGGCAGCACCTCCGTCTCGAACGGTCCGAGCGGTGCGATTTCGTCGATCTGGCGCAGGGTCCCATAAGGGTCTTGCTCGCCCTGGATCGCCAGGACTGGCGCCTCGATGCGGCGGCACTCCGCCCGGATATCGAAGTCGCGAAAGGCCGGGCTGAGCCAGATATCGTTCCATTGCCAGAATGCGCAGTCCACATCGGCGTGGTAGCGCTCCAGCCGCTCGCGCAAGTTGCCCGAGCCATAAGCCTGTCGCGCCTCCTCGATGGATTGCACCGACAAGTCCTCCACGATGACGTGCGGCGCCATCACGATGCATGCCGTGACCGGGAATCGGCTCGCGTACAGCAGGGCGATGGTGGCGCCGTCGGAATGGCCCAGCAGCACGGGGGAAGCAATGCCCAGGCCGTCCAGCAATGCCGGCAGATCTTGCAGCGCTTCCCGGTGCATGTAATCGAGCCCCAGGCGCCCACTGCCGCGAACATCGGGGATGGAATCGGACTGGCCATAGCCGCGCCGCGAATACACGATGCCCGCTCGCCCGGTCTCAGCGCAGACCTGCGCGGGCCAGTCACGCCACATGGCAACCGAGCCCAGCCCTTCATGCAAAAAAATAATTGGTGCCAGCGGTCGGCTCATGGAGCCCGGCAGGCGTTGAACCTCGATACCCACGCCGTTGACCTGAAGCTTTTCCATCGCAGGGATGTTAAGGGAAAGGCACCGGCTGCCCGATACACTCCCACGTTGCCCTTGAAGTCCCCGTTGTGAAATTCTTCCCGCGCTGTACCGCCGCCTTGGCGGCAATCTTTCTGGCTGCGTTCTCCTGGTGCTCTGCAGCCGCCGCGTCACCGGTCTTTGTCCTCAATTCGCTCGACGCCAACGTCAGCGTGATCGACCCTGTGCAGTGGAAGGAGATCAAACGCCTGCCCACCGGCAAGGAGCCCCATCACATCTACATGACGCCCGACGAAAAGTCGGTCATCGTCGCCAATGCGCTCGCCGACTCGCTGACGTTCATCGATCCGAAGACCGCCGAAATCCAGCGCACCGTGCGCGGCATCCTCGACCCCTACCACCTGCGCTTCTCGCCCGACATGAAATGGTTTGTCACCGCGGGCAACCGGCTCAACCACGTCGACATCTACCGCTGGAGTGGCCAGGATCTTCAGCTCGCCCGGCGCCTTGCCACGGCCAGGACGCCGAGTCACATCTGGATCGACAGCAAGAGCACCACGGCGTTCGTCAGCATGCAGGACAGTGACGAGCTGTGGGCGATCGACCTGGCCAGCCAGACGGTGAAGTGGCGGATCAAGACCGGCCCGATGCCGGCCGATGTGTTCGGCACACCGGACGGCAAGTCCTTGCTGGTGGGAATGACCGGCGGCGACTCGGTCGAGGTGTATGACGTGAGCGGTCCCCAGCCGAAATTCGCCAAGTCGATCAAGACCGGCGCCGGAGCGCATGCGTTCCGTTCGGCCGGCGATGGCCGCAACGTGTACGTCAGCAACCGGGTTGCCAACACCATCGGCAAGATCGACCTGCAGTCCTTGACGCTGGTGGAAACCTATCCGGCGCCGGGCGGCCCGGACTGCATGGAGGTGCTGGCCGGTGGCAAGACCCTGCTGGTCAGTTCGCGCTGGGCCAGGAAGCTCACGATTATCGATACGGCCAGCAGGCAAGTGGTGCGGCAGGTTCAGGTCGGAAAGTCCCCCCATGGCGTCTGGACACTGGATCACGCGCCGCGCTGAAGTGGCAATGCGTATAGGGCTGGCGCTGACGGCCGCGTTGCTCGCGCTCGCCGCCGGCGTGGCGCGGGCCCAGGCGCCTGCGTGCGACAAGCCGGTTTACCTCACCCTGGACACCGGCCACATGGAAGTGGCGCCGCTGATCGCCGATGTGCTGGCGCGCCAGCACGTTCGGGTGACGTTCTTCGCCGCCAACGAGCGCACCAAGGTCGGCGATGGCAGCCTGGGCAGCTACTGGGCGCCGTGGTGGAAGGCAAGGGCGGCGGAAGGCCACGAGTTCGCCTCCCACACCTGGGATCATGTCTACTGGCGCGGGGATGTTGCGGGGGTGCCGCCAACGTTCCGGGTCCAGGCCTCCGCCGGCGCCAACCAGGGCCGCGAGTTCATCTGGAGCGGCGCGCAATACTGCGAGCAGATCGACAAGGCGTCCCGGCGCCTGCAGGAACTGACGGGCAAGAAGCCGCTGCCGCTGTTTCGTGCGCCCGGCGGCAGGACCTCGCCGAAACTGCTGCTGGCAGCCAAGGCCTGCGGTTACGAGCATGTCGGCTGGTCGCCGGCGGGCTTTCTGGGCGATGAATTGCCCAGCGAAACCGCGAGCAATGCGGCACTGCTGCGCCAGGCCCTGCGCAATGTGCGCAGTGGCGACATCCTGATGGCGCATCTGGGCATCTGGTCGCGCAAGGATCCCTGGGCGCCGGCGGTGCTGGAGCCGCTGATCGTCGGGCTGAAGGAAAGGGGCTTCTGCTTCCGGACACTGCGCGACCACCCCGCGTACCGGGACTGGATCGCCAAGCGACGCTGAGCATGGACTGGCTGCAAGACCTGTTTTCCGTCGCCCAGCAATGGTTGTTCGAGTCATTGATCGAGCCCGCGATGTTTACGCTGGGACTGGGGCATTTGTTGGAGGACGGCTACAACGCGTCCGGCTGGCTGTTGGTGGGCCTGATCCAGATCGTCGTCCTCGCGGTCGTGATCGGGCCGCTGCAGCGGTGGCGGCCGGTCGAAGCCGTGACCGACAAACGCGGCGTTCGAACTGATGTCATTTACACACTGATCCACCGGCTGGGCCTGTTCCGCGTGGCGCTGTTCTTCATGGTCCAGCCGCTTTTCGACCGGCTGTTCGGCAACTTGCGGCTGGCCGGTTTCGGTACCTTTCAACTCGACCAGGTGTGGCCCAGCATCACCGAACTGCCGATCGTGAGTTTCATCATCTACCTGGTGGTGTTCGATTTCGCGGGCTACTGGATCCACCGCGCGCAACACGGGGCGAACTGGTGGTGGAGCCTGCATTCGCTGCACCACTCGCAGCGCCAGTTGACCATGTGGAGCGACAACCGCAACCACCTGCTGGATGACCTGTTGCGCGACAGCCTGCTGGTGCTGCTGGCGCGACTGATCGGCGTGGCGCCGGGGCAATTCGTGGCGCTCGTGGCGATCACCCAGCTGAGCGAAAGCCTGCAGCACGCCAACCTCACGCTGTGGTTCGGCCGTGTCGGCGAGCGGCTTTGGATCAGCCCGCGCTTTCACCGGCTCCACCACGCTGTCGGCATCGGGCATGAAGGCGATGCGGTCGGGCCGCTCATGGTGCAGGGTCGCAGCCCGGCCCTGGGTGGCCACAATTTCGGCGTGTTGCTGCCCTGGTGGGACATGTTGTTCGAAACGGCCAATTTCGAGCGTCGCTACCAGGCCACCGGCGTGCGCGACCAGGTCGAGCAGGGCCGCGACTATGGGCGCGGGTTCTGGTCTCAGCAGTGGCTGGGGCTGAAGCGCCTGTTCGGCAAGGCGTAGCCCGGCGTCGGTGCCCACGTTATGCTGCGCGGATGAGCCTGTTTCTCGATTCGTTCTGGCGCGCGGCCGCGTACTGCCTGCGCCCGCGGGTCATCGCGCTGTCTTTCCTGCCGCTGGTCATCATGGTGGCGCTGTCGCTGGGGCTCGGTTATTTCTACTGGGATCCGGCGCTGGAGTGGGTGCGCGGATGGCTGGAGTCCTCTGATCTCATCAAGAGTATCTGGGGCTGGTTGCAGGGCGTAGGCGCGGGCAATCTGAAGACCGTGGTGGCGCCGCTGATCCTGATCTTTGCTGTGACGCCGCTGATCGTGCTGGGGTCGCTGCTGCTCGTGGCCGCGTTCATGTCACCGGCGCTGGCCGCTCTGGTGGCGCAGCGGCGTTTCCCGCACCTCGAGCGCAAGCGGGGCGGTTCGCTGGCCCTGAGCATCGCCTGGTCGCTGGGATCCACCGTGCTGGCCTTGGTCGCCCTGGTGATCTCGATGCCGCTCTGGCTGGTGCCGCCGCTTATCCTGGTACTGCCGCCCCTGATCTGGGGTTGGCTCACCTACCGGGTGATGGCTTTCGATACCCTGTCCGAGCATGCCAGCACGCAAGAGCGGCGTGAGATCTTTCGTCGCCACCGGATGTGGTTGCTGGGCATCGGCGTGTTGACCGGCTACCTGGGTGCGGCGCCGAGCATCGTCTGGGCCTCGGGCGCCCTGTTCGCCGCGGCCTTCGTCTTCCTGGTTCCGCTCGCGATCTGGATCTACACGCTGGTGTTCGCTTTCGCATCGCTGTGGTTCTCCCACTACTGCCTGGCGGCGCTGGAAAAGCTTCGGGCCGAGTCTGCTTCCGCACCTCCGGTCCCGCCGCCGGCCCCGGCCCCGTTAGCATTGGCGGATGACGCAAGCTTCCCCTCCGCCTGAATCGCCCGGTTTCGGGCTGGTTATCGTCGGCGACGAAATCCTGTCCGGCAAGCGCGCCGACAAGCACATGCCCAAGGCCATCGAACTGCTCGCCGCGCGCGGCCTGCAGCTGACCTGGGCCGAATATGTGGGCGACGCGCCCGAGCGCATCACGGCCACGCTGCGTCGCGCTTTCGCCTCGGGCGACGTCGTGTTCTCGTGCGGCGGCATCGGTGCCACCCCGGACGACCACACGCGCCAATGCTCGGGCCAGGCATTAGGAGTCCCGCTGGCGCTGCATCCGCAGGCCGAGGCCCTGATTCGGGAACGGATGCAGGACATCGCGCGCGAGCAGGGGGTGCCCTATGAACCCGACCGCCCCGACAACATCCATCGGCTGAATATGGGCGTGTTCCCGCAGGGAGCCCGCCTGATTCCCAACCCCTACAACAAGATCCCGGGGTTCAGCGTCGAGCATGTGCACTTCGTGCCCGGGTTCCCGGTGATGGCATGGCCCATGATCGAATGGGTCCTGGACCAGCACTATCCCCACCTGTTCCAGCAGCACGCCTATGAGGAAAGGTCGGTCATCGTCTTCGGATCGATGGAAGCCACCTTGACGCCCCTGATGGAGGAAATCGAACGCGACCACCCCGGCGTCAAGGTGTTCAGCCTGCCCAGCGTGGATCACCCCCAGTACGGCCGGCACATCGATCTGGGGGTCAAAGGCGAGCCGACCCGTGTGGTTCCGGCCTACGCACAACTCCTGGCCGGTCTGAAGGGCTTGAAGATCGGTTTGGGCCCCGAATTGGTGCGTTAATGGCTTTGCACTACGTTGGTGCATATGCGCAAGCACCAGTTTGGGCGCAGCAGATCCAAAAGACGCGGCGCCTGTAGGGAAAAGCCTCCAAGATCGGGGACAATCGCCGAGCTTCGCGGCCCGTTCCATGCACCAGCTTTGGCACAGAAACTGCATCCACATCCCTATTCCCTCTTTCAACAACCATCCAACCAGGAGAAACCTTGATGGCAGCCAAGACCGTCGCAGACGTGATGAAGATGGTGAAGGAAAACGAAGTCAAGTTTGTCGACTTCCGTTTCACCGACACCCGCGGAAAAGAACAACACGTCACTGTGCCTGTTTCGCATTTCGACGAAGACAAGTTCAGCTCGGGCCACGCATTCGACGGCTCGTCGATCGCCGGCTGGAAAGGCATCGAAGCCTCTGACATGCTGCTGATGCCCGATCCGAACACGGCCAACATCGACCCCTTTTTCGAAGAGACGACGCTGCTGGTGTCCTGCGACGTGCTCGAACCGGGCGACGGCAAGGCCTATGACCGCGACCCGCGTTCCATCGCCAAGCGCGCCGAGGCCTACCTCAAGGCGTCCGGCCTGGGCGACACGGCTTTCTTCGGCCCGGAACCCGAATTCTTCCTTTTCGACGACGTACGCTGGGGTGCCGACGGGTCGGGCTCCTTCGTGGAGATCGACGAGTACGAAGCACCCTGGAACAGTGGCAAGAAGATCGAAGGCGGCAACAAGGGCCATCGGCCGCCGGTAAAGGGCGGCTATTTCCCGGTGCCTCCGGTGGACAGCACGCAGGACCTGCGCGCCGAGATCTCCCTGATCCTCGAATCGCTGGGCATCCCGGTCGAAGTGTTCCACCATGAAGTGGCAGGGGCGGGCCAGAACGAGATCGGCACCCGGTTCTCCACGCTGGTGCAGCGCGCCGACTGGACCATCCTGATGAAGTATGTGATCCACAACGTGGCCAACGCGTATGGCAAGACCGCGACCTTCATGGCCAAGCCCATCGTCGGCGACAACGGTTCCGGCATGCACGTGCACCAGTCGGTGTGGAAAGACGGCAAGAACCTGTTCGCCGGTGACGGCTATGCCGGCCTGTCGGACTTCGCGCTGTACTACATCGGCGGCATCATCAAGCACGCCCGGGCCCTGAACGCCATTACGAACCCCGGCACCAACAGCTACAAGCGCCTGGTGCCCGGTTTCGAAGCGCCGGTCAAGCTGGCCTACTCGGCACGCAACCGCTCGGCCGCGGTCCGCATCCCCTACGTTGCGAACCCGAAGGGCCGCCGGGTCGAAGTGCGTTTCCCCGACTCCACCTGCAACCCGTACCTCGGCTTTGCCGCCATGCTGATGGCCGGCCTGGACGGCATCGAGAACAAGATCCATCCGGGCGAAGCCGCCACCAAGGACCTGTACCACTTGCCGCCGGAAGAAGACGCGAAGATCCCGACCGTGTGCCACAGCCTGGACCAGGCCCTGGACTACCTGGACAAGGGCCGCGGTTTCCTGACCAAGGGCGGCGTGTTCACCGACACCATGCTCGACGCCTACATCGAGCTGAAGATGCAGGAAGTGACCCGTTTCCGGATGACGACGCATCCGATCGAGTTCGACATGTACTACTCGTTGTGATACGGCCAAACCGCTAATTTGCTGCGAAATGGCAAGAAAGGGGCCCTGAGGGCCCCTTTTGCCGCAAGGTGTTGCGGCAGGAATGGGCCTACAGAGCCCCTTTTGCCGCAAGGTGTTGCGACAAGAATGGGCCTACAGAGCCCCTTTTGCCGCAAGGTGTTGCGGCGAAAGGACGGCGAAATCCGTCCTTTTCTATTTGGAATCAAGGGCTTAGTTGGTTTTTTTGAAGGATTGCGCGATACTGGCAGGCCGTCCTGTGCATTTCGATGCGAGGAGAGCAAGCCCCATGAAGTACGCCTTTTTGATTCCGCTGGCCATTGCCGCCCTGGCAACCACCGCTTACGCGCAGACCCGTATCTACCGTTGCGGGAACACTTACACCAACGACGCCACCGAAGCCCAGGCCAAGCACTGCAAGCTCATGGAGGGCGGCAACATCACGGTGGTCCAGGGTACGCGCGTGAATAACAGCAGTGCAGTGCGTGTGGCCACTGCGCCGCAGGCGGCCGCACCCGGCCCGCGCGTGGATGCCGACGGCCAGCGCGCACGGGACTCCGATGCTCGACAGATCCTGGAGTCCGAATTGAAAAAGGCCGAGGCGCGGCAGGGCGAGCTGGTCAGGGAATACAACAACGGGGAGCCGGAGATGCTGGGCCCCGAGCATCGCAACCACCAGAAATACCTGGACCGCGTGGCCGAACTGAAGACCAGCATTGCGCGCAACGAGAACGACATCGCCGGCATCAAGCGCGAACTGGGCCGCTTTCCTGCGTCAAAATGAAGGCTTGAAGCCGCCAGCGTCCCCTCCCGCCCGCTTCCAGTCGCTGGACCTGCTGGCCACGCTGGTTGCCGTGGTTGCGGGCGATGGCACGGTGCTGTTCGCCAACTCGGCGCTGGAAGACGCCCTCGGCAGTTCGCGCCGCACCATCCAGGGCTCCAGCTTTCCCCAATGCTTCACGCAGCCGCAGCTGCTGCAGAATGCCCTGGACGGGGCTGCCGGCAACGAGTTCGCGGCACTGCGCTATGACACCTGGCTGCTGCGCCAGAACCAGAGCGAGCCGGTGCCGGTCCACGTGATCCTGGCCCAGACCGACCGGCCCGGCGAATTCATCGTTGAAATGCTGCCGCTCGAGGCGCAGGCCAAGCAGGATCGCGAAGAGCGTTTGCTCGACCAGGCGCAGGCCAACAAGGAGCTGATTCGCAACCTGGCCCATGAGATCAAGAATCCGCTGGGCGGTATCCGGGGCGCGGCTCAGTTGCTGGAGATGGAGGTTCAGGCGCGCGACCTGAAGGAATACACACAGGTCATCATCCACGAAGCCGATCGCCTGCAGACGCTGGTGGACCGGCTGCTGGCGCCACACCGCAGGCCGCATGTGGTCGGGGAGGTGAACATCCACGAAGTGTGCGAACGGGTGCGTTCGGTGATCCTGGCCGAGTTTCCCAAGGGCCTGGAGGTGGTGCGCGAGTACGACGTTTCGATTCCCGAGTTTCGCGGCGATCGCGAGCAGCTGATCCAGGCGGTGCTCAACATTGCGCACAACGCCTGCCAGGCCCTTTCGGAACGCATCGCGGCAGGTGATGCGAAGCTGGTCTTTCGCACCCGGGTGGCCCGGCAGGTGACGTTCGGCAAGCAACGCTACCGACTGGCATTGGAATTGCATGTCATCGACAACGGGCCCGGCGTGCCGGATTCGATCAGGGACCGCATCTTCTTCCCGCTGGTGTCGGGCCGCGAAGATGGTTCGGGGCTGGGGTTGACGCTGGCGCAGACATTTGTCCAGCAGCATCATGGCCTGATCGAATGCGACAGTGTGCCTGGGAGGACGGATTTCAAGATCCTGATTCCGCTGCCTTGAAAACCGTGAAGCGTTGACCTGAGGACCCGAGTACATGAAGTCGATCTGGATCGTTGACGATGACCAATCCATCCGCTTCGTGCTGGAGAAGGCGCTGTTGCGGGAGGACCTTCCCACGCGCAGCTTCACCAATGCGCGGGAGGTGCTGCAGGCGCTGGAGTCCGCTGACGAGGAGAACGGGCCCCAGATCCTGGTGAGCGACATTCGCATGCCGGGCGGCTCCGGCCTCGAGCTCCTGACCAAAGTGAAGGAGAAGCACCCCGGCCTGCCGGTCATCATCATGACGGCGTTCTCCGATCTGGACAGCGCGGTCTCCGCGTTCCAGGGCGGCGCCTTCGAATACTTGCCCAAGCCCTTCGACCTGCCCAAGGCCGTCGAACTGATCCGCCGCGCCGTGCAGGAGAGCCAGCGTGAGGACATCGCCGAGGAACGGATGGCTGCCGCGCCCGAAATGCTCGGCCAGGCTCCCGCGATGCAGGACGTGTTCCGCGCCATCGGCCGGCTGTCGCAAAGCAATGTGACGGTGCTGATTACCGGCGAATCCGGGTCGGGCAAAGAACTGGTGGCGCGGGCGTTGCACAAGCATTCGCCCCGGGCCAATGGACCGTTCGTGGCGATCAACACCGCGGCCATTCCCAAGGACCTGCTGGAAAGCGAGCTGTTCGGCCATGAGCGCGGAGCCTTCACCGGCGCGCAGACCATGCGCAGGGGTCGCTTCGAGCAGGCCGAGGGTGGCACCCTGTTTCTCGACGAGATCGGGGACATGCCGTTCGACCTGCAGACCCGGTTGCTCCGGGTGCTCTCGGACGGGCACTTCTATCGCGTGGGCGGCCACAGTGCGGTGAAGGCCAACGTGAGAGTGATCGCGGCAACCCACCAGGACCTGGAGCAGCGCGTCAAGGAGGGGGCCTTCCGCGAAGACCTGTTCCACCGCCTCAACGTGATCCGGCTGCGGCTGCCCGCGCTGCGCGAGCGCGGGGAAGACATTCCGGTATTGGCGCGGCACTTCCTGCAACAAAGCGCCAAGCAGCTGGGTGTCGAGCCCAAGCGCATTTCGGACGCCGCAGTGGCCCGGCTCGCCACCTTCAGCTTCCCGGGCAACGTGCGCCAGCTCGAGAACATCTGCCATTGGCTCACCGTGATGGCACCGGCCCAGCTGATTGAGCCCAAGGACTTGCCGCCTGAGGTGGGGGCGGGGCCTGAACTGGCCCCAGCCCAGGAAGCATCGGCGCTGAGCCAGGCGCCCCAAGCCGCGGAACAAGGTTCCACCGGAGCCGCCGTGCATGGGCCGGAACGGACCCAACCCGGCCCGAGCCCGAGCAACGGCAGCAGCTGGGAGTCCGGCCTTGAAGCCGAAGCCCTGGAGTTGCTCGCCAGCGGGCGGCACGATGTCTGGGACGAATTGACCCGGCGCTTCGAGTCCAGGCTGATCGTCACGGCTTTGGCCAGCACGCGCGGTCGCCGCATCGAGGCCGCGCAAAAACTCGGGATCGGGCGCAACACGATCACCCGCAAGATCCAGGACCTCGGGCTGGAGTGATGGCGCTCCCGTCGCCGGGAGCCTGCCTCACGCGCTGGCCTCACGCGGTCCAGGATGCGCCTACTGTGCAGCGCCGGCCCCGCTCTCGGGAAAAACTTGTCTCCGCGTTTATTAACGTATACATTATCGTTTCCGCTAATGGACATGCGGTCCCCGATCCGGACTGCTCTTCGAATCCAAACCAGGAGACATACGATGAAACGGCCTTCTTTTCCTATCCTGCTGGCCTGCTTCGCAGCGCTGTGGCTCTCCATCGGGCCCGCGCATGCGGAGACGAACGAAATACGAGTCGCCAAGCAATACGGCCTGGGCTACCTGCAGATGATGGTGATGGAGGACCAGAAGATGGTCGAAAAACACGCGCGGGCGCAAGGCCTGGGCGACGTCAAGGTCACCTGGGCCACCTTCCGCTCCAGCGACGTGATGAACGATGCGCTGCTCTCGAGCAGCGTTGACTTCGTTTGCCTCGGGGTGCCCGGCATCGCCACCATCTGGGCCAAGACCAACGGGCAGGTGAAGGCTGCATCCGGATTCAACTTCCTGCCCTTGCAGCTGAACACGCGCAGCACGCACATCAAGGGCATCCGCGACTTCACCGACAAGGACAAGATCGCCCTGCCGGCCGTCAAGGTCTCGATGCAGGCGATCATGCTGCAGATCTGGGCCAGCAAGGAATTCGGCGATGCCGGCATGACCAAGCTCGATCCGCTCACCGTCTCCATGACCCACAGCGACGGCATGGCCGCTTTCCTCTCCGGGGCGGGCGAGATCAACAATCACTTCACTTCACCGCCGTTCATCCAGCGTGAAATGGCCAAGCCGGGCATTCGCAAGGTGATCTCCTCCACCGAAATCCTGGGCGGGCCGATCTCGTTCAACGTCGTGGCGGCGACAGCCAAGTTCCAGCAGGAAAACCCCAAGGCTTATGCCGCCTTCATGGCCGCGTTGCAGGAAGCCACGGACTTCATCAACAAGGACAAGCGCGCGGCCGCGGAAATCTATGTCAAGGCGACCAAGGACAAGACGCCGATCGAGGACCTTCTGGCCATCATGAACGACCCGACGATCGAGTACTCGCTGGTGCCGAAGAACATCATGCAGATGGTCGAGTTCATGCACAAGACCGGAAGCATCAAGGTCAAACCGGCGTCGTGGAAGGACATGTTCTTTCCCAATGCCCACGGGATGGCTGGCAGTTGATGGCGGGAGAATCGGCTGGGGCAGGTCCCGGTTCGCCGCCTCCGGGCGGCACGGACGGCAATGTTCCGCTGCTCGACGTGCGAGGCGTCACGCTGCAGTACAAGACGAAGGACCATCTGGTCACGGCCACCTACCGGGTGGACTTCCAGGTGCTTCGGTCCGACCGCTTCGTGGTGCTGGGCCCCTCGGGCTGCGGCAAGTCGACGCTGCTGAAGGCGGTGGGCGGCTACATGACGCCGGTGGAGGGCGAGATGCGCCTGAAGGGAGAGCGCATCGGCCGGCCCGGCCCCGATCGCATGATGGTGTTCCAGGAGTTCGACCAGCTGCTGCCGTGGAAGACCGTCGCGCAAAACGTCGCGTTCGCGCTCACCTCCAGCGGAAAACTCTCCTCGCGCGAGGCCACCGAAAAGGCCTTGCATTACATCGCCAAGGTGAACCTGACGGCCTTCGCCAACAGCTATCCTCACACGCTGTCGGGAGGCATGAAACAGCGGGTTGCGATCGCGCGCGGCATGGCGATGGAGCCGGACATCCTGTTGATGGACGAGCCGTTTGCCGCGCTCGATGCGCTGACTCGCCGCAAGATGCAGGAGGAATTGCTGCAGCTGTGGGACGACACGCGCTTCACGGTGCTGTTCGTCACTCACTCGATTCCGGAAGCCATCCTCGTGGGCAGCCGGATCCTGCTGTTGACGCCGCACCCGGGACAGGTCAAGGCCGAGATCGACAGCGTGCCGCGGGGTCAGGCCAACGCGCAGCAGCGGGCCGAGCTGGAGGCCTACATCCATCAGACCTTGTTCGCCGACGAAAAGGCGACAGCGGAGCCCACCCATGCATGAGCAGCCGGTACCGCGGCCGAACATCTATCGCGATCCGCCGGACGCCAGCCGCTTCAGCGTGGTCGAGCAGCCGCTGGGTGCCTGGGAAAGAGCCTGGAACAACGGCTTCGTGCGGAAGGCGGCGTTGCTGATTCTGCTGGCGCTGGTGTGGCAGCTGTATGCCACCCGGCTGGACAACCCGCTGCTGATTCCGACCTTCCTCGACACGGTGCGGGCGTTTCGCGACGCCATCGCCACCGGCGGGCTGTTGGGAAAAGCCTGGTACTCGATCCGCATCCTGCTGATGGGCTATGCCGCCGGCCTCGCGCTCGCCGCATTGCTGACCATGCTGGCGATCACCTCGCGCCTTGGGACCGACCTGCTGGAAACGCTCACGGCCATGTTCAACCCGCTCCCTGCCATCGCGCTGCTGCCGCTGGCGCTGATCTGGTTCGGCCTGGGCAGCGGCAGCCTGGTGTTCGTGTTGATCCACTCCGTACTGTGGCCCGTTGCGCTCAACACTCACTCTGGCTTCATGTCGGTGTCGAACACGTTGCGCATGGTGGGCCGCAACTATGGCCTGCGAGGCTTGCCTTATGTCGCCAAGATCCTGGTGCCCGCGGCGTTCCCGAGCATCCTCACCGGCCTGAAGATCGGCTGGGCGTTCGCCTGGCGCACGCTGATCGCCGCCGAGCTGGTCTTTGGCGTTTCTTCCGGCTCGGGCGGCCTGGGCTGGTTCATTTACGAGAACAAGAACCAGCTGGAGATCGCCAGCGTGTTCGCCGGCCTGTTCAGCGTGATCCTGATCGGGCTTGCCGTCGAAAACCTGGTTTTTCGCAGCATCGCGGCACGCACCGTGCAGCGCTGGGGCATGCAGGGCTGACCGGATGCCGACCTCCAGCAACGTGGCGCCAGAGCGCATCCGCAAGTCCGCGCCCGGGGGTCGCGTCGGCCTGCCCGCTGACCGGCGCAAATCGCTGGTCGACGAGGCGTATCGGGCAATCCGCCAGCGCATTCTGGATAACGTGTATCCGCCAGGTCACCGGGCGCTTGAGCTGGAGCTAGCGAGGCAGCTGGGCATCAGCCGCACTCCGCTGCACGAAGCGCTGCTGCGGCTGCGCAACGAGGGACTGGTCGAGATCGTGCCGCGTCATGGCGTGCGCGTGATGCCCGTGTCTGCCAACGACATGAAGGAAATATACGAGATCCTGACGGCGCTGGAGTCCATGGCGGCGGAGCTGGCGGCCAAACGCAGGCCGACCCAAACCGAGGTCGAGCCGCTGGAGCGGGCGTCGCGCGACATGGCACGTGCGCTCAAGGCCAACGATCTGGACGCATGGGCCGAGGCGGACGAGCGCTTTCATCGCACATTGATCGAGTTGTCGGGCAACCGGCTTCTGATGCAGGCTGTTCTCAATTTCTGGGACCGGTCGCACCGCGCCCGGATGTTTACGCTCAGGCTTCGGCCCAAACCGGCGAATTCGACCAAAGAGCACAGAGCGCTGGTCGAGCGCATCCGCGACGGCGACGCCCAGGGTGCCTACGCGGTCACCCGCGACCACCGCGAGCGCGGCAGCCGCGAGCTGCTCACCATCATCGAGCAGTACCGCTTGCAGCAACTCTGACGCCCCGCGAGGGGCTCGACACGAATTCAAGGAGGAAGTGGAAATGGGAATGGACAAGAAGTTCGACATCGTCGTGTTGCCGGGAGACGGCATTGGGGTGGAGGTCATTCAAGCGTGCCTCGCCATGCTGGACACGCTGCAAAAGCGCGTGGGTGGCTTTGCCCTGGCCCTCGATCACCGCCCCGGCGGCGCTCAGCTCTACGCCGACACGGGCACTGCGTTTCCCGACGAGTCGATGAGGGCCTGCGAGCGCGCGGACGCCATCCTGTTTGGGGCGATGGGACTGCCGCACATCCGCTATCCGGACGGGACGGAGATCGCGCCCCAACTCGACATCCGCACCCACCTGGAGCTGTACGCCGGGGTGCGACCGATCCGCGCCATCGCCGGCGTGCCCCTGCCCTTGGCCGATCCGCGGGCAAAGGACATCGATCTGGTCATCATCCGCGAGCAGACGGAAGGGTGGTTTTACTCGCGTGGCCGCGCCGATGTGCGCGGCGACGAGGAGGCCTACGACGCCTGCAAGATCACCCGCAAGGGCAGCGAGCGGGTGTTCGACTTTTCGTTTCGCCTGGCGAGCCGGCGCAAAGCGCGCAACCCGGCGAAGGGGAAGGTCACCTGCGTCGACAAGGCCAATGTGTTCACCTCGATGGCATTCTCGAACCGGATTTTCTGGGAGCGCGCCAAGCACTTCCCCGAGGTCGCGGCCGACCACTGCTACATCGACGCAATGGCGCTGAACCTGATTCGCAAGCCGTGGGAGTACGACGTGATCCCCACTGAAAACCAGTTTGGCGACATCCTTTCGGACCTGGCGGCCGGCCTGATCGGTGGAATGGGTATGGCACCGTCTGGTGACATCGGCGACGCGCACGCGCTGTTCCAGCCTTCGCACGGCTCGGCACCCGATATCGCGGGCCAGGGCAAGTCGAATCCGACTGCCATGTTTCTTTCGGCCGCGATGATGCTGCAGTGGCTTGGCGAGCGCCACGACGTGCGGGCCTGCCTCGACGCGGCGGATCTGCTTGAAACCGCGGTCGACCATGTGTTCGCACAGCACCTTGTGCGCCCGCACGAGTTCGGCGGTGGCGACGGGACGGCCGAGATCACCCGTGCGGTGGTGGACGCGATCCAGCACGTCGCGGCCGACCGCTGAGCGAGCCCAGGAGATCCGCTGTGCTCGTGGTGACCGTGGACTTTGTCGTCGCCCCCGACTTCATCGACGCTTTCAGAGTCGAGATGCTGCGCAATGCGCAATCCTCCCGCCGCGAAGAGCCCGGCTGCAGCAGGTTCGACGTGGCCTTCTGCGACGAGGACAGGTCGAAGGTCTTCCTCTACGAGCTGTATGACGATCGGGCGGCCTTTGAAGCCCACCAAAGGACCGAACACTTCCGGCAGTTCGATGCCGGAACTTCTGCGTGGGTCATCAGCAAGGTGGCGCGCACGTTCCGGCTGATCGATCCCGTCTGAACGCCGCCGACAACGGCGGGCAGACTCAGATCTCCACGATCACGGGGGCATGATCGCTCGGCTTTTCCCACTTTCGCGGCGCGCGGTCGATGGTGCAGGCCTTGACTTGCAGCTTCAGCGAATCGCTCACCAGGATATGGTCGATGCGCAGTCCCCGGTTCTTCGGGTAGCCCAGCATCCGGTAATCCCACCAGCTGTAGCTTTTTTCGGGTTGCTCGAACAGGCGGAAGCTGTCGACCAGGCCCAGCTCGAGCAGCCTGCGGAAATGATCACGCTCTTCGGTGGTGTGATGGATGGTTTCGCGCAGGCCTTCGGGGTCGAATGAATCGCGGTCTTCTGGCACGATGTTGAAGTCGCCCAGCAGCATGAGCCGCTCATGCAGGGCCAGTTCCTCGCGCAGATAGTCACGCAGACCCCGCAGCCAGCTCATCTTGTAGTCGAATTTCGGCGTGCCGAGCGCTTGCCCATTGACGAAGTAGCCGTTGACCAGTCGCAGCTCGCCTGCCGGGCTTGCCAGCGTTGCGGCGATCACGCGCGAATGCTCGTCGGCGTAACCCGAGATGTTCCTTACGATTTCGTGCAACGGCTCGCGGCTCATGATCGCGACGCCGTTGTAGGTTTTCTGGCCGAACACGGCGCAGTGCGGGTAGCCGGCGGCACGGATGGCGTCGAGCGGGAATTTGTCGTCAGTGAGTTTGAGCTCCTGCAGGCACAGCACGTCCACCGGGTTGGCCGCGGTCCAGTCCAGTACATGCTGCAGCCGCGCCGTGAGCGAATTGACATTCCAGGTCGAGAGTTTCATGAGTTCTGCCGGCTGTGCCGACGGGGTGAGGCGCGAATTATGGGGTGGCGCGCCGCGAAGGGGTCTCGGGTCGCTTCAATTCCCGGCAACACACCGCAGGCGTTTTCGGGACTGCATGCAGGAATACCCTTGATCGCAGTTGGGTCAGTCTGAAATATAGTAGCTGGCGTTGCCCGATTTGCCGCGGCGAGTCGAGTCCCGACAGATGGCGAAACAGCGCTGCTGGTGAAGACCCGCAGCGCACGAACCCGGCGCACGCAGATCCTGTCGTTCCGATGTATTCAACCTGAACCCGTTTGCGATTTGCAGACCAACAACACGAGGAAGCCATGACCATTTCCCGCCGTCAATTTTCCGGGGCACTGTCTGCGGGCCTGGCGTTGCCGGCCTTCGTCGGCCGCGCATCGGCACAAGGCACGACCATCAAGATTGGCATGTGCGCACCGATCACCGGCCCGGCGGCCGAGGCTGGCCGCTACGCTCAGATCGGCGCACGGCTGGCGCTCGACGCCGTCAACAAGGCCGGCGGCGTGCTCGGCAAGAAGGTCGAACTGATCGTCGAGGACGACCAGACGACCAACCCCGGCATCGTGCTGGCGTTTTCCAAGTTGGCGTCGCAGCCCGACATCGTGGCGTTCCTCGGCTCCATCCGCTCCACCCAGGTGCATGCCATGGCGCCGGATGTGCTGAAGGTGGGCAAGCCCGTGATGATAGGCGGCACCGACCCGACGCTCACTCACATGGGCAACCCGTGGTTCTTCCGGTTCCGCCCGAATGACTTGTATTCGGGCACTGTGATCGCGGACTACGGCGTCAACACGCTCGGCAAGAAGAAGTGGGCGATCATTCATTCGACGGATGCGTTCGGCACAGCCGGCGGCAACGCGCTGGCCACCGCACTGAAGAAGCATGCCGGCGCCACGGTCGCGCTGGACCAGGGCTACGCCAACCAGAGCCAGGACTTCACGCCGGTCGTGCTCGCCATCAAGCAGTCGGGCGCCGACGTCATCGGTTCTTATTTCACGTTCGAGAACGACCTCGGCGTGTTCGCCCGGCAATTGCGCCAGCTCGGCGTCACGGTTCCGTGGGTCGGCTCGCCGTCGATCACCAACGTCACCGCGCTCAAGCTCGCCGGCCCTGCGCTCTACGGCACCTACGGCGTCGCCGACTACGCCGAAGATTCGAGCCCGGCCGCCAAGGCGTTCGGCAAGGCTTATCGCGAAGCGGCGAAGGCAGCTCCCGACAACCAGTCGTCATGGACCTATGACGCCATCATCATCCTGTGCATGGCGATCAACAAGGCCGGCAAGACCGACCCGGCGGCCATCCGCGCCGCCATCCTGGCGATCAGGAAGCACCAAGGTGCCGAAGGCGAATACAACTTCGATGCGAACGGCGATGGCCTTCACGGCTACAACATTGTGAAGAACGAGAAGGGCACCATCGTCTTCGACAAACACGTCGAACCGGCCGCCTGAGCGCCGATGGACCTGGCGCTCCAGCTCTTTTTCACGGGCTTGGGGATCGGTGCGGTCTACGCCCTCGTGGCGCTGGGCTTCGTGCTGATCTTCCGCGCCACCAATGTCGTCAACTTCGCGCAAGGCGAGTTCTCGATGGTGGGCGCCTACCTCATGGTGGTCTTCGCGGTCGACCTGCAGTGGCCCTATGCCTGGGCCTTTCTCGCCGCGCTGGCGGGCATGGCGCTGCTGGGGGTGATCTTCAATCTGGGGGTGTACTACCCGCTGCGCCACCGCACTTTCCTGCCCGTGATCATCGCGACCATCGGCGCCTCGATCTTCCTCGCGAACACGGTGCTGGCGCTCTATGGGCCGCAGCCCCAGGTGCTGCCGGGCTGGTTCGAGACGCCCGGCGTGCAGATCGGCCCGGTGTACCTGGACAGCCAGTACCTGCTGATCATGGCGGTGACGCTGGTGCTGGTGGTCTTCAACTTCTGGTTCTTCGAACACACCCTGCTCGGCAAGAAACTGCAGGCCACCTCCCAGGACAAGGAGATGGCGTCCCTGCTGGGCATCCCCGTCGCGACCATGATCATGCTGACCTTCGTGTATTCGGCACTGCTTGGCGGCATCGCGGGCATCCTGGTGGCGCCGATCCTGTTCGTGTCGATCCAGATGGGCTCGACGATCGCGCTGAAGGCATTTGCAGCGACCATCATCGGCGGCTTCGGTGACGTCAAGGGCGCCATCATCGGCGGCCTCGCCCTCGGGGTGATCGAGACTTTTGGCGCGGCCTACGTCTCGGTTCCTTACAAGGACGGTTTTGCCTTCCTGGTGCTCGTGGCGTTCCTCATCTTCCGTCCGCAAGGCATTTTCGGCGAACGCGTAGCGGAGAAGGCATGACCCGGCGGCGCCTGCTCGGCACGCTCGGCTTCGCCGCCTTTGCGGCGCTGGTGGTCGCGATGGTCACGTTGGTCCCGATGCAGGACTACACGATGCACATCCTGGTGCAGACGGCGACATTTGCGATTGCGGTGTTCGGGCTCACCGTCGTGCTCGGCCTGTGCGGCCAGATCAATCTGGCCCAGGCTGCCTTCTTCGGGTTCGGGGCCTACGCCGTGGGGCTGGGCACGGCGACCCTGCACCTGAACTTCTGGGTGGCCCTGGTCATGGGCGCCGGCGTCGCGGTGGTGATGGGCGCGGTGCTGGGCATGACCACGCTGCGCCTGGGCGGCCACTATCTGGCCATGGTGACGATCAGCTTCCAGCAGATCGTCACGCTGATCATGGTGAACTGGATCCCGGTGACTCGTGGTCCCGACGGTGTCGGCGGCATCGAGCGGCCGGCGCTGTTCCAGTCGTCGCAGGCGTTCCTGGGCGTTTGCGTCTTCGCGATGGCGCTCGTCGGCTACATCGTGTGGCACTTGCCGAACACAAGACTGGGGCGGGCCATGCGCGCGGTGCGCGACAACGAGTTGGCGGCGGGCGTGGCCGGCGTCAACGTATACAAGGTCAAGGTGGCCGCGTTCGCGCTGTCGGCCGTGCTCGGCGGCATCGGCGGTGGCCTGTTCGCGGGCGGCTTCTCCTATGTCAGCCCCGATCAGTTCAGCTTCGCCGAATCGATCGTCTTCATCACCATGACGCTGCTCGGCGGCGTGTCTTCGCCGATCGGCGCGTTGATCGGCACCGCGCTGCTGATCGTGCTGCCGGAGAGCCTGCGCTTCATGAAGAGCGTGCCGGGTCTCTACCTCGCGATCTACGGCCTGGCGATCATTCTGATCATCCGCTACATGCAGGACGGCATCTGGGGGTTCGTGCAGGACCGCGTCCGCCGCTTGCTGCCGCCGCCACCCTTCGCCGGCGCCCCGGCGGATCTGGTGGTCACGCCGCCGCGGACACAGTCTTCGGCGAACGAGCCGCCGGTGCTGGAAGTGCAGCACCTGGCCAAGCACTTCGGCGGCGTCAAGGCCGTGGACGATATTTCGTTCGCGGTGCGCCGCGGCTCGGTGCACGCCCTCATCGGCCCGAACGGTTCCGGCAAGACGACCACGCTGAACGTGCTCTCCGGCATCTACACGGCGACGGCGGGGCGCGTGCTGCTGGGCGGCAGCGACATCACGGCGCTGCCGGCGCACGCGCGCACCGTGGCGGGGCTGGGCCGCACCTTCCAGAACATCCGTCTGTTCCGCTCCATGAGCGCGCTGGAGAACGTGGTGATCGGCGCCGAGCAGGGCGGTCATCACGCCGAGGTCGACCACGCCGCGCTGGTCGAGCGCGCCCGCGCCGCACTGGCGTTCGTCGGCCTCGAGGCGCGCTGTCACCAACTGGTCACGGGGTTTTCCTACGGCCACCAGCGACTGATCGAGATCGCGCGTGCGCTGGCCGGCGAGCCCACCCTGCTGCTGCTCGACGAGCCGGCGGCCGGCCTCAACTCGAGCGAAAAGCTGGGGCTGCTGGAGCTGCTGCAGCGCATCGCCGCCAAGGGCCTCACCATCCTGATCATCGACCACGACATGACCCTCGTGACGAAAGTTGCGCAGCACATCACGGTGCTGAACTTTGGCCGTTGCATCGCCGACGGGGTTGCAGCCGAGGTGCTGCGCCAGCCCGACGTGATCGCCGCCTATCTCGGAAGCGAACCCGATGCCCCTGCTTTCACTTGAGGGCCTGGTGGTCCGCTATGGCGAGATCGAGGCGCTGCACGGCGTCTCGATCTCGATCGAGGCCGGCGAAGTCGTCACATTGCTGGGGGCGAACGGCGCCGGCAAGTCGACCACGCTGCGGGCGATCTCCGGGCTGCTGAAGCCGGCGGGCGGCGACATCCAGTTCGAAGGCAAATCGATCGCGGCGCTGGCGCCCGAGGCCATCGTCAAACTCGGCATCGCGCACGTGCCGGAAGGGCGGCGCCTGTTCCCCGGCTTGACGGCGCGCGAGAACATCATGCTGGGGGCCTCGAACCGCGGCCGTGTCGCCAAGGCCCAACTGGTGCGCGAGTCGGATGAGATGTTCGACCTGTTCCCCGACATCCGGCCGTTTGCCGACACGCTCGGCTGGATGCTCTCGGGCGGGCAGCAGCAGATGGTGGCCGTAGCCCGCGGCCTGATGGCCAAGCCGCGCCTGCTGCTGCTGGACGAACCATCGCTCGGCCTCGCCCCTGTCATCGTGCAGAAGGTGTTTTCGATCATCGCCGAGATTCGCCGCCGCGGCACCACGGTGCTGCTGGTCGAGCAGAACGCACGCATGGCGCTGTCCGTGGCTGACCGCGGCTACGTACTGGAGACGGGCCGGCTGGCGGTGTCGGGAAAGCCGGCCGAACTCTGGTCGAACGACGAGGTGCGGGCGGCCTACCTCGGAGGCCGCATCGAGAAGGCGGGTTGAAACGGGCGGCGCTTTCGTCGCCGAACGGCGAGCGGACCGCGGTTCCCGCCCCGGTTGGTGTCAGATATGCATCGCGGCCAGCACGCCGACCGCAAGGCCGATGGCACCGACCCCGAACATTCCCCATTCCAGCCATTTCTTGCGGGTCAACAGGGCGATGGCCGCCAGCGCAATGGACACCTGCAGGGCCGTGGTGGCCTGCGCCCAGCGATGATGCTGGTGCATTTGAACTTCGCTGCGCTCGTCCCATTCGGTGGCCTGGGCTTCCAGCTTGTGCGCCTCGGTCTCGATCTCCTTCTTTTCCTTTTCGTAGCGGTCCATCTTCGCCTGATAGGTGGCCTGCCGGTCCGCCGGGGAGAGGTCGCGCGAGACTTCCGCGAGCGACTGCTTGGTGCTCTTGGCCTGGAAATAATTCCACTGGTTCGACGCCTCGGTCTTCTTGATCGCGGCGTTGTTCTTGTACAGGCCCGCATTCGCCTGGGTTGCGCCGCCCATGTAGGAAAAGATCGCTCCCACCGTGGCGATCACTGCCGTGAACATCGCGATCTGGTTGATCATGCCGCCTGCCGCCCCCTCGGACGCATGCTCGATGGCGTGCTCCAGCTCGTGGTCGTGGGGGCCGTGTACGTGAAATCCGTCTTCTGACATATCAGACTCCTGCATTCTTTTTGCGATAGGTGGCGAAACTGAAGTTCAATCCGCTCGCTGAAGTATGGGCTTCGCGTGCGACCTCTTCCCACTTTGCGCCCAATTCGGGCGCAAAAACGTCGCCTTCGAAGTCGGAGTCGATCTCGGTCACTTCGGTGGTATCGGCCAGGGCCAGTGCCTGCGCGTACAGTTGCGCGCCACCGATGACCCAGGCCTGGGCCTCGTCGCCGCAGAGCGCCATTGCTTCGGACAGTGAAGCGGCGCGGCTCGCGCCGGGCGCGCTCCAGCCCGGCTGGCGGGTCACCACGATGTTCTTGCGGCCCGGCAGCGGACGAAAGCGCTCGGGCAGCGAATCCCAGGTCTTGCGGCCCATGATCACCGGGCAGCCCATGGTCACGCGCTTGAAATGGGCCAGATCCTCCGGCAGGTGCCAGGGCAGGCCTCCGCTCATGCCGATCACGCCGTTGCGTGCGCGCGCGTAGATCAACCCCAGCTTCATACCGCGACGGGAGCCTTGATCGCCTGGTGGCACTGGTACTCCAGCACCTCGAAATCTTCGTACTCGTACTCGAAGATCGACGCCGGCTTGCGCTTGATGTTCAGCACCGGGTAGGGATAAGGCTCGCGGCTCAATTGCAGCTCCACCTGTTCATGGTGATTGTTGTAGATGTGGCAGTCGCCGCCGGTCCAGACGAAGTCGCCGACGTCCAGGTCGCACTGCTGGGCCATCATGTGCGTGAGCAGCGCATAGCTCGCGATATTGAACGGCACGCCCAGGAAAATGTCGGCGCTGCGCTGATAGAGCTGGCAGGAGAGCTTGCCGTTCGCCACGTAGAACTGGAAGAAGGCATGGCACGGCGCCAGCGCCATCTTGGGAATGTCGGCCACGTTCCAGGCGCTGACGATGATGCGCCGCGAATCGGGATTGGTCTTGATGGTCTTCACGGCTTCGGCGATCTGATCGATGTGCCCGCCATCGGACGTCGGCCAGCTGCGCCACTGCACGCCATAGACCGGGCCCAGATCCCCGTCGGGTCCGGCCCATTCGTCCCAGATCGACACGCCGCGTTCCTTCAGCCAGCGGTTGTCGCTGGAGCCCTTCAGGAACCACAGCAGTTCATGGATGATGGACTTCAGGTGGACCTTCTTGGTGGTCACCAGCGGGAAGCCCTCGTTCAGGTCGAACCGCATCTGGTACGCGAACACGCTGCGCGTCCCGGTGCCGGTACGGTCGGTTTTCGGCGTGCCATGGATGTAGACATGGCGCATGAAGTCTTCGTACTGGGAGCGGACGGGACGGAGGGCGGCGGTCATGGGCAATTATGCGCAAAGCGCGGGTGGCGCGCTTCAGGCGCGCAGCAGCCGTCCCGGATTCATCAGGTTGTCCGGATCCAGGGCCCGCTTGATGGCGCGCATCATCTCCAGGGCCACCGGCGATTTGTGGCGCTCGAGCTTGGCCGCCTTCAGGCTTCCCACGCCGTGCTCGGCCGAGATGGAACCGTCGAAACGCTGCACCGAGTCGTAGACCAGCGAATTCACTTCCTCTTCCCACTGATTCAGGAAATCCGACGCGTCACCGTCCGGCGGCGCCTGGACGTTGTAGTGCAGATTGCCGTCCCCCAGATGGCCGAAGTTCACCAGCCGCACGCCCGGAATCAGCTGCTCCAGCAGCGCGCCGGTTTCGCGGCAGAATTCGGGAATGCGCGACACGGGAACCGAGATGTCGTGCTTGATGTTCAGGCCTTCTTCGGCCTGGGCCAGCGGGATCGCTTCCCGAATGTGCCAGAGCTGGTGCGCCTGGGCCAGGTTTTCGGCCACCACCGCGTCCGTCACGCAGCCTTGTTCCAGTGCAGTTTCCAGCAGGCGCTCGAACCGGACCCGGGCGTGCGCCTCGGACTCATGGTCGGAGTTCTCGAGCAGCACGCAATACGGCGCTTCCTCGTACAGCGGCACCCGCAGCTGGGTGAAGTGCCGGGCCACCAGGCTCAACGCGAAGCGCCCCATCACCTCGAAACCGGTCAGGCCCGGACCCAGGTGAGCGTGCGCCAGGCCCAGCAGGCGTACCGCGTCCTCGAGGCTGGGCACAGCCGCCCACGCCGTGAGCCGGGCCGCTGGCAGCGGGTACAGCTTCATGGTGGCGGCGGTAATGATGCCCAGCGTGCCCTCGCTGCCGATGAACAGGTCGCGCAGGTCGTAGCCGGTGTTGTCCTTGCGCAGGCCCGACAGCCCATCCCAGATCTGCCCCTGAGCTGTTACGACTTCCAGGCCCAGACAGAGATCGCGCGAGTTGCCATACCGCACAACCTGGGTACCGCCTGCGTTGGTGGCCAGGTTGCCGCCGATGGTGCAGCTGCCTTCGGCCGCCAGGCTCAGGGGAAACAGGAAGCCGGCACGCTCGGCGGCGTCCTGCAGGTTCTGCAGCACACATCCCGCTTCCACGGTCACCGTGAGGTTGGCCGCGTCGAGCCCGCGCACGGCTTTCAGTCGCTGCAGGCTGAGCACGACCTGGGTGCCGCTGGCATCGGGGGTGGAACCGACCACCAGCCCGGTGTTGCCGCCCTGGGGCACGATGGCAGCGCGTGCCGCAGCACACGCTCTCACCACCTGGGCGACCTCGGCGGTGGAGCCCGGCCGCACCACGGCCAGCGCCTTGCCGCGCGAGCGCTTGCGCCAGTCCTGCTCCCAGGCGGTCAGATCTCCCGACACCAGCACGTTGCTTTCGCCCACCGTTTGCCGCAAGCTTTCGATCAATCCATTCATGTCTTCGCCCTTCCCAGGCGTATTCTCACGTGCAGCACGCAGGCCGCGAACAGGACCAGGCACAGTGCGACTTCGAACAGGGCCAGCCGCGCGCTCAAGCCGCGGTCGCTGTAGGCGCGCACCGCCCCTTCCGAGAAATAAATCCAGACCATCAGGCTGACCCAGCGGTACGTGTACATCCGGTTGCGCAGCAACCCGGCCAAGGGAACACACAGGGGCAGTATCTTGATCACGAGCCAGGACCCACCGGGACGCAGCGGCGCGAGCCACAGCTCCCACGCCAGTCCGAGCACGATCAGCCCCAGCACGCTGCCCACGGCGAGCCAGCGGGTCAACGCCAGCCAGCGGCCGGGGTGTGCTTGGGGCAGTGAATCGGATGGATGCATGGGCGATGGCATCATAGCGGCCGATGGATGTCCGCCAACTGCTCGCCGATCTCACGCGTTTTCCGTGGAAATCCGCAGCCGTGACCCTGGGCGAGCGGTTTCGCGAGGACCGGCTGGGTCTGACGGCCAGCAGCCTCACGTTCACCACCACCATGGCGCTGGTGCCCTTCTTCACCGTGGCGCTGGCGGTGTTCACGGCCTTTCCCATGTTCGGCAAGCTGCAGGGTGCCTTGCAGGCCTGGCTGGTGCAAAGCCTGATCCCGGACGCGATCGCCAGGCAGGTGCTGGGTTATCTGACCCAATTCTCGGGCAAGGCCAGCCGGCTGGGCGCGGCCGGGCTGGGCGCGCTGTTCATCACGGCCCTGGCGCTGGTGCTGACCATCGATCGAACGCTCAACAGCATCTGGCGCGTCAGGCGACGCCGGTCTCTGGGGCAGCGGGTGATGATCTACTGGGCGGTCATGACGCTGGCGCCGTTGCTGCTGGGCGCGAGCCTGAGCATCAGCTCCTATGTGATCTCCGCCTCCCGGGGGCTTGTCACCGCCATGCCCGGCGCGGTGCAGTTCCTGTTCGATGTCCTCGAGTTCTTTCTGCTCACGGCCGGCCTGGCTGCGCTGTACCGGTATGTCCCCAACACGCCGGTGCGTCGCAGCCACGCCTGGGTCGGCGGCCTTTTTGCCGCCATCGGCATCGAGCTGGCGCGGCGCCTGCTGGCCTGGTACATCGCCAAGGTACCGACCTATTCGCTGGTCTACGGCGCGTTTGCCACGCTGCCGATCCTGCTGGTCTGGATCTACGTGGCCTGGGTGATCGTTCTGCTGGGCGCAGTGATTACCGCCTACCTGCCCGCCCTGGTGGCGGGTACCCGCCGGCGCAGCGCGGCGCACGCTTGGCAGTTCCAGCTGGCACTGGAAGTGCTGCGTGAGCTGCATCGTGCGCGCGAGTCCGCACGGCGTGGCCTGAGCGCCTTGGAGCTGGTTGCGGCGCTGGAGGTCGAGACGCTGGAACTCGAGCCGGTGCTGGAGACCCTGGTGGCTCTGGATTGGATCGGCCGGGTCAACGAAGTCGACGACCAGGAAAACACACGATACATCCTGCTGGCCGACCCGCAATCCACGGCGCTCGAGGCGTTGATGCGGCTGCTGCTGCTGCCCCAATCCGAGGCAACCGACAAGCTCTGGAAGAGCGGACGACTCTCGTCGGTCTATCTGAAGGACGTGATCTAGGCCCTTGAACAGGACCCGAGCAGGGGTTGGCGTAGGACTGGGGCGGCAGCGCGCGCAGGTCCAGTCCGGCGGCGATTTCCCGGGCCTGGTCTTGCGTCATCGCCAGTGTGATGACGAGGCCGCCGCTCATGTCTTGAGAAAGTCGCGAATGGCGAACAGTGTTGCGTCGGGGGTTTCGGTCATCTGGTGGTGGCCCACCGGCAAGCTCACCACTTTCACGGTCTTGCCCGTTTCGCGCGCCTTCGTGATCAGCGACTGCGCCGCCTTGAGCGGAGTCATCTGGTCCTGCGCGCCGAGCAGGAACAGCACCGGGCAGGCGATGCCCGCAATGGCCGCTTCGCCGTTGGCGTAGCTGTCGCAGGCCTTGAACCCGCGATGGAAGACGTTCACGCGGGGATTGCTGGCCAGCACGCGGCGGCCCAGCGCCATGCTGGCGCCGTAGACCCAGGTGCCAGGGCCCAGCGCGGAGGGCGGCGGTGCCAGCGTGCTGCGCGAAAAGACGTTGATCATCTCCAACGCTTTCATCGGCTGGCTGAGCGAGGCGTCGAGCAGGGCAGCGGACACCTTCATGGGATACGCGATTCCCACCAGCACCAGGTGGCTGACACGTTCCTTCAACCGGCAGGCTGCTTCCAGTGCGATCAATGATCCCCAGCTGTGGCCCACCAGCGCCGCCCGCGCGACGCCGGCGGCTTCGAGCAGAGCGGCAATGAAGTCCGCGGCTTCCTCTACCGTGGCCGGCGGTTCGCCTTCACTGCGGCAATGGCCGGGCAGGTCGACCGCCAGCACGTTCCAGCCGTGGTGCGCCAGCGAGCGGCTCTGCAGTATCCACACGCTGTGATCGTTCAAGGCGCCGTGGATGAACACCACAGTGGGCTGGGCGGGATCGAACGGCTTGCCGCCGGTGTAGCAGTAAGTGCTGGAGCCGTTGACTGTCAGGTACATCGCGCGCTCCTTCAGGCTTTCTCGGCGGCCTTCAGGGCCCGCTTGATGTCGTCAATCAGGTCGTCCGGGTCCTCCAGCCCGATCGACAGCCGGATGGTGCCTTGCGTGATGCCCGCATTGGCCAGTGCCTCGTCGGTCATCCGGAAGTGCGTGGTGCTGGCCGGGTGGATCACCAACGAGCGGCAGTCGCCGACGTTGGCCAGGTGGCTGAACACCTTGAGCGCCTCGATGAACTTCTTGCCCTGCTCGCGGTTGCCCTTGAGGTTGAAGCTGAAGACCGAGCCGGCGCCCTTGGGCAGCAGCTTTTGCGCGAGCGCATGGCTGGGGTGGGATTGCAGCATCGGATGGCCCACGCTCGCAACGAACGGATGGGCGGCGAGGAACTCCACCACCTTGCGGGTGTTGCTCATGTGGCGCTCCATGCGCAGCGGCAGCGTCTCTATGCCTTGCAGGATCAGCCAGGCGGTGTGCGGGCTCATGCAGGCGCCGAAATCGCGCAACCCTTCGCGCCGCGCACGCAGCAGGAAGGCGCCCACCGTCGACTCCTCGCTGAACACCATGTTGTGGAAGCCCTCGTAGGGCGCCGTGAGTTCCGCGAACTTGCCGGCTGCCGCGGGCCCGTCCCAGTCGAAGCCGCCGCCGTCCACGACGATGCCGCCGATGACGGTGCCGTGCCCGGACAGGAACTTGGTGGCCGAGTGGTAGACCAGGTCGGCCCCCAGCTGGAACGGCCTGATCAGGTAAGGCGAGGTCAGGGTGGAATCCACGAGGAGCGGCACGCCGGCCTCATGCGCGATCTGGGCCACCACCGGAATGTCCAGCACGTCCAGGCCCGGATTGCCGACGGTCTCGCCGAACAGCAGTTTGGTCTGCGGCCGAATCGCGGCGCGCCAGCCGTCGATGTCGCCGGGCTTGACGAAGGTGGTCTCGATTCCGAAACGACGCAGCGTGTAATGCAACAGGTTTTGCGAACCGCCGTACAGCGCGGTACTGGCGACGATGTGCGAGCCTGAGCCCATCAGCGTGGCAATGCTCAGGTGCAAGGCAGCCTGGCCGCTGGCGGTCGAGATGGCGCCGATGCCGCCTTCCAGCGCCGCGACGCGCTGTTCGAGCACCGCGTTGGTGGGGTTGCTGATGCGCGAGTAGACGTGCCCCGCGCGTTCCAGGTTGAACAGCGCCGCCGCATGGTCGCTGGATTCGAAGACAAACGAGGTGGTCAGGTGGATCGGCACGGCCCGCGCGCCGGTCGCCGGGTCGGGCGCGGCGCCCGCGTGCAACGCCAGGGTGTCAAAGCCGGGGTCGGAGTAACCGGGCATTGCAATCTCTCCTCGAAAATGGACTGGCTGGAATTGACCTGGATTGTGGGCTATATTGCTTCAACCGGTGGTCACCGGTGCAACAGAGAGGAGACAAGCATGAAGGTCAGCGATATCCTGCGCGTCAAGGGCAGCACCCTTTACACAGTTACGCCCGACGAGCCCTTGTCTCGCGCGATCGAGATCATGGCGGACAAGGACATCGGCTCGCTGGTGATCATGGACAAGGGCGAACTGGTGGGCATGCTCACTTTTCGCGAAGTGATTCTGTGCATTGACAAGCGGGGGGGTGTGGTCGCCGACAGCAAGGTGCGCGCCGCGATGGACGAGCACCCGCGGACCTGCAACTCCGAAGCCGATCTGGACGAAGTGCGCCGGATCATGCTTGAAAGCCATGCGCGCTACCTGCCGGTCATGGACGGGCGCGTGCTGATGGGCGTGATCAGTTTCTACGACGTGGCCAAGGCCGTGGTGGAAAGCCAGAACTTCGAGAACCGCATGCTCAAGGCCTATATCAGCGATTCGCGGGGTGTCGAGGAGCAGTCGACAGGGCCGCAGCTCTGACGCAGGGCCCCCGCCTCAGCCGCTCTGGGATAATTCCTTTGCTCTCGCGGTGATCGTGAGAGCGGTTCGGGAGATCTCCAGGCATGAGCGGCAACACCTTCGGCACCCTGTTCGCGGTCACCAATTTCGGTGAGTCGCACGGACCGGCCATCGGCTGCGTGATCGACGGCTGCCCGCCGGGAATGGAGCTGTCGGAGGCCGATATCCAGCCCGACCTGGACCGGCGCCGTCCCGGCACCAGCCGCCATGTGACCCAGCGCCAGGAAGCCGACCGGGTGGAAATCCTCTCGGGTGTCTACGAAGGCCGGACCACCGGCACGCCGATCTGCCTCCTCATTCGCAACACCGACCAGCGCAGCAAGGACTACTCCGAGATCGCGCAGACGTTCCGGCCGGGCCACGCGGATTACACCTACCTGCAGAAGTACGGCCTGCGCGATCCCCGCGGTGGAGGCCGCGCCTCGGCCCGGCTGACGGCGCCGATGGTGGCGGCCGGCGCGGTCGCCAAGAAGTGGCTCGTGCGCCAGTACGGGACGGTCTTTCGCGGCTGCATGCAGCAGATCGGGGAGATCGCTATCGCCTTCGAGAGCTGGGAGCATGTTCCCAACAATCCGTTTTTCGCCCCGATCGCCGATGTGGCGCATCTGGAGAGTTACATGGACAGCCTGCGCCGGGCCGGCGACTCCTGCGGCGCCCGCATCCGTGTCACGGCTTCGCAGGTCCCGGTGGGACTGGGCGAGCCGCTGTTCGACAAACTCGACGCCGACATCGCCTACGCGATGATGGGCATCAACGCCGTCAAGGGCGTCGAGATCGGCGCGGGCTTCGCCAGCGTGATGCAGCGGGGTACCACGCACGGCGACTCGCCGACGCCGCGCGGTTTTCGAACCAACAACGCGGGCGGCGTACTGGGCGGCATCAGCACCGGGCAGGACCTGGAGGTTTCCATCGCGGTCAAGCCCACCAGCTCCATCCTGAGCCCGCGCGAGACCATCGACCTGCAGGGACAGGCGACGCAGGTGGTGACCAAAGGGCGCCACGATCCCTGTGTCGGTATCCGGGCTGCGCCCATCGCCGAGGCCATGCTGGCCCTGGTGGTGATGGAGCACGCGCTGCGCCAGCGGGCGCAGAACGCCGACGTGCAGTCGCCGCTCGCCGCTATCGCCGGGTCTTTTGTCTAGCACGCCGGTGTCGGGCGCATGACCGGCACGGGCTTGCGATCGACAGCGCTTTGACGCACGATGCATCAGCATTTTCCACGAGGCTTCCCATGAACAACCTTCCGCCCCAAGCCGACTCGCTTCCTTCGCAGCGCATCGACCTGACCCACGAAACCGACGTGGCGTACTGGTGCCGGATCTTCAACGTCAGCATCGAAGAGTTGCGCGAGGCCGTGCAGCACGCAGGGCCGCAGGCCGACGAGGTGCGCAAGTACCTGGGCAGCAATCCCCCGACATCGCGCTGAACCCGCGGCGATGTCGGCCGCGGCCCACGGGCCGCGCCCTGGCCTTTGGACAGACGCTGTTTGCCGCCGGCGCCATGGTGGCCGACAGGACGGAACCTGATTCCAGCGCGGGCGGCCGTGCAGTTCCGGCCGAAGTTCAGTAGGATGGGCCCATGACCGCCGACCTGAAGATCGATTTCGTCTCCGACGTCTCCTGCCCCTGGTGCGCAATCGGACTGGCCTCGCTGGAACAGGCGCTGCAGCGCCTGGAAGGGGAGGTCAGGTCCGATCTGCATTTCCAGCCCTTCGAACTGAATCCGGCGATGCCGCCCGGTGGCCAGGATATCGGCGAGCATCTGACGGGGAAATACGGCAGCACGCGCGAGCAACAGGAGGCATCTCGCGAAGCCATCCGCCAGCGCGGGGCTGCGGTCGGCTTCGTGTTCCGCAAGGAAGGCCGTGGGCGCGTCTACAACACGTTCAACGCGCACCGCCTGTTGCATTGGGCCGGGCTGGACGGCGGGGAGCGTCAGCATGCGCTGAAAAAGGCGCTGCTGAAAGCCTACTTCACCGACGGGCTCAGCCCGGAAGCACCGGACGTGCTGGTGCAGGCCGCTGCAGCCGCCGGCCTCGACCCCGTCCGCGCGAAGCAGATCCTTGACGCGGACGAGTACGCAGCTGAGGTGCGGGGCGAGGAACAGCGCTTTCTGGACCTGGGCATCCATGCGGTGCCGTCGGTCGTGATCAATGACCGCCATCTGATCCAGGGCGGCCAGCCGCCGGAGGTGTTCGAGCAGGCGTTGCGGCAAATCGCGTCGGCCGGTTGAGAAAAGGATGGGCCAGCGGCGGGCCAGATGGGACGGGATAGCGTCCTACACAGACGCCAGCAACAAGCCGACACAATTTCGCTCAAGGGCCGCTTCGCGGTCACTCTCGCGCGGCCTGCGCGAGCGCGAGGCAATAGTCAATCAGCGGATCGGTCTCCATGGATTTGTCGAACACACCGTCAGAGCCCAAGGCTTTGCATCGTTTGGGCATATCGGGATTGGCGGTGGCCGTCAACGCCACCACCTTCTGCCCGGGCTTGCAGTCGCGGCAGGCCCGCAGGACACCGAAGCCGCTGCCGCCGGGCTCCAGGATCAGGTCGTTTGCACAGAGGTGCGCCGTGGGGGTGTGGTGAACCTGCAACCCGAGCAGGAGCTTGCGGCGCAGGCCCAGGCGCTGCTGGACCGCGAGCGCGCAGCCCGCGCCGAGGCCGAGCGCTTGAGCGCGCTGAAGGATGAGTTCCTGGCCATCGTCTCGCATGAATTGCGCGGCCCCTTGGCTGCCATCCTGGGCTGGGCGCACCTGCTGCGGCTGCGCAGGAGCCAGGAGGAACTCGACAGGGGCCTGGACGTGATCGAACAAAGCGTCCACGTTCAGACCAGGCTGATCGAGGACCTCGTCGACATGAGCCGCATCACCTCGGGCCAGCTGCGGCTGGACATCCGCCCGGTCGAGGCGCGCAGCTTCATCGACGCTGCGGTCGAGACGGTGCTGCCGGCAGCGGATGCCAGGGAGATCCGGATCCGCAAGGTGCTTGACCTCGGCGTATCCCCGGTGGCCGGCGACGCCACCCGGCTGCAGCAGGTGATGGTGAACCTGCTGTCGAATGCCGTGAAGTTCACGCCCGAAAAGGGTTCGGTCGAGGTGGTCCTGCGGGACGCCGGCGGCCAGGCGGAAATCACCGTGTCGGACACCGGAATCGGCATCCCGCCGGACTTGCTGCCTCATGTATTCGACCGATTACGCCAGGGAAACGCCGGCGCCACACGCCGCCGGGGTGGCCTCGGACTGGGCCTTGCCATCGTCAAGCACGTGGTCGAGCTGCATGGTGGCGAGGTTCGCGCCGCCAGCCCGGGCGAGGGCAAGGGCGCGACCTTCACGCTGCGCCTGCCGCTGGCGCAGGGCATAGTCGTTCCGGCAGGCTAGCCCACCTACCAGCGCTGGGCCAGCACCGGCAGCGCGGCCGCCAGCAGCGCCGCGCCGCCGATGACGATGAGGATCAGCGAGTCGATGAAGGCCGGCCCGTCATTCGCAGGCGGATGCGGGGATGCAGCTGCAGAACAGGTTGCGATCGCCGTAGACGTTGTCGACGCGGCCCACCGGCGGCCAGTATTTGGCGTGGCGCCGTTCGTCCAGCACCGCCGCTGCGGTTTCGCGGGAGTAGGCGTGTTGCCATTCGCCTTTGAGCAGGCTGGCCGCGGTGTGGGGTGCGTGCTTGAGCGGGTTGTCGTCCTGCGGCCACTCGCCGCGCTCGACTTTCCGGATTTCCTCGCGGATGGCGATCATCGCGCTGATGAAACGGTCCAGTTCATCCAGGGTCTCGCTCTCGGTCGGCTCGACCATCAAGGTGCCCGGCACCGGGAAGCTCAGCGTCGGCGCATGGAAGCCGTAGTCGATCAGCCGCTTGGCCACGTCCTCGGCCGTCACGCCGCTGGACTCCTTCAGGGGCCGCAGGTCCAGGATGCATTCGTGGGCGACATACCCCTGCGGGCCGGCATACAGCGTCGGGTAGTGGTCCTTCAGGCGCGCGCTGATGTAGTTGGCGCTGAGGATGGCCACCTCGGTGGCCTGCTTCAAGCCGTCCGGGCCCATCATGCGGCAATACATCCAGCTGATCGGCAGCACCGACGCATTGCCCAGCGGCGCGGCGGAAACGGCGCCGACGCCAGCGACGGCGGTGCTCATCGAACTCACGTAGGCGCCGGCGGCCGCCGCGGTGTGGTGCCCCGGCAGGAACGGCACCAGGTCGGCCACCACGCAGACCGGGCCGACGCCGGGCCCGCCGCCGCCGTGGGGGATGCAGAAGGTCTTGTGCAGATTCAGGTGGCTCACGTCGCCGCCGAACTGGCCCGGGGCGGCCAGGCCCACCAGCGCGTTCATGTTCGCCCCGTCCACGTACACGCGCCCGCCGTGCTGGTGCACCAGCGCGCAGAGTTCCTTGACCTGCGTCTCGAACACGCCATGGGTGCTCGGGTAGGTGATCATCACCGCGACCAGGTTGGCACTGTGCTTCTCGCATTTCGCCTGCAGGTCCGCCATGTCCACGTTGCCATTGACGTCGCAGGCCGTGACCACCACCTGCATGCCGGCCATCTGCGCGCTGGCCGGGTTGGTGCCGTGCGCGGAGGAGGGAATGAGGCAGATGTTGCGGTGGGCCTGGCCCCGGCTTTCGTGGAAAGCCCTGATCGCCAGCAAGCCGGAATATTCGCCCTGCGAACCCGCATTGGGCTGCAGGCTGATGCCGGCGTAGCCGGTGGCCTGGCACAGCCATGCGCGCAGCTGCTGGTCCAGTTCGGCGTAGCCCTGCAACTGCTCGCGCGGCGCGAAGGGATGGATCTGCGCGAACTCGGGCCAGGTGATGGGGATCATCTCGCTGGTCGCGTTGAGTTTCATGGTGCAACTGCCCAACGGGATCATGCTGCGGTCCAGCGCGAGGTCCTTGTCCGCGAGCGCGCGCAGGTAGCGCAGCATCGCGGTCTCGGAGTGGTGGCTGTTGAACACCGGGTGCGTGAGGAACGCGCTGGTGCGGCGCAGCGCGGCCGGGATCAGGGGCTCGATTCCCTTTTCGAACCGGGCGAGCGCAGGCTGCGCCTGGCCGGGCCTGGCGAAGAACGACCAGAGCAGCTGGATGTCTTCCGGCGTCGTGGTTTCGTCCAGCGAGATGCCCAGGCAGCCCGGCATGCTGCGGCGCAGGTTGGCGCGTGCGGCATGGGCGCGCCCGGCGACGAGGTCGGTGGCATCGCCGGTTTTCACGGTGAGGGTGTCGAAGGCGGTGTCCGAAGCGAGCGCATAGCCCATCTCCTGCAGGCCCTTGGCCAGCACGGCGGTGTACGCGGCGACGCGCCCCGCGATTCGCTTCAGGCCCTCGGGGCCGTGATAGACCGCGTACATGCTGGCGATGACGGCCGGCAGGACCTGGGCCGTGCAGATGTTCGAAGTGGCCTTCTCGCGGCGGATGTGCTGTTCGCGGGTTTGCAGCGCGAGGCGGTAGGCGGGGTTGCCATGGTTGTCGACACTCAGCCCCACCAGGCGTCCGGGCAGCGAACGCTTGAACTCGTCGCGGCAGGCGAGATAGGCCGCGTGCGGCCCACCGGCCCCCATCGGGGTGCCGAAGCGCTGCGTGGTTCCCAGCACGATGTCCGCGCTCCCTGCCGCGCCCGCTGCGCCGCCCCATTCCCCGGGGGGCACCAGCAGGGTCAACGCCAGCAGATCGGCGGCTACGCAGAAGGCCGCGTCTTTGGCATGAGCCTGCTGCACCAGGGGCCGCATGTCGTGGATCGTCCCGCCGGTGGAGGGGTACTGCACCAGCACGCCGAAGTAGTCGTGCGCGGGCATGAGGTCCGCAGCGGAACCCACCAGCACCTCGATGCCCAGCGGCCGTGCCCGCGTGCGCACCACCTCGATCATCTGCGGATGGCAGTCGCCGGCGACGATGAAGGTGTTGGACCGGCTCTTGACACTGCGCCTGGCGAGCGTCATGGCCTCGGCCGCCGCCGTCGCTTCGTCGAGCATGGACGCGTTGGCGATCGGCATCCCGGTGAGATCGCACACCATGGTCTGGAAATTCACCAGCGCCTCCATGCGGCCCTGGCTGATCTCGGCCTGGTAGGGTGTGTACGCGGTGTACCAGGCCGGGTTCTCGAGCACGTTCCGCAGGACGACGCCGGGCGTGTGGGTGCCGTGGTAGCCCTGGCCGATGAAACTCCGGAACACCTGGTTCCTGCCGGCGATGGCCTTGAGTTCGGCCAGCGCCGCTGCCTCGGTCACGGCTGAGGGCAGCTCCATCGCGTCGCCGCGGGCGATCGAGCGCGGCACGATGCTGTCGATCAGGGCGCGGCGCGAGCTTTCGCCGATGACGGCCAGCATCTGCCGCTCGTCGGCGCCGTCGACGCCGATGTGGCGGGCGATGAATTCAGAGGAGTTTTCGAGCTCGCGCAGCGAGCGGGCGGATTGCATCAACATGGGTGCTCCAGTAGCTGTCATCGCCGGACCTGATCCGGGATCCATGTATTGCGGGTCAGGCCCGCAACGAAATGGGCAGGGTCAGGCCTTCTTGGCATCCTTCGAGAACCGGGCGTAGGCCGGCTCGTCCATGAGCACGTCGAACTCGGCCATGTCCTTGATCAGGATCTTGAAGAACCAGCCGTTGCCCATGGGGTCGCGATTGGCCAGCGCAGGATCGGCGCGCAGCTCTTCATTGACCTCCGTCACCTCGCCGGCCACCGGCATGTAGATGTCGGCGGCGGCCTTCACCGACTCGACCACGCCGGCCACCTCGCCTTTGGCAAAGCTGCGGCCCACTTCGGGCAGATCGACGAATACCACGTCGCCCAGCGCGTCCTGGGCGTGCAGCGTGATGCCCACGACAGCGGCCTCGTGGTCCTCGAGCTGGATCCACTCGTGCTCTTCGGTGTACTTGACGGTCATGTTGGCTTGCTCCTGGTGGTTTCGGTCGTGGTTGGAAAAGCGGTCAGCCGCGGTAATAGCGAGTCGGCACGAACGGCATGCGTGTGACTTCCATGGTCACCGGCTTGCCGCGGACGATGGCGTCCAGGCGGGTTCCCGGCGAGGCCAGGTGGGTGGTCACGTAGCCCATCGCCACGGGCTTGTCGATGGTCGGTGCCAGCAAGCCGCTCGTCACCTCGCCGACGCGTCGGCCCGACGCATCGCGCAGCTCGGCGTGTTCGCGCACCGGGATGCGTTCGAGCGCGACCAGGCCGATCCGCTGGCGTTCGACCGGCACCGTGCCCTGCAATTGGCCGAGCACCTTCTGCGCGCCGGGGAAACCGCCGGCGCGAGCGCCGCCGCTGCGGCGCACCTTCTGGATGGCCCAGTTCAACGCGGCCTCGACCGGCGTGGTGGTGGTGTCGATGTCCTGGCCGTAGAGGCAGAGGCCCGCTTCCAGGCGCAGCGAATTGCGTGCGCCCAGGCCGACCGGCTTGACCTCGGGCTGCGCCAGCAGGGCCCGCGCCAGCGCATCGGCCTGCGACTCGTGCACCGAGAGCTCGAACCCGTCCTCGCCGGTGTAGCCGCTGCGCGTGACGAACAGCTCGCCGCCCTTCCAGTCGAAGCGCGCGCCGGTCATGAACACCAGTTGCTGCACACCCGGCAGCAGCCGGGCCAGCGCATCGACGGCCTTGGGCCCCTGCAAGGCCAGCAGGGCGCGTTCGGGCATGGCGAGCACCTCACAGCGCGAGCCAATGCGTTCGCGGATGTGCGCCATGTCACCCGCCTTGCAGGCGCCATTGACGATCACGAAAACATCGTCACCGCGATTGACGAACATCAGGTCGTCGATGATCGTGCCCTCTTCGGTCAGCAGCAGCCCGTAGCGCTGTTTGCCGGGCGCCAGGTCGATCACGTCGACCGGCATCAGGCTTTCGAAGGCGGCGGCGGCCCCAGTGCCCGACAGGCGCAGCTGGCCCATGTGCGAGACATCGAACAGTCCCGCCGCGATGCGTGTGTGGCGGTGCTCGGCCATCAGGCCGGCGGGGTACTGGACCGGCATGCTGTACCCGGCAAAGGGCACCATGCGGGCGCCCAGTTCCAGGTGCAGGCCATTGAGGGGGGTCTTGAGGAGGTTCTGTTCTTCAGGCACACGGCTCTCCAGGGGCTGACGAAACCATGGTACAGACCATGGGCGGCCCCTGCTGTCCGCTTTACCTGAGAGATTCACCCCGTCAAGGGGTTTGCTCCTTCGGTGGGCCGCGCACCGTGACGGCGGCGACCTCTCTCCAGCAAGGCAGCACCCCGGCGACGGAGTGCTTTGTCAGTCCTTTTTGCCTGAGCGTTCGGGTGGGCCCTGCGCCTTCGGCGGCTCCGCAAAGGAGCGCTCTCCTGACGGCTGGATTGTAACGCCGCGAAGATCCCGACTGGAGTGGATCCCGGCCTTGCGCCGGGATGACACGAGCTTGCGCGCGCGTCACTTGGCGTAAACGAGGTCCCGCAACGTCAGCGACAGCGCCGGGAAATACCTGAGAGCCGTGGGCCAATCAAGACGATGGCCAATGACAGTCGGCACTCACATGTTGGCGTAGTTGGGCCCGCCGCCGCCTTCGGGCGTGACCCAGACGATGTTCTGCGTCGGGTCCTTGATGTCGCAGGTCTTGCAGTGGACGCAGTTCGACGCATTGATCTGCAGCCGGTCGCTGTTGTCCTCGGCCTTGACGAATTCGTACACGCCGGCCGGGCAGTAGCGGCCCTCCGGCCCGGCGAATTTCGCCAGGTTGATCCGCACCGGCACCGTCGGATCCTTGAGCGTCAGGTGCACCGGCTGATCCTCGGAATGGTTGGTATTGGAGATGAACACCGACGACAGGCGGTCGAAGGTGAGCTTGCCGTCCGGCTTGGGGTAGTCGATGGGCTTGCACTCGGCCGCCGGCTTCAGGTACACATGATCCGGGTGCTCCCGGTGGAATGTCCATGGAATATGCCCGCGCAGCACGTACTGCTCGATGCCGGTCATCAGTGTGGCGACGGAGCGTCCCTTCTTGAACCAATACTTGAAGTTGCGCGACTGGTTCAGCTCGTCGTGAAGCCACGACCTCTCGAAGGCATCCGGATAAGCCGTCAGTTCATCGTGCTGCCGGCCCTTCGTAATCGCGTCGTACGCGGCTTCGGCCGCCAGCACGCCGGTCTTGATGGCGCCGTGGCTGCCCTTGATCCGCGCCGCATTCAGGTAGCCCGCTTCGCAGCCCACCAGCGCGCCGCCCGCAAACACGGTCTTGGGCAGGGACAACAGGCCGCCCACGGTCAGTGCCCGTGCGCCGTAGCTGACCCGTTTCGCGCCCTCGGGGCCTTCGAAATACCAGCGGATGTTGGGATGGGTCTTCCAGCGCTGGAATTCCTCGAACGGGCTGAGCCACGGGTTCTTGTAGTCCAGGCCGACCACGTAGCCCACGGCGACCTGGTTGTTTTCCATGTGGTACATGAAAGAGCCGCCGTAGGTGTCGTCGTCCAGCGGCCAGCCGGCGCTGTGCAGCACCAGCCCCGGCTTGTGCCGCGACGGGTCGATCTCCCAAAGTTCCTTGATGCCGATGCTGTAGGTCTGCGGGTCCCGCCCTTCGTCCAGCTTGAAGCGCGAGATCAGTTGCCGGCCGAGGTGGCCGCGCGAGCCCTCGGCAAAGATGGTGTATTTGGCGTGCAGTTCCATGCCCAGCTGGAAACTGCCGGTCGGCTCGCCATCCTTGCCTAGCCCCAAGTTGCCGGTGGCCACGCCCTTCACCGATCCGTCCTCGCTGTAGAGCACCTCGGCTGCCGCGAAACCCGGGAAGATTTCAACGCCCAGGCCTTCCGCCTGCTGGGCCAGCCAGCGTGTGAAATTCGCGAGGCTCAGGACATAGCAGCCGTCGTTGTGAAAGCACTTGGGCAGCAGGAAATTGGGTGTGCGGCTGGCGCCCTTCTCGGTGGTGAAGAGGAAGATGTCCTCGGTCACCGGCGTGTCCAGCGGCGCGCCCAGTTCCTTCCAGTTGGGGAACAGCTCGTACAGCGCACGCGGATCCATGATCGCGCCCGAGAGGATGTGGGCGCCGGGCTCCGATCCCTTCTCCAGCACCACGACGGACACATCCTGCCCACGCTCGGCGGCGAGCTGCTTGAGCCGGATCGCCGCGGACAGCCCGGCGGGGCCGCCACCCACCACCACCACGTCGTATTCCATCGCTTCGCGCGGTCCGTACTGCGCCAGTATCTGTTCGTCGGTCATAGGGCTCTCGCTGATAATGGTTTGACAAACGGGTGCGCGATGGAGCCATCGCGAATGCATTGCATTCTATGCGGCGAGCGCACAAAATCGAACGACCGTTCTTATTCCCCACGCCTATTTTGGCAGGAGACCACTGTGAGTTACAGCATCGATTTGTCCGGCCGGGTCGCCTTCGTGACCGGCGCCTCCAGCGGGCTGGGCGCCCAGTTCGCGCGCGCTCTGGCGCGTGCCGGGGCGGGCGTCGTCCTCGCGAGCCGCCGCATGGAGCGGCTCAAGGACCTGCGCGCCCAGATCGAGGCTGAAGGCGAAGACGCACACGTCGTGTCCCTGGACGTCACGTCGATCGACAGCATCAAGTCGGCCGTCGCGCACGCCGAGACCGAAATGGGCTCGATCGACATCCTGGTGAACAACTCCGGCGTCAGCACCACCCAGCGCATCCAGGATGTCGGCGAGGAAGACTTCGACTTCATCTTCGACACCAACGTCAAGGGCGCATTCTTCGTCGCCCAGGAAGTCGGCAAGCGCATGCTGGCGCGGGCACGGGGAGCGGCGCCGGGTACCTACACCGGTGGCCGCATCATCAACATCGCGTCGATGGCCGGCCTCAAGGTGTTGCCGCAGATCGGCGCCTATGCGATGAGCAAGGCGGCCGTGGTGCAGATGACGAAGGCCATGGCGCTGGAGTGGGGACGCTTCGGCATCAACGTCAATGCGATCTGCCCGGGGTACATCGACACCGAGATGAATCACCACCACTGGCAGAGCGAGCAGGGGCGCAAGCTGATTCAGATGCTGCCGCGCAAGCGCGTGGGCCAGCCGGAAGACCTGGACGCGCTGATCGTGCTGCTGGCCAGCAGCCAGAGCCACTTCATCAACGGCGCGATCATCGCCGCCGACGACGGCTTCGGGGTCTGACCGCGTGCGGATCGAAATACCGGAGCGCAAGAAGCTGGTGCACCAGATGCACATCCCGATCCGCTGGGGCGACATGGACGGGATGAACCACGTCAACAACACGATCTATTTCCGGTTCCTGGAAATCGCGCGCATCGACTGGGCGCGTTCCATCGGCTGCCAGCCGAACCCGCAAGGCGACGGCATCGTCATCGTTAACGCCTTCTGCAACTTCTTCAAGCAGCTGGAGTATCCGGGCGACGTTCTGGTGAAGATGTACGTGAGCGATCCGGGCCGCAGCTCTTTCGAGAGCTGGGGCACGATGGAGCGCCCCGATGAGCCCGGCGTGATCTATGCGAGCGGCGGGGCCACCACGGTCTGGGTCAACTTCCCCACCCAGAAGTCAATGCCGCTGCCGGACTGGGTGCGACGCCACCTCGAGTGAGGGCGAGGCGGCGCCGGGGCGCCTACTTCTGCCGGGGCATGCGGCCCATCATGTAGAACTCGGGATTCGGCTGCATGTTGGAGAAGCTCGCCATGCGGTTGGACAGGCCGAAGAAGGCCGTGATCGCGGCGATGTCCCAGATGTCCTCGTCCGAAAATCCGTGCGCATGCAAGGCGTCGAAGTCGGCATCCTCGATCTCGCCCGAATGCAGGCACACCTTCATCGCGAAGTCGAGCATCGCGCGCTGGCGCGGCGAGATGTCGGCCTTGCGGTGGTTCACCGCGACCTGATCGGCAACCATCGGCTTCTTCTCGTAGATGCGCAGGATGGCGCCATGCGCCACCACGCAGTACAGGCAGTGGTTGACGGCGCTCGTGGCCGTGACGATCATCTCCCGGTCGCCCTTGGTGAGCGAGCCGTCTTCCTTGAGCATCAGCGCATCGTGGTAGGCGAAGAAGGCCCGCCATTCGGCCGGTCGCCGCGCCAGCGCCAGGAAGACGTTGGGCACGAAGCCGGCCTTCTCCTGCACTTCCAGCACCCGCGCCTTGATGTCGTCGGGCAAGTCGTTGAGTTGGGGGGCGGGGTAGCGGTTGGCAATCATGGGGCAGCTCCTTGATGGGATCACAAGGTTACTGCGTAGCGCCCGGCGCGGCCATGAACTGCTGCAACCTATTTGCCTTCATTAGGCAATTGGCGTTATCTATTCTTGCGAGCGGCCTCAGGCCCCGGCCATCAGCTTGTGCACCAGGTCCGCCGTGGTGCTGGCCTTGTACTTGCGCATCAGCCGGGCCCGGTAAATCTCCACGGTCCGGTGGCTGATCTCCAGCGTCTTGCCGATTTCCTTGGATGTCATGCCGTCGAGCAGCCGCGCGGCGACCTCGCGCTCGCGCGCCGTCAGTTCGGCCTTGACCGGCCGTTGCGAACTCAAGTCCTCGAAGGCCCAGATGCCGGACTCGTGCGGTGCCTCGCGGTTCAGGGCGCGGCCGGTCACGTGGCACCAGAACACCTCGCCGCTGGCGCGCTTCATGATCCGGTCATCGGCGTAATGGCCCTTCGCGTTCAGAATCGGCGCCATGCGCGCGCCCAGCCGCTCGTATTCGTCCGCGCTCGGGTAGAGGACCTGGAATGACTGGCCGATCAGCAACTCGCGCGTCGAGCCGAACATTTCGCACAGCTGCTCATTGCAGTCCACAATGGCGCGATTGCGCGACAGGCACAGCCCCACCGGTGCCAAGTTGAAAGCCAGGCGGTAGTCGACGTCCATGGGACTAACCTTTACGGGGAACTACGTAACGCATTAGGTAGTATCGTACCGTTATTCCGGCGTGCGATTCCGGCATTTTTGGCTACGGCATAACAAGCCCTCCGGGCAGTTGTCAGCCCGCGCCGAAAGTAGACTTTTGAGCAGGAGACCTATTCGTGAACAAGCTTTTTCCCTCTGCCGCGGCCGCGCTCCGAGGCGTTGTCAAGGACGGCCAGCTGCTGGCCGTCGGCGGTTTCGGCCTGTGCGGCATACCCGAAGCGCTGATCGATGCCTTGCGCGCCAGCGGGGTCAAGGATCTCACCGTCATTTCCAACAACGCCGGTGTCGACGGATTCGGCCTGGGCAAGCTCCTCGATACCCGGCAGATCCGCAAGATGATCTCCAGCTATGTCGGCGAGAACAAGGAATTCGAGCGGCAGTACCTGGCGGGCGAGCTCGAGCTGGAGTTCACGCCGCAGGGCACGCTGGCCGAGCGGCTGCGCGCGGGCGGCGCCGGCATTCCGGCCTTCTTCACCAAGACCGGCGTCGGCACCATCGTGGCCGAGGGCAAGGAACTGCGTGAGTTCGACGGTGAAACTTACGTCATGGAGCGCGCGCTCGTGCCCGAGGTGGCGCTGGTCAAGGCGCATGTGGCCGACAAGTCGGGCAACCTGCAGTTTCGCCTCACTGCCCGGAATTTCAATCCGGCGGCAGCGATGGCCGGCAAGATCTGCATCGTCGAGGTGGAGCACCTCGTGGAAACCGGCGCCCTGGTGCCCGACCAGATCCACCTGCCCGGGATCTATGTGCATCGCATCGTGGTCAATGCCCATCCCGAGAAGCGCATCGAGAAACGGACTCTGTCCGAGTCAGCCAAGTGATTTTGCGGGACAGATCTTCAGCTCTGTCCATCCAACTAATTTGCGGGACAGACCTTTAGCTCTGTCCCCAACTGATCGAAGGAGACTTGATATGCGTTGGACCCAAGACGAGATGGCCGCGCGCGCGGCCCGGGAACTCGAAGACGGTTTCTATGTGAACCTGGGCATCGGCATTCCCACGCTGGTCGCCAATTTCGTTCCGCCGGACAAGGAGGTGTGGCTGCAGTCCGAGAACGGCATGCTGGGCATCGGCCCCTTCCCGACCGAGGACGAGGTCGACGCCGACCTCATCAACGCCGGCAAGCAGACCGTCACCACGATGCCCGGCTCGTCCATCTTCGGCAGCCACGACAGTTTCGCCATGATCCGCGGCGGCAAGATCAACCTGTCCATCCTGGGCGCCATGCAGGTCAGCGAAAAAGGCGACCTGGCCAACTGGATGATTCCCGG
>DIZF01000062.1:215816-239119 GCA_002427815.1 Ramlibacter tataouinensis
ATGGGCGGCGCGATGGACCTGGTGGCCGGCGTCAAGCGCGTGATCGTGCTGATGGAGCATGTGGCCAAGAAGAAGGACGGCACCGAGGACCTCAAGATCCTGCAGAAGTGCACCTTGCCGCTGACGGGTGTCGGCGTGGTCGATCGAATCATCACCGACCTGGCCGTGATGGACGTGACGCCGCAGGGCCTGAAGGTGGTCGAAATGGCACCCGGCGTGACGATGGAAACGCTGCAGGCCAAGACCGGCGCGAAGCTGCATTGATCCGCTGTGCGGGCTGTGGCTGAGCCGGCGCACAGCTTTGCTTTCACTCCAGGCCGGCGAACTGTCTCAGTGAAGGCGGGGCGCCGTCTCGTCAGGGTCAATGCCTCGTCCGCGAACGCGGACTGGCTTCTTCGACGGACGGCGAATCCGCAATCCTGGTCAAGGCACCCGGTTCGGTGGTGGGTTCTCCGACCATCTGGGCGATGTCCAGCCGGGCCTTGCGCTCGGTGGCCACGATCGCCTCGAGTTCGGTGCGGTAGCCCGTTGCGCTGGTGAGCTTTTCGACCGGGTCCGCGCTCCATACACTGTCGGGCTCCAGCATGCAGATCTTGGCATAACCTACATAGCCCGAGTCATTCTCCACCGTGTACGCGGCGATGAAGAATCCCTTGTAAGGACCAGTGATTCTTTCCATTGCCAAATGCTACGCTGCGCCTGAGGCGGTGGTTCATGGCAAGGCAATCCGAAACAAGTTATACATGTCGGTCCAAGGTAACGGCACTTCCCGCTTGTAGAACAATTTTTTCAAGCGAAGCGCCGGCTGAGGAAGGGTGAGCCTTGCAGGCCGAAACGCCAGTGGACTTCCATGGCTTTGGAAATGCCGATGCGCGGCCCCATGGCAATGGGGAATGGACCGGCTGCTGAAAGCACCTGGAACGGGGACTGGTCGAGTCGCTTGCCGTTCAGCTCGCGCGTGATTCCCAGGGCCTGGCCCACCCGGCCGGGGCCCGAGCAGAGCAGGCGCACATCCTCCAGCCCCCTGCGCTCGCGCATGACATCCAGGCCCAGCAGCGGTTCGATAGCCCGGATCAGGACGCCGGCACCGTGCCCTTCTTCGCGGCAAACGAAATTCAGGCACCAGTGAATGCCGTAGGAGCGGTAGACATAGGCCCGGCCTGGAGGACCGAACATGGCTTCGTTGCGGGGTGTCGGGCCCGAGAAGCTGTGCGAAGCGGGGTCTTCCCGATCGTAAGCCTCTGTTTCCACGATCCGTCCGCCCACTCCATCGACCACCAGCATGGCCCCTATCAGTGCGCGGGCCACCTCATGCGAGTCGCCCAGGAAATCGCCGGGACTCATTTTTCGTCCGGATATTGATGAAGAAATCATGTTCAAAAAGCCACCCGAGGTGCAGTCAAATACTGTATAAATAATCAGTATTGAAACGTTATGCCGTGTCCAGGATTTCTTCCCTTCCCATCGTAGACCCCGCCTTACTGCCCCATGTGTGGCGGGTGGCCGATCTTGCGTCGGATCAAGCCGGTCTGCCCACCGGCCACCCCCTGCTGGACCAATCACTGCCGGGCGGAGGCTGGCCGCCCGGCAGCATGATCGAAGTCTTGCAACAAAGGCCGGGCCAGCATGTCTGGCAACTGCTGCTGCCCGGTTTGGTCTGTGCTGCCCGGCACTCTGTTGGGCCCGTGGTGCTGGTGGGAGCGCCCTACCAGCCCTTCGGCCCCAGCCTGAAAGCGCAGGGTCTTCCGGCAGAGCGATTGTTGTGCATCCAGGCGGAAAAACCTTCGGCTCGGCTTTGGGCCGCCGAACAGGCATTGCGCTGCGCTGAAGCGTCTGCTGTCCTGGCCTGGCTGCCTGAAGCCAGGGCCGAAGAACTCAGGCGCCTGCACATGGCCGCCCGGCAGCAGTCTCGTCTTCTGTTCGTCTTTCGTACCTGGAAGGCTCGCCATGAGGCTTCGCCTGCCACATTGCGTTTGCTGGTGGATGGCGTGGACTGCCTCGCGCTGCACATCCTCAAGCGCAGGGGGCCGCCGCTCCTGGCGCCGTTGCAATTGCCGGCTCGTTCCTCCAGGTTGACGGCCTTGCTTCAGGCTCGCAAAGCAAGTGCCTCAAGGGGAGCTGCGCCCGTTCCGGCTGACCCGTTGGACAGGAGATCGCATGTACTGGATCGCACTGCTTCCGTCGCTTGAGGACGAGCGCTGCGCCTGGGGCTGGCGGGCATTGCAGTTCACGCCGCGCGTGGCCCAGGTCGAGGAAGTATTGGTGCTGGAGGCATCGGCGGCGCTGCGGCTGTGGGGTGGCCGGCAAGCACTCCTGAAAAAACTGTTCCATGAATGCCAGCCTCTGCAGGACGCGCAATGGGCTCAAGCGCGCACCGCCTTGACGGCATTGGGAAAGTTGCGCCTGAAATTGCGGGGAGAAACTGTCTCGGCCCGACTGGACGACCTTCCCCTCGAAGTGCTGAGCGCAGCGCGCGACCATGTCCAGACTTTGGAACGCATCGGCTGCCGCAGCTGGGGCGACGTCAGATCATTGCCACGTGCCGGCGTGGCAAGACGATTTGGCCCCGGTTTGCTCGAGGCCCTGGACTGTGCTTATGGGGTGCGGCCCGAGCGTTTCGCCTGGCTGGAACTGCCCGAGGTCTTCGACTTGAAAGTCGAGCTTGCCTCGCTTGCAACTTCCGCCCCCGAGCTCATGTGGAGTGCCCAGCGTCTGTTGTCGCAGTTGCAGGTCTGGCTGCAGGCGCGCCATCGCGGTGTGCTGGCACTCGAACTGGAGTGGACATTGGATGTGCGGCGCCTGAACGGCTTGAGCCTGCCGGGCCACCAGCAACTCGCAGTCCGCACGGCCCAGCCCACCCAGGATGTTTTCCATCTGCGCCGACTGGTTGGCGAACATCTTTCACGCGCCACCCTGGCGGCTCCGGCCAATCACCTGCGCCTGCGGACCCTGGAGACCTTGTCATTGGATGGGGCCAGCAGGAGTCTGCTGCCCGAGGAGAACGCGAAAGGTGAGAGGTTGCACCAGTTGATCGAAAGGCTGAGCGTGCGCCTGGGTCCTGGCAACGTGGTCGTTCCTTTGGCACAGGCCGATCACCGTCCCGAGCGCATGCAGATCTGGAAATCCGCAGCAAGCTCCAGCAACGCGGCACTTCGCTCCGGCAGCAATTCCAGAACAGTGCACAACCCATTGCCCTGCGATGGCATCTACCCGTCCTGGTTGTTGCCCAATCCCCTGCGGCTTGAAGTTCATGGAGAGAAACCTCATTACCACGGGCCTTTGCGCTTGCTCGCCGGTCCCCAGCGTCTGGAAACAGGATGGTGGGACGCCCAACCGAACGGCCCGGCCTTGCGCGATTACTTTGTCGCCCGCAGCGAGGAAGCCGGTCTGGTCTGGGTATACCGGGAGCGTTTGAACCCGCACAGCGGGTCCTTGGATGAGCTTGCGCCGGTGCGCTGGTATCTGCACGGCGTGTACGCCTGAGTCGAAGTGATGACATGTCCGTCCTGAGTCGCTCCTTGCCGGGGTACGCCGAACTTCATTGCCTGACCAACTTCAGCTTCCAGCGCGGTGCGTCTCATCCCGGCGAACTGGTAGGGCGAGCCTGTCAACTGGGGTATGCCGCCTTGGCGATCACCGACGAATGTTCGGTGGCGGGGGTGGTGCGGGCGTACGCGGCCTGGAAGGACTTGCAGCTGGATTCTGATCATCCCTTCAAGCTGATCCTGGGCAGTGAATTTCTCTTCGACGGGTTTCGGTTGGTGGCCCTGGCTCGGAATATGACGGGCTGGGGCAACCTCTGCGAATTCATCACCGCAGCCCGGAGGGATGCGAAAAAAGGCGAGTACATCGTCGGTCGTGACAGCAGCGACTTCAGCTTGCTGGCCGAATGCGAAATCCTGATCGCTCCCGATCGTGATGGTCTGGATGCCGAGGCGGCGGTCGATGGTGAAAGGCTGATTGAAATCGTCAGTTGGGCGCACAGCCGCTTTGGCGCCGGCACCTGGCTGGCGGTCGAGTTGTCGCAGGGGCTGGACGATGCGCTCTGGCTGCAAACCCTGCAGCAAGCCAGCGCAAGCACGGGCGTTCCTCTGGTGGCGGCGGGCAACGTGCACATGCACCTGCGTTCGCGCAAAGCCCTGCAGGACGTGATCACGGCGGTGCGGGAAGGAAAAGCCGTCAATGCATGCGGGATGGCCTTGCAATCGAATGCGGAGCGCTACCTGCGCCCGAGGGTGAGGCTGGGCTCGCTCTATCCGGGGGAATTGCTGGCCAATACGCTGGTCGTGGCGCAGCGCTGCCAGTTCAGCCTGGAATCCATCCGCTACCAGTACCCGATGGAAACGGTGCCCGTGGGCATGACGCCCGCCCAGGCGCTGCGCCGGTTCACCATCGAGGGCGCCAGGAAACGCTATCCAGAAGGGATTTCCTGGAAAGTACGGCGGCAACTGGCGCACGAACTGCGGCTGATCGCGGATTGCAGGTACGAGATGTACTTTCTGACGGTGCATGACATCGTCCGGTTTGCGCGGGAGCGGAAGATCCTGTGCCAGGGCAGGGGTTCGGCCGCCAATTCGGCCGTCTGCTATTGCCTGCACGTGACCGAAGTGGATCCGACCCGGGCCAGCCTGCTGTTCGAGCGCTTCATCAGCAAGGAGCGCAAGGAGCCACCCGACATCGACGTGGACTTCGAGCACGAGCGGCGCGAAGAGGTCATCCAGTACATCTACGCCAAGTACGGCCGCGACCGCTCCGCCATCGCAGCCGTGGTGGCCAGCTATCGCTCGCGCAGTGCCATCCGGGACGTGGGCAAGGCTTTGGCCATTCCAGCGGAGCTGGTCGATTCCTTCGCCAAGGAGCATTACTGGTTCGACGAAGCGGCACTGCAGATGGAAAGCCTGTGCCGCAAGGCTGCGGAAGCAGGTGTAGCGATCGATTCGCTGCGCATGCGTCAATGGCTGGAACTGACCGAGGCACTGCGGGGATTTCCACGGCATCTGAGTCAGCACGTGGGGGGATTCGTACTGACCCAGGGCAAGCTCACCCGGCTGGTGCCGGTCGAGAACGCGGCCATGGCCGACCGCTCGATCATCCAGTGGGACAAGGACGACCTGGAAGACATGGGCCTGCTCAAGGTGGATGTGCTGGCCCTGGGCATGTTGACGGCCCTGCGCCGCTGCCTGGATTTCGTCAGCCAGCGACGCGGCATTCCATTCGCCTTGCAGGACATCGAAGACAAGGACGAGGCCTCCTTCGACATGATCTGCCGGGCCGACACGGTGGGCGTGTTCCAGATCGAGAGCCGGGCCCAGATGTCGATGCTGCCGCGTCTGCGGCCGCGGCGCTTTTACGACCTGGTGATCGAGGTGGCCATCGTTCGCCCCGGCCCGATCCAGGGCGGCATGGTTCATCCCTACCTCAAGAGCCGCGAGCGGCTGCGCAAGGGATTGCCCATCCACTATGAAAGCGAGGCGCTCAAGCCGGCCCTGGAGCGAACACTGGGCGTGCCGATCTTCCAGGAACAGGTGATGCAGATCGCCATGATCGCCGCCGATTTCACGGCCGACGAGGCCGATCGATTGCGGCGTTCGATGGCGGCCTGGAAACGCCGCGGCGGCGTGCATCAGTTCCAGGACCGGTTGATCGGGGGGATGTTGAAAAAGGGCTACCGCAAGGAGTTTGCGCAAAACATCTTCAAGCAGATCCTGGGCTTCGGCGAATATGGTTTTCCGGAAAGCCATGCCGCCAGCTTCGCCCTGCTGGCTTATGACAGCAGCTGGCTCAAATGCCATGAGCCCGAGTGCTTCCTGGCTGCCCTGCTCAATTCCCAGCCCATGGGGTTTTATTCGCCTTCGCAACTGGTGCAGGACGCAAGGCGCCATGGTGTCCAGGTCTTTCCACCCGATGTCTCATTCAGCGATTGGGACTGCAGCCTGGAATGGGGGTCAGATTCCGATTCTTTTCGGCCCGGCGTGCGGCTGGGGCTGCGTATGGTCGGCGGCTTGAGCCAGGCAGGGGCGCAGCGGGTGGTGAAGGCACGCAGTGAATCCTTTTTCGACAGCACCGAAGACATGGCCTTGCGCGCCCAGCTCGATGTGAAGGATCTCAATGCCTTGGCTTGCGGTGATGCATTGCTTTCGCTTTCGGGGCATCGACGCCAGCAGGTGTGGGACGCGACAGCCTTGCGGCGCTCTCCCGAACTGCTGCGCGATGCGCCGGTCAATGAACAAAGGCTGGCACTTCCGCAAGCGCGAGAAGGTGAGGAAATCGTGTTCGATTACGCATCGTTGGGCCTGACGCTGCGCCGTCATCCCCTGGCATTGCTGCGCCCGCGCCTCGCGCGAATGCAGTTGCTCAGTGCCGCGCAGTTGCACGACCTGCCCAGTGGCCGGAGAGTACGGGCTTGCGGCATCGTCACCGTGCGGCAGCAACCGCAAACCGCCAACGGAACCATCTTTCTCACGCTGGAGGACGAGACCGGCCCCGTCAACGTGATCGTCTGGAAGTCGCTGCGGGAACAACAGCGCGATGACTTGTTGAAGTCGCGATTGCTGGCGGTGGAAGGAATCTGGCAACGCGACGTGGACAGCGGCGGACAGGTGCGCAATCTGATTGCCAGCCGCCTGAAGGATCTGACGCCGCTGCTTGGTCGTTTGGGAAAACAGGCAAGCAGCAGCCGCGACTTCCACTGACCCCGGCGCGTCCCTGCGCTGGCCGAAGCTTAAGAAATCGCTAAGCCCACAACCTGAACATCGCGGGCATCGATGGAGGACATCATGTCGAAGTTCAGAATCCCGGCCCTGGTGTTGATGCTTGGCTGGAGCGTCAACTCCGCACTGGCCGAAACGCCACAGGCCATCCTGCAAAGCTACAGCGCCCAGGCCGGCAGCCCTGCCGTGCCCCAGCGAGGCCGTGAGCTTTTCACTACCCGCCATGGACGCGAGTGGAGCTGCTCCACCTGCCACGGCGCCATTCCAATCCAGCCCGGCAAGCATGCAGCTACCGGCAAGACCATTTCGCCGCTCGCGCCCGCGTTCGAAGCCCGGCGCTTCAGCGATGCAGCCAGGGTGGAGAAGTGGTTCGGCCGCAATTGCAACGACGTCCTGGGACGGCCCTGTTCGGCCTCCGAAAAGGCCGACGTCATGTCATGGCTGATCTCACTCAAACCCTGAAACCGCCATGAACAGACTCATGCGTTCGTTAGCCGCCTCGGGCGCGCTCATCGCCGTCGCGTCCGGCCTTTCCCTGCCGCTCGATGCCCTCGCCGGTGAAAAGCACCGGCCGGCGATGCCCTTACTGCCGCAATACCAGCAGGAATGCTCGTCCTGCCATGTCGCCTATCCGCCGAGGATGCTTCCCGCCGCTTCCTGGCAGGAGTTGATGAGCAATTTGCCGCGCCATTTCGGCACCGACGCATCGGTGGACGCAGCCACCCTGAAGGAACTTTCGGCCTGGCTGCGCGCGAATGCTTCGACCCGTTCCAGCGGCACCCGTCCACCAGGGGACCGCATCACCCGCAGCGACTGGTTTGTCCGCGAGCACCGCGAGGTCCCGCCCCGAAGCTGGAAGTTGCCTGCCGTGAAAAGCCCGTCCAACTGCGCTGCCTGCCATACCACTGCCGAACAAGGAGAGTTCAATGAACGAAACGTCCGCCTTCCCCGCTGAACCGAGCCACCCGAAGCAGGCCGACCGGGGCGTGCTGATCTGGGACTTGCCGGTCCGGGTCTTTCACTGGTTGCTGGTGCTCAATTTCGCCGTCGCCTGGCTCACCGCGGAAAGCGAGCCATGGCGCCTGGTTCACGTCATCTCCGGCTATACCGTTGCCGCTCTGGTGGCGTTCCGGCTGCTGTGGGGCCTGGTCGGCACGCGCCACGCCCGCTTCAGCAGTTTCGTGCGCGGCCCGCGAGCAGTGCTCGAATATCTGGGGAATCTGGTGCGGGGCCGGCACGAGTCTCACGCCGGACACAATCCGGCGGGCGCGCTGGCGATCATTGCCCTGCTGGCGCTGGCCGTGTTGACGACCGCTTCGGGATGGGCATCCTACAATGAAACCGGTGGTCAATGGCTGGAAGAGGTGCATGAGGTGCTGGCCAATACGATGCTGGGCCTGGTGCTGCTGCACGTGGCGGCGGTCCTGGTCACGAGTTTGCTGGCCCGCGACAACCTGGTGAAGGCCATGTGGACCGGGCGCAAGCCGGCTGCGTCAGGCAGTGATGCCATCGGGAAACCGTGGCGCAGCATCGGCATCCTGATGCTGGTGGCGGTGCTGGGGTTCTGGGCGTCCCAGTGGAGCGATCTGGCGAATGCGGGCGGCGGCACCCTCCTGTCGCAGGGACGCAGCGAGCGGCACCACGACGATGACGATTGAAGCCAAATGAAGATTGCGAAAGCGGGTCGATGCGCATCCTGATCGCTGAAGATGATCTGCTGCTGGGCGACGGACTGCGCAGCGGCCTGAGGCAACTTGGCTTTCAGGTCGACTGGGTTCAGGATGGGGAAGCCGCCGAGCGCGAGCTTCGTTCGAACGAATACGCCGCCGCGGTGCTGGACCTGGGGCTGCCCCGCTGTGACGGCCTCGAAGTCCTGCGCCGTGTCCGGCAGGCGGGGACCCAGGTGCCGGTGCTGGTGCTCACCGCACGCGACGCGGTTCCCGACCGCGTCCTGGGCCTGAATGTGGGCGCCGACGACTACGTGGTCAAGCCGGTCGATCTTCATGAGTTGGCCGCGCGCCTGCGGGCCTTGGTGCGAAGGTCTCACGGACAGCCGCAGGAGGCCCTCACGGCGCAAGACGTGGTGCTGGACCCCGCGGCGCGTTCGGTGCGCAAGGGCTCGGCCGAGGTCGTCCTGCCGCCGCGCGAATTCGACGTGCTGCACGCGCTGATGCTCAGCCAGGGCCGGGTGTTGTCTCGCACCCAGCTGGAACAACAGCTCTACAGCTGGGGCCAGGAGGTCGAAAGCAACGCCGTGGAGGTCCACATCCATCACCTGCGGCGAAAGCTCGGGACCGGCCTGATCCAGACCGTGCGTGGCGTCGGCTACATGATCCCGCGCAACGCAGCCACATGAAAGCAGCCGCCAGGTCCCTGCAAGGTCGGCTGGTGCTGCTCACCCTGGCCACGACGGCGGTGCTCTGGGTGGCTGCCGCACTGGCGACCTGGACCGATGCACGGCACGAGCTGGACGAATTGCTCGACGGCCACCTGGCGCAGGCGGCGGCTTTGCTGGTGGCCCAGCAGACCTCGGCACCCGACGAGGAAGATCACACCATCGACGCGCCCCGGTTGCACCATTACTCCCCCAAGGTCGCATTCCAGGTGTTTCATGAAGGGCGGCTGGCGCTGCGGTCGTCGAACGCACCCCATGAGCCCATGGTCGCGCCCGAAGCGGGGTTTCGCAGCGGTTTTCGAACCGTGGCACTGGGGTCGGACAACTGGCGCGTGTTCGCGGCCCGAGGCTCGCAAGGCGACGTTCAGGTGTACGTCGCCGAGCAGATGACGTCACGCACCGAGATCCTTCAAGCCGTGCTGCGCGCGACACTGGCGCCGATGGTGCTGGTGCTGCCGCTGCTGGGGCTGGCGACCTGGTGGGCCGTCCGGCTTTCGATCCGGCCGCTGCGAAACCTGGCTGCGGATCTGCTCGGACGCACACCGCAGTCCCTGCAACCGGTGACCCTGCACGATGCACCCGCGGAGATCGAGCCGGTCGTTCAGTCCCTCAACAGCCTGCTGGGTCGCATTGCCGCCTTGCTGGAGTCCGAGCGCCGCTTCACTGCGGATGCGGCGCACGAACTTCGGACACCGGTCGCGGCGATCCGGGCCCAGGCGCAGGTGGCGCTGGCCGAGGTCGACCCACTCGAGCGCCGGCATGCGCTCGAGGCCACGATCGCCGGCTGCGACCGGGCGGCCCGGCTGATCGACCAATTGATGACGTTGTCGAGGCTGGAATTCGGCACCACCGTGCAAAGCAGGGAAGTGGACCTGGTCGAGGTGGTGCGCAGCGCCGTGGCCGAAGTGGCTCCCGAGGGAATAGCGAAACGGCAGCGGATCGACTTTCGCCCCGGCGAGCCGTGCCACGTACTGGGCGACGCCGCGTTGCTGGGAGTGCTGGTGCGCAACCTGGTGGACAACGCGGTGCGGTACAGCCCGGCCGGCGCCTATGTGCGAATATCCTTGCGCCATGGACCGACACGGGCGCAGCTGCGGATCGAGGACAGTGGCGCTGGCATGGCTGCGGCCGACAGCCAGCGCCTGGGCGAGCGTTTTTTCAGGGTCATGGGGACGGGACAGCCGGGCAGCGGACTGGGCTGGTCCATCGTGCGGCGCATCGCTGCGGCACAGGGGGCGGAGGTGACGGTGAGCGGATCGCAGGACCTGGGCGGCCTGGCCGTCGACGTCGCTCTGCCACTCCATGGCTGAGACAGGTGCATGGCCCCCGAGCCAGGGCCTGACATCGGCCGAGGCTGCTGCACGCCTGGCGCGGGATGGCCCCAATTCCTTGCCCAGCGCCGAGCGCAAGTCGCTCGCCCGCATCGCTGCCGGTGTGGTGCTGGAGCCCATGATCCTCATGCTGTTGGGCGCAGGGAGCATCTACCTGGTCATCGGCAATGTCGGGGAAGCACTCTTCCTGCTGTTCTCCGTGTTGGGCGTCGTCACCCTGACATTGACCCAGGAGCATCGGGCCCAGCGCGCACTCGAGGCGCTGCGCGACATGTCGTCGCCAAGGGCCCTGGTGATCCGAGACGGCCGTGAACTGCGCATTGCCAGCAGCGAAGTGGTGCGCGGGGATCTGCTGGTTCTGCACGAGGGCGACCGCATCACGGCCGACGCCTGGCTGGTCGACGGCCAGGTCAGTTCCGACGAATCGCTGCTCACGGGCGAGTCCATGCCCTGCCAGAAGATGCCCTCCGCGCAGCAGCCGGCGCTGGAAGGCGCCAAGGAATCAGGCGCGGCCGATTCGGTCCTGTTGGCGGGCACCCTGGTCACCAAGGGGGTTGGCTTGGCGCTGGTCACGGCCACCGGGGCGGACAGCGCCATGGGCCGCATCGGCCAGGCCCTGGTCTCCACCGACGAGTCGCAGTCGCAACTGCAGCGGGCTTCGCGTCGCCTGGTGCGGGGCCTGGCCATGGTTGGCGTCGCGTTGGCCGTGGCGCTGGTGCTGATCGCGTGGCTGTGGGACAAGCGGCCTCTGCTGGAGAGCCTGTTGCTGGGCATCGCCCTGGCCATGTCCATACTGCCTGAGGAAATCCCGGTGGTGCTGACGGTGTTCCTGGCTCTGGGCGCGTGGCGGTTGTCGCGCCAGAAGGTGCTGACCCGCAGACTTCAGGCAGTGGAGGCGCTCGGTGCCATCACGGTACTGGCCGTTGACAAAACCGGCACGCTGACCCAGAACCGGATGCGGGTGGCCGAGCTGGCAGTGGGGGGCGCAAGCTACCGCGATGCTGCGACCGCCGAGCTGCCCGAGGCCTTCCATGAGCTGGTGGAGTTTGCGCTGCTGGCGACGCCCGCCGACCCGTTCGACCCGATGGAAAAGGCCATCCGGGACTTTGCCAAACGGCACCTGGCGGGCACTTCGCACCTGCACGGCGATTGGGTTCCCGAGCAACAGTACGAGCTGTCGCCGGACATCCTGGCGATGACGCATGTGTTCGCGCGAGGCAACCCACCTCGGCAACTGCTGGCAACCAAGGGCGCGCCCGAGGCCGTCGCTGACCTCTGCCACTTCACGGCCGCTCAGCTGGACGCGTTGCACACCGACGTGGAGGCGATGGCCGGCCGCGGCATCCGGGTGCTGGGCGTGGCACACGGCGCGTGGACGGGTGGGGCGCTACCCTCCAGCCAACACGACTTCGAGTTCAGCTTTGCGGGCCTGATCGGCTTCATCGACCCGCCGCGGCCCGAGGTGGCGGCAGCGATCGCGCAGTGCCGGCGTGCCGGCGTCCGCGTCATCATGATGACGGGCGACCACCCGGCGACCGCCATCGCGATCGCCCAGCAGGTCGGCCTGGAACAGGCCGGGAGCGTGCTCACCGGCGCCGAGATTGCGACACTGAGTGATGACCAACTGCGTACCCGGGCGGCCGGAACCCGCATTTGCGCCCGGCTGGCGCCGGAACAGAAGCTGCGACTCGTGCATTCGCTGCAAGCCGCCGGTGAGCGGGTGGGAATGACGGGCGACGGTGTCAACGACGCGCCCGCGCTGAAGGCGGCCGACGTCGGCATCGCCATGGGCGAGCGTGGCACCGATGTCGCGCGCGAGGCGGCCGACATCGTGCTGCTCGACGACAGCTTCACCAGCATCACCGCCGCGATCCGCCAGGGCAGGCTGATCGACCACAACATCCGGGCAGCCATGACCTTCATCCTGGCGGTGCATGTGCCGGTGGTGGCCCTGGCACTGGGTCCGGTCCTGATGCATTGGCCCATCATGCTGCTGCCGGCGCAGATCGTGCTGCTGGAGCTGGTCATCGACCCGGCCTGCACCGTGGTGTTCGAGTCGGAGCAGCCCGAATTCGACCTGATGGAACGCCCGCCCCGCGCTCCCCAGGACTCGCCTTTCGCCTTGAAAAGACTGGCCTGGGGCTGGGTCCAGGGCGTGGCCCTGGCGCTGATTCTGATCGCGTCCGTCGGCGTCCTGGCCGGCCGCGGGTGGCCGCAGGACGTGATCCGCACCAGCGTCTTCATCGCGTTGGTCGCCGGGGTGTTCATGTTCGTGCTGGCGAGCCGCAGTTCACGCCGGACCGGAGTCGCCGGCCAACGGGTTCGCAATCCCTGGCTGATGCGGCTCGCGCTCATGGCTGTGGCAATGATGGCCCTCGTCCTCGGCCTGGCCCCGCTGCGCGATCTGATGGGATTCGCCCCGCCGACGCAGGGCTCGGTCCTGGCGATAGCGGCCGTCCTGGGGGCCGAGGCTGTGACGATGGCGGTGCTGCACGCGATCCGATTCGCGCGGCGCTCGCCTCCCGCGCACGGCTGAGGAGTAATTTCGGTACTGAGTTAATACGTACGTCAGCATGGGTGCGGGCTAACCCCGACGCCAGCAAGGGAGTTCGTTGGTCACAATCGCTTGCTCGGACGCGGGCCAAGGCTCGCGATCGCTTCATTTCCCTTCAAGCTCAGGAGACAAGTCCATGAAACGTCGTACAGCGCTCTCCGCCGTGGGTGCCCTCGCCCTGGCCGGCACGCACAGTGCCTTCGCGCAGCAGCCCATCATCATCAAGTTCAGCCACGTGGTGACCGACGACACGCCCAAGGGCAAGGGAGCGCTGAAGTTCAAGGAATTGGCCGAGAAGTACACCAAGGGCCGGGTCAAGGTCGAGGTCTACCCCAATTCGACGCTCTACAAGGACAAGGAGGAGATGGACGCGCTGAACAGCGGCTCGGTGCAGATCCTGGCGCCGTCCACGGCAAAGTTCCGCCCGATCGGGGTGCCCGAGTTCGAGGCACTGGACCTGCCGTTCATCTTCGAGGGCGAAGCCGGCTATGACAAGGTGATCAAGGGTCCGATCGGCAAGGGGCTGCTGAAGAAGCTCGAGGCCAAGAACATCACCGGCCTGGCATTCTGGGACAACGGGTTCCACATGGTGTCGGCCAACAAGCCGCTGCTGATGCCGGCCGACTTCCAGGGCCTGAAGATCCGCATCTCGGGTTCGAAGATCGCCGACCTGTACTTCCGCAAGCTTGGCGCGTTGCCGCAGATCCTGGCCTTCTCCGAGGTCTACCAGGCGCTGCAGACCGGCGTGGTCGACGGTTGCGAAAACACGCCGTCGAACTACTACACGCAGAAGTTCTACGAGGTGCAGAAGGACATCACGGTGTCCAACCACGCGCACCTGCAGTACGCGGTGATCACGAGCACCAAGTTCTGGAATGGCCTGCCCCCCGACATCCGCACCCAGCTCGACAAGGCCATGGTCGATGCCACGGAGTACACGAACTCGATCGCCAAGCAGGAGAACGTGGACGCCCTCCAGAAGATCAAGGCTTCCGGCAAGACCACGCTGCATTACCTCACGCCGGCCCAGCGCAAGGCCTGGGTCGAGGCGCTCCACCCGGTGTACAAGGAGGCCGAAGGCCGTGTCGGCAAGCAGATCGTCGACGACCTGCTGAAGGTGGCCGGCATCTCAGCCTGATGCCCGCGCACCGCACGCCTTGCTGAACAAGCTGCTCAACCACCTGGAGGAGTGGCTCATCGCCACCCTCATCACGGTGGCGACGACGATCGTTTTCTTCGCGGTGCTGCACCGTTACGGCACCTCGAACTCGATCGACTTCGCCAAGTGGCTGGATGCCCACGGCATGGCATACGCATCGCCCCCGTTCCGGGCGATCTTCAGCTGGCTGTCGGGCATGGACGTCTCCTGGGCGCAGGAACTGTGCATCTACCTGTTCATCTGGATGGCGAAGTTCGGTGCCGCCTACGGCGTTCGCACCGGCATCCATGTGGGCGTCGACGTGCTGGTCATGCGCATGGAGCCGGCCCGGGCGAAGAAGGTCATCCTGTTCGGCCTGCTCGCCGGGGCGCTGTTCACGGCGACCATCGCCAACTTCGGCGCCCATTTCACCTGGAGCGTCTGGGAGTCGGGCAGCCGCTCTAGCGACCTCGAAGCGCCGATGTGGATCGTCTATATGGCGATCCCGCTCGGCTCCGCGCTGATGTGCTTTCGCTTCCTGCAGGTCGCCTGGTATTACTCGCGCACCGGTTCACTGCCGCGCCACGATGCGGCGCATGTCGAGGGCATCGAAGAAGCCGCCGCCGCGCCGCCGGTGGACTTCCAGCCCCGGCCGAAGGGGGGCGCAAAGCTCAGCTGGTTCCTGATGGCGTTGCCGTTCATCCTGCTCGGGATGGGCCTGATGGCCCGCTACGGCCTCGTGCCGGCCGGCGGCGGCCTGCGTGCCGCGCTGGTGTTCGGGCTGCTGGTCTCGCTGATGCTCACCGGCATGCCGATCTCGATCGCGCTCGGCCTCACGGTGCTGAGCTTCATGTTCACGCTCACCGACCTGCCGCTGGACTCGGTGGCCATGAAGCTGTTCACCGGCATCGAGAACTTCGAGATCATGGCGATCCCGTTCTTCATCCTGGCCGGCAACTTCCTCACCCACGGCGGGGTGGCGCGGCGCATGATCAACTTTGCCACCTCCATGATCGGCCACTGGCACGGCGGCCTGGGGCTGGCGGCGGTGATGGCCTGCGCGCTGTTTGCGGCGGTCTCGGGCTCGTCGCCGGCCAGCGTGGTGGCGATCGGCTCGGTGGTGATGCCCGCGATGGTCAAGCAGGGCTTTCCGCCACGCTTCGGTGCCGGCATCGTGACCACGGCAGGCGCCCTGGGCATCCTGATTCCGCCGTCGATCGCGATGGTGCTGTTTTCGGTCTCCACCAACACCTCGGTCGGCAAGCTGTTCATCGCCGGCGTGATCCCCGGCATCATGCTCGCGACGATGCTGGGCATGACCACCTGGTACCGGGCGCGCAAATTCGGCTACCCGCGGATGCAGCGCGCGACCTGGGCCGAAAAGGGCAAGGCCGCGCGCGACTCGGCCTGGGGGCTGATGCTGATCGTCATCGTCATCGGCGGCATCTACACCGGCGTCTTCACGCCCACCGAAGCGGCCGCGGTGAGCGCGGTCTATGCCTTCGTGATCGCGGTCTTCGTCTACAAGGACCTGGGACTCAAGGACGTGCCGCGGGTGCTGCTGTCGTCGGCCAACATGAGCGCGATGCTGCTGTACATCATCACCAACGCCGTGCTGTTCTCCTTCCTGATGACGAGCGAGCAGATCCCGCAGGCGACGGCGGCCTGGATGGTGGACCAGGGCTTCGGCCCGATCGGGTTCCTGCTGCTGGTCAATATCATGCTGCTGCTGGCGGGCAACGTGATGGAGCCTTCGTCGATCATCCTGATCATGGCGCCGATCCTGTTCCCGGTGGCAATGAAACTGGGCATCGACCCGATCCACTTCGGCATCCTGATCACGGTGAACATGGAGGTCGGCATGTGCCATCCGCCGGTCGGGCTGAACCTGTACGTGGCCTCGGGCATCGCCAAGATGGGCATCACGGAACTGACGATCGCGGTGTGGCCGTGGCTGGTGACGATGCTCGTCTTCCTGGTCCTGATCACCTACGTGCCATCGATTTCCCTGTTCCTGCCGCGACTGCTCGGCATGTGAAGCACCATGAGCTGGAATCCCGACCAATACCTCAAGTTCGCCGCGCCGCGCCTGCAGCCGGCGATCGACCTGCTGGCGCGGGTGCCGTCGGCGCATCCCCATATCGTCTACGACCTCGGCTGCGGCGCCGGCAACGTGACGCAGCTGCTGGCGGCTCGTTGGCCGCAGGCCTCGATCACCGGTGTCGACGATTCGGCCGCCATGCTCGCCAAGGCGAGGGCCGCCACGCCGGGTGTCACCTGGGTGCAGCAGAGCCTCGCGTCGTGGCGCGCTGGGGCCCCGGCCGACCTGATCTACTCGAACGCGGCGCTGCACTGGCTGCCCGACCACCAACGGCTGTTCCCCGCGCTGGTCGAGCAGCTCGCCCCCGGTGGCGTGCTGGCCGTGCAGATGCCGCGCAACTTCAATGCGCCGTCGCACACGCTGATCGCTGAGACCGTTCGCAGCGGGCCGTGGCGGGCGCGTCTCGAGCCGCTGCTGGCGCCGAGCCCGGTGGCCGAGCCGGCGTTCTACTACGGCGTGCTGAGCACGCGGGTGGCGCGGCTGGACATCTGGGAGACCGAGTACCTGCAGGTTCTCTCGGGCGCCGATCCGGTGAAGGAATGGACCAAGGGCACCTGGCTCAAGCAGTTCCTCGACGCGCTCGATGAACCGCAGCGCAGCGAATTCGAGAACGATTACGCGGCCCGCCTGCGCCATGCGTATCCCGCGCTGCCCGACGGGAACACTCTGTTTCCGTTCCGTCGGCTGTTCCTGCTCGCGGTGGCCCGCCAGACCGGCAGCCTCGCGTGACGCCGGGTTGATGGACGGGGCGGTGGGCGGCGCTTACATTTGAGCGGCTGGAGCCGCCTTCGCGCGCCGCCGGGCGCGCGGGCCTTCGGTCATGAGGGGAAAAAAGCAATGATTCGCAGGACCTTGAAGGCCTTCGCGGCGCTGATCGCGCTGTTGCTGGTCGCCGCTGCCGTGTACGTCTGGCGCAGCTTTCCCCAGCTGGACGGTGAAATCCGCGCGCCGGGGCTGTCGGCGCCGGTGCAGCTGCGGCGCGACGCCAGCGACGTGACCCACATCGAGGCGCAAAGCCTGGCCGACGCCTACTTCGCGCTGGGCTGGGTCCATGCACAGGAGCGCGGCTGGCAGCTGGAATTCAACCGCCGCGTGATGCACGGCGACTTGAGCGAGTTGCTGGGCGGCGCGACCCTGGAAACCGACAAGCTGATGCGCACCCTGGGCATCATGCAGGCCGCCCAGGGGCAATGGGAGCAACTGCCGGCGCAGGCCAAGACCTTGCTGCAGGCCTACGCAAACGGGATCAACAGCTTTCATGCCGACGCGGGGCAGGCCCTGCCCCCGGAATTCCACATCCTGGGCACCAAGCCGGGCCTGTGGCAGCCGCAGGACAGCGTGGCCTGGACCCTGATGATGGCGCTGGACCTGGGCGGCAACTGGGGCAACGAGTTCGCCCGGCTGTCGGCGCTGCAGCGCATCGACACCCGGGCGCTGTGGCAGCTGATGCCGCCCTATCCGGGCGAGGCGCCCGCCACCGCAGTGGACCTGGCCGCGCTGTACCGGGGCCTGGGCGTGTACCGCGACGAGCCGCTCACTGGTCCCAGGACCGGCGCCCTGCGCGACGCCGACTTCCTGGGCCGCCGGTTCGCCTTGCGCGACACCGGGCAGATCAACGACTGGGCCCGGAATCTGGGCGACGCGGGCGGCAAGGGCTCGAACGACTGGGTGGTGGCGGGCAGTCACACCGAGAGCGGGAAACCGCTGGTGGCCAACGACCCGCACCTGGGGCTGAGCGCTCCGGCGATCTGGTATTTTGCCCGCATCAAGGCCCCCGCTGCCCCGGGCGGCAAGCCGACCGACGTGATCGGCGCCACGCTGCCCGGAATGCCGACGGTGGTGCTGGGGCGTACGGCCGGCGTCGCCTGGGGCTTCACCAACGTGGGCCCGGACGTGCAGGACCTCTACCTGGAGCAGATCAACCCGGCCAACGCGCTCCAGTACCGCACCCCTGAAGGTTGGGCCGACTTCGGCAGGCGCGAAGAGGTGATCAAGGTCAAGGGCAAGCCCGACGAGAAGATCGTCGTGCGCAGCACACGCCATGGGCCGGTGATCAGCGACGCGCAGGCGAGCCACGCCCGGGTGCTGGATCTGCGCAAGTTCGTGCTGGCACTGCGCTGGTCCGCTCTGGACCCAAGCAACCGGACCGTGGTGTCGGGCATGCTGTCCAACCAGGCACAGACCGTGGACGAGCTGATGACCGCCTTCGACAGCTATCACTCGCCGATGCAGAACGTCGTGGCGGCCGATACCCAGGGTCACACCCAGTACCGTGCCATCGGGCGAGCGGTGGTGCGCCGCCCCGAAAACGACCTGCGCGGCGTCGCGCCGGCGCCCGGCTGGGAAGCGAAATACGACTGGGTCGGCGAGCTGCCGCCAGCCGACAACCCCCGCGTGGACCAGGAGGCCATCGAGCGCAAGGGCTGGCTGGCCACGGCCAACCAGCGCGTCGTTCCCGCCGACTACCCGTACTTCCTGGGCAGCGACTGGAACACGCCCGAGCGGTTCAACCGCATCGAGTCGTTGCTCGGGGCCAAGCCCAGGCACACGGCACAAAGCCTTCGCACGGTGCAATCCGACATCGTCTCGACGGCCGCGCTCAAGCTGCTGCCGCTGCTGCAGGCGACCAAAAGCGACCATGCGCTGGCGCAGGCCGCGCTAGCGCAGCTGAGCGGCTTCGACGGGTCCATGAGGGCCGACCGCGCGGCGCCGCTGATCGTCGCGGTCTGGGCCGACGAGCTGACGCGCGGGCTGATCGTGCCCCGGCTGGGCCAGGAAAAGTTCGACAGCTTGTACGGCAAGCGGCATTTCCGCCAAGGGGTGGAGACCATCCTGGATGATCCTCAGGCCGGTGCCTACTGGTGCGCGCCGCTCAGTTGCGCCGAGCAGTCCGGGCGTGCGCTCGGCCGCGCCCTGGACCGTATCGCCGCGCAGCAAGGCAACGACCCGGGCGCCTGGCGCTGGGGCACCGCGCATCCGGCCCAGTCCACCCATAAGCCCTTCGGCAATGTGGCGGCGCTGGCGCGCTTCTTCGACGTGCGCGTGCCCACCGGCGGCGACAACTGGACCGTCAACGTGGGCCAGTACTGGAGCAACGACCCCAACATGCCGTTCGCCAACCGCCATGCCGCCAGCCTGCGCGCCATCTACGACCTGGCCGACCTGGAGAAGTCCCAGTTCATCTACCAGACCGGGCAAAGCGGCCTCGCCTACAGCCCGCGCTACCGCGACATGAGCGACACCTGGGCGGCCGTGCGCTACCGGCCGCTGCGCCTGCAGCCCGACGGCTGGGTGCACCAGGCGAAGCTGGTGCCGTAGCTCGGGCGCTGCGCAGACGCGCAGATCAGGCCCGCCTCTTGCCAGTCGCAGCCGCTCGAGCCGCGCAAACAAAAAGGCCCCGGCGGGGCCTTTGTCATTGGAGCGGGCGATGAGAACCCGCTCCATGTCTGTTCCCACTCGCAGCACGAGTTGATGAACAGCCCATTTGTATCACGACTTTGTAGCGCGTGGCTTCGCAGATGCGCCCTACACTGAATTCCTTTTCAGGAGCCTTGATGGAAGTGACTGGCGACGAAGAAATTCCCGACGTGACTTGGCTCGGGACCACTCCCGAAGAAATGCTGGAGTGGATAAAGAAGGATACGTGGCCCGTCCCCCCCGCACTTTGCAGTGATGCGTTTATTGACCTATTCCTGACGCAAATTGGCTCAGCCAGCGCGCTGGGTCTTGCTGAGAGGCGACTGGTCAAGAAGCTGATGCAGATGTTGACATCCCGAATCTTGAGCCGGGATCTATCGAGCAAGCATGTGGACATCTTGGGGCTTTTCCTGGCTGATCTTGTGGGCAAGGACGACTACAACATGCAGCTCCGGGTTCTTGGCCGCAGCGACCTGGTAAGGAGGGGTGCTCCGGCGAAGGACGAAGAGGTGCGTTTGTGGATGACGCGCGAAGTCTTTGAGTGGGAGATTCGTCAAGGCAGTACGGACGACGAAGCGCTGCGTGAAGCCTGGGACACCTGGTTCATCGGGTATGGGGGCGACCGGGCATCCTCGTTCGAGGATGCTACTGGAACCGCTTCCAAAGAGTTCTGGCCCGACGGGCGGGTCAAGACGATGTACGAACAGCAGGTCGAAATGTTGAAGTCACGGCTGAACAAGGCCGGCTCCAGGACTCCCTTGAAGAAAGGTCGAAAACCGGGGATTAAAAAGTCTTAAAAACTTGTATATCTATCTCCGACACGCAGGCACAGTGCGGACTCCACCACGAAGGAGAACGCAATGAATCGACCAGAGGGCCAGACGAACGGCTTAGAGCTCAACACCGCCCCCATCGACCTGGCGAAGCTGCTCTTCAGCGCCAAGATCGACTACGTGAAGATTCGGACCGAAGGGAAGGTTGAGCTCCCAGTGCTGATAGGCACGCCCAGGTGGTCCCGCAAGGAGCACTACAAGTCTCTGACCATTCACGATCTCGCCCGCTGTGACATCGCAGCCCTTGGGGCTGTGCTCGGCGAGGCAACGATTCTGGAACTGGAAGTTGCGATTGACTTGCGGCCCAGGCCGGCGCTGAGACTGTCGGAAGACGAGCATGAGGAACTGCTCAGAGCCGTCATGGTCCAGCTTTATGCGATGGGCCTCAATCCGCTCGAAAGGTCTGGCGTAGCCAAGAACTTCAGGGGCGCCTACCACCAGTTCGGCCCCCTGGGGGCCGTCGTGCCCTACAACCGTCGCCTCCCTGCTGCCACATCGCAGCAATTGCATGGACTTCGCTTGGAGGACAGCCAAGTCAAGGCCTACCTGAAAGGGCAGGACATGCGCAAGCCGTTGCCTAAAGAGGATTGGACGGCGCGCGTGGAGGCCCGGCTCGCCGGCCAAAGCCTCGCGGAACGGGACCTGACAACGCTTTCTGACCTGCTCGGGTTTGGCTATCGCAAGCGGCTGATGCCGTTCCTCACCCACATGCGCGGCACGACGCGAATGACCAATTGCCGTGGAAAGTTGCAGGGCAAATGGCTCGAGGCAATCCGGGCATGGCAGGAGCGGCACGACGGCGAGTTGTGGAAGCAGGCCGGCGTTGGCGCCTTCCTCGAAGGCGGCTTGGGTGATGGCACGCGGGTTCGTCTGCTGCGGGACACCAAGATGAACGACCGGATCGGGCAGGCGCTCACCCGTCTCGAATCCGCCTATGCCGCACCAGATTCCGTGTGTTTTCCGTCCCATGCAGTCGCTCTTGCGGGCAAAAACTCCAATCCGCACGCGAACTTAGCGTTCTGCCAAGTAAGTCTCGTATGACTTACTAGTAGAAGGCATTGCATAGGCGACCAGCAAGTCGTCATTTCCTCCAGGCAATTGACCTGCGTAGCCACAAGCAAAGCAGCTGGGGGACACGTATCGACCTGGAAGCAAGCACTTTCGCTTGGTTCCTTGAATCTCCTCTCTGGCTGAGAGCCTGAGAGAAATCCCCGACCTGAGGCCGACGCCGAAGGATTTTCAAACCCGACGCTACCGGGTCTGGCGCAGCTTTGTCAATTCACTACCAAGGAGCCTCTATGTACAAGAACTCACCATCCCCTCACCCCGTTCCCGAGGAGGGCAAGGTTCCACGCGCACCCGAAGTACCGATGGTGCTTGAAGGGGAGACCGTCGCCGACCACATGCGCCGCATCTTGACCACTGGCGTGTGGATCGAAGAGGAAGTGTGCCAAGTGTGGTTCACCGCGCGGGACTTGATTGATTCCTGGAGGCGCCGCCCGGGTCGCAACGAAGAAATGTGGCTGCTGTTTGACGTCATGTTGACCAAGTACACGGAACCCGCTGGTGCTCAGTTCTTGGATTGGTTGCTCGAAACCTTCAGGGGAGACGAATACCGCGGGATGGAGCTGGCCGGCTCACGGGAAGAGCCAACCCATTGGGGAGTCTTCGTAACCGACCCTGACGTCCTGATTGAAGTCTCCGAGGCGGACCGCGAATCGATAGTGGCAGGCCTCGAGGTTATGGCGACCGAGTCTGAACTCCTAATCCAGGGCACCCCATGAGAACCAATCTCAACGTGCCGTTCGACCAGAAGGACGCGGCCGCCCGCCTGGGTGCGCGATGGGATCCTGCGCGCAAGACCTGGTACTGCCCCGATGAAACTGACTTGGCGCCTCTGCTGTGCTGGGTGCCGAACATGCCTCCGCTCGAGAAGCGCGTCAAGCGCCTGCTCGGAGAAGGTGCTGCAGACCGTGCTGCGCGCCACGCCAATCAATGAACTTTTCAAGGAGCAATTCATGACCAATGCGATCGAACGCCTCCCAGGCGAACCCTACTTGTGGACGTACCGCGACGATGTCGCTTTGCTCTTGCGCCAGCTCCGCATGAACATGGAAGCGCCGGAGCGTTGGCCGCACGACGCCCTCGTGCTGCTGACCGGCGGCTTTAGCAGTGAATTGGGGCGCCGCTGGTTTACCGCGGATGAAGTCTTCCGCCTCTACCAAGAGAGAAAGTTCGAACACGACCTGTTCGGCTGCTTCGAGGAGGTAGCAGTGCTGCGCGGCAAACCGGTCGACGCAGAGTTCCTCGACAACTGGTTCGAGTTGTACAAGGGCATCGAATACGAGGGTGAAGTCCTGATGCGTACTTCCGAGCGACCTTACCGCTGGGGCGTAGTCTGTGCCGAGGAAGGCGGAGACGGGGACGACGAGCAATGTGGCGCTGACGACCTCGATACCTTGTTGGCGGCACTTGCAGCCGGACCCGTCGCCGGGCCGATTTCCACCACTGGCAACCCTGCAGAAAGGGAGGTGGACACCGGAGAACCGTCCAAGGCATAGGTCACCGCGATTCGCCTAAAACGCGCGTAGACATCACTCACAAGCCGCACCCACTTCAAGGGTGCGGCGTCATCAAAGGAAAACATGACGAACTCGAATTCTTCCCGCGTCCCGGTACAGGCCGGCGCTTACCTGGGCCCCGCGCCCAATGAAATCTCCATGCAACAGGACGTTGGCGCTGCCGGTGTGAACGCCGTTCCGCCCCACCTGATCAACGTCCCTGCCGCGAACGAGGGAGCCGCTCCCGAGGAGGTCCGCCTCCA
>DIZF01000065.1:0-81031 GCA_002427815.1 Ramlibacter tataouinensis
CGACAACACCGCACGCAAGCAGATCGAAGATGAGCGCATCAAGCTCGATCAGCGCCTGCGCGACCAGCAGTTCTATACGCGCTCGCTCATCGAATCCAACATCGACGCGATCATGACCACCGATCCGCGAGGCATCATCACCGACGTCAACAAGCAGATGGAGGCGCTCACCGGCTGTACCCGCGACGAGCTGATCGGCGCGCCGTTCAAGAGCTACTTCACCGATCCGGAACGGGCCGAGACGAGCATCAAGCAGGCCCTGACCCAGGGCAAGGTCACCGACTATGAGCTCACCGCGCGCAGCAGGGACGGGAAGGAGACCGTGGTGTCCTACAACGCGACCACCTTCTACGACCGGGACCGAAAGCTCCAGGGCGTGTTCGCCGCTGCTCGCGACGTCACGGAGCGCAAACGCCTGGATCAGGTGCTGCAGGAAAAGAACGTCGAGCTCGAGAGCGCCATGGAAGTGGCGGACAAGGCTAACCTCGCCAAATCGGATTTCCTGTCCAGCATGAGCCACGAGCTGCGCTCGCCGCTCAATGCGATCCTCGGATTCGCCCAATTGATGGAGTCGGGCTCACCCCCGCCGCTGCCCGCCCAGAAGTCCAGCATCGAGCAGATTCTCCAGGCGGGTTGGTACCTGCTGGAGTTGATCAACGAAATCCTCGATCTCGCATTGATCGAGTCCGGCAAGCTGTCGCTGTCGGTGGAACCCATTTCCCTGCCCGACGTGCTGCTCGATTGCCAGGCGATGATCGAACCGCAGGCGCAAAAGACCGGTATCCGCGTCGGCTTTCCCCGGTTCGAAAGCTCTTGCTTCGTCAGTGCCGACCGGACCCGCTTGAAGCAGGTGCTGATCAACTTGCTGTCCAACGGGATCAAATACAACCGTGCCGGAGGCACCGTGGAAGTAACGTGCCGCGCGCCGTCCGCGGACCGTCTGCGTATCAGCGTGCGGGATACCGGCAAGGGATTGCCCGCGGAAAAACGCGCGCAGCTGTTCCAGCCGTTCAATCGTCTCGGCCAGGAGGCCAGCAGCGAGGAAGGCACCGGCATCGGCCTGGTGGTCAGCAAGCGGCTGGTCGCATTGATGGGGGGCGAAATCGGCGTGGAAAGCACCGTCGGGGTGGGCAGTGTGTTCTGGTTCGAGCTGGATCTGGCGGCCGCGCCACAACTTGCTTTGGATGCAGACGACGCGCCTGTGCCGACCCATGCACCTGTCGAGCAGGGTGCAGCGCTGCGCACCCTGCTGTATGTGGAAGACAACCGGGCCAACCTGCAGTTGGTCGAGCAACTCATCGCGCGGCGTCCCGACATGCGCTTGTTGAGCGCGGTGGATGGCATGGGCGGCATCGCGCTGGCGCGCGCCCGGCAGCCGGAGGTGATCCTGATGGACATCAATCTGCCTGGCATCAGCGGGCTCCAGGCGCTGAAAATCCTGCGTGGGGATCCGGCAACGAAGCACATCCCGGTGCTTGCCCTCAGCGCCAATGCCATGCCGCGCGACATCCAGAAAGGCCTGGCGGCGGGATTCTTCCGCTATCTCACCAAGCCGATCAAGATCAACGAGTTCATGGAGGCGCTGGACCTGGCGCTGGAGTTCGCGAAACAGGATTGAAGGGTCACTTCGACCGGCGCCACAGGCGTGGGGCGGCTAGGCTTTCACCAGCTGCGCAAAGGTCTTGCGGAACTTGGCGACCTTGGGCGCGGCCACCGCCATGCAATAGCCCTGGTAGGGGTTCTTCTCGAAGAAGTCCTGGTGGTATTCCTCGGCCGGCCAGTAGCTGGAAAGCGGCAGCACCTCGGTGACGACCGGCTTGCCGAACAGCTTGTCCTGGCTCATCTCGCGGATCATGTCGTCGGCCACCTGCTTCTGCTCGGGCGTCGTGTAGTAGATGCCGCTGCGGTACTGGGTGCCGCTGTCGGCGCCCTGCCGGTTCAAGGTGGTGGGGTCGTGGACGACGAAGAAGATTTCCAGGATCTGGCGCAAGTTGATCTGCGCCGGATCGTAGGTGAGCTTGACCACTTCGTTGTGGCCGGTGGTGCCGGTGCACACCTGCTCGTAGCTGGGCCGCTCGACATGGCCGTTGCTGTAGCCCGACTCAACGTCGGTGATGCCCTTGACCTTCACGTAGACCGCCTCGGTGCACCAGAAGCAGCCGCCGCCGAGCACGATGGTTTCAAGCGCAGTGGACATGGTGGTGGCTCCAGTAAAGAAGTTCGCGGTTGCGGACGGCCGATCTTAGCGGCGCGCCCCTTTCTGTGCCGCCGGCGGACCCATCACCCCTCGTAGCGCTTGCCCGCTTCCAGCAGCTGCGGCGTGCCGATCAGACTGTTGAGTCCGTCGAAGTCCAGCATGCGTTGCTGCCAGGGCGCCGTGGTGCCGTGCTGCCGCAGGCTGGCGTAATAACCCTGCAGCGTGTGGGCCACGGCGCGCGCCGTCCCGCCCGGAAAGATCACGATCCGGAAACCGCGTTGGCCCAGCTCGGCGGCGCTTTGTACCGGGGTCTTGCCGCCTTCGACCATGTTGGCCAGCAGCGGCACCCGCTGCGCGAAACGCCCGCAGGCCGCATCCATGTGTGCGGGAGAGCGCAGGGCCTCGATGAAAAGCGCGTCGACTCCGCACTCCAGGTAGCGCTCGGCGCGCTCCAGCGCCGCGTCCAGGCCCTCGACGGCCAGCGCATCGGTGCGCGCCAGGATCAGCGTGGCGTCCGACCGGCGCGCATCGAGCGCGGCGCGCAATTTGCCCTGCATCTGCGCAACCGGCACCACCGTCTTGCCCTCCAGATGGCCGCAGCGCTTGGGAAAGGTCTGGTCTTCCAGCTGGATCATCGCGGCGCCGGCGCGCTCGAACTCGCGCACCGTGCGCTGGGTGTTCAGCGCGTTCCCGAAACCGGTGTCGGCATCGACGATCACCGGAAGCGCGACCCGTTCCGTGATCAGCGACAGCGTCTGCGCCACTTCGCTCGCCGTCGTGAGGCCGATGTCGGACCGGCCCAGCCGCGTGTAGGCGATCGATGCACCCGAAAGGTACAGCGCCTCGAAGCCGGCCTGCTCGGCCACCAGCGCGCTCAGCGCATCGTAGATGCCCGGGGCCAGCAGCGGCTGGCCGGCCTGGAGACGTTGTTTCAAATTCATGCAACCTCCGTGGATGCCAGATAGTGCGCCAGCGTGCGCGCGGCGATGGCGCCGCCCGCGACGGCGCTGAGAAGTCCGTTGCCCGACAGGTAGCCCCACACGGCATTGCCGGAAACCCCGCGCGCGGCGCCGCCGGCGGCCAGCAGGTTGGGCCAGGGCGTGCCGTCCTGGCGCAGGACACGGCATTGCGCGTCGATGGCCAGCCCGCCCTGGGTGTGGAACAGCGCGCCGGTGACTTTCGCCGCGTGATACGGCGGCACCAGCGCGCGCTTGAAACGGCGGCCATCGGGCGTGACTGCGCCCTCACGCACGCCATCCAGCGTGGCGCACAGCGCGGCACCATCGCAGTCGATCAGGCTCGCCAGTGCGGCCATGTCGTTCGCGGTGCGCACCGCGCCGACGGCTTGCGCCTCGCGGAAATCCGGGAACTGCTGCGCGAAGGCCAGCAGCGCGTCGTCGAACACGTCCCAGGCGATGCCGCCGGGCTGCGCCAGCACCTGCACCGCCGCTTCCGAATAGCCCTGGGTCTCGTCGTGGAAACGCCGCCCTTCCCGGTTGACCTGGATGCCGCCTTCGGTCATGAGCGCCCACGAAATCAGCACGCCCTGCGGCATGGCCCAGGAGCCGTGACCCTGATAGCCGCCCAGGTCGGCCAGTTGCGCCCCTAGTGCGCGGCCCCAGGCGATGGCGCTGCCGTCGTTGCCGACGTGACCGGCGAAAGTGGCGGCGGCCATCTCGGGCAACAGCTCGCGCACCAGCTGCGGATTGCCGCCGAAGCCATTGCAGGCCAGCAGCACCGCGCGGCAACGCAGCCGTTCCATCAGGCCATCCGGGCGCCGGTAGCCCAGGCCCAGGATCCTTCCGTCATCACCCACCCACAGTTCGCGCACCAGGGCGTCGGTCATCACGGTGACGCTGGCGGCGTCGGCCGCGCGCTGCAACCGAGTCATCAGCGCCGCGCCGGTTCGCTCCGGCACCGCGTGCATGCGCAGGGCGCTGTGGCCGGGATAGAGGAACCCCTTGAGCACTTCGAACTGCAGGCCGTGTCGCGCGTCCAGCGCATCCAGCGCGGGGCCGATCGCGTTGGCGTAGGCCTGCACCAGGTGCGGCGCCGCGTTGCCGTGCGCCTTGGCCTGGATGTCGCGCGCGAACCGCCCGGGGCTGTCGGCGATGCCCGCCGCCTGCTGCGCCCGCGTGCCGGCTGCCGGAATGAAGCCCGAGGACAGCGCCGTGGACCCCGAAGGCGCCGCATCGCGCTCAAGCACCACGCACTCAACTCCCGCATCGGCCAGCATCAGCGCAGCCGTGAGTCCGCAGGCACCGCCGCCGACGATCGCCACCGCGACCTGCGGCGCGTCGGCCGGCAATTGCGCCGAACGCACGACTTGCGGCGTGTCCCCGTTCATCGCGGGTTCAAGCCGTCGGGCGGAACAGGTATTCGCCCATCGGCTTGCCGATCACGTTGCCATCCTGGTAGATCAGATGGCCGCGCAGGAAGGTCTCCTCCACCCGCGCCGAAAGCTCCAACCCCTCGAACGGCGTGTAGCCCTGGGTCGAAGGCGAGCCCTTGGCCGAGATGGTCCAGGTGCGCGCCGGGTCGACCAGCGCGATGTCGGCGTCGAAACCTTCCACGATGTCGCCCTTGCGGTTCAGGCCGTAGCGCTGCGCCGCGTTCCAGCTGGTCACCTGCGCCATGTGGTTGTAGCTCATGCCGCGACGCGTGCCTTCGCTCACCAGCGAAGGCAACAGGTATTCGGTGCCGCCGAAACCGCTCTTGGCCATCCAGATGTTGCCGAAGTAGCGCTTGGGGATCTTCAGCTCATGGCGGCAGCAGGCGTGATCGCTCACCACCCAGTGCATCTCGCCGGCCAGCAGGGCCTCCCAGATGAACTCCACATCATCGCGCGGCCGGATCGGTGGATTCACCTTGGCCAGTTCAGCGGCGGGGCTGTTGATGTCGAGCATCAGGTGGCCTATCGTCACCTCGCGCCGGAAGTCGATGTGCGGGAACACGTCGGCCATCATCAGCGCCGCCTGCACCGCCTTGCGCGAACTCAGATGAAGCAGGTTGATGTTGGGCAGCGCGGTCTCGTGGGCCAGGTAGCTGGCGATGAACACCGCCAGCCCTTCGGAATGCTGGGGCCGCGAGGCGCTGTAGGCGGCCAGGCCCTTGAGCGACTTGTCCTTCTCGACGATCTTGGTGTAGGCCGTCATGATCTCGGCGGTCTCGCAGTGCAGCGACAGCGAAATCTGCTTGGCCCGCTCGGGCATCTTCTCGCGCGCCGCCTGGATCGCTCGCATCACGAATTCGAAATGCGCGTAATCGTAGCGCTCGTTCTCGCCGATCATCAGGAATTCGCGCTGGCTGTCGCTGGCGCCGTGCAGGCCGTGCGAGCCGTAGAACATGAAGATCTTGAAGCTGGGCACGCCGAACTTCTCGATCAGCATCTCGACCTCGCCGTTGTGGACGCTGTCCATCGGCGCCAGGTGGAAGCCGTAGTCGACGTGAAAGCGCCCCTTGGCCGTCTTGAGCACTTCGGGATAGAACTTCTTGTAGGGCCCGCCCTTGTTCAGGTAGTACTGCCCGGTGCGGAAATAGTTCAGGCTCGACGTGACGCCGCCCATCGCCGCCGCCTTGCTTTCGCTGACCGCATCCTCTTCCAGCGGTGCATAGATACCGCTGTGCATGTGGGCGTCCACCACCCCGGGGAAAGCCAGCCGGCCCTTGCCGTCGTGCACGGTCCTGGCCAGCGTCACGTCGATGCCCGGTGCGACTTTCGCGAACTTGCCGCCGGTGATCGCGATGTCGGCCTCGTGCACGGTGTTGCCGTGGGGCCTGACCACGCGCACGTTCTTGATCAACAGGTCATAGGGTTTAGCGCTCATGATGGAGTCCTCGGTTGATAACGATTCTGAAGCTGGGCCAGCAGGCCGCCGGCTTCGACCATGTCGAGCAGGAAGCCGGGTATCGGTTCGGTCGCCAGGATCTGGCCGTCGGCGCGCGCGATGCCGCCGGCGCGGGCGTCGAAGGCGATGCGCTCGCCTTCCTGGATCTCCTGGGCGCGCTCGCACCTCAACAGCAACAAGCCGACGTTGAAGGCATTGCGGAAATACAGGCCGCTGAACGAGGGCGCGATCACCGCGGCGACGCCCAGTTGCACCAGCGCCGACGCCGCCTGTTCGCGCGACGACCCGATGCCGAAATTGGGGCCGGCCACGAGCACGTCGCCGCGCTGAACGCCGGCCGCGAAATCGGGCCGCACCGCCTCCAGGCAATGGGTCGCGATGACCTCGATGCCGCTCTTCATGGCATGGCCCGGCGCGAGCTGATCGGTGTCGATGTCGGCGCCCACGCGCCAGACGCGGGCGCCGACGGAAGAAGTCGCGCTCAGCGTCACCTGCGGCCTCAGTCGGCCGTGGCGCCGGTCGTGCGCACCGCATCCACCCAGAGCGCGCGCTCCCGGGTGAACAGGGCCTCGCTGGCTTCCACCGGCACGCGCATGACCAGGGCGCCGCGTTTGGCCAGTTCGCCGCCGTAGCCCGGCGCGGCGGTGACGGCGGCCAGCGCGGCACGCAGACGCCCGAGGACGGGGGCGGGGGTGGCCGCCGGTGCATAGACCGCGAACCACACCGGAAGATCGAGCGACGGAAATCCGGATTCGACCAGCGTCGGCACGTCGGGCAAATCCGGGTAACGGGCGGTGGTGGTCACGGCCAGGGCACGCAGCTTGTTCTGCCGGATGTGCGGCAGCACCGACTGCACGCCGTTCACGGTGAAGCCGATGCGGCCCGACAGCAGGTCCGCCATCTGCGGCGCCGCGCCCTGGTAGGGAATATGCAGGAATTTCACCTTCGCGGCGGTAGCGAGCATTTCGGTCGTCAGATGGGTCAGCGATCCGATGCCGTTGGAGCCATACGAAATCGTCCCGGGATTGGCGCGCGCCAGGGCGATCAGCTCGCCTATCGTTTTCGCGGGAACCGCTTGCGGGTTCGAGACCACCACGTTGGGAAAACTGCCCAGCATGCCCACGTAGGTGTAGTCGGTGTCGGGGTCATAGCCGAGCTTCTTGTTCTTGTACAGCGCCTTGTTGATGAACATCAGGCCCTGGCCGGCGACCAGCAGCGTGAGGCCGTCGGGATTGGAACGCGCCACGTATTCGGCCGCGATCCCGCCCGCGGCGCCGGCCTTGTTTTCCACCAGCACGGGTTGGCCCAGCTGGGCCGCCATGCCGTCGGCGGCAAGGCGTGCCAGCGCGTCGGTGGGACCGCCGGCGGGAAACGGCACGACCAGGCGCACCGGACGCGACGCGTTGTCCTGCGCCCAGGCCGTCGTGGTCATGGCGGCCAGCGACAGTGCGGGCGTCCAGCGCAGCACCTCGCGCCGGGTCACGGCGCCGGCCGGTTCGATTCGATAGGCATCAGGCATTTGAAACTCCTTGGCGGCTGAACAGGGGGAATGACGGATTCACGGATGCGACGGGCAGAAGGCGCCAGAGCTCGCGCAGGCGGGTCGCCGCAGGGGCGTCCAGAAAGGCCGAGCAGAAAGCCCGGCTGGTTTCGCCGCTCACGCCGGGCGCGGCGTTATGGACGAACTTGGCAACGGCGCCCTCGGCATCGACGAGCAGGTCCGGATCGGACCCGGGGCCGACCTTTTCCTCATAGGACTGCCCGGCCACGATGACCTGCAGCGACGCTCCGCGCTGGCGTGTGGTCGTCAGCCCGGTGTCGATACGGACCTCGACCAGGGCTTCCAGCCGCCGCAGTTCGGCATCCTCGAAGCGCGGCGCCGCGTAGCTGGCAGCGTCGAGCTCGCCGAAGCGCAGCATGGCCGCGACGCCGAAGGTCAGGCTGAATTGCGCGGCCAGCGCTGTCGCGGGCCGCGGATTGCCGCAGTACACGGTGGCTTCCTCGTAGATCGTGAGCACGATCCGCTGGATGTCCGCGGTGCCGGCGTTCAGGCGCGCGCGGATGCGGCGCGCGGCTACCGCGCCGTAGTGCACATGCCGCACGGCGGCAAACGGCTTGAGATAGGCATCGAGGATGAGATCGGCCGACGCCTGCGGCAACGCATAGTGGGCGGCCGGGCAGCAATGCTCGGCGTACCAGGCCAGCGCATCGGGGGGCGCGTCGATTCCGGCTTGCGCGGCCAGCGCCGAGTCCAGTCCCAGCGCCGCGCTGTGCGCCAGGTACACATTGCGCACGTTGCGCCCGGTGCGGATCGGCAGGTAGAGGCTGGACGGCAGCTGGCAGGCGGCGATCGCGACCGCATTCATGCTCGCGGCTGTCGAAAGGCCGAGCAGCCGCGCGACACCGGCCGCGACCCCCAGCGACGGCCAGTTGCCGTCCACGTGGAGCCCGGGCGCAACGCGCAGCCAGCCGCCGGCGCGCGCGCCGACCTCGTAGCCGACAGCCAGCGCATCGATCAATTCGCCGATGGTGGCATCGCGCTGCAGGGCGAGCGGCAGCAGCGCGGCAATGGCCGGAACGCCCGGACGTCCGTGCGCAAAGGCGTGGCCTTCGCAGGCCTCGTGCCAGGTCGGCGCGACCGCCATGATCTTGCAGGCCGCGTGAATGCTCATCCCGGGCCCCCCGGGGAAGCGAAAGTCACCCGGCGCCAGCGCCGCCGATTGCTGTTCGAGCGCGGCGACTTCGGGCGCGAGCCGCCCGGCCAGCGCGCAACCCAGCGTGTCCAGAAAGACCAGCCGTGCATGCGCCGAAACTCTCTCCGATGCGGGCCTGCGCTCGCGGTGCGCTATGGCGGCGCGCAGCGCTGCGGTGTGCGCGGCCCAGCGCTGGCCTGGCTGCAACCCGGTCGAGGTGACGCTCATGGCAGCACCTCGCGCGGGTCGCTGATCACGCCGCGCAACGCGGAAGCCGCCACCGTATACGGCGAAGCCAGATACACCTGCGCGGTCGGAGACCCCATGCGGCCCTTGAAGTTGCGCGCCGTGCTCGAGATCACCGTGGTGTTGTCGGCCATTGTTTCGCCGTAGCCGGCGCAGGCACCGCAGGCGGTGGGAAACAGTTCCGCGCCCGCGTCCAGCAGCGCCTGCAGCACGCCCTCGACGCGCGCGGCTTCCTGGTCCTTCAGGCTCGCCGGCGCCACCATCAGGCGCACGCCCGCCGCCACGCGCTGGCCGCGCAGCACCTGGGCGGCTGCACGCAGGTCTTCCAGCTTGGCGCCGGTGCAGGCGCCGATGTAGGCGACATCCACCGGCGTGCCGGCGTAATGGGTGACACCCCGCGCGTTGGCCGGGCTGTGCGGCGCGGCCACATAAGGCTCGAGCGCGACGGCGTCGAAGCGGTGCGTCTCGCAATCCGGCGACGCGATCGCGCCGTCGTCGGTGGCCAGGCCGGCAATATCGACAGGCGGCGCCCCGTGTGCCGCCAGCCATTCCATCGTAGTGGCATCGGGCGCGATCAGCCCGGCCTGCGCGCCGAGTTCGGCGCTCATGTTGGACAGCGTCATGCGCTCGGCCATGCCCAGCGCCTGCACCGCGCTGCCGCAGAACTCCACCGCCTGGTACTGCCCGCCGTTCATGCCGAAGCGGCCGGTCATGTGCAGCATCATGTCCTTGGCCACCACCCCGGGCCCCAGCCGGCCGTCCCATTGCATGCGGATGGTGCCCGGCACGCGCAGCCAGATCTCGCCGGTGACCACCACACCCAGCATTTCGGTGGCGCCGATGCCGAACATGTAGGCACCGAAGGCGCCGCCGGTCGGTGAGTGCGAGTCGCCGCCGACGCAGAACATGCCGGGACGGATGTGGCCGTGCTGGGGCACCACCACATGGCAGATGCCCTGGCTGTCATACACATGCGGCAGGGCTTGCTCGCGCGCCCACTCCCGGGCGATGCGCACGATGCGGCGCGAGTCGTCATCGCGCTCGGGCACGTAATGGTCCATCACCAGCACCACCCGCGATGGGTCCCAGATCTTCGCGCCCAGCGCTTCCAGCATGGGTTTCAGGCGGCGCGGCCCGGACGAGTCGTGGAACATCGCCAGATCGACCCGGCAGTTGACGATCTCGCCGGGCGTGACCTGGCTCTTGCCGGCCGCGCGGGCGACCAGCTTCTGCGCCAGGGTCTGTGGTCCGTTCATTCGCGGTGCACTTCACTAAAGGCCGAGGTAAGCCCGGCGCAATTCGTCGCTGCCCAGCAGCTGGGACGGCAGCCCGGAAAAACGGATCGTGCCGTTCTCCATCACGTAGGCGCGGTCCACCACCTCCAGCGATTGCCCGACGTTCTGCTCCACCAGCAGCACCGCCAGGCCGCCGTCGCGCAGGCGCCGGATCAGCGCGAACAGTTCTTCCACCAGCAGCGGCGACAGGCCCAGCGAGGGCTCGTCCAGGATCAGGAGGCGCGGCTGGGCCATCAGGCCGCGGGCTATGGCCAGCATCTGCTGCTCGCCGCCGCTCAAGGTGCCCGCGATCTGGCCAGCGCGCTCGCGCAGCCGGGGGAACAGCGCAAACGACTTCTCCAGGTTGACAGCGCGATGTTCGCGGGCCCGCGTGAAGGCGCCCAGCTCCAGGTTCTCCCGCGCGGTGAGGTTGGGGAAGATCCGCCGCCCCTCGGGCACCTGGATCAGGCCGGCCTTGACCACGTCGCGGTAGTGCGCACCGGTCAGGTCGGCGCCGTCGAACAGCACCCGTCCCGACCAGGCCGGAACCAGGCCGCACATCACGTTGTTGAGCGTGCTCTTGCCGGCGCCATTGCTGCCGAGCAAGGCCACGGCCTCACCCTCGCCCACCTGCAGGTCGATGCCGCGCAGCACCTCCACCGCGCCATAGCCGGCGTGCAGTCCGCGCACTTCGAGCAGGGGCGACGCGGCGCTCACGAGCCCACCTCCGCCGCACGCAGCCGCGCCGCGGTGCCGTGGCCGAGGTAGGCCTCGATCACCCGCTCGTCGCGCGTCACCTGTCCCGGCGTGCCCTGGGCGATGAGCTGGCCCTGGGCCAGCACCCAGACCTGCTGCGCCAGGTTCATCACCGCCTGCATCACATGCTCGATCATCAGCACCGTGATGCCGCCGGCGGCGATGTCGCGCACCACCGGAATCATCTCGGCGATCTCGGTCGGGTTCAGCCCGGCCAGAACCTCGTCCAGCAACAGCAGGCGCGGCCGCGTGGCCAGGGCGCGGGCCAGTTCCAGGCGCTTGCGCCCGCCCACCGTCAGGTCGGCCGCGGGCTTGTCCAGTTGCGGTGCAAGGCCCACCCGCTGCGCCACCTCTTCGGCCTGCTCCAGCGCCAGGCGCCGGCTGGCGACACGAAGATGCGCGCCCACGGCGATGTTCTGGCGCACCGTCTGCTGCGCGAAGGGCTGGACGATCTGGAAGGTGCGCGTCAGGCCGAGCCTGGCGTTGCGATGCGGTTCGCGCCCGGTGATGTCTTCGCCCAGGAACTGCACGCGGCCGCTATCGGGCTTGAGAAACCCCGACATCAGCGCGAACAGCGTGGTCTTGCCGGCGCCATTGGGTCCGATCAGCGCGCTCAGGCTGCCCGGCGCGACCTGCAGGCTCACCTGGCGCACGGCTTGCAGGCCGCCGAACGAACGCGAGACCGCATCCAGCACCAATAGCGGCTCAGCCATCGCGGTCCTTGCGCGCCGCTCCCCGGCGCCAGCGCAGCGGCACGCCGATGCCGGCGATGCCGCGCGGCAGGAACATCACGATCGCCACCAGCACGACGCCGTAGATCACCATGTTGATGCCGGGCAGCTGGCCGAACATGTTTCGCGTGACATCGGCCAGCAGGTGCAGCGCCAGGGCGCCGAGCACCGGTCCCCACAGCGTGCCCATGCCGCCGACGATGGCCGCGACCAGTGCCTCCACCGACGTGCCCGGCCCGTAGGCGATGCCGGGATCGATGTACTGGAACACCTGCACATAGAAGGCGCCGCCCGCGCCCATCAGCGCGCCCGAGAGGCCGATCGCCGCGAGCTTGATGCGAAACGGGTTCACGCCCACGGCACGCGCCGCGTCTTCGTTGTCGCGCACCGCCTGCAGGTAGGCGCCGAAGCGCGAATGGCGCAGCCAGGCGCTCAGCAACAGCGCGATCGTGACGAGCGCCAGCACCAGCCACAGGTAGCCGGCGCGAGACGCGAACTGCATGTTCGCCGCCGATTCGCGCAGCGGCACCATCAGGCCGACGCCGGCCCCGGTGAACGGCACCGACACCGCGACCACGCGGAACACTTCCGCGAAAGCCAGGGTGACCAGTGCGAAATACGATCCTTTCAGGCCGTAGCGAAAGCTCAGTGCGCCGACGAAGAGGCCCACCCCCGCGCTGGCCGTCAGCGCCAGCGGCAGGGCCAGCCAGGGATTGATGCCGTGCAACTGCGCGATCGCCTGCGCATAGGCGCCGGTGCCGAAGAACAGGGCGTGGCCGAAGGAGAACTGGCCGCCGAAGCCGCCCAGGATGTTCCAGGCCTGGGCCAGCAGGCAGGCGTACAGCGCCATCATGATGAAGTTGAGCGCCACGCCGGAAGACGTCACGAGCGGCGCGCACGCCACCAGCGCGGCGAACAGCACGATAGTGGCCAGGTCTTTCATGCGCGGGCCCCGAACAGGCCTTGCGGCCGCAGCAGCAGCACCGCGATGAAGATCGCGAAGATGCCGATCTGGCCCAGCGATTCGCCGAAGTACAGGCCCCCCACCGACTCGACCACGCCGACCAGCAGCCCACCCAGCAGCGCGCCGGCGAAGCTGCCCATGCCGCCGAGCACGACGATGGTGAAGGCCACCAGCACGAAGCCGCTGCCGACCTGCGGGTTCACGTAATAGGCCGGCAGCAGGAAGCAGGCGGCTGCCCCCAGGCAGGCCAGGCCGATGCCGAAGCTCATAGCGTAGACATGGTCCACGTCGATGCCCATCAGCCGCGCCCCCTGCTTTTCCTTGGCCACGGCGCGGATGGCGCGGCCCAGATCGGTGCGGGCCATCAGCAGCAGCAACAAGGCATAGACGACCAGCGCGCCCGCGAAAGCGATCAGCTTGGGCAAGGCGATCATGGCCGGCCCGATCGCCACCGTGGTCAGCGTGTAGGCGGTCTCGATGGTGCGGGTGTCGCTCTTGAACGCCAGCAGCGCGGCGTTTTCCATGATGATGGCCAGGCCCAGCGTGACCAGCAGGATGTTCTCGTCCTTGCCGTGGCTGGCCCGGTTGATGATGGCCCGCTGCAACAGGTAGCCCAGTGCGAACATGCCCGGCACCACCGCCACCAGGGCCAGGTAGGGATCGATGCCGAACTTTTCCTTCAGCAGGTACACCGCATACAGCGCCAGCATCAGCGCCGCCCCGTGGGCGAAGTTGATGATGTGCAGCACGCCGTAGATCAGCGTCAGGCCCAGCGCGACCAGGGCGTACACGGCGCCGGTGGTCAGGCCGTTCAGGACCGCCGGAAACAGGATTCCGAATTCGAGCATGCCTGACGCGATCAGGCCCGCCGCCGGGCCGCCCCAAGGCGGGCCTGGGCCCCCCCGGGGGGCGGCGACCTACACGCAGTGAGGAGCGTGGGGGCAGACATTTCTATGCGTGCATCGGGAAGATCGGTTCCATCTCGCGGTATTCGCGCGGAATGATCACCTTGATGTCGTTCTTGGCCACCTGCGTCATCAGCGGCTGGGCTCCGGTGTTCTGGCCGTTGACGAACTGGGTCGGGCCATAGGGCAAGAAGTGATCGGAGAAGGTGCTCTTTGCCAGCGCGTCGGTGATGGCGGCGCGGTCCACGCTCTTGGCGCGGTTGATGGCGTCGGCCAGCAGCATCATCGCCGTGTAGGTGTTGAAGATCTCGTAGGTGTAGAAAAGGTTCTTCGCCTCGACCCGCCTGCGCAGTTCGTGCGAGCGCTTGTCCTTCGGATTGAACCAGTGATTGCAGTCGATGATGCCGTTGGCCGCTTCGGGAAATTCCTTGACGAACTTGTAGCTCGACGCGGCGCCGCCCAGCACCGAGTAGATCGCCTTGGGGACCACCTTCTGCTGCTGCATGGTGCGCACCAGCAGCGCGTACTCGTTGTAGTAATTGGCCGGGATCACGATGTCGGGATTGATCGCCTTCATCCGCAGCACGATGTTGCTGAAGTCGCGCGTCGGGTTGGCGTGCTTGATCACTTCCTTGACTTCGTAGCCGTAGCCGGGCAGCTCGCGCGCCAGCAATTGCGCGGTGCCGGTGCCGAACAGCGATTCCTCGTGGATGATCATCACGGTCCTGGCCGGCTTGCCCGCCGCCGTGTTGAGCACGTGCAGGTTGGTCATGGCGATCTCGGCGCACTTCTTGTAGCCCGGTCCGAAGCGGAAGGTGTTCTTCAGGCCGCGCTCGACGATCTGGTCGGCCACGCCGACGTCGACCACGTGCGGCAGGTTGTACTTGGCTGCGGCCTGCGTGGTGGCCAGACAGATCGCCGATGCATACGCGCCCACGATCGCCGAAACGCCGGCTTCGTTCATCTTCTCCACTTCGGCCGTGCCGGCCTGCGGCGTCGACTGCGCGTCGCCCAGCAGCGCCTCGATCTTCGCGCCGCCCAGCGACTTGATGCCGCCGGCCTTGTTGATGTCCGCTATCGCCATCAGCGCGCCCTCGCGGCATTGCGCGCCGGAATAGGCCAGCGCCCCGGTGACGGGATGCAGCACCCCGATCTTCACGGTCTTGGGCTGCGCGCCGGCGACCAGCGGGAAAGCCAGCGCCGAGGCGGCGGCGGCCGATTGCGACATGAAATGACGACGGGTGCTCATGGGGTTTCTCCTCAATGGAACTGGGCGGACACATCCTTGCTGACCCACACCTTGGCATCGATGCTGCCAACGCGCGACAACTGCATCTGGTATTCGTAGCGGTCCGGGCGGTACAAGCCGTGCAGCCATTGCACCGGCCGCTCCTGCTCGTCGTAGATCAGCCGGCGCACCGCCAGCAGGGCCGAGCCGACTGCCAGGTCGAGATGCCCCGCCACCTCGGCGTCGGCCAGCCGCGCGGAGACGGTCTGCACGGCCCGCCCGACCTTCACGCCGGCTTCCTCGAGCAGCAGCAGGATGGGCTTGCGCGACAGCTCGCGCCGGCCGAACCGCCGTGCCACGTCGGCGGGCACGTAAGTCGTGATGTGGGACAGCGGCCCTTCGCGCGTGCTGCGCACGCGCACCGCCTTCTGCACCATCGCGCCCGGCGCCAGGGCCAGCGCGGTCGCCACGGCTTCCGAGGCCGCCACCAGGTCCACGTCCAGCACCTTGACGGAGGTGCGCAAGCCCATGCTGACCAGGTTCTCCAGCAGGCCGGTGAGCTGGGTGCGCATGGGGTCGTTGGCGGCACTGGCGCCTGGCTGCACGGGCCAGCCGATGGCACGGGTGCCGCGGCCCGGCTCGCGCGAAATCAGGCCTTCCTGCGCCAGTTGCTCCAGCGCCCGCCGCACCGTGACCCGGGCCACGCCGAATTGCCGCATCAGCGCCAGTTCACCGGGCAGGCCGGCCGCGAACCGCCCGTCCTCGAGCTGTTCGCGCAGCACCAGGTAGATGCGGTGGTACTTGGGCAGCGGCAGGGCGGCAGGCATCGGGCGATCCTAGTGTCGCCGCGAATGTCCTGTCAATAGGACATTTCAAGCGCCTGGGCCGGACCGCGATTCAGATCGCCGGCGGCCACGGAAGTGATGCGCGTCGGTGCGCGGCCTTGATGTCCACGGCGGTCGGGTCGGCGACGCTGCAACCGCCTCACGGCAGGCTAAGGATGAGTTGGCAGCGCGCGAGGACGGAGCCGCGGCTGGCCCGCACGCAGAAGACTGTGGCCAAAATGATGATCAAGATCACCCAACCTAACCGCTCAGCTGCTATTGTGTGTACGCTGTTAGGTGTAAGTGGCTTCGTTTCAACCTGTGCCTGTTTGGCACCCCATACGGAATCGATCATGAATCTGAAGACCCCCGAACCCACACCGTCCAACAGGGTTTCACCGCGGATCAAACGAGGCTCCAGGTTCGCCGGAAACATTCCCGATCTGCTGGCAAGCTTGGGACTCGCTGCGTTTCTCTTCTTGGCGCAAAGCAATGTCGCAATGGCGGCGACGGCGCCATCCCTTGGAACCGCCGCCCCCTACGGTATCGGTTCCGAAACCCTCACCAACACTGCGGCGGGGACCAGTACCAATGGACTTATCTGTTATACGACCGCCCCCGCAACTGCAGTGAGTAGCGGCGGCGTAATCGCCGTGCCTTGTGCCCCTTCGGTCTATTCGGCTCAAGCCGCTGCCTTGGCGATTCTGAATGGTGTTGGCCAGGGCTGTGTACCGCTCCCCGTGAACCCTCTCGCTGGAACCCTGCCTCCTGGTTGTTACGAGACCGCGGGCGCGATCAACATAGCCGCCAACACGACCGTGACCCTCACCGGAAATGGAGTTTACATCTTCAAGTCTACCGGCGGGGCGATTAATACGTTTGACAATTCCCACGTTGTCCTGGGCCCCGGCGCATGCGCCGACAACGTATTCTGGACTGGGTCCGGCGCCACGACACTTGGCGCAAACAGCACGTTCGTGGGCAATATCCTCGACAATGCCGGTATCACGATCGGCCTCAATACAACCGTGACAGGAAGAGCCCTGGCAGTTTCTACTGGCGGAACCGTCACGACCGCCGCAGACGACACCATTACCCTGCCCACGGCTTGCGCTGCTGCAGCGGCGACAACCATCAGTACTCAGGCGTCGGCCTCCGTGCCGGTCGGCGGCGCTGTCAGCGATACTGCTGTTCTGGGTGGTGGCACAGGAGTTCCACAGGGAACAATCACCTATCGCTTGTATGGACCCAATGACGCCACATGTTCGGGGGCGGCCGTCTTCACAACGACAGCATCCGTGGACGGTACCGGCAGCTACCCTTCTCCCAGCTTTACACCTTCATCGGCGGGCACCTATCGATGGATCGCTAGTTACGGTGGTGATAGCACCAATGCTGCTTCCACAGGCGCTTGCAATGATGCAAACGAGAGTGTCGCGGTCACTGCCGCCGGTGGTGGCGGCGTTGCCGACGTTCCCACGCTTTCGCAATGGGCGATGATCATGCTGACCGGGCTTCTGGCCATCGGGGGCTTTGTGGCGATGCGGCGCAGGCAAAGGCAGTCGACGCGGCTGCTTTGATCTGACGGAAAAAAAAGGGGCGCATCAGCGCCCCTTTTTTTCTCTTGGGTACGGCACGGGGGGATGGCCAACGCGACAGGGCGAATTGCACGGCCAATCCAAGACTCATTCACGCTGCGCCTCTTCCAAGGTGGCAATCCGGGCCTGCGCACGACCACGCGTAGAGGCTGCCCTTCCCCGACGCGGACGTCGCATTGGCCGCTCGAAACGATGACGTGGAACAAAAAGGCCTTGCTTGCCGGCTTGACGCGCCAAACCTGAAAAGTTACATTACTAACCAGTCAGTCATTAATTTCCATGCCCATTTCCAGGTTGATCGCCCCCCGCGGCGGCGTGCCGCTCGCAAAGCGGGAACGGCGCAAGGAAGCCCGGCCGGGCGAACTGCTAGACGCCGCGCTCGACCTGTTCGTCGAGAAAGGCTTTGCCGCGACCCGGTCCGAGGAGGTCGCAGCGCGGGCCGGCGTGTCCAAGGGCACGCTGTTCCTTTACTTTCCCAGCAAGGAAGAGCTGTTCAAGGCGGTGGTGCGCGAGAACATTTCCGGCCGCTTCCAGGAATGGCGGCAGGAACTCGAGGACTTCGAGGGCGGCTCGGCCGACATGCTGCGCTATTGCCTGAAGGTGTGGTGGGACCGGGTGGGCGCGACCAAGGCTTCGGGCATCAACAAACTCATCATCAGCGAAGCGCGCAATTTCCCCGACATCGCCGCGTTCTACCAGGATGAAGTCATCAAACCGGTGCAGGCCCTGATCCGGCTGATCCTGCAGCGCGGCGTGGACCGCGGCGAGTTCCACATCGTCGACCTGGACTACGCCATGTTCAGCGTGATGGCGCCGATGATCTTCCTGATCATGATGAAGCATTCTCTGGGCGCCTGCGTGCCGCAGGGCTACCCCATCGACCCCGAGCGCTACATCGCCTCGCAGATGGACACGCTGCTGCACGGCTTGTGCGTGCGGCCCGAAGACAACAAGACGCGAAGCCGGGACCCGAAATGAGCAGACGCTACTGGAAATGGCTGGTGCTGGCGCTGGCGCTGCTGCTGATCGGCGGCGGCGTGCTGCGGGCGCTGTCGGCCCGCAGGGCACAACAGGAGGCGGTGGAGCGAGCCAGCGTCCAGAAGGCCATCTCGGTGGTGGAGCTGGCGGCCACCGACGTGGTCAGGGCCGCAAATCGCGAGCTGGCCCAGGGCCTGCCGATTTCGGGATCGCTCAAGGCGGTGAATTCGGCGGTCGTCAAGGCACGGGTCTTCGGCGAATTGCAGGAGCTCCGCGTGCGCGAGGGGGATTCCGTCACGGCGGGCCAGGTCATCGCCCGTGTCGACGTGACCGAATACGGTGCGCGGTTGCGGCAGGCCCAGGAACAGGCCGATGCCGCCCGCTCGCAGATCGACATCGCCCGGCGCCAATATGACAACAACAAGGCCCTGGTCGACCAGGGCTTCATCTCCAGGACCGCACTGGACACTTCGCTGAACAACCTCAACGCCGCGCAGGCGAACCACAAGGCCGCGCTGGCGGCGGTGGAGGTGGCGCGCAAGTCCCTGGACGACACGGTGCTGCGTGCGCCGATTTCCGGCGTGGTGGCGCAGCGTCTGGCCCAGCCCGGCGAGCGGGTGGCCGTGGACGCCCGGATCGTGGAGATCGTGGACCTGAGCCGGCTGGAACTGGAGGCCACGCTCAGCGCGGGCGACTCGGTGGCGGTGCGGGTGGGCCAGCAGGCGGTGCTGCGGGTCGAAGGCAGCGATCGTCCGATCACGGCGCGCGTGGTCCGTATCAATCCCAGCGCGCAGGCCGGCAGCCGCACGGTGCTGGCCTACCTCAGCATCGAAGACCCCACGGGACTGCGCCAGGGCCTGTTCGCGCAGGGCACGCTGGGCACCGGGAGCACCGCGGCGCTGGCCGTTCCGCTGTCGGCGGTGCGCACCGACAAGCCCGCACCGTATGTGCAGGTGGTGGAAAACAACCAGGTTGCGCACAAGGCGGTGCAGACCGGCCCGCGCGGCGTAGCGGACAACGAGGCGATGGTCGCGGTCACCGGCCTGTCGCCCGGCGCCCTGGTGCTCAAGGGCAACGTCGGCGCACTGCGTGAGGGCACGGCCGTTCGCTTCACCCAGCCGGCAATCGCCGGCGCGGCGCGGGCCCCGGCTTCGGCCCGGACCGCGCCGTAAACGGGCGCAACGTTCATGTGGTTCACCCGCGTCAGCCTGAAGAACCCGGTCTTCGCCACCATGGTGATGCTGGCGCTGGTCGTGCTGGGCGTGTTTTCCTACCAGCGGCTGAAGGTCGACCAGTTTCCCAACATCGACTTCCCGGTGGTGGTGATCACGGCCGAGTATCCCGGCGCCTCGCCGGAAATCGTCGAGAGCGAGGTCACCAAGAAGATCGAGGAAGGCGTCAACTCGATCGCCGGCATCAGCGCCCTGCACTCGCGCAGCTATGAGGGCTATGCCGTCGTCATCATCGAATTCCAGCTGGAGATCGACGGGCGCAAGGCGGCCGAGGACGTGCGCGAGCAGGTCGCCGCGATCCGGCCCCTGCTGCGCACGGAGGTGAAGGAGCCGCGGGTGATGCGGTTCGACCCGTCGAGCCGCCCGGTCTGGTCGGTTGCGGTGCTGCCGGACGCTTCGAAGGGCAAGCCGATGTCCGCCATCGAGCTCACCAACTGGGCCGACCAGGTGCTGGCCAAGCGGCTGGAGAACGTCCGCGGTGTCGGCTCCATCACGCTGGTGGGCGGCACCAAGCGCGAAATCAACGTCTACCTCAATCCGGTCGCGATGGAGGCGCTCGGCATCACGGCCGACCAGGTGGTGGCCGCCGTGCGCAACGAGAACCAGGACCTGCCGGTCGGCGCGATCCGTTCGCTGTCGCAGGACCGCGTGGTGCAGCTTTCGGCGCGGATGGAGCGGCCCGAGGACTTCGGCAGGATCATCGTGGCGCGCAAGGGAGCAGGCGCCGCCGGCCAGGCCGCCGCGGGTTCGCCGGTGCGGGTGGACCAGGTCGCGCGAGTGGCCGACGGGGCCCAGGAGCTGGACAGCCTGGCGCTCTACAACGGCGAGCGCACGCTGTTGCTGACGGTGCAGAAGTCACAGGACGAGAACACCATCCAGGTCGTCGACGGGCTGCAGAAGACACTCGACGAAATGCGTCCCCAGTTGCCGCCGGGCCTGCGCCTGGAACCGATCATGGACGCCTCGCGCCCGATCCGCATCGCGGTCACGAACGTGCGCGAGACGCTGATCGAGGGCGCGCTGCTCACGGTGCTGATCGTCTTCCTGTTCCTGAACTCCTGGCGCTCCACCGTCATCACCGGCCTCACGCTGCCGATCGCGCTGATCGGCACCTTCCTGTTCATGAACCTGTTCGGTTTCACGATCAACATGGTCACGCTGATGGCGCTGTCGCTGTGCGTGGGCCTGCTGATCGACGATGCGATCGTGGTGCGCGAGAACATCGTGCGCCACGTCCAGATGGGAAAGACGCCGTACCAGGCCGCGCTGGACGGCACCCAGGAAATCGGCCTGGCGGTGCTGGCCACCTCGCTGTCCATCGTCGCGGTGTTCCTGCCGATCGGCTTCATGGGCGGCATCATCGGCAAGTTCTTCCACGAATTCGGCGTGACCATCGTCGCGGCGGTGCTGATCTCGATGTTCGTGAGCTTCACGCTCGATCCGATGTTGTCGTCGGTGTGGCACGACCCGGCGATCGAGGCGCACGGCAAGGACAAGGCCAATCCCGGCTTCTACGACCGGACCATCGGCCGCGTGACCGGCTGGTTCGACCACGCCACCGACGCGCTCTCGTCCGCCTACCAGGGCATCCTGCGCTGGGCCCTGGGCCACCGCCTCGCGACCGTGGCGCTGGCGGTCGCCGTGTTCGCCACCAGCGTCGTGATGGTCCCGCTGCTGGGCACCGAGTTCGTCCCCAAGGCCGACTTTTCGGAGACCACCGTCAACTTCTACACGCCGGTGGGCTCGTCGCTCGAAGCGACCGAAGCCAAGGCCAGGCAGGTCGAGGCCATCATCCGCGAGTTCCCCGAGGTGCAGTACACGCTCGCGACGCTCAATACCGGCAGCGCGCAGGGCAAGATCTACGCCTCGCTCTATGTCCGGCTGGTGAACCGGGCGCAGCGCTCGCGCAGTGTCGATGAAATGGGCGAGGTGCTGCGCGACCGCCTCAGGCAGGTGCCCGGGATCACGGTGACCCATGTCGGCCTGCTCGATGCCGTGGGCGGCAACAAGCAGGTGGAGTTCTCGCTCATCGGCCCCGACCTGAAGGAGCTGGAGCGGCTGGCGCAGCTGGCGACCGATCGGGTCCGCACCGTGCCGGGCCTGGTGGACCTGGACTCCAGCGCCAAGCCCGACAAGCCGGTCATCGCCGTGGAGGTCAAGCGCGACGCCGCTTCCGACCTGGGCCTGTCGGTTGCGCAGATCGCCGGCGCGCTGCGCACCCTGGTTGCCGGGCAGACGGTGGGCAATTGGCGGGCGCCCGACGACCAGACCTACGACGTGAATGTGCGCCTGTCGCCCGAGGCGCGTACCACGCCGCAGGACCTCGAGCGCCTGCCGTTCGCTTTGGGCACCAACCCGGATGGAACAACGCGCATCGCGCGGCTGAATCAGGTGGCAAAGGTCAGCGAATCGACCGGCCCGGACCAGATCAACCGGCGCGACCTGACACGCGAAGTGGCGATCAGCGCGAATATCTTCAACCGGTCGGCCGGCGAGGTGTCCGATGACATCCGCGCGCGGCTCGACACCATCGCCCTGCCTCCGGGCTACAGCTACCAGTTCAGCGGCTCGACCAAGAACATGGCCGAGTCGTTCGACTACGCGGTCTCGGCCCTGGCGATGGCGGTGATCTTCATCTACATGATCCTGGCCAGCCAGTTCAAGAGCTTCCTGCAGCCGCTGGCGCTGATGACCTCGCTGCCGCTGACGCTGATCGGCGTGGTGCTGGCGCTGCTGATGTTCGGCTCGACGCTGTCGATCTTCTCGATCATCGGCATCGTCATGCTGATGGGCCTGGTGACCAAGAACGCCATCCTGCTGGTGGATTTCGCGATCCGCATGCGCGCCCAGGGCATGAATCGGACCGAGGCGCTGCTGCAGGCGGCCCGGGTCCGGCTGCGCCCGATCCTGATGACGACGCTGGCCATGATCTTCGGCATGGTGCCGCTGGCATTCGCCATCAGCGAGGGCTCCGAGCAACGCTCTCCCATGGGCCAGGCCGTGATCGGCGGCGTCATCACCTCTTCGCTGCTGACGCTGGTGGTGGTGCCGGTGGTCTACTGCTACCTGGACGACCTGGCCCACTGGCTGCGGCGGCGCCCAGGCCGCGCCGGCCTCTAAAATTGACGATTTGCCCTGATCCTCTGCATTGACTTTGATAACGGAGAACTCCATGACCGACCTCGCCGACTTCGAACGCGCCCGCTTCAACATGATCGAGCAACAGATCCGACCTTGGGTCGTGCTCGACCACGATGTGCTGGACATGCTCTCGGTGGTGCGACGCGAAGATTTCGTTCCGCTGGCGCACAAGGCGCTGGCCTTCGCCGACCTGTGCATTCCGCTGCTGCATCCCACCGAGGCGGCGATGCAGAAGGGGCAGTGCATGCTGGAGCCCAAGCAGGAAGCGCGCTTCCTGCAGAACCTGCATGTGCTGCCGACCGACAAGGTGCTCGAAGTCGGGGCCGGTTCCGGCTACATGGCTGCGCTGCTCGCGCACCGGGCCCAGCGCGTGATCACGCTGGAGATCGAGCCCGAGCTGGTGAAGATGGCGCGCGCCAACCTGCAGCACGCGGGCCTCAGCAACGTCGAGGTGCGCGAAGCCGACGGTTCCAAGGGCCTCGCCGCCGAAGGCCCGTTCGATGTGATCGTCCTCAGCGGATCGGTCGCCGAGGTGCCGCCGCAGCTGCTGTCGCAGCTCAAGGTCGGCGGCCGGCTGGCGGCCATCGTCGGCTTCGACCCGGTGATGCGCGCCACCATCATCACGCGCACGGGCGAGACCACCTACAGCACGACCCAGCCCTGGGACACGCTGGCGCCGCGGCTGGCCAATTTTCCGGAACCGTCCAGGTTCCACTTCTGAAAGCGTGGCCGGTTTGATCGCTCAAGTCCGCCCCTCGGACCTCGTTTGCTGGCTGCAGGCGCAAAGCGGCGCCGGCGCGCCGGCGGTCGTGCTCGACGTACGCGAACCCTGGGAGCTCCAGACCGCCAGCGTCAAGGCCGACGGCTTCTCCCGGGTCGCGATCCCGATGAACGAAATCCCGGCCCGGCTGGCGGAGCTGGACCCGGCACAGCCGGTGGCGTGCCTGTGCCATCACGGGGCGCGCAGCCAGCGCGTCGCGCTGTTCCTGGCGCAGCAGGGTTTCACGCGGCTGGCCAATGTGGCCGGCGGGATCGAGGCATGGTCACGCGAACTCGACCCGACCGTGCCGCGCTATTGACCGTGCGCTTCGTTTTTCCTCAAGGACTATCATGAAACTGTTGCGGCTTCTCCCCCTGTCGGTGGCGTTGGGCGCCGCCTTCGCCGCGCCCGCGCGCGCGCAAAGTCTGCTCGAGCTGTACGACTCGGCCCGCGGTTATGACGCCGCCTGGCAGTCCGCCAAGGCCCAGTACGACGCGAATCTGTTCCGCGCCGAGCAGGCCAAGGCGGGCATCCTGCCTTCGGCCAACCTGGGGGCCGGTGTCAATCGCACGAGCGCCGACAACACCGTCCCGCCGGTGGACCGCACCTTCACCACCCAGACCGCCACCTTGAGCGCATCGCAGCCGCTGTACCGGCCGGCCAATTTCGCCACCTGGGAGCAGGGCAAGCGCCAGGTCGAATTGGCGCAGGCCCAGCTCACGGCCGCCAGCCAGGACCTGATCATCCGGGTGAGCCAGGCGTATTTCGACGTGCTGGCGGCGCAGGATACGCTGACGTTCGTCCAGATGCAGAAGACCGCCGTGGCCGAGCAGCTGGCCTCGGCCAAGCGCAACTTCGAGGTCGGCACCTCCACCATCACCGACACGCGTGAAGCCCAGGCCCGTTACGACCTGGTGATCGCCCAGGAAATCGCGGCCGAGAACGACCTGCGGGTCAAGCGGCTGGCGCTCGATTCACTGGTGGGCAAGACCGACGTGAAACCCAACCCGCTGGCGATGCCGCTCAACGTGCCGCCCCCGCAGCCGGCCGACGTCAACGCCTGGGTGCAGCAGGACGAGGCGTCCAGCCCGTCCATCCAGCAGGCCCGGACCGCCCTCGAGATCGCCCAGCTCGAGACCGAAAAGGCCAAGGCCGGCCACAAGCCGACGCTCGACCTGATCGCGAGCTACAACGTCACGCGCAACCCGAACGGGAACCTCCAGGTCGGCTCGGCCACCCGCGTCAACAGCGCCACCATCGGCGTCGCCTTCAACATGCCCCTGTTCGCGGGCTTCTCCATCCAGAACCGGATCCGCGAAACCCTGTCGCTGGAGGAAAAGGCCCAGGCCGACCTGGAGGCCACGCGCCGCACCGTCGCTCAGGCCGTGCGCACGGCGTTCTTCGGCCTGGTGTCGGGACAGGGCCAGGTCAAGGCACTGGAAGCGGCAGAAGCCTCGAGTCAGAGCGCGCTCGACGCCAACCGCCTGGGCTATCAGGTGGGCGTGCGCATCAACATCGATGTGCTGAACTCGCAAAGCCAGCTGTACCAGACCAAGCGCGACCTGGCGCAAGCGCGCTACAACGTCCTGCTCGGACAACTGAAACTGCGGCAGGCCAACGGCACGCTGACGCCGGAGGACCTGACGCGCTTGAATGCGTTGCTGGTGAAGTAGCGCACTCGCCCCGCGCCACGGCCTGCGCTGCGGTGAGCGCTTCAAGGGGCCAGCAGCGCCAGCACCGCTTCGGCGGTCTTGTCCGCGGCGCCGCGGTGGGCCCCTGTGAAAGCGCCGGCCGCAGCAACGGCGGCCTGGCGGCGTTCCGTGTCGGTGGCGAGGACGAGCGCGGTGCGCATTCCCTCTTCCATCGACTCGACGCGCAAGGCGGCACCCGCGTCCTGCGCCCACTGCGCCGCTTCGCTGAAGTTGAACGTGTGCGGCCCCATCACGACCGGGCAGCCGCAGGCCGCCGCCTCGATCAGGTTCTGTCCGCCCAGCGGCTCGAAGCTGCCGCCGAGGAGGGCAACATCCGCCATTGCGTAATACAGCGCCATCTCGCCCAGAGAGTCACCGATCCAGACGTCGGCCGGCAGCGGACGGTCCGTCCATTCGCTGCGGCGCGAAACCGTGAAGCCATGGAACAGCGCCAGTGCCGCCACTTCATCGAAGCGCTGCGGATGGCGCGGCACCACCAGCCAGCGCGCGGCCTGGGCCGCCGGGCCGGGCGAAGCCGGCGCACTGTGGGAGCGCAACAGCGCGAAGAATTGCGCTTCCTCGCCTTCGCGCGAGCTGGCGAACATCACCACCGGCCGGTCGGACGCGGCGCGCCAGGCGCGGCCTTGCGCGAGCTGCGCCGGGTCGGGCGCGGCGTCGAATTTCAGGTTGCCGAACACGCCCTCGACGGTGGCGCCGGCCTGCGCCAGCCGCCGGGCATCGGCTTCGGTCTGGGCCCAGACCGCCGTGAGCGAGGCATAGGCCGGGCGCGACAGCCGGGACAAGCGTCGCGCCTGCGCCAGCGATTTCGCGCTCAGGCGGGCATTCGCCAGCACCAGCGGCAGCCCGATGGCCCGGCACTGCGCGATCAGGTTGGGCCACACTTCGGTTTCCATCAGCACGCCCGCGCTGGGCTGGAAATGCGCCAGGAACCGGCGCACCGCCTGCGGCGTGTCCCAGGGCAGCCATGCCTGCTGGTCGCCCTCGCGCAAGAGCCGCTCCCCTTCGGACCAGCCGGTGGCCGTGCCGTGGGTGAGGAGGACGCGCAGGCCGGGCCGGCGCTGTCGCAGCCGCTCCAGCAGAATCGCCGCCGCCCGGGTCTCGCCCATCGAGACGGCATGGATCCACAGCGCGCCCGGCTCGGCCGCGCTGCGGTAGCGGCCGAAGCGTTCTTCGATGGCGTGCAGGTAGCCCGGCTCGGCGGCGCCACGGCGCCTGAGCTTGCGCCGCAGAAACGGCTGCGCGCCCATCACCATCAGCGAATACAGCGGACGGATCATCGCGGCGCCTTGACCTGGCACCAGGCCTGCCACACCGCTTCGACGCCCGGAGTGGGCTGCGCGTAGACCGCGAGCTGGCGCGGCGCGCCCGCCGCTGCGCTGACGGGCCCGGTGCGCCAGGCCGTGTCGAAGTTGTAGATCTGCACATGCGGCAGATCCAGCGCCACGGCGATGTGGCTCAAACCGCTGTCCACACCGATGACACCGGCGCAGGCGGCGAGCCGGTCCGTGAGCCGGCCCAGGTCCAGCCGCGGCCAGACCTGGGCGCCGCTTCCGAGCGCTTGCGCCAGCCGCTCGCAGCGCTCGCGCTCGCTGTCGTCGCCGTGCGGCAGGCCCACATGAAACCCCTGCGCGACCAGGGCCCGGCCCAGTTCGATCCAGTGCGATTCGGGCCAGCATTTGTCGGCGCGCGACGTGCCGTGGACCAGGACCACGCAGGATGCCGGGTCGGCGTCTTCGGGGGAGGCTGCGACGGCGATTGCGCTCAACCCGAAACGCAGCGCCGGCGGAATCTCGTAGCCGAGCGCGCGGGCGCACAGTTCGCGCGAGCGCGCGACCGCATGCACATGCGGCTCGATGCGGATCGCGACGTCCGCCACCCAGCGGGTCGGCGCTTCATAGCTCGAGCCCTCGGTCTGGTTGGCCATGGCATAGCGCTTGCCGCCCACGGTGAGCCAGGCGGCGCGCGACACCAGAGCGGACTTGGTCAGGCCCTGCAGGTCGATGACGGCGTCATAGGAACTGTGCCGCAGGGCGGCGCGGAACGCGCGCCACTCCAGGCCGGTCTGTGCGCCCAACGGCGACTGGCGCCAGCGCCGCAGCGCGCAGCCGATCACCGTGTCCACCCCGTCGCAGCGGTGCACCAGCGGCGCGAAAGCCGAATCGACCACCCAATCGATGCGCGCTTGCGGCAGCGCCGAGCGCATGTCCTGCACCGCCGGCATCGCATGGATCACGTCGCCGAGAGAGGAGAGCTTGACGATCAGGATGTTCACAACCCGCCATTGTGGCCTGCATTGGCGCGGCAACCGGAAAGCGGGCAGCCGGATGCGAAGGGCGCGCTTTTGCGCCCCTCGCGCGCCGATGTCCTGGCTTAATGCGCCGCAGTTTCAACCGCCGCATCGGGCTTGATGCGACGCAGCAGGGCGAACATATCCTGCTCGATCCGGTGCAGCGCCTCCTGCGTCTGGCCTTCGAACCGCAGCACCAGCACCGACGTGGTGTTGGAGGCGCGGATCAGGCCGAAGCCGTCGGGCCAGTCGACGCGCACCCCGTCGATCGTCGAAACCTGCGCCGGCGCCTTGAAGCCGGCAGCCGCGACCAGGCGCTTGACCAGCTCGTGCGGCTCGCCCTCGGCGCATTGCACGTTGAGTTCGGGCGTGGAGAAACTGGTGGGCAATCCGTCCAGCACAGCGCTGGGATCTTCATGGCGCGAGAGGATTTCGAGCATGCGCGCTCCGGCATAGGTGCCGTCGTCGAAGCCGAACCAGCGCTCCTTGAAGAAGATGTGGCCGCTCATCTCGCCGCCCAGGGGCGAGTCGATCTCCTTCATCTTCGCCTTGATCAGCGAGTGCCCGGTCTTGTACATCAGCGCCACGCCGCCGGCCGCGCGAATGGCGGGCGCCAGCCGCTGCGTGCATTTGACGTCGAACAGGATGGTCCCGCCGGGCACGCGGGTCAGCACGTCGCGGGCGAACAGCATCATCTGCCGGTCCGGGTAGATGTTGTTGCCGCCGCGGGTGATGATGCCCAGGCGGTCGCCGTCGCCGTCGAAGGCCAGGCCGAGGTCGGCGCCATGGGCCGCGATGGCCGCGATCAGGTCCTTCAGGTTTTCCGGCTTGCTCGGGTCCGGGTGGTGGTTGGGAAAGGTGCCGTCGACATCGCTGTAGAGCTCGACCACCTCGCAGCCGAGCGCGCGGAAGATGCCGGGCGCCGACGCACCGGCGATGCCGTTGCCCGAATCCACCACGATCTTCAAGGGCCGCGCCAGCGTCACGTCCTGCAGGATGCGGTCGCGGTAGGGCGCCAGCAGGTTGACATTGCGGATACGGCCGGGCGGCACGGCGGTGCCGGCGCGCTCACCCTCTTCCATCTGCCGGCGCAAGGCCTGGATTTCTTCGCCATAGATGGCCCGGCCGGCCAGCACCATCTTGAAACCGTTGTGGTCCTTGGGGTTGTGGCTGCCCGTCACCTGGATGCCGCTCGAACACAGGGTGTTGGCGGCAAAGTAGAGCATCGGCGTGGTGACGGCTCCGATGTCGATCACGTCGACCCCGGCAGCGACCAGGCCCCGCACCAATGCCGCGCTGAGCGACGGCCCGCTCAACCGGCCATCGCGCCCGACCGCCACGCTGGTTTCGCCCTCGGCCCGCGCAATGGTTCCGAACGCAAGCCCGAGCGAGCGCGCCATCGCTTCGTTGACGGTGACGGGGACCACACCACGGATGTCGTAGGCCTTGAAGATGCTGGGCGAGAAGTGCATGGTTGAGGGTCTCGCGAGGGGCTGGACGCAAAGGCGCAATTGTAGGCGCGCAGGCGCTGCCGGAACGCGCGGCGGCTGCGGGACAATCGAGCCATGAAACTCTATCGCCCGCTGCTGCGGCCGCTGCTGTTTCGCGTCGACGCGGAAACCGTGCACGGCCTGGCCATCCGGGCTGCCGAACTGGCGAGTTCGTCGCGTTGGCTGTGTTCCAGCGTCGCGCGGCGGCACGAAGTTGACAGTGATCGCCTCGCCGTGGAGATCGGCGGCCTGCGCTTTCGCACCCCCCTGGGTCTGGCCGCGGGCTTCGACAAGAGCGCGCGGGCCGTTCCGTTCCTCGCGGCGCTGGGCTTCGGCCACGTCGAGGTGGGGTCGATCTCGGCCGAGCCGTCAGCCGGCAACCCCAAGCCGCGCCTGTTCCGCATTCCGCTGGACCGTGGCATCGTCGTCAACTACGGCTTGCCCAACGACGGCGCCGACAAGGTGGCGCAGCGGCTGGCGCGCTCGCATGCCTGCGCGCCGGTGGGTGTCAACATCGTCAGCACCAACCGCGGTCCTTCCGCGGCTGCCGAGCCGGATGAGGCGGTGATCGGCGACTACCTGCAGTCGGTGCGGCGCCTGCAACCGGTAGCCGACTACCTGTGCCTGAACCTGAGTTGCCCCAACACGCGCGAAGGGCGCGGCTTTTTCCATGAGCCGGAGCGCCTCACGCAATTGCTCAAGGAACTCGATGCGCTCGATGGCCGGGGCGTGGTCAAGCCGCTCTTCCTGAAGGTCGCGCCGTTTCAATCGCTGGCGCAGCTGGAGGCGTTTCTCGCCACGGTGGAACCCGCGCGTTCGGTGACCGGTTTCTCGATCAACCTGCCTCCCGGCAAGCCCGCCGGCCTCATCACGCCGGCATCCCAACTCAGCGCGATGCCCGGCGCAGTGTCGGGGCCGATCGCGGCCGCGGCGGCCGACTGGACATTGCGCGAGCTCTACAGCCGCATGGACCGCTCACGCTACCACCTCATCGGGTCAGGCGGCGTCTTCACCGGCGAGGACGCGTACCGGAAGATCCGCCTCGGCGCTTCGCTGGTGCAACTGATGACGGCCCTGGTCTATGAAGGCCCGGGCATCGCGGCCACCATCAATCGCGCTCTGGCGCGCCTGCTGGAAGCCGACGGCGTGCAGCACATTGCGCAGGCCGTGGGAGTCGACGCCTAGCTGACATCTCGCTGCCGGGAACACCGGCAGAGGCGTGCCTGTCCGCATGTCCGAAAACGGCTGGTCCAGGCATCGGCGCTGCGTATGATCCGTCCATGAGCCCGTATGTCTCGAACCTGAAACCCGACGCCTGCTACCTGGCCCTGAAGGCCCGCGATGCGCGCTTCGACGGCTCGTTCTTCACCGGTGTCACCTCGACCGGAATCTACTGCCGGCCGGTCTGCCGGGTGCGCACGCCCAAGCGGGAGAACTGCCGCTTCTTCGGCCACGCGGCGCAAGCCGAAAGCGCGGGCTTTCGGCCGTGCCTGCGCTGCCGGCCCGAGCTGGCCCCGCATTCGCTGTCGTGGTCGATCCAGGACGCGAGCGCGATCCTGGCGCACCAGGCGGCACGGCTGCTCGACGAACCCGAAGCCTGGGGCGAGACGCCGGCTTCGGTCGCGCAACTGGCGGCGCGGCTGGGCGTGAGCGACCGCCATGTGCGGCGCATCTTCGAGGCGCAGTTCGGCGTCTCGCCGGTGCAGTACCTGCAGACGCGCCGGCTGCTCACGGCCACGCAGCTGCTGGCCGACACCGTGCTGCCGGTGACGCAGATCGCGCTGGCCAGCGGCTTTGCCAGCGTGCGCCGCTTCAACGCGGCGTTCCTCGCGCATTACGGGCTCAATCCGACCCAGTTGCGGCGGGCCGGGGCGCAGCGCAACGGTCCGGGCCTGTCGGTGCGCCTGGGCTGGCGGCCGCCGTACGACGTTGCGGCCATGCTTGGTTTTTTCAACAGGCGCGTGCTGCCGGGCATCGAGTTCGTGCACGGCGACGGCGCCGCCATCGGCCGGACCCTGTCCATCGAGTCGGGCGGCCGGCTGCACCGCGGCTGGCTGGTCGCGCAGTTCGATGCGGCGCAGCACCAGCTGGTGCTGCGGGTGGGCGACTCGCTGGGCGAAGTGTTGCCGTTGGTGATCCGGCGGGTGCGGGCCGCATTCGATCTGGATGCCGACCCCCATGCCATCAACAGGGTGCTGCACGCGCGCTTTCCGCGTTGCGACGGCGTGCGCGTGCCCGGCGCGCTGAGCGGCTTCGAACTGGCCGTGCGCGCCGTGCTGGGCCAGCAGATCACGGTGGCGGCGGCGCGCACACTGGCGCAGCGCGTGGTCGAGCGCTTCGGTGAAACGATAGTCACGCCCTTCCCCGAACTCGATCGGCTGTTCCCCGAACCGGCGGCGCTGGCGCGCGCCGGCGGCGACGCGCTCGGCCAGCTCGGCATCGTGAAGCAGCGCCAGGCCGCCATCGTGGCCGTCGCCCAAGCCGTTGCCGACAAGCGATTGCAGCTTCATGGGGGCGCCGATGTGCAGGCCACCCTCGACCAGCTGCAGCAATTGCCGGGCATCGGCGACTGGACGGCGCAGTACATCGCCATGCGCGCCCTGCGCTGGCCCGACGCATTTCCGTCCGGCGACGTGGCGTTGCAGAAAGCATTGGGCGTCCAGGACAGCCCCAGCCCCGCGCGCGCCGCGCTGGCGGCGTCGCAGGCCTGGAAGCCCTGGCGCAGCTACGCCGTGGTGCGGGCCTGGCACGCGCTGCCCGCGCCCGCGGCGGGCCAACCAGCGGCCCCCCTTCAGGAGTCATCATGAAATTCGATTCTTCCATCGCGTGCACCCGCTGCGGCAGCCCGCTGGGGCCGATGATCGCCGCAGCCACCACCCGGGGACTGGCGGGCCTCTGGTTCGACGACCAGCGCCATCTGCCCGACAGCTCCGCCTGGCCGCAGCAGGACGATCACCCCGTGCTGCGCGCGGCGGTTGCGCAAATCACCGAGTATTTCCGCGGGACCCGCACCGCGTTCGATCTGCCACTGGATCTGCAGGGCGGCACGGCATTCCAGCAATCGGTGTGGCGCGCCCTGCTCGCGATCCCGCGCGGGGACACCACCAGCTACGGCGCGCTGGGCCATCGCATCGGCCTCGCCGGCGCGGCGCGCGCGGTAGGCGCGGCGGTGGGACGCAATCCGCTGAGCATCGTGGTGCCCTGCCACCGGGTGCTGGGCGCCAACGGCTCGCTCACCGGCTACGCCGGCGGCCTGGCACGCAAAACGGCGTTGCTGCGGCTGGAGGGCGCGATGTGAGCGGCAGCTCCGAGCCGATCCCCGCGGCTATCCCGGCGGGCAGAAGTGTTCCGGTGGGCAGCTGGATCACGGATTTCGTGTTGCTGGCGGCAATCTGGGGATCGTCCTTTCTGTTCATGCGGATGGCGACCGTCGAGTTCGGACCGCTGCCGACGGCTGGACTGCGCGTCGCGATCGCCGCCACCAGCCTGTTGCCACTGCTGTGGCTGCGGGGTTTGGCGCCGGTGTTGCGCCAGCACTGGAAGCCGGCGTGCCTGGTCGGCCTGCTCAACTCGGCGATTCCATTCGCCTGTTTCGCGTTCGCGCTGCTGGCGATCACCACGGGCCTGTCGGCGATCCTCAACGCCACCGTGCCCTTGTTCGGCGCGGTGGTGGCGTGGTTGTGGCTGAAGGACAGGCCCACCGGTTCGCGCGTGCTGGGCCTGGTCATCGGCTTCGCGGGCGTCGCGCTGCTGGCCTGGGACCAGGCCACTTTCAAGCCCGACGCGTCGGGCATCGCGCCCGGCTGGGCGGTGCTGGCGTGCTTGCTGGCCACCATGTGTTATGCCATCGCCGCCAGCGCCACCAGGCGCTACCTGAGCGGTCTGCCGGCATTGGTGACGGCCGCCGGCAGCCAGATCGGCGCGACGATCGCGCTGGCATTGCCGACGCTGTGGTTCTGGCCGCAGCGAATGCCCAGCCTGCAAGCCTGGCTGTCGCTGCTGATGGTGGGGGTGGCGTGCACCGGCATCGCCTACGTGCTGTACTTCCGGCTGATCGAACAGGCCGGTCCGGCGCGCGCCCTGGCCGTGACGTTCGTGGTGCCGGTTTTCGCCGTGATCTACGGCGCGCTGTTCCTCGGCGAATCGGTCACCGGCTGGATGCTGCTGTGCGGCGGCGTGATCGTGTGCGGCACCGCGCTGTCGACTGGCTGGCTGGCGTTGCGCCGGCGCACCCTGCCATGAACTCGTCACGCAAGATCAAGCTGCGCATCGCGCCGCCCAAGCCGCGCAATCCACTGGTCGCACCCGCCGCGCAGCGCAAGGCCGGCTCGCACCGCAAGAGCCGGGCGGCGCAACGCCGCGCGGAAAAAATGGCGCTGGGCAAGCAGCTGAAGGATTTGAGCTAGCAGCGCGGCAGGTCCTGCCGGGCTTCACGCCCTAGCCAGGCCGCGCTGCCGCATGTTCCGATCGGCCGGGCATGGGCGTTTTCACGCGGCCCTTTTCCGGATCGATCGGCTGCTGCAGAGGCTCGGGATTGGCGGGCTTGGGCGCCTCCGTCGGGGCCGGTGTGGGCGCGGACGTGCCGGCCATGACGTTCACTCCCTCTCGACGTCGCGCGGGGAACGGCTTTCCCCGCGCGGCTCGTCGGCAGGCCGCTCGCCGCCGTCGTCGGACGGAATGTCGTCCTCGAGGGAGAGCTCAGGCTCTTCCTTTTCCTGGCCGACTTCGGGCGGGACAAGACCGGTTTTGATGCCTGGGTTCATGGTCGGCTTTCTCACAGGGTGGGCGGTTTGACGCGGGGTCCTCCGGCTCGGCCGGCCGCGAGCTCGACGCGATGGGTTGCCATGATGCTGCCGTCCCAATACTGACAGTGCTGACAGGGACTCTGGCTCCTGGCGCGCGTCCCTGGATGAGCCGGGAAATGACTGAGCAAGTCTTCCCGCCTCGACGAGCCACCTCAAGTGCCGGCGTCGACGTAGTCCAGCGGCAGCCTGGTGGTGAACTTGATCTGTTCCATCGCGAAGCTGGAAGTGACATCGCCGAGATCGGCGGCGTTGATCATCCGCTTGTAGACGCGGTCGTAGGCGGCGATATCGGGCACCACGATGCGCAGCAGGTAGTCGGTCAATCCTGCCATCCGATAGAACTCCATCACTTCCGGAATCGAGGAAACCAGCTTGTGGAACGACTCCAGCCACTGGACGTTGTGCTGGTTGGTACGGATCGAAACGAACACCGTCACACCCACGTTCAGGCGCTCCGGCGACAGCAGCGCGACCCGCTTGCGGATCAGACCCTGTGCCTCCAGGCGCTGGATGCGGCGCCAGCAGGGCGTGGAGGTCAGCCCGATGCGGCTCGCCAATTCGCCGACAGGAAGCGTGGCGTCCTCCTGCAGCGCGTCAAGAATGGCCTTGTCGAACTTGTCCATGGCGGTATGGAATAATTTGCTACTTAATTGATACATTGTGGCATGTAAAACTCACAGGAGCCGTTATCGCGAGCGATATTGCGACGATATTTCTCCAGCGAGCTCTACACTGACCTCATGAGCCTTGCCCCGTCGCTCCCTTCGGATCGCTGCAGCGACAGCGCAACCAACATTGACACGCGGCTGGTGCACGCCGGACGCAATCCCGATGCATTCGGCGGTCTGGTCAACATCCCTGTGTGTCGCGGGTCCACCATCCTGGCCACCAGCCTGGAGGAGTGGGAGTCGGGCAAGCTGCCGTCCAATCCCATGGCCAGCTATGGGCGTTTTGGCACGGCCACCACGCGCGCCTTCGAGTCGGCGATGGCCGAGCTCGAAGGCGGGCATGCCGCCATCGTGTTTCCGTCGGGGCTGGCCGCCTGCACCCACTCCATCCTGGCGATCGCGCGACCCGGCGACCATGTTCTGATCACGGACAGCGTCTATGGCCCCACCCGGCAGTTCGCCTCGCGCGTCCTGGGCCGCATGGGCATCGAAGTGGAGTTCTATGACCCGCTCATCGGTGGCGGCATTGGCCGCCTGCTGCGCCCCCACACCAGCGTGGTCTATGTCGAGTCGCCGGGATCGATCAGTTTCGAAGTGCAGGACGTGGCCGCCATTGCCGAAGCAGCGCATCAAGGAGATGCCTTCGTCATCATGGACAACACCTGGGCCTCGCCCCTGTTCTTCAAGCCCTTCGAACACGGCGTCGACATTTCGATCCAGGCCGCCACCAAGTACATCGTGGGCCACTCCGATGCCCTGCTGGGCGTGGCGACGGCCAACCGCCGTGCCTGGGACCTGCTGCGCACCGGGGCGCACGACTTCGGCCAGACCGCGGGGCCGGACGACATCAACCTCGCCTTGCGCGGCCTGCGCACCCTGGCGGTGCGTTTGCGCCGGCACCAGGACAGCGGCCTGGCTCTGGCGCAACGGCTGTGCCGCCATCCGGCCGTGGCGCGGGTATTGCATCCGGGCCTGCCGGGTGACCCCGGCCACGCGCTGTGGCAGCGCGATTTCCACGGCGCCAGCGGGCTCTTCGGCGTGGCGCTGCACCCCATGTCGCGCGCCCAGTCGTCCATCTTTTTCGCCAGCCTGAGACTGTTCGGCATCGGCCTGTCATGGGGCGGCTACGAGAGCCTGGCGCTCCCGGTCGATCCGCCCGCGCGTTCGGTGCGCCCGCTGCCGTGCGACGGGCCCTTGATCCGGGTTCACGCCGGGCTGGAGGATGTGGACGACCTGACTGCCGACTTCAGTTCCGCGCTGGACGCCGCGTTGCGCGCGGGGTCGTCCGCGAGGCCGGATCGCGTCATTGTCAAGGCCCAGGAAGCTTGACGCTTGCCCCAGATCAATGGCGGGGGCAGGTGTTTTCACCGGGTAACCAAAGGGCAAAGTGCCCCAGAATGCATGAAGAATCCAGGAGCAGTGCCGATGACGGAAGTCGAAGACTTGCGCGCGCAATTGAAGGCGGCGCTCAAGAGTCGCGCGATGGTCTATAGCGCGGTCCATGACGAGATCGCCGCGGAATTCGGCGAGGCGAAAGCCGAGGAAATCCTCAAGCGCGCCATCTACAAGCGGGGCGCGGCGATCTGCGGCAAGTTCAAGGCTTATGCGCCCGCCGATTTCCCGGGTCTGCGGGATGGCTTTCTCGATTTCGTGCCGGACCACGGCAAGCTGTTCGACCCCGAAGTCGTGCGCTGCGACCACGAAGGACTGGACGTCAAGTTCCACGCCTGTCCGCTCAAGGAAGCCTGGGAAGACGCCCGGTTCTCGCCCAAGCGCATCGAAACCCTCTGCCGCATCGCCGGGTTCGTGGACAACGGCACCTTCGAACAGGCCGGCTTTGCACTCCAGTCCGATACCTGGAAGCCCGGCGAGGAAGGCTGCTGTTTCCTGCACATTCGCCGCAAGGATTGACCTCGCGCCAGCACCGTTTTCCGCCACCCGTTTCGTTTCAACTCAGAGGAGACACCATGATCCGCAAATTCATACCCGCATTGCTGGGCCTGGCGCTGGGCCTCGTGGCCACCGTCGCCGGCGCCCAGGGCAAGATCGCCATCGGCTACCAGTTGCCGCTGACCGGCGACACCTCGCAGTACGGCATCATGTTCAAAAACTCGGCGCAGATGGCGCTGGAGGAGTTCAACAAGTCCGGCAAGCTCAAGGGCGCCACGGTGGAGATCAAGTTCGAGGACAGCAAGAGCGACGCCAAGGAAGGCGTCAATATCGCCAAGAAATTCTCGGACGACCCGTCCATCGTCGGCGTGATCGGCGACTTCAACTCCACCGTGTCGATGGCGGCGGGCCAGGTCTACGCCCAGCAGAAGATGCCGCAGCTGTCGCAGACCGCTTCGCACCCCGACTTCCTGAAGATCAGCGACTGGCAGTTCCGCAACATCACGACGATGGCGATCGAGTCGCCCTTCATCGCCAAGTGGCTGGATCAGGACAAGCTGAAGAAATACGCGGTGGTGGCGATCCAGAACGACTGGGGCCAGACGGCGGTGCAGAACTTCACCGATGCCGTGAAGAAGAACGGCGATGAGATCGTCGACACCGAGTTCTTCAATCCCGGCAACCGCGACTTCCGCTCCATCCTGACCAAGATCTCGCGCAACAAGCCCGACGCGATCGTGCTCTTCATGTTCTACGAGGAAAGTTCGTCGCTGCTGCAGCAACGGGTGCAGATGAACATCAAGACGCCGGTGTATTCGGCCTCGCCGTCGTACGAACCCAAGCTGCTGCAACTGGCGGGCCCGGCCGCCAACGGCGTGTTCCTGCCGACCACCTTCGTCGCCGACAATCCCGATCCCAAGGTCAAGGCCTTTGTCGACGGCTACCGCAAGCGCTACGGCGCCGAGCCCAGCATGTTCGCAGCGCAGGCCTACGACGCCACCAACATCATGCTCAACGCGGTCGTCGCCGCCGGTCCCAACCCGACGCGGCAGAAAGTGCGCGACGCCCTGGCCGCCACGCGCAACTTCGCGGGCGTGACCGGCGACACCACTTTCGACCCCAAGACCCGCGAGCCCTCGAAGACGCTGACGCGGATGGAAATCGTCGACGGCAAGTTCAAGGTTCTGCGCTGAACCTGGCCTGCCTCAGCCGCAGGGGCGGCGCCACCGTGGTCCGTGAGCAGGCCGCGTCACCCCCCTGCGGCTTGTCGCGTTAGCCTGTCGCGCCCGCGCCAATCATGTTCGACGCCTTCTTCGTCCAGCAGCTGGTCAACGGCCTGTCCATCGGCCTGGTGTACGCGCTGATGGCCATCGGCTTCACGCTGATCTTCGGCGTGCTGAACGTGGTCAACTTCGCCCACGGCGAGGTCTACATGATCGGCGCCTATGCCGGCCTGCTGCTGATCACGAGCCTTGCCCCGCCGCTGTTCGCGGTCATCCTGCTGGTGCTGGCCGTCGGTGCCTTCACCGGCCTGGCACTCGAGCGCGTCGCCTTCCGGCCGTTCCGGCGCTTTCGCGACGAAGCCTCGCTGAAGTCGAAAGCCATGCGCGAGGCGACGCTGCTGTCGTCGCTGGCCATGTCGATCGTGGTGCGCGAGGTGGTCGAGAAGATCTTCGGCTCCAACATGCAGATCATTCCGCAGGAATACCTGCTGATCCAGCCGATCGAGATCGGCCCGATCTCGTTTGCCAGCGGCCAGTTCCTCATCTTCGGGCTGTCGCTCGTCATGCTGCTGGCCCTGCAGTACCTGCTGCGACGCACCCACGTGGGGCGCGCCATCCGCGCGGTGGCGAACAACCCGATGGGCGCCTTGTACGTCGGCATCAATACCGAGCAGACCATCGTCGCCACCTTCATGATCGGCTCGATGCTGGGCGCCGCCGCCGGCGTCGTCGTCGGCCTGTATCAGGGAGCGATCTTCCCGGCGATGGGCTTCGTGCCCGGCATCAAGGCCTTCGTGGCGATGGTGATGGGGGGCCTGAGTTCGATCACCGGCGCAGTGGTGTGCGCGTTGATCCTGGGCGTGGCCGAGGCGCTGACCACGAACTATTTCGCCCAGGGCTGGGGCGACCTGGTCGCCTATCTGTTCCTGGTGGTGACGCTCGTCTTCTTCCCCACCGGCATTTTCGGCGGCGGACGCGAGCGGGTCTGAGGCGCAGATGAAAGCCAGGCTGATCGTCCTCGCCCTGCTGCTGGTCGTGTTCGCCGCGCTGCCCGCGGCGCTCTACTGGATCGGTGGCGGCTACTGGTTTCGCGTCGCGACCACCATCGGCGTGTTCGCCATCCTGGCCCTCAGCGCCAATCTGATCACCGGCACCACGGGCCTGCTGTCGCTGGGCCACGCCGGCTTCTACGGTATCGGCGCTTACACCGCCGCGCTCACCGCCCAGGCCTGGCACTGGCCTTTCTATCTCACCATCCCCGCGGCCGGAGCGATGGCCACTGTGGCCGGCGTGCTGCTGGCGCTGCCGACCATGCGCCTGGTCGGCATCTACTTCGCGGTCGCGACGCTGGGCGTGGGCGAGATCATCCACCTCACGCTGCTCAACTGGGTGGGCTTCACGCGCGGTCCCATGGGCATCTCGGCCATTCCCAACATCGCCCTGCCCGGCCTGGTGGCGGGCGGCGACATCACCAACTATTTCGCTGTCGCCGCCGCGCTGGCGTTCGCTTTCTTCGTCATCCACCGGCTCACGCACTCCTATTACGGCAACGCGCTGCGCTCGTTGCGCGAGGACGACCAATGCGCCGAGGCCATGGGCCTGGACGTGGTGCGGATCAAGATCCAGGTGTTCGCGTTCAGCTGCTTTTTCGCGGGGATCGCCGGTGCGCTCTGGGCGCATACCACCAACTACATCTCGCCGGGCGACTTCCGTTTTTCCGAGTCGATCCTCGTCCTGGCGATGATCGTGGTGGGCGGCCTGGGCAGCATGCCCGGCGCGATCATCGGCACGGTGCTACTGATCGGCCTGCCCGAAGTGCTGCGCGTGATCGGCGACTACCGCATGATCGTGGTGGGGATGGTGATGTTCCTGTCCATCCTGTTCCTGCCGCGCGGCATCCTGGGCGAAATCTCCGCCATCGACTTCGCGCGGCGCCAGCTGGGCGCGGCCTGGAAGTCGGCGCAACAGCTGGGTTGGCGATGACGGCGCTGCTCAAAATCAACCAGCTCTCGCGCCGCTTCGGCGGCCTGGTCGCAGTCGACGATTTCTCCGGCAGCATTGCGCGCGGCGAGCGCGTCGGCCTGATCGGCCCCAACGGCGCGGGCAAGACGACCCTGTTCAACCTGATCACCAGCTTCACGCCGGTTTCCTCCGGCACGGTGCACTTCGACGGCGAACTGCTCACCGGGCGCAAGCCGCATGAGGTGGCCCGCGCCGGCATCGCACGCACCTTCCAGAACCTGCGCATCCTGCCCAACATCACCGTCTTCGACAACGTCTCGATCGGCGCACTGGGCACCGTGGGCCATTCGCCCTGGAACAGCCTGCTCGGCCGCCGCGCGGTATCGGAGCGCATCAGCGAGCTGAGCTGGAAGGCGCTCGAGCGCACCGGGCTCACCGAGCAGGCCGGGCTGCTCGCCGCCAACCTCTCCTACGGCCGGCGCAAGTACCTGGAAATCGCGCGGGCGCTGGCGCTGCAGCCGCGGCTCCTGATCCTGGACGAACCGGCGGCGGGCCTCAACGACACGGAAACCGCCGAACTCGCACGCTTCGTGCGGCAGTTGTCGGACGAAGGGCTCACCGTGCTGCTGGTCGAACACGACATGGGCTTCGTGATGTCGCTGTGCGAGCGGGTGATGGTGATGGCTTCCGGGCGCAAGATCGCCGACGGCACGCCGGCCCAGGTGTCGCACGACCCTGTCGTGCTCGAAGCCTATCTCGGCACGGAAGAAGAGGTTGACGAATGAGCGCGGACGGCACGCCCATCCTGCGGGTAGCCGACCTCGTGGTGCGCATGGGCGTGCAGACCATCCTTTCCGGGGTGTCGATCGAGGTGCGCCAGGGCGGCATCGTCAGCGTGCTCGGCAGCAACGGCGTGGGCAAGACCACGCTGATGCGCGCCATTTCCGGCGTCTACCGCGCCGCCTCCGGCCGCATCGAATTCGAGGGGCATGACATCACGAACCTCGCGGCGCACAAGATCGTCGCCGCCGGCCTGGCGCAGGCACCCGAAGGCCGGCAGATCTTTTCCAGCATGACCGTGGAAGAGAACCTGCGCCTGGGCGCCGGACGTCGCGCCAGCGCCGAGTACCTGCAGGACCGGGAACGGATCCTGGCGATGTTTCCCATCCTCACCGAGCGCCTCGCGCAGCGAGCCGGATCGATGTCGGGCGGCGAGCAGCAGATGCTGTGCGTGGCGCGGGCCCTGATGAGCCGGCCCAAGCTGTTGCTGATGGACGAACCTTCGCTCGGCCTCGCGCCCAAGGTGGTGCGCCAGATCTTCGACCTGGCGCGCGATATCCGTGCCGCCGGCACTGCGGTGCTGCTGGTAGAGCAGAACGCCCGCGCCGCGTTGCGCGTGGCCGACTATGCCTATGTGCTCGACGGCGGCCGGGTCGCGCTCTCGGGCGAGGCGAAAGCGCTGGCGAGCGATGCCCGCGTGCGCGCCGCCTATCTCGGAGGACACGCAACATGACCGACCCCAACCTGGTCCCGGCGCGCACGCCGCCGTCGCTTTGGGCGGCCAGCGCGCGCGCAGCGCCTGCGACGGCGGAACTGGGCGCGGCCGAGACGCATGCCGATGTGGTCGTGATCGGTGGCGGCTTCACCGGCCTGTGCGCCGCGCTGCGCCTCGCAGAGAGCGGCGTCGACGCGGTGCTGCTGGAAGCGGCCGAACTCGGCTGGGGCGGATCCGGGCGCAACAACGGCCAGGTCATACCCTGCCTGTCGCGCGCCGATCCCGATGCTCTCGTGCAGGCCTTCGGCGCGGACCGGGGCGAAGCGCTGGTGCGCCTGATCCGCGATTCGGCGGGAATCGTGTTCGACCTGATCCGCAAGCACGGCATCGAGTGCGAGGCGGTGCAGAACGGATGGGTGCAACCGGCGCACCGCCCGGGGCGCATGAACCTCACCCGGTCGCGCCATGAGCAGTGGCGGCGCCGCGACGCGCCGGTCGAACTGCTGGACCGCGAACAGGTCGCCGCGATCACCGGCTCGACTTACTGGCACGGCGGCTGGCAGAACCCGACCGGCGGCCACATCAATCCGCTCGGCCTGGTGCGCGGGCTGGCTGAAGCCGCGCTGAAGGCCGGCGCGCGGATTTTCACGCACAGCGCCGCCCTGGGAATCACGCCCGCGGGTTCCGGCTGGCGCGTGGCCACCGCGAACGGCGCGGTGACGTCCAGCAAGGTGATCGTCGCCACCCAGGCGTACAGCGGCTTCTTCGCTCCGCAGCTCTGGCCCGGCCTTGCCCGGAGCGTGGTGCCGGTGCGCTCGTATCAGATGGCCACGGCGCCGCTGCCGCAAGAGATACGACGGTGCATCCTGCCGCACAACCACGCGATGTCCGACACCCATGGCGATCTCTACTTCTGCCACTTCGACGCCGCCGGCCGGCTCGTGAGCGGCGGAGCGCTGGTGCTGCATCACAACTACGAGGAACGCTTGCAGCGCCGCATCGGAGAGCGCATGGCGATGCTGTTTCCCGCCTTGCGCGAAGCCGGCCCTGTGCACTTCGAGCAGATCTGGCACGGCTATATCGGCATGACTACCGACGGGCTGCCGCATGTGCACAAGCTGGCCGATGGCGTGTATGCATGGCTCGGCGACAACGGTCGCGGGGTCGCGCTGGCCAGCGCCCTGGGCGGGGTGCTCGCCGACGCGGCGCGCGGCGTGCCCGAATCCACTCTGCCCTTGCCGTTCATGCCGGTCGCTCCGATCCCGCTGCACGCTCTGGCCGTGAAAGCCGCGCCGCGGGCCTTGCTGGGCTATCGCTGGCACGACCGGCTGGGTTGAACCGGTTTCCCATCAAGGGCCACTCACGAGTCGAAAGGAAGTAGTTATGCGCAAGCATTTGCAGGGCATCGATCACGTCGTGATCGCCGTCAGCGATATCGCACAGTCGGCGGCAAGCTATCGCCGGTTCGGCTTCACGCTGACGCCGCACGGCCGGCATACCACCGGTTCCGAGAATCACTGCATCATGTTCGAGCGTGATTACTTCGAGTTGCTGAGCGCGCCCGTGGCGCATCCGGTCACCCGTTACTACCGCGAGTTCCTGGGCCAGGGCGAAGGGTTGGCGGCATTGGCACTTGCAACCGACGACGCCCGCGGTTTTCATGACGAACTCGCGGCCGACGGGATCGCCGTCGATCCACCGGTCGATTTTTCCCGTCCGGTGAAGCTCGAGAACGGAACCTTCAACGCGGCGTTCCGCATCACCCAGCTGGCACCGGAGGCAACGCCGGCCGGCAAGGTCTTTGCCTGCCAGCACTTCACCCGCGACCTGGTCTGGCGGCCGGAATACCTGAAACATGCCAACCAGGCGCTGGGATTGGCAGGCGTGGCAGCTGTCGTCGATGCTGCGCAGTTGGAGTCGGTGGCCAGGCGCTATGCAGCCGTCTTCGCGACCGCGCCACAGCCGGGCCACCTGGGCGGCGCGCCGCACTTCGATATCGCCACCGGCAACACGCCCATTCGCTTCACCACGGCCGCCGGGCTGGCGCAACTGTTGCCCGGTGTCCCCGCGACAGCGCGGCCGCAGCCCTGCTTCGCGGCGCTGTTCTTCCGCACCGCAAGCGTCGCCGCCACGCGTGAGGTGTTGCGGGCCAATGGCGTGCCCTGCATCGCCGTGCCGCAAGGCCTTGCCGTGGCGCCCGAGCAGGGCCATGGCGTGGCACTGGTGTTCGGCGAATAGCCGGCCGCGCATCGTGACCATGTCACCACCCCACTCGGGTGCTCTCGCCGCAGCTTGAAGTCCCGGCAGACGACAGCAGCTGCCGCGGTCGATGCGCAGGTCGGTGCTGCAAGCCGCAGCGCGGCCCGTCGTAACGCCTTGTTGCGCGCGCCTCGATCCTGTGACAACCCCGCGGCGTCCGGGCCTGGCGCGCTGCGCGTGGCAGTCAACGAAAGCCTGAACCGAGCCGTTCAAGGGTCACAGCAATGACCTCGCCTCGACAAGGCATTCACCACTCGAAGGAACCCAATGAAGACGAAGCTCCTCTCGCTCGCCCTGCTTCTTGGCGCGACAACGGCCTTTGCGCAGACCTCGGCCACCGACTACGCGCGTGTGCGAAGCGCGACGCCTCAGACAGAGCGCGTCCCGGTCAATCGCAACGTCTGCGAAGACCGGATGGTCTACCAGCAATCCGCTCCCGTGGCCCAGCCTTCCTACGGCGGCACGGTGCTGGGCACCATTGTCGGGGGTGCCATTGGCAGCCGGTTTGGCGGGGGCGACGGCCGCATAGCCGCCACTGCAGTGGGCGCCGGCCTGGGCGCAGTCATCGGGAACAATTCGGACCGGCAGCAGCCGGCACCCACGGCAGTCTCGCAGGCTGTTCCGGTCCGGGAATGCCACCAGCAGACAACGTACGAGATGCGCACCCGCGGATACCTGATCGACTACGAATTCCAGGGCCGGCACTACAGCGCGACCCTGCCGACGGACCCGGGCCAGTGGCTGCGGGTGAACGTGAGTGTGACGCCCGCGGGCTGATGAAGCACAAGGTCCAGCGGTCTGAGCTGAGTCCATGAAGCTGATGCAACGCGAGGACGCACTGCGGATATACGTTGTCGGGAGAGAGCTGTTCGCGTGCAGACCTGCTCGCGTCACAGCGGGGCACACGTCAGAGCGCATGGTCAGGCAGGTCTATGACCGCCGCAAGGTCCGCGTGGTGAAACCCGCCAGGTGACTTTCAATTCCAAAGTTTGGAAGAAAAGAAGGGCTTGCTACCATTTTCATAGTAGCAAGCCCTTGTGGACTGGCGGAGTGGACGGGACTCGAACCCGCGACCCCCGGCGTGACAGGCCGGTATTCTAACCAACTGAACTACCACTCCTGGTAGGCTGCTTTCGCCCTTGCGGGCCAAGTGCTGCCGGCTTGTTGCCTGCCTCGCCGCTGGTCGCTCCCTGTGGGAAGGACCGGGGGGTGAAACTGGCGACCCTACGGGGATTCGAACCCCGGTACTTACCGTGAAAGGGTAATGTCCTAGGCCTCTAGACGATAGGGTCAAAACCTCGTGCTGTCTTCGGTGGTGGAGGTAAACGGGATCGAACCGATGACCTCTTGCATGCCATGCAAGCGCTCTCCCAGCTGAGCTATACCCCCCAAATTTCCGTTCTGCCTGTTACGCCAGCCCGTCAATTTCCGAGCCTTGAATTATAGCCAGTTTTGCGGCACGGCTGACCCGGCGCTCGCGGCAGGACGCCACGCGACGCCCATCCGCACCGCCTTGTCACGCGTCCCGGAGTCGCTGCAGCACGGTCTCGCGGTCGCAGAGTTCGAGCACGGCGTCCAGTGAAGGGGTTTGGGCCGTGCCCATCACCAGCACGCGCACCGGCATCGCCAGTTGCGGCATTTTCATGCCGGTGGCGCGCAGCACTTCCTTGATCGCCTCGGCGATGGCCTGCCGGTTCCAGGGGCAGCCCTCGAGCACGCGTGCCAGCATGCTGACGGCGGCCCGGGCGCCTTCGACCACGTGCCTGGCGACTTCCTCGGGGTCGGGCTGCACCGGCGTGTAGAACTTCGCGGCCCAGTCCGCCAGCGCCACCGTGGTGTCGCAGCGATCCTTGAACACGGCGCATATCTGGGCCAGGTGGCCTTCGAAGAAATGATGGATGCCGCGCTTGTTCAGCTGCTGTGCCACCAGCAGGGCCAGCCGGTCGTCGCCCATGGCCTTGATGTGCTGGGCATTGACCCAGCGCAGCTTGGCCTCGTCGAACTGCGCGGCGCTCTTGCCCAGGTGGTCCAGGTTGAACCAGGCCAGGAACTGCTCGCGGCTGAAGATCTCGGCGTCCCCATGCGACCAGCCCAGGCGCGCCAGGTAATTGATCATCGCGTCGGGCACGAAGCCCTCGTCGCGGTATTGCGTCACCGGCTTGGCGCCGCTGCGCTTGCTCATCTTCTCGCCCTGCTCGTTCAGCACCGTGGGCAGGTGCGCGTAGACCGGCGGCTCGTAGCCGAGCGCGCGGAAGATGTTGATCTGGCGCGGCGTGTTGTTCACATGGTCGTCGCCGCGGATCACATGGGTGATCCGCATGTCGATGTCGTCGACCACCACGCAGAAGTTGTACGTGGGCGTGCCGTCGGGCCGCGCGATCACCAGGTCGTCCAGCTCGTCGTTGCTGATCTCGATGCGGCCTTTGACCTTGTCGTCCCACGCGACCACGCCGCCGCTCGGGTTCATGAAGCGCAGTACCGGCTGCACCCCTTCGGGCACGGGCGGCAAGGTCTTGCCCGGCGCGGGCCGCCAGGTGCCGTCGTAGCGCGGCTTTTCCTTGTTGGCCATCTGCCGTTCGCGCAAGGCGTCGAGCTCGGCCACGCTCATGTAGCAGGGATAGACCTTGCCGTCCCTCACCATGCCGGCCAGCACCTCGCGGTAGCGGTCCATCCGCTGCATCTGGAAGTAAGGCCCCTCGTCGGGGTCCAGGCCCAGCCAGGCCATGCTCTCGAGGATCACGTCGACGGCGGCCTGGGTGGAACGCTCCAGGTCGGTGTCCTCGATGCGCAGGATGAAGTCGCCCCCGGTCGAGCGCGCGAAGGCCCAGGGGTAGAGCGCCGAGCGGATGTTGCCCAGGTGGATGAACCCCGTCGGCGACGGTGCGAAGCGGGTACGGGTGTGGACGCGAGCGCCCTTGGGAGTGGTGTCGTTCACAGTGTGTCTAGGCCGCGCGCGAGGTCGGCTTTCAGGTCTTCGATAGGGTCGAGGCCCACCGCAACGCGCGGCAGGTTCCGGCGGATGCCGGCTGCCAGCCGTCGCTGCTCGGTCAAGCGGCCGTGCGAGGTGCTGGCGGGATGGGTGGCGGTGCGCACCGTGAGCGTCTCGCGGTGCTGGCTGGGCGGCAGCTTTCGCTCGCTCACGTCCTGCCCTTCAGGCGTCCTGCGCGTTGGGCAACGCCAGCCGCGAGGTGTCTTCCTCCAGCGGATCTTCCTGGCCCACACGCGCCGAGTTGATGCGGGCGATGTCCTCGGCGTTGATGTCGCCGGTCACGTAGATGCCGTCGAAGCACGATGCGTCGAATCCGTCGAGCTGGGGACGCGACGCGCCGGCTGTGCTCTGGCCGGCCTGCAGGACCGCGCGCTTCATTCCCTCGACATCCTGGTAGATCAAGGCGTCGCAGCCGATGATGCCGCGCACTTCCTCGATGGTGCGGCCGTGCGCGACCAGCTCGGTGGCCGTCGGCATGTCGATGCCATACACATTGGGATAGCGCACCGGCGGGGCGGCACTGGCGAGGTACACCTTGCGGGCCCCGGCATCGCGCGCCATCTGCACGATCTCCTGGCTGGTGGTGCCGCGCACGATCGAATCGTCCACCAGCAGCACGTTGCGGCCCTTGAACTCGCTCACGATGGCGTTGAGTTTCTGGCGCACCGACTTTTTCCGCACGCCCTGCCCCGGCATGATGAAGGTGCGGCCCACGTAGCGGTTCTTCACGAACCCTTCGCGGTAGGGGATGCCCAGCAACTGGGCCAGCTGCATGGCGCTGGGCCGGCTCGATTCCGGGATCGGTATGACCACGTCGATTTCATTCGGCGGCACAGTGGAGACCACGCGCTTGGCCAGGGTCTCGCCGAGATTGAGCCGCGCCTGGTAGACCGAGATGCCGTCCAGCACGGAATCGGGACGGGCCAGGTAGACGAATTCGAAGATGCAGGGAAAGAGTTTGGGTGAATCCGCGCATTGCTGCGCATGGACCTTGCCCTGCAGGTCGATGAACACCGCCTCGCCCGGCGCCACGTGCCGCTCGAAGACGTGGCCGGTGCCTTCCAGCGAGACCGACTCGCTCGCCACCATCACGGTGCCATTCTCGCTGCGGCCCAGCGACAGCGGCCGGATGCCGAACGGGTCGCGAAAGGCCAGCACGCCGTGGCCGGCGATCATCACCACGACCGCATAGGAGCCGCGCACGCGACGGTGCACATTGCGCACCGCGGTGAACACCTGTTCGGCCTGCAGGGGCACGCCGCGGGTGGCCTTTTCCAGTTCGTGCGCGAACACGTTGAGCAACACCTCGGAGTCGCTCTCGGTGTTGATGTGACGGTGGTCGGAGGAAAAGAGCTCAGCCTTCAGGGCCTGCGCGTTGGTGAGGTTGCCGTTGTGCACCAGCACGATGCCGAACGGCGCGTTGACATAGAAGGGCTGGGCCTCTTCCTCGCTGTAGGCATTGCCGGCCGTGGGATAGCGCACCTGGCCCAGGCCGGCATTGCCCGGCAGCGCGCGCATGTTGCGCGTGCGGAACACGTCGCGCACCATGCCCTTGGCCTTGTGCATGAAGAACTTGCGTTCCTGCTGGGTGACGATGCCGGCCGCGTCCTGGCCGCGATGCTGCAACAGCAGCAAGGCGTCATAGATCAGCTGGTTGACGGGGGCGCCACTGACGACGCCGACGATTCCACACATGTAGCTACTCTCGTTGAAGGTTGGCCATCCGGCACAGCGCCGGACGCCCTACCCTGGAAGATAGTGCCCGAACCGTTCGGGCAATACCGGTTTCAATCCCTTCAGGGTCGCCATCGAAACCCCGGCGCCCTTCGACTCGGTCCACCAGTCCGCACGCCGCGCCGGCGACATGTTGATCACCACCGCCAGGGCCAGCAACAACACGCCGCCGCGGATCAGGCCGAAGGCGGCTCCCAGCGTGCGGTCGACGGGCCGCAACCCGACGGAGTCGACCAGCTTCTTGGTCAGCCAGGCCAGCAATCCGCCCGCGAACACGACACCGATGAAGACCACCACAAAGCCCACCGCATAGCGCCCCGCTTCCGGCGCGCGATCCACCGGCAACGCGGCGGCGGCATCGGGCGCCAGCCACTGCGCGACGATGAAGGCCGCGACCCAGCTGGCCACCGACAGCACCTCATACACCAGCCCGCGCCATGCGCCCAGCAGGAACGACGCGGCCAGCACGGCCACAAAGACCCAATCCAGCGGTGCCATGCCGATGCCCACCTACAAGGTGAGGATCGCGGCCGGCATATCCAGCCCCTTGATCTTGCTCGCCGCCTTGTCCGCCTCGCCGCGCGTCTCGAAGGGTCCGACCCGCACCCGGATGCGCTTGCCGTCCTTGGTTTGCGCCACATGGGTGTAGGTCTTCAATCCGGCGCGTTCGACCTTCGCGCGCGCCTCGCGCGCCTTGGCGGGATCGGCGAACGCGCCCACCTGGACCACGAAACGCCCTTCGGCCGGGGCCGCCGCCGAAGCGACCGGCTTGCCTTCGAGCAAGGCCCTGGCTTTCGCGCCGTCCGCCACCTTCGCTTCGGGCTTGGCCAGCGCCCTGGGTTCGGGCTTGGGTTCTGGATTGGGTTCGGCTCTTGCCGTCGGCGCCGCTTCGGCCTTGGCTTCCGGCGCCGCGGCGGAGGCGGCGCCGTCCCCGGCCTGCGCAGTCGATGCGGGCGGCTTTGCCGTTGCCGGGGCCGCGATCACCGGGCCGGACACCACCGGGGCCGGGGTCGCGGGCTGGACGGGAATCTGCAGGGGCTGGACCTTGTTGCGGTCGGGAATCTCGATGGGAATGTCGACGGCAATGGGACGCGGCTGGGTATCGAACAGCAGCGGGAATCCCACGACGCCGATCAGCACCAGCACGCCGGCGCCGATCAGCCGGTGCCTGGCGCGCTTGCGCATCGCCTCGACGCTTTCAGGCTTGCGGGGTGTGGCGGAGGACTCGTCGCCAGCTTTGCGGAACTTGAAAAAGGCCATGAAACCTGTCGCCTGATGGGGCTCAGCTCGCGAGATGTTTGGCTTGGAGGCGGGGCAGCCCGTTCTCCAGGACGCCACCCACCGTATAGAACGATCCGAAGACGACGATTCTATCAGCGGGGTCCGCTGCGGCGACAGCGGCTTGCAGCGCTTCCACGGGCCCGGCATGGATGCTGGCGCGCACGTCGGCGCGGGTGTGCTGCGCCTGCCAGCGATCCATCAGGCCCTGCGCCGTTTCGGCCCGCGCCGTGGGCAGGTCGGTGAAATACCAGCGGTCGATGAGCGGGCCCATCTTCGCCAACATGGCCGCCAGGTCCTTGTCGGCCATGGCGCCGAACACACCGTGGGTGGTCGGAAAGAAACCCATGGCGTCGAGGTTGGCCGCCAGCGCGGCCACCGAATGGGGGTTGTGCGCGACGTCCAGCACCAGAGCGGGCTGGCCCGGCACGATCTGGAAGCGGCCCGGCAATTCGACCAGGGCCAGGCCGTTGCGCACCGCCTGGGCCGTCACCGGCAACCGGGGCCGCAGCGCCTCCAGCGTCGCCAGCACGCCCGACGCATTGATGAGCTGGTTGGCGCCGCGCAGGGCGGGATAAGCCAGCCCGCTGTAGCGGCGGCCGCGGCCGGCCCAGGCCCATTGCTGCGGGTCGCCCGAGAAATTGAAGTCGTGGCCCAGCCGCCACAGGTCGGCGCCGATCTCGACAGCCCGGTCCAGCACGCTGCGCGGCGGCACGGGATCGCTGACGATGGCGGGCTTGCCGGTGCGCAGGATGCCGGCCTTTTCGCGGCCTATGCTCTCGCGGTCGGGCCCAAGATAGTCCATGTGGTCCAGCGCGATGCAGGTGATCACGGCGCAATCGGTATCGATGATGTTCACGGCGTCGAGCCGCCCGCCCAGGCCGACTTCCAGGATGGCGACATCCAGGCCCGATGCGGCCATCAGGCTGAGGATCGCCAGCGTGGTGAATTCGAAGTAGCTCAGCGAGACGCCTTGCCGGGCCGCCTCGACGCGCTCGAAATGCGGCACCAGCGCCTGCGCGCTCACGATCTCCCCATGGATGCGGCAGCGCTCCTCGAAATGCACGAGGTGCGGCGAGGTGTAGACGCCGGTGCGCCAGCCGGCCTGCAGCGCGATGGCTTCCAGCATGGCGCAGGTCGAACCCTTGCCGTTGGTGCCGGCCACCGTGATCACCGGGCAGTCGAAGCGCAGGCCCATCCGCTGCGCCACCGCCTGGACACGCTCCAGGCCCAGTTCGATCTGCTTCGGGTGCAGCCGCTCGCAGTGCGCCAGCCAGTCTTGCAAGGTTTCCATGGGTTCGCATTGTCCCAGCGAACACCGGATGACGACCCGCCGATGGCCTACCATTGAAGTATGAGCATCGTCCTGTACGGCATTCCCAACTGTGAGACCGTGAAAAAGGCCCGGGCGTGGCTGACCGGCAACGGCGTCGCTTACCAGTTCCACGATTTCAGGAAACAAGGCGTGCCGGCCGAGCGCCTCGACGAATGGATCGCGCAATGCGGCTGGGAACGGCTGGTGAACCGGCAGGGAACCACTTGGCGCAAGCTGGACACCAAGGAACAAGGCGGCGTGATAGATGCTCCCGGCGCGAAGGCCCTGATGCAGGCGCATCCCAGCGTCATCAAGCGTCCGGTGGTTGAGTGGGGCGACCAGACGACCGTGGGTTTCCATCCGGCTGACTGGGCGTTGCGCGCCCGCCGTTGAGAGCCGACTTTTACCGCCGCTTTACCGTAAAACGCCTGTGCTTCACGCGCTGGTGCCTAGAATTTCAGCATTGGGATCACAGCGAAGGAGTTGTTCGATGAAAAAATCAGTTTTGGTTTCAGCACTGGGCGTGCTGGCCGCCTTTGGCAGCGGCACCGCGGGTGCCGAGGAAGTCGGCCGGGTGATCTCCAGCAGCCCCGTGGTCCAGCAAGTCGCCATGCCGCGTCAGGTCTGCAACAACCAGCCCATGGCCGTCCAACAACCCAATTCGGGAACGGGCGCCGTGGTCGGCGGCCTGGCGGGCGGCGCGATGGGCAATGCCATCAGCAGCGGCAGCGGCAGCGGCAGGGCCGCGGCGACAGTGCTCGGCGTCATCGGCGGGGCGTTGCTGGGCAACAGCATCGAGAACTCGGGCAGCCGGGCGCAGAACGTCCAGCAATGCAGTACCCAGACCTTTTATGAAAACCGTACCGTGGGTTACAACGTTCGGTACGAGTACGCCGGCAAGGAATACAGTGTCCAGATGCCCTACGATCCGGGCCCGACGATCCGCCTGCAGGTTTCGCCGGTAGGCTCCAATGGGCCGGACGCGGACAGGGCCGCATACGGGTACGGCGACGCCAATGCGCAGCAGCCCATGATCGTGGCACCCCCGGTGCAGTCGGAGGCCGTGGCCACCGTCGGGTATCCGGTGTATGCGCCGGCGCCCGCCTACTACCCCGCCTACCCCTACTACCCGTCTTACTACCCGCCGGTCGGCGTGTCGCTGGGCTTCGGTTTCTATGGCGGCGGCGGCGGACACCGCCACTGGCACTGACACCGGCTGACGGGTGCGTCCCGCCCGTCGCGACCAATCCGGGGTTTGATGGAGCGGTGCACCCCTGCTGAGGGTGGAGGCGATACGCGCCCGGTGACCCCGGTATCTGCCCGCTTGCGGCACGCCGCTACCGCTGCCGCAGGCGCCATGGATGCCCCGCGCTAAAATTCAGGGTCGTTTCGTTTCAATCAGCCGGCGTCGCCCGACGCCCGCCCTCCTCATTCCATGACCACTGAAACCCTAGTCGGCGCCCGCGTTGCGACCCAGGCCAATGTCTATTTCGACGGCAAGTGCGTGAGCCACAGCCTCACGCTGGACGACGGGACGAAAAAATCCGTGGGCGTCGTCCTGCCGTCCGAGCTGACCTTCAAAACCGGCGCCGCCGAAACCATGGAATGCGTGGCCGGCTCCTGCGAATACCGGCTGGCTGGCAGCGATCGCTGGCAGGCGAGCGGCCCCGGCCACAAGTTCAGCGTTCCCGCCAATTCCAGCTTCGACATCCGTGTCGCGCAGGCCTATCACTACATCTGCCACTTCGGCTGAAACGCAAATCCCCATGAGCACCATCCTCGAGCACCTGCCCGTCGGCCAGAAGGTCGGCATCGCGTTTTCCGGCGGACTGGACACCAGCGCGGCGTTGCACTGGATGCGCCAGAAGGGCGCGATCCCCTACGCCTACACCGCCAACCTGGGCCAGCCGGACGAACCCGACTACGACGAGATCCCGCGCAAGGCGATGCAGTACGGCGCGGAACAGGCCCGCCTGATCGACTGCCGCGTGCAGCTGGCGCACGAGGGCATCGCGGCGCTGCAGGCCGGTGCCTTCCACATCTCGACCGCGGGTGCAACCTACTTCAACACCACGCCGCTGGGCCGTGCCGTCACCGGTACCATGCTGGTGGCCGCCATGAAGGACGACGACGTCCACATCTGGGGCGACGGCAGCACCTTCAAGGGCAACGACATCGAGCGTTTCTACCGCTACGGGCTGCTCACCAACCCGGGCCTGAAGATCTACAAGCCCTGGCTGGACCAGGCCTTCATCGACGAACTGGGCGGGCGCGCGGAGATGTCGGCGTTCATGACGCAGGCCGGCTTCGCCTACAAGATGTCGGCCGAGAAAGCGTATTCGACCGACTCCAACATGCTGGGCGCCACCCACGAGGCCAAGGACCTGGAGCAGTTGAACCGCGGCATCAAGATCGTCAACCCGATCATGGGCGTGGCGTCCTGGCGGGATGACGTCGTGGTGAAGGCCGAGACCGTGACGGTGCGCTTCGAGGACGGCCAGCCGGTCGCGCTGAACGGCAAGACGTTCGCCGGTCCGGTCGAGCTGATCCTGGAAGCCAACCGCATCGGCGGGCGCCACGGTCTGGGCATGAGCGACCAGATCGAGAACCGCATCATCGAGGCCAAGAGCCGCGGCATCTACGAAGCACCCGGCCTGGCGCTGCTTTTCATCGCCTACGAGCGGCTGGTGACCGGCATCCACAACGAGGACACCATCGAGCAGTACCGCGACAACGGCCGGCGCCTCGGGCGGCTGCTGTACCAGGGGCGCTGGTTCGACCCGCAGGCCATCATGCTGCGCGAAACCGCGCAGCGCTGGGTGGCGCGCGCGGTCACCGGTGAAGTGACGCTCGAGCTGCGCCGCGGCAACGACTATTCGCTGCTCGACACGGTGTCGCCCAACCTCACCTACAAGCCCGAACGGCTGACCATGGAGAAGGGCGAGTCGGCCTTTTCGCCGCGCGACCGCATCGGCCAGCTGACCATGCGCAACCTCGACATCGTGGACACGCGCGACAAGCTGGGCGTCTACACCAAGGCGGGGTTGCTGTCGGCAAGCGGCGGCGCGGCATTGCCGAGCTTGGGAAACAACAAGCAGGGCGATTGAAGCTTGCCGGCGGCCGCCATGCCCGCTACTGACGAGAACCAACGCCCCGTGCCGAGTGTCTAAACTTCGCCGCTGACCCTCTTCCAGCGGCATGGAGGTAGACCATGAAGCAGATGAAGCATTGGCAAGACCCCGTGAACGCGTTGCTGGGTATTTGGTTGGTCCTCTCGCCGTGGGTCCTTGACTTTCAAGGCAATTTGACAGCCGTCACCAACGTCGTGATCGTCGGCCTCCTGCTCGTAGCCGCCGCGCTCGGTGCCATCTTCCTTCCGCGTGCGTGGGAGGAATGGACCGAAGGCGCATTGGGGCTGTGGCTGGTCGTGTCCCCCTGGGCTCTGGGATTCAGGACACTCGAGTCGGCGAGAGTGGACGCGCTCGCGACTGGCGCGGTGGTCATGGTGCTGGCCCTGTGGGTGCTGATGACCGACAAGGACTACGCCGGCTGGATGGGCGGCGGCGCGGCCCAATGACGCGCCCGCGCTTCGGACGCTCCCGCGCCTGCAGCGGATTCCCGTCCATGACGCATGGTTTTCCCCCTTGAACAAAGGGGTTATTTGGTGCTGAATGGATTTTGCCGCCGGGCCGCGTCCGCCTGGTCATGGGTCCGCCGGCTAGGAGGTGAACCATGAAGCAGCAAAAGCACTGGCAAGACTCCGCGAACGCACTGCTGGGTGTGTGGCTGATCCTCTCGCCGTTCGTCCTGGGCTTTCAAAGCGATTTGACGGCCCTGGCAAACGCCGTGCTGGTCGGCGTCCTGCTCCTCGCCGCCGCCCTCGGAGCGATCTTTGTTCCGCGGGCCTGGGAAGAGTGGACCGAAAGCGGTCTGGGACTGTGGCTGGCTGTGTCGCCCTGGGTGCTCGGAAGCACCATGCAGGCGGCCAAGGCCAGTGCGGTAGTGACCGGGCTGGTGGTGCTCACCCTGGCGCTCTGGGCGCTGCAGGACTACGAGACCGACCTGGGCCAGACCCCGGCGCAGTGAAGCGCTGACCGCCGGGCTGGGACGCGTTCAGCGTCTGGCGGCCCGCCAGGCCCGCACGGGCGGGCCCTACCGACGTGACGCGTCTCGATGCCGCGTGTAAGCTGCCTGCGTCCCCAAGCAGGAGAAGGCAATGCCCCGCTACCAGCTGGTTGTCAACGGCGCCCCGAGAACCATCGAAGCCTGGGACGGCGACATGCCGTTGCTCTATGCGCTGCGCAACAGCCTGGGACTGCATGCGGTGAAGTTCGGTTGCGGACTCGGCCAATGCGGCAGTTGCACCGTTCTCGTCAACGGCGAGCCGGCTCGCTCGTGCCTGGTCAAAATCTCGGACGCCGTCGGACAAACCATCACCACCGCCGAAGGCCTGGGCACGCCCGCCCATCCCCATCCGGTGCAGGCCGCGTTCATCGCCGAGCAGGCCGCGCAATGCGGCTACTGCACCAACGGCATGGTGATCGGCGCCGTCGCCTTGCTCAAGACCAACCCGCAGCCCACGCGCGAACAGGCGCAGGCTGCGCTGGCGGGCAACCTGTGCCGCTGCGGCTCGCACGACCGGGTGCTCAAGGCGGTGCTACGTGCGTCCAGTACCAAGGCGGCTTGACATGGACGCCCTCGCCCTCCTTCAACCCGTATTGGCACGCCGCGACCTGTTGCGGGCCGGCGCCCTGGTGGTCGGCTTCTCGTTGGCCGGTTTGCCCGCCGCGCGGGCGCAAACGACCGGGCCAGCGCGACGCAGCCTGGCCCTGACCGAAGTCGATTCATTTCTGGCGCTGCGCCAGGACGGAACCGTCATCATCTATTCCGGCAAGGTTGACCTCGGCACCGGGCACCGCATCGCGATGCGCCAGATGGTCGGCGAAGAGCTCTCGCTGCCGGTGCACCGCATCGAACTGATCGAAGGCGACAGCGCCCTCACGCCAAATCAGGGCCCGACCGCGTGCAGCGCGTGGCCTGCGCCCACGACTGCGGGCTGATGATCAATCCGGACAACGTGCGGGCGCAGGTCGAGGGCAACATCCTGCAGACCCTTTCGCGCACCCTGCACGAGGAAACCACTTTCGACGCGTCGCGCGTGACCAGCGTGGACTGGGCCGGTTATCCGCTGCTGCGCTTCCCCGACGTGCCCCGCCTGGACATCGACCTGGTGCAGCGCCTGGGCGAGCCGCCGCTGGGCGCCGGCGAAGCGGCCTCCAGCCCGGTGCCGGCGGCGCTGGCCAACGCCGTGTTCGACGCGACCGGAGTGCGCCTGCGGAGCGTCCCCTTCACGCGAGAACGGGTCCGCCCCCTGATGGCGTAGGCCGATGTGTAGTCACGTCAGTCGAACGAGAACGTGAAGATCAGGTCGACTGCGGCCCGCTCGCCGGCTTCCGCACGCAGCTTGATGCGCTGGGTCAGGTCGTAGAACACATAGAGCGTTCCCAGCGCGCCCGACAAGCTGCGCTCGTAGGCGGCGTAGAAGTTGCGCCCGAAGCGCTTGCCCAGGGTGATCGCCGGTCCTTCCGGGCCGTCGCGGCGATACGATAGCTCGTCCAGCCCGAGCGATGCCGCCACCCCGCGTTTGCTGCCGCTTGAACGGCTGGCCAGCAGCGCCAGCGCGGCCTGTTGCAGCAGCGCTGCTTCGGCGCCGCCGTTGGCCGATGCGCGGCCCACGACCAGCCAGGAGAGCTTCTCCGCGTCCGCCATGTCGGGCTCGGAGTACAGGCGGACATAAGGCGTCAGCACGCTGCCCGTGACCTGCACGCCAACCCGCTGCGTCAGGTTGGGCCGGATCGCCAGGATGTCGAGCGACGGGTTGTCGATGGGACCGGTGAAGCGCAGCACGCCCCGCTCGATGTTCAGGCGCTGGCCGTAGGCCTGGTACTCGCCCCCCTCGGCGCGGATGGCGCCGCTCAGCCGCGGCGCGGTGATCGACTGCCCGGTCAGCGCCAGGGTCCCGCGCAAGTGGGTGTCGATGCCATGTCCCTGCATCCGGAAATCGTCGCCCAGATCGAGATCGACCGCGAGCTTGAAGCGCCGGCTGGCCTGCGCCTTGGCCTGCTCGGACGCGCGCGCCTCGGTCCTGGTCAGCGGCGCCGCGAGCCCTCGCACGACCACATCGTCGCCCAGACGCGGTGCGCTCTGCTCCGGCAACAGGATCCGGGCCTGATCGATCTTCAAATTGCCGGTGATGTCGGTGCCCGATGGATCGAGGCTGGCAACGATGCCGCCCGAGACGGTGAGCTGGCGGTCCGACCGGATGCTGGCGCGCAGCCGGGTCAGTTGCGCAGAGATCCGCGCTTGCGGGCCCGCGCCGGTCCAGGCCCCTTCACCCGTCGCCACCAGCGTGCCGCCCCCGCTCGCGCCGCCGGCACCGCGCAGCATGAACTCGTCGATCAGCAGCCGTTGGCCGTCCAGCCGCGCCCGCAGCCGGCCACCCTGCAGTTCGACGCCGTCGACCACCGATCGCAGCGCCAGGTCGTCGGCGGCCAGCGTGCCACCCAGCCGAGGTTCGGCCCGCGTGCCGGCAATGGCGATGTCAGCGCCGAGCGAACCCCTCAGGCGCCAGCCCGGCGGCGCCAGCAGGGACCAGACGCCAATGCGCGGAAGCTGCGCCCGCAGGGCCCCGGTGAGCGGGGCACTCTCGGGCCAGTACCACCCCGCGGCACCCCCGCGCGCCAGCCGCGTGGCGATCTGGCCATCGGCGGTGCCGCCACGTTCGCTGTCCCATTTCAGCGCGAGGGTCACGGCCTCGCCCTCGCTCACCAGCGACAGGCTGGCTTCGCGCACACCGGCGCGCACCCGTGCCGAGGTGCCTTCGGCGGTTTCGGCCAGCACCGTCAGGTCGCCGCGGCTGCGTGCCAGCGTGGCGTGCAGTCGGGGGGTCGCACCCAGGCTGGCATCCCACTGGGCGTCGAACACCATGTCGCCCGTGAGCGCGGAACCGGCCAGTTGCGGCCCACCCACGAGCTCGATCCAGGCCATGGGCAAATCGGTCAGGCGGCCCGCCGTGCGCAGTTCACCGGTGCGCCACCGCACCGGCTCCCATGTCAGGACGGCGGGCGCCGCAGCCGCGCCACCGAGCTTCGCCTGGGCCGGGCCCGACGGTGCCGTCAACAAGCCTTCGCCCGCGCCGGCGTCGAAGCTGCCGGCAGACCCACGCAGGTCAAATGGACGCTGCAACGCCAGCGTCCAGGTTCCGCTGCCCAGCGACGGGTCGCTGACCGAGACATTCAACTTCGCCACCTGGCCCTGCCACACAGCCGGTGTTTGCGAGCGCCGGCCGCCCCGTCCCGACAGGTCCAGGCTCAGCCGGCGCTGGCCGAGTTCGGCCCGGCCATGCGCCTGCAGCGACGCATCGCTTAACCGGCCATTGATGGTGGCCAAGGCGTCGCGCACGATCCAGGGTGGCCGGGCGACGGCTGGTGCCTGGCCCGCAGTGGCCGCGCTGCGCAGTTCCAGCAGCGGTGCTGCAACTCGCATCTGCACTGCAGGATCACGCCAGCCGCCCTGCCAGGCGATCTGCGCTTCGCCACGACCGCCCAGCGCCACGCCCTGCAATGCTGCCGGCGTTGCTGCCGGCAGCCCCTGCATCCAGTGCTGGGCCTGTGCCGCGTTGTTGACAGTCAGCTGGACGCTGCCGCCGCCGCTCGTTTCGGCCAGCTGGCCATCGGCGCGGGCCTGCAACCCGGGCGCCTCCAGGCTCACGCGGCCGCTGCCCGCGCGCTTCGCAGGCCGCAGCTCCAGCGCGCCGCGCAGGCTGGCGTCAGCGGTGCGGATGTCGAAGGCCGGCAACGACAACAGGCCATCGGCCCAGCGACCCCGCGCGCTGCCCTGGCGCAACTCGAGCGCCTGCACCGTCGCGGCGAGATCGCCGCTTGCCGGGTTGGGTTGGGCGCGGTTGGCCTTGACGCCCTCAGCCTTCAGGTCCACGTCGAACGCGATCGCCTTCCCCTCGCCTTTCAGATCGGCACGGCCACTCAACGGCAATGCCGCCAGCGCGCTGTACAGTGCCGCCGGGTTGACGCCCTTGAGCTGGCCTTCCACGGCCCAGCCGGAAGTGCCGCGCCATTCCCCATGGGCCTGCAGTTGGCCGCCACCCAGCCGGGCCTGGAGGCTGCGCACCAGGCCTTGCCCGCTGCCTCGCCACTCGCCTTGCGCGCTCAGCTTTTCCAGGGGCAGCCGGCCCTTGTCCCACGGTCCTGCGAGATCGTTCGAGAAGTCGGTGCTCACGGTCCAGGTGCCGGTGCCGGCCGGCTGCAGCCGCACCTGGCCCGCCATGCTGGTGCGCGGCAACTTGCCCGGCCAGAGCGCGGCCAGGTCCAGTTGGCGGAAATCGGCCTGCGCTTGCGGGATCGGCTGCGGCGCCCAGGGTGTGATGTGCGCGGTCGCTGTCGCGCGCGTTCCCGAGCTGGCCGCGCCGGACGCCACCTGAAGCACCGCGCTGGCCTGCAGGTCCGCCAGCGGGCCGCGTACCGACGCGGTGAAGGCCAGTGGCAGCTGGGCGGTGCTACCGGGCACGGCCGCCTGGAACTGCCCTTCAAGCGACGCGTCGACCGGCAGCGTGCCATGGGCGCCCACGCTGGCGCGACCTTTGTAGTCGCCGCCGCCCCAGTGCAGGCTGTTCAGCTGTACCTGATGCCCGGACCTGCTGAAGCCGTAGGCTCCTGCAAGGTCCGTTGCGGCGAACGATGAGGTGGGCCCCACCCACTCCACGCGCTCGACCTTGAGGTCATCGACGGCGACTCGCAATGGAATCTCCAGTGACTGTGGCACGGTACTCGGGGTGGGCGGACGGTGGTCTTCGACACGGACCAAGGCCGCATGCACCTGGTCCAGTTTGAGCGCGCGGTCCAGCAGCGCCAGCGGCGTCCATTCCACGTGGACGTCGAGGGCTTCGACCTTGATCCCGCCGCGCTCCCACAGCAGCCGCTTGACCTGCAAACCAGATCGCAACGAGCCTTGGGCGCCATCGGCGCGCAGCGGCTGCGAACGCGCGATCTGGCGCAGCATCCAGTCCAGCGAGCCGTCACTGCCGGTCCACCACCAGAGCCCGGCGCCGGCCAACAGCAGCAACACGGCGAGGCCGGCAACGAACAGGCCCAGGACCCGGAAACTCCTGGAGAATGGCCCGCCTTTCAAAATGTCACGCCCATGTTGAAATGCAGTCGCACCCGTTTGGGCTTGACGCCGTAGGCGAGGTCGATCTGCAGTGGGCCAAGCGGGCTTTTCCAGCGTACACCGGTGCCCACGCCGAAGACCGGTCGCAGCTGGGCAATGGTGTCGCTCACGCCGCCCCCGTCGACGAAGAGCGTGCTTTCGAAGTTGGTGACGAGGCCGTTGTGGCGGATCGGCCGCTGCCATTCGACGCTGCCCACCGCCATGTAACGGCCCGGCCCGACAACACCGCCGGGAAGCGCGACGCCGATGTCGCGGTAGCCATAGCCACGCACGGTGGTGTCCCCTCCCGTGCGGAACAGCTGCGTGGACGGCACCCGGGCGGCGGACGAGGCCAGCACCGCGCCGCCTTCGGCGCGCAGCTGCAACCGGCCCGCAGTGAGCGGGCGGATGCCCAGCCAGCGCACGACGGTGCGCTGGAACGGGCTCTTGCTGCCGGTCAGCGTCAGGCCGCCGCCCAACTCGACAGCCAGGCCGTAGCCGCTCGAAGGAAAGGGCGTGCGGTCGAAATACCGGCCGGTCCACACATAGTTCGCGCTGATCGCCGTACCGTCACCGGTGTCGGCCAGCGGCGCGGTGATGCCGGGGTCGGCCTGCACCGTTGCGCGGTCGTATTGCACATAGATGTTGCGATCGATGCGGTCGCCCGACCAGCTGCGGCCGACCCGCAAGCGTTGGCCATTGGTGACGAACTGGCCGTCATCGACCCGTTCGGCGCGGCCCAGCACACCCCAGCGCCAGCCGTCCTCGCCGGGAATAGCGGTCCAGTCGGACTCGATGAACGGCGACTTGCGTTCCAGTTGCAGCTTGGTGGCAGCGCGCCAGCCGATGCCCGGCACCCGATTGTTGAGGTATTCCACCGACGCGCGCGGGCCGCTGTCGGTTGTCATTCCCAGACCCAGCACCACTTTGTGTAGCGGCGCTTCGCGCACGTTCACCTGCACCGGCGCGCCGTTCGGGTCGGCCGCGGGATCGACGAAGATGAAGGCCGAGTCGTAGTAGCCGCTGGCGGCCAGGCGCAACTGCGCCTGCTGGATCTTGTCCCCGTCGTAGAGGCTGCCCTCGGGCAGCCGGGCCAGGCGCGGCACCAGCAACGGGTCGTAGTGGCTCACCCCGGTCACCTGCATGGGGCCGAGCCGGAACAGCGGGCCCGAGTCGAGCCGCAACCCCAGGTGGGCCCGCCCGGCAGGCGCATCGATATCGGCGAGGCTGTAACTCACCCGGCCTGCCGGGTAACGCCGCCGGACCAGTTGCCGCAGGGCCGTGGTCTTGGCGCCGTCCCAGTCCTCCTGCGTGAAGCGCTGACCGATGGGCAGGCGCCAGCCGCTGCGGATCTCATCGCGCTGCGCGACGGCGGCGGCGTCCGCGCTGTTCCCGATATCGCCCTCGAAGTCCAGTGCGACCTGCGAGACCAGCGTGGGTGAGCCGGGTTCGACCTCCACCACGATCACCGGCGTGGCGCCCGTGCCCGCTTCGCGCCGGATCGAAATGCGCGGATCGAAAAAACCGAGCGTGCCCACCAGTTCGCGCACATCTCGCTCGGCCATCACGATCAGCCGGGCCAGTTCGGCGTCGTCCAGGTCGGTGACCTCGCGGTAGCGCCGCAATTCGAGGTGCCGCTCCAGCAAGGGCTTGACCGAGGCCGGGGCGCGAACCTCGATCGAAAAGGAAGGCCCGGCATGCGCCGGGGCGTCGACCGTCGGGACGGGCTGTTGCTGCGCCAGCACCGCACCGGCAAGCGTTGCGGCCGCGAGCGCGATAGCCGCCGCTCGTTTACCGGGAAATCGTCCGACGATCCGGGCGATGAAGGAAGAAAGCATTGCGGGTGGATGCACAGAACCGGTCACCCGACACTATCGCGTCTTTGCCCCCGCCACGGCGTAGGTCAACGCCGACACTGGGTACTTTCGACCCCGAAACCGTCGGCGCAGCCTCACACCACCACCGGTTCGGGTTCGAGCCGGATGCCGAAACGCTCGTAGACGCTGGTCTGGATGGCGCGTGCCAGAGTGACCACTTCGCCGCCGGTGACCCCGCCGCGATTGACCAGCACCAGCGCCTGCTTCTCGTAGACGCCGGCGTTGCCCACCGACTTGCCCTTCCAGCCGCAGGCATCGATCAGCCAGCCGGCCGCCAGCTTGACGCTGCCGTCCGGCATGGGGTAGTGGACGATGCCGGGCTCGCGGGCAATGATGTCCTGGCACTGTTCGGGCGTCACGGTGGGGTTCTTGAAGAAACTGCCGGCATTGCCGATGACGCGCGGATCGGGCAGCTTGCCGGCCCGGATGGCGCAGACCCAATCGCGGATCTGGCGCGCCGACGGGTCGCGGATGCCGGTTTCCTGCATCTTTCGCTCCAGGTCCAGGTAGCCCAGCACCGGCTTCCAGGGCTTGGGCAAGCGCAGGCGCACACGCAGGATCAGCGCCCGCCCGCCCAGCCCGAAGTCCCCTTCCTGGCCGGCCGCGTGCTTGAACACCGAATCGCGGTAGCCGAACGCGCACTGGGTCTCATCCAGGGTGAAAATCTTGCCCGTGAACAGGTCGATCGCATCCAGCGACTCGAAACGGTCCTGCAGTTCCACACCGTAGGCGCCGATGTTCTGCACCGGCGAGGCGCCCACGGTGCCCGGGATCAGCGCGAGGTTCTCCAGCCCGCCAAAGCCCTGGTCCAGGGTCCAATCGACGAAGTCGTGCCAGTTCTCGCCGGCTCCCGCTTCCACCACCGTCGCCCGCGGGCCGTCCTCGACCAGACGGCGCCCCATCACCTCGACCTTCAGCACCAGCGGCTTGACGTCTCCGGTGAGGACGATGTTGCTGCCGCCGCCCAGCACGAACTTCGGAATCGAGCCCAGTTCGGGGTCGGCCAGCAGTTGCTTGACGTCTTCGGCGCCACGCACCCGCACCAGCGCGCGCGCCTTGGCGACGATGCCGAAGCTATTGTGCGGCTGCAGGGGTACGTTGCGCTCCACGATCATGGGAGAATTGTCGCATCTGCACATCGCATCCCCGGGGGAAAGCTCATGCCTTCATTCGACACAGTCTGCGAACCAAACATGGTGGAGGTCAGGAACGCGGTCGACAACGCGGCCAAGGAGATCGCCACCCGTTTCGACTTCAAGGGCACCTCGGCCGCCCTGGAGCTCAAGGAAAAGGAAATCACCTTGTTCGGGGATGCGGCGTTCCAGCTCGGCCAGGTGGAAGACATCCTCACCAGCAAGCTGGTCAAGCGCAACGTCGACGTTCGTTTCCTGGACAAGGGCGAGGTGCAGAAGATCGGCGGCGACAAGGTCAAGCAGGTGATCAAGGTGCGCAACGGCATCGAAACCGAGCAGGCCAAGAAGATCACGCGGCTGGTCAAGGACAGCAAGCTCAAGGTTCAGGCGGCAATCCAGGGCGACGCGGTGCGCATCAGCGGTGCCAAGCGCGACGACCTCCAGGCCGCTATGGCGCTGATCCGCAAGGAAATCGACGACGTCCCGCTCTCCTTCAACAACTTCCGCGACTAGATGAGCCCCCACGCTTGCGGCCAGGGCCGCTGCGCTGCCCCCCAAGGGGGCCCTCGCACCTTGGGGCGACGCTGCGAAGCGTTGTGCGCGCAGCTGTACAGCGAAGCAGCGTCATTGCCGCCCTGCGCCTGGTTCGCTACGCAGACCAACGGCTCCGGGCGGCCCGGCGGTGCTCAGGGCTTCGTTGGCGCATGCGTCTTCGTGCTGCTGCTGCTGGCCTGCACCGCCGCGTCGGCCCAATCGGTGGCGCTGCAAGGCATGCTGGGCAGCAGCGCGCTGTTGATCGTGAATGGCGGCGCGCCCAAGGCGGTGGCAACGGGTGCTACCCACCAGGGGGTCAAGGTCATCTCCACCTCGGGTGACCAGGCGGTGGTCGAAATCGAGGGCAAACGCCACACCTTGCGCGTGGGTGAGGCGCCGGCCAGCGTCGGCGGCACGGGCGGCGCCAGCGCGCGCGGCAACCGGATCGTGCTTACGGCCGGCAGCGGCGGCCACTTCATGACCCAGGGCGCCATCAACGGCCAGGCGGCGAATTTCGTCGTGGACACCGGAGCCACCATGGTGGCCATGGGCGCCGCCGATGCCGACCGCCTGGGCTTGAACTACAAGGCCGGCCAGCCGGGCTACTCCACCACCGCCAACGGCGTTGCCCCGGCCTGGCGCATCAAGCTCGGCTCGGTGCGCGTGGGCGATGTCGAAATCTACGACGTCGACGCGATGGTCACGCCCCAGCCCATGCCCTTCGTGCTGCTGGGCAACAGCTTCCTCACCCGCTTCCAGATGAAGCGCGAAAACGACCAGATGGTGCTGGAGCGCCGGTACTGACCGACTCGCGATCGATGCCGGAAACAAGCCCCGAGATTGTGGCCCCACCGGCCGCCGACGACTCGCGTTCGGCGCTGGCGCCGTTGCGCCGGCCGGTATTCCGCATGCTCTGGTTCACCTGGCTGGCCGCCAACACCACGATGTGGATGAACGACGTGGCCGCGGCCTGGCTCATGACATCGCTGGCGCCTTCGCCGCTGTGGGTGGCACTGGTCCAGTCGGCGTCGACTCTGCCGGTCTTCCTGCTGGGGCTGCCCAGCGGCGCGCTGGCCGACATCCTGGACCGCCGGCGCTATCTCATGGCGACGCAGTTCTGGGTCGCCGGGATCGCCTCCCTGGTGTGCCTCACCGTGTCGATGAAATGGATGACCGCGCCGCTGCTGCTGGCCATGACTTTCGCCAATGGGATCGGCCTGGCGATGCGCTGGCCGGTGTTCGCCGCGATCGTGCCGGAGCTGGTGCCGCGGCCGCAGCTGCCAGCGGCGCTGGCCCTCAACGGCGTGTCGATGAATGCATCGCGCATCATCGGCCCGCTGGTGGCCGGGGCGATCATCGCGGCCTTCGGCAGCGCCTGGGTGTTCGCGCTCAACGCGGGCCTGTCGCTGATGGCGGGCTTCATCATCATCCGCTGGCGGCGCGAGCACAAGGAAAGCCCGCTGGGCCGCGAGCGCCTGGGCAGTGCGATGCGCGTCGGCCTGCAGTTCGTCCGGCAGTCCGGGCGGATGCGGGCGATCCTGCTGCGCATCGCGCTGTTCTTCTTTCACTGCACCGCCCTGCTGGCGCTGTTGCCGCTGGTCGCACGTGCCCTGCCGGGCGGCTCGGCCGGGACCTTCACCGTGCTGCTGGCGTCCATGGGGTCGGGCGCCATCCTGGCGGCGCTGTCGATCGTGCGCATCCGCAGCCTGATGCCGCTGCAGCAACTGCTGCTCACCGGCACTGCGCTGCAAGCGGCGGCCATGATCGCCGTGGCGTACGCGCCCAACATCTATGTCGCCGTGCCCGGCATGTTCTTCGCCGGCACGGCCTGGATCACGGTGGCCAACTCGCTCACCGTGGCGGCGCAGATGGGATTGCCCGACTGGGTGCGGGCGCGCGGCATGTCGATCTACCAGATGGCCCTGATGGGCTCCACCGCGGCCGGCGCCGCCGTGTGGGGCCAGGTGGCGACCTGGACCGGCATCCATCACAGCCTGGCCATCGCCGCCGTCACCAGCGTCGTGCTGATGGCGTTGGCCCAACGCTGGGTGGTGGACCGGGGCATCGAGGAAGACCTGACGCCCTCGCATGTGTTCAAGGCCCCGCACGCCGAAGCTCCGCCGCGCACCGGGCGCATCCAGGTGAACATCGAATACCGGATCGATCCTGGCCGCAGCGCCGAGTTCTTGCAGCTGATGCAGGAAAGCCGCCGCAGCCGGATCAGCCACGGCGCGCGCGACTGGCAACTGCTGCTGGACCTCTACGATCCCGGCCGCATCGTCGAGCAGATCACCGATGAGTCCTGGATCGAGCACCTGCGCCGCTTCGACCGTGTCACGGCCGCCGACGTGCAACTGCGCGACCGCAAGCTGGCTTTCCACATCGGCGAGGCGCCGCCGCTGGTGACGCGCTTCCTGATCGAGCGCTAGCTGTCTCTTAGCCCGCGTGGCTTTCCGCGGCAGTCCGCCGGGCCACCTCTTCCAGGTAGCGGACCGTGGCATCGCGGCCAATGGCGAAGGCGCCGGTGACGTGCCCGGCTTCGTCCTTGAGCAGGCCGAAGCTCAGGTCCACGTACAGCCGGCTGCCGTACTTGTGCTGCGAACGCGTCGTCAGCACACGGCCGTCGTGCCGCACCTGCCCGGTTTCCATCGCGTGACGATAGCCCTCGTTGTGCGCGCGCCTCAGTTTCTCCGGGACGATCAGGTCGAGGTCGTGGCCGATCGCCTCGGCAGCGGCAAAGCCAAAGATGATTTCTGCGCCGCGGTTCCACAGGCGGATCACACCCTCGCGGTCGGCGAAGATGATGGCGTCCTGGGCCTGCTCGACGATGGCGCGGTGCAGACTCGCGCTCAGGCTGTAAGGCGGCGGCCAGTGCATGGTTCAGCCTTTCCTCGCCAGGCCACCCAGCACCGGGCCCGGCATGGCCAGCAGGCCCTGGAACGACTCGAGTTCGTCCCGGTGCACACCGGCGAGCGCCTCGACACAGCGCTCGCCGCTAGGCGTGAGGCGCACCTCCACCTGCCGCAGGTCACTGGTGCTGGCGCGCCGCCGCACCAGGCCCAGCGATTCGCAGCGCGAAATCAGTGCGACAACACCGTGGTGCTTGGACTGCAGCCGTTCGGCCAATTCGGTCACGCTGGCCCAGTCCCGGCCCGGAAAGCCCTTGATCTGCAGCAGCAGCTGGTATTGCAGCGGCGTGACGCCGTGCTCCTGCGCCACCTGTTCGCTGAAACGCAGAAAACGCCGCAGCTGGTAGCGAAACTGCGCCAGCGCTTCGAAGTCGGCCTTGGCCATCGCACGGCGGCCGGATCGGGGCTGGATCGGGATCATGAGGCCAATATATCACGGCATGATATATTGGCAAGCCCAGCCGCGCCGAGACCATGAAGCTCAACATCCTGTCCGATCTCCACCTGGGGCAAGGCGCGCTGGATCGGCCGACGAACGATGCCGATGTGGTCATCCTGGCCGGCGACATCGCGCGACCCGGCGAGGCGCTGGCCTGGGCCGCGCCGCTGCGCAAGCCGGTGCTCTACGTGCCGGGCAATCACGAGTTCTACGGCGGCAGCATCGCCGGCACCCTGCAAAGTCTCAAGGCCCTCAGCACCGGCAGCACCGTGCGGGTCCTGGATGACCAGGAGGTGGTGATCGACGGCGTCCGCTTCCTCGGCTCCACGCTCTGGACCGATTTCCGGCTGTTCGGCGATGGCGAGGAACGCACGCAGGCGGTGGCGCAGGCTCTGCGTTTCATGCGCGACTACAGCCGCATCTTCCTGGACGAAGCGCAGCTGCAGCGCTTCACGCCGCTGGACTCGGCTGCGCTTTTTGCGCGCCATGCCGCCTGGCTGGCGCACCGGCTGGCGCAACCGCACGACGGACCCACTGTCGTGATCACCCACCACGCGCCCTCACCGGCCAGCATCCATCCGCGTTTTGCCGGGTCGTTGATCAACGCCTGCTTTGTTTCGGACGCGCAGGCGCTGGTGGACGGCAGCCGGGTCCAGCTCTGGATTCACGGCCACACCCACGACAGCTTCGACTACCGGCTGAACGGCACGCGGGTGGTCTGCAATCCGCGTGGCTATGCCAAGGGCGGTGTGAACGAAAACCCGCAGTTCGACCCCGACTTCATCGCCGAAGTCGCCTGAAGCGAAGGGCGCGGCCGGGCCCGCCCTCTTTCTTTCAGGTTCCGTGTCACCTTTGCGCGGCACGTCGCGTCTAACGACAAAGAAAGCGAGAACGCGATGCCGGCGCCCAGTCACGAACCCTCCAGTCCCCGCGTGGCCGTCCACGCGGAAAGCGACGTCCAGCTGGCAACCAGCGCCGGCGCGGGCAATGCGATGGCCTTCGAGACCATCGTGCGGCGTCACAACCGGCTGCTGTTCCGCACCGCCCGTGGCGTGGTGCCGGACGACGCCGAGGCCCAGGACGTGGTGCAGGAAACCTACCTGCGCGCTTTTACGAATCTGCGTGCCTACCGCGGCGATTCATCGCTGGGAACCTGGCTGGCCCGCATCGCCATCAATGTCGCGCTGAGTTCCCGGCGCAAGAAGGGCCGCCTGATCCAGCTCGAGGACGCAGTCCCGTCGGCCGACGCGGCCGACCCGGAGGAAGCCATGACCCTGCACACGCCCGACAACGAAGGCCCGGATGCCCGGGCCGAGCGCCAGGAGATGCGCGATTCGAAGATCGTCTGGAACGCGCGCTCGCTGGACCATTTCCTGCAGGACGAGAGGTTCGGATTGGGCCTGAGCGCCCAGGACATCAACGACCTGGCTCAGTACCTGAAGTCGCTGTGACGAAGCGCTTGTGCGTGGCGTTCAGTGCCGCCGGACAGTGTGTTCGGCCGGCTCCGGCTTCCTGGCGCCCAGTCGCGATTCCTTGCCCTGCAACAGGCGCGTGATGTTCTCGCGGTGCCGGTACGCCAGCAACATGCCCATGGCGGCCAGGGCCAGCGCCACGCCGGCCTCGGCGTACCACTGGATGCGGTCGCCCAGCAGGTAGTAAGCGGGGGCGAAGGCGGCCGAGATCAGTGACGCCAGCGACGAGTAGCGGAAGAAGAACGCGATGATCAGCCAGGTCGCGCCGGTGGCCACTCCCAGCAGCGGATCGATGCCGAACACCACGCCGATGAACGTGGCCACGCCCTTGCCGCCCTTGAAGTGGAAGAACGCGGGCCAGAGGTGCCCCAGGAAAGCGGCCAGACCCACCAGCGCCATGGTGCCGTCCTCCATGCCATAGGGCTTGCCGTACCACTTCACGAGCAGCACCGGGATGTACCCCTTCAGGCCATCGAGCAGCAGCGTGACGATGGCCGCGGCCTTGCTGCCCGAGCGCAGCACGTTGGTCGCGCCGGGGTTGCGGCTGCCGAAGGTGCGCGGATCCTTCAGGCCCATCAGGCGGCTGACGATCACGGCGAACGAAAGCGAGCCCACCAGATAAGCCGCCAGGGCGGCCAGGACGGGATAGAGCAATTGCACGGCGATGCCTCCGGCCGCTATTCTGCCAGTGCGCAGCGCACCGGCTTGGCGCCCAGCAGCCGGACGCACACCTGCGGCTCCATGCCCACGAGGTAGCCGCGCCGGCCGCCATTGAGGACGATCCGTGGCAGCGCCAGGATGGTCTCCTCGATGTAGACCGGCATGGTCTTGCGGGTGCCGAACGGGGAGGTGCCGCCCACCAGGTAGCCGCTGTGCCGGTTGGCGACTTCGGGCTTGCACGGCTGCACCGACTTGGCACCGATCTGGCGCGCCAGGTTCTTGGTCGAAACCTTGCGATTGCCGTGCATCAGCACCACCAGCGGACGCGCCTTTTCGTCTTCCATGATCAGCGTTTTCACCACCGTGAACGGATCGAGTCCCAGCACCTGCGCGCTGTGCTGCGCGCCGCCGTGCTCCAGGTATTCGTAGGGATGCTCGGTGAAAGCCACCCCGTTCGCCTTCAGGAAGGCAGTGGCCGGCGTTTCGCTGACGTGCTCTTTCCTGGCCAATGCCATCCCTTCAGTTCGCCGGATCGCGCATTTCCCACCGGATCTGGTCGATCTGCGCCAGCAGTTCGGTCGGCAATTTCGTGCCCCGGGCGTCGAGGTCTTCCTCCAGCTGCGCCACCGACGTGACGCCAATGATCGTGCTGGCGACCTGCCACTTGGTATAGCACCACGCCAGCGCCATCTTCGTGGGCGTCATGCCGTGCTCGCGCGCCAGCTGGTTATAGCGGCGCGCCGCGGCCAGTGCGTCGGGCCGTCCCCAGCGCTGCTTGCGCACCGTCTCGTAACGGGCGATGCGGGCGTTCTTCGGCGCATCGGGGCCTTCGGTGCCCGACCGGTCGTACTTGCCGGTCAGAAGGCCGAATGCCAGGGGCGAGTACGCCAGCAGCGACACGCCGAGCCGGTGCATGGTTTCGTCCAGTCCGTTCTCCAGGGCGCGGCTGACCAGGCAGTAGAAGTTCTGCACCGTGGCGATGCGCGGCAGCCCGTGCTGTTCGGCCAGCCGCACGAATTCGTGGACACCGTAGGGTGTCTCGTTCGACAGGCCGATGTAGCGCACCTTGCCTTGCCGCACCAGCGCGCCGAGGGCTTCCAGCTGTTCCTGGATCGTGGTGGTGGAGCGCTCCTGCGCCGGGTCGTAATACATCTGGCCGAACACCGGCACGTTGCGCTCGGGCCAGTGGATCTGGTACAGGTCGATCACGTCGGTCTTCAAGCGCTTGAGCGAGCCTTCGCAGGAGGCGACGATGTCCTGGGCCGTCATGCCCTTGCCTGAGCGAACCCACGGCATGCCGCGCGCCGGGCCGGCCACCTTGCTGGCCAGCACCAGCTTGTTGCGCGCATCCGGGTTCTTCGCGAACCAGTTGCCGATGATGGTTTCGGTCGCGCCGAAGGTTTCGGCACGCGCCGGCACGGCGTACATCTCCGCCGTGTCGATGAAGTCTATGCCCCGCGCCAGCGAACAGTCGAGGATGGCATGGGCGGTGGGCTCGTCGACCTGCTCGCCGAAGGTCATCGTACCCAGGCAGACGGGTGTGACGTTCAGGTCGCTTTGGCCGAGTCGGATTTTTTGCATGGGGTGACAGCGATGGAGGTTGACGTTGGGGCAGCATCTTACCCACGCGGCCTTCGCGCCGCGCGCTGCGAGCAATCAGGGAGCTGCTGCGGCCCGCGCCTTCTCCTCCTCCTGCAATCTCAGCACCCGCCGCTGCACCTTGCCGGTCGTCGTCATCGGCAGCGCGGCGATGAACTCGATCTCCTTGGGATACTCGTAGGGCGCCAGCTTGCCCCTGACGTGCGCCTGCAGCTGCGCCACCAGGCGCGCGTCGAATTCGGCGCAGCCCGGCGCCGAGCGCTCGCGCTCCGCCGCGAAATCGGGTGACAGCACGACGAAGGCCTTCACAACGGCGCCGCGTTCGCGGTCCGGTCTGGGTACGACGGCGGCGTTGATCACGGCCGGGTGCTTGACCAGGCAGTTTTCGATCTCGCTCGGGCCGATGCGATAGCCCGCGGCCTTGAACACGTCGTCGGCGCGGCCCTGGTACCAGAGGTAGCCGTCGGCATCGCGGGTGGCGAGGTCACCGGTGCGGCACCAGTCGCCGGTGAACTTGGCGCGCGTCGCCCCTTCGTTCTTCCAGTAGCCCAGGAAGAAGATCGGATCGGGATCGCCGTGGACGTCGTAGCGATTCACCGCCACATCGCCCGGAACGCCCACCGGGCACTCGTTGCCATCGTCGTCCATCACGGCGACGCGGTGGCCCGGATAGGGCCGCCCCATGCTGCCGGGCCTTGCCGGCCAGCCGATCGCCGCATGCTGCCGCACAGGCGCGCCGATGCCGCCGGCCGCCCATTCCATGCCGCAGTTGCCGACCACGTAATTCATTTCGGTCTGGCCGAACATCTCGTTCACGATGACGCCCAGGTGCTCGCGGCAATAGCCGAACACCGCGTCGCCCACGGCCTCGCCGGCGCTCATGATGGCCTGCAACTGCAGCCTGAACTGCTGCCGCGGTTGCGGGTAGGCCTTCATCATGGCCTTCAGGGCGGTGGGAAAGAGGAAGGTGTGGGTGACGCCGTGCTCCTGCATCAGCGTAAACGCCAGCTCGGGACTGAAGCGCCCGTTGTAGCCCACGATGGCACGGCCGAAATACAAGGTCGGGAGAAGTGCGTCCATCAACCCGCCCGTCCAAGCCCAGTCTGCCGGCGACCAGAAGACGCTTTGCGTTTCCGGTTCTGGCAGACTGGGCGCTGCCCCCGCGGCGCGGGACCCGAGCTTGCTCGGGTCTGCGCCGGAGGGCATGGCCCGTATTCGGCTCCCCCCCTCCCCATCCCTCCCCGGCAAAGCCGGGGCTTTCCCGTATGTGTCCGCCCCCACCCCAGCCCTCCCCCGCGCGGGGGAGGGAGTTCGCGAACATTCGTCTGTGGCAAATCCGAACCAGTTCTGGCTGCACACGAAGCCCGGCAGGTTGCCGATCAATGCGCGGTGCGGGATGAACGCGCCCTTGGGCGGGCCGGTGGTGCCACTGGTGTAGATCAGCACCGCCCCGTCGTCCGCCTTCGTTGCCACCGGCGCGAAGCCGGTGGGCTGCCGGCTCAACTCGCGCTCCCAGTCCAGGTCGGCCTGCTGCGACGCGGCGCCCGCGCCGATCACGGTGCGCAGTGCGGGGCAGTTGCCGCGGATGGCGGCGATGTTGGCGATCGAACTGTCATCGCAGATCGCCACCACGGCCTCGCTGTCCTGCAGCCGGTACTCCAGGGCGTCGGGGCCGAACAGCATCGACAGCGGCATGGCCACGGCGCCCATCTGGAACACCGCCATGTAGGCGATGGCGGTTTCGAAGCGCTGCGGCATCACGATGGCCACCCGGTCGCCCGGTCGCACACCCAGGCCGGTCAGTGCCTGGCTCAACTGGTCCGCACGCTCCTGCAATGCGCGATACGTCAGCACCGATGCGCCGGGCTGCGCGCCGTGCGCGCGGATCGCGATCCGGGCCGACGCACAGTCGCTGCGAGCCCAGCGCGTGCAACAGACCTGCGCGATGTTGAAGCGCTCGGGAACCTGCCAGCCGAAACCGGCGTGCATGCGCGCGTGGTTGTCGCGGCCGCGACTGGCGCGCATGGTCAGGCCTCCCGACGAGCCGCCTCTAGGGAGGCCTGCGCCCCCACCGGGGGCAGCGAACGGATGTGAGCGTGGGGGTCCATATTCTTCCTTATGATGGGTTGAATGTACCAAGTCAAGAAAGTCGCGCGCAGCGAGTTTGTCCCGATCCGCAATCTCGACTATCACGTGCTGGTCTGGGGCCAGCCCGGGCCCGGCAAGGTACCAATGGTGATGGTGCATGGCTGGATGGATGTCGCCGCCTCCTATCAGTTCGTGGTCGACGCCTTCGCCCACGACCACTACGTGATCGCCCCGGACTGGCGCGGCTACGGCCTCACCGGTATCGCCGGGACCGCCCCCCAGTCCACCACTTCCGCGGCAAGCCCGGGCGGGCGCTCCTGGCTGGGCACCGACAGCTACTGGTTTTCCGATTACCTGGCCGACCTCGACCTGCTGATCGACCACTACTCGCCCGATGCGCCGGTGCATCTGGTGGGCCACAGCATGGGCGGCAACGTGGCCATGCTGTATGCGGGCGTTCGGCCCCAGCGCATCCGCGCTCTGGTCAACCTGGAAGGCTTCGGCATGCCGGCCAGCCGGCCGGCGCAGGCGCCGAAACGCTTCGCACGCTGGATGGACGAGATCAAGGCGTTCCACCGCGGCGAGATGGCGCTCAAGACCTACGACTCGGAAACAGCCGTGGCGGCGCGGCTGATGAAGACCAACAAGCGCCTGACCCAGGACAAGGCCGACTGGCTGGCCGGCCATTGGGCCAAGCCGGACGCGCAGGGCCGCTGGCGCATCCTGGGGGACCCGGCCCACAAGGTCATCAGTCCGCAGCTGTCCCGGGTCGACGAAGTCCTCGAAATCTACAAGTCCATCGCCGCGCCAACGCTTGTCGTGGAAGCCAGCGAGGACAACCTGACCCAGTGGTGGCAAGGCAAATACACGCTGGCCGAGTTCCACGAGCGCCTGAAACTGGTGCCCGACCTGCGGGAAGCGGTGCTCCTGGACACCGGCCACATGCTGCACCACGATCAGCCGGAGCAGCTCGCACGGCTGGTTGAAAGCTTCCTGGAAGCTTGAACGGTTTCAGCCGCGGAAGGTTCCCGCTGTGTTGCGATTAGCACAGCTCAACAAGTAACAACGCTTGAGGTAGGACAGGTCCTACGTCACACTGGTCTCACCACGTGTGTTCGGAGTGTGCAATGCGAAGGCTCTGTTGGGTGCTGTGTCTGGCTTGCTGGCTGCCCGGCGTTGCCATGGCGGATGGGTTCGACCAGGGCCTGGCAACCCTGTGGGAGGTGCTGTGGCACCAGAGCGGCACGCCGACCCGCATCGTGCGCTGGGAAAACGACATCCGGGTGCGCATCCGTGGGCTCGATGCGCAGGCGCACCGTGAGCACACGCTGGAAGCCCTGCGCGCCGTCACGGCCGAAGCCGGCATCAAGCTGATCGACGTCACGGACCTGCCCGAAGCCGAGCAGGCCGCCAACCTCAATGTCGAGATCACCGCCGACAACCAGCTCGAAGACAACCAGCCCTGCGTGACCTTTCTGGACTTCCGCACCGAAACCAGGATCGATTCGGCCACCGTGCAGATGCGCTCCAGGGACGCGTGGCGTTGCGACTACCACGAGGCGATGCATGTGATGGGCGTGCGCGGCCATCCCGCCGGCCAGACCGTGCTGAGCTATTTCCCCTGGAAAATCGACGGCCTGTTGCCGCTGGACCGGGTGATGCTGCACGCCTGGTATTCGAGCCGCATGGCCGGCGGCATGACGCCTTTCGAAGCGCTGCCGGTGCTGGCCGACGAGCTGATCGCAACCATGCCCGACAAGGCCGCCGCGATCCAGGCGCGCGACCAGTTCTTCGCCACCACCGTCCAGCAGATGAATGACTACGCCAAAGGCAAGGGCGACATCCCGGCCGTCGTCAAACGCTCGGGCAAGGCCACCGCGGAAGGCATCCGCTTTGGACGCGGCGAGATGAGCTATTTCCTGGGCATCGCCTACCTGGAAGGCGTCACGGTCCAGCGCGACGCCAGCCAGGCCCAGCGCTGGCTGGAACGGGCCGCCACCATGGGCAACCGCGGCGCCCAGGCCAAGCTCGGCGCGTTCCGCTAGGGCGCCATCGCCTGCTTTCCTCGCCCCAGGGCCGAGCTTGGGCGGAGAGGCGCGTCTCATGAGAAAATTGCCGGTTAACCAGGGATTTTCTACATGGAAGCAGAACGCATCAACCAGATCGGCACGCAACTGGCCGACCTCTCCGCCCGCACCGCAGCCCTCCGGGGGTATCTTTGACTTCGATGCCAAATCGGAGCGCCTGAGGACGGTCGTCGCCTCGCTGGAGGATCCACAGGTCTGGAACGACCCGAAGAAGGCCCAGGAGCTGGGCCGCGAGAAGAAACAGCTCGACGGCGTGGTGGTCATGCTGTCGAAGCTCACCCAGGAGCTCGCGGACAACCTCGAGCTCTATGAAATGAGCAAGGCCGAAGGCGACGAGGCCGGCCTCGCAACCCTGGAAGCGGATTCCGCCAAGCTGGCCAAGGACGTGGAGGCGCTGGAGTTCCGCCGCATGTTCAACAATCCGGCCGACCCGCTGAACGCCTTCCTGGACATCCAGGCCGGCGCCGGCGGCACGGAAGCCTGCGACTGGGCCAGCATGCTGCTGCGCCAATACCTGAAATACGCCGAGCGCAAGGGGTTCAAGACCACGATCGAGGACGAGACGCCCGGCGATACGGCGGGGATCAAGGGCGCCACCATCAAGATCGAGGGCGACTACGCCTTCGGCCTGCTGCGCACCGAGACCGGCGTGCACAGGCTGGTGCGCAAGTCGCCCTTCGATTCGGCGGGCGGGCGCCACACCAGTTTCGCCAGCGTGTTCGTCTACCCCGAGGTCGACGACTCCATCGAGATCGACATCAATCCGGCCGATGTGCGGGTGGACACCTATCGCGCCAGCGGCGCCGGCGGCCAGCACATCAACAAGACCGATTCGGCGGTGCGCCTGACCCACCTGCCGACGAACATCGTGGTGCAGTGCCAGGACAGCCGCAGCCAGCACAGCAATCGCGACGTGGCCTGGAAGCGCCTGCGCTCGCGGCTGTACGACTACGAAATGCGCAAGCGCATGGAGGAGCAGCAAAAGCTCGAGGACACCAAGACCGACGTCGGCTGGGGCCACCAGATCCGCAGTTATGTGCTGGACAACAGCCGCATCAAGGACCTGCGCACCGGGGTGGAGATCTCCAACATCCAGAAAGTGCTGGACGGCGACCTCGACCCCTTCATCGAAGCCTCGCTCAAGCAGGGCGTATGAAGACCGCAGCGCAATTGAGCACCGGCGGGCCGCCCCAAGGTGCGAACGCCCCCGAGGGGCTGAGAGCTGCGGCTCCAAGCCCACCTGCGTGGGCTTGGACAGCTCGAAGAGACAGTGACTCGGGCACTGGCGCGGCCTGCAAGGCCAGGGAGGCCACGAAGTGGCCAACCGTGGGGGCCCTTATCTTCGACATGGACGGCACCATGATCGACTCCATGCCTTTCCACGCGAAGAGCTGGATCGAGTTCGCGCGCCGCCACGCCCTGGGCATGGACGTGGCCGAGCTGCTGCGCCGCACCACCGGCCGCACCGGAATCGAGTGCATGTGCGAGGTGTTCGAGCGCGATGTGGCGCCGGGCGAGGCGTTGGCGCTGATCCACGAGAAGGAAGCGATCTACCGGGAACTGTTCGCTCCGGCGTTCGCCGAAGTGGGCGGATTCCGGCGCTTCGCCGCCGCTGCAATGGACCTTGGCTATGCGCCGTTCGGCATCGAAGCCGCACGGCGCGCCGGGATGCGCGCCGTGGCCATCTGCACCAGCCATGACGCGCATGCGCTTGCCGGCGCGCATGTGGTGGCGCAGGCATGCGATTACCATCAACTTAGAACCAAGAATTTCCTGGAGAGTCTCGATGCGTGAAGGACAAGGCAATGTGATCTATCGGGCCGACTATCAGGGGCCGGCGTTCTGGATCGACAGCGTGGAGCTGTGCTTCGACCTGGACCCCGCCAAGACCCGCGTGCTCAACCGCATGAAGCTGCGTCGCAACCTCGATGTGCCAGCGCAGGCACTGCGGCTGGACGGCGAAGAGCTGGACCTGGCCCGGGTGCTGGTGAACGGCCAGGGCGCGTCGTTCAAGCTGGAAGCCAACCAGCTGGTGCTGGAGAACCTGCCCGAGGGCGGCGACGCGTTCGACCTGGAAATTCTCACCACCTGCATACCGGCCAAGAACACCAAGCTGATGGGCCTGTACGTGAGCAACGAGTCCTTCTTCACGCAATGCGAGGCCGAGGGCTTCCGGCGCATCACCTATTTCCTGGACCGGCCCGACGTGATGGCCAGCTACACCGTGCTGCTGCGCGCCAACAAGGAACGCTATCCGGTGCTGCTGTCAAACGGCAACCTGGTCGAGCAGGGCGACCTGGAGGACGGGCGCCATTTCGCGAAATGGGTGGACCCGTTCCGCAAGCCGAGCTACCTGTTCGCCCTGGTGGCCGGGCAGCTGGTGTGCCGCGAACAGCGGATCCGGTCGCGCAACGGCAGCGACCACCTGCTGCAGGTCTATGTCCGCGCCGGCGACCTCGACAAGACCGAGCACGCGATGAATTCGCTGATGGCTTCGGTCGCCTGGGACGAGGCGCGGTTCGGCCTGGCGCTGGACCTGGAGCGCTTCATGATCGTCGCCACCAGCGACTTCAACATGGGGGCCATGGAGAACAAGGGCCTGAACATCTTCAACACGAAGTACGTGCTGGCCAGCCAGGCCACCGCCACCGACATCGACTTTTCCAACATCGAGTCGGTGGTGGGCCACGAGTATTTCCACAACTGGACCGGCAACCGCGTCACCTGCCGCGACTGGTTCCAGTTGAGCCTGAAGGAAGGCCTGACGGTATTCCGCGACCAGGAGTTCTCGCAGGACCTGGCGGGCGAGGCTTCGGCGCGCGCCGTCAAGCGCATCGAGGACGTGCGTGTTCTGCGCACGGCCCAGTTCCCGGAGGATGCGGGTCCCATGGCCCATCCGGTGCGGCCCGACCAGTACCTGGAAATCAACAACTTCTATACCGTCACCGTCTACGAAAAGGGCGCCGAAGTCGTGCGCATGATGCAGACCCTGGTCGGGCGCGAGGGTTTCGCGCGCGGCATGACGCTTTACTTCCAGCGCCACGACGGGCATGCCGTCACCTGTGACGACTTCGCCCAGGCCATCGCCGATGCCAACCCGCAGTCGCAACTGGCGCAATTGCTGCCGCAGTTCAAGCGCTGGTACAGCCAGGCCGGAACACCGCGCGTCAGGGCCACCGGCCGCTACGACGCGGCGTCGGGCGATTACGCGCTCACGCTCTCGCAGCATTGCCCGGCCACGCCGGGCCAGCCGGAGAAAGAGCCCTTCGTCATTCCCATCGGCCTGGGCCTGCTGGGGCGGGACGGCCGCGAGTTGAGCGACGGCATGCATGTGCTCACGCAGGCCAGCGAGACCTTGAGCTTTCCGGGATTGCAGGGCGAGCCGGTGCCTTCCATCCTGCGGGGTTTCAGCGCGCCGGTGATCCTGGAGTTCGACTACAGCGACGAGCAGCTGCTGACGCTGCTCGCCAACGACACCGACCCGTTCAACCGCTGGGAAGCCGGCCAGCGCCTGGCCGTGAACCGCGCGCTGGCCTTCATCGCCGAGCCGGGGCTGACGGCGAGCGACATCCGGCTGGACGCGCCCTACATCGACGCGATGCGCAGCGTCCTGCGCCATCCGCGGCTCGATGCCGCATTCAAGGAGCTGGCGCTGACGCTGCCGGCCGAGACCTACATCGGGGAGCAGCTGGACACGGTCGACCCGCAGCGCATCCACCAGGTGCGCGAAGCCATGCGCGAGCAGATGGCGCAGGCGCTTTTCGAAGACTGGCAGTGGGCCTTCGACATGCACCGCGAGAACGGTGCCTACCAGCCCGATGCGGCGTCCTCGGGCCGCCGCGCCCTGGCGGGCCTGGCCCTGACCCACCTGTGCCTGGCCGCGCGCCGCAGCGCCGACACGGTCTGGCCGGGCAAGGCCTATCAGCGCTTCAAGGACGCGGGCAACATGACCGACCGCTTCAACGCCCTGGCCGCCCTGGTGACCAGCGGCAACGATCTGGCCCCCGCGGCGCTGCGGCGCTTCCACATCCTGTTTGCCAACGAGCCGCTGGTGCTGGACAAGTGGTTCGCCCTGCAGGCCGGCGCGCCGGACCGCGGCGGCAATGTGCTGCCCGCCGTCAAGCAGTTGATGAACCACCCGGACTTCAACATCCGCAACCCGAACCGCGCCCGCAGCGTGATCTTCAGCTACTGCAGCGCCAATCCCGGCGCCTTCCACCGACCGGACGCGGCCGGTTACGTGTACTGGTGCGAGCGCGTCATCGAGCTCGACGCGATCAATCCGCAGGTGGCGGCCCGGCTGGCGCGGGCGCTGGACCGCTGGAAGAAGCTGGTGGAGCCGCTGCGCAGCGCGGCGCGTGAAGCCATCGCCCGCGTCGCGGCCCGGCCCGATCTGAGCAACGACGTGCGCGAGGTCGTCACCCGCGCGCTGGCGGATTGACCCCCCACTCCAGGAGGAAGAATGATGACCAGGAAGAACGCCTTTTACGCGCAATCGGGCGGTGTCACCGCCGTCATCAACGCATCCGCCTGCGGCGTGATCCAGACCGCGCGCGCCCACCGCGACAAGATCGGCAAGGTCTACGCCGGGCGCAACGGCATCATCGGCGCGCTCACCGAAGACCTGATCGACACCACGCGCGAGTCCGCTGCCGCCATTGCCCTGCTGCGTTCCACGCCATCGGGAGCCTTCGGTTCGGCCCGCTTCAAGCTCAAGTCGCTGGAGGCGAACAAGCGCGAATACGAACGCCTGATCGAGGTGTTCCAGGCGCACGACATCGGCTATTTCTTCTACAACGGCGGCGGGGACTCGGCCGACACCTGCTACAAGGTGAGCCAGTTGTCGCAAGCCATGGGCTACCCGATCCAGGCCATCCATGTTCCCAAGACCGTGGACAACGACCTGCCCATCACCGATTGCTGCCCCGGCTTCGGCTCGGTCGCCAAGTACGTCGCAGTGTCCGCGCTCGAAGCCTCGTTCGACGTGCGCTCCATGGCCAAGACCTCGACCAAGGTATTCGTCCTCGAAGTGATGGGCCGCCATGCGGGCTGGATCGCCGCCGCCGGCGGCCTGGTGCAGGACCACGGGATTCCGGTCGTGGTGCTGTTCCCCGAGATCGAATTCGACCAGGCCCGGTTCATCGCCCGGGTCGACGCGCTGGTCAAGGCGCACGGGTATTGCACGGTTGTCGTGTCCGAAGGCTGCCACTATCCCGACGGCAAGTTCCTGGCCGAACAGGGAACGCGCGACGCCTTCGGCCACGCGCAGCTGGGCGGCGCGGCGCCGGTGGTGGCGGATATGGTCAAACAGGCGCTGGGCCACAAGTTCCACTGGGCGGTGGCCGACTACCTGCAGCGCGCGGCGCGGCATATCGCATCCAGGACCGACGTGAAGCAGGCGTATGAGCTGGGCAAGGCGGCCGTGCAGCTGGCGCTCAAGGGCCACAACGCCGTCATGCCCACCATCGATCGCGTCAGCGACGCGCCCTACAAGTACAAGATCGGCATGGCACCGCTGGCCAAGGTGGCCAACGTGGAGAAATTCATGCCGCGCAACTTCATCACCGAGGACGGCTTCGGCATCACCGAGCGCTGCAAACGCTACCTGATGCCGCTGATCCAGGGCGAGGATTACCCGAAATACAGGAATGGGCTGCCGGTCTACGCGACGCTGAAGAATCTTCCGGTGGCCAGGAAGCTCGCGCCGTTCGAGCTGAAATAAGCAGCGCCGGGTCGAGCTGCCGATCCGTCACGCTGGCGCTTTGCCCGCGCCGGCGAGTTCGTTGGCGATCCACTCGTCGATGACCTTCTCGAGCGTGTCCAGCGGCAGCGCCCCCTGGTCAATGACGGCGTTGTGGAACCGGCGGATGTCGAAGCGATCGCCCAGCCTGGCCTTGGCGTGGTCGCGCAGCTCCCTGATCTTCAGCGCGCCGATCATGTAGCCCAGAGCCTGGCCCGGGCTGGACGTGTAGCGGTCCACCTCGGACGTCACGAAGGCGCGGTCCACACCGGTGCGTTCGACCATGAAGGCAATAGCCTGTTGCCGCGACCAACCCAGGCTGTGGATGCCGGTGTCGACCACCAGCCGCGCAGCGCGGAACGCCTGCCATTGCAGGTGGCCGAACAGGCTGTACGGATCGCCGTACAGCCCGATGTCGCGGCCCAGCGTCTCGGCGTAGACCGCCCAGCCCTCGACGAAGGCGGTGTAGCCACCGTCGCGGCGGAACCGGGGCAGGCCATGCAGTTCGACCGCCCGTGCAATCTGCAGGTGGTGGCCAGGCACGGCCTCGTGGGCGGTCAGCGTGGCCATCTTCCAGATGGGCCGCGTGCGCCAGCCCAGCGTATTGGCATTGAAATAGCCGGCGCGCGTCCCGTCGAGCGCCGGCCCATCGTAATACTCGGCGGCATCCGGACCCTGGAACGCAGGCATGGACCGCACGCCGTAGGGGGCTCGCGGCAGCTGCGCGAACAGGCGCGGCAGTTCGGCGTCGATGCGCTTGGCGATGTCGCGGTAGCCGGCCAGCAGCGC
>DIZF01000065.1:81283-85315 GCA_002427815.1 Ramlibacter tataouinensis
CTTCCATTTCGCCGCGCAGCCGCGACAATTCGCGCAGGCCGATGGCGTGGATCTGCGCGGCCGACAGGTTGGTCGTGGTCTGGTTGCGCACGACAACGTCGTACACGCGCGCGCCGTCAGGATAGTTGCTCAGCGCACCGTTGGCAGGCGCCTGGCGGATGTACTCGCCGGCCACGAAGGCACGCAGTTTCTTCAGGGACGGCAGCACATACCGCTCGACGGCCTCCTGGCCAGCAGTTTGCAGCGCCGCGCGGTCCCCCGAGGAGATGTCGCTGCCCAGGCGCTTGAACGGCGCGAAATACGGGTCCGCCTCGACGTCGGCCGCCAATTGTTCGTCGATCTGAGCCAACACCCGTTCGAGCACGTTCCTGGACGAGACCCAGCCCAACGCCATGCCACGCTGGAGGATGGCGATCTCCTGGTCCATGAGCTTGGGATAAGCGGCCATGCGCCGCAGCAACTGCTGGGCCTGCTCGCGATTGTGCATGGGCACGACCTGCATCAGTTCCGCGAAATCGGACTGCACACCGCCGAGCGCGCCCAGTTTCAGGCTGCGGTAGCCCGGAAAAGCCTGCAGCGCGACGCGGCGTTCCATGTTGCCGATGAACAGATCCAGCGACACGCGGTCGGTGGCGTCCAGCCGCTCGCGGCGGATCGCTTTCGCTTCGACCAGCCACTGGCGCACCTGCGCGTCATAGGCTGCGATCGCCTCGGCCGACTCATCGGAGAGGCGGTCGTTGTAACGCAGGTCGCCGCGGTACGTGCTGCCTTCGGGAAAACGTTGGGAGATGTCTTCCCAGTTGCGGTCGAACAGCGCGTGCAGGGTTCGGGTTTCCTGCGGATCGGCGTCGGCGGCGCGAGCGCCGAACACCACGAAAAGCGCCAGGAAGGCAGCAGCAAGGTAACGCATCAGAACACCCTCATCGATTCATCCGGCTTGGCTCTGGGAGGCCGCATACCCGCGCGGGATCGCGGCCAGCAGCTGCCGGGTATAGGGATGGCGCGGGTTGGAATAGATTTCCTCGGACGTTCCCCGCTCCACGATTTCGCCCTGGTTCATCACCAGGATGTCGTCGGCCATGTATTTCACCACCGCCAGGTCGTGGCTGATGAAAACGTAGGTCAGGCCGAACTCTTCCTGCAGGTCCAGCAGCAGGTTCAGCACCGTCGCCTGCACGCTGACGTCAAGGGCGCTGACGCTTTCGTCGCAGATGATGATTTCCGGCCGCATGGTGAGGCAGCGGGCGATGGCGATGCGCTGGCGCTGGCCGCCGGAAAATTCATGGGGATACTTGCCGAAGGCGTCCGCCGGCAAGCCGACCTTGTCCAGCCAGCCTATCGCCAGGCGGGCACGTTCGTCGTCGCCGGCACCAATGCCGTGGATGCGCATGGGCTCGGCCAGGATCTGGCCGACCGTGAAGCGCGGATTCAGGCTGGCATACGGGTTCTGGAAAATGATCTGGATCCGCCGGCGGTAAGGCCGCATCGACGCCGGCGGCAGCGTGGCCAGATCGATGCCTTCGAACAGGATGCGGCCCGCACTGGCGTCGGTCAGGCGCGTGAGCATCATGCCGATCGTGGTCTTGCCGGAACCGGACTCGCCCACCACCCCCAGAGTGCGGCCCTTGTACAGTAAGAAATCGGCCAGCTTGACCGCGTCGATGACCTTGTGCCTGAACAGACCGTCCTTCAGGCGGTAGGCCTTGCTCAGACCGGCCACCTCGATCAGCGCCTTGCCCTCGATGGGCACCGGCATGCGCTGCGCCGTCGCCAATGGGCGATTGTTCACGATGTCATCGATCACCGGCAGCCGGCGCGGCCGGGTGTCCATGCGCGGGCGACACGCCAGGAGAGCGCGGGTGTAGGCATCGCGCGGCGCGCCGAAGATGTCCGCCGCCGTGCCGGCTTCACGCACTTCGCCGTGACGCATCACCACGACGCTGCCGGCGATCTCGCCCACCAGCCCCAGGTCGTGGCTGATGAAGAGCACGCTCATCTTCTGGCGCTCCTGCAGTCGCGCGAGCAGGTCGACGATCTGGCGCTGCACCGTGACGTCCAGGGCCGTGGTGGGCTCGTCCGCGATCAGCAACTTGGGCTCGCATGCGATCGCGATGGCGATCATCACGCGTTGCTGTTGCCCGCCCGACAGTTCGTGCGGATATGCGTTCAACCGGGCGCGCGGCTCGGGAATGCCGACTTCGCCCAGCAGTTCCAGTGCCCTCTCGCGCGCCTGCCGCGGGCTCATGCCGGCGTGAATGCGCAGCACCTCGGCGATCTGCTCGCCCACCCGGAACACGGGGTTCAGGGAACTCATGGGCTCCTGGAATACCACCGACATTTCCTTGCCGCGCAGCCGCCGCATGTCCTCGGGTGTTGCCTGCAGCAGGTCGGTTCCCTGGTACAGGATGCGGCTGCGCTTGCCGATCACCGCGTTGTCGGGCAGCAGCCTGACGATGCTCATGGCGCTCACGCTCTTGCCGCTGCCCGATTCGCCGACCAGCGCCACCGTCGCGTTGGCGGGAATGTCGAAACTGACGCCGCGCACTGCGTGGTGCAGATCCGTCTTGCCGGTGCGGAAGGCCACCTCGAGGTCGCGCACTTCGATCAAAGAAGTCATCGGTCCATCCCTATCGAAGCCTGGGGTCCATCGCGTCGCGCAAGGCGTCGGTCAGCAGCGCGAAGGCGGTCACGAAGGTCGCCATGAAGACCGTGGCGGTGGCCAGTTGCCACCATTTGCCCAGCACCAGTTCGGTCTGTGCCTCCGCCAGCATCGTGCCCCAGCTCACCATGTCGATCGGCACGCCCAGGCCCAGGAATGACAGGATGACTTCGGCTTTGATGAACCCGACCACCAGCAGGCTCAACTGAACCAGCACGACGTGGCTCACGTTGGGCAGGATGTGCCCGAACATGCGCGACAGGTGACTGGCACCGATCGCCTCGGCGGCGCGCACGTATTCACGCGAGCGGTGCTTGATGTATTCGGCGCGCACCAGCCGGTAGATGCCGGTCCATCCCACGGCGCCAAGGATGATCACGACGGTCCATACGCCCTGGCCCAGCGTCTTGGCCAGCGGGCCCGACTTGAACACCGCCGCCAGCGCGAACAGCAGCAGGATGTACGGAATCGAGGTGAAGACGTTGTAGACCCACTCAAGGAAGTCCCCGACCCTGCCGCCAAAGTAGCCGGCCAGCGCGCCCAGCACCGTGCCGATGAAGGTCGCGAAAAGCGCCGCGAACACGCCCACCAGGATCGACACCTGAGCACCCTTGATCGCCTTGCTCAGCACGTCGCGGCCCATGCGATCGGCGCCGAGCGGCAGGGTCCTGGACTTCACGGTGACGACCGACTTCACCTGGGCCGCGCGTCGGTCCCACTCCTGGTACCAAGGGGCGAGGGGATCGACATCGCTCAGGTCGACGTTGGGGCCCGTCGGTGTGTCGACCACCGAGGTTTCCGATTCGTCGGCAATCGCGCCCACGAGATGCGGCGGAGCGAATGGCGTTCCGACCTCCCGCTGCCAACCGGAGGCAACGAGGCCCATCTGCGCCATCAGCACCAGCACCATGAAAGCCCCCACGACACCCAATGACGCCATGCCGACCCGGTCGCGGCGCAGGCGTTTCCAGGCCTGCGCCCAGATGCTGGGCGACCTGGGCAGCTCCGTCTGGCGCGCGCTCAGGACGGCGCTCACTTGAGCATCACCCGGGGATCGACCCATTTGTACAGGACGTCGGTCACCAGGTTGATGACCATCGTGAGCGCCGCCAGGTAGATCGTGGCAGCCTGGATCACCGGGTAGTCGCTGCGCCCGACCGCGGTATAGACTTCGCGGCCCAGGCCCGGTATCGAGAAGAACACCTCGATCAGGAACGAGCCTACGAACACACCCGGCAGCTGCGTCGACACATTGGTGAGGATCGGGATCATGGCGTTGCGCAGCACGTGCTTGAAAAGGATGGTGTTTTCAGCCACCCCCTTGGCGCGGGCCGTGCGCACGTAGTCCTGGCCGATCTCGTCGAGGAAGAAGC
>DIZF01000065.1:85521-117444 GCA_002427815.1 Ramlibacter tataouinensis
GGGAACCAGCCCAGGCGAAACGCGAACAGGTACTGCCCGACGATGACGTAGACGAGGAAGCTGACGGACAGCGCCACCGTGGACAGGATCATCACGGCGCGATCGGTGAGGCTGCCTCGCACGTATGCGACGGCCATGCCAGCGATGACGGCCAGCACCACGTCCAGCACCAGGATCGGAAGCATGATCGTGAGAGTGGCCGGCAGCCGGGTGCGGAAGATCGTGGCGACGGATTCATTGGTCGCCCAGCTATGGCCCCAATTGAAAGTAGCAACCTTTTCGACGAACAGCCAGAGCTGTTCCAGCACCGGCTTGTTGAGGCCCAGTTCGTTGCGAATCGACTCGATCTGCTCCGGCCTGGCGAACATCCCGCCCATGATTTCGGCGGGATCGCCGCCGAAGAACTTGAACAGGAAGAAGATCAGCAGGATCACTCCGGCCAGGGTGGGGATCATCTGAAGGATCCGCCGCGACAGATAGGACAACATGGGTCAAGCCCTTAGGGTAAACCGCTCGTGGCGGTACGCACGCGGCGCATTATGCTGGCAGGTTCGTGTTATCCGCATCGGTGTTTCCAACAATGAAGCCAAAAGCCTGGGCGCGGGCTGTCTGCGTGAGCCTGACTCTGGTGGCCGCTGCGTCCGCGGCCCAGCCCAGCGCAAAGCAGCCCGAGAAGGTCTTCCGCTATGCCCTTGGCTCCGCCGAAACAGGCTTCGATCCTGCGCAGATCTCTGACCTGTATTCGTCGGTCCTGGTTTCGAACATGTTCGACGCCCCGTACCGCTACGACTATCTCGCGCGTCCCGCCAAGATCAGGCCCAACCTCGCCGCGGACATGCCGATCGTATCGCCGGACTTCAAGAGCTATACGTTCAAGCTGCGCCCGGGCATCTATTTCGCCGACGATCCGGCGTTCGCTGGCAAGCGGCGCGAGGTGACGGCTCAGGACGTGATCTACACCGTCAAGCGGATTTTCGATCCCAGGAACAAGAGCCCGCGCCTGTCCAGCCTGTCGGAGGAAAAGATCCTCGGCTTGGACGATCTGCACAAGCTCGCGGAGGCTACTGGAAAATTCGACTACGACCGCGAGGTCGAAGGCGCACGCGCACTGGACCGCTACACCGTTCAATTCAAGCTCGCGGAGCCGCGGCCCCGTTTTCTCGCGAGCTTCGCCGACCCGGCGGTGCTGGGCGTGGTCGCCCGCGAGGTGGTCGAGAAATACGGCGACCGGATCATGGAGCATCCGGTAGGAACCGGGCCCTTCATGCTGGCCGAGTGGAAACGCTCGTCCAGGATTTCATTCGTGCGCAACCCGAATTTCCGCGAGGAGTTCTACGACGCCGAGCCGCCGCCGGACGACGCGGCGTCGCAGGCTCTCTACCGCGAGATGAAGGGCAAGCGCCTGCCGATGGTCGATCGGGTGGAAGTGTCGGTGATCGAGGAGCCGCAGCCACGCTGGCTGGCGTTTCTGAACAATCAGCACGACTTCATGGAACGCCTGCCGGCCGCGTTCGCCAACCAGACCATTCCGAACAACCGGCTCGCGCCCAATCTCGTCAAACGCGGCATCACGATGGAGCGTGTGCCGCTCTCCGACGTGAGCTTTCTGTGGTTTCGCATGGACCATCCCGTGGTCGGCGGCTACACGCCGGACAAGGTTGCCCTGCGCCGCGCCATCGGCCTGGCCTACAACAGCGAGGAGGAAGTGCGCCTGCCGCGGCGCGGCCAGGCCATCGTCGCGCAGGGACCGGTCCAGCCGATGACCCTGGGCTACGACCCGAAGTTCAAGTCCGAGATGGGCCAGTTCGACCGGGCGCGCGCGATCGCGCTGCTGGACATGTTCAGCTACACCGACAAGGACGGCGACGGCTGGCGCGATCTGCCCGACGGCAGCCCCCTGGTGCTCGAAATCGGAACCTTGCCCCAGGCGGATTATCGCGAGCTCGACGAAGTGTTGAAGAAGAACATGGACGCGATTGGCATCAAGATCGTGTTGCAGAGCGGCACGTTTCCCGAACAGCTCAAGGCCGCCCGCGCGGGCAAGCTCATGATGTGGCAGTTGGGACTGAGCGCGGGAAGTTCCAACAGCGGCGAAGTGCTCGAAATCGGCTACAGCCCATCGATCGGCCAGCTCAATTTCGCGGCTTTCCGCAACGAGCGTTTCGACGAGTTGTACCGCAAGCAGAACCTCATGCCCGACGGACCCGAGCGGCAGGCGGTGATTCAGGAAGCGGTGAAGATCCTGATTGCCTACATGCCTTACAAGTTCCGCACCCACCGCATCGGCACCGACCTGATGCAGCCCTGGCTCATAGGCTACAAACGCCACCCGGCGGCGCGCGAGTTCTGGAAATACGTCGATATCGACACCGCCCGGCTTCCCCGATAATCCGGCACTACTGCAGAAAGGCGTCCCATGACACCTCACCCGTTCACGCGCTGGGCCGCCCTTGGGCTGTGCATGGCGCTGGCCATGCCCGTCTCCGCCGCGGTGGTCCCCCCCGGCGTGCAGCTGCACCCGACGCAGCACCTGGTGCGCAACAACGGATCCGAGCCCGAGACGCTGGATCCGGCCCTGGCCGAATCGGTGGGCGCGAACAACCTCACCCGCGACCTGTTCGAGGGCCTCACGGCCAACGATAGCGCGGGCAAGATCGTGCCGGGCGTGGCCGAGAGCTGGAAGCAGACCAATCCGGTGACCTGGGTCTTCAAGCTGCGCCAGAACGCCAAATGGTCCAACGGCGACCCGGTGACGGCGCAGGACTTCGTGTTCGGCATCCGCCGCTTCCTCGATCCCAAGACCGCCTCCACCTACGCCACCACGTTCGGTGTGTTCCTGGCCAACGGCAAGGAGGTCGCGGAAGGCAAGAAGCCACCGGCCGAGATCGGGGTGAAGGCGCTGGACAAGTTCACGCTGGAAGTGAAGACGGCCTTCCCGGTCACGTTCCTGCCCAGCCTGATGTCCAACAACAACCTGGGGCCGGTCCACCAGCCCTCGCTGGAGAAGTTCGGCAAGGACTGGACCAAGCCGGGCAACCTCGTGAGCAATGGTGCCTTCGTGCTGAAGCAATGGCAGGTGAACAGCAAGATCGTCCTCGAGAAGAACCCGCAGTACTGGGACGCGAAGAATGTGCAACTGACCCAGGTCACCTACCTGCCGGTGGAGGACGACAACGCCGACGTCAAGCTCTACGAATCCGGCGAGAACGAGTGGGTCAACCAGCTGCCGCCCGGCACCTACGAGAAATACAAGCAGCAGTTCCCGAAGGAGATCCGCAACTCGCCCATGATCGGGCTGCGCTACTACTCCTACCAGACCCAGAGCCCGGCGTTCAAGGACGTGCGGGTGCGCAAGGCGCTGTCGATGGTGATCGACCGCGACATCCTGGCGCAGCGCATCACCGCCGACGGCCAGGCCCCGGCCTATGGGCTGATGGTCAAGGGTGTCCAGGGCGCCGACGTGACTGCGTACGACTGGGCCACCTGGCCGATGGCCAGGCGAGTCGCCGAAGCCAAGGCGCTGCTGGCGCAGGCCGGCGTCAAGCCCGGCACCCGTTTCACGTTCTCGTACAACACCAGCGAGTACCACAAGAAGATGGCCATCTTCGCGGCTTCGGAATGGAAGACGAAGCTGGGGCTGAACGTGGAGCTGGAGGCGATGGAATTCAAGGTGCTGCTCAAGAAACGGCACGACGGGTCGTTCGAGATGGCGCGCAACGGCTGGCTCGCCGACTACAACGATGCCACCACGTTCCTCGCCCTGGTGCGCTGCGATTCGGACCAGAACAACAACTTCAATTGCAACCGCAAGGCGGAGGACCTGATCAAGCAGGGCACCGACCAGACCGATCAGGCCAGGCGCAAGGCGCTGCTGACGCAGGCGTCGGCGATGATCATGGAGGACTATCCGATCATCCCGCTGCTGCAGTATTCGCTGCCCCGGCTGGTAAAATCGTACGTCGGCGGGTATTCGCTGGAGAACGTGCAAGACCGTTTCCGCAGCAAGGACCTGTACATCATCAAGCACTGAATGTGGTCCTACACGCTGCGCCGGCTGCTGGCGACGATTCCCACCCTGCTGGCAGTCATCACCGTCAGCTATCTGCTGGTGCACGCCGCGCCGGGCGGCCCGTTCGATAACGAGCGCGTCGTGTCGGCGGCGGTGCTGGCCAACCTGCAGGCCAAGTACCACCTCGACGTGCCGCCCTGGCAGCAGTATCTGTACTACCTGAACAACCTGCTGCATGGCGACCTCGGCGCATCCTTCCGCTACGCCGACTGGTCGGTCAATGACCTGGTGGCGGCGGCGCTGCCGGTCTCGCTGTCCATCGGCGGCGCGTCCATGGTGATTTCGTTCGTGGTGGGCGTGACTCTGGGCATCGCCGCCGCACTGCGCCAGAACAGCGCGGCCGACTACGGCGTGATGCTGGTCGGCAACCTCGGCAGCGTGATCCCGTCCTTCGTGATCGGCCCGGTGCTGATCCTGGTATTCGCGCTGTGGTTGCACTGGCTGCCCGCGGGCGGCTGGGACGACTTCGCGCCGCGCTTCATGATCCTGCCGGTGGCCCTGCTCACCGTCATCAATGTGGCGACGATCGCGCGGGTCATGCGCGGCAGCCTGATCGAGGTCCTGCACAGCAACTTCATCCGCACCGCCCGCGCCAAGGGCCTGCCAACCCGCGTCGTGGTGCTGCGGCACGCGATCAAGCCGGCGTTGCTGCCGGTCGTTTCGCTCCTGGGCCCGCTGGCCATCGGCTCGATCACGGCCGCGCTGGTCACCGAGACCGTCTTCTCGCTGCCGGGGCTTGGCAAGCTGATCGTCAACGGCGCAGGAAACCGCGACTACACGCTGGTGCTGGGGCTGGTGGTGCTGATCACCGTGCTCGCGGTGGTGTTGAACCTGGTGGTCGACCTGGCCTACGCCGCGCTCGACCCGAAGATCCGCTACTGACCGCGATGCTCTTTTTCAGCCGTCGCAAGGCCCTGGCCGACCAGCTCGCGCAAGCCGCTGTCCCGCAACCGGGCCGCAGCCCCTGGGCCGATGCCCGTACCCGGTTCATGCGCAACCGGGCGGCAGTGGTGAGCCTGGCGGTGCTGCTGCTCATCGCGCTGGCCTGTGTCGTGGGCCCCGCCCTGCTGCCGTACCAGTTCGACAGCGCCGACTGGGACGCGATGAAGCTGCCGCCGACCTGGACCAACATGCACTGGTGGGGCACCGACGAATCGGGCCGCGACCTGCTGGTGCGCTGTCTCGTCGGCGGCCGCATCTCGCTGATGGTGGGGTTGCTGGCCACGGTGGCCTCGGTAGCCCTGGGCATCGCCTGGGGCGCCACGGCGGGCTTCCTGGGCGGCAAGGTCGACAGCATCATGATGCGCATCGTCGACATGATGTACGCCATTCCCTACCTGCTGATCGCGATCCTGCTGGTCACCATCCTGGGCCGCGAGTTCTACCTGGTGGTGCTGGCGATCACGGCCTTTTCCTGGATGGACATGGCACGGGTGGTGCGGGGCCAGACCCTGTCGCTGCGCACCATGGAATTCGTCGAGGCCGCCCGCTCGATCGGGGTGCCGACCCGGCGCATCATCTTCTCCCACATCGTGCCCAACCTGCTGGGCGTGGTGGTGATCTACACCACGGTCACCGTGCCCGGCGTGATCCTGACCGAATCCGTGCTGTCCTTCCTGGGCCTGGGCATCCAGGAGCCGATGACCAGCTGGGGCGTGCTGATCGAAGACGGCACACGGGTGATGGAGGTCGCGCCCTGGATGCTGCTGTTCCCGGCGGCGCTGCTGTCCATCACGCTGTACTGCTTCAACTTCATCGGCGACGGCCTGCGGGATGCGCTCGATCCCAAGGAACGCTAGGCATGACCCCTGGCAACAATGATTCCAGGCTGATCGAAGTCGACGACCTGACGGTGAAATTCAAGATTCCGGAGGGCGAGGTCACCGCCGTCAACGGCCTGGGTTTCGCTCTCGAGCGCGGCCAGACCTTCGGCATCGTCGGCGAGAGCGGCTCGGGCAAGAGCCAGAGCATGCTCGCGCTGATGGGCCTGCTGGCCAGCAACGGCAGCGCCAGCGGGCGGGCGCGCTTCCAGGGCCAGGACCTGCTGGGCCTGCCGGAGGCGCAGCTCAATCGCATCCGCGGCAACAAGATCGCGATGATCTTCCAGGACCCGATGACGTCGCTCAATCCCTACCTCACGGTGGAGCGGCAGATGACCGAGGTGCTGGAGCTGCACAAGGGGCTGCCCCGCAAGGCCGCACGCACGCGCGCCATCGCCTCGCTGGAGGCGGTGCGCATTCCCGATGCGGCGAGCCGCATCCGCCGCTATCCGCACGAATTCTCGGGCGGCATGCGCCAGCGGATCATGATCGCGATGGCGCTGTCGTGTGAACCCGACCTGCTGATCGCGGACGAGCCCACCACGGCCCTGGACGTGACGGTGCAGGCCCAGATCATCGCGCTGCTGCGTGACCTGCAGCGCGACTTCGGCACCGCCATCATCCTGATCACCCACGACCTGGGCGTGGTCGCCGGCCTGTGCGACCAGGTCATGGTGCTGTACGGCGGGCGCATCATGGAACAGGGCAGCGCCGAAAGCATCTTCTACCGGCCCACCCATCCCTACACCCTGGGGCTGCTGGGCGCCGTGCCAAAACTCGACCACGAGGGTGAGCGCCTGGTGGCCATTCCCGGCGTGCCCCCCAACATGGCCCGCCTGCCTGCGGGCTGTCCGTTCAGCGAACGCTGCGCCTTTGCCGATGCCCGTTGCGCGGTGGACCGTCCGCCGCTGGCCCCCGCCAACGGTGACGCTTCAGTGCTGCGGGCCTGCCGCTTCGAACCCGCCGACATCGCGCGGCGAGCCGCGGAGATGCTGCCTTGAGTGCCCCGTCCGCCCCGCTGCTGTCGGTGCGCGACCTGCACGTGGACTTCAAGGTGCGCGGCGACGGCTGGCTGTTGCCGGCGAAACGCACGCTGAAGGCCGTCAACGGCGTCAGCTTCGACCTGTATCCGGGCGAAACACTGGGGATCGTCGGCGAATCGGGCTGCGGCAAATCGACGCTGGCGCGGGCGCTGCTCAACCTCATCCCCGCCACGTCGGGCCAGATCGTGTGGATGGGTCGCGACATGGCAGCGGCCGGTGCCGCCGACTGGCAGCAGGTGCGCCGCAGCGTGCAGATGGTGTTCCAGGATCCGCTGGCATCGCTCAATCCGCGCATGAACGTTTCGCAGATCGTCGGCGAGCCCCTGCGCACCCACCAGCCGCAGTTATCCGGCGTGGAGGTGCTGGCGCGCGTCAAGGCCATGCTGGTGCGAGTGGGCCTGAGCGAGGCCCACCTGTACCGCTACCCCCACGAATTCTCGGGCGGCCAGTGCCAACGCATCGGCATCGCGCGCGCGCTGGTCCTGCAGCCCCGGCTGATCGTCTGCGACGAACCGGTTTCGGCGCTCGACGTCTCGATCCAGGCCCAGATCATCAACCTGCTCAAGGACCTGCAACAGGAAATGCAGCTGGCGCTGGTGTTCATCGCCCACGATCTGGCGGTGGTCAAGCATGTCAGCCAGCGCGTCCTGGTCATGTACCTGGGCCGCACCATGGAGCTGGCCGGCAAGCAGGCGCTGTACGCCGACCCCAAGCATCCCTACACCCGGGCCCTGCTCTCGGCGGTGCCGCTGGCCGACCCGCGCCGCGAGCGCGCAAAGATGATCCAGATGCTGTCGGGCGACCTGCCCTCGCCGATAGCTCCGCCGTCAGGTTGCGTGTTTCGCACCCGCTGTCCGCAGGCTTTCGATCGCTGCGCGGTCGAAGTGCCGCCGTTGAAAGCCGTCGGTCCCCAGTCGCAGGCGGCCTGCTGGCTGTATTGATGGACGGCGACCAACCGTCCGGGTCGAGCGGGGCCGGCGGCGGCTTCGCGAGCGCAGGCCTGGGTGCGAAGACTTCCTTGCTGCGGCGGCTGGGCGCGCGCTTGTCCCTGGCCCCCGGCGACCTGCTGCGCGACCGCCTGTACCGGCGTCTGTGGCTGTCCATCCTCACCAGCTCGTTCGGCGGCCAGATCACCATGCTGGCGTTGCCGCTCACGGCGGCGGTGCTGCTGCAGGCGACTCCCACCCAGATGGGCATGCTGACGTCGATGGAGCTCGCACCCTTTGTGCTGTTCTCCTTGCCTGCGGGCGTGTGGCTGGATCGCGTACGCAAGCTGCCTGTCTACGTGACCGGCGAACTTGTCATCGCCGTGGTGCTGGCCAGCGTTCCGGCTGTCTGGGCCCTGGATCGCCTGAGCATCGGCTACCTGTATGGAGTGTCCTTCGTGATCGGCTGCGTCTTCGTCATCGCCGGCACTGCCGCCCAGATCGTGCTGACCCAGGTCGTGCCCCGCGCCCGCCTGATCGAGGCCCACGCGAAGAACGCGCTGGCCGGGTCGGCGGCCGAGGTGGCAGGGCCCGGCGTCGCCGGCGCCCTGATCCGCCTGGTCGGCGCGCCGGTGGCGCTGCTGGCCGACGCCCTGCTGTTGCTGGGCAGCGTCATCATCCTGCGCGGCCTGCACGTGCGCGAATCGCCCGGCGCCAAGGTGCCGGTGCGCTTCTGGCTGGCGCTCAGGGAGGGGCTGCGCTTCGTGGCGCGGCTGCGCCTGCTGATCGTGCTGGCGCTGCTGGTGGGCATCTGGCAGATGTGCCAGCAGTCGGCAATGGTGGTGCAGATCCTGTTCGCCACGCGCGAGCTGGGATTGAACGAGCGCCAGGTGGGCCTGTGCTACGTCGGCCTGGGCTTCGGAACGGTAACGGCCGGCGCCCTGGGGCACCGCATCTCCACACGCATCGGGGTGGGCCCCTGTCTGCTGTGGGGCTTCGCCATTTGCGGCATCGGCTGGCTGCAGCTGGCGCTCGCACCGGCGAGCGCCTGGGGCGTCGCCTCGTTCGTGTTCATGCTGATCTGCTTCGGCCTGGGCGCGGTCCTGATCTTCATCAATTTCCTGGCGCTGCGCCAGGCGGTCACGCCAGAGGCCCTGCTGGGGCGCATGACCAGCACCATGCGCTGGCTGATCCTGCTACCTGCCGTTCCCGGCGCGCTGCTGGGCGGCTGGCTCGGCGAGCACCTGGGCCTGCGCTGGGCGCTGGCCGCCGGCGGCGCCGGCGCCCTTGCGCTGGCCGTCGCCGGCTGGAAAATGACCCTGGTGTCGAGTCAGCGCAGCTTGCCCGAACCGGCACACTAGACCAGACGAGCGGGGTACAGCAGGCCCGATCGGGCGCTGCAAGAACGCCGACCGCAACGAAAAGGGGCCGCAGAGCGGCCCCTTTCTGTCCCTGTCGGGACCGTTCAGAACCGGTACGTACCGCGCACGTAGAAGGTCCGCATGAGCGGGTCGGCAAACCGCGGGTCGTACCCGACCTGGAAAGTGGCGGACTGGATCGATGAAGGCGGTTTCGTATCAAGCATGTTGCGGACACCGAATGTGACCGTCAGCGGCTTGGTCGGCCTCCAGGACCCGTAGATATCCCACGTGGTGTAGTCGCCAACATTGGAGGTACCGTCTTCGTCCACGTAGCCGGACTTGAAGTGTCCGACCAGGCCGACGGTCCACATCTGGTTATTCCAGGTCACGGATGCGTTGTGCTGCCAGCGGAAGATCGGATTTCCGTTTGAATAGACGCCAACGTTCTGGATCCAGGGCCCATCTTCCTCGGCTTGGTACTCGTACTTGTTGACATAAGTGCTCACCAGTTTGAAGTTCAGGTGGCTGGCGTTTTGCATGCGCATCCTGTAGGCGAGACTCAAGTCAACACCATTGGTATTGACTCCCCCCAGGTTATTGGTCAGCAGAGAGACGTAGCCGCAATTGGCACCCGGGCACTGGGATCCGGTCGTCGAAAGCGAGCCGTCAGGTGCGCGCACGAAAGCCGACGCGTACTTGTTCGGATCACCAAACACCACGTCGTCCGCCAGCGGATTGATCTGGTGCTTCAGTTTGATCCACCAGAAGTCAAGGCCAGCGTCGAATTCCTGAACCGGCTGCAGTACGAAGCCGAAGTTCAGGCTTTTCGAGGTCTCCGCCTTGAGGCTGGGATTGCCGCCGATCAGCGACATAAATTGTGTCTCGCAGTTCGTCGCCGCAGGCGCCCCGGCGATCGGCGTGCCGCCTGGGCAGCGTGCAGGATCATTCCAGTTGTTCGCGGTATTGGTGTACTGCTGGGACTGGTGCAAGTCATAGAGCGAAGGCGCCCGGAACCCTGTTGAGGCTGAACCGCGAACCAGGAGCTTGTCGTTCGGCTGGAAACGGAAACTCAGCTTCGGGTTGAAGGTGCTGCCGAAGTCGCTGTAGTGGTCGTACCGTGCCGCTGCCGTCACATCCAGTGTTTTCACAACCGGAACATTCAGCTCGCCATACAAGGCCGCGATCGTGCGGGCTCCGGTATTGTTGGTAGAGGGATCGAAGCCCGTGCTGGCGATCACCTGCGTCGCAAATGCCGGGTCAGTGGCTTTTTCCTCCATGACTTCATGCCGCACCTCGAACCCTACCGCAACCGCCGGTTTGCGACCGACCTTGAACCAGTCATCGAGTTCGCGGCTGGCATGCCCGTCGAGGGAAGTGACTGTGCCTTTGGCCCTGAGCAGGCCGCCTCTGGCGTTGGCACTGTCCAACAGGGCCTGCCCTGCCGGGTCCTGAGCGCCGAACGGATTGATGGTTCCGTTGAGCATGCCCGCAGTGATGATGTCACCGTTGGTATAGCCGCTGGTCAAGGTGTCGGTCACCTTGTTCTCGCCCCAAGTCAATGCCGTCTGGTAATCCCAACCGGCGATAACGCCATCGGTCGAAGCAACGAATCGTTGCTGCGTATTTTCGTTGGTGTCCTGGCGCGCACCATTGGGGATGTCGCGCCAATTCACGTAGATGGGTTGGGTCAGATCGAAGCCTGCGTCGGCCGGAGGGGCTGCAGTAATTCCATTGCCAGGGAAGTACTTCGTTCCAGGGTTGACCTGGAGGGAACCGTAAGGAACCGGGGCGATGTTGGAGATCACCTTGGTCTTGGTCGCGAAATACTCCAGGTTCACCTGGCGGTCGTTGGGCAAATTGATCGTCCCTTTCAACATGCCTGAAAGCCGCTCGCTCGCCGGAATATCGTCAACCCATTTCCAATAGAGGTAACGACAGGCATAGGGCTTGCTGAATACATTGAACGGTGCTCCATCGCATTTGGGTGCGTAGGGGCTCACGGTTGCGTTTGACGCATCGGAGAAATAGACACCCGGATAAGGCACGCCCGATGTCTTGGTGCCTCCAAAGTCGCGCTGGAGCGTGGTCAACGCATCCTGCTTCTGATAATCCAGGAAGCCGAAAATGTTGTAGTTACTCTTCTGGAGGTCCCCGACGCCGTAGCCCAGATTGAAGTTCTTGGACTTGCCCCCCGGATGCTGAGGCGAGTCGAACCCGATTGTCGCCGTGCCACCCACGAAGTCCTTGCGGGTGATGAAGTTGATCACGCCGCCGATGGCGTCAGTGCCGTACAAGGATGACGCACCATCGCGCAAGACTTCCACTCGCTCTATGGCGGCGATCGGAATGGCATTCAGGTCAGGCGCCGAACTGTCGATGGCGTTGTTGGTGATGCGGCGTCCGTTGAGCAGCACCAGTGTCTTGTTGCGACCCAGCCCGCGCATATTCGCAAAGGAGGCACCGCCGTAACCAGCGCCGACGCTCTGGCTGGTTCCCACCACCGCCTGATTTCCTGACAGCGTGTTGACGATCTCTTCTACGGTTGTGATCCCCTGTTCCTTCAGATCCTCAATCTTCAAAATCGTCACCGGAACGGCGGTTTCCGCTTCGACTCGCTTGATCGCCGACCCGGTGATTTCAACTCGCTGAAGCGACGGTTGTGACGAGTCCTGTGCGAAAGCCGGTTGGGCAACGATCATCGACGCTGTACCGCAACAAGCGGTTATGAGAGCGCGCACGACAACCGTTTTCCTGAACCTCTGTGTAGCGGTTTTCATTTCTTCTCCAGAGCTGTGTTCCGTCGTAAAAAAGGTCTGAGCCGAGGCCCATGACCCGCTTTGATGCAGCGTTTACGCGGCCGAACAAACGGCAATTCCGCGCACACTACGGTCGAAACTAGTTTTTACACAACAGTGGGGAACTCGTCACCCGGATCAAACCCGCGTTTGAGGCCTTTGTTGCCCAAATACGTCAGCGCGCAGTGACGGCGCAACGTCACTGATCGATCTTGAATACGAATTCCTGGGTGGCGATGACGTCGCCGGGACCGCTTACGCATTTGTACTGCAGCATCGCGTCGCGCACAGCGGAGTGGTATATGCGCGGACCTGACAGGATGGTGACTTCCCGCACCGTGCCGTCGCGAATCAGCGCCTGTGCCTTCACCACGCCGTCGATACCCTCCTGCAGGGCTTTGCGCGGTATCTGGGGCTTGACCTGCTCGGGACATGCGACGCCCATCTCGGCTCGCCCTGTGGCCGCGGGCTTCGGCGGCGGCGGCGCCGGGGGTGGCGGTGGCGCGATCACGGGCGGCGCGATGGGCGGTGTCGCCACCGACTGCACGGCGACCGCAGACGACGAGACCGGCGGCTGCACCTCGGGCGGCGGCACATAGGGCGGAGGCGGCGCCTCCGCCTTGAGCACCTTTTGCTCGGGCCGCTTGATTTCCTTGGGCGGCGGCGGGGGCGGAGGCGGGATGATGACCTCCTGGATGACCGCGGCCTCCAATGGTTTCTTGATCAGTTCCAGGCCCCGGCGCGCGGTCCCGCTCACGACCGCCCAGAGGACCAGGACGTGGATCGCGATCACGACCGCCCAGCCCACCAGCCGCCGGGTCGGGTCGGTCGCCCGATAGCGGCGCCTGTGCATGGTGGTTGCGCTCATTGGACGAACTGCTCGCTGCCGATGACGGCGATCTTGGACAGGCCCTTGCGCTTGGAGGTAGACAGCACGTTGGCAAACACCGCGTACTGGCAGTCCTTGTTGGGACGCAGGTGGATCTCGGGCTGCACGGGCAGCTGCGCCACGAGGTTCATCTTTTCGTCCAGTTCCTGCGCCGTCACCGGCAGGCCCTGCCAGTAGACGATGCTCTTCTCGTCGATGTCGATCTGCACTTTTTCAGGCTTGACGAGGTTGTCCGGAGGGATGCCCACGGGCATCTCGAGATTGACGGCATGCAGCTGGATCGGAATGGTGATGATCAGCATCACCAGCAGCACCAGCATCACGTCGATCAGCGGCGTGGTATTGATGTCCATCATCACCTCGGGGTCGCCGCCCTTGCCGAAGCGCCGGGATTTCAGGCCCATTTGCGTCTTCCTTGTGTTTCTTTGCCCCGCGGGGCTTCAGCCGCCCAGGGGCGGGGGTTCGGTGATGAACGCGACCTTGGTGATGCCCGCGCGCTGGCAGGCATAGAGGATCTTGCCCACGCCCTCATAGCGAGCATTCATGTCGCCCCGGATCTGCACCTCGGGCTGCGGAGTGATTTTCGAGACGACCTTGAGCTTGCCCACCAGGGCCTCGACATTCGCCACCCTGGCGTCGTACCAGAAGATGTTGCCGCCCTTGTCCACCGAAATGATGATGTTCTCGGGCTTGGTTTCGCGCACCTCGACCCGTTCCTTGGGCAGGACCACGGGAATCGAGGTTGTGACGACGGGAATGGTGATCAGGAAGATGATCAGCAGCACCAGCATCACGTCCACCAGGGGCGTGGTGTTGATGGTGGAAATGACTTCGTCGTCATCGCCACTGGACGGGCCAACGGCCATCGCCATGGAAAGCTCCGGAACAGCCGGGCGCCGCTTACGCGGCCTTCCCGGCCGAGCCCAGGATCACGGCGTTGAGTTCCTCGCTGAACTCGCGCACTTCATCCATCACGGCCTTGTTGCGGCGGGCCAGCCAGTTGTAGCCCAGCACGGCGGGAATCGCAACCGCCAGCCCGATCGCCGTCATGATGAGGGCCTCGCCCACCGGACCCGCCACCTTGTCGATGGACGCCTGGCCGGAAATGCCGATGGCCGTAAGGGCGTGGTAGATGCCCCACACGGTACCGAACAAGCCTACGAAAGGTGAGGTCGACCCGACCGTGGCCAGGAAGGCCAACCCGCCCTGGGTGGTGGAGTGGACGCGGTCGACGGCGCTGGTGATGCTCATGGAGATCCACTCGTTCATCGGAATGTGGCTCTTCAGCCCGCCATGGTCGGTGGTGGCCTGCACCCCCGCCTCTGCGATGAAGCGGTAGGCGCTGTTCTTTTCCAGCGCGCCGGCGCCGTTGCTGACCGAAGGAGCCGACCAGAACTGCCGGTCGACGGTGCGCGCATGGCGCCCCATCTTCGACTGCTCCAGCAGCTTGACGATCATGATGTACCAGCTGCCCACGCTCATGATGCCCAGCAGCACCAGAACGGTGCGGGCGATATTGTCCGAACCTTTCCACAGTGCTTCGATGCCGTACGGGTTTTCGATGGTGTCGCCGTTTTTCTTGGCCCCAGCCGAAGCTGAGGCCGGCGCGGGCGCCGCGGGAGCCGCAGTGGCGGATGCGGATGAAGCCGTGGCGGGCGCTGCCGGAGCCTGGGCTCGGGCCGCCACGCCGCTCAGACAAATGAGGGCCGGCAGCAGGGTGGCCGCGACGACGCGCAAAAAGGAGGACTTGGATGGGATCCGCAAGATGAGTCCTTTGTCTGTTGATGCAAACATGTATTGGGGCGCGGCGTCCCGGTAGGGTCTCCGGCCGTCTCCAACAGTTGAGTATAGATTGGCGTGCGGTGCCCGGGAGCCCGGATTAGTACCAAGGCGCGTCAAGATCGGAATCGGTCACCCGCCGCGTCCACACTGCATCCACATTGCCCGGCGACGGTCTTGCCGCGAGGTGTCACTGCCGGACGCTATAATCGCGGGCTCAAATCGCCGGTGTAGCTCAGTCGGTAGAGCAGCTCATTCGTAATGAGAAGGTCGGGTGTTCGATTCATCTCTCCGGCACCATAAACAAAGGGAAGCCTGCTATCAAACCGGTAGCAGGCTTCTTTTTTGCTCGCGATGTAATAGCGGATGTAAGTGCGTTTGATGGCTATCGTCTGAACCTCTCAGGCGGGTACCGGCGCCTCGCCCATTCGGCGAAGTCTCACATGCTGAGGACGATCTTCCCGAAGTGCTGATTGGCCTCCATGCGCGCCAGCGCCGAGCCGGCATCGGCCAGCGGGAACACCGCATCAACGGGAAGGCGCAGGCGGCGGTCGGCGATGGCCGGACCGAGGTCCTGCACCATCAGCGCATTGAGGGCGCGAATTTCCCCCACCGACCGAGTGCGGAAGGTAACGCCCATGTAGCTAATGCGACGCACCGCATGCAGCTGGAAATCGAACTCGCCGCGGCCGCCTCCGAGGCGACCCACGTTCACAATGCGCGCACCAATGGCGGCTGTCTGCATGGTCTCCGCGAACTGCTTTCCGCTCACTTGGTCGACGATCACATCCACCCCTGTGCCAGCGGTCGCATCCATGATCTCATCCACCCACCCGGGCTGCGTCGGGTCCAGCGCCAGATCGGCTCCGAACGCTGCCAGTGCCGCTCTGCGCTGCGGTGTCGTCGACGTGCCGATGACCTTGCGCGCGCCGAGGAGCCGCGCGATCTGCAGGCCCATGAGGCCGACGCCCGAGCTTGCACCGTGAATCAGTACGTCGTCGCCGGCGTTCACATGCCCGTGCGTGACGAGTGCGTCGTGCATTGTCTGCAGCGCCAGTGTGAGAATGGTGGCTTCCTCATAGGACAGCGAAGCATCGGGAATCTTGCAGGCGCGGCCTCCGTCAGTAACCGCGTATTCCGCATAGGCTCCCGCGCCGGTGCACATCACCCGGTCCCCCGGCTGGTACGGGCCCGCTTCCGGCCCGGCCTCGACAACTTCGCCGGCCCATTCCATGCCGATCACCCGGCCATCCTTGGCAGCCAGCGTCGCCAGGTCCGCCCGGTTCAGGCTAGCCGCTTTCACGCGCACCAGGATCTCGTTCGGTTTCGGTCGGGGCGCCGGCACCTCCGCGAGCCGGGCGCCGTCGGGAGTTGAAATGATGGCTTTCATATATGTCACGAGCAGCCGGCGTAGCAGCTTCTGCCGCCATGCTGCGCGGCGGGCTAGAACCTCACTTTGTCCGCACCCTTCAACGCGAGGATGGCGCGTGCCTCGTCCGGAGTGGCCACTTCGAGACCTAGGCCCTCAATGATGCGCCGCGCCCGCAGCACCTGCTCAGCGTTGCTCTTGGCGAGCGTGCCCTTGCCGAGCCAGAGGCTGTCTTCCAGGCCGACGCGCACATTACCTCCCATCGACGCCGCCATCGCGGCGATACGCAGCTGGTGGCGTCCGGCGCCGAGGACCGACCACTGGTAGTCCCTGCCAAAAAGGCGGTCGGCTGTGCGCCGCATGTGCATTACGTCTTCTGAGTGCGCACCGATCCCGCCCAGGATCCCAAACACGGACTGCACGAAGAACGGCGCCTTGACAAGACCGCGATCGGCAAAATGCGCGAGGTTATAGAGGTGTCCGATGTCGTAGCACTCGAACTCGAAACGGGTCTGGTTGGCCGAGCATGCCGCCAGCGCGTATTCGATGTCCTTGAATGTGTTCCGAAAGATCAGGTCACGGCTGTTTTCGAGATGCGCGCGCTCCCATGCGTGCTTGAACTCGGTGAACCGATCAAGCATGGGGAACAGGCCGAAGTTGAAAGAGCCCATGTTCAGCGACGAGACTTCGGGCGCAAACCGCATCGAGGGCTGGATGCGTTCCTCGATGGTCATGAACGGCGAACCGCCGCTGGTGAGATTCAGCACCGCCTTCGTGCGCGCCTTGATTTGCGGCAGGAATTTCGCGAATGCCTCCGGGCTCTGGTCAGGCTTTCCCGAGACGGGATCCCGTGCATGCAAGTGAATGACGGCCGCGCCCGCTTCGGCGGCCGCCACAGAAGCTTCCACGATCTCGTCGGGTGTCACCGGCAGGTACGGCGACATGGAGGGCGTGTGGATGGCGCCTGTGACGGCGCACGTAATAATGACTTTCTTCATGACATAGCGTGGCCGCTGCTACGGATTCAAGGTCTTGATGCCAGCGGAGAAGAGCTGGTTCTGGTTGCTCAGATACGCGGCGTACTCTTCGGGTCCCAGCAGCTTCGTTTCAGCGCCGAGCGTGGCAAAACTCGTGCCGATCTGGTCGCCGTACTTCTCGACCACCTTGCGCGCGGCAGCGTAAAGCGCATCGACGACTTCGCGCGGAGTGCCTTTTGGCGCCGAAATCCCATACAGCGTCGGGCTGCCGAGCTTGTATCCCAGTTCCCTGAGCGTCGGCACGTCCGGGTAGGCTTTGAGACGGGTGTCACCGAAGACCGCGATCGCGCGCAAGGTTCCGGCCTTGATGTGCGACTGCGCCGGGGCAATCGCGGTCGATGCCATGTCGACGTGGCCGCCCAGCAGGGCGGTGATTGCCGGGCCGCTGCCCTGGAACGGGATGTGGTTCCAGCTCACCCCGGCTTCCTTGGCGAACATCTCGGCCAGGAGGTGCGTGATTCCAAGGGCGCCGGACGTGGAAAACGTCACCTTGCCGGGGTTCTTCTTCGAGTACTCGACGAGTTCGCTGATCGACCTGTAGGGGCCATTCGCCGGCACGACCAGCATCAGCCCACCCTCGGAAATCGAGGCCACCGGCGTGAAGGAATCCGGTGTGTACTTGATGTTCTTGTTGGCCAGCGGCACAACCACGATCGAACCCGGCGATGTCCCGACCAGCGTGTAGCCGTCGGGGTTGCTGGCGGCCACCGCACCCGCTCCGACACCGCCGCCCGCGCCTGGTTTGTAATTCAGAACCACCGGTTGACCGAGAAACTCGCCCATCTTGTCGGCGACGGGCCGCAACATCGCGTCGGTATCACCCGGTGCGAACGGGATAATGAGTTGGATCGGCTTGCTGGGAAATGTGTCGGCAGCCGCCGATGATGCGGTGCCCGCTGCAAATACGGTCAGCGCTCCCGCCGCAAGCGCCGAGAGAAAGTGTCTGGTTTGCATGTGCGTCTCCTTTGCTGTGGTTGAAAATCCGGCTTGCTGCCTACTCGTGGTCGATCTGCAGTGCTTCGAGAAACCGCGACACGAGGTTGTACGCCCCTACGGTGGCGGTCAGTTCCACCAGCTCGCGGTCATTGAAATGCGGTCGCACGGCCTGGAACACAGCGTCGGGCACATGCACGTCACGCGTCATCGATTCCGTGTACGCCAGTGCCGCCCGCTCCGGCTCCGCAAAACCGTCGATTCGGCCCTTCTGAAGCTCTTCGATCTGCGCTGCCGTGACGCCCTCCTTCAGCGCGAAGGGCGTGTGCTGCCGGAACTCGTAATCGGCGCCATTGATCACGGCGATGCGCATGATGACGAGTTCGCGAATACGACCGGGCAGGAGGCACTTCTGGCGGATGGCAGTGAGAAAAGCCAGCCAGCCTTCGGCGACGGGCGGGCTGTGCAGCAACATGCCGTACAGGTTGAACAGCTTGCCGCGCTCGCCCTTGATGCGTTGCACGAGCGATGCGGTTTCTGGTTTTTCCGGATCGGGGTAGGAGATTCTTGCCATGGCTGGGTCCATTGATGTATTGTTCAGTCGCAGCGCGCGCTCATGCCGCCGTCGACCACAATTTCTGTGCCGGTGATGAAGCGCGCCTCGTCAGAGGCGAGGAACAACACCGCGTTCGCAGTGTCGCGGCCGTCGCCCATGAAAGGCAGCGGAATGCGCGCCTGCCGGCGCTGCAACAGCGCCTCGGTGTCACCGTCGCTTTGGTTGCGCGCGAGCACGGCATCCACCAGCGGTGTGTGCAGTTGTCCGGGGAGCACGGAATTCACCCGGATAAGCTTCTTCGCGTACTCCACGGCTGCGACGCGGCCGAACTGGATCACCCCCGCCTTGGCCGCGGCGTATCCGACGGCCGGCGCACCGGTGAAGCGGATCCCGGAAGTGGAGGCGATGTTCACGATCGATCCGCCGCCCCTAGCTTCCATGATGGGCATCACGTGCTTGCACATCAGGAAGACGCTGGTCAGGTTGATGGCGAGCTGCGCGTGCCAAGCCTCTTCGCTGAGCTGGATGGGACCGCCCGGTGCGGGGCCGCCGACGTTGTTCACCAGCACGTCCACGGTGCCGTACTTCGCCTGACACGCGGCGACGATGGCGGCGACGGCCTGGGACTGGGTGACGTCGCCGGCGTACGGTGTCACTTCGCCGGCGGCGCCGGAAGCGAGCTTCAAGGTGTCGTTCATCGAAGCGAGATCTTTGTCCACGGCGAAGACGCGTGCGCCCTCCTGCGCGAAGCGGACGGTGATGGCTCGGCCGTTCCCCCAACCTGGGCCCACGCACCCAGCGCCCGTAACGATCGCGATCTTGCCTTGCAGTCTGCCCTGGCCCTGTTTCATTGTGGCGTTCCTTGTTGAACTGGCGTCAGCGCGTGGCGGCGGTGATCCCGCCGTCGACGACGATTTCCTGCGCCGTGATGTACTTGCTTTCATCGCCCGCCAGGAACAGCACCGCATTGGCAACATCCCAGGCGTCTCCCATGTGCCCCATCGGCACCTGCTGGTGCCGGTGCGCGACGAAGCCTTCGAAGTCACCCTTCGCGTACTTGTCGGCCAAGCGCCGCACCAGCGGCGTGAACACCAGCCCGGGCACGACGCAGTTCAGGCGGATGTTCTTCGGCGCGTAGAGCACGGCTGTCGTCCGCGTCATCTGCATCAGGGCCGCCTTGCCGGCCGCGTACGCGACCTGAGGCTTGCCGACGTAACGCAGGCCAGCGATTGACGAAATATTGACTACGGCGCCGCCGCCCTGCCGCTCCATCACAGGCAGCACGTACTTGCACATGAGAAATGCGGACTTCACATTCACATCCATCTGCTCGTCCCAGACCTCTTCCGGCATGGCAACCGGATCGCCGGGCTCGGAGCGCCCAACGTTATTGACGAGAATGTCAATCTGCCCGTACGTCGCCAGGCAGGCATCGACCAGCGCCTGAGCATCGGTGGCACTGGTGACGTCAGCCCGGCGAACTTCGCACGTGCCACGTTCGTCGCGTATGAATTGCTGCGTGGCCTGCGCCGCCTCCAGGTTCAGGTCACAACCGTAGACGGCTGCGCCCTGTCGTGCCAGCAGCACGGCAATGGCCTTGCCGTTGCCCCAGCCATCGCCAATAGAACCGCAGCCAGTCACTAGGGCGACTTTCCCATCCAGTCTCAGCATGTGCTCTTTCGTGCTTGCCGGCCATACGGCGCCGGCTGGACTTCATGCTACGGCCGAGATGGCACTGACGGAAATTCATTTTTCGACCAGATTGATAGACTGTAGGCATGAATCTTTCTCCGCGCCAACTCCGCATCTTCGTCGCGCTCGCGCAATCGCTCAACTTCAGTCGCACCGCCGATCAGTTCTGCGTCTCCCAGCCCACGCTGAGCAAGCTCGTGCGTGAACTCGAGGACGAACTCGGCGTCCGGCTGTTCGAGCGTACGACCCGAAGGGTGAAGCTGACTGCAGATGGCGAGGCGCTCGTGGGCGTCGCGAGCCGCGTGAAGGACGACTTCGACATCGGCATCACCGAGCTAGAGGAGGTGGCGCGCAGGCGCACGCAGCGGTTGTCGATCGCCGCCCTGCCGACCTTGGCTGCCATGCTGCTTCCGGGCGTGGTCGCTGCCCTGCGCGCCGAAATGCCGAATGCGCTGGTCCGGGTGCATGATGTATTCACCCACCAAGCGCTCGATTTGCTGCGGGCTCGGACGGTAGACCTTGCGTTGACCGGCCTTGACGTGATTCACCAGGACCTCGACTACGCCGAAATCGTGCGCGAACCGTTCGTCGCGCTCTGTGCCAAGCGGCATCCATTGCCCGCAGGCTTCGATGTCTGGTCGGAAGGCGCGTTGGCCGGTTATCCGCTGATCTCCATGCCGCGAGGGACCGGCACGCGCCAGCACGTGGATGCAGCGTTCCTACGCAACGGGCTGCAGTTCCGCCCGGCGTTCGAGCTTCACCACCTCACGTCGGTCGCCCGCTTTGTCAGGGCAGGTTGCGGAATCGCGCTGCTGCCGCTTTCAGGCGCGCAACTGGTGCTTGGAGAGGGGCTCGTCATCCGTTGCCTGCAAGGCGCGCCGGAGCGCTCGATCGGGATCGTCACGCGCCGTGATGCTGAGTTGCCGCTGCTGGCCTCCAGGGTGCTGTGCTCGCTGCGGCAGCACGCGCAGGCGCTGGGCGTCGCCAACCAGCAACGGCTCGGGCGATCGCTCAGGAAGATACGCGCGGACAGCGACACACGAGCAAATCAGGCGGTGGCCCAAAACTGATTTTTGGGAACGAGCAAGACTGCTTGGCTACAAGCGACGGTCCCTGCGATCGACGCAGGCTCCCGTGCACTACTCCGCGGCGCGGCGTAGCCGTGGGGAAACATCTCCCAAAGGCGCTTTTGAAACGCCTCCGCCTCCACGGCTTCGGTCATCTCGTCCTTACAGATCGCCCGGTGGGGTTCGATGACATTGCCCAGGCCGGCGTCCGTGAACTGCTTGCGCGTGATGTTGGTAAACACGACACCGTGGCCCCAGGGGAAGGCGAGCTTGCCCTGATGGGCACCATCGCCGTGCCGCAGCTGCGCATCGCGCTCCAGAGCGTTGACCACCTGGGTGGCACAGTGGCGGGCCTGTGCGATGGGGTTGATGACTACCTTGAGTTGACCTTGCGGAATGATTTCCCAGGCCTGCTTGTCGGCCTTGCGGATCGTATCCAACCGCCAGTCCTTGGTTTCCAGGATCAATAGGCCGCGGCGAGGGTGAATAATCACGAAGTCGGGATGGGACTGCTTGGGGCCGACCGGCACGTCGTACCAGAGCAGATAGTCTTCGTCCAGCTTTTGCTCAAGCCGCTCGGCAAGTCGCCTCTCGCCGGACGTCATGCGCGCTGTGCATGTTCCTAGCGATGGAATCAATACCGCCATCCGCCCCTCAACCTTCTGTGTTTTGGGGAATCATCCCCGTTTGCGGTCAAGGGGTGGCCCTGACATCCATGGCATTGCGCCCCAGTCGATCCAGCTTGGTGACCACCAGGACGTCGCCGTCCTCCAGCTTGTTCAGGAGCCGCCCGAAGCCGGGCCGCTCGGAGGCCGCAACGCGGCCCGAGATGATCTCCGTGATGGTGCGCTGAGGCGTGACGCTGAAGCCCGCGGCCGCGACCTCCTGGAGTTGGTTATCCGTTGTTTGGTCGGACGTGGACGCGCGGCAACACCCGACGACCCGGCACCGCTACATGATGCACATCTGGTCCATGCCGACGAAACCGACCGATCCTGAGCGGCTACGAATGCATCGCTGACGTGGAGCGCGAGACGCACTACGGCCAGACCTGGGTGCTGATGCCCTGCGAGGGCCCGGTGCCGGAGGCATCGCGTGGGCCGCCGGTTTTGGAAAGTCCATCGTCGAGCCGGACAACTTCAACTTGGGCCGTGAACTTGAGGCGGCCCGTCTCCATCTCGAAAATGACGGCCCCTTCGGATAGGCCCCAGCCAGAGATTTCCAAATAGAGGCCCGAGGCGCTGATATTCCGGATCACTGCCAAGCTGTCGTCGTCCAGCTTTACCGGCAAGGCAAGATCCTCACGGGCTTGGAGACGCCGCTCAATAACCATAAGAGCAGTATGGCGGGCCGTCTCCTTCGCGGCCTCGGTGGTTTCAACCGTTTTCCACAGGACAAATCCCGAATTGATATGGTCATCAGCGCCGGTCTGATGCGATGCATGGAGGATCTGACCGACGGCAGAGCTGGCGGCCCCGGCCTCAGTGCAGCGGCCGAGCCGGCATCCTTGTTGCAAGAGGAGTGGGATGGGCCGGACCTTGTCCTCGGCGACAATTTGCCTGCCATGACGTCGGCCCCTTCATCTGGCGGAGAGGGCGCGTTCTGATCTCGAGGGGCGGCACATGATTGCATCCGTGGTTTCGATCTGCACCGGCGCGTCGCTGGGCGCCCTGCTGCGCTGGGTGCTGGCCGGCCGTTTCAATGCGGTGTTTCCGGCCTTGCCCCTGGGCACCCTGGCCGCCAACCTGGCCGGCGGTTACCTGATCGGCATCGCCGTGGCAGTGTTTGCCGGCCTGCCCGACCTCTCGCCCCAGGCCCGATTGTTCGTGGTGACCGGATTCCTGGGTGGGCTCACGACCTTTTCGACCTTCTCGGCCGAAGTGGTCACGCAGTTGCAGCTGGGGCACACGTCCTGGGCGTTGGCCACCACCCTCGCGCACCTGCTCGGCTCCTTCGCCTTCACGGCGCTGGGCATCGCCACCGTGGGCTGGCTGCGCTCCTGAGCCGCCGACCTCAGGCGGCTTGCCGTTCCTGCGCAGCCGCGCCCGGCTGCGGATGTTGCACGGCCAGGACCTTGTCGATGCGCTTGCCATCGAGATCGACCACCTCGAACAGCCAGTCCCCGCATTCGATGCGCTCGCCCACGGCGGGCAGGGTGCCCGACACCGACATCAGCAGGCCTGCCACCGTGTTGTAGCGGCCGCGCTCCTCCTCGGGCAGGTCGCGGATGTCCAGCCGCGCCTTGAGTTCGGAGATCGGCATCAGGCCATCGAGCAGCCAGGTGCCGTCTTCGCGCAGCGTCGCCCAGGCGTCCGCCTGCGCTCCCGGCTGCAATTCGCCAGTGATGGCTTCGAGCAGATCGTGCGGCGTCATCAGGCCCTGCACCACGCCGTATTCGTCGACCACGAACACGATGCGCCCCGACTCCTGGCGGAACTGCTCGAGCAGTTCCATGCCCGACAGCGTCTCGGGCACGAACAGCGCAGGCAGCGCCTGCGACTCGACGGTGGACGGGTCTTCGGGCCCGAGCGCCAGCAGCCGCGCCACGCTGACCACACCCAGCACGTCGTCCAGCGAACCGCGGCACACCGGATACCAGGAATGCGCACCCTCGCGGCCCACCTGGCGCAGGCACTCGCCGATCGTGAGGCCGGCGTCCAGCCACTGGATGTCGGAACGCGGCACCATCATGGATGTCAGCGGCCGGTCGTCCAGATGGAACACGTTTTGCACCATCTGGTGCTCCTGCTGCTCGATGACGCCCGCGTCCACACCCTCCTCCAGGCTGTGCGCGATCTCCTCCTCGGTCATGCCACGCACCCGCGTCATGTCGACGGGCAGAAGCCTCAGGACCGCCACTGTCGATGCCGACAACAGTTTGACAAACGGCCCGGCCGCCCGTGCCAGCCATGTCATGGGCCGTGCCAGCAGGCGCGAAACCGGTTCCGGATAGAGCTGGCCGATCCGCTTGGGCACCAGCTCGCCGAAGATGATGGTGACGTAGGTGATCAAGGCCACGACGACCCCTGTGGCCGCGAACGAGGACGTGCGAACCCCGACCCCGAGGCCCTGCAGCCAGTGCGCCAGCTCGTTGCTGAATGCGGCCTCGCCGATGATGCCGTTCAGCACCCCAATGGACGTGATGCCCACCTGCACCGTGGACAGGAAGCGTGTCGGCTGCTCCAGCAGCCTGAGCGCGGACAGTGCGCCGGCGTCTCCCGCCTCGGCCATCGTGGTCAGCCGTGCCTTGCGGCTCGACGCCAGCGCCATCTCCGACATGGCAAAAACCGCGTTCAGCACCGTCAGCAGCGCGATCAGCAGGATTTCCATGAATCAGGGGCGAGAATCGGACACCATGGCACTTTACTTCAATGGTGAAGTGGTTTACCGGCCGTTCACGTACTGCCCGAGCACTGGCAAACGCCTGAGCTTCGCCGCCCCTGGCCGGTCAGCAATCCAGATGTAGCGCCACACCGTGGCCTCACTGCACCCGAAAATATCCGCCAGCATCGCAATCGTGAACAGCCCCGCGAACTCCCGCCGCAGCCTGGCCAGCTCACCCGCGTCGTCATCGCCCAACACCCGACGCTGACCGCCCCACCGCGTACCCCGCTTGTACGCAGCCACCTGGCCAGCAATCGAGCGCTCCCGAATCAACGCACGCTCAAACTGCCCCACAGCGCCAAGTATCTGGACAATGAATTCGCCCACGGCCGAGGTTGTATCAATCGGCTCTGTCAGACTTCGAAACTTCGCGCCGGCCTGGTGCACAGCCTCAAGGATGTCCAATAAATCCTTGAGGCTTCGCGCTACGCGATCGAGCTTGTACACCGTCAACACGTCGCCAGCGCACAAGCTTTGAAGTGCCGCCCGCAGTTGCGGCCGCTGACCTACTGAGCTAGTTTTCTCGGCAAAGATACGCACAACGCCAGCCGCCTTCAATGCGTCAAGCTGTAAATGCGTCTCCTGCAAATTTGTAGAAACACGTGCATACCCCAACAACATGCCGCCCCTGCTATTTTCTTGACAGCATACCCGGTCAGGAATCACGTTCAGTGTGCAGCAACCACATGTCGCCGCTCTTGCAAATCAGATGCTTTAACACCCGCTCCCCGCTGTGAAGCTCAAACGCAAGGCCCACAGCGTCACCAATATCCATCGGTGGAAGCTCCATAGTGACACAAGGTGGAGCAGTCAACCCCTGCGTTGAGTCCCACATGCGCCGCCCACTCTCGCCGGCCGCATTGTCCTTTGTGAGATAGCCCGCGATGTAGGCCGCGATCTTCCCCGACGAAGCACCCCGATTCAAACGCCCCTTGCGACCGCCAACGAAGCACATCCCACCAGCTGGGACCACCGAACGCCAGACCGCCGTGCCGACTTTCCAAGACTGGACTTTGCAGCCCTTGTATTGCATCAGGAAGGGCAACCGATCACAGGCAATGTGCACATGCCACGCGCCACGCCCCTGACGCTCGAAACCGTAGACCGCCCGAAAACCCGGAATCAGCCGACGCATGATGCGCATCCAGGCATGGAAATCTGTTCGCATCCTCGAAAGATCGGCCATGTTTTCCCGGTAGGTGAGGGTGAGCATTTGCGTGAACGACGCATGTTTGATCTTGTGCCGACAGTTTCGCCGCGCCCGAGCCGCCGCCTTCAGTACCGACCGCTCCGCCTTCGCCTCCAAAGCCTCCAGATCGACATCCACGCCGTCAAACGCATCAGCGGCAACCCAAGGGCACGGCCCCTGCTCTGCATCGCCCTCAAGAGGCAGGAAGATCACCCGCGAATAGATCAGCAGCTCACGCTGGTGAGACGCCTTGGAATGCCACAGCCGAACATTCCAACCATGCTCGACCCGCTTGCAGGCCATACCCTTGTGCCAGATAATCGCTTCCATTGGAGCAGCCCCCGTTTTGTTGCTCTGATCCGGCCCCGGGATGTTTGATGCATCGCCGGGGCTTTCTTTTCCCTACGACAGCGAGACACCCCGCCCGCTATCCGTCAACCTATACCCACCACCCGAGCGCGCCACAAGACCACGACGCACAAGCCCAGCCATAGTCCCACCACGACCAAGCCTCGACCGACCATGAACACCGCAAAAAGGACTCAACCCCCGGCGCATCAGATGCAACGCATCCCCCATATCCCGAGTCAATTTAGTAGTCATGTCCAGATGTGTTCCTTTAATAAATTAGCGCGGGCTGCGCCCGCGCTGCATCGCGCTCCGCTTGCGATTGCAGCGCCGGGCACGGCCACAGCAAAAACCCAGGAACCCACCGCCCGCATGTAGCTGACTACGTGGCCGGCACTCGGCAGCGCCAATGCCAGCCGGTACCCTTGCCGCTTCGCTATGGCATAGCCGCCGCTGATCGAGTGCCTAGCACCTGAAAAATCCGCCCAGCGCCGAACCCCGCAGCCACCCCCGTTAACCCCATCCGCAGGCGAGGGGCGTAACGGGGGTGTCTTTTTTGCGGGGTTCCGGCACTGGCCGGATTTTTCTTTTGTGAACCTACAGCCACTCCCCCCGCCCTCGCCAGCGAGGGAGCGAGGAAGCATTGCTGAAGGTATCGCCTTCAACAACCAGGAAACCTCACATGACCAAAGCCTTTGACTATCTGCTGTCCCTGATCGAACAAGGATGGGAATTCCCCGATGCATGCGCAAAAGCAGCCACCAAATTCGACGTATCGCACGACCTGCTCCGCCGCATGTACGACGACTACTGCCAGTAATCCCATGATCGCCGCCAACCTCCGCAAGCACCCCGACGCCATGCTGCGTCAGATGGAGCTCGACCTCGCGGGGGTTGTCGGCACATGCGAACACCAGCGCAAAGCCGTTTGGACCTGGATCATGAAAACCGCTACCGTCACGATCCGCAAGGTAATCGCGCCCGACTGGTGGAAAGCAATAAAAGCTCGGGCTCATGCGCTGGCCCGCACCGTACGCGCCGCCTGCACCGCCATGCTCTGACACCCCGTCACTTCGAGGCCCCCGTTGCCGTCCCCAGTAAAGGGACGGCACTACGACGCAGCGCATGGGCCGCACGAATCAGCTCAACATCCGCAGCCGCAGTCTGGACCGGCAGAGGCAACTCAGGCAAGCCAACCGGAGCACCACCGGAATAACCTTGCACCTGGCTAGGGGTATTGCCGACCCGATGCGCTCCACCCAACGCACCAGGAGCACCGCCCGCCGTGGTGGACAGCTCCCAATCCATGAACCAGCCCTGAGCCACGATCTGGAGACACAGCGCCGGCGCAGTTGTGAGCTTTGTCCCCTGCTGCGTAAAGCACTTGCACTGCGTACCCCGCTTAATGCAGGCAGCAGGAAACGGCGCAACCGTGGGTTTTGTCAGGTCGTCATACCGTGGTGCAGTCTGTGGCAACCCCTCGACCCGAGCCTGATAAGAGGCTAGGAACTCTGGCACCGTCAGAACATGCCCACCCGACGCACCAGAACCGCCTGCAGGACGCCCGACAGCCAACACCGAGGGGGTAGACGCAGCCTTGAAGCGAGACGCTTGTTGCGCCTTAAAACTCGTCACCGCGAAATAGATGACCACAGGCACGAGCACCAAGCAAGCCAACAGCACCTTCACCTGGAAAGGCACTTTGACCCTCGCCGTATCGAGTGAGGTTGATTGATACCACGTGAAAACCTCTTTTGGAAACGGCACCATGACCGTGGAACCAGACGCACCAGACCCCGCCTTTTGGCAAACGTCATTCACCGAAGCCCACTCAAGCACAGACACCAACGGTGCACCCGACACACGCTTCAAATGCTGGTGCCAGCCAGGCGCACCAATCAGACGCCGCACGAATGCGTCGATATTCAACGGGTGTTGCGTGATCAAAAAGAAATCAAATCCGCGCCGCCGATGTTCGGCCAACATCTTCACGTACTCCGGAGGATCCCCTTTCCGGACAGGAAAATCGTTGTGGCACTCGTCAAACAAAAAGATAGCCCCGTCCGGGGCTTGTTGCCAATCCTTTGCATCAATCTTGTGCCAGCCGAAATCCGCGATCATGTCAAAACGGCCGTTGTAATACACCGCCCTGCTTTCCTTCAGCGACAGTGCACGAACATCCCGCAATGTGAGCAGCGTCTTGCCGCTGCCATTTGCACCCGTCCTAAGAAAAATCATGCTGCACCTGTATGTGAGAGAGGTGCGAAAACGTTGCACCTGTACAAAGGGGAGGGCTTTTGCCTGTATGCCAAGCAAAGCCGCATCCCGACAGAAATGCACCTGTACACCGAGAGTGGGCGACTAATTGGCAGGGTCATTACATCCCCACCCAATGCTTAACCGTGTCACTTAACAGGCCTTCCAGCCCTAACCTGGTCGCAATTGCCGCCGACACCATCGCAATGCATGTCCCAACTTTCATCATCGCCAGCATCCCGATAACCTCCGGTGGCAACGACGTGATGTTGTTGATTGCTTGTGTCTGTAACCAGTCCGTTGTCATTGACACGCCCTGATATGTGACAACAGAAATGCCCAGGCCAATCAAAACCTTTCCTGCCAGTGTCCCGGCAATGTTTATCAACCCACCCAGCAGCGCAGACCACCACATAGTTAACCCCTCGTAACGATCCGAATGCAAAGAAGAAACGTCACTGCCATGAACAGTGCACCCAAGCGCGCAAGCCATACATTGACACTTGAAAACGGCAGCGTTACTGCCGTACCCATTACCGTGACCGTTCGATCAGTCATGCCCGTAGCCGCCCCTAACAATTCGGTCGATGAAAAGCTTGACGAGGACACCAGAAACGTCCTATTGCCAGGAAGTGAATTAGTCTGATCGCCCGTTGCCGTCTTTGCCGTGTCATAAACCGCCGATTCCGGTGTAGGCGCCGAAAGGTCGCACTCAGTCTTGAACGTTGCAGCCGCTACAGCACATTGCACCGCATCCCCCGAGCAAGCAGGAGCCGAGCCACACGAGCCAGAAAACGTTGAATCGAACGCCTTTTTACAGATCGAAGCAGTGGGATTGTTTTTGCAAAAATCATCAACCGGATTAGGTGCAGCGGGCCCAGGTGCGCCAGGTGCGCCGGGCGCGCCCGGTCCTGCCGGCGAAGCCGCGTTAGACCCGTTTGTCCCATCACGCCCATTCTGGCCAGCAGCGCCCGCAGCACCAGCCGCCGCCGCATCCCCCGCTGACGCACCGTTCGCAGCAGCAGCACCCGCCGCCGCACCCGCCGCCGCCGCCGCCGCCGCCGTTGACCCATTCGCTGCAGCAGCACCCGCCGCCGCCGATGCCGCCATCGATGCCGCAGACTGAGCAGCCGAATCCTTGCCAGCAGCCGCCGCGGCCGCCGCCGCCGCCGTCCCTGCACCCGCAGCAGCCCCTACCCCCGCCCCGGCCGCACCAGTCCCGCCACCCGCTGTTGATGCCCCAGCCGCCGCCCCAGCCGAAGCAGCCGCCGCCGCACCGCCACCGCCACCCCCGTACACATACGCCGACGCAGCTGCACCAGCCGCCGCACCAGCCGCAGCCGCCACCGCGTCCGAAGCACCCCCCGCTTTTGCCGCCGCCGTAGCCGCCTGCGCCGCCATTGCCGCCGCTGACGCAGCACGCGCCGCCTTATCCGCAGCTGACTCAGTTGGGATACAGACCGACACACCATTGATCATGCCCGCCGACCCAGCACACGCAGGAGGTGCAGGGGAAGCAGACGGAGCAACATAGGTACACGTAGCCCCGTCGGTCACCCCGCCACTCTGGTACATCCACAACACGCTGCCATTGACCGGAGCGCCACTGCCGAATCCCAAACCGCTATACCCACCAGTATTCATTGGCACATTGCAGCCCACACCCCCAACTGAGACACAAAACGACGTAGGTGGCGCCAGATATGAAGCACTGCCGACCGGCACCCACTCCATTGGCTTTGAAAACGAGAACGAATCACCCGCCGTGCACGACACCGTCACCGAAATGATCCCCTCAGAGCCCGTAATGCCCGGATAATCCACGCCGTTTTTTGTGTCCGTGTACACCTCACTGCAGGTCGCGGGTGAAACGTAAGATACCGATGTCACCGTGTACACGTGGGATGGTGGGGTACTTTCCTGCGTTGCTGCCGTCTGTACATCGGTCATATTGCATGCCGCCGCCGCCGTCGTGTACGTGTTTGTGACCGCAACATTGTTGATGCGATACATAGTTGTCGCCTGCGCAAACGGAGCGACCAACAACAACGCCAAAAAAACTACGCTGTGAAAATAAGCCACGCTGCCCCCAAGACAGCAATGATGACGAGCAGACCCATGATTTACCTTTGCGAAACGCCAGAGAATGGCGCTTTGAAAAGGCCCCGCACCGAAGCGCAGGACCAGCCCGTTTAGGCCATGGCGCGGCGAACCCAATGGAACGCTTTGACCGCCAGATAGATCAGCAGCACCGCCGCGCCGACCAGACCAATGGGGGCCGCTTGCGCCCCGATATCGGTCACAACCGCCGACACATCAATCGCCGCCGCCAGCGCAGGGGCAGCCGTGAACAGGCCGATCAGGAACATGGACACAGCGGCCCAGAGCATTTTCAGAGCTTTCATTTTTCACTTTCAGAGGTTGGAGAAACGCCATCGATATTCATGGCCCGCAGCACGACCCGAAAGCCGTAACCCACAGCCCACACCGCGAGGATGGAACCCGCGATCAATGCCCCGCCAGCAGGGTCAATATTCAAAACATCCAGAGCAGAGAGATCGAAAGTCAGCGTGCAAGCACCGTTACAAACCGATTGATTGACTGTCTGGGCAAAGACAGGCCCGCCAAGGAAGGCGAGCAGCAGCGCAACGCCGAGAGCAACGAGCCAGCGCAGCATTACGACTTCACACCAGCTGCGGCGAGGGTATGAGGCAACCCACCACGAAATGCCGACGCAGGCACCGGCACCAGCCCCTTAAGGACCGCAATCACTTTGCCCTGCATTTCCCCGTACGTGGGCGCCTCCATGGCGAAGGACGCCGTATAGATGCCGGGCACCGCAGCCGCTTCCAGCCCCTTTGGCACTGTGAGCACACCGACGGCGCCCGCCTTGCCGGTTTCATCGCGCAGCACGCAATGGGCTTCGCTGATCGAGTAGGGCAGGCCGCTTTTTTTCGCATTGCCCGACTTCGTGTTGACGAGAAGAATTTCAAGAATTGTTTGCATGGATTTACCTATAAGAAGGTGCCGCAGGAGCACGGCGCTTTGTCCCGATACGACGAGACAAACCGCTGTGCTCATTCCGAGCGAGCCACAGCCACCACGCACGCCAGGATCGAATCCAAACGCCGAGGGAAAAACGAAACGTGGCGCATTGGGCAAGCCGACTGCCAACGACCACTAGGAGTGAGCAGCTGCCCCGCGAAGAAGTGAGGAACCCTCATACGAGCACCCACGCCCCACAGGCCGCACACACCACCGCAGCCGCCACCATGAAAAAAGCGCCGGACAACAGGAACAGTTCCCGCCGCCGACGCCTTGCACGAAATTGATCAAGTGTCATGCCCGACGCTCCCGAATGTGCGCAAACACGATCTTCGCCCCGTCCCGGAATGCAGTACGCGGCCCAC
>DIZF01000065.1:117693-144240 GCA_002427815.1 Ramlibacter tataouinensis
CCCGCCACAGACCCACAGGGCAGCGAAGATGCGCCCCCATGTACACCCGGGCCATGCCGCTACAGTCAACCTCCGACCGTTTAAAAAAGGGAGCCCCATGAACATCCAAGCTTGGCAAGCCAGCTTTGAAGCCGCAGTTGCCCGCGCCGTCCTCTTTGAACTTGCAATCAGTTTGCTTGTGCTGATCTGCATGTTCTACGCCGCGTACCTCGTCACAAAAGCTGCCATCCGCGACGGCATCCGTGAATCGGGCATCCTGCAAACGCTGACCGTTCGTCACACCCGACCCGATCCCGACACCCGGCTTAGCGACACCAGGCCGAGCCCCCTGCCCGATATGCGCGCCGAGCGTTGACGCCACCAAAAACCCGGAGCCGGACTGCCCTTGCCTAGGAAACTTGTGCATCAAGCCACTCCTGTTGCTACACTTGGTTAACTCATTGGGGTTACCAATTTGGTTAACCCAATCAGCAATTTACCAAACTGGCAACTGGAGTGTCAAGATGTTTTTTGAAGCCCTAGACAAGCTGACCCCGGACGACATCAGGAATCTCGCCGCAAAAGGTGTCGAACGCGCCCGAGTAAGCGACTGGCGCGCCAAGCGCCGCCTACCCACTAGGCCACAGGCCTACGCCCTGGCACACGTCACACAAATCGACTTCGACACCCTAGAACGTGAACTCACCCTGATCGAGATTGAGCAGGACGCGCAAAAGAACTCAGGCATAAAGGCCTTACTGCTGCCGTTCCGGAGGCAATGGCAGCATTCTTGATCGGTGACGTACAAGGCTGCGACGCCGCCCTGCAGCGATTGCTGGAGAAAATCGATTTTTCGCCAAGCCGCGACACGCTGTACCTGCTGGGCGACCTGGTCAACCGCGGTCCGCAATCGGCCAAAGTGCTGCGCCGCGTCATGGGTTACGGCGACGCGGCAAAGTCGCTCCTGGGCAACCACGACCTGAGCCTGCTCGCCCTGGCGCACGGGCAGCGGCCGCCGCATCGCAACGACACCATGGACGAGGTGCTGACGGCTCCCGATCGCGCCGCCATGATCGACTGGCTGCGCCGCCAGCGCATGGCCATCCACGCGCACGGCCTGTTGATGGTGCATGGCGGCGTGCTGCCCCAATGGGATGTCGCGCAGACGCTGGCGCTGGCCGCGGAGGTCGAAGCCGCGCTGCGCGGTGCTGGCCTGGTCGAGTTCCTGGCCCAGATGTACGGCAATCAGCCGGCGCGCTGGAACGATGAGCTGAAGGGCGCACAGCGCCTGCGGGTGATCGTCAACGCCCTGACGCGCCTGCGGTTCTGCACGCCGGAGGGCGAGATGAGCCTGCATGCGTCCGGGGGCCCGAAGGACGCGCCGCCCGGCACCCTGCCGTGGTTCGACGTGCCGGGCCGCAAGACCGCCGGCGCCACCATCGCCTTCGGCCATTGGTCGACCCTGGGTTTCCTGCAGCGGCCCGACATCATTGCGCTGGATACCGGTTGCGTGTGGGGCGGTTGCCTGAGCGCGCTGCGGCTGGGCGAATCAAACGCCGCGCACGAACTGATCCAGGTGAAATGCGAGCAGGCGCAAAAGCCAGGGGAGTGAACGGATGGATCCCGGAGCTCTCCGGGATATCGGGCTGCGCTATTCCGACTTGAACAGCGCGGCCACCTTGCGCTTGGTCTTGATATTGGCCGAAACGCGATTGGCTGCGGGCTTGGCGGCAGCTTCCCAGGCCGGGGCCACCTCGGTGGCCGGCGCCTCGTAGGGTTGGTCAAAAAACGGATCGCGCGGCGCCGCGGGCGGTCGATAGTCGCGCTGGGGGCGGGGCGCCCGCTCGCGTTCGCGCGGCGCATCCAGCACGTCGCGCGGGTCGCCCACTTCGCCGACCTCGCGCCAGGCCCGGCGCCCGTCGTTGATGCGGCCCTTTGGCTTGTCCTCATCGAATTCGAAGGCTTCGAGCTCGATCTTTCTCTTGAGCAGCTTTTCGATGTCGCCGATCAGGCGCGCGTCGCTGCCCGAGACGAACGTCACGGCCAGGCCCGACTGTCCGGCGCGGCCGGTGCGGCCGACGCGGTGGATATAGTCCTCGGCGTTGAACGGCACGTCGAAATTGAAGACGGCGGGCACGTCCTTGATGTCGAGGCCGCGTGCCGCGACGTCGGTTGCGACCAGCAGGTCGACCTTGCCCTGCTTGAACGCGTCCAGCGCCTTGAGCCGCTCATCCTGGCTCTTGTCGCCGTGCAGCGCGGTGGTGTTCATGCCCTCGCGTTCGAGCGAACGCGCCAGCCGCGCGCATCCCAGCTTGCTGTTGACGAAGACAAACGCCTGGGACAGACCACGCTGGCGCACGATCTGGCGCAGCGCGTGGCGTTTTTCCTCGTCGGGGACGCTGTAAAAATGCTGTTCGACGGTAGACGCCTCCTGGTTCGGCCGGTCCACCTCGATCGTGATCGGGTTCTGCAGGTAGCTGCTGGCCAGCCGCTTGATCTCGGGCGAGAAGGTGGCCGAGAACAGCAGCGTGGTGCGCTGCTTGGGCAGATAGGACAGGATGCGCTGCAGATCGGGCAGGAAGCCGATGTCCAGCATGCGGTCGGCTTCGTCGAGCACCACATACTCGACCTGGTTCAGGACGGCGTTCTTGGCTTCGATGTGGTCCAGCAGCCGGCCCGGCGTGGCCACCAGGACCTCGACGCCTCTCTTGAGCTCAGCGGTCTGCGGCTTCATGTCGATCCCGCCGAACACCACGGTGCTGCGCAAATTGGTGTACTTGCCGTAGAGCTTGATCTGCTGGGCCACCTGGTCGGCCAGCTCCCGCGTGGGCAACAGGACCAGGGCGCGCACTGGATGGCGCGCCGGCGAGGTCGAGGTGTTCTCGTGCTTGAGCAGGCGGTGCAGCAGCGGCAGGGCGAAAGCCGCCGTCTTGCCGGTGCCGGTCTGGGCGGCGCCCATCACGTCCTGGCCAGTCATAACGACCGGGATCGCCTCGGCCTGGATGGGGGTCATGGACTCGTAGCCCATTTCGGCTACGGCGCGTGCCAGCGGCTCGGCCAGCGATAGATTGGAAAAGGAAGCTGTCATCTCAACCGCCTATTGTCGCACTTCCGCCGCGACTGCCCTGTTTCAGACTGTGAGGCAGCTGCGGGCCGGGGGTCACAGGCACCCGGCCGTGTGGATCAGGCAGGTCCCGCGCTACAGCTTGCGGCTGCTGAAGGTGTCGCAGGCCTTGACGCTGCCCGTGTCGAATCCGGTCGAGAACCAGTGCTGGCGCTGCGCGCTCGTGCCATGGGTGAAGCTCTCGGGCACGACGGCGCGGCCCGCCGAGCGCTGGAGCGTATCGTCGCCGATCTTCGCAGCCGCATTCATGGCGGACTCGATGTCACCCGGATCGAGCCAGTGCTTGGACTGCTGCGAATGATTGGCCCAGACGCCGGCGTAGCAGTCGGCCTGCAGTTCCACCCGCACGCTCACCGCATTGGCTTGCGCTTCGCTCATGCGGGAACGCATAGCGTCGACCTTGCGGGTGATGCCGAGCTCATCCTGCACATGGTGGCCGACCTCGTGCGCGATCACATACGCCTGCGCGAACTCACCTGGTGCGCCGAGCCGGGTGCGCAAAGTGTCGTAGAAGCCCAGGTCGATATACACCTTCTGGTCGGCCGGACAGTAAAACGGACCCATCGCGCTCTGCCCGGCTCCGCAGCCCGTGCGGATGGCGCCCCGGTACAGGTCCAGCTTGGGCGGATGGTAGGTGGCGCCGCCCCGCTGGAACATCTGAGTCCAGACGTCCTCGGTGTCGGCGAGCACCACCGAGACAAATTTGGCGCCCTGGTCGCTGGCGGGCGGCGGATGCGCCGGCCCCTGCTGGACCTGGGGTGCCGGCCCGTCGCCCCCGCTGAGCATGCTCAGGATGGTGAGCGGATTGATCCCGAAGACAGCGCCGCCGATGAGGGCAATGACGATCGCGCCGATGCCGATGGTGCCGCCGCCGAAGCCAAAGCCGCCCCCGCCCCCACCCTCGTCACGGCGGTCCTCGACGTTGTCCGACTCCCGATTGCCTTCCCAACGCATGTCGTTTCTCCTGGGGCGCACCCCCACGGTAAAGTGAGCCATGGTATCCACAACAGCCGCAGGCGTGGACCGCGTTTTCCTTTGTCCTGTTGACGGGCGTGAAGCCGGCCTTGAACTGAAGGCTTTGCGCGGGCCTGGATTCGCCAGAACCCCCGCGAGCCTAAAATCGGGCGGTGTCCATTCTCAACGCCGACCTGCACTGTCATTCCGTCGTCTCCGACGGTACCCTGACCCCGGAGCAGCTGGCCGAGCGCGCCGCCGCCAACGGGGTCGAGCTCTGGTCATTGACCGATCACGATGAAATCGGCGGCCAGCACCGTGCCGCCGCGGCCGCGCGAGCGCACGGCATGCGGTACCTGACCGGAACCGAGATTTCGGTGACTTTCTCCGCCGAAACCGTTCACATCGTGGGCCTGGGCTTCGACCCCGACTCCGCGTTGCTGCGGCGGGGCCTGAGCGACACGCGCGGCGGCCGCCGCGAACGCGCCCAGGAAATGGCCGACCAGCTGGCCGCCGTGGGCATTCCGGGCGCCTATGAAGGTGCGCTCAAGCACGTGGGAAATCCCGAGCTGATCTCGCGCACGCACTTCGCGCGCTTCCTGGTCGAGGCCGGCGTCTGCCGGGACACCAGCGAGGTGTTCCGCAAGTACCTCACCGAAGGCAATCCCGGCTATGTGCCGCACCGCTGGGCATCGCTGAAAGCCGCGGTGCAATGGATCACCGGCGCCGGCGGCCTGGCCGTGATCGCGCACCCGGCGCGTTACAAGTTCACCGCCAACGAAGAGTTCGCCCTCTTCAGCGAGTTCAAGACCCATGGCGGCTTTGGGGTGGAAGTGGTCACCGGCAGCCACACGGCGGCCGAGTACGTGCGGTATGCCGATACGGCACGCGAGTTCGGGCTGTCGGCGTCCCGCGGCAGCGATTTCCACAGCCCCGGCGAAAGCCACACCGACCTGGGCCAGCTGCCCGGCTTGCCGGGCGGGCTCACGCCGGTCTGGGACGTGCTGGCCGACCGCATCCTGTGAGCAGGCCGCGCCACGCCATAGCCGGCATCGCGCTGGCGGTCGCGGCGGTGGCCTGCTTTGGCGCGCTCGACACCACCACCAAATTCGTCAGTACCTCGGTTCCCTTGCTGCTGGCGCTGTGGTGCCGCTACGCGTTTCAGGCGGTCGCCACCACGATCACCGTGCTGCCGATGCGCGGCATGTCGGTGCTGCGCACCCGCAATCCCCGATTCCAGTGGCTGCGCGGCGTGCTGTTGCTGACCAGCAGCCTGCTGGCGTTCGCCAGCCTCAAGTACATGCCGGTGGGGGAGTTCACGGCGATCATGATGATCGCGCCACTGGCCATCACGGTCCTGGCCGCCACCGTGCTCAGGGAGCACGTGTCGCCGCTGCGCTGGATGTTTGTGGCCGGCGGCTTTGCCGGCACGCTGGTGATCATCCGCCCGGGCGGTGATGCCTTCCAGTGGGCCAGCCTGCTGCCGCTGGGAGTGGTCGTCAGCAATTCCTGGTTCCAGGTGCTCACCAGCAAGATGGCGCGCACCGAAGACCCCGTCACCATGCACCTGTACACCGGCTGGGTCGGCACGCTGGTGGCATCGCTGGGGCTACCCTTCGTCTGGACCACGCTGCCGCACTGGTGGCTGTGGGCCGCGCTGTGCTTCATGGGGGCGATGGGCGCCATCGGCCATTTCATGCTGATCCTGGCCTACCAGCGCGCGCCCGCCGCCACGCTCACGCCCTACCTCTATGCCCAGATCGGCTTCGCCATGCTGGGCGGGTGGTTGGTCTTCTCCCACGTGCCGGACAGCTGGTCGATGCTCGGCATCGTGACGATCGCTGTGTGCGGCGCCGGCGGGGCCTGGCTCACGGTGCGCGAAAGCCGGCTTGTCATGGAACCGCTGGAAGCCTGAACCCGCATCGAATATGGCCCAGTACTTCGAAGTCCATCCCGAGAATCCGCAACCGCGACTGCTCAAGCAGGCCGTGGCCCTGCTCGAGCGCGGCGGCATCCTGGCGGTGCCCACCGATTCCAGCTACGCGCTGGCCTGCCACCTGGACGACAAGGCCGCGGCCGACCGCCTGCGCCAGATCCGCGGCGTCGACGAGAAGCACCATCTCACCTTGCTGTGCCGCGACCTGAGCGAGCTGGCGACCTACGCCCGGGTGGACAACCGGCAGTACCGGTTGCTCAAGAGCGGCACCCCCGGCGCCTACACCTTCATCCTGGAAGCCACGCGCGAAGTGCCGCGCCGCGTGAGCCACCCGCAACGCAAGACCATCGGCTTGCGCGTGCCCGACCACCGGGTGCTGCAGGAATTGCTGGCCTTGCACGGTGGCCCGCTGCTGGCCACCACGCTGATCCCGCCGCACGAAACCGAGCCGCTGAACGACGCGCAGGAGATTCGCGACCGCTTCGAGCACCAGATCGCCGGGGTCATCGACGCCGGCGCCTGCCCATCGGAGCCCACCACGGTGATCGACCTGACGCCCATGGGAACGGGCGGCGAGGCCGTCGTGACACGACGGGGCCGGGGCGATATCTCGGTGCTGGGGCTCTAGCATGAGCGCCTTGCCGGCCTGACATTCATTGCGTCTGAGACAATCCGCCCGTGGATATCAACAACCTCGTTCAAACCGTCCTGATCTACGCACTGCCGGTGCTCTTCGCCATCACCATCCATGAGGCGGCGCATGGATACGTAGCGCGGTACCTGGGCGACAACACCGCCTACGTGTTGGGCCGCGTCACCCTCAACCCCTTCAAGCACGTGGACTTGATGGGAACGATCCTGATGCCGCTGCTGCTGTACTTCGCCACCTCCGGTGCCTTCCTGTTCGGCTACGCCAAGCCGGTGCCGGTGAATTTCGGGCAACTGCGCCATCCCAAGCGCGACATGGTGTGGGTGGCGCTGGCCGGCCCGGCTTCGAATTTCGTCCAGGCCATCCTCTGGTACGTCGTCTACGTGGTGCTGGTGGGCTCGAACGTGAACGAGCGCTTCTTCCTGGAAATGTGCAAGGCCGGGGTACTGGTCAATCTGGTCATGTGGGCCTTCAACCTGTTCCCGTTGCCGCCGCTGGACGGCGGCCGCATCCTGGTGGGATTGCTGCCCCGCAATCTCGCCTATTCGTTCAGCCGCATCGAGCCCTGGGGCTTCTTCATCGTCATGGGCCTGGTCCTGGCGGGGATCGTCGGCACCTGGTGGCTGAGCCCGCTGATCTCCCTGGGCTATTTCTTGCTGAATTTCCTGCTCACGCCGCTCACGGCCCTGCTCGGCTAAGGGAAGCTCTGAACAAGTGCCGCCATGCGCGCTCAAGTCAAAAGCCGGATGATTTGTCCGCCAACGTTTCGCAGCCCGTGCTGGATGCACGGGCCAGGAACTTGGTGGGCAAAGGGCCGGTTTTTGGCCGAGCCCGTAGGGACGGCGCTTTTCCGGGCGAATTCGGCCGCATCAGGAACCGCAACCGCCAAGCGGTTGCGGGGCCGCGTTGCCAGACCAGGCAAGCCGTCCAGGCTTGCCTTGGGTCTGGCGCCTTGCATCTCATCCCGGAAAAACACCGTCGCGCACGGCGTGACTTATTCAGAGCTTCCCTAACAACGCCATGTCCTCTCCCGTGCGTTTCCTGACCGGCATCACCACCACCGGCACACCCCACCTGGGCAACTACGTGGGCGCCTTCCGGCCCGCCGTCGAGGCCAGCCGGCGTCCCGGCACCGAGAACTTCTATTTCCTGGCCGACTACCACGCGCTGATCAAGTGCGACGAGCCGGCCCGCGTCCATCGCTCGACGCTGGAGATCGCGGCCTGCTGGCTGGCGGTGGGCCTGGACCCCGAGCGGGTTCTCTTCTATCGCCAGTCCGACATTCCGGAGGTCACCGAACTGACCTGGCTGTTGACGTGCGTGACCGGCAAGGGCCTGCTCAATCGCGCCCATGCCTACAAGGCAGCCGTCGACAAGAATGCCGCTGCCGGCACCGACCCGGACGCCGACATCACCGCCGGCCTCTTCATGTACCCGGTGTTGATGGCCGCCGACATCCTGATGTTCAAGGCCCACAAGATTCCCGTCGGCCGCGACCAGGTGCAGCACATCGAGATGGCGCGCGACATGGCGCAGAGCTTCAACCACCTGTACGGCGAGCATTTCGTGCTGCCCGAAGCGGCGATCGACGAATCGGTGGCCATGCTGCCCGGCCTGGACGGGCGCAAGATGAGCAAGAGCTACGACAACATCATTGCGCTGTTCGCGCCGCGCGAACAGATGCGCAAGCAGATCGCGGGAATCGTGACCGACTCGAGCGCGCCGGGCGAGCCCAAGCAGGTCGAGGGCTCCGCGCTGTTCCAGATCTACCAGGCTTTCGCGTCGAGCGAGGAAACCGGGCAGTTGCGGCGGGCCTACGCCGACGGCATCGCCTGGAGCGAGGCCAAGCAGTTGCTGTTCGATCGCATCGACCGCGAGATCGCACCCATGCGCGAGCGCCATGACGCGCTGATCCGCAACCCGGCGGAGCTGGAGAAGGTTCTGGCCGCCGGCGCCGCCAAGGCACGCACCATCGCCGCGCCTTTCATGGCCGAACTGCGCCAGGCCGTGGGCCTTCGCAACCTGTCCGCGGGGTCTGGCAAGGCTGCCCCGGCCAAAGCCGCCAGGGTCGCCCTGCCCTCATTCAAGCAGTACCGCGAAGCCGACGGGCGTCATTACTTCAAGCTGGTGGATGCCGGCGGGCGGCTGCTGGCGCAGAGTGCCGGCTTCGAGTCGCCGCAGGAGGCGGGTCGGGCGGTGGCGGCGCTCAAGCGCGATGGCTTGGCCGGTTCGCACGAGTCGTTGCAACTGGCCCCGGGCATCAGCCAGGCTGACGTCGCCACCGCGTTGCAGCGCCTCGCACAAAGCACGGATCGCTGACTTTTCCGGGGGTAACCCACGGCATCGTGGGGCCGAATCGGAGTTATCCTTGAATGTTATGACAGTTGAAATAAAAACCCCCAAGGCCATGAGCCTGTACGTCATCGACGACCATCCCCTGATGCGCGAGGCCGTGGTGATGCTGCTGCGCCGCCTGCGCCCCGGCTCCACGGTGGTCGAGCTCGACCGGATCGGCGGCGTCGAATCCGCCGTCAAGCAGCACGGCGCGCCCGACCTGATCTGCCTGGACCTGAAGCTGCCGGACACCACCGGCACCTCGGGCATTCACGAACTCAAGAAACGCTTTCCCGAGGCGCCGCTGGCGGTGCTGTCGGCGTCACCGGCGGCCGACGCCGAGGAACAGTGCATCGAGGCTGGGGCCGACATCTACATCGAAAAGTCCGCGGGCGCCCAGGAAATCGGCAACGCGCTGCGGGCGCTGCTCAATGCGGACGGCGGATTCGAGGAGCTCTCCCCCACCGACAACAAACTGTCGAAGCGCCAGAAGCAGCTGATCGTCATGCTGGACCGCGGCCTGTCGAACCGGGAAATCGCGGACGAACTCGGCATCAGCGAACACACCGTCAAGGTGCACCTCTGGCGCCTGTTCCGCCGCCTGGGCGTCAAGAGCCGCACCCAGACCATTCATTACGCGCGCACTCACGGCATGCTGGCCAGCTGAGCCGTCGACGCGGCGGCCCGATCGACCGCCTGCTGCGTATTGGTGGGCTGGAGCATCAGCCGGAATACCGTGCCGCGCCCCGGCCTCGAGACCAGGCTGAGCGGATGGCCCAGGATGCCCGCCAGCCGGGCCACGATGTACAAGCCCAGGCCGAAGCCTTCCTCGGTTCCGGCATGGCCGGGAACCTTGAAGAACTCGCGGAAGATTTCGCGCTGATGCACCGGGGCGATGCCCACGCCGGTGTCCCAGATCTCGATGCACCGTCCCGCCGCGGTCGCGCGCGACGCCAGCAGCACGCCGCCGCGCTCGGTGTATTTCACCGCGTTGGACACCAGGTTGCCGACGATGCGACGCAGCAGGATCGGGTCCGACACCACGGTCCCCGGCAACGCATGGATGCGAAACTGCAACCCCTTGGCCTGGGCCAGGGGACGGTATTGCAGCTCGATGTCGTGCAGCAATTTGCACAGGTCGACCGCCCCGATGTTCAGCTTCATCTTGCCCGAATCAAGCCGCACCAGATCGAACAGCGAATCGAACAGCGCATTCACGGCCTTGGTCGACTCGACGATCTTGGGCGCGATTTCGTGCACCAGCTCGGGCTCGCTGCTCAGCCAGTCCGCGTACAGGCTCAGGGCGTGCACCGGCTGGCGGATATCGTGCGCGGCGCTGGCCAGGAAACGGTTCTTGATCTCCACCGCATCCAGCGCAGCCTGGGTCTGACGCGTCAGGGATTCGATCAGCTGGTTGTTGCGGTACTGCAGCTCGAAGTTCTTGCGGTGGGTCATGTGCAGCCGCTTGCCGGCCTGCCGCAGCACCTGCCAGAAGACCAGCAGGAGCACGATGATCCAGTACTGGTAGTAGGGACCGCGGAACCGCAGGTCGACACCGATGCGCCACAGAATCACCGCCAGCGCGCTGAGCGCCAGGGTATCCAGGTAGGTACGCAGTGTGCCCAGGTGGCTGGACAGGCTGTTGATCGAGAACATGGCCAGGCCGGCGATCATGAGCCAGCAGATGAACTGTTCGGCCAGCGGGGCACGGTCGAAAAACAGCCCGGTCGACAAGCCCCACACCAACGCGCTGACGGGCCACAGGATCCGGTAGCGGTCCAAAAATGCCCTGTGTTCGGCGGCGCCCCCGGCGATCACCTGGCTCACGTACTGCTGCAGGATCGCGAACCGTGCCGCGGCGATGGCCAGGGCGGCCAGCACCCACAGGCCCAGCACGGGCCAGGGCCTTTCGTGCCAAAGAATGCCCACGAAGATCGGGATGAGAACGATCCCGACCAGTTGCGTGGTGCGGGCGGTCCGCAACAGGCTGCGCACCAGCTCGGTCTCGACCCATTCGGCCTCGGCGGGATTGCCAGCTGCGGTCGGAACGTGCGGCTTCATGGGCCCAGAGTCTAGGCCAGAAACTTTCCCCGTCGGCCGGCAACAGCGGGAGAGCCAGCTGATCCTTACGACGCCGGAACACTACGGCCACCAGACCGATCGGCCCGTTCTTGAGGCAAGCCGGCCTTCGCTCAGCCGGACAACGTGCGCATTTCACCTGGCACGAATGTATCGAGAACTAATCAGGCGATTCGGGTTCGAAATACAGTCGGGCATGGACCTGGCCACAGGAAAGACCCGACTCACTCTTTGAAAGGAATCCCATGTCTCTGCAAGACTCCAGCAACCAGCGCAGCGAGGGCGGCTCCACCGGGCAGCGCAAGAGCCAGCGTGGCTTTGCCGCCATGGACCCCCAGCGCCAGCGCGAGATCGCCAGCCTCGGCGGCCGGGCCGCTCATCAGAGCGGCCATGCCCACGAGTTCACCAGCGAAGAAGCACGCGCCGCCGGCCGCAAGCGCCACGCGCACAGTGACGGCCCGACGCAGAACCGCTAGCCGGTTCATGCCGGCGCCCCAGGGCCGGCCCGCTGCAGGAAACGGCGGGCCGACCTTGGCTCATCCGGGGCGCGCGCGCTGCAGGAATCCTAGTGCCAGTTCGCCGCCAGCACGCCGCCGAGCGCGCGTTGGTAGTCGGGGGCCAGAGTTGTCTCGCCCGCCCGGGGCGGACTGAAGCCCGCCATGGCGTCCACCAGGTTTTGCACCTGGCTGTCCAGAAGAGTCTTGCCGTCGGATGTCCTGAACTGCTCGACGTGGTAGCGGCTGCCCTTGTACCAATCCTGCAGCGAGAACATGTCATTGGTGCCGATGACGACCACTTCGAGATCGTTGCCGTGCTTGCGGAACCAAAGCTGGTCGTATGCAATGTCGTCGGCGAACCTGGCGACATCGGTATTGCCAGCCGTGTTGTCGTCTTCGGCGATCGCGTCGGCGCCGTAGCCCCGGCGAAGGATGTAGGTGTCGCTCCCGATGCCACCGATCAGTTTGTCGTCGCCTGCGCCGCCGTCCAGGGTGTCGTTGCCGGCGCCGCCCGTCAGCGTGTTCTTGCGCTCGTTGCCGACCAGGACGTTGTCGCGATCGTTGCCGGTTCCGTTTGTCCCCGGTGCCGACGAGTTGGCGGGCAATGTCGGCAGCGTCACGCCCGACGGCACATGCGAGGACGGCGCACCCAGGGCACTGCCGGTGAGCGTCAGGTTTTCCACGTTGGCGGGTAACGTATAAGTAACCCCCGCGTAGACCAGGTCGATGCCTTCGTTGGCCAGTTCGGTGACCACATCGCCCACCGTGTCCACCACATACGCAGCCAGCTGGTTGTCCCAGCGTCGGCCGAAGCCGGGCTCCAGCGCGCCGGCTTTGACAGTCTGGATGCCGGTGACGGTTTCCACCAGCATGGCCTGGTTCTCGGCGCCGCGCGCAAATTTGACGTCCAGGCGCCTGCGCAGAATCGGCACCACCGCCAGGCTGAGGCTGAAGTACAGCGGCAGGCTCGCCAGCACGATCAACGTCAGCGGCACGCTGTAAAACAACATGACGGCAATAAAGACGACCGAGAACAGCACGTCCAGCAGGACCGTGAGGGAGTTTCCGGTCAAAAAGCTGCGGATGTTTTCGAGCTCGCGCACGCGAGCGACGGAGTCGCCCACGCGCCGGGCCTGGAAGTAGGCCAGCGGCAGTTGCACCAGATGCCGGAACAGCCGCGCACCCAGCTCGACGTCGATGCGGCTGGTGGTGTGGCTGAAAACATAGGCGCGCAGCCCGTTGAGCGCGCTTTCGAAAACGACGACAACGACCAGGCCGATGACCAGCACATCGAGGGTGGTCAAGCCCTTGTGGACCAGCACCTTGTCCATGACCACCTGGAAGAACAGCGGGCTGACCAGGGCAAAGAGCTGCAGCATGAAGGAGATCAGCAGCACTTCGCCGAGCAGCCTGCGGTACTTGACCAAGGCCGGAATGAACCAGGAGAAATCGAACCTCGCGAGTTCCCCCGTCAGGCTGGCGCGGCTGGCGATCAGGATCAGGTCGCCGGTCCACTGCGTGGCGAAGGTTTCGATCGGTTCGATGGTGGGCCGGGGTCCCTCACTTGACGGGTCCTGGAACAGCACGCGCTGACCATCGCACTGAGCCAGGATGACGTAACCAACCGAGCCATCCACCCGCCGTAACGCAGCCAGCGCAGGCAGCGGTGTCAGCTGCAACCGTCGGGCTGTGGTGCTTGAGAGTTTGGCCTTCAGGCCCAGGTGCCTGGCTGCGCGCAGCAGGTCATGGGTGCCTATGGTTTCGCTGGGCTGCAAGCCCAGTTGGTGGGCCAGTGTCGCGGCATCGGCGGCTACCTGGTGGAAGCGCGCGATGGCACAGAGGGCCTGCAAAGGTGCAAGTGCCGACTTCGAAGCTGGCTCGGCCGCGCTCTCTGCGGCGTCGGACTGCCCTTCGGCCATTTCGGCCGTCTGTGCTCCCCTTCCCATGAGATCCGCCCTCCCCGGCAAACTCAGTCACGGCATAGTAATCATCAAGTGCTAACAAATCAACAGAAAAATAAAAACAGCAAACAAAGAGGTTAATAATATGTGTTCCGCGCACTCCGCAAAACGTATATACAATAAAATATTGCTGACATGGGACGAAGCCAAGCGGAAGCTCAACCTCAAGAAGCACGGGCTGGACTTCGACGGATGCGATGCAATTTGGGACCACTTCACCGTCACACGTGAAGACGTGCGGCAGGACTACGGCGAAGTGCGCCAAGTGTGCTTCGGCCTCCTGGCCGGCGAAGTGGTTGTATTGGTCTATACGGAGCGCCCCAAAGGGCCGCACGCGATCTCATTGCGAAGGGCAGAAAAGCATGAAGCACGCTACTACCGCCAAATTGCCAAAGAAAACCTCGGCTAAGGTTTCCGACCCCGACAACCCCGCATGGACTGAGGACATGCTTAGGGTGCCCGTGCTCAAACGTGGCCGAGGGCCGCAAGCTGCACCTACCAAAGTCCTTACGTCAATCCGGTTGGACGCGGACGTGTTGGAGTATTTCAAATCGAAGGGGGCGGGCTACCAGTCTCGAATCAACGAGACCCTTCGCAAGGAGTTGAATCGAAATTTGGCTGGTCGTCCAAGCGCACCAGCGCGCAAACGCGCTGCGGCTTGACTTCGAAGTTACCCGCATCTCGCGCTACTGGACGATGAACCCCGGCGGCGGGGTCGGGACCGGGGTGGTCGGGGGCGCTGCCTCGTCCAGATCCACCGGCCCGCTGTAGATGCTGTCCAGGCTGCCCTTGGGCGCAGTCAGCGTTTCGTGCATGCGGTGGACCACGTACCAGCTGGCCCGCTGCCGCGACTCGCGCGTGTAGGAGCCGATGCGCGGCGTGAGAAACAGGTTCTTCAGTCCATGCAAGGGTGTGCCGGCCGCCGCAAAGCCCGCTGCGGCGCCGTCGAGCATGCACGCGTCGATGCGGCCGTCGGTCAGCGCCCGCGCCAGTGCCTGGGCATCGAACAGCTGCGAACGGCTCAGGCCCACCCACACCTGGCCCGGCTTGCAGTGCGCCAGCATCTGGTCGTTGATGAAGCCCTGGTAGCGTGACGCGTACATCACCTGCACGGTGATCGCGTCCGAGTTGGCCATCAGCTCCTTCACGCTCACGGGCTGGATCTGCAGCCGGCTCCAGATCGGCGCGGTATGGTGCACGGCCGGGTCGTAGCCAATGAGCTTGGCGCCCAGCCCCCGCAGCATCATCGCCAGGGTGTGGGCCGTCGGCGCCAATCCGAAGATGCCGACCACGCTCCCGTTGAGCTCGCGCCCCATCCGGATCTCGGCGTTCTGGCCGCCTATCAACGCAGAGACGATGCCGCGGCGATTCATCAGCAACAGGCTCGCCAGCAGGTATTCGGCATTGGCGCGGATGTTCGACGAGGTGGCCTGGATCACGCGGACCTTGCGGTCGCGGCAGGCTTCCAGGTCGGTGTTGTCGGCGCTCGCATGCATCCGGGCCACCGCCTTGAGCAAGGGCGCGAAGTCCAGCAGCTCCCGCGTCACCACCACCTTGCGCGACAGCAGCAACGCCTTGGCGTTGTAGGCCGCTTTGCGCAGGGCGGCCGGGTCGTTCGCAAGATCGGGGCGAAACTCCACCGAATGCCGCGCCTCGAGCCAGGCGAATGCCTCGGGTACGAGTTGGTCGACAAGTAAGATGTCCACCCTGAATGCGTCCTTGTCTTACAACACCTGTTGTGTTTTGGTCAGATAGTGGGGCTCTTCCACCCGAAAGCGGGTTAACTTTAGCGCTAAATGTTTCACAAGTCGATGAACAAAGTCACAAAAATTAACAAAGCCGTCTTCCCTGTCGCCGGGCTTGGCACCCGCTTTCTTCCTGCGACAAAAGCCCAACCCAAGGAAATGCTTCCCGTGGTGGACAAGCCGCTCATCCAGTACGCGGTCGAAGAAGCATATGCAGCCGGAATCCGCCACATGATCTTTGTGACAGGTCGCAACAAGCGTGCCATCGCAGACCATTTCGACACGGCCTACGAACTGGAGAGCGAACTCGAGGCCAGCCAGAAGCACGAATTGCTGGCCCTGGTGCGGTCCCTGCAGCCCGCAGACATGAGTTGCTCCTATGTGCGGCAGGCGCGTTCGCTCGGCCTGGGTCATGCGGTGCTGTGCGCCCAGGCCCTGGTCGGCGATGAGCCTTTCGCAGTACTGCTGGCCGACGACCTGCTGACGGGACCGGACAATGGCCCGCCGGTTCTGTCACAAATGGTCGAGGTTTTCCAGAAATACGCGACATCTTTGTTAGCAGTGCAGGAGGTGCCCGCGGCCCAGGTGCGCCGTTATGGCATCGTCGCCGGGCAACCCGCCGGCGACCGCGTGATCAAGGTCAGCCGGATGGTCGAAAAACCCAGCCCGGAAGAGGAGCCTTCGCGCATGGGCGTGGCGGGCCGCTACATCCTGACCCCGGCCGTGTTCGATCACATCCGCAACAACCCAAAGGGCGCGGGCGGCGAGATCCAGTTGACCGATGCCATCGCCAAGCTGATCGATACCGAAGGCGTGCATGCCTACCAGTACCTGGGCAAGCGCTACGACTGCGGCAGCAAGGAGGGCTTCCTGGAAGCGACCGTCGAACTGGCGCTCAAGCACCCCGAGATAGGCCCGGGTTTCCGGGAGTACCTGAAAAATCTGCCTGCGCTGCGCGGCTAGGAGTCTGGGCGGCAGAAGCCGTGAATTGCTCCCTCCCCTTGCGGGGGAGGGTTGGGGTGGGGGCATCGTCAGCGACGGCAGAGGCATGCGCGTTGATGGGTGATGCCCGCCAGCTACCTGCCTTACGAACCGGACCAAGACTTCCTGCTGGCTATGCCACCGGCGTGTTCAGCTCGCGCAAGATTGCGGCCAAGCTGCAAACCGACGAGGGCAAAGACGCCTATCGAAAACGAAAATGGATCGCCGAACCGCCCAACGGCTGGATCAAGCACATCCTGGGCTTCCGGCAATTCAGTCTGCGTGGTCTGCACCGAGCCGACGCGGAGTGGAAGCTCGTGTTGACCCGCCAGTGAGAGTCGCGCCGCGCTGCCTCGACACGGCGAGCCTCACCAGGCACCTTGCCCTCACCCCAGCCCTCTCCCAGAGGGAGAGGGGGCAACAGCCGTTCTGCCGGACAGACTCCTAGCGCCGGCGCAGGACGTGGACGAAGTCCGGGCCCACTTCCTGCTGTTCGACCAGTTCGTTGCCGGTCTGTTTGGCGAAGGCCTGGAAATCGCGCACGGATCCGGCGTCGGTGGACACCACCTTGAGCAACTGGCCGCTCTTCATGTCCGCCAGAGCCTTCTTGGCCTTCAGGATGGGAAGCGGGCAATTGAGCCCGCGGGTGTCGATTTCCTTGTCGATATTCATCGCTGGTTCCCTGCAGTCGGATTAGTGGACGCTCAGTCGCGCCTGGGCAATTCAATGAATTGCGGCTCCACGCCGCGGCCGCGCAGCCAATCGGCCAGGGCATAGCCGGTGCCGGCCGGCCAGCACTTCACGGCCTCGTAGTCGTACAGCTTGTAGTCCACCAGTTCGGGCGACAGTTTCACCTCGCCCTCGGCGCGCGCGTGGTACGCGATGATCACCTGGTTCATCCGCTGGAAATCGTAGACGCCGATCAGGTTGAGCTCGCGCACCTCCAGGTTGGTCTCTTCCTTGATCTCGCGGGCCACGCCCTCCTGCGGCGTCTCGCCCGCTTCCATGAAGCCGGTGATCAGCGCATACATCCTGCCCTTCCAGGCGGCATTGCGTGCCAGCAGGATCTGGTCGTTGTACTGGATCACCGCGGCCAGCACCGGCGTCGGATTGTTCCAGTGCGTCCAGCCGCAGCCGACGCAACGCAGGCGCTGCTTTTCCCCACCGTCCTCGAGTTGCGCGATGTACTCCAGCGCGGTAGCGCAGCTGGGGCAGAACTTGTAGGCGTCGGACATTCAGGGACCTCAGGCGGGAAACACGCCGGTGGACAGATACCGGTCGCCACGGTCGCACACGATGAACGCGATCGTCGCTTTCTGGGCGGTCTTGGCGATCTCCTGCGCCACCCAGCAGGCGCCGCCCGACGAGATGCCGGCAAAGATGCCCTCCTCGCGCGCGAGCCGGCGGCACATCTCCTCGGCGTCATCCTGGCTCACCAGCACCGTCTCGTCCACGGTGCTCGCGTCGTAGATGCGCGGCATGTAGGCCTGCGGCCACTTGCGGATGCCGGGGATGCGCGAGCCTTCCCTGGGCTGCGCGCCCACGATCCGCACGGCCTGGTTCTTTTCCTTGAGGAAGCGCGAAACGCCGGTGATCGTGCCGGTGGTGCCCATGGCGCTCACGAAGTGCGTGATGCCGCCTTTGGTGTCGTCCCACAGCTCGGGCCCGGTGGTCTCGTAGTGGATGCGCGGGTTGTCGTCGTTGGCGAACTGGTCCAGCACCCGGCCCTTGCCGTCGCGCTGCATGTTCCCGGCCAGGTCGCGCGCGTATTCCATGCCGCCGCTCTTGGGCGTGAGCATCAGCTCGGCGCCGAACGCCTTCATGGTCTGGGCGCGCTCCACCGACAGGTCCTCGGGCATGATCAGCACCATGCGGTAACCCTTGATCGCGGCGGCCATGGCCAGTGCGATGCCGGTGTTGCCGGAAGTGGCTTCGATCAGTGTGTCGCCGGGCTTGATCTCGCCGCGTTCCTCGGCCCGCCTGATCATCGACAGCGCCGGCCGGTCCTTCACCGATCCCGCCGGATTGTTGCCCTCGAGCTTGGCCAGGACCACATTGCCGCGCTGGCCATTGTCCTGCGCACCGATGCGCTGCAGTGCCACCAGCGGCGTTTTGCCGATGGCATCTTCGAGCGTGGGATAGTTCATGCCACCACTGTGCCATAATTTCCGGCTTCGCTTTCCATGCTGCCGGAGTGGTGAAATTGGTAGACGCACGGGACTCAAAATCCCGCGGGGTAAAACCCGTGCCGGTTCGATTCCGGCCTCCGGCACCAGATGCTGCTATCTCTTCGATAGCTGTTTCCGCATCCCCTTCCCAAGAGGACTGAGTGGTGACCATGCCGTCACGCCAGCTGTCTGCGAACAGACTATTGCCGATGTTCCGATCGGCTTGCCCGCGAACCAGCTTCCGAGCTTTTGGCCACCGCGTGCTCTTGGTCTCGCCGCTGCATACGACGTACCTTCTTTATCTGCGCGATTTTCGGCGCGACCTCGCGTCTCGCATGCCATAGGTCGTAAGCCGCCTGCTGTGCCACCCACGCATCGGCAGAGCCACCGTTCTCGGCTCCTAGCCACTTCTCCAAACGAAGCGCCATTTCCGAGGAAATGGCGGCGCGCCCGTTCAGTACGCGCGAGAGCGCAGCTCGGGTAACTCTAAGGGCTTCCGCGGCCTGCGTAACCGTCAAGTTGAGGTGTGGAAGGACGTCTTCACGAAGCGTCTCTCCAGGATGAGGTGGGTTGTGCATAGAAGACATCTACTACTCCATTACGTCAAGCATTACACGTCAGTGATAGTCCTGGTAATCCACAACGACGGCATCTGCGCCGTCGAACGCAAATGTCAGGCGCCAATTACCGTTCACTGAAACGGCATAGTGGCCCGCCAGATCGCCCTTGAGACCATGAAACCCCCACCCGGGGACATTCATGTCTTCTGGTGCAGTCGCTACGTTGAGGCGGGCCAGTAGACGGCTTAGCTTCGCGGCATGCACCGCTTGGATGCCGGCCTTCGAGCCTTTCAGAAAATACCGCTCCAGCCCTTTATGCTGGAACGACTTTATTGCCATGGCACATTGTATAGCGTAACGCTACACGTTGCAAGCGCCGCGACAGTGTGGAGCCTGTTCGGTCGGCAGTAAAACGCACCGTGAGCACGCCACCCTCCACCTTTCGAAAGCAGTAGAAGCTCTCCTCAGTCTTGCTGTGGCTGAGATCACGGTGGACCCGTTTGTGATTGTCCTTGAAGCCCTCGCGCTTGAGCATCACATGCACCCGTCGGTAGCCGTAGTGCAGGCGCGTCTGGATCATCGCGCGTGACGGCGAGCGCTCGGGCGTGTAACAGTCGATTCCGGCCGCCGGGACGAGATGCTGCTATTGTTCAGATAGCTGCTTCCGCATCCCCTTCCTCATCGTTTCCGTACTACGCCAAGCGCCACCCATTGCTCATGAAGATCCTCCTGACCGGCGGTGCCGGCTATATCGGCAGCCACACGTTCGTGGCGCTGGCCCAGGCCGGCTACCTGCCGGTCATCCTGGACAATTTCTCCAACAGCCACCGCGCCGTGCTGGAGCGCCTGCGCGCGATAACCGGCCAGAGCGCGCTGTGCGAGGAGGGCGACGTGCTGGACACGCAGTGGGTCGAGGACGTGCTGCGCCGCCACCAGATCGGCGGCGTGATCCACTTTGCCGGCTACAAGGCGGTGGGCGAAAGTGTCACCCAGCCCCTCAAGTACTACCGCAACAACCTCGGCGGCGCCGTCAGTCTGATGCAGGCCATGGAGGCGGCGGGTTGCCAGACGCTGGTGTTCTCCAGCAGCGCCACGGTGTACGGCGACCCTGCCAGTGTCCCGATTTCCGAGGATTTCCCGCGCAGCCAGACAAGTCCGTATGGTCATACCAAGCTGGTGATCGAGGACATGCTGGCGGCCCAGTGCGTGGCCCAGCCCGCGTGGAAGGTCGCGGTGCTGCGCTACTTCAACCCGGTGGGAGCCCATCCCAGCGGCCTCATCGGCGAGGACCCGGCCGGCATCCCCAACAACCTGATGCCCTACATCACGCAGGTAGCGCTGGGCCAGCGCCCGCTGCTGCAGGTGTTCGGCAGCGATTACCCCACGCCGGATGGGACCGGTGTGCGCGACTACATCCATGTGTGCGACCTGGCCGAGGGCCATGTCGCGGCGCTGCAGGCGCTGCTGGCGCGAGGCGCCAGCCTGACGGTGAACCTCGGCACGGGCCAAGGCTACAGCGTGCTGGAGGTGGTGCGGGCCTTCGAGGCGGCCAGCGGCCGGCCCGTGCCCTACCGGCTCGCGGCGCGGCGCCCGGGCGACGTCGCGCAGTGCTACGCCGATCCGGGCCTCGCGCAGCGCACGCTTGGCTGGCAGGCGAAACGCACGCTCGAGGAGATGTGCGCCGACGCCTGGCGCTGGCAAAGCCGCAATCCCAACGGCTATCGTTGAGCGGCTCGTCCGGCACTCGACAGCCTCGAGCGCCTCGGCCAGGCTCAAGACCAGCCAGTAATCGGTCATTCGCGATCTCCTCCGAAACATTATGTTACGTCACGGACGAGTTCATCATCATGCCAAATGATGTGATATCTTGTTGATATCTTGATGGAGCCGACCATGCCTTCCCGACCCGCCGACCAGATCGCTTTTCGCTATCGCGCCGTCGACAGCGCGACCGGCGTCACACGTAAAACCGCCAAACGCCTGGCCGAGCGCATGGGGGTCGATGAGACCCAGGCCATTCATATCGCTTTGCATCAGATGGCCGTGAAGCTCTTGCCACAGTACGAGGCCGACAAGGGTCCACTGACAGCTGCGCAGCTGAAGCAGATCCGCAAGCGTGTACCCCAGGACAGCCATCGATCGGTCCGATCGAGCCTGTTCGACACTGAAACCGCGTGACCTCTTCCCAGTGGTGGGATGAGCCGACGGCAGGCGACATCGTCTGGTGTCATTTCCCTGACAACATCAACCCGCGGCCGAAGCCCCGGCCGGCGCTGATCATCAGCGTCTTCGACGATGACGCGCCCCGGTTTGTCGTTCGAGTTGCCTATGGCACGAGCCAGAAGACCGCAGCACTTCACGCCGGCGAGTTCCTCATCTCGGCCCTTCCGAATCGTGCGGCGTACGACGCGGCCGGGCTGAGTTTCGACACGAAATTCGACCTGAGGCAGTTGGTCGACCTGCCCTACTCCACCGAGTGGTTCTCGGTGCCTCCCGCTGCACCGCATGGCCAGACCCCGATGCTGGGGACCTTGCACGCTTCGCTGATGCGCGCACTGGCAGCGGCTTACCAGGCGGCTACTTCATAGTTCACTCTCGCCGACTGTTACGCGATTCGGGCCAACAGGGCAACAGGGCAATAAGGCTCGCACCCATGAACAAGAAAGCCCACCGGGCGGTGGGCTTTTGCCTTGAAGGCCGTGCCGTGAGGCTCAGGTTCCGGTAACCGGTGTCAGCGTGACGGTGCCTGCCGACTGCCCGTTGATGGTGACCTGCCCGCCTTCGTTGATGGAAATAGTGATCGGTGTACCAGACGACAGCGCAGAGCCAAGCAGCAGAGCGATGCTGCGCGACTGACCTTGGCCGTTGGCCAGTTGACCGTGGGTGTTCGCGTTCAAGTTGCAGGGATTGACCGTGATCGTATTGCCCACAGCCAAAGGTGAGGGCGGCAGGAACGTGGACGCAGTGATGTGGAAATGGCATGACCCAAAAGTCGTGTCGCCCGTCGCGGTGTTGCCGTCGGAGCTGATCGAAAAGGTCGGAGTGGCCGAAGCGCTGGTGAAAGCGACCGTCGTGGTCGACGTCGTGCCGAAGGAAGTTACACCCGACGGAAACTGGAAGGCTGTATTTGGCACCAAAGCCACGGTCGCCGCCGAGGCCGGGAGAACTGTATCTGCTGCCGCAGCCTGCACCTGTGCGGTACCGCCGCCACCGCCACACGCCACAAGCGTGCTGGCAACCAAGAGGGTCAATATGGCGCTGAGAATCTTCTTCATGATCGGAACCTTTCATTTGTGATGTGACGCCTGCCCCGCAGAGCGTTGTAGATTACAACAAACAACAGGGTCTGTAAACAAATGCGAACAAGTCGCGGCAGGCTCACTTAGAATTGATGAGCCATTTCGATGCTCTATCCCACGGCCAACCGCAATTGGTTATCTTCTCGGGCGAAGGCCGACTTTAATTCCTGATGCGATCCGCCCAGATAATTTTTCTTGTTGCTGCCCTCGCCGTGGCCCCGTCACTGGTCCAAGGCCAGACTACCACCCTCACGCAAGCGGGGTACACCGGCCTGGGCATCACCCCCAATGCTCATCTGTTGGGCTGGGGACGCACCGAATTCACCTACGACAACCAGTTGCCCGGTGTGGTGAGCGACCCGACCGGCCATAACTTCGTGGTCGGTTTCGGGCTGCTGCCCAACCTGGAGGTCGCAGGGCGCCTTGCGACCAACAGCCTCAACCGCAACTGCTTTACCGAAGGGTGCGGCGTGCGGGACCTCTCCGCCTCGGGCAAGTTGGGCATCGGCCTGGACGCCGCGCACCGTTTCAGCATCGCCGCCGGGGCCGCCGACATCGGCGGCAAAGCCACCAATTTCCGCACCTACTACGGCGTGCTCACCTTCAACCAAGGCCCTTACGAAGCCAGCGCCGGCCTGGCCCGACGCAGCGGCGTCAGGTCCGGCGGGCCCAGGTCGCCGCTGGATGGGCCCTTCGCCGCTGCCGCCTGGCAGCCCCTGCCCTGGGTGCGCGGCCAGGTCGAATACACGGGCGGCAATGCATGGGCTGGCGTGCGCCTGTTCGCGCCGTCGCAGTGGTTGCCCGAAGGCTGGCAGGCCTATGCCGGCGCCAACCTCCGGCTGAACGACAACAACCTGACCCGCCGTTCATGGTTGACGGCCGGCCTCTCGATTCCCCTGTACAAGGTGCCGGACCTGCCCGGCACCGGCCCCAAGGCGCCACTGCCGGCACTTACCGGCGCGCAGCTCCCGCAGCCGTCATACGAGGCGCGCGTGCTGCCGGCGCCCGCAGCCCCCGAGGCTTCTGCCACCGCTACCGCTCCGGTGGCCGCCGCGCCAGCTCTGCCCGCGACGCCTCTTTTGCCCCTGGCGGCTGCCGCGCCCGCCGCCCCCACCGCAACCGCACCCCCTGTCACCACTGCCGCCGCCCCAACAGTTCAGGTCACGGATGGCCGCTTGCACGAGCTGGCCTCGGCGCTGCAGGCCAAGGGACTGGAAGACATCTCCGTTGGACGCATGCCCGATGGCACCCTGGCCGTGCGGGCCAACAACGCCAGCTACAACTGGAACTTTGCCGATGCGCTGGGCGCGGCCCTGGGCGCAGTGGCACGTACCCTGGGCGACACCAAGGCCGGCTACCGCCTCGTCCTGACCCAGCGCCAGATTCCGCTGGTCGCCGTGACCGGCCAGACCGACTGCCTGAGGCAATGGATCAACAACGACGCCAAGGCCTGCGCCGGCGGCCAGCTGTCCACCCCCGGCACCGGCGCGCTGGAGGCCTTGCACGAAGGCGCGGCCTGGATCGTGCGCAATCAGCAGCCCAGCACGCACACGCTGCGGGTTGCGCTCAGCCCGGTCCTGCGTACGAACATAGGCACCGAACTCGGCGCGCTCGACTTTTCGGCCGGCGTCAACGTCGGCCTGCAATTACCCCTGTGGGACGGCGCCAGCGTGGAGTGGCGTCGCAACGTGCCCCTGGCCAACACCAGCGATTACGCGCCGTCAGGAGCGTTCGGATTCCGGCGCATCCGCAACGAGACTGAACGGTTTGCGCTGGTGCAGACGGTGCGCGTGCCGCTGGAGCGCTGGCTGGCGCCCGGCAACGACGTGCAGGCCCTGCGCTGGGGCCTGGCCGGGTTGACTGCTCAAGCCACGGTGGGGCGCATCGGCAGCACATTCGACGGCGTTGACGGCGCGCTGCGCTGGGAGCCGGGCGAAGGCCGGCACCGTGTCAGCGGCGAAGCCGGTTATTTCCGCAATTCGCGGTTCGGCGAATTCAACGCGGGGCCCGCCCATGCCACACCACTGCTCGCCAGCTACCGCTACAGCGTTATCCCCACCCGCACTTACCTGGAGGCGACCGGCGGCCAGTTCATGAACAACGACCGCGGCTTCCAGCTGGGCCTGCGCCAATGGTTCAGCGACGTGGCCGTGGCTGCCTACTACCGTCGCACCCGTTTCAGTGGAGACTCGACGCGCCAGTTCATTGGAGTGGAAATCTCGGTTCCGATCGGCCCACGCCGTGACATGACACCCACCCACCACGTGCAGGTCACGGGCACGCCGCGCTTCACGCATGACGTCGAGACCCTCGTCAGGGATAAGAACAACGCCGTGCGCACTGGCTTCGGCGTGATACCGCCCACGCCCTCGCTCGATGCCACCTTCAATTCCGACCGGGCCGGCCTGGTCTATTTCGAAGATAACATCCCACGCATTCGCGATGCGGCTCGCTGACAACACCGGGCGGCCGGGATGCGCAGGTTCGCACGCTCAGTCGTTCGGCAGGGACAACAGCAGGACCCAGAACGCGGCCGCTGAGATACAGTCAGTCACTTGGCTTGAAAAAGACACGATGAAAAAGAGGAAACATGTTCATCACTGAAGAGCTGGCCGGGTATAGGCTGCTGGCGCCATTGCTTCTGGCTCTGCTGGCCCAGGGTTGTGCCGTGGTGACTGCGCCGGGCTTCGACTACGCCGACCAAAAGCAGCGCACCAGCGTCACGCTGGGCCAGTACGTGCCGGCCGACGCCGACAATCCGCCCCAGGGCGTCATCACCCCCATCACGCCGGCCCTGGTGCAAGCCCAGATGCAGGCCCAGCCGCGCGGCATCCCTGCCGACGTGCAAAGCCTGTTTGCCGAGCCCAAGCCCTACGCCATCGGCCCTTACGACGTGATCGGCATCGTGGTGTACGACCACCCCGAACTGTTGCCGATGGCCGGCGCCGTGATCAGCCAGCAGTCCGACCCCACCGGCATCAGCGCTGCGCCGGGCTTCATCGTCGGCGCCGACGGCCAGGTGTCCTTTCCGTATGTGGGCCGCATCAAGGTCGAGGGGCTGACCGAAATCGAGGCGTCGGAGTTACTGGCACAGCGCCTGAAGCGGGTCATCAAAGACCCGCAGGTGACGGTGCGCATCCAGTCGTTCCGCAGCCGCCGCGCCTATGTCGAAGGCGAAGTGCGCACACCCGGCACGGAGATCTTCACCGATGTCCCGATGACCCTGCCCGAGGCGATCAACCGCGCCGGCGGCATCACGGCGACCGGCGACCGTTCTTTCGTCACACTCACCCGCAAGGACAAGACCACGCTGATCAACCTGATGCAGTTGCAGGAGCTGGGCGTCAGCGCCAACCGCATCCTGCTGCAAAACGGCGACGTGGTGACGGTGCGGAACCGTGACGAGAACAAGGTGTATGTGATGGGCGAAATCGCGCGGCCCTCGGCCCTGCAGATGCGCAACGGGCGCCTGAGCCTGAACGAAGCGCTGGGTGAAGCGGGCGGGCCCAACCTGCTGACGGCCAACACCGGCCAGATCTACGTCATCCGCAACGGCCCGCAAGGCTCGCCCGCCGTCTTCCACCTGAATGCCAGCTCGCCCAGCGCGCTGGCCCTGGCCGACACCTTTGCCCTGCGTCCACGCGACGTGGTGTACATAGACCCGGTGCCGCTGGTCAACTGGAACCGCATCATCAGCTTGATCCTGCCATCAGCCCAGGCCCTCAGCCTGGGGAAGAACGTCGCCAACTGATGAAAAGCATCCTGGTCGTCTGCGAAGGCAACATCTGCCGCAGCCCGATGGCGCAGGGGCTGCTGACAGCGGCCTTGCCGCGCATACCCGTGCGCTCCGCCGGACTGAACGCATTGAGCGGCACGCCGGCCGACGAGACGGCGGTGCGCCTGATGCGGGCCCGCGGCATCGACATCGCGCCGCACCGCGCCCTGCAGATCACCCGCGATCTGTGCGCACAGGCCGAGCTGGTGCTGGTGATGTCGGCCGACCAACGCAAGCGCCTGGAAGAAACATACCCCTTCGCCTGCGGCCGGGTCTTCCGCCTGGGTGAATTCAGCAAGCGCGATGTGCCCGACCCGTACCGGCAGAGCGAACGGGCTTTTGGCGAGTCGCTGCAACTTATCGATGAAGGGGTGCACGAATGGCTACTTCGCATCCAGAAGATCTGAGAGGCCAATCCATGAATGCTCGCAACCCCTATCAAAACCAGATGGCCCTGTCGCCTGCGCCCATGGTCGATGACAACGACGAGATCGACCCGGTGGAGT
>DIZF01000065.1:144510-175694 GCA_002427815.1 Ramlibacter tataouinensis
CGCCTACGCCTTTCTGGCGCGGCCGGTGTACGAGGCCAACCTGCTGATCCAGGTGGAAGACTCTTCCTCCTCGGCCAAGAGCTTCCTGGGCGACGCTGCCAGCCTATTCGATGTCAAGACGCCATCCGCAGCCGAAATCGAAATCATCCGCTCGCGCATGATCGTGGGGGATGCCGTGGACAGCACCTTGCTGTACATCGACGCCAGGCCTCGCTACCTGCCGGTGGTGGGCAACTGGCTGGCACGTCGGGCCAAGACATTGTCGGACCCCGGCTTCCTGGGCTTTGGCGGTTTCGTGACCGGAACCGAGAAGATTGCGGTGACAAGCTTCGACGTGCCGCAGCAACTGGAAGGCACACGCTTTAAGTTGACGGTGCGCGGCCCCGGCCAGTACGCGGTATCGCACCCGGAGTTGCCTGTGAATCTTGCTGGCACCGTGGGCACGCCGCTGGTTCGCAGCACGCCGCTGGGTACCATTTCATTGCTTGTCAGCGCCATGGACGCCAAGGCTGGGGCCGAGTTCAGCCTGACGCGCCGTTCACGTCTGGGCACGATCGAAGCTCTGCAGAACGACCTGAAGCTAACCGAAAAGGGCAAGCAGTCCGGCGTGATCGATGCCACGTTGCAAAGCCCGGACCCTGTCAGATTGACGCAGATCCTGAACGAAATCGGTCACCAGTATGTTCGACAAAACGTCCAGCGCAAGGCCGCCGAGGCGCAGAAGATGCTGGCCTTCCTGGAGGTGCAGATGCCGCAGTTCAAGAAGAAGCTGGACCAATCGGATGATGCGTTCAGCCGATTCCGCAACCAGCAAGGCACTGTAGCGCCGCTGGATGAGGAGGCCAAGCTGATCCTGACCACGACGGTGGACCTGCAGGGCAAACTGATGGACGCAAAGCAAAAAAGGCTTGAGGCGGTGGCCCGCTTCACCACCCAGCACCCGGTGGTGAAAACGCTGGACGAGCAGATTGCCGCCTGGAACCGCCAGATTGCCGCCCTGAATGCCCGGGTGCGCGGACTGCCCCTGGTGCAGCAGGATGCCCTGCGCCTGCAGCGCGACGTGACGGTCAACAATGACGCCTATCAAAACCTGCGCAACAATGAGCTGCAGCTGCAATTGATTCGCGAAGGCAAGGTCGGCAACGTGCGCGTCATCGACGAGGCCGCGCTTCCTGAAAGCCCGGTCAAACCCAAACGCGCCCTGGTGATGGCCCTGGCCGCCGTGCTGGGGCTGTTGGGCGGCGTGATGCTGGCACTTGCCCGTAATTCACTCTTCCGCGGCATTCGCGACCCGCAGGAAGTGGAGGCCCAGACCGGCCTGAACGTGTACTGCACCATCCCTTTGAGCGCCGGCCAGCAACCGCTGGCCCGCCAAGCGGAGGAAAGGCAGCCGGGTGTGCACTTGCTGGCTACGCAGGCGCCCCAGGACGCTGCTATCGAGAGCCTGCGCAGCCTGCGCACGGCGCTGCAGTTTGCGATGCTGGAGGCCCCCAACAACCGGGTGCTGGTGACGGGCGCAACGCCCGGCGTGGGCAAGAGCTTTATCGCGGCCAACTTCGCCGCGATCCTGGCCAGCGCCGGCAGGCGGGTGCTGTTGGTGGACGCCGACCTGCGCAAGGGCTACCTCAATCACTACTTCGGCATCAAACGCGGGCGCGGCCTGTCGGAAGTGGTGGCGGGCAGCCTGAAACCATCGGAAGCGATCCACCGCGGGATCCTGCCCAACCTCGACCTGTTGACCACCGGCGTGCTGCCGCCCAACCCGGCCGAACTGATGATGAGCGCGGCCTTTGCCCATGTGATGGACGATCTTTCGGCGCAGTACGACATGGTGATCTTGGACACACCGCCGGTGCTTGCAGCGGCCGACACTGTCAGCGTAGCGGCGCAAGCAGGCACGGTGCTGCTGGTGGCACGGGCCGACCAGACGCAAATGGGCGAGCTGCACGAAAGCGCCAAGCGCCTGGCCCATGCCGGCAAGAACGTCAGCGGCGTCCTGTTCAACGCCATCGACTTGAGCCGCCGCCACTATGGCAGCTATGGATACAAGTATGGCGGCTATCGTTACCGCCAGTACAACTACGAGTCCCCCAAGTAGCCGCTCCAGGTGTACAATATGCTTACTGCACAAGTTGCCAGTGATCGGAAGGTAGCGATCGTCGGTTTGGGATATGTCGGCCTGCCGCTGGCGGTGGAGTTCGGCAAGAAGCGGTCCGTCGTCGGTTTTGATATCAACACGGCACGGGTGGAGGAACTGCGGTCTGGGCGAGACCACACGTTAGAAGTTTCCCCGGAAGAACTCCGGCAGGCCCGACATCTGCATTACACAACCGAAATTAAAGCATTGGCGACGTGTGATTTGTTCATTGTCACCGTGCCTACTCCGATCGACAACGCCAATCGCCCGGATCTGAGGCCTGTGATCAAGGCCACCGAGACTGTGGGCAAGGTTTTGAAGCACGGCGATATCGTCGTATATGAGTCCACGGTCTATCCGGGGTGTACCGAAGAAGTTTGCGTCCCGTTGCTCGAGCAAATGTCTGGGCTCATGTACAACCGCGACTTCTTCTGCGGCTACAGCCCGGAGCGCATCAACCCAGGCGATAAGGAGCACCGCCTCCCCACCATTTGCAAGATCACCAGTGGCAGCACAACCGAAGTGGCAGACATCGTCGACCGCGTGTACACGGACATTGTCACAGCCGGCACGCATAAGGCGCGCAGCATCAAGGTGGCGGAAGCCGCGAAGGTCATTGAAAACATCCAGCGGGACGTGAACATTGCACTTATGAACGAGCTGAGCCTGATCTTCCATAGGCTGGGGATCGACACTCTGGAAGTGCTGGAGGCTGCCGGTACCAAATGGAATTTTCTGCCGTTCCGACCGGGACTGGTGGGTGGCCATTGCATTGGAGTGGATCCATATTATTTGACCCACAAAGCTGAACAAGTCGGCTATCACCCTGAAGTCATCTTGGCAGGGCGTCGGATCAACGACAGCATGGCTGCCCACGTTGCAGATGACACAATCAAGCTCATGCTGCGGAAAAATATTCCGGTGCTAGACAGCAAAATCCTCGTGCTAGGGTTGACGTTCAAAGAGAACTGCCCTGATTTGCGAAACACGAAGGTGGTCGATCTTGTACGCGCCCTCGAGCGCTACCACACCCGAGTGGATGTGTTCGATCCGTGGGTCGATTTAGCGGAAGCCAATCATGAATATGGGCTGCAGTGCCTGCCCGGCCTTCCTGCTCCCGGGCAATATGCCGCGGTGGTACTGGCAGTCGGACATCGGGAATTTCATGAGCTTGGCCACATCGGCATCAGTGCACTTGGACATCCCGGGGCGGTGATATATGACCTGAAAAGCATCCTGCCTCTGGGAACCGCCGACGGGCGCTTGTGAGTGTTGAGTGCGCATGAACGTTCCAACCGCATATCACAGCACGCAAGCCCGTTTATTGGCTGAGCCGCGTTCTTGGCTGGTGACCGGAGTCGCCGGGTTCATCGGGAGCAACTTGCTCGAAACTCTGCTGAAGCTGGATCAGCGAGTGACGGGCTTAGACAACTTCTCCACCGGTCACCGGAGGAATGTGGAAGAAGTGCAATGCCTAGTGACCTCCGACCGGTGGGCTAACTTCCAGTTCATTGAAGGAGATATCCGAGATCTCAACGTCTGCCAGACTGCATGCGCGCACGCGGATTATGTGCTTCATCAAGCTGCCCTTGGAAGCGTGCCGCGCAGCATACAGGATCCCATCACTACGAATGCGACCAACATCTCCGGATTCTTGAACATGCTGGTGGCGGCGCGCGACGCCAAGGTCAAGAGCTTCACCTACGCCGCGAGCAGCAGCACCTATGGCGACCATCCTGGCCTGCCCAAGGTGGAAGACACCATCGGCAAACCACTGAGTCCCTATGCCGTGACCAAGTACGTCAACGAAGTCTATGCTGACGTATTTGCGCGCTGCTATGGCTTCAAGACCATAGGCTTGCGGTACTTCAACGTCTTCGGGCCGCGGCAAGACCCCAATGGCGCCTATGCGGCGGTGATTCCCAAATGGACGGCGGCGCTGCTGAAAGGCGATACCGTCTTAATCAACGGCGACGGCGAGACCAGTCGCGACTTCTGCTATGTGGCCAACGCTGTACAAGCCAATCTGCTCGCCGCGACGACGGACAACGATGAGGCGCGCAATCAGGTCTACAACGTCGCCGTCGGTGACCGCACCTCTCTGAATCAGCTCTACACCTGTCTCGGTGAAGCGCTTCTGGCGTATGGGCTTGGCAGTACCCAATCCCCTCAATACCGGGATTTCCGCGAAGGAGATGTGCGCCATTCGCAGGCCGACATCTCTAAAGCTCGGCGACTTCTTGGCTACGTGCCGCAGTACAGCATCCTCAATGGTATCCGGGCCTCAGTGCCTTGGTATGCCCGCCATGCAACGGTCAGCGCCAGAGATGCAGGTTAGCGGTTTGACTGGGATCTCGTCTTCCGGCTCCTGGGTGCCGACCGGTGGGTTGATGCGTCGTCTGTTCGCACCTTTAGACTCGCCCGTTGCCATGACGGAATCTGACCCGGGGGGCTAAGCAGATGCTTAGAAAGCTCTTTCGGCGCTCGCAAGAAGCCGGTGCTGAACGATATCGACGGGCGGCGCTGACATCCATGATGAATATTGGGTCTCAAGCGCTTCAGGTCGCCACGGGACTTGTCAGTGTCCCGCTTGCCTTGGGATATGTGGGCCCCGAGCGCTTCGGGCTTTGGATGGCCTTGTCATCGGCGCTCATGTTCATCAGCTTCTCGGACTTTGGGGCTGGCATTGGCGTGCAGGACAGGCTGGCCAGCTACGTCGGCCAGGGTAAAAACAGCCTTGCCGGGGGAGTTTTCTTGAGCGGCTTCGTCTTCGTCCTCTTGCTGTTCGTCCTGTTGGTGCTGGCCGGCGAAGCCATTTTGCCCTGGATGGATCTTGCGTCCATTTTGGGTCTCAAAACGGACGCGGCGATCAGCGACGTCGATCCAACCGTCAGGATGGTGATCTTCGTGATCGGACTTGGATTGCTGGCCGGCGTTGTGCAACGTGCCTATTCGGCGCTGCAGGAGGGGTTCTGGGTAGCCTTAATTCAAGCTGCGGCAAGAGTCCTTTCGCTGGCGCTCCTGTTTGTCGTGATCAAGCTTCAGCTGGGCTTGCCTGCCCTGGTGTTTGTTGTGGGCGGCTTGGCCAGCGCCATCGTGCTGCTCATTGGCTTTCCGTTCCTGCTACTCCGGCATCGCTGGCTCTTGCCCGCGATATCGAATATTCACGAGCTTGTTGCATTCGGTCATTTGAGCGATGTGATGAAGGTGGGCGGGCTCGGTCTGAGCGCGTCGATCGCGATTTACCTAGTAAACAACACGCCTATGGTCCTTATTTCCGCGAAATTTGGCGCGAAGAACGTGGCGGACTATGCCATCCTGCTCAAGCTGGTAGGAGTTCCGTCTTCTTTCTTGATCTACCTGCTGTCGCCGCTGTGGTCCGCCATCACGGATGCAAAAACCAGGGGAGATAGTGGATGGATTCGCGACGTCTATTCCAAATGTGCGAAGCTGGTGGTCATTATTTCTCTGGCGTCCTCGGTAGGTCTGGCATTATTTGGCGAGTGGATTATCGGTGTCTGGACCGGAAACGCAGAGGTCCTCCCATCACCGGCACTAATGCTGGCTTGCATTGCCTTCATGGTCATTGGCTTCTGGAATGCGCTCAACTCCACCCTGCTTAATGGTATGTCTTCATTCAAAGGCCAAGCCACCTATGGTTTGGGACTGGCTCTAGCTTTTGCCGTGGTCGCAGCGTTGATTCCTACGGGCTGGGGTAAGGAATATGTGATCTGGGCTGTTTCGCTGGGCTATCTGATGAGATGCCTGTTGATGCAACTGGAGGTTCGTCGGGTAATTGGCGGAAGCGAAGGGCTTTGATCTTGTTGAGTTGGCAGATTTTGAAGATTGGTTAATTCATTTTGTAATAAATATTAGTGCGATACTGATCGCAAAGAATCACAATGAGTAAGTTTGCTAGTGACGTTAGAATCTATCTCCCCCTGAAGGCGTTTCTGGCCTACGTCACTCTGACGTTGCTGCTCCACTATCTTGGGCCATGGGAGTACGAGGATGAGAAAATCCTATTGCCCGTCGCTTACATGATTGGCGTGATGCTCCTTTTCGCGCTCGGATATACCAGTGTGGCAAAGCGGAAATCGCAGAATCTGGTCAGATCTGAGTCTGTTTGCGCCGAAAACTTCCGGAGGTTTAAGTTCGTCGCGAAAGTTGGGTTGGTGCTCCAGCTTGTATTGACAGTTGCAGGTGCCATTATAGACGCGGGAGCCGGTCGCCTTAGCATTATCTCCCTGTTGAATCCGGGTCAAGTCTATATAGATGCCTTGAATTACGCGAAGGCTGGGGCTGAATCATCCTTCGTTGGGCAATTGCGCATAATTGCCAGCCCGCTGATTTACGTGAGTAACGCCTTCCTGCTCTTCAGTTTCTACAAGCTAGGCAGGGTGTGGCGCTTTGGTCTTGTCGGGACGCTGCTTCTTCAACTCATAATTGGCGTAATGACGAAAGGGGCGCAGAAGGGGATTTTTGATCTGTTCATCATCTTTGCGTGCACTAGCTTCCTGCGGGTATATTTTGATGCGAAGCGATTTCACCGTTGGGTCCGAACCAGTATGATTCTCTTGGTTCTTGTGCTCCTCGCCTTCACGTTTTTTCAGTTGTCAAGATTGGCTGCATATAATATCAGCGAGATTGGCGTAATAGGGAAAATGCGATTGGACTCAGAAGGTCTGATTTTTGTGATCTTCGGTGAAAAGATGGGTTTGGCTGTGGCGGTATTCATCGGATATATAAGTCAGGGCTATTATGGACTTTCTTTGTGCCTCGGACTTCCATTTGAGTGGACCTATGGGATTGGAAACTCATTTGCGCTCACATCGTACGCGGAGCAGTATCTTGGAATCTCACAAGTCGAGGCCGCGACATACCCCCTTCGGATGGAGGCTGCCTACGGATGGCCCGCGAAGATGTTATGGCAGACATTTTTTCCATGGGTGGCTTCGGATATTACTTTTGTTGGTGCGCTGTTGCTCATGTACCCGATTGGTCGTCTGTATGCGAGGAGTTTAACTGAGTCGTTGACCTATGAGAATCCACTGAGTATTTGCGTTTTCTATTTCTTGACGACTCTCCTCTTGTTTCTGCCTGCGAACAATCAGTTGATGCAGACAAGAGAAATGATGGTTGGTTCAGTGGTGATTATCTTAAGCTGGTTATTTCTTGGCTCCCGGTTCCGTCGACCGCGTATCATTTTGTATAGCCCGCATCCAGCAACGATCCCCGATCACTTTGCGTCGCCCAGCGTAGGCGACGGGTTGTTGAAAATTGAAGGAAAATGAATTGCGGGATTTGTCAAATAGAAATTTACCTAAGATCTTGGTAATTAGTGCATCGTCGATTAGTAGGCATTGCGCGACCGGTATTACTTTGTGTAATCTGTTTTCAGGCTATCCAGCAGACAGGATTGCGCAGATCTATGACGACACCGTGGATCCAGACTCGGTATGTTGTGGGCGTCATTTCAGATTCTCAAGTGCCGACATCCCGATGGTGGGTGCCGGCAAACGACTTTTGCGCCGATTGCGGTCGCAACGAAGAAGGTTGACGAGTGCCGACGTGGGGCGGTCGGTGCAAGCAGCCAGTAATTCCGTTTCGCGCGGTTTGCTCGGCGCCTTGGGCGACATCTTTCCTTTTGCCCTTCCGTCCGACCTGCGCGCTTGGGTCGAAGATTTCGGGCCGCAAATCATCTATACCCCATTGGGCAGCGTGCGGATGATGAGCCTGGTACTGAAGATCTCGGTACTCTTGAGGATTCCCGTCGTGCCTCACTTCATGGATGACTGGCCCATGTCGGAATATGCGGACTCATGGCCGCAGGTGGTGCCCAAGCGGATTCTCGCGGCGAAGCTGGATGCTGTGCTTGCGAGGTCCCCTATTGGATTGACGATTAGCGAGGACATGAGCGTGGAGTATGGCCAACGGTATGGGGGCCAGTTCAAGGATTTCATGAACTGCATAGACCTCGCGCCCGTGGTGGTAGGCGAGTGCGATGTGGCGGGGCGCCTCGTGCAGTTTGCCTATATTGGCGGTTTGCATCTGAACAGATGGAAAGGGATCGCCGACGTCGCGCGCGCGCTCCAGTCCCTGGAGGATCGGGGAGTTCCCGTCGCGCTGGAGATCTACGCGCCTGAGCATGACATTGCCGTGTATCGGCACATCTATGAATCGTATTCTGTCGTCAAGCGGCTATCGACGTTGGGTGCCGCGGATGCGTGTCGGAAGATGCTGGAGGTGGACGTGCTCATTCATGTCGAGTCCTTCTTGCCGGAAGACGCAGCGCGGACACGGTTGTCCATTTCCACAAAGATTCCGCAGTACATGGCAGCCGGCAAGCCGATCCTGGCTTACGGTCCCGATGGATTGAGTTCTATCCGATATATCGAACGATGTGGTTCAGGGCTGACCGTGACGCGCGTAGGCGACATACTCCTGCTGGAAAGCATCGGAGCGCAGCTTGCAGAGTCGTCGAGTCTTCGTTTCAACCTAGGTATGATGGGGCGCGCAGTAGCAGAAGTGCGGCATTCCCAGCCTAAAGTGAGTACGGCTTTTCGGGCGGTAATGGCGGCGGCGGCGCAGCAACGGGAGTGTGGCGAACACGCTAGCGTATGAACAAGAAAGACTGGATCGCGTACGTAGGCCCCTTTTCCTTTCCCTGGGGGCAGCCTGGCTCGCGGCGGGTCTACGGAATCGCCCGAGCATTTGTGGAGTGTGGTTTCGATGTCGTGGTCGGCGCGGGGCAATGGGAGACATCCGGCGTTACCGTTGATCGCGACTGCTCAGGAATCATTTACGAGAATATCGGAGAAAACCCCAAGCCATCCGACACGCCGGCTCGGAAGGCGTTTCAAGTGCTAGTGGCCTCGGGTCGAAAGACAGTTGCCTGGCTTGATGCCATTCCTTCGCACCCACGTTTTGTCGTCACCTACGGCGCTGGGGCCGCTTTCATGCAAAGGATTGCGGCTTGGTGTAAGAAGAATAATGTTCCCCTCATTGCCGACGTCGTGGAGTGGTACGACGGGTCGCATATGCGCGGAGGATACTTCGGCCCTTTTCACGTCAACGCCAAATTGGCTATGCATCATTATTATCGGAGATGTGATGGAGTCATAGCGATCAGTCAGTATCTCGCTGATTACTACAGGCGTTCATGTCCTCATGTCATCCGGGTCCCGCCAACTCTCGATGTGACTAGCGTGCGACTGGAAGTTAACACCCAACGAGATACATCGGACCCGCTAAGGCTCATCTATGCGGGAACGCCTGGCAAGAAGGACCTATTGGCCGCGGTGGTCAACGGTATTTCCCGTGTGGACCCTTCCGGGCAGAAGGTTGTGCTGGAGGTTCTGGGACCGACCCGTAAACAAGTCCAGCAGTTGCTGGGAGGCGCGCAAGTTCCGCCGTTTGTGATGGTTGCAGGTATGGTGCCGCAAGCGTCGATTCACGAGAAGCTGCAGCGTGCCGACCTTTCCGTACTGTTGCGTGAGCCGCAACGGTTTGCCAACGCGGGGTTCCCAACCAAATTCGTCGAAAGCCTTGCAAATGGGGTGCCGGTTATTGCCAATCTGACCAGCGATCTCGCTCTCTACTTGCATGATGGGAGCGAAGGGATAGTCTGCGCGAGCTCATCGGAAGAAGACTTCGCGGCCGCCTTGCGGCGCTTGTTGTCTTGGCCGAGAGGCAGGTGGCAGGCCATGCATGCGTGCGCGCGCCAGCGGGCCGAAGCCTCGTTCGACTACAGAAACTATGTCGCCGAGTTATCGGGCTTCCTTGCGGGAGTTCGTCGATGAAGTATCTGGGTTGGGCGCTGCATCAGTGGTCGCGATTGTCCAGGCGGCTGCGCATGTACCCTTACAGACCTCTTTTTGCCGCATACGGAAAAAACTTTCGGTTTGATCCGAATGGACTTTACAGCTATCGAAATATCTATGTCGGCGATGACGTCAATCTCGGTGTTCGCCCGATATTGATGGCTGCACTGTCGGAGATACGTATCGGCAGCCATGTCATGTTCGGCCCCGAGGTCGTTGTCATTGGCGGGGGACACAACGCAGCGGTGTCGGGTACTTTCATGACAGAAGTCCATCAGAAGTCCGGTAACGAGGACCTGGGTGTGGTGATCAAGGATGATGTATGGATCGGTGCCCGGGCCATCATTCTGCGAGGAGTCCGTGTCGGACGGGGGGCGATTATCGGGGCAGGCGCTGTGGTGACAAAGTCGGTGCCGCCGTATTCGATCGTCGGAGGGAATCCGGCTCGTGTCATCGGGTTCCGATTGAGTGCAGAGAAGATCCTGGCACATGAGAAACTGCTCTATCCGATCGACCAGAGACTCAGTATCAACAATCTCGAAAAATGGCAAACGGAGCGTTCCATGCTTGCTCCATTGCGGAAACAAGAAGATGTCTAAGCCGTTGAATGTATGCCTGGTGGCGCCGTTGCCTCCAAGCGTTGACGGCCCGAGTCACTCTTGTGGCGGGATAGTCCATTGGACCCAGATGATCATGAGGTATGCAGAGGGCCGGGATGATGTCTTGCTGAGCGTGGTCGACACAACACCAAGTTGGCGTGCCATTCATAACTTCTCGCTCTGGAAGCGCGCCGTGAGCGGCGGGCTGAATCTGGCGGCATACATGACGCGACTGTTCGGAAAGCTCCTGTCGCGAAGACTGGATGTGATACACATGACGACCTCTGGTGAACTCGGCGTTGTCAGGGATATTACTGTCATACTCACCGGGAAGCTGTTCAGAGTTCCGGTCATTTACCACATCCGGTTTGGCAGAGTGCCGGATTTGACCAGGACGGGGGGGCTAGAGTGGCAGTTGCTTGCGCTGGCCATGCGGATGGCCAAAGCAGTCGTTGCGATAGATGAGGCCACATATTTGGCGATAAGGACGAGCCTGCCGTGCGTTAACGCCGCTCTTATTCCGAATTGCATCGACACAGTTCTTGTCCAGAGGGTAGAGGGCGGCGAGTTTGCCGAAAAGACAGTATTGTTTGCCGGTTGGGTAATTCCTGCGAAGGGGGTGGCTGAGCTGTTGAAGGCCTGGTCCGCCCTCGACCGAAGTGGCTGGCGCCTCAACATAGTGGGGCCGGTTAGCCCTGAGTATGAACGGCAGTTGTCCGCAAGTTGTGCGATTGACAATGTCTCTTTTCTGGGTGAGAAGCCCCATGCCGAGACGCTCGCCTTGATCTCGGCTTGCGACGTCTTCGTGTTGCCCAGCTACTCAGAGGGATTTCCCAATGCCGTATTGGAGGCCATGGCGTTGGGCAAGCCTATCGTCGCCACCAGCGTTGGGGCGATTCCGGAGATGCTGGCCAAGGGCGCTGGGTGCTTGGTGCCGCCCAAGGATGCGGCTGCGCTGCAGGCAGCCTTGCAATCTGTGATTGACGATGTTCATCTTCGAAAAGACATGGGAAGCTATGCCAAGGCAAGAGCATTCCAGAATTATTCGATTGAGATCGTTTTTGACCGCTATGTGTCCCTGTGGCGGGGTTCGGTCCCGATCGAGCAGCGCGCATGATGCAAGTAGAAATAGAGTCGGATGAAAGCCTCGTCGATCATTGGCGCTTGAGCCATCCGGTATGTTTCGGGGTCACGTCCTTGCGATCTGGGGTCTCAGCATGAATCGTGATTCGATTCTCTCCTTCTCGACTTGGATCGAGGCGGCGGTCAAGAGCCTTTACTGGCGATCCGAAATCGTCCACAGGTTGTTGGCTGCACGGGCTCGTCGACGAATAAGCGTGAAGTCGCAGGTTCCCGTAGAAGTGGCTCCGCTTGTTTGAACAGCTTTCCCTGATTTATAAGTGGACTGCGGGCGGGTTGCCAAGGGTTCAGAGTTTTCCACGGCGGCGGTCAGCGCTTGCGACGAACCGACCGACGCGTTGGGAAACTCGGGGCGCACCAGGGATTTCATCTTACGCGGCCAGCTTCATCTGCGGCAGTCCGGCGAAGTACTTCTCATCGGGTGTGAGCCCATCGAGGCTGGAATGACTTCGGTGCGTGTTGTACCAATCCAGGTAGTCGGCGATGCCGGCACGCGCGGCGCTGACGGTGTCGTAGGCCTTCAGATACACCCGCTCGTACTTCACGCTGCGCCACAGCAGCTCGACGAACACGTTGTCGCGCCAGGCGCCGCGCCCGTCCATGGACAGTTTGCAGCCGGCGGCCAGCACGACGGAGGTAAACTCCTCGGCGGTGAACTGGCTGCCCTGGTCGGTGTTGACGATCTCGGGCGTCCCGTATCGGGCCAAGGCCTGCTCGATCACCTCCTTGGCGTGGATCGCCTCCAGCGTGATCGTCACCCGGTGCGCCAGCACGCGGCGCGAGGCCACATCCACCACGGCGGTGAGGTAGACGAACCCTCGGACCATCGGGATGTAGGTGGTGTCCAGCGCCCAGACGTGGTTAGCCCGGGTGATAGCCAGGGCGCGCAGCAGGTACGGGTAGATCTTGTGGCCGGGCGCGCGTTTACTGGTGCCCGGCTATGGCGCCAGCGCCTCGATGTCCATGCGCAGCATCAGCGTTCTGATGTGACGCCGCCCGGCATGGGGGCCTTGGCGATGCAGTTGGTCGCGCAGCATGCGAGCGCCCATGAAAGGGTGTTCCAGGTGCAGCTCGTCGATGCAGCGCATGAGCGCCAGGTCGGCCGCGCTCACAGGCCGAGGCAGGTAGTACACCGAGCCTCGGCTGATCTCCAGCAACGCCGCCTGGCGCGTGATGGAAAGTTGATGGTCAGGGTCGATCATCGCCTCACGCTCAGCAATCCCGCCTTGGTGCGCGCGCCTTCCAAAAAATCATTCTCCAGGGCCAGTTGGCCGATCTTGGCGTGCAGCGGGGCCAGGTCCACCGACTCCACCGCTTGCGCGCCGCCGCCGAAGGCTTCGGCCGCATGCTCAAGCAGCTACCGCTTGCATTCGACGATCTGCGTGGGGCGCAACTCGAAATGCTTGGCCAACTCGGCCAGCGTTCTGTCTTCGCGCAAAGCGGCCCCGGCTACTTGGGCCTTGAACGCCGGCGTGTGGGTGCGGCGGGTGCGCCGCACTGATTTCTTGACCATCAAAAACTCCTTCTCGCCAGACCTCCGTTGGCCCGGCTTCATGCCCGGAGTTTCCACTTATAGCGCTGTTCAGATTTGCGGAGCCACTTCTAAGAGATCATCGCCCACCGCGGCAGCAGCAGCACCTTAATGTCGGCTTACGGTTCCATCAGGCGGATAATTGCGTGAACCTGCGCCCCGATCCGCGCAGTCAAGCGCTATGTTGAGCGCTCGTATCTTGTCAAGATAGGAAACCCATGGAAAAAATATCTGCAGACAAGCAGGCCGGCGATTTGCCAACCGGTGCAATGTTCCATGAAGGAATGGCATCGGGTTGGTCCGATGGCTATTCCAGAGGTGGTTTCGGCCGGCGCCGCACGTATTTTCTACCCGTACTCGATCGCAATGTGATAGTTGGCCAACGGTGGATTGATTTGGGCTGTGGATCAGGCGTCTTGACTGCGGAACTATTGGCACGCGGAGCCAGTGTTGTGGCGATCGACGGATCGCCAAATATGCTAACTGAAGCTCAGAAGAACGTTAAGGCCGCCAGCCTGACATGGCTCCGCCTGGATGTAGAGCATCTGGTTGGAGTGGAAGATGGGAGTTTCGACGGAATTCTGTGCTCGAGTGTTATAGAGTACGTACAAGATCCGAATGCTTTGCTGAAGGAAGCTTGCCGCGTGCTTCGGCCAAGCGGAAGACTCATTATTTCCGTGCCGCCAACACTTTCCTTTGTGCGCACAGTTCAGAAGACTGTGCGCACAATCGCGGCATCTGTTGGTATCGAGCGCTTTCCCTACTTAAGTGTCTCAAAATTTGAAATCGCTCCTGGCGAAATATCCTGTAGATTAGGTGAAAGCGGATTTGTATTGGATCGAATGACGCCGTTCGACCCAAGGTTGCCAAATTTCGCGCTAATGTTCTTGAGACCGGCGTTGCTGATCGTCGAGGCGTACAAAAAAACGAGTAAGTGACGAAGAGCGCCATCGTTGACGGTTGACTCAGCGAAGTGGCAGAAGTGCCGTGTTCGCCTGTCAACGGGGTCAGATACTGATTGGTTCTTCGCCCCGCTGAAACGGGCCGACACCGCGCGCGCCGGTGGAGTTTAGAGGCGGGGTCGAGTTTCGCCATACGAGTGCATTTTCAACAGTTGCAAATTTGACCCTGTCCCAGGATTTGGGACCGTTTAGTTACAGAGAAGTGCGGCAAAGTAGCGCCGGTGGTGCGCAAGGTGGGGTAATCGGGCCAACGAGGCGTCTCAATGAAACAAATCCTGCAAAGCCTCAAGAACGGCGCTACTGAAGTGGCCGAAGTGCCATGCCCCGCCGCAAGGCGTGGGCAGTTGCTGATTCGCTCCTCGCAAACGCTGGTGTCTGCAGGCACTGAGCGAATGCTGGTGGAATTTGGCAAGGCCGGCTGGATCGACAAGGCCCGCCAGCAGCCCGACAAGGTGCGCATAGTGCTGGACAAGATCCGCACCGACGGTCTGATGCCAACCCTGGAGGCCGTGTTCAACAAGCTGGACCAGCCCTTGCCGCTGGGCTACTGCAATACCGGTACCGTATTGGAAGCCGGCGCAGGGGTGACCGGCTTTGCGTCGGGTGACCGCGTGGTTTCCAACGGCAAACACGCCGAGGTGGTGAGTGTGCCGGTCAACCTGTGTGCCCGGGTGCCGGACGGGGTTTCCGATGAAGAGGCTGCATTCACGGTGCTTGGGGCCATTGCCCTGCAGGGCATCCGGCTGGTGCATCCCACCCTGGGCGAGACGGTGGTGGTGACGGGCCTGGGGCTGATCGGTCTCATGGCGGTGCAGCTGCTGCGGGCGAACGGCTGCCGCGTGTTGGGATTGGACTTCGACCCGGCCAGGATGGCCCTGGCCCGATCGTTCGGGGCAGACGTGGTGGACTTGGCCGCTGGGCAGGACCCGGTGGCCGCCGCGCAGGCCTTCTCGCGTGGACGCGGTGTCGATGCGGTGATCATCACGGCCTCCACCAAGAGCAATGAGCCGGTGCACCAGGCGGCGCAGATGTGCCGCAAGCGCGGCCGGATCGTGCTGGTGGGGGTGACCGGGCTGGAGCTGTCGCGGGCGGATTTCTACGAAAAAGAGCTGTCCTTCCAGGTCAGTTGCTCTTACGGCCCCGGGCGTTACGACCCCGGCTACGAAGAAAAGGGCAACGACTACCCCATCGGCTTTGTGCGCTGGACGGAGCAGCGCAATCTTGAAGCGGTGCTCGACATGATGGCCGACGGCCGCCTGGACGTGAGGCCGCTGATTTCGCACCGCTTTGCCCTCGCCGAGGCGGATCAGGCGTATGCCCTGGTCGGAAGCGCGGCGCCTTCACTGGGCATCTTGCTGCAGTACCCCGCGCTGGCCCAGCAGCCGGATGCGGCGCTCCGCCGGGCTACCGTGCCTTTGGCTGCTCCTGTTGGTCGTGTTTCTTCTCTCGCTCGCACCGCCACGGTCGCCGTGATCGGGTCGGGCAACTACGCCACTGCGGTGCTGATCCCGGCTTTCAAGGCGGCCGGCGCCGCGCTCAAGACAGTGGCATCCAGCGGCGGTGTCAGCGGGCTCCATGCGGGGCGCAGGCATGGTTTCGAGCAGACCACCACCGCGACCGACGAAGTCTTCGCAGACCCCCAAGTCAACGCCGTGGTGGTCACGACCCGCCACGATAGTCACGCTGCCTTTGTGCTGAAATGCCTTGCTGCGGGCAAACACGTGTTCGTGGAAAAGCCCTTGTGCCTGACGTCGCAAGAACTGGCGGAAATCGTGGCGGCCAAGCAGGGATCTTCCACGATGGTCATGGTCGGCTTCAATCGACGCTTTGCCCCGCAGGTGCAGAAGATCGACACCCTGCTCAAAGGTGTGACGGGCCCCAAGGCCTTCGTGATGACGGTGAACGCGGGCGCCATACCGGCGGAACACTGGACACAAGACCCCGCGGTGGGCGGCGGCCGAATCATTGGCGAGGCCTGCCACTTCATCGACTTGTTGCGCCACCTGGCGGCTTCGCCCATCGCCAGCCACCAGGTGACCCGGATGGACTCGGCCACCGGCGACTCGGTCACCATCAGCCTGAAGTTCGAGGACGGCTCCACCGGCACGGTGCACTACCTGGCCAATGGCAGCAAAGCGTTTGCCAAGGAGCGGCTCGAGGTGTTTGCCGCCGGCCGGGTGTTGCAGCTTGATAACTTTCGCAAACTCACCGGCTTTGGCTGGCCGGGGTTCAGCAAGATGAACCTGTGGCGGCAGGACAAGGGGCAAAAGGCCTGTGTTGCCGCCTTCGTGCGGGCCGTGGCGCAGCGCAGCGGGTCACCCATCGCGTTCGACGAGGTTGTGGAAGTGGCCCGCGTGACCCTGGCGGTGGCGGAGGCCGCCGGTTGAATGCAGCCGGGTCAGCGGCGCGCTACTGGCACACCTTGCGCCACCTCAGGCCCGTGCAGTGGTACGGCCGCTTGTGGTTCAAGGTCTGGCGACCACGGCTGGACCCGCTGAAACCTGCACCCGCCGGTCGGGCGCCTGCGGGGGACTGGAAGCCGCCTGCAAGCCGCACTGCGGCCATGCTGTCTGCGGACCGCTTTCGTTTTCTGAACCAGGAGCACAGCCTGCCCGCAACTGGCGGCTGGAACGATCCCGCGCTGAAAAAGCTGTGGCTGTACAACCTGCATTACTTCGACGACCTCAACGCCGCCGACGCGGCCAGCCGTGCGCCGTGGCATATGACATTGCTGCAACGCTGGGTAGCCGAGAACAAGCCAGCGGACGGCAATGGATGGGAGCCCTATCCCACCTCGCTGCGCATCGTCAACTGGGTGAAATGGTCGCTTGCGGGCAACGCGCTGCCCCCGGATTGTGTTCACAGCCTGGCGCTACAGGCGCGCTGGCTGGCCGCGCGAATGGAGTGGCATTTGTTGGGAAATCACTTGTTCTCCAATGCCAAGGCCCTGGTATTCGCGGGCCTTTTCTTTGAAGGGGACGAGACAGAGCGGTGGCTGGCCAAGGGGCTGCGCGTCATCGCACGCCAACTGCCGGAGCAAGTGTTGGCAGACGGGGGTCACTTCGAACGCAGTCCGATGTACCACGCGCTCTTTCTCGAAGACCTGCTGGACCTGGCCAATGCCGCCGCTGCCTGGCCGCGGCAGATCGATCAGGCGGATTCCGACTGCTGGCGAAAAGCGGCGGGTGACATGCTCGCGTGGCTGGAGGGGATGGCGCACCCCGACGGCCAGATCGCGCTGTTCAACGATGCGGCCATGGCTATCGCACCCGCCCCGGCAGCGCTGGGCGACTACGCCACGCGGCTTGGCATTGGATTGCCCCAGCGGACAGCGCCGCAAGGTTTGGCCCTGGAGCATTGGACCGACAGCGGCTACATCCGCATGGCGTCCCCGAAGGCAGTGGCACTTCTCGACGTGGCGCCTGTGGGGCCCGACTACCTGCCGGGCCATGCCCATGCCGATACGCTGTCTTTCGAGTTGTCGGTGGCCGGCCGGCGGCTGGTGGTCAACGGCGGGACCTCACGTTATGGGGTGGGGCCCGAGCGCACGCGCGAGCGGTCCACGTCCGCCCACAGCACCGTCCAAGTGGCGGGGCAGGACTCGTCCGAGGTCTGGGGCGGATTTCGGGTGGCCCGGCGGGCCCGGCCGTTTGACCTGCAAACCGCCCAGGCCGCTGACCACGTGCGGGTGGATTGTGCGCACGACGGCTACTGCCGGCTTGCGGGCCGTCCCGTGCACCGCCGCACTTGGTCGATGGACGCCCATTGCCTGACAATCACCGATACCGTGACCGGCGACCACCCCGCCGTGGCCCGCTTCATCTTGCATCCGGACGCGCGGGTCGAGCGAGCCGGTGACGCCGAATGGACAGCCACGCTATTGGGCGGGCCGGCGATTGGGTTCAAAATCGAGTTCGGGAGCGGACGACTGGAGCCGGCATGCTACGCGCCCGAGTTTGGCAAGGTTCTTGCAACGAAATGCCTCGCAGTTGATTTGGCAGGCGGCCGAGGAGTGACCCACATCACGTGGAACTGAGATGCACATTCTTTTCTTGACGGACAATTTTCCGCCCGAGGTCAATGCGCCGGCAAGCCGCACGTTCGAGCATTGCCGCGAGTGGGTACGAAAGGGCCGGCAGATCACGGTGATCACCTGCGTGCCCAACTTCCCCAAGGGGCGGGTGTTTCCGGGCTACCGCAACCGGCTCTGGCAAACCGAAACAATGGACGGCATCCGTGTCATCCGCGTATGGACCTACATCAGCGCCAACGACGGAGTCGTGCGCCGGATTCTCGACTACCTGAGTTTCATGATCGCCGCCTTCCTGGCATCGCTCTTCGTGCGGCGTGTCGATGTGGTGGTCGGCACCTCACCGCAGTTCTTCACCGTCTGCGCCGCCTGGGTGGCGGCGGCCTGCAAGTGGGTTCCTTGGGTATTCGAGCTGCGCGACCTGTGGCCGGAGTCGATCAAGGCTGTCGGAGCCATGCGCGACACGCCCGCGATGCGATTGCTCGAACGCCTGGAGATGTTTCTCTACCGCAAGGCCGATCGCATCGTGACGGTGACGCACGCCTTCCGGCATGCCTTGATCAAGAGAGGCGTGGACGGCGCCAAGATCGCTGTGGTGACCAATGGCGTGGATCTGTCCCGCTTCATTCCTGCACCCAAGGACGCGTCCCTGGTGCAGTCGCTGGAGCTCGATGGCAAATTTGTCGTCGGCTACATCGGCACGCACGGCATGGCCCATGCCCTAGAGACCCTGCTGGATGCGGCGGCGCTGCTGCAGCAGGCGCCGAATGCGGGCAACGTGCTGTTTCTGTTTCTGGGCGACGGTGCCCGGAAGGCGGCGCTGGTCCAGCGCGCCGATGCACAGGGATTGAAGAATGTGCTGTTCCTGGATTCGGTGGTCAAGGACGAGGTGGCTCGCTACTGGTCGCTGCTGGACATGTCGGTGATCCATCTGCGAAAGACCGAGTTGTTCAGCACGGTGATTCCGTCCAAGTTGTTCGAGTGCATGGGCATGGGCGTGCCGGTTCTGTTGGGCCTTGCGGGCGAGGCGGCCGACATCGTGCTGGGCGAGCAAGTGGGCGAGGTATTCGAGCCCGAAGATGCCGGGGAGCTGGCGGCCGGCGTGCTGCGCCTTCGCGATGACGTGCCGCGGTTCCAGGCGCTGCGCGCCAATGCCTTGCGGGCCGCGCCTTCGTACGAGCGGACCGCACTGGCCCTGACGATGCTCCAGAGCATCGATTCACTGGAAAACAATGATGAAACCGCGACAGAAGGTGATGCTGGTGTTCGGCACCCGGCCGGAGGCCATCAAGATGGGGCCGCTCTACCATTCGTTAAGGCGCCAGCCCGACGAGTTCGAGACACTGGTGTGCGTGACAGCCCAGCACCGGCAGATGTTGGACCAGGTGCTGAGGGTGTTTGGAATCACACCCGACCTTGATCTGGACTTGATGACACAGGGGCAGGACCTGTTCGATGTGACGTCGTCGGTGCTGCTGGGCATGCGCAAGGTCTTGCACGAGCACCGGCCCGACGCGCTGCTGGTGCATGGCGATACCACCACGACGCTGGCGGCAGCTATGGCCGGCTTTTACGCGGGTGTGCCGGTGGGGCATGTGGAGGCCGGCCTGCGCACGCACGACATGCAAGCCCCGTTCCCGGAAGAGTTCAACCGGCAGGTGGCCAGCAAGGTGATGCGGTGGCACTTCGCGCCCACTGAACTCAGTCGGCGCAACCTGCTTGCCGAGCGGGTGCCCGATGATCGGGTGACCGTGACCGGCAATACCGTGATCGACGCCCTGATGTGGGTGCTGGACCGGATCGATTCCAGCGCACCGCGGCGCGAAGCGATTGCCACTCTCCTGAGTACGCGGCTGGCATTCGATTGGAGAAGCGAGCGCTTCGTCCTGATCACCGGGCATCGCAGGGAGAATTTCGGCGACGGTTTCGTGCAGATCTGCCACGCCCTGCAGGATCTGGCGCTGCGTTATCCGGCTGCGCACTTCGTCTACCCGGTCCACTTGAACCCGAATGTGCAAAGACCGGTGCGCGAGCTGCTGACGGACATTGCCAATGTGCACCTGATCGAACCGCTGGATTACGAGCCCTTTGTCTACTTGCTCAAGCACTGCCACCTGGTGCTGACCGACAGTGGCGGCATTCAGGAAGAAGCACCCAGCCTCGGCAAGCCGGTGCTGGTCATGCGCGAAGCCACCGAGCGGCCCGAGGCCGTCGAGGCCGGCACGGTGCGATTAGTGGGCGCGGATCGGCAGCGCATCGTGGCCAACGTAGCCGAGCTGCTGGACAATGAGACCGCGTACCGGTCCATGGCAGGTGCCCACAATCCCTATGGGGACGGCGCCGCCTGCGGCCGCATCATCGCGGCGTTGAGGAGGAGTTGAATGCGGAAGAAGACGGTCTGTGTCGTCGGGTTGGGGTACATCGGCCTTCCGACAGCGGCGCTGCTGGCGGGCAAGGGGTACCAGGTGGTCGGCGTCGATCTGAACGATCGCGTGGTCGAGACCATCAACCGGGGCGAGATCCATATCGTGGAGCCTGATCTGGCGGCCTACGTCCGCTCCGCGGTTACGGCGGGCAAACTGAAGGCACACGCCAAGCCCCAGGAAGCAGACATCTACATGATTTGCGTGCCCACGCCGTTTCGCGCAGGGCAGGGCATTCCGCAACCGGATATCGACTACGTGCTGGCCGCGACGCAAAGCATCGCCGCGCTGGTCAGGCCGGGCAACCTGGTGATCCTGGAGTCGACATCGCCGGTAGGGACGACCCAAAAGGTGGCCAATGTCCTGCGCCAAGCCGGCGTCGATGTCGACGCGATTCATGTCGCGTATTGCCCCGAGCGTGTGCTGCCGGGCAAGATCATGACGGAACTGGTGGAAAACGACCGGGTGGTCGGTGGCCTCACGGTCCAGGGCACCCGTGCGGTCAGCGCGTTCTACCGCACGTTCGTGCGCGGTGAAGTGTTGGAAACCGACGCGGCAACCGCCGAGATGTGCAAGCTGACCGAGAACAGCTACCGGGACGTGAACATCGCTTTCGCCAACGAGCTGTCGCTGGTTTGTGCTCGGTCTGGAATCGATGTGTGGCGGCTGATCCAATTGGCCAACCGCCATCCCCGGGTCAACATTCTTCAGCCGGGGACCGGCGTTGGGGGGCACTGCATCGCGGTCGACCCCTGGTTCATCGTGGCAAGCGACCCGGAGAACACACCGTTGATCCGGACCGCGCGCGAGGTCAACAACCGCAAGGCTGCCTGGGTCATTGAGCAGATTGCCGCAGCGGCAAGGGACGTGACCGAGCGGACCGGCCGCAGACCGAAGGTGGCCTGCCTCGGTCTGGCTTTCAAGCCCGATATCGACGATCTGCGTGAATCGCCCGCGGTGCAGGTGGCGTCCGCGCTACAGAAAATGGATTTCGACGTGCTGGTGGTGGAACCGAACATCGAATCGCATGGCCTGTTTGCGCTCACAAGCCTTGCCGATGCGCTGCAGCAGGCCGACGTGGTGGCCATCCTGGTGAAGCATGCCGAGTTCGTGCGGTCGGCCTCAGCGGGGGAACTGGATGCCGAGAAGGTGCGCGATTTCTGCGGCGTGAAGTTCGACCGGGGGAGTGCCCTCCGCAAGGCCAATGCGTCATAGCCTCCGGTGAGCGGTGTCGGGGGCCTACTGACCCCCGGGGTAACAGATGCTGCTGCTTTCGCCTGCGTTGCCCCGGTGAATCTCAACTGCGAAGGCTTTAAGGAGAACACAAGCGCGTCTACCGTTCGAGCGCATTCAATGGCCGTCTGCGCGCGTCGGCCGGTTCGTCACAAGATCTGCACTGGCCGCTGACGCGCACACGCGAACTCGCTGCGCTGCTGCGCGAGCTGGGCCGGCGATTCGCATCGATGTCATCTGGACGGCGCTCGTTCCGTAATCTGATTCATGGTGGCCTCCAAGGTATCGGTCAGGTTGCCCAGGTCAAACGACGCCCCGCCCGGCCCGGCCTCTACATTGGCGCGGCTGTTGCTCGCGCTGGCGTAAAGCACCAGGGCGGCGGCGGCGGCTTTCATGGCTTAGGATGTTGGGCTAGTTGTATCGAAGTAATACAAAACAACCTTCAAACTTCCACCTGTGAAGTTACTCGTCTTTGCCGTAACAATAATACTTGTCGCAGCTTGGTATATTTGTGGGGCTAATCCTGCCGTACCATAATTGGCAGGTGTGGTTGATAGGCCAGCAGTTAGGCTATTGACGTTTGACCATCGGCTAGTGTCTGCTGCAACTCCCAACAAATAGCCAGTTCCACCTGTAATGTTAGTCTGGATACGCGATACACAACCAATAACAACCGCACCTGATGGGATTGCATTTATCCATGTCGCTGCCGCACCGGATAAAGCTAATGTAGCAACCTTCATGCGCAGAGTCATGCCTGCACCTGCGGCGTAGCTATCTGTTAAAGGGTTTCCTCCAACAGTCAGAGCATCGGCAACAGAATTGAAAATCGAGCTTTGAAATTCAATTGTTCCAATTGTCCCGCCAGACATCAGGCTATTGATTTTGCATCTGTCAAAAAGAACCCTTGTGTTAACTGCTGTTGCTAATGAAACGCCGACCACAGTTGGCATGACGAAATTTTCAAACGTGATTTGATCCTGCAAGCCTGTGCAGACGATAACCACATTGTTTGTGCTTCCTGGCGATGGCTTTATCGTAACGTCTTTGAACCGTATATTTTCAACAGTTGCCGTGTGTGCTCCAGTATCAAGGCTATTGAATCGAATATCACTTGCCGTGCAGTTGTTTGCTGTTTGGTTTGTTCTATCTACAACGCCTGAGATGGTGATATTTCTAATATAAGTTGTAGGCTCCCATGAATATGTAGAACCATCAGGCAATGCACCTATTTGCTGCATCTTGAATCCGCCGACTGTCGTAGAAACTGTGTCTGTCGCGACAACAGAGAACCTGAAATTTAAGTTTGTATAACTGAATGCAGCACCTTGAAAGCTATTTGCAATGCCACAGCATGAGCTTGATGCCTGAAAAGTCGTGCTGCCCGTATCTACGCTAAGAATGTCCAGATTCTCGCAACCTTTAAGGGTCGGCGCGTTGCTGGTCTTTGCATTGGTGCAAATGACCGACAGATCAGCAATGTACTGATTTTTCCAATAGGCATTAACAGTCCCATTTGACACACCAGCCAAATAAGCAGCACGATGCACACCATCGGCATTTATCTTGATCTGTACACCATCGACCCAATAGAGCGCTACCGGATACCCCACGAATGTGCAATCAATGTCGACTTCAATATCCTTGTTGTTTCCCTGAGAAAAGTCCGTGTATGCTCCAGACAATACCCCGTATCTTGCGTTTTTAATTGTCGCCCGAACCTTTAGGCGCTTGCTGCCATTGCGCCAACGAACAAGAGCTCCCCCAAAGTAGCCAAGATTCGTACTTGGTGATGCCAGTAAAGCGCCCTCATAATTTATATCGACTTGAGCATCATTACAGCCAACGAAGTCAAACACAGGCGCAATTGGATCTCCTGTGTAAACCCGAGAATCGTAGATTGTTGCTCCGCGCCCAATAATACGAACACCATCTTGTGATGTAAACGTGACAAGGGCGGCGTTGTTTGGCATCGTTACTAGATACCTACCTTGGGGGTAATCGACAACCTTGCTTGCCGCATGTGCAGCGAGTATCGCAGCCGTGTCATCCGTAACCCCATCACCAAAAGCACCAAAGTCTTTTACGCTCACACTCTCGCGCATCTTTCCCTGAATATTCGTAGTTACGGCCCCAGCCCCTGAGGTGATCGAGCCAATCAATGCGGCCCCTGTTCCTAAAGCAAGCTCACGCCTGCTTACGTTTTTTCTAAACATTCCTGTCATGAAATCACCTGTTGAACGGTTACGCTGGCGGTTTTGGCGGTGTCACAAATCGCGGCCCATGCCAGATTGGCGGCTTGCTCCGCAATCCATGTATCCCCCACGTCCAGCACGATACATCGCTTGTCCCAGGTGATCCCGGTGAACCCGATGGCTACTTGATCCGTTCCGGCGCGCCATCGCGGTAGGGACGCCCATTTCAGCGCGCCCCCCCCCACAGATCCCAGCGGGCGCGATTCACGCACTGGGCTCCCACATTGGGTGTTTGACGGCGAACCGCCGGTCAGGCCATGGATGAAGGATTCGGGGTGGCGGGAGCCATGCCGCAGCGATCTTCGTGATCCGCTCCCACGTCATTCCGTCTTTCTCGCTACGCCGCCGAAGCGTTCGTCGCCATAGGTGCCGTTCCATGGCATCAACCAAAAGCGGGATCAACGCCTTCAGGCGCTTGCCGCAAACCCGATCGGCCGCTTCCCACAACACGGTCAGCGCCTGGCGCACCGCCTCGTCATACAGGCGGTTGCGTGCGCGGGCCTCCTTCGCACTGGCAACGCCCTCGCGCAGCACCCGGATGGCATGCTTGCGGTGATAGTCGGTCAAGGCCACGAATTCATCCAGGATCTTGATCCGGTCACCCAACGCCGCGCTGCGATACCGCTGCCGCAGCGCTTGCACCAACTCCTTGCGTGTCGTCATGCTGATTTGCCTCGTCACGTTGATGCTCCCGCCGGACAATCCGACGGGTAGCAAAGTACGTGAGGCAACAGGTCAGCTCGGGTAGCAGTTCTGATGAGTCAATGCGCCGGCCAAGCTAATTGTCGCCAACCATCGCGGCAAGCCGGACGCGTTGCTGCATCACTCGGACCAGGGAAGCCAGTATACCAGCGAGCACTTCCAGGAATTGCTCAAGGAACAAGGCATCACCTGCAGCATGAGTCGCGCCGGCGAGGTCTGGGACAACTCGGCGATGGAGAGCTTCTTCAGTTCACTGAAGACCGAACGCACGGCCAGAAAGGTGTACCGGTCCAGGGAGCAGGCGCGTGCCGATGTCTTTGATTACATCGAACGGTTCTACAACCCGACGAGACGTCATTCGACAGTTGGCTATGTCAGTCCGATAGACTTTGAGAAAGCTCAAAAAGCTTAGATCAGTGTCCACGGAACCGGCAGCAGCCCATCTGGCCAGAAATATTGGCTGACAACCAAGAGACGCAAGACCCCTCCTTGCTTAGTATTTCTTCCAGACCACCCGGTTCACATAGTCGGTGTAGCTATGAATGATGCGCAGCACTTTGTCCGACACATTGGGCATGCTGTAGTCTGAGACTTGGCGCAGCAAACGGGTCTGTCCACGTGGCTGCTGCTCCAGAATTGCCAAGCCTTGGCGCACGCGCGCCACTTCCAGGCCCACCATCATCACTGCCGCTTCTTCCATGCCCTCTGGTCGCTCATGTGCCTCGCGCAAGTTCAGCGCCGGAAAGTTCAGGATGGAAGACTCCTCATTGATGGTGCCGCTGTCGGACAACACGGCACGAGATGACAGCTGCAGCTTCACATAGTCATGGAAGCCCAGCGGTTTGCGCAGCCGCACTTGCGGGTGGAAGCGCACGCCTGTAGCGTCAATTCGATTCCGGGTCCGCGGGTGAGTTGAGACAACCACCGGCAAATTGTGATCTTCAGCTAGGGCATTGAGCACCGCCACTAGCTTACTGAAAGTCTGGGCCGATTCGATGTTTTCTTCTCTATGGGCACTGACGACAAAGTAGCCTTCCGCCTCCAGCCCCAGGCGGATCAACACATCCGAGGCATCGATGCAAGGCCGGTAATGCGTCAGCACCTCGAACATGGGGCTGCCGGTCTTGATCACCAGATCGGGCGACAAGCCCTCGCGCAGCAGATAGTCACGTGCAATCGTGCTGTAGGTGAGGTTGACGTCGGCCGTGTGGTCCACGATGCGACGGTTGGTTTCTTCCGGCACGCGCTGGTCGAAGCAGCGGTTACCCGCTTCCATGTGGAAGATAGGGATCTTGCGGCGCTTGGCCGGAATCACCGACAGGCAGCTGTTCGTGTCGCCCAGCACCAACATGGCCTCGGGCAGCACTTGGGCCAGCACGGCGTCGACACCGATGATGAGGTTACCGATAGTGTTTGCCGCGCCGGCGCTACCAGCCGCGCTGTTCAAGAAATGGTCCGGCTTACGGACTCCCAGATCGTCAAAGAAGATCTGATTCAGCGCATAGTCGTAGTTCTGTCCTGTGTGCACCAGCACGTGGTCGCAATACTCATCCAGACGCGCCAGCACCCGCGACAACCGGATGATTTCCGGCCGCGTGCCAACCACGGTCATGACTCTGAGCTTTTTCATCTATCGGCAAGGTGGCTTGCGCGGCTACACGGGGCAAGCGAACGTATCGGGGTGATTGCGGTCGAATACCTCGTTGGCCCAAAGCACGACTACCAGCTCCTCTTCGCCGACGTTGGTGATGTCATGGGTCCATCCTGGCACCGTTTCGACAATCTCCGCTTTCTCCCCGCTTGTGGTCAGTTCGTGGCGCTGTCCGGAGTACATGTGCCGAAACTTGAAGCAGGCTTTCCCTTTGATGACCAGAAATTTCTCGGTTTTCGTATGATGATAGTGGCCGCCGCGAGTTATGCCAGGATGGGCTGTAAAGAAGGAGAACTGGCCGGAATCGGGTGTCTTCAGCACTTCGACGAACATGCCGCGCGCGTCGCCATACTGCGGGATGTCATAGTTGAATGAGTCTACTGGTAGGTAGCTCACATACGTGGCGTAGAGCGCGCGAGTGAGTCCGCCCCCCACCCGATCCGTTACGAGCGTGGTCCGGCTTTCCTTGAACGCCTGAATTTTCCGCGCCAGCTCTCCCACTGTACTTGTGTATTGCGGCGCCACAGCGGCGAAGCCATCCGGACCTGCCACAGGATCCGCACCGTCCATAAGCTCCACAAAGCGTTGGACCACATCGTCCACATACACCAGCGTGAGCGGCGCGGTCGGATCATTAATCTGGATCGGCAATCCGCGCGCGACGTTGTGGCAAAAGGTAGCCACCGCTGAATTGTAGTTGGGCTTGCACCACTTGCCGAACACGTTGGGAAGACGAAAGATGTGCACTGGAATCTGATGCCGACCTGTCGCCGAGAGTAGAGCAAGTTCCGCCGCGCGCTTGCTCTGCCCGTATGGATTGTCTCGCACAGCCTGCGTAGAGGAGGCGTAGACAATTGGGATCCGCCTGCCAGTGCTCTCAGCCATCCTGGTTACGGCTTGCGCTAAGGCATTTGTCAGATCCACATTCCCAGATGTGAACTCCTGCGGCTCTCGCGGCCGGTTGACGCCAGCCAGGTGAAACACGAAGTCGATTGTGCCAACCAGGGCCGACAGCTGGGAGATGTCGTCGCCCCGTGTGAAGCGGACAACCTCGACATCCTTCCGCTCGCCCAAGCGCAGTCGCAGATTTTGGCCCAAAAAACCATTGGCGCCGGTGACCAGCACTTTCATGCCGTCAATACTCCACTGCCGGTTGGGCGCGGGCATCGGGTTGCATGAAGTCCAGCTTCAGCAACAGCGCTTTCATCCCTTCGACATCAAGCCGAGTCGTGTTATGTGAGTTGTAATCTTCACCGTGCGAAGTGCGGGTAAGGCTCTGGTCACCCTGTTCCACAAATTTCGCATAGTTCAAGTCACGGCCGTCGGCTGGGATCCGAAAATACTCTTTCAGATCCTGAGCGCAAGCCATTTCCTCGCGGGTAAGCAGTGCCTCATACAGCTTCTCGCCGTGGCGAGTGCCAATTACGTGAATAGGGTGCGCCGACTTGTCCATCAATTCCAAAATGGCCTGCGCCAAAACTTGCACTGTTGCCGCTGGGGCTTTTTGAACAAATATGTCTCCATTGGCGCCGTGCTCGAACGCATATAACACCAGGTCCACCGCATCAGAGAGCGTCATCATGAAGCGCGTCATGCTCGGGTCGGTGATTGTGATTGCCTTCCCGGCGCGCACCTGATCCATGAAGAGCGGAATGACCGAGCCGCGCGAAGCCATGACATTGCCATAGCGGGTGCCGCAGATGACGGTCCCGGTGCCTTCCAGATTGCGGCTTGCCGCCACCATCACCTTCTCCATCATTGCTTTGCTGATGCCCATTGCGTTGATTGGGTACACCGCTTTATCGGTACTCAGACAAATCACCCGCTTCACGCGAGCGGCCACAGCCGCGTCCAACACATTTTCCGTGCCAAGAACGTTGGTGCGCACAGCCTCCATAGGATGAAATTCGCACGATGGCACCTGTTTCAGCGCTGCGGCATGAAAGACATAGTCCACGCCTCGCATGGCCCCCGCCACGCTATGCCGATCACGCACGTCCCCAATGTAGAACTTGAGCTTCGGATGGTTGTAGCGCTTGCGCATGTCATCCTGCTTCTTTTCGTCGCGGCTCAGGATGCGAATTTCGCGCAGCCCAGATGACAGAAAACGTCGCAGAACCGCATTGCCGAATGAACCCGTACCCCCGGTAATTAACAACGCCTTGTCAGTAAACATTCATTGGCCTGAAATTTGTTCGTTATTGGGTTATAGCGCTGCCGCAATTTCGGCACCCATTTTGGGAGACCGCGCACTTCCCACACAGGAATTCACCGCCCCGCCGCAGTCCGGCCTGGCTTGGCCGCATGAGGATGATGTTTGTGCTGGCCGGGCTGGTAAGGTGGTATCTGCAGCTCGCCCGGCCTCGTTGCCAGCACCGGGAACCTTATAGCAGCCAGACGTTTATAGGCCAGGTGGTACAGGACCAGGAAAGCCATCAATTCGCACGCCAGCACGATCGGCCGATTGAACGCTGTGACCGCGGTAACTGCCGGAAGGGCGGTGGCCACCCACATGACGGGCGCGACGGCGGCGTTCTGGACGCCCGCTCTCATCCAGCCCAGTCTTGACCGGATCAGCTTCTTCTTGACGAGGCTGTGCAGGTGGCCGCTGTCCGGCGCACCGGGCGATTGGCGGTGGACGTACCGCCGCACAATGCTGTACAGCACCTCGATGACGGGATAGGCACAGATCAAAAGCGGTGCCCAGACCGAGACCTCGGGGTTGCGCACCGGCAGCAGCACGGCCAGCCAGGCCAGGGCAAAGCCGATGAAGTAGGCGCCCCCATCCCCCATGAACAACTTGCCCCATGGGTAGTTCACCAGCCAGAAGCCCGCGACCGCTGCGGCGACCACAACGCAGGCAATCGCCAACGGCATGTCGTCGGTGCGGACGGAAATGGCCGCAAGCGCCAGCAGAGCAATGAAGACGGTGCCGCTGGCAAGCCCGTGGAAGCCATCGATGATGTTGACCGCATTGGCCACACCACTGATGGCGAACGCCGTGAAAAACACCGCCACGGGCGTCACTGTCATGAGCCAGTCGAGCCCTGGCACATCCAGCCTGTTCAACGCGATCCCGGTCAGCATCCAGGTCAGCAGGCCGCAGGCCATCGTCGCCAGCAGGCGGGGCGAGACCCCTATGTGTTTGGTCACGTCTTCCAGCAGCCCGCACGCGAGCGCAGGAAGGCCTGCCAGCAAGATGATTCCCAGAATTTCCTTTACGGCCTCGTCCCGGACCAGCAGCCACGCCAGGAAAATGCCGATGTAGATGCCGACACCCCCCACGCGTGGCGTGGGTTCGACGTGAACCTTCTGGATGCCGATGTCGCTGTCCATCGTCAGATGGCCGTGGTGCTTCTTGGTCACCACAAGCAGGATGGATACGGCCAGTGCACAGACAAGTGCCCCTGCGATAGGTGCCGCGTTCGAGGCAAATTCCGGTGAGTCAAGCATTTCTTTGCGCCAATCCGAAATTGAGGAACAACGCCATTCGACTTGCTGCTTCGCTTCTGCGTGAAGTTCGTGGGCTTTTCATTGGGAGTAGCGAATGTAGACCAGCTACTCCCGGCAGTCCAGCATCGAAGCAACTTGGGCTGCAACCACGGCAGCAAGGCGGCAAGAATACCGCATCGGGCTACGAAATACCAACACCCAAGCGACTAAATGCACCTCTGCCGAAAGGGACAAGAAATTAGCTCGACAGTCTTGTTGCGCGGTTTAACTGTCGAGCGGCGGGCGAGCTCAACCTCAGACCGCGAAGTCTTCGATCTTCTTGCCCTTGGCCAGGGCTTCGGTCACCCAGCGCGGTTTACGGCCACGCCCGCCCGACCAGGTTTCGCCGTTGGGCCCGCGGTATTTGACGACCGTCTTGGCGGCGACGCCCGAATTGCGCTTGCGGCTGGCACCGCCAATGTCCTTCGCCGTCAGGCCATAGGCTTTCATCTTTTCGCGGATCTCGGCAATGACCTCGTCAATTTCCTTTTGCCGCATCTGCTCGGCTTCGGCCATGAGTTTCTCGGCCTTTTGCTTTAATTCGAGATAAGTAGCCATGGTGTTCAAAGAGGGAATTAAAAATTAATTATGCCCTACTCGGTTTACTTGTATCAATGCAATAAGAAGCGGGCGAGGCTTGCCTATGCTCGAGTTAAAGCAGTTGCCAGCCCGCGGCCAACGGCGCATTCTTGCGCTATTCACTCTCTTCGCGGGAGGCGTCATGTGGCGGCGATTGATTCTGGTGCTGGCCTGGCTGTTCGCCGCGGCAGCCCCTGCCGCAGCCGCCACCGAGCCTTCTGCCGGGTCGCAGGCGGCGATCGAAGCCCTCACCCGCGCCCATGCGGCCGTCGTGGGCGTGCGAGTGACGGCCACCGAGGGGGCGCGCTCGGCCGAGACGCTGGGCAAGGAGCGCACGGGCTCGGGCGTGGTGATAGCGCCCGACGGACTGATCCTGACCATCGGCTACCTGATGCTGGAGGCTGACAGCATCCAGATCGTGACGCAGGACGACCGCACCTTTCCCGCCAGGCCGGTGGCCTATGACCTCGCCACCGGGTTCGGGCTGATCCGCCCGCTGCTGACCCTCCCCGGGATCAGGGCCGTGCCGCTGGGCAGCCACAAGGATCTGCAAATCGGCGAGACGCTGATGGTGGCCACCGGTGGCGAGGACGCCGAGGTGGCGGTCACCCAGTTGCTGAGCAAACG
>DIZF01000032.1 GCA_002427815.1 Ramlibacter tataouinensis
AGATGTGTATAAGAGACAGGCATATCCCCGGCCGCACATGCCGTAGTTCCCGGCGCCGAACGACGCGCCGCACTGGATGGTGATCTGCGGCACGGTGGCATTGGTCACGGCCTGGATCATCTTGCTGCCGTGCTTGATCATCCCGCCCTGCTCGCTGTCCTTGCCCACCATGTAGCCGGTGGTGTTCTGCAGGTAGATGATGGGATGGCCGAGCTGGCACATCCACTGGATGAAGTGGGTGGCCTTGTTCGCGCCGGCGACGTCGATGGGCCCGTTGTTGGTGATGAGGCCCACCGCATGGCCTTCGATCGCGGCCTGCACGCAGACCGTCGCGGCGCCATACAGCGGCTTGAACTCCAGCAGCCGCGAACCATCGACGACGCGCGCGATGATTTCGCGCATGTCCACCGGCTCGCGCAGGTTGGCGGGCATCAGGCCCAGCAGTTCCTGCGGATCGAAGCGCGGTAAATCGGGGTCAGATTCCAATTCTTTTCGGAAATTGGAATCTGACCCCGATTCCCGAAACCGCGCCAGCGTGCCGATCACCTCTCGCGCGATTCCCAGCGCATGCCGGTCGTCCTCGGCCAGGTACTCGCCGAGCCCGGAAACCGCGGTGTGCATTTCCGCCCCGCCGAGTTCCTCCTCGGTGGCGACTTCGCCGGTTGCAGCCATCAGCAAGGGCGGACCGGCGAGGAAGGCGCGCGAGCGCTTGCGCACCATGATCACCACGTCGCTCAAGCCCGGCATGTAAGCTCCGCCCGCCGTGCCCGAACCGTGCTGCACCGTGATCACCGGGATGCCCGCAGCCGACAGCCGGGCCAGATTGCGGAACAACTCCCCGCCCTGCACGAAACCTTCGACGCGATAGCGCATCAGGTTCGCGCCGGCGCTCTCGACCAGGTGGATGAAGGGCAGCTTGTTCTCCAGCGCCATCTCCTGCACCCGCAGGATCTTGTCCAGACCCATGGGCTGGATCGCGCCGGCGTCGATGCCCGAGTCGCTGGCCACCACCATGCAACGCACACCGGCGACAAAACCGATTCCCGCCACCATGCCGCCGCCGGGCACCGATGCCGCCGCATCCTGCGTGTCGCGCAGGTATCCCGCCAGCGGGCACAGCGGCAGGTAGGGGCGGCCCGGGTCCAGCAGCAAGGCCACGCGTTCCCTGGGCAGCAACTGACCCCGCTTGTCGAACACCGGCTTGGACTTGGCCGAAGCGGCCGTGGCGCGCGACTCGATGGCGCGCAGCTGCGCGATCCGTGCGAGCATGGCTTCACGCCGCTGTCGCGCCACCGGACCTTGTGCGTTCCAGCTCGATGGGTAGGAAGGCGTGACCCTCATCCCCGCCCTTTCCGGGAAGGAGCGGGTGGTTTCGCGCGTCCCTTTGCGGGAGCGGCTGCCTTTGTTCCTTTCGCTCGCCGGGCAGGCCCCGCTTGAGAGCCGCGCTCCTGAAATACCTTCGGCACGACCGCTCGGTGGAAACCGTCGAAGGGACGGACCGCCGCGCGCGCCTGCGATTCCTTGCCGGGAACCTGCATAGCCCAGCCCATGCGAACCTGCGGCCGGGCGCCGTCGACCCTTAGCACTGCGCCGCTGATGAACGACGCCGCCGGGCTGAGCAGGAAGACCACCGCGGCGGAAGTCTCGGCCTCGGTGCCGAACCGGCCCAGCGGCACGGTCTTGTGCATCTCGCGCAACATGGGCCCGGCCTCGGGCGGATAGTGGTCCATGCCGCTGGATGCGATATAGCCCGGCGCCACGGCATTGACCCGCACGCCATGGCGCGCCCATTCCACCGCCGCGGTTTCGGTCAGGCTCACCATGCCGGCACGGGCGGCGCCGCTGTGGCCCATGTTCGGCATCGAGCCCCAGATGTCCGCCACCATATTCACGATGGCGCCGCCGTGCTCGCGCATCGATTGCACGAAGCACTCGCGCGCCATCAGGAAGCCGCCGCCGAGATTGGTGGCGAGCACCGTGTCCCAGCCCTTGCCGGTGATGGACTCGAGGGGACTGATGTATTGCCCGCCCGCATTGTTGACCAGCGCATCGATGCGGCCGTGCACGGCGATCACGGCCTGCACCGTGTTCTGCACCGCTTCCTCGTCGCGGATGTCGCACGAATGAAAGCTGGCGCGGCCGCCGTCGGCGGCGATCTCGGCGGCCACGTCGAACAGCTTGTCCAGCTTGCGCCCGACGAGGACCACATGGGCGCCCAGCGCGGCCAGTTCGTGCGCGACGCAGCGGCCTATGCCCGAGCCACCGCCGGTGACCAGCGCCACTTTCCCCGCGAACAGGCCGGGCGTAAAAACAGAACGGTAATGGGCACTCAAGGCTTTTCTCCGATGAACAATTTCATGGCGGCGTCGGTCAGCTCGTCCAGGCTGGCGCCCTTGCGGCGGTCGTACCACTGGGCCGACCAGTTGAGCGCGCCGAAAATCAACAGGCGTGCCAGCTTGACGTCGGCCTTGAGCTGGCCGGACGCGTGCAGCGCGTCCAGCACCGGCGTCCAGGGCACTTCGTACTCGCCTTGCAGCTCGGTCAGCGCGGCGCGCTGGCGCGGCGTGATGGAGCGCGACTCGTACAGCATGACGGGGATGAAGTCGCTGCCGGGTCCCAGCAGGATGTCGAAGTGATTGCGGATCAGGATGCGCAGCTGGCCCGCGACGTCGGGCGTGGCCCGTTCCGCGCGCTGCAGAGCCTGCTGCTGGCGCAGGATCGCCGAGCGCATGCCCTCCTGCATCACGGCGTACAGCAGCGCGCCCTTGCTCTTGAAATGGTAGAACGGCGAGCCGCTGCGCATCCCCACAGCCGCCGCGATATCGCGGGTGCTGGTGGCGTCGAAGCCCTTGCGCCGGAACAACCGGGCGGCCGATCGCAGCAGCTCGGCCCGGCGGTTGCCGTCGTCACGCTCCGCCACCGTCTTGCGCGGCCGTCCGCGCGGACGCTTGGCCGCGCCGTCGTCGATCGGCCGTACGCTGGAAACTGGCATGCCCGCCACCTTAGCAAAAGCGGGTATTTTTAGCAAGCGGGCGCTTGGTGAAAATGCTGGATCGGGCGCCTCGGCATGGGCTTCCCGGGGTCCCTGTCCCCAGGCCTTGCCGTTTGGCAGAAAATAGCCGGCTCGCCCGAACCCGTTTCACAGGAAGCAAGCATGACCTACCCCAACACCCAACTGTTCATCGATGGCCAATGGCAGGACGCTGCCGATGGCCGCACCCTCGCCGTCTTCAACCCGGCCAGCGGCCAGGAGATCGGCCGCTGCGCCCACGCCGGCAAGGCCGATCTCGACCGTGCGCTGGCCGCCACCCAGAAGGGCTTCGAGACCTGGCGCAACACCCCCGCGTTCGAGCGCAGCAAGATCATGCGCAAGGCCGCCGGCCTGATGCGCGAGCGCGCCGGCGACATCGGCTCACTGCTGACCCAGGAGCAGGGCAAGCCGCTGCCCGAGGCCAAGATGGAGGCGATGGCTTCCGCCGACATCATCGAATGGTTCGCCGAGGAAGGGTTCCGCGTATATGGCCGGATCGTCCCCTCGCGCAACCTTTCGGTGCGCCAGCTGGTGGTGAAAGACCCGGTCGGCCCGGTGGCCGCGTTCACGCCCTGGAACTTCCCGATCAACCAGGCCGTGCGCAAGATCTCGGCCGCACTCGCGACCGGCTGCTCGATCATCGTGAAGGCGCCGGAGGAGGCGCCCGCCGCCGCGGCGGCACTCGTCAAGGCCTTCGCCGACGCCGGCGTTCCGGCCGGCGTAGTCGGACTGGTCTACGGCACCCCGGCGGAGATCTCCAATTACCTGATCCCGCACCCGGTCATCCGCAAGATCACCTTCACCGGCTCGACCCCCGTCGGCAAGCAGTTGGCCGCGCTGGCCGGGCAGCACATGAAGCGGGTGACCATGGAACTGGGCGGGCACGCGCCGGTGATCATCGCCGAAGATGCCGACGTCGAGCTGGCGGTGAAGACCGCCGGCGGCGCCAAGTTCCGCAACGCCGGACAGGTCTGCATCTCGCCGACCCGCTTCCTGGTGCACGAGAGCATTCGCGACCAGTTCGCGGCGGCGCTGGTCAAGCACGCCAAGGGCCTGAAGGTCGGCGACGGCATGACCGAAGGCACGCAGATGGGCCCGCTGGCCAATGCGCGACGCATGACCGCCATGGCCGAGTTCACCAAGGATGCGGTGCAGCGCGGCGCCACCGTCGCAGCCGGCGGCCAGCGCATCGGCGAGGTCGGCAATTTCTGGGAGCCCACGGTGCTGATGGACGTGCCGCTGGACGCCCGGATCTTCAACGACGAGCCGTTCGGCCCGGTGGCGGCGATCCGCAGCTTTAACACCATCGACGAAGCCATCACCGAAGCCAACCGCCTGCCCTATGGCCTGGCGGGCTATGCCTACACGCGCTCGCTGAAAAACGCACATGCGCTCACACAGAAGCTGGAAGTCGGCATGCTGTGGATCAACCAGCCCGCAGCGCCCTGGCCCGAGATGCCGTTCGGCGGGGTCAAGGATTCGGGCTACGGCTCGGAAGGCGGACCGGAGGCGCTGGAGGCGTACCTGAACACCCGAGCGGTCTCGATCAACAACATCTGAGGCTGCGAACCCGGTCGCTCTCCCGCGCTTCGGCTCTACAGCGGTTGGCAAGGCAGGCGACTGGGGGGCATTCCGCGCGAACAGTGTTGGCAAGGCCGGCGACCGGGGTGGCGTGGCCGCGTGCGAAGAGCGCGCGCTGGCGCAATGGTCCCGGTCTGGCCCGACGGCTGAACGCAACAACATCACTTCAAGGCAGGCGGCTGGGGTAGCTGGGCGCAGGTCCATTCGCGGTTGCCACAGAGCGCGCGTCCGAATAGCGGGGTTGACGCAGTGAAATCCGCGTGCGCGGATGGTCGCCCGCGAGCGTGACCGGAGAACAGCTGCCCCTGCCGCCTGCCGTACCAACCCTGCTGGCACGCGTGATCAGAGGACTTTTTCTGAGCACCCACTAACCGGCTCTTTTCACCTACACTCGATCTGCTCGGGATGCGCGGCTACCCGCCGACGGCAGCCCACCTTCTTCAACAGGCGTCGACACAATCGGCGCGGAGTGATCGAATGAGCCCGCAACCCGCACTTCGTCTGCATGTGCCGGAGCCCTCCGGGCGCCCGGGCTGCGAGACCGACTTCTCCTACCTCCACCTTTCGCCCGCCGGCGCCGTGCGCCGGCCGCCGGTGGACACCACGCCTCGCGAAACCAACGACCTGGCCTATGGGCTGGTGCGGGTGCTGGACGAGGACGGCAAGGCGGTGGGGCCCTGGACGCCGAAGATCGAGCCGGCGCGATTGCGCAAGGGCCTGCGCGCCATGATGAAGACGCGCATCTTCGACGCCCGCATGCTGATCGCGCAGCGGCAACGCAAGCTGTCGTTCTACATGCAAAGCCTGGGCGAGGAAGCGATCGGCACGGCGCAGGCGCAGGCACTGCAGCCCGGCGATATGTGCTTCCCGACCTATCGCCAGCAAAGCCTGTTGCTGTCGCGGGACGACGTTCCGATGGTCGAGCTGATCTGTCAGTTGATGAGCAATGCACACGATCCGCTGAAGGGCCGCCAGCTGCCGGTGATGTATTCGTACAAGCGGGCCGGCTTTTTCTCGATCTCGGGCAACCTCGCCACCCAGTTCATCCAGGCGGTGGGTTGGGCCATGGCCTCCGCCATCAAGGGCGACACCAAGATCTCGTCCGCGTGGATCGGCGACGGCGCCACCGCGGAAGCGGACTTCCACACCGCGCTGACCTTCGCGCATGTCTACCGCGCGCCGGTGATCCTGAACGTGGTCAACAACCAGTGGGCGATCTCCACGTTCCAGGCCATCGCCGGTGGTGAAGCAACGACGTTCGCCGCGCGCGGCGTGGGTTGCGGCATCGCCTCGCTGCGGGTCGACGGCAACGATTTCCTGGCCGTCTATTCGGCGTCGCTCTGGGCGGCCGAGCGGGCCCGCAGCAACTTCGGGCCGACGCTGATCGAGTGGGTGACGTACCGCGGCGGCCCCCACTCCACGTCGGACGATCCGTCCAAGTACCGGCCGGCCGACGATTGGCAGCGTTTCCCGCTGGGCGATCCGATCGCACGCCTGAAGCAGCATCTGATCGCACTCGGCGAATGGTCCGAGGCGCAGCAGGCGCAGGCGCAGGCGGAGCTGGAAGCCGAAGTGATGGCCGCGCAGAAGGAGGCCGAGAGCTACGGCACCCTGCTCGACGGCCACATCCCCAGCCCGGCGGCGATGTTCGACGATGTCTACAAGGACATGCCCGAACACCTGCGGGTGCAACGCCAGCAACTGGGGGTGTGATCATGCTGACCGAAACGAAGAACATGGAAGTGGCAGCACCTTCGGACAGCCGCGGCAAGACCAGCCCGATGACGATGATCCAGGCGCTGCGCTCGGCGATGGATGTGATGATGGAGCGCGACGACAACGTTGTCGTCTACGGCCAGGACGTGGGTTATTTCGGCGGCGTGTTCCGCGTCACCGAGGGCCTGCAGGCCAAGTACGGCAAGTCGCGCTGCTTCGACGCGCCGATCTCCGAGGGCGGCATCGTCGGCACGGCCGTCGGCATGGGTGCCTACGGCCTGCGTCCGGTGGTGGAGATCCAGTTCGCCGATTACTTCTACCCGGCTTCGGACCAGATCGTGTCGGAGGCGGCGCGCCTGCGCTACCGGTCCGCGGGCGACTTCACCGCGCCGATCACCATCCGCATGCCCTGCGGCGGCGGCATCTACGGCGGCCAGACCCACAGCCAGAGCCCGGAAGCGCTGTTCACACACGTGTGCGGCCTGCGCACCGTGATGCCCAGCAATCCCTACGACGCCAAGGGGCTGCTGATTTCTTCCATCGAGAACGACGACCCGGTCATCTTCCTGGAGCCCAAACGCCTCTACAACGGCCCCTTCGACGGACACCACGACCGCCCGGTGGTACCGTGGTCGCAGCATGCTATGGGCGAAGTGCCCGAAGGCTATTACACGGTGCCGCTGGAATCCGCGTCGGTGTTCCGCCCCGGCAAGGACCTCACCGTGCTGACCTACGGCACCATGGTCTGGGTGTCGCAGTGCGCCGCTCAGGAGACCGGCATCGATGCCGAGATCATCGACCTGCGTTCGATCTGGCCGCTGGACCTGCAGACCATCGTCGAGTCGGTCAAGAAGACCGGCCGCTGCGTGGTGGTTCATGAGGCGACACGTACCAGCGGCTTTGGCGCGGAGCTGGTGTCCCTAGTGCAGGAGCATTGCTTCTATCACCTGGAGGCGCCGATCGAGCGCGTCGCCGGCTGGGACACGCCCTATCCCCATGCCCAGGAGTGGGCCTACTTCCCCGGCCCGGCCAGGGTCGGCGCGGCGTTGCGCCGCACGATGGAGGCATGACCATGTCGACCTACATCATCAAGATGCCGGACATCGGCGAAGGCATTGCCCAGGTCGAACTGGTGGCCTGGCACGTCAAGCCCGGCGACACTGTGACGGAGGACCAGGTGCTGGCCGACGTCATGACCGACAAGGCCACGGTGGAGATTCCATCCCCGGTGGTGGGCAAGATCGTATCGCTGGGCGGCGAAGTCGGGCAGCAGATCGCCGTCGGCGCCGAACTGATCCGCCTCGAGGTGGAAGGCGCGGGCAATGCCAAGGCCGATGCGCCGGCCCAGCCCGCGCGTCCAGCCCAGGCTGCGCTGCCGACCGCGCCGGCAGCGGCGCATCCCGCACCGGCACCCGCGGCGCAACAACGCCCGGCCGCCGCGCCTGCGGCAGCGCAACCCACGGCGCCCGAGCCCGGCGCAGCCCGTGCCGCCGCTGCACAGCCCGCGCGCACGCCGCCTCGCACCTCGCCCGCACCCATGCGCGATCCCGGCGACAAGCCGATCGCGTCGCCCGCCGTGCGCCGCCGCGCCTGGGACCTGGGCATCGAACTGCAGTATGTGCATGGCAGCGGCCCGGCCGGCCGCATCATGCACGAGGACCTGGATGTCTATCTCGCCTCGCGCGGCCAGCCGGTGCAAAGACAGGGCAGCACGGCCTATGCCCAACGCGACGAGGACGAAGCCATTCCGGTCATCGGACTGCGCCGCAAGATCGCGCAGAAGATGCAGGAGGCCAAGCGCCGCATCCCGCATTTCACCTATGTCGAGGAAGTCGACGTCACCGAGCTGGAAGCCTTGCGCGGCCAGCTGAACGACCGCTATGCGGCCCAGCGCGGCAAACTGACCCTGTTGCCTTTCGTCGCCCGCGCCCTGGTGCTGGCGGTGCGCGACTTTCCGCAGATGAACGCGCGCTACGACGACGAAGGCGGGGTGGTCAACCGCTCCGGCGCGGTGCACCTGGGCATCGCCACGCAAACCGAGCCGGGGCTGATGGTGCCGGTGCTGCGCCATGCCGAGACCCACGACCTGTGGTCCTGCGCCGCTGAAATCGCCCGGCTGTCGGAGGCGGCACGCAGCGGCAAGGCATCGCGCGAGCAGCTCGGCGGCTCCACCATCACCATCACCAGCCTGGGACCGCTGGGCGGCATCGTCACCACGCCGGTGATCAATCATCCGGAAGTGGCGATCATCGGCATCAATCGGATCGCGCTGCGGCCGGTGATCCGTGAAGGCGCGGTGGTGGCGCGGCAGATGATGAACCTGTCGTGCTCGTTCGACCACCGCGTGGTCGACGGCCTGCACGCGGCGCAGTTCGTCCAGGCGATCCGTGCCTTGCTCGAAGCGCCGGCGCTGCTGTTCGTGGAATAACGATGAGCCCCCACGCTTGCTATCGATCGGGGCTCGCGCAGCGGCAGTGCGCGAAGCTGTACAGCGGAGCGAGCCCATGCCGGGCCTACGCTACGCACGTTCCGGGGCGTCGCGCTTCGGCCCGGCCCCCCGAGGGGGCCGTCGCCCTCCTTGAGGCGGCTCGGCGGAGGGCGAGATGAAAACTCAAACAACGACGCTGCTGGTGATCGGCGGCGGCCCCGGCGGCTACGTGGCCGCCATCCGCGCCGGCCAGCTCGGGATCGCCACCGTGCTGGTCGAAAGTGAAGCGCTGGGCGGCACCTGCCTCAACATCGGCTGCATTCCGTCGAAGGCACTGATCCATGCGGCCGACGAATTCGAAAAGGCCAGGCACTATGCCAGCGGCTCGCCGCTGGGCATCAAGGTGCAGTCACCGCAGATCGACCTGCCGCAGACCGTGCGCTGGAAGGACGGCATCGTCTCGCGCCTGACCGGCGGCGTGGCGACACTGCTGCGCAAGAACGGGGTGCAGGTGATCAAGGGCTGGGCCACGGTGAGCGACGGCAAGACCGTGGACGTGCGGACCGCGCAGGGCGAGGCCCTGCGGCTGCAGTGCGAGCACCTGCTGCTGGCCCCCGGGTCGCTGCCGGTCGAATTGCCCTTCATGCCGTTCGGCGGCACGGTGATTTCCTCGACCGAAGCGCTGGCACCGGCTGAACTGCCGCGGCGGCTGGTGGTGGTCGGCGCCGGCTACATCGGGCTGGAAATGGGAATCGCCTACCGCAAGCTCGGCTCCGAAGTCGCGGTGGTCGAAGCCACGCCGCGGGTGCTGCCCGCGTACGACGACGAACTGACGCGGCCGGTGCTGGCAACGCTCAAGCGCCTCGGCGTGGTGCTGCACCTGGGCTGCACGGTGCAAGGTCTCGACCCCTCCGGCGCTGTGCGGGTGCGCAGCGCCAAGGCCGATGAATTCGCCCTGCCCGCCGATCGCGTGCTGGTGGCCGTGGGCCGGCGCCCGCGCACCGAAGGTTTCGGGCTCGAATCGCTGCGCCTGGACATGGCCGGGCGCGCGATCCGCGTCGACGACCAGTGCCGCACCTCGATGCGCAATGTCTGGGCCATCGGCGACGTGACCGGCGAGCCGATGCTGGCCCATCGCGCGATGGCGCAGGGCGAGCTGGTGGCCGAAGTCATCGCCGGCCACAAGCGGCGGTTCGCTCCCGTTGCCATTCCGGCCATCTGTTTCACCGATCCGGAAGTGGTCGCTGTCGGCCTGTCACCGGCCGACGCCGACAGCGCCGGCATCGAGTGCACGGTGGCGGCCTTTCCCTTCGCGGCCAATGGGCGCGCCATGACGATCGAGTCGGCCGATGGTTTTGTGCGCGTGGTGGCGCGGCGCGACAACCACCTGATCCTGGGCTGGCAGGCGGTGGGTCGCGCGGTGTCCGAGCTGAGCACGGCGTTCTCGCAATCGATCGAGATGGGCGCGCGGCTGGAGGATGTGGCCGGAACCATTCACGCGCACCCGACGCTGGGCGAAGCCGTGCAGGAAACGGCCCTGCGGGCGCTCGGCCAGGCCCTGCACATTTAGCGGGCTTTGAAGCAGTCGCTCGATGCGATGAACTTAGCCACAGACGGCGCGCCTGCGGCGGAAGGTGGGGCGGCTGCGGCTTAGATGGTCAGCGCACCGCCTGCCGGCGGTGTTCCCTGGCGCCGGAGAGTACACCGCGCACGCCGGTGCCATCATGACCGGCGCAACAGCGCTGCCCAATGCGCCGCAACCGTCCCACCCTCCGCTGCGAGCAGTGATGACCGTGCGCTCGAACCGGAAAGCCTTCCCACCACGAAGCCGCTCGAACGCAGCAATGCTTCTTCTCGCGGTGGGCGGTGCCCCGCCTGTTTCCCATGCAGCCAGTTTCACCGCTCGCGCAGCGCGCGCTCCATCAAGCCTCCAGCGGCAAGGCAAACACCATCCTCGCCCGGGCGCGCGATGAGTTGCAGCCCCATCGGCCGCTGGTTCACCCCCACGGCGCCGGGGACGCCGATGCATGGTGTGCCCAATAAAGTCCAGGCCCGGTTGAACGTCGATGTGCCGGTGGTTGCGTAGCCCTCGGGCGGCTCGTCGGGCGCGCTCGGCGTCAGCAGCACGTCGATGCCGGGCAGCCACTCGCGGCAGCCGGCTCGCGCCCGCGCCGCCGAGGCTTGCGACGCCGCATACGCAGCATCGGTGATCTGCAGCGACGCCGTCAGGTAATCGCGCAGCAGCGGCGAGAGCCTGGCCATGCCGGTGTCCATTTCGTGCGCCAGCGCGCGCACCGCTTCCCAGCCCTGCATCGCGTCGTGGGCAATGAAGGCGTCGCCCGCCCAGGATGGCAGCGTGCAAGACACCACCCGGGCGCCGGCCCGGCGCAGCGCGTCGGCGCCGCGCGCCATCGCCTGCTGCGCACTAACCGAGACCTCGCCCCAGGGGTAGGCATCCGGCATCCCGATCACCCACTCGCCGGGCGCGCGCATCGGCGGCATGGCGATGCGTCCGCCCGACACCGCCTGCGCGAACTTGCGCACTTCGTCCACGGTGCGCGCGAACAGGCCCACCGTGTCGAGCGACCACGAAAAACATTTCATGCCCGCCGTCGGCAGCAATCCGAAGCTGGGCTTGAAGCCGACCACGCCGCAATAGGACGCGGGCCGGATGGTGGAACCGCCGGTCTGGCTGCCCACGGCCAGCGGCACCAGTCCGGCGGCCACCGCCGCGGCGGAACCCGCGGAGGAGCCGCCCGGCGTGCAGCCCGGCGCGGCCGGATTGAGCGTTGCCGCGGGATGCAGGAAAGCGAACTCGGTGGTCACCGACTTGGCGATGACCAGGCCGCCGGCGCGGCGAATGATGGCCACCATCGCGGCCTCGGTGGCCGGGCTGTGGCCCGCGTACAGCGGCGAGCCATAGCCGGTGGGCAGGTCCACCGTGTCGAAGATGTCCTTCACGGCCACCCACTGCCCGGCCAGCGGACCTTGCAGCCGCTGGGCCAGTGCCTCGGCCGAGGCATCGTCGCGCACGGCGGCGAAAGCGCCCAGATCGGCGTCGGCCGTGCGCAGGGTGGCCAACGCCTGGGCCAGTGACGAATGCGAAGCCATGAGGTCTTTCCTTTCTGGATGAGAGGTGCAAAGCAGTGGATGAAGGATCACACTGCTGCCATTCAGCGAGGAAACGGTAGCATGGGCAGGCTCTCACCCACTCGTAAGAAGAGCTTAACAATGAATGAAGCCTTGGCTAGTTTCAATTTTGAATGCGCTGGCTTAACTTCTGCCTGGCGCGTCTGCCGACGCCTGCTGTGCTTTCGCGCCCGATGGCGCCTCACCCGCCGCCTTCACACCCTTCGCCGCAAGGCGGTTTTGCATTGAGAGGAATCCAGATGAGTCTTCAACTTCTCCGTATCGCCGGGATGCTGGCGTTGGGAATGCTGGCCGCTGCGCCGAGCTTCGCGCAAGGCGGCGCGCCCAGGACGCTCGTCGTCGCCGAGGACGTCGTGCCGCAGACCTTCGACCCCACGCAGTCGTCCCAGATCAAGACCTGGTACGCCTGGCAGCTGGTCTACGAAGGCCTGGTGCGGGCCGACGCCTCGGGCAAGATCGTGCCCGTCCTCGCGACCCAGTGGACCGTGGACCCCGCCCAGACCACCTACGAGTTCAAGCTGCGCGAGGGCGTGAAGTTCGCCGACGGTTCGCCGCTGGTGGCCGACGACGTGGTGTTCTCCTTCCAGCGGCTGGCCGAAAAGGGACTGCCGTACGCGAAGGACCGCTTCAAGTCGGTGGAAGCCGTGACGAAACTGGACGACCACGGCGTGCGCTTCAAGCTCAAGCAGCCCGATGCCGGCTTTCTGCTGAACCTCGGCAGCCCCTTCGTCGTGGGCTCGGCCATCCTGAGCCAGAAGTGGGCCCAGTCGCATGACCCCAAGCGCGAGATGATGGGCACGGGGCCGTTCAACATGATCTCCTACTCGCCCAACACCCAGCTGATCCTCAAGCGCAACGACCTGTACTGGAACAAGGAAGCCGCGGCCAAGGTGTCCGACCTCGTCATCCGCTACATGCCCGAGCAGTCGGCGCAGATCGCGGCACTGAAGTCGGGCCAGATCGACCTGATGTTTCCCAGCGCCGAGAGCCGTCTCCAGCTCAAGGGCGATGCCGCTGTCGGGACGGTGCAGGTCAGTTCCACCAACACCGTGCGTCTGAACATCAACACCGGCCGTCCGCCGTTCGACAATGTCGACGTGCGCCGCGCACTGTCGCTGGCCATCAACCGGGCCGCGATGGCGCAGGGCGCATTCCTCGGCGAGGCGGTACCGAGCGCGCAAGTGCCGCCCTCCTATGCCTGGGCCCCCAAGCTCGACAGCCTCAAGTACCAGAAGTACGACGTCGCCCAGGCCAAGGCGCTCCTGGCGAAAGCCGGCCACCCGAACGGCCTGGACGTGACGCTGAATCACCTGGCCGGCTACGCGACCTACCTGGACCGCTTCGCTGAACTGCTCAAGACGCAACTGGCGCAAGCGGGCATCCGCGTCAACATCCAGGCCAACCAGAACGCCGTGTGGCTGGACAAGCAGAACCGCGCCGATTACGAAATCATGGACAACGAGTACGCCTACCAGGCCGACCCGCTGTTCTACCTGATGCCGCGTCCCGGCCGCCAGGGACCCACCCCGCCCGAGATGGCAGCGCTCATCGCCAAGGCCCAGAACGGCTCGGCCGACGACTACCTGCCGCAACTGGCCAAGGTGGCCGTGATGCAGGACGACCTGGTGTACCCGGATATCACGGTGGCCGCGCGCAACGCCTGGGTCTCGTACGGGTCCAAGGTGGTGTCGGTGGCTCCCGATGCGACGCTGTCGCGCACTTTCCTGAGCAGCGTCGCCGTCAAGTGAACGGCGCGCCCGTCCTGAAGGTCGAGGGCCTGACGACCCGCTTTCGCACCGGCTACGGGATCGTCACGGCCGTCGACGGCGTGTCCTTCAGTGTCGGGCGGGGCGAAACGCTGGGCCTGGTCGGCGAATCGGGCTCGGGCAAGAGCGTCACGGCGCTGTCGATCCTGCGGCTGGTTTCGAAACCCGGGCGCATCGAGTCCGGGACCGTGGAGTTGAACGGTGTCGACCTGCTCAAGCTGGATGAGGAGCAGATGCGCCAGCGCCGCAGCACCCAGGCAGCGCTGGTGTTCCAGAACCCGATGACCGCGCTGAACCCGGTCTTCACCATCGGCTGGCAGCTGCGCGAAACGCTCAAGGCCCACGGCCGCGGCGAGGCGGGGTCGGCGGCGATCCTGAAGGCGCTGTCGGACGTCGGCATGCCCGACCCCGAACGGCAAGCGGCCTCGTTCCCGCACCAGATGTCGGGCGGCATGCGGCAGCGCGTGGTGATCGCGATGGGCATGCTGAACGATCCCCAGCTGCTGATCGCCGACGAGCCGACGACGGCGCTCGACGTGACCATCCAGGCGCAGGTGCTCGACCTGATGAAGCGGCTGACCCACGACCATGGGACGGCGCTGTTGCTGATCACGCACAACATGGGCGTGATCGCCCGCATGTGCGACCGCGTCGCGGTGATGTACGCCGGCGAGATCGTCGAGGAGGCGCCGGTCGACGAGCTGTTCGCCAATGCGCGGCATCCCTACACGATGGGGCTGTTGCGCTCCATTCCGCGCGTGGACCAGCCGCGCGGGCAGTTGCCCACGCTCCCGGGCGCGCCGCCGGACATGAGCGCGCTGCCGGCGGGCTGCCGCTTCCGCGAGCGCTGTCCGCTGGCGCAGGAACGCTGCCAGACCCATCCCGAACTGACGGCGGTGGCGCCGGCGCACACGGCGCGCTGCTGGGTCGCGCAGGACGCGGCACGGGAGAGTGCGGCCGCTGGAATGCGGGACGACGGTCCCGGCCGTCCGCAGGAGCCTGAGCATGCAGTCTGAAGCGCCGCTGCTGGAAGTCGAGGGTGCCGTCAAGCACTTCAGGATCCGCCCGTCGGGTGGGAGCGCCGGCGGCGTGCTGCGCGCGGTGGATGGCGTCTCGTTGCGCCTGGCTGCCGGCGAGACGCTCGGCATCGTCGGCGAGTCCGGCTGCGGCAAATCGACGCTGGCCCGCCTGGTGGTGGGGCTGCTCGAGCCGGACCAGGGCCGCATCCGCATTCGCGGTGGCGACATCTGGGAGGCCGGCGCCGCGGGCCGCGAGCGGCGGCGCAACTTCCAGATGGTGTTCCAGAATCCGTCCGGATCGATGAACCCGCGCCGCACCGTGGGCGCCAGCGTGGCGGAGCCGCTGTGGGCGCGCGGCGTCCGCAAGACCGACGACGAAGTCGAGCGCATGCTGCGGCTGGTCGGCCTCAATCCCAAGATGGCGGCGCGCATGCCCCATGAGATGTCGGGCGGTCAACAGCAGCGCGCCTCGATCGCGCGGGCGCTGATCGCCAAGCCGGCGCTGGTGGTGCACGACGAGTCGGTCGCGTCGCTGGACATTTCCCTGCAGGCCCAGATCCTCAACCTGCTGGTGGAATTGCAGGAAACACTGGGCACTTCCTACCTCTTCATCAGCCACGACCTCGCGGCCGTGCAGGCCATCAGCCATCGCGTGGTCGTCATGTACCTGGGCGAGATCGTGGAGGCCGCGACGGCCCGGAACTTCGCCGAGCGGCCGCTGCACCCCTATTCGGTCGCGCTGCGCAACGCGACACTCATGCCCGATCCGGTGCTCGAGCGCAGCCGTTCCAAGACCGTGTTGCGCGGCGACGTGCCCAGCCCGATGAATCCGCCTTCGGGCTGCCGCTTCCGCACCCGTTGCCCGCTGGCGGCACCGGTCTGTGCACAGCAGCCACCGCTGTTGCGCGATGCCGGCGGCGGCCACCTTGTGGCCTGCCACTTTGCGCCGGCCGGCCTTGCGGCTGCCGAATCGACACACATGCAACGGCCCAACGCGGAGGCCGCCCCATGTTGAGGATGGTGCTGTCCCGCCTCGCCGCGATGCTCGCGGTGCTGTTCGCGGTTTCGGTGCTGGTGTTCGGCCTGGGTTCGCTGATTCCCGGCGACCTCACCAGCGTGATCGTGGGTCAGGAAGGCGCCACCACGCAGCAGTTCGAGGAGGTGCGCCGCAACCTCGGACTCGACAAGCCCTTGCCCGTGCAGTACGCGCGCTGGCTGGGGAACGCGCTGCGCGGCGACCTGGGCACGTCGCCCATCACCGGCCGCAGCGTCAGTTCGGACCTGGCGCAGCAGATTCCGGTTTCGGTCGAGCTGGCCGTGCTCTGCCTGATCTTCTCCACGGCGCTGGGCCTGCCGGCGGGCATCGTGGCGGCTGTGCACGCGAACCGCAGGCTCGACGTGCTGATCCGCTCGCTCCTGCTCTTCGCGTTCTCGGTGCCGACCTTCGTGATCGGCATCCTGCTGCTGCTGGTGGGATCGCGCGTGGCCCCGGACCTGTTCCGCGTCGCTTTCACCGCCTGGTCGCAGGACCCGGTCTCGCATGTCCGCTCGATGGTCATGCCGCTGCTCACCATCACCTTCCCGATGGCGGCCATGACGATGCAGATGACCCGCAGCGCCATGCTCGAAGTGCTGTCCGACCCCTTCATCGTCACCGCGCGCGCGGCCGGTGTCCGGCTGCAGCGGATCCAGTACCTGCATGCCTTGCGCAACGCGCTGCCGCCGATCGTCACCTTCATCGGCTTCCAGTTCGGCGTCATGCTCGGCGGCCTGATCGTGGTGGAACAGATCTTCAGCCTGCCCGGGCTGGGCCGCGCCATGCTCGAAGCGATAGCGACGCGCGATTACCCGATGGTCACCGCGACGACCCTGGTGTTCGCCGTGGCCTTCGTGCTGATCAACGCCGTGATCGACCTGCTCTACCCGGTGCTCGATCCCCGCCAGAGGCCCCGATGACACCCAACCCCAATGGGGCCGCAGTGGCGCCTCCCGCTTTCAAGCCGCAGCGCCAGGGCTTCCTGGCGGACCTGCTGCGCCACAAGGGCGGCACGTTCGGCCTGGCAGTGGTCGTGCTGTTCGTTCTGCTCGCCGTCTTCGGGCGGCTCGTCGTTCCGTACGATCCCAACGTCGGCGAACTCGGCAGCACCTTGGCCGGTCCTTCCGCGCAGCATTGGTTCGGCACCGACGAACTGGGGCGCGACACGCTCAGCCGCGTGATCGACGGGTCGCGCATCGCAGTGGTGGTGGCCTTTCTCTCCGTAGCGCTGGCGATGCTGGCCGGCGTGGTGATCGGCGTCGTCGCCGGCTACTTCGGCGGCTGGGTCGACACCGTGCTCAATCGCAGCCAGGACGTGCTGTTCGCATTTCCCACGCTGTTGCTGGCGATCATCATCGTGGCGGTGCTGGGACCGGGCCTCATCAACGCGGTGCTGGCCATCGCCATCGTCTACATACCCCGCTTCGCGCGGCTGGCCCGTGCCAGCGCGCTGAGTGTGAAGACGAGCGAGTATCTCGACGCCGCAAGGCTTGCCGGGGTGAGCACCACGGCCATCCTGGTGCGCCACATGCTGCCCAACGTCCTGCCGGCCGTCATCGTGCTGGCGGCGCTGAGCATGTCGACGGCGCAGCTGGCCTACGCGTCGCTGAGCTTCCTCGGGCTCGGAGTCAGCCCGCCCCAGGCCGACTGGGGCAGCATGATGTCCAAGGCCCGCGACTTCATCACCTTCGCGCCGTGGCTGGTGATCGGCCCCATCGCCGCGCTGGTGCTGTTGATGCTCGCCTTCAATGTCCTCGGCGACGCGATCCGCGATGTGCTGGATCCGCGTCACACCACATCCACCGGCCCGGCCACCTCGGTCTAGCGCCCTCTTCGCTCCATCCATCCAATGTCCGAGATTCACGTCGTCATGCACCCGCGGTTTCCGCCGGCGGTCGACACCGTGCTGCGCGCCATGCCCGGCATCGTCTTGCACTGTCCCGCCGACACGGCGGGCGTGGTAAGCGCACTGGATGATGGCGCGCAGGTGCTGGTCACCTTCACCTGGCGCCCCGAATTCCTGCGCCCGTCGCTGAAATGGATTGCGGGAACGGGCGCCGGGATCGAGCAATACCCGCTGGACGCATTGCGCGAGCGCGGCGTCGTCCTCACGACCGCGGCGGGCGTGCATTCCGCCTGCGTGGCCGAGCACGCCTTCGCCCTGATGCTGGCGCTGATGCGCCGCATCGGGGAAGCGGCTCGCAACATGACGCGCGGCCACTGGGAAGCCCTGCCGGGCGAGCAACTGGCCGGCAAGAAACTGGCGATCATCGGGCTGGGACGCATCGGCGAAGCGGTGGCTTTGCGCGCCCGCAACTGGGACATGGAAGTCGCCGGCTTGAAGCGCAACCTGGCGCAGTACCAGGGTTGCGTTTCCGACGTGCGCGGTGCCGACCAGCTCGGCGCGGTCTGCGATTGGGCCGATATCCTGCTGCTGACGGCGCCGGCCAATCCGGATCGCAGCCACCTCGTCGGCGCGCCCGAGCTCGAACGCCTGGGCGCCGGCTGGATCGTGAACGTGGGCCGCGGCTCTCTGATCGACGAACCCGCCCTGGTGCGCACGCTGGAATCGGGCCCGCTGCGGGGCGCCGGGCTCGACGTCACCGCGGTGGAACCCCTGCCGGCCCAGTCGCCGCTCTGGCGCCTGCCCAACGTCGTCATCACCGCGCACAATGCCGGCGACAGTCCCGGGTACGGGCCGCGCTGGGGCGCCATCTTCGCGCGCAATCTCCTGGCTTTCGGCGGCGCCGGCGAGTGGGTGAACCGGGTACCCGCCAGCGGGATCGCACCGTGAAGCGCACTTTCCTCATGATTGCGTCGCCGGACGCGCCCACCGAGGATTGGGCCCAGGCCGTTGCGCTTGCCGCGCCCGAATTGCAGGTGGTGGTCGCGCCGGACCGCGACAGCGCGCTGCGGCTGCTGCCGCAAGCCGATGCGGCCTTCGGCACGCTGGACGCCGAGCTGCTGGCACAAGCCAGCCGGCTGGCCTGGCTGCAGGCGCCCCAGGCAGCACCCCCCGCCGGCTACTTCTTCCCGGAACTGGTCGCGCACCCGGTGCAGGTGACCAATTTCAGGGGCATCTACAACGACCATGTGGCAACTCATGCCGTGGCCATGCTGCTGGCCCTGGCGCGGGGCTTTCCGAGATACATGCGCCAGCAGGGGCGGGGCGAATGGAGCCGGCATCTGGCCGACGAGGACGTGCTGCATCTGCCGGAGAGCCGGGTGCTGGTGGTCGGGGTCGGCGGCATCGGCGCCGAGATCGGCCGGATGGTCGCTGCCTTCGGCGCGAAGGTCGTCGGCATCGATCCGCGCCGCACCGAACCGGTCGAAGGGATAGCCACGATCTTTCCGCCCGCCGAGCTCGACCGGCTGTTGCCTTCGGCCGATGCCGTGATCCTGACCTTGCCGCACACCCCGGAAAGCGAAGGTCTCATCGATGCCCGGCGCCTGGCTCTGATGCAACCGCGCAGCCTGTTGATCAACATCGGGCGCGGGGCCACCGTGCGACTCGATCCCCTGGTCGAAGCGTTGCGCCAGGAACGACTGGGCGGAGCCGCCCTCGATGTGTTCGAGGAGGAGCCGTTGCCGCCGGACCATCCGCTGTGGCGCGAGCCGCGGGCCTTGCTCACCCCGCATGTCGCCGTGGTCGGCCCCCACATCGTCGAACGCCGCCTGGCGGTTCTTTGCGACAACGCGCAACGGTTCGCCGCCGGGCAGCCGCTGCGCAACGTGGTCGACAAGGCGCTTTGGTACTAGCCATGACCGTCCAATCAACTGCCTTCGTTTTCGGGACGGACCTGCTGGGCGAGGGCTGCGACGCCGTCCTGGACAACCTGCAGCACCGCGGCGGAATGGATGGCGTGGCGCTCTGTGCCACCTACCACGACGCGCGCGACGTGTTCCCGCACAACCCGAAGTTCCATGTATACCGCCATCAGGGCGACATCGCGTGGTTCAACCCGGAGCTGAGCCGCTATCGCAGCGGGCTGATTCCACGCAAGGCCGACGCGGCCGGCGACGTGGACGTGTTATCCGAACTGTGCCAACGGGCGGGACGGCGCGGCATGGCCGTTGATGCCTGGACGATCTTCCTGCACAACTCGGTGCTGGGCGCCGAACATCCGGATTGCGTCACTCGCAACGTCTACGGCGATCCCTACCTCAGCGATCTGTGTCCGGCCAATCCGCGCGTGCGCGCGTACTGCCGCGAACTGGCGGGCGATCTCTCGCGCTACCCGGTCCGGCGCCTGCTGGCCGAAAGCCTGCACTACCGACCGCTGGAACACGGCGAACACCACGAACGCTACCTGATCCACCTGCCGGCGCAGGCCCGCACCCTGCTGTCGCTGTGCTTCTGCCCGCATTGCCGCGAAGCCGGCGAACGCTGCGGCGTCCAGGTCGAGGGCCTGGCCTCGGCGGTGCGCAACGCACTCGAGCCGATCTGGCAGGGGCAGGTGTCGGCCGGCGATTCGGCCCCGCCGCTGCCGGTAGCCGCCCAGGCGGAGCTCGCCGGGTATCTGGATGCGCGCGCGGCCGTGGTCGCCAGCCTGGTCGCCCAGGTGCGCGACGCGATGCAGCCATCCGCGGTGCAGCTCAGCTTCATCGACCATGCCGGCGCGATGTCGCACGTCATGGCCGGAACCAGCGCGGACGATGAAGTGACCGCCTCGTCGCGCAAGCTGGGCATCGCGCTGCCGGCGGTCGCCGCGGCATGCGACGAGATCTGTGTCCTGGGCTACGTGGACACTCGCGAGCGCCTGCAAGCCCAGCTCGCCAGCTACGCCCGGGTGCTGGGGCCGGATGCGAAGTTTTCGGTGGCGCTGCGCCCCCTGCTGCCCGATTGCCGGAGCGAGGAGAACCTGGGCGAGAAAGTTGCGGCCGTGCTCGATTCGGGCGCGACGGGCATTGCCTTCTATCACTACGCCATGATGCCGCTGAACCGGCTCGACTGGATCCGGCATGCCATGGCCCTCGCAGGCGCGGCCCCCCCGGCGCCGGCCGTGGCAACGAAGGAGTCATCGTGAAAGTCCTGTTGACCGGCGCAGCCGGACATGTGGCGACCCTGGCGCTGCCCGGGCTGCAGGGCCATGAGCTGCGGCTCGCCGATGTGCGCACCCCCGCCGTGCTGCCCAAAGGCGCGAGCTTCCATTCCGTGAGCCTGCTCGACGCCAGCGATGCCGAAATGACGCAGCTGTTCCGCGGCATGGAAGCCGTGGTGCACAGCGCCTACATTCCGTCGGCCGAACGCGATGTCTACAGCGTCTCGCCGCCGCAGATCGAGCGCTTCGAGGCCGAGTTCGACAACATCCGCATGGCCCAGCGGGTATACCGGTGCGCACTGGAGGCCGGCGTGCGGCGCGTGGTGGTGGTTTCATCGAACCATGCCGCCGACTGGTACGAGCACAACGAGGTCCACAGTCGGCGTCGGGAGACCGTGTACCCCACGGATTACCCGCTGGCGGACAATTTCTACGGCTGGTCCAAGGCTTCGTACGAGCTGCTGGCCTACCCTTACGCCTGCGGCACCTTCGGGCGCCGCATGGAGGTCGTGATGCTGCGGATCGGCTCGCCCTACCCGATCGACGTGTCACGGTTTGAGCCGGGCGTGGCACCGGCGCCTGCCGGATTGCCGCGACCGCGCGGCAGCGCGGCGTTCAAGCGCGCTCTCGGCGCCTGGCTGAGCGACCGCGACTGCGCATCCCTGTTCCGCTGCGCGCTCGAGGCCAGGCTGGCCCTGGCCGGCGACGCCGTGCCCTGGGTGATCGCCTACGGCATTTCCGACAACACGCGGGCCTTCTGGTCGCTCGAGTCGGCGCGGCAAGTGCTGGGCTACTCGCCCCAGGACGACTCCGAAGTCGTCCATGCCGACGCCGTGCGCCGGCTGCTCGGCACCGGCGAGAGCGGCGCTGCCGGACGACTGGGGCCCGCACCGCCATGAGAATGCCATCTGTCCCGCCCCACGCTTTTGCCTTCCTGTTCACTTCCCATCGACCTGTTCCTTCACGAGGCTGTTCCATGCTCAGACGTTTCCTGCTTTCCGCACTGGTCCTTGCTGCCGGTGCGCTCGCGCTGCCGGCGCTGGCCGCCTATCCCGACAAGCCGATCCGGCTGATCGTGCCGTCGGCGCCCGGCGGCGCACCCGACGCGCTCATGCGCGCGCTGGCCCAGCAGATGTCGCAGCAGATGGGCGTGCCCATCGTCATCGACAACAAGCCGGGCGGCTCCTACACGATCGGCACCATGGAACTGGTGCACGCCGCGCCCGACGGCTACACCCTGGCTTACGGCAACGTGGTGTCGCTGGCGACCAACCGGTCATTGCTGGCGCACGTGCCCTATGACGTGGAGAAGGACCTGACGCTGATCTCGAACACGCTGCGCCTGTCGAACCTGATGATCGTCAACAACGACCTGCCGGTCAAAACGGTGCCGGAGCTGATCGCGTATGCGAAGAAGAATCCGGGCAAGCTGGCGTTCGCGTCCGACGGCAACGGCACCACAGCGCATCTGGGCGTGGAGCTGTTCAAGGCGATGACCGGAGTGCACATGCTGCACGTGCCCTATCGCGCCGCCACCGCGGCCATCACCGACCTGATGGGCGGCGGCATCCAGCTCATGATGGTCAACACGCCGGTTTCGGGTCCGCAGGCCCAGGCCGGCCGGGTGCGGGCCATCGGAATCTCGTCGCTGCAGCGCTCGCCAACCTACCCCGACGTGCCGACCATTGCCGAAACGGTGCCGGGCTTCGAGGTCACGGCCTGGGGCGGCGTCATAGCCCCGGCCAACCTGCCGAAAGACATCGTGGCGAAGCTCAATGCCGAGATCCGCACCGCGCTGGCCAGCCCGGCGCTGCGCGAGCGCTTCAAGGCGTTGGGTGCCGACCCCGATCCCAGCACGCCCGAGGAGTTCCTGCAGCTGTCGCGCCGCGAGACAGTCAAGTGGGCCAGGATCGTCAAGTTCTCCGGCGCCAAAATCGATTGAGGAGCCACCCATGAGCCCCTGGAAAGCCGCGCAGCCGGGCGACCCGGTCAGCGCCATCGACACCCCCGCGCTGGTGCTGGACCTCGACGCCTTCGAGCGCAACCTGCAGCGCATGGCCAAGGCCCTGGCCGGCAGCACCGTGCGCTTGCGCCCTCATGCCAAGAGCCACAAATGTCCCGAGATCGCGCGGCGCCAGGTGGCGCTGGGCGCCGTGGGCGTCTGCTGCCAGAAGGTCAGTGAAGCAGCCGTCTTCGTGGCGGCCGGCATCCAGGACGTGCTGGTCACCAACGAGGTGATGGGCGACGCCAAGATCCGCCATCTGCTCGAGCTGGCGCGGCAGGCCCGCATCGGCGTGCTGGTCGATCATCCGCAGCAGATCCAGGCGCTCGCCCTCGCGGCGCAGGCGCAGTCCGTGAAGCTGGACGTCTACGTCGAGGTCAACGTCGGGGCCAACCGCTGCGGCGTGGCGCCCGGTGATGCCGCCGCGCCGCTGGCCCGCCAGATCGCAGCCAGCGCACCGCTGCGCTTTGCCGGCCTGCAGTGCTACCACGGGTCGGCGCAGCATCTGCGCAGTCCTCAAGCTCGGGCCGACGCTGTTCGCAGCGCCGTCGATGCGGCTCGCCGGACGGTCAAGGCCATCGAAGCGTGCGGCATCGCCGTCGAGCGTGTGACCGGCGCGGGCACCGGCACCTTCATGCACGAGCGCGACAGCGGCGTCTTCAACGAGCTGCAGGCCGGCTCCTATGTGTTCATGGACCGCGATTACGGCGACAACCAGCGCGGCGAGGGCGAAATCGCTTTCGAACACGCGTTGTTCGTGCGCACCACGGTGATGAGCCGACCCGGCGCGGATCGCGCGGTGGTCGATGCCGGCCTGAAGGCCTCGAGCGTGGACTCCGGCATGCCCACCGTCTGGCAGCGCCCCGACCTGGTTTATGCCAAGGCCGCCGACGAGCACGGCACGCTGGCCACGGTCAACGAGGCCGCGCTGGCGCTGGGCGACCGCTTGCTGCTGGTGCCGGGGCATTGCGACCCGACGGTGAACCTCTACGACGAGCTGGTCTGCATCCGCGGCGACCGGGTCGAGGCGATCTGGCCCATCACGGCGCGCGGCGCATTGCTGTAACCCACCAACCTCTCGACAAGGCCCCAGATGCAAGAAACATTCGACATCCTGATTCGCAACGCCAGCGTCGTCGACGGCACCGGCGCGCCCCGCTACCCCGGCGACATCGGCATTTGCGGCGACCGCATAGTGCGCATCGGCGACCTCGCGGCGCAGCGCGGCAAGGTGGAGATCGACCTGGCCGGGCGCATCGCGGCGCCGGGCTTCATCGACGCCCACACCCATGATGACCGGCTGATGCTGTCCAGTCCCGACATGGCGCCCAAGGTCAGCCAGGGCATCACCACGGTGGTGGCCGGCAATTGCGGCATCTCGCTGGCACCGATGCCGCACGTGCCGCAGCCGGTGACGCCGCCGCTGAACCTGCTGGACGAGGACGGCAAGTGGTTTTCCTTCCCCACCTTCGCTGCCTACATCGCCGAACTGAAGGCCAAGCCGGCCGCGACCAACTGCGCCCTGCTGGTGGGACACACCACCTTGCGCGTGGTGACCATGGACGACCTGCAGCAGCCGGCCACGGCGCAGCAGATCGAGCGCATGCGCGGCCTGGTGCGCGAGGCACTGGAAGCCGGCGCCATCGGCGTGTCGACCGGCCTGTTCTACGAGCCCGCGATCGCCGCGCCAACCGAGGAAGTGATCGCCGTGTGCCGCCCCCTCAAGGAGTTCGGCGGCGTGTACTGCACCCATATGCGCGACGAGGCGGACCGCGTGGTCGACTCGCTGGAAGAAACCTTCCGCATCGGGCGCGAGGTCGGCGTTCCGGTGGTGATCTCGCATCTCAAGGTGGTGGGCGAGGCCAACCGCGGCCGGTCCCAGGAAGCGATCGATTTGATCGAAAAGAACATGGCGACCCAGCCGATCTGCGTCGACTGCTATCCCTACACCGCCGGCTCCACCGTCCTGTCGGCCGACCGCGCGGCCAGCTCCTCGCGCGTGATCGTCAGCTGGTCCAAACCGCTGCCCCAATATGCAGGCCAGGACCTGGACGCGATCGCCAGGCAGATGGGGGTCAGCCAGGAGGAAGCCATCGGGCGGCTGAGCCCGGCCGGCGGCATCTACTTCCGGCTCGACGAGTCCGACGTGCAGCGCATCCTCCAGTACGGCAAGACGATGATAGGCTCGGACGGCCTGCCGCACGACGCCTCGCCGCATCCGCGGCTGTGGGGAACCTTTCCGCGGGTGCTGGGCCACTATGGCCGCCTGCTCGGGCTGTTCCCGCTGGAGACCGCCGTGTACAAGATGACCGGCCTCACGGCGAAGAACTTCGGCCTGAAGGACCGGGGCGTGCTGCGCGAAGGCGCCTATGCCGACCTGACGCTGTTCGACGCCGACACCATCGACTCGGCCGCCACCTACGAGAAGCCGATCGCGCCGGCGCGGGGCATCGACACGGTGATCGTCAACGGCGCCGTGGTGTGGCGCAACGGCAAGTCCACCGGCTCGCGTCCGGGGAGGGTGCTCAACCGCGAAACGCAATCGGCCGGAAGCTGAGATGCCGCAGCGAACACTGGAACAGCTCGAAACGCCCGCGCTGCTGCTCGACCCGCAGCGGATGGACCGCAACATCGAGCGCATGCGCTCGCGCCTGAACGCGCTCGGGGTGTCGTTCCGCCCCCACGTGAAAACCAACAAGTCGATCGACGTCACGCGCCGGATACTTCCCGCGCAGGGACCGATCACCGTTTCCACGCTGCTGGAGGCGGACTATTTCGCGAAGCACGGTTTCAGGGACATCCTGTACGCCGTCTGCATCGCGCCCAACAAGCTGGCGCATGTGGCGGCCCTGCAGGAGCAAGGGGTGCAGCTTTCGATCATCCTGGACAGCATGGAAACCGCCAGGGTGCTGACCGAGGCACAGGCGCGGGGACGGCGCTTCGATGCGCTGATCGAAATCGACTCGGACGGCCATCGTTCGGGTGTCAAGCCCGACGCGCCCGAACTGGTGGAAATCGCGAAATTCCTGGAACGCGGCGGCATTCCGGTCCGGGGTGTGCTGACCCATGCGGGAAGCTCGTACGAGTGCACCTCGGTGGAGGCGATCCGCGCGATGGCCGAGCAGGAACGCGCGGCGGTCGTCCATGCGGCCGCGCGCCTGCGCGCAGCGGGCATGGCGTGCCCGGTGGTGAGCGTGGGCTCGACCCCCACCGCGATGTTCGCGCAGCACCTGGAAGGCGTCACCGAAGTGCGCACCGGTGTCTTCGTTTTTTTCGACCTGGTGATGGCGGGTCTCAACGTGTGCAGCGTGGACGACATCGCCCTGTCGGTGCTGGGAACCGTGATCGGGCACCGGCCCGACAAAGGTTGGACGCTGCTGGATGCGGGCTGGATGGCCATGTCGCGCGACCGCGGCACGGCCAGCCAGCCGGTGGACCAGGGTTATGGCCTGGTGTGCGACCTGGCCGGCCGTCCGATCCAGGACCTGATCCTGGTGGGCGCGAACCAGGAGCACGGCATCGTCGGACATCGCTCGGGCAAGCCGGACAACACGCCGCACCTGCCCGTGGGCACCCAGGTGCGAATCCTGCCGAACCACGCCTGTTCCACGGCGGCTCAGTACGACCATTACCAGGTGGTCGGGCCGGATCACGAAGTCAGCGCCACCTGGCCGCGCTTCAATGGCTGGTAACGCTGCGGCGGGAGGCCGGATGATCGTCATTTCCGAACAGGACGCGCGCGCGCTGGTCAGCGTCGAGGACGCGATCGCCGTAGTGGAAAACGCCTTTGCCGCGATGGCGCGGCAGCAGGCCCGCAACTATCCGGTGGTGCGCGAGGTGCTGGGATACCGGGACGCCGTGTTCGGCGTCAAGACCGGCTGCGACACGGCGCTGCCGCTGCTCGGGCTGAAGGCCGGCGGCTACTGGCCGGGCAACCTGGGCGCGGGCCTGGGCAATCACCAGTCTTCGACCCTGCTGTTCGACCCGGATACCGGCCGGGCCAGCGCCCTCGTCAGCGCCAACTACCTCACCGCCGTTCGCACCGGTGCCGCCAGCGCCATCGCGACCAGATATCTGGCGCGTGCCGACAGCTCGGTGCTGGGCATCATCGGTGCCGGGGTGCAGTCGCAGTACCAGTTGCGCGCGACCCTGGCCGTGCGGCCCATCCGCAGCGTCCATGCCTGGAATCCATCCGCCGACAACCTGGCAGCGCTGGGTCGCGTGGTGGAGCAGTTGGGCCTGGCCTTCACCGCCGAAAGCAGCTGCGAGGCCGTGGCCGGCAAGGCCGACGTGCTGATCACCGTCACGCCGTCGAAACAGGCGCTGGTGCAGGCTTCCTGGGTGCGTCCCGGCACCCACATCAACGCCATGGGCGCCGACACCCGGGGCAAGCAGGAACTCGATCCGTTGCTGGTGGCCCAGGCCGCCGTGTTCGTTGACGAAGCGGCCCAGGCGCTGACCATTGGCGAATGCCAGCATGCTTTCGAGGCGGGCCTCGTCACCGAGCGCAGTTTTCGCGGCAGCATCGGCGAGGTGATCGCCGGCCTGTGCCAGGGCCGGCGCTCGGCGAGCGAAATCACGCTGTTCGACGGCACCGGGGTGGCGCTGCAGGACCTGGCGGTGGCCGATCTGGCGGTGCGGATGGCGGCCCGGCGCCAGCTCGGCAGCGTCGTGGCGTATTAGCCGGCGGGCGGCTGCCGCCCACGCGGTAGTATCGGTGCGGTCTTCGCGCAGCGCGAGGGCCGCCACCATGCCGCACGACATCACCGACCTGCGTTTCTTCGTCACCATCACCGAGAGCCGTTCACTGGCCGAGGCCGCGCGGCGCCTGGACGTGACGCCCTCGGCCGTGTCGCAGCGCCTGCGGCAGCTGGAGTCGCGCCTGGGCTTGCAGCTGGCGCACCGCAGCACGCGCCGGTTCGTCCTGACCGAAGAGGGTGAGCTGTTCCATGCCGGCGTCGCCGCCCTGCTGGCGGATCTGGATCGCCTGGTCGACTCGCTGCGCGAGCGCTCGGGCGAAGTGGCCGGCACGCTCCATGTCGGCGGCCCGCTGGGTTTCGGCCGCACCTATCTGGCCGGCGCCATCGCGGACTTCCAGAGCCTGCACCCGCGCCTGAAGGTGTCGCTGACGCTCAGCGACGTGGTCGCGCCGGCCGATTCCAATCGCTTCGACATGATCGTGCACATCGGCAGCCTGGCCGATTCAAGCATGGTGGCGTACCCAATCGCGCCCAACGCCCGCTTCATCTGCGCCGCGCCGGCCTACCTGGCCCGGCGCCCGGCGCCGCGCGAACCCCGGGAGCTGGCGCAGCACGACTGCATCGTGCTGAGGGAAAACAACGAGGACGTCACGCTGTGGCGCTTCCGCAAGAAACGCAGCGAGGTCGCGGTGCGCGTCCCGGCGATTCTGAGCAGCAACGACGGCGACGTCGCCAAGCAGTGGGCGCTGCGCGGCAAGGGCCTGTTCGTGCGCTCGGAATGGGACGTGGCCGAGAGCCTGGCCGCGGGCCGGCTGGTGCGCGTGCTGGCCGACTGGACCCTGCCCGATGCCGATGTCGTGGCCCTGGCGGTGCGGCGTGCCGGCATGTCGGCGCGTGCCAAACTGTTTCTCTCGTTTCTCCAGGCACGGTTCCATCCGCTGCCACCCTGGCGCCGCTGACCCGGCCGGGCCGTGTTCGCCGCTGCGCTCAGGGCGAGCGTTTGTTCACGAAGCCGATCACCAGGCCCTGGCTCGTCACCGTGATGGCACCCGGCTGCAGTCCCATCGAATCGGGCAGCGCGAGGTCGCGCGGACTCAGGCGGTGCAGCACGACTTCCCCGAAGGACTGCTGCGCCAGTACCGAGCCATAGCTCTCCAGCACGGCCGCGGCTTGCGCCGGCAGGCCCGTCAGGCGCAGCGAATGAACCTGCAGACTGTGGGCCCGGATGGTCTGGTCGGCGGGCTCATAACGCAGCGCGAAGTCCAGATCGAACTCCCCGGTGTAGCTGCGCCGCAGCGCCGGGCCGGCGGCCTCCACGGACATCTGGCTGGAGATGCGGTTGAGGTCCGGCAACAAATGCAGGCGGGGCGCCTGCACGTTCAGATCGAACAGGCCGGGCACCTGATAGCGCAGCGGGAAACGCCGGGCCAGCGCTTCCTGCAGTTGCTCGGCCGAAACGCGAAAGGTCGGCGGCGCGGAAGACGCACAGCCCGATGTGGTGGCGCCCAGCGACAGCCAGGCTGTGAGCTTCAACAGGGATCTGCGCTTCATCCGGGGCGCGGGCGCGACGCCGGGGCCGAGTACGCGTCACGCAGTTCCCGCTTGAGCACCTTGCCGATCTCGCTGCGCGGCATCTCGCGGATGTAGCGCACATCGGCCAGCCGCTGGGTTTTGCCCAGCTGTGCGTTGGCCCAGGCGCGCAGTTCCTCTTGCCCGGGAGCGTCGGGACCCGGCACGACGAACGCGACCGGCGTCTCGCCCCAATCGACCGAGGGCACACCGACCACGGCGGCGTCGGCCACGCCGGGGTGCAGTCGCAGCACGCCCTCCAGGTCGCTCGGGTAGATGTTGAAGCCGCCGGAGATCACCAGGTCCTTGCGCCGGTCCATCAGGGTGAGGAACCCGTCGTCATCGAAACGGCCGACGTCGCCGGTGCGCAGAAAGCGGTTGCCGGCGCTGTCGTACCACTCGGCGGCGCGGCTCAGCATGGCCTGGTTGTGGTATCCGGTCATCATGGAAGGCGAGCGGCCCACCACCTCTCCGATGCTGCCCGGCGGCAGTTCGCGGCCGTCCTCGTCGATCAGCCGGATGTCGTGGCCTTCGGGCGGCTTGCCCACCGTGTGCAGCTTGTCGGGGTGGTTGTGCGCCTCCAGGATGCAGGTGCCGCCCCCCTCGGTGAGGCCATAGAACTCGACCAGCCCGCCGGGCCAGCGTCTGAGGATGTCGGCCTTGAGCGCGGCCTGGAACGGCGCGCTGGTGCAGAACTTCATGCGAAAGGACGACAGGTCGAAGCTGTCGAACCGCGGCAGCGCCATGATCCGCTGGTACTGCACCGGCACCAGCATGGTGTGGGTGGCGCGCTCCTTCTGCGCGATGGCCAGGTAGGTCGCGGCGTCGAATTTCGGCGGTGCCAGCACCACGCAGCCGCCCTTGGCGATGGTGGGGAAGAAGCACACCAGCGTGGTGTTGGAGCACAGCGAGGTGGCGATCAGCGTGACCGCGTCGGGGCCGTAGCCGTAGTTCTCGGCCCGCGCCACGTGCGCCCAGCGCATGCCGTGCGGCTGCACGATCCCCTTGGGCGTGCCGGTGGTGCCGGAGGAATAGATGATGTTGAACGGCCAGTCGGGCTGCACCGTGACCGGGCGCGGACGCGATCCCGCAGGGGCCAGCCAATCCTTCAGCGCCGGATCGCCGCTGCCGTCCAGGAAGATGCGCCGGGCCGGTGTATCGAAAGCGGGCGCTGCGGCATCAACGAACAGATGCGCGGCGCCACTGTCGGCCACCATCGTCGCCAGCTGCGCCGGCAGCGACCCGGCGGGCAATGGCGCCACCGCAACGCCGGCGCGCAACGCACCCAGAAACACGGCCGCGTATTCCAGCGAGTTGGCCGAGCAGATCGCGATGCGCTGCCGCGGCACGACGCCATCGCGCTGCAACGAAGCCGCCACCCGGTCGACCATGGCGTCGAGCTGGCCCCAGGTCACACTGCGCTCACCCTGTATCAGCGCCCGCTGGCCGGGCCGCGCGGCCGCGTGCTGGCGCATCAGGTCGGCGATGGCCTGGAAAGGCGGGGGCGTCAGGGCGGGCTGCAATACGGCATTCATGAAGGGAGGCTCCTAGCCCGGATTTTGCCCCACGAGGAGATCCTGGTACTGCGGGTGGCCCTGGATGAATTTGGCGATGAACGGGCAGGTGGCCACCACTTTCAGGCTCTGGCGCCGGGTGTCGTCCAGCGCGTATCGCGCCAGCTTCGAGCCCAGGCCCTTCCCCTCGAACTGGGGCAGCACTTCGGTGTGCACGAAATCCGCATGGTCCGTCCCGGGACGGTAGTCGGCAAAGGCGGCCAGGGCGCCGCCGACTTCGAGCTCGTAGCGTTGCTTGTCCTTGCGTTGGCGGATCGAAATGTCATCGGTGTTCACGGGCTGGCTCCGGCTTGAGGTGAAGAACGCACCCTACCGCAATCGCAATGACCTCGGCACACGGACTGTCATCGGCGCCGCAGCGCCTGGACCCGCTCCAGCAACAGCTCGCGTTCGCGCATGTTCCCGGCCAGCGCCGCGGCGCGCCCGAACTCGGCACAGGCTTCTTCGGTGCGACCGAGCCGGGCGAGCAGGTCGCCGCGCACACTGGGCAGCCACTGGTAATTGCGCAGCGCCCTGTCGCCGGCCAGAGCGTCGACGAGTTCCAGACCCGCCGCCGGGCCTGCGGCCATGCCCACGGCCACCGCGCGATTGAGTTCCACCACGGGCGACGGCGCGACCTGCGCCAGCTGGTCATAGAGCGCGCAGATGCGATGCCAATCGGTTTCTTGCGCCGTGTTGGCTCGGGCATGGCAGGCGGCGATGGCGGCCTGCAGCGCGTAGCGGCCGCGAGCACCGCCCAGCACTTGCGCGCGGTCGAGTGCGGCGAGGCCGCGCCGGATCAGCAGCCGGTCCCAGCGCGCGCGGTCCTGCTCCAGCAACAACACCGGGCGTCCCGCCGTGTCCTCGCGGGCCTTGGCGCGCGAGGCCTGCAGTTCCATCAGCGCCACCAGTCCATGGACCTCGGGCGCGCCCGGCGCCAGTCCGGCCAGCATCCGCCCCAGGCGCAGCGCCTCATCGCAGAGCGCGGGACGCATCCAGTCCGCGCCCGCGGTGGTGGTGTAGCCTTCATTGAAGACCAGGTACACCACCTCCAGCACCGAGGCCAGCCGCTCGCCCAGCGCGTCGCCGCGCGGCAGCTCGAACGGAACGCGCGCCTCGCTCAGGGTGCGCTTGGCGCGAACGATGCGTTGCGCGATCGTGGGTTCGGGCACCAGGTAGGCACGGGCAATCTCGTGCGTCGTGAGCCCGGCCAGCAGCTTCAGCGTGAGGGCCACACGCGAGTCGGTCGGCAGCACCGGATGGCAGGCCGTGAAGATCACCCGCAGCAGGTCGTCGCCGATCGCGTCGGCCCGCGCCTCATCGAGGGAGTCGACAAAATCAGGAGCTATGAGCGCCTCCTGTGCATCGAGGTCGTGGCCGATCTGCTCCAGCTTGGCTTGCAGGACCTTGTCGCGCCGCAACCGGTCCAGCGCCCGATTCTTCGCGGTGGTCATCAGCCATGCACCCGGGTTGTCGGGCACGCCCGAGGCGGGCCAATGTTCCAGCGCCGCCACCAGCGCGTCCTGCGCCAGTTCTTCGGCGAGGCCGACGTCGCGCACGAGGCGCGCTACGGCCGCCACGATCTTCGCGCACTCCAGGCGCCATACCGTGGCTATCGCCTGGTGCGTCGCCGACTGCACTCCAGCGCCTCCTCAGCCTTGCGGTGGGGCTTTGCGCCATCGATGTTCACTGACATGGCAGCACCCCGGTTCACTTCATGCCGATTTCCTTGAAGCGATCCGCGGTCGTCGGGTCCACCAGGTCCTTGAAATCATCCATCTCGTAGAGCTGCCGCACTTCGATCTCGGCGGGCTTGTTCCGGCCCACCGGGTTCGGAAAGCGGCGCGACCATTCCAGCGCCTCGGCGCGGCTTCGGACCTGGATCATGGTGTAGCCGGCGATGAGTTCCTTGCTTTCGGTGAAGGGCCCGTCCACCACCGTTCGCCGGTCACCCTCGTAGCGGATGCGCCAGCCCTTGCTGCTGGGCTGCAGGCCCGAAGCGTCGAGCAGCACGCCCGCCTTGGCGAGCTGCTCGTGATACTGGGCCATGGCTTCGAACATCTTCTCGCTGTCGTCCGGAAACTTGCTGGCTTCGGAGTCGGCCGTGGCCTTGACGATGATCATGAATCGCATGATGTCTCTCCTTGGTGTTGAGTTGAGGAAGCGAGGAACAACCGCGCTTCTGAACACACGACGAAGCAAACGACGCCGAATCGACAACGTAGCGCCTGGAGAAAACCCTGGGTGCAGCAGGGCTCTGCCGCGCACACCTCCACCGTAGCCCATCCGGCGGCGGGGCATTCGCGGGCAACGGCGACGTCCTCGTCGCACGTGACGCAGTCCAGCAGGAAGAACCCGCTCCCCGCAAGTGCGAAAAGCGCTCAGTCTACAAAGAAATCCGGAATGAAGTGTTTCGTGCCGGGCTTCACCGAGTACTTGTCCAGGTCGGTCACGCCATGGGCGGCCAGCAGTTCGTCGTCGATGAAGAAATTGCCGCTGTTGCCGCTCGGGCTGGTCAGGATGAAGTACGCGGCGTCGGCAAGAATCTCGGGCTTGCGGCACATTCCCACGTCCACGCCGGGAATCATCTGCAGCGCCGCGGTGGCGATCGCCGTGCGCGGCCACAGGCTGTTGACGGCGATGCCGTACTTCCTGAATTCGCCCGAATGGCCCAGCGTGCACATGCTCATGCCGTACTTGGCCATGGTGTAGGCCGTGTACGGCGCGAACCAGTGCTGCTTCATGGACAGGGGCGGCGACATGTTGAGCACATGCGGATTGCGGCCCGCGGCAGCCGACTTCTTCAGTTCCTGCAGGCAGGCCTGGGTGCACAGGTAGGTGCCGCGCGCGTTGATGCCGTTCATCAGGTCGTAGCGCTTCATCCGGGTGTGCTCGGTGTCGGTCATGCTGATCGCGCTGGCGTTGTTGACCAGGATGTCGATGCCGCCGAAAGCCGCCACCGCCTTGGCCACGGCCGCGAGCACGGCCTCTTCGTCGCGGATGTCCACCGCCAGTGGCAAGGCCTGGCCGCCGGCCGCCTTGATCTCCTCGGCCGCGCTGTAGATGGTGCCGGGCAGCTTGGGGTTGGGGTCGGTGGTCTTGGCCGCGATCACCACATTGGCGCCGTCCGCTGCGGCCCGTTTGCCGATGGCCAGGCCGATGCCGCGCGAGGCACCGGTGATGAAGAGAGTCTTGCCCTTGAGCGTCATGTCGTGCCTCCTTGAAGTTTCGAGAAGTCGGGTTTGCGTTTTTCCATGAAGGCGTTGAAGGCTTCCCTGGCGGCCGGCTCGACCAGCAGCCGCGAAAAGACCGTACCCTCATCGGCCATCTGCTGCAGCACCCGTTGCTGCTGGCCCTGTTTCATCAGGCGCTTGGTTGCCACCAATGCGGCGATCGGCTTGGCCGCCAGCTTGTGCGCGATGGCCTGGGCCACGGCGTTGGCCTCTGTGGGCGGGACCACGCGATTGACCAGGCCCACTTCGAGCGCCGCTTCGGCCATGAAGGGCTCGCCCAGCAGGAGCGCTTCGGCGGCCCGGTGGTAACCCAGCATCTGGGGCACCAGCAGGCTGGAAGCGGCTTCTGGGCACAGGCCCAGATTCACGAAGGGCATCGAGAAGGCAGCGTTGTCCCCGGCATAGACCAGGTCGCAATGGAACAGCATGGTGGTGCCGATGCCGACTGCCGGGCCGCAGACCGCGGCCAGCAGCGGCTTGGAAAATGCCGGCAGGCCGCGCAGGAAGCGGAACGCCGGCGAGTCCATTCCCCCTGGGGGCCGGTTGAGAAAATCGCCGATGTCGTTGCCGGCGCTGAACACCGTCTCGTGGCCCTGCACCACCACCACCCGGATGGCGGGGTCGGCGTCGGCCGCGGCCATCGCATCGGCCATGGCGCTATACATGGCCAACGTGATGGAGTTCTTGCGGTCGAGCCGGTTCAGGGTGATGGTCATCACGCCGCGCTCGGCGTGGATGAGGATTTCATTGCTCATGGCTGTGCTTCCAATGCTTCCTGGACAAAATCGAGCCGGTCCTGGCCCCAGTACATATGGCCGTCGACAAAGAACGTCGGTGCGCCGAACACACCGCGTGCCACCGCCTCCTGCGTCACGGCTTTCAGCCGCTCCTTGACCTCGGGCTCGCTGGCCAGCGCCAGCAGGGCCGTGGGATCGAAGCCGGCGCCTTGCAGCACGGCGGCCACCACGGCGGGGTCGTTCATGTCCTTGCCTTCGGCCCAGATGGCGCGGTACACGGCATCCACATAAGGCAGCAGCCGAACCGGATCGCGCAGCTGCAGGCCTGCAGCGCCGCGCATCAGGGTGAGCGTGTTGATCGGAAAGAACGGGTTATGCCGGAACTCGATGCCATGGCGGCGAGCGAAACGCTCGAAGTCGTTCATCACATAGCGACCCTTGGCCGGAACGGCCATCGGCGACTGGTTGCCGGTGGCCTGGAACACGCCGCCGAGCAGCATGGGCTTGAAGTCCACCTTGGCGCGGGCCGCCTCGCAGATTCCCGGCAGCCGCTTGAAAGCCAGATAGGCGGCTGGGCTGCCGACGTCGAAGTAGAACTCAACGGTCTTGGTCATCGTGGCGGGTCCCTCTGGAATGTTGAGGACAGAGCAAATTGCCTCTGATATGTTGAGGACAGAGCAAAATTGCTCCGCAATTCTTGATCTGTCCCACAAGAACCAACAATTTGATCTGTCCCGCAAAGTTATCAGAATTTCTCGATCCAGGGCCGCAGGTCCAGCTCGTGGGTCCAGGCGTCGCGCGGCTGGCGGTGCAGCATCCAGTAGTTGTCGGCAATGTGATCGGGGTTGAGGATGCCGTCGCGCTCCTTGAGGACATAGCGCTCCGGGAAATTCTCGCGGATGAACGCGGTGTCGATCGCGCCGTCGACGATCACATGGGCCACATGGATGCCGCGCGGGCCGAGTTCGCGCGCCATGCTCTGGGCCAGCGCCCGCAAGGCGTGCTTGGCGCCCGCGAAGGCGGTGAAGTTCGCCGATCCGCGCAGTGAAGCAGTGGCACCGGTGAACAGAATGGTCCCCTTGTGCCCTTCGCCCTCACGCGCCACCATCCGCCGCGCCACTTCGCGGCCGTTCAGGAAACCGCCCAGGCAGGCCATCTCCCAGATCTTGAAATAGCGCCGCGCCGTTTCCTGGAGGATGCTGCTGGGCGCGTTGGCACCGATGTTGAACACCAGCACTTCGATCGGGCCTACCGTGCTTTCGATCTGCTCGACCAGTGCAACGACTTCTTCTTCCTGGCGCGCATCCGAGCCGAAGCCGTGGGCCGTGCCGCCTTCGGCCTGGATGCGATCCAGCAAGGGCTGGAGCCTGTCGCGGCTGCGCCGCGTCGCGCAGACCACGTAGCCGCCCCGCGCGAAACGCCTGGCGATGGCGCCGCCGGTGGCATCACCGGCGCCGACGATCAATGCGACAGCGGAGCGTGGGGGCATTACTTCATTCCTTGAAGTAGACGATCTGGTGCGTCGTCACCAGCAATTCTCCGGCTTCGTTCCACAGCTGGGCCGTCTGGTCGAAGTATCCGTCGCGAAAGGCCTGGGCCTGGGCCTGACCCAGCAGGTAACCCGTGCCGGTGCGCCGCAGTTGTGCCTGGCCGGCGTGGAAGTAGATGGTCATCGACACGGTGCCGATCGGAGTCAGCGTGGCGCGGCGGCGCCAGATGCGCGGGAAGAACACGTCGGCCAGCGCCGTCAGCGAGGCGAAATCCAGCGGCCGGGGCGGGTTGTCGCGCATCCACAGCTGGGTGCGGCTGCTGTCGCCGTGGGCACCATCCCAGGCCGGCGGAAAGCCGCCATGGATGAACCGCATGTCATAGCGCTTCGTCCACTCGACCCGGCCGCTGCGCGTGGGTGCCGGCACCTCCTGCGGCGCCGGCACCTCGGGCAGCGCCACCTCGGTCGCGCTCCAGGTGTCGCGTCGCAAGGCGGTGACAGCCGTCGCCGTCGCAACGGTGTGCTCGCCCTGCCGCATTTCCGCGATCCAGTGCTGGGTCGAACGGTTGGTCCGCGCCGGCCGTGCCTGGACCCGGAAGGGTCCGTCCGCCAGCGCGGCCGCGAAGTTGACGGTGAAGGCGACCGGCTCACCCTGCCGCCGCGGATGGCCCAGCACCGCATTGAGCGCCTGCGCGGCGGTGATGCCGCCGAACGGGCCGACCATGTTGGCGTACGCCGCGCTGGTGTGGCCTTGCCACAGGTCGTCGCCCTCGCTGGTGAGGGCAATGGCGGTATCGAAAGGATGCAGGCTCATGTAGTCTTCGTGGACGCCAGCGCGCCCAGCCATTGGCCCATGCGCGGCCACAGGTCGGCCTCGCGTTCGCGGCGGAAAGGCCCGAAGTGTCCCAACCTGGGCACGCCCAGTTCCAGCGGCCCGATGCGCCCGACCTGGCTCGGCGCATTTTCATAGAGGCCCAGCAGCGTGTACGTCCCGCGCAAGGTCATCATCTCGTCGTCGACGATCGAAAGCGCGTGCACCGGGAAGCGCGCATTGGCATAGCGCCGCCGCACATTCTCCCCCTCGGCACCGACGCTGTAGCGGGGGTTGAGGCACCATCTGCGCCACTGCATCACCACGCCGGCCGGCAGGTCGCCCACTTTGCCCAGCCGGCGGCCGGGGAAATAGCCGCAAAGCCCCGTTGCCAAGGGTACCAGCACATACCAGAAGTAGAGCACCACCCGCTTGAGCCGGGGTGCGTTGTCACGCCAGTAACCGCTGCCCGCGGCGACGCTGAGCATGCCGCTGACCTTGTGCTGGTTGTCCAGCAGACCGGGCAGTTGCGCGCCCAGGCTGTGGCCAATCAGGTAGAGCGGGCACTGGGGCAGCGCAGTATGAGCACTGTCGATGACCTCTTCATAATCACGCGCCCAGTCGAACAGATCGGCCTCGAAGCCGCGCAGGGACCTGCCCTTGGGGGCGGACTCACCGCTGCCGCGATAGTCGAAGGTGGTGACACGCCAGCCCTGGCCGGACAGCCACTGAGCGAACGGCGCGTAAAAGTCCTGCCGCACCCCCATCGCGCCGCCGATCACCACGCTGCCGCGGTCAGGGCGGTCGGGCTCATAGACGCGCAACGCGAGCTGCGCGCCGTCGGTCGTCACCAGGGTATCGGGCTTGATGTTCGTCTCCTTTGCTGAGCGGCGGCTCTGCGACCGCCTGCGCCGCGTCTTCAGACCCGCTCGAAAATTCCCGCGGCGCCCTGCCCCATGCCCACGCACATGGTGACCATGCCGTACTTCAGGTTCTTGCGCCGCAGGGCATGCACCACCGTGGCTGAGCGGATCGCGCCGGTCGCGCCCAGCGGATGCCCGAGGGCGATGGCGCCGCCCATCGGATTCACCTTGGCCGGGTCCAGGCCCAGCGTGTTGATGACCGCGAGTGATTGCGCGGCGAATGCCTCGTTCAGCTCGATCCAGTCCAGGTCGTCCTGCTTCAGGCCGGCATTGCGCAGCGCGGCCGGGATGGCTTCGATCGGGCCGATGCCCATGAGGTGCGGCGGCACGCCGCGGCTGGCGAAGCTGACGAAGCGCGCCAGCGGCTTCAGGCCGAAGCGCTTCACCGCAGCCTCACTGGCCAGGATCAGTGCGCCGGCGCCGTCGGAAGTCTGCGAGCTGTTGCCGGCCGTCACCGAACCGCGGGCCGCGAAGACGGTCCTGAGCTTGCCCAGGCCTTCCACGGTGGTGTCCGGCCGTGCGCCTTCGTCGAGATTGACGGTCCGCTTGGTCACCGTGACTTCGGCGGCATCCAGGTCGACCGCGCGCTCGGCCACTTCGACCGGCGTGATCTCGTCGCTGAACTCGCCCGCTTTCATGGCCGCGAGTGCCTTCATGTGCGAGCGGTACGCAAATTCGTCCTGGGCATCGCGGCCCACCTTCCATTGCCGGGCCACCTTCTCCGCCGTCAGGCCCATGCCGTAGGCGATGCCATAGCTTTCGATGTCGTCGGGATGGGTGAAGATGGTGGGCGACAGCGAGGGTGCATTGCCCATCATCGGCACCATGCTCATGCTCTCGGTGCCTGCCGCGATCATCACGTCGGCCTCGCCGACGCGGATGCGGTCCGCCGCCATCTGCACGGCCGACAGGCCCGAGGCGCAAAAGCGGTTCACGGTGATGCCCCCCACGCTCTTGGGCAGGCCGGCCAGCACGGCGCCGATCCGCGCCACATTCAACCCCTGCTGCGCTTCCGGAATCGCGCAGCCGCAGATCACGTCTTCGATGGCCTGCGGGTCGAGCCCCGGTACCTGGGCCAGCGCCGCGCGCAAGGCCGTGGCCAGCAGATCGTCGGGCCGCGTGTTGCGGAAGTACCCCCTGTGCGAGCGACCGATCGGCGTGCGCGTGGCGGCAACGATGTAGGCTTCCTGGACTTGCTTGGTCATGATGTCTTTCCTTCGGCTTGTAGGGTGTCCCTCTCCTTCCCCCGCTGGGGGAAGGCCGGGTTGGGGGCAGCGCCCGCCAACGTCTTGAGGCGCTCGTGAATAACAGTGAGCGTGCCATCCATGTTGCTGTATGGCTCATTCGAAGCGAACCGCAGCAGAGCGAATCCTTGCGCCTGCAGAAACGCATCGCGTCGAGCGTCGTATTCTTCTTGATCCGCGTGTTGCGACCCATCCAACTCGACTACGAGCTTCGGGTCAAGGCACGCAAAGTCAGCGATGTAGTTTCCGAGCGGATGCTGGCGGCGGAATTTGACGCCGAGCTGTTCGCCACGCAGCCGCGACCAGAGCTTGCGCTCGGAGTCAGTCATCTCGCGGCGCAGGCTGCGAGCGTTGCGTTGTGCGGTCGGTGTTGACTGTTGTTGCATGGCGTGCCCCCATCCCAACCTTCCCCCAAAGGGGGAAGGCAAATGGCAGTTCAGTTGCGCACAGGCTTGCCCGTCGACAACATCCCCAGGATCCGCTCCTGCGTCTTGGGATGCTGCACCAGCTCGCAGAACGCCCGGCGCTCCAGCGCCATGAGGTATTCCTCCGTCACCAGGGTGCCGGCATCGACGTCGCCACCGGTCACCACATTAGCGATCAGCGACGCGATATGGAAATCGTGCTGGCTGGCGAAGCCGCCGTCGCGCATGTTGACCAGCTGTCCCTGTATCGTTGCCTTGCCGCTGCGGCCGGCCACGGCGAACTGGCGCCTGAGGGGCGCTCGGTAGCCGGCGGTGAACATCGCCTTGGCCTCGTTCAGTGCGACGAACAGCAGCTCGTCCTTGTTGGGCACGACGAGGTCGCTATCCAGCAGGTAGCCGAGCTGGCGCGACTCCAGCGCACTGGTGCCCACCTTGGCCATCGCCGCGGCGGTGAAGCCCTCGGTCAGGAACGGCAGGATGTCCTTGTGCGTGGTCCGCGCCTGGGCTTCGGCGGCACGGCGCGCGATATAGGTCAGGCCGCCGCCGCCGGGCACCAGTCCCACACCCACTTCCACCAATCCGATGTAGCTTTCCATCGCAACCACCCGACGCGCCGAGTGCAGCGCGACTTCGCAGCCGCCGCCCAGCGCCATCCCGCGAATCGCCGCGATCACGGGCACGTTGGCGTAACGCAGCCGCAGCATGGTTTGCTGCATGAACTGCTCGGCGTCGTCGATGGCACTCACGCCCACCGCGATGAACGCCGGCATCAAGCCCTGCAGGTCGGCGCCGACACTGAAAGGATCGTCGCCCGACCAGATCACCAACCCCTGGTATTGCTTTTCCGCCAGGTCCACCGCCATCGCCAGGCCTTCGCAGACCTCGGGGCTGATGGCGTGCATCTTGGTCTTGATGCTGGCGATGATCACTTCATCGTCCAGCGTCCACAGCCGGACGGCGGCGTCCTCGTGCAGCGTGGTGCCTACGGTCTGGAAAGTGGGCGCATCGCTGCCCAATACCGACTCCGGGAAATGCTGGCGCGAGTACACCGGCAGCATGCGGCGCGCCTCGAACTTCCCCGTGGTCGGGTTCCACGAGCCTTCGGGCGTGTGCACGCCGCCGGCCTGCGCCACCGGCCCCTTGAACACCCATTCGGGCAAGGGCGTCTTGGACAACGCCTTGCCGGCGTCAATGTCCTCCTGGACCCATTTCGCCACCTGCAGCCAGCCGGCCTCCTGCCACAGCTCGAACGGGCCCTGCTTCATGCCGAAGCCCCAGCGCAGCGCGAAGTCCACGTCGCGCGCGGTTTCGGCGATCGTCGCCAGGTGCACGGCCGCGTAATGGAAGCTGTTGCGCAGGATCGCCCACAGGAACTGGCCCTGCGCGCCTTGCGCATTGCGCAGCAGCCCCAGCCGTTGCGCCGGCGGCTTCTTCAGCATCCGGCCATAGACGTCATCGGCCTTGGCGCCGCCCGGAACGTACTCACCGCTTTCAAGCTCGAATCGCAGCACGTCGCGGCCCGCGCGTTTGTAGAAACCGGCCTTGGTCTTCTGGCCCAGGTTGCCCTTTTCCAGCAGCGCCTTGAGCACCGCGGGCGTGCCGAAGCTCTCATAGAACGGATCGGTCTGCGGGCTCAGCGTGTCCTGCAGCGTCTTGATCACATGGGCCATGGTGTCCAGGCCCACGATGTCGGCAGTGCGGAAAGTGCCGGAGCTGGCGCGGCCCATCTTCTTGCCGGTCAGGTCGTCGACCACGTCGTAGGTGAGGCCGAACTTCTCGACCTCGCGCATGGTCGCCAGCATGCCGGCGATGCCGACGCGGTTGGCGATGAAATTGGGCGTGTCCTTGGCGCGCACCACGCCCTTGCCGAGCCCGCTGGTGACGAAGGTCTCCAGGTCGTCCAGGATGTGGGCGTCGGTGGTCGGGGTGTTGATCAGCTCGACCAGGTACATGTAGCGCGGCGGGTTGAAGAAGTGAATGCCGCAAAAGCGCGGCTTCATTTCCTCGGGCAAGGCTTCGCTGAGCTTGGTGATCGACAAGCCCGACGTGTTGGAAGCGACGATCGCATGCGGCGCGACGAAGGGCGCGATCTTGCGGTACAGGTCCAGCTTCCAGTCCATGCGCTCGGCGATGGCCTCGATGATCAGGTCGCAATCGCGCAGCTGCTCCAGGTGCTCTTCGTAGTTGGCCTGCTGGATGAGGACGGCGTCTTCCTTCACGCCCAGCGGCGACGGTTTGAGCTTCTTGAGCCCTTCGACGGCTTTGGTCACTATTGCGTTCTTCGGCCCTTCCCTCGCCGGCAGGTCGAACAGCACCACCGGCACCTTGACGTTGACCAGGTGGGCGGCGATCTGCGCGCCCATCACCCCGGCGCCGAGCACGGCGACTTTCTTCACCTGGAAGCGGTTCATGGCGGTCGGCCTTTCGTTGACGCCGGGCTGGGCCGCGACGCGTTGTTCATGATCCTGGTACATGTAGCGTCCCCGCTTCAAGCCAACGCCAGGTCGGTGTCCATCAGGGCCTTGCTGCCCGAGCGCGCCGTCAGCATCAGCGAGGCCGTTTCCGGGAACAGTTTGGCGAAGTAGAAACGCGCGGTCTGCAGCTTGGCGGGATAGAACGGATCGACGGGGCGTTTTTCGGCCTCGGCAGCCGCAATTTCCCGCAGCGCAACCTGCGCCATCCGCGCCCAGAAGTAACCATGCACCAGATGGCCGGCCACGCGCAGGTAATCCACCGCGGCGGCGCCCACCTCGTCCGGATTCTGGAAGCCCTTGAAGCCGATCTCGGTGGTGAACTTGGTCATCTGGTCGCCCAGCAAGGCGATCGGGTTGATGAACTCGGCCATCTTTTCGTTGACGCCCTCTTCTTCCACCAGTTGCGCCACCAGCTTGCCGAACTTCCTGAGCGTGGCGCCGTTGTTGCCCAGCACCTTGCGGCCCAGCAGGTCCAGCGACTGGATGGTGTTGGTGCCTTCGTAGATCATGTTGATGCGGTTGTCGCGCGCGAACTGCTCCATGCCCCACTCATGGATGTAGCCATGGCCGCCGAACACCTGCATGCAGGCATTGGTCGCGATATGGCCGTTGTCGGTCGTGAAGGCTTTCACGATGGGCGTCAGCAGCGACAGCATTTCGTCGCTGTCCTTGCGCACCTTCTCGTCCGGATGGTTGTGGACCTTGTCCAGCAGCACCGAGCAGAAGATCAGCAGGGCGCGGCCACCTTCCGCGTAAGCTTTGGCCGTGAGCAGCATCTTGCGCACGTCCGGGTGCACGATGATCGGGTCGGCCGGCTTGTCCTTGGCCTTGGGGCCCGTCAGCGACCGCATCTGGATACGGTCCTTGGCGTAAGCCAGCGCGTTCTGGTAAGCCACCTCGGTCAGGCCGAGCGACTGGTTGCCCACCCCCAGCCGCGCGGCGTTCATCATCACGAACATCGCCTGCATGCCCTTGTTGGGCTGCCCGACCATCCAGCCCTGCGCGCCGTCGATGACGATCTGGGCCGTGGAGTTGCCATGGATGCCCATCTTGTGCTCGAGGCCGCCGCAGAAAATGGCGTTGCGCTCACCGACACCGCCGTCCTTGTTCGGCAGGAACTTCGGGATGATGAACAGGCTGACGCCCTTGATTCCCGCGGGCGCGTCCGGCAGCCGGGCCAGCACCAGGTGGATGATGTTCTGCGCCATGTCGTGTTCGCCGGCGCTGATAAAGATCTTGTTGCCGGTGATGCGGTAGCTGCCATCGGGCTGGGGCTCGGCCTTGGTGCGCATCAGGCCGAGGTCGGTGCCGCAATGGGCTTCGGTCAGGCACATGGTGCCGGTCCACTCGCCGCTGGTCATCTTGGGCAGGTAGGTCTGCTTCTGCTGGCCGGTGCCGTGGGTGCTCAGGGCCGCATAGGCGCCGTGCGTCAATCCCGGGTACATGGTCCAGGCCTGGTTGGCGCTGTTGAGCATTTCGTTGAAGCACTGGCTCACCACCAGCGGCAGGCCCTGGCCGCCCCACTCGGGGTCGGCGCTCAGTGCGGGCCAGCCGGCCTCGACATACCGGGCATAGGCCTCCTTGAACCCAGTGGGTGTCGTGACTGCATGGGTGGCCGCGTCGAGCTTGCAGCCCTCCACGTCACCGGTCATGTTCAGCGGAAACGTCACTTCGACCGCGAACTTGCCGGCCTCCTCCAGCACCGCGTTGATGGTGTCGGCGTCGGCCTCGGCGTACTTGGGCATCGCCTTGAATTCGTCGGTGACTTTCAACACCTCGTGCATCACGAATTGCATGTCGCGCAGGGGCGGGGTGTAGGTGGGCATATGGAACTCCTTCAGATCCTGGTGGATTTGGCGATTCGGGTGAGTTGGGGCAAGCGGGCCGGCGGCTGGTCCTGGGCTCCGTACAGCTTGAGGATGTTGTCGAAGCCGGCATGGGCGCGCGCTACCGAGCCCGGGTTGTCGAGGAACCGGGCCTCGTAGTGCAGGGCCAGGATCAGGCCGTGGATCTCGAAAGCCAGTTGCTGCTCGTCGATGTCGGCGCGCAGGTGGCCCTCCTCCTTGGCCTGGACCACGGCCCGGTTCATCGCGCTCAGCCACGATTTCACCGAGCCCACCAGTGCATCGCGCACCGGCCCGGGGCGATCGTCGAACTCGACGGCCCCGCTGATGTAGATGCAGCCCGAATCGATCTCGACGGAGGTGCGGTTCATCCAGTTCCTGAACATGGCGCGCAGCCGGGGCAGGCCGCGCGGCTCATGCAGGGCCGGATAGAAGACCTCTTCCTCGAACCGCCTGTGGTATTCGCGGATGACCGAGATCTGGAGTTCCTCGCGCGATCCGAAATGCGCGAACACCCCCGACTTGCTCATCTGCGTGACTTCGGCCAGGGCCCCGATCGACAGACCTTCCAGGCCGATCTGCGTGGCCAGCCCGAGGGCGGCTTCGACAATCGCCGCCTTGGTTTGCTGTCCCTTTTGCAGGGCACGCCCCCCGCGGGCGGGACGCTGGGGCTTGGCAGGCACTTCAGACAGGGGCATGGGCTTCACGCAAAATAAACGAACGATCGTGCTATTTTGCATGAAAGCCGGGTTCCGCGCCAAGAGGGGGCCGGTTTAGGGGGGCATGCCTAGGGCGTGGCCGTTCCCGCCGGGATCCGGGCTCGAACGAAGGCGGGGCGGCGCTGCGAGCCGCGCTTACTTGAGCCCGGCGCGCGCAGTCGTATTCCCGGCCTTGCGCGCGAGCGGGAGGCCGGGTTCGCGCGTGGCGGGGCTCAGCGAATCCACCTTGTCCTTCGATGCGGGCAGCATGCCGATCTTCTGCTCGAGCTTCATGAGCACATTCAACCGGGCGATGGTGGCCCGGTCGTTGCTTATTTCGGCCTGCCATTCCTGGCGCAGCGTCTGGTTGATCTCGTTGAGCGTTTCGATCTTGGTATTGGCATTGCGCAGGCGCCGGGTCACGTGGGCCAGGATCGCGCGCAACAAGACGCAGCCCAGCGCCGGGTCGGTCTCCGTCACCTTGTTCAGCGCGGGGTAATCCAGGGTTGCCAGGCAGGTGTCGGAAGTGGCTCGCACGGTGACGAACCGGCCAATGCTGTCCATGGCACCGAGTTCGCCGAACAGGCTGCCCGGCACCAGGCTGCGCAGGACCAGCGGTTCGCTCACACCGCTCAGTTGTCCCTCGACCACTGCGTCGCCATCGAGCAGCATCACCATGAAATGGCTGCCGGGGCCGCCCGCACGGAACAGCACCGCGCCCCGGCGGGCCAGGGTCAGCTTCATGAACTTCACGATGCGCAGTGCCTGGTCCTCGGTCAGGTCCGGGAGCGCCGGCGGCGATATCAGCAACCGGGCGCCGTCGTGAAAGGTGTAACGGTGCATCTATTTCCTCGTCATGGCTGCGGCTCGCCGAACAGGCGCGCGGTGTCCAGCACTGGCACTGCGTGGCCTTCGTGTTCGAAGCACGAAAGCGAAATCCATGGCCACAGGTCGCTGTCGCCGGGCAGATCGCACTGCTGGCTGTCGGCCACCTCGATCATGCGCACCAGAGCACGTGCGCACACGGCACCATATTCCAGAGGCTGGCCCGGCGCGCTCTGGTAGGCCAGCACCAGCACATGGCCGATCGGCGGCTCGATCGCCTCCTGATAGGCACGCAACAGCGTATTCAGGTCCAGCAGCGGGATCCGGCGGTCCTGCCAGGCGATCATTCCATGGCAGTAATACGGGGCGCCGGGCACGGTCAGAACAGTCGGGCATTCGATCAAGCCCACGGTAGTGTGCGCGGGAAAGGCCACGAAAGCGCCGCGTTTGTATTCGAGCAACCGGGCCGGAGTGCGGGGCTCTTCCGGCGCTGCTGGCGGCTGCAACTCGAGTCCGTCGGCCGGTGATTGCGATTGAAGTTCCATGTCAGTTCGCCGCCGCGGTGGCGTAGCCAACCACCTGCCCGGCGGTTGAACACAGCAGGACCTCGCCGTCGTGCTCGACATAGGCATCGATGGGAGCGCCCGCCGTACGCATCGCGGGAGGCAAGGGATGCGGCTCGAGTTCCGCAGCGATGAGCACGCGCACCTCGTTCCAGGCAAAGGACAGCTCACCCTCGCCCGCCACCAGTTGGGTCACGACGAAGCGCCCTTGCGGAAAACTCCCGAGCGCCTGCATCCGATCGGACAGGGCGACGATGCGGCGCAAGCCATCGCCGGCGCCATATTCGAACAGGCCGGGTGTCGCCGTGGGACGGGGCTCGTGCTCGATGTATTCGGCCGGACCCACGTCCTGCTGGGGCAGCAGCAACCGCAGGCTGTCGGCGCGCAGCAGCACGAAACTGCCGCCCAGCCGGGCGCAAGCCGGCCGACCCGGTGCAATGGTTTCACGTTTCATCATCGGTCCATTCTTCGCGAAACGGGGCCGGGCTATCGGGCATCAGGCTCGAAATGGCAACGTCCCGCTTCACGCCTTGACCTCCTTCAAGCGCATGAACATCGCGGCGAGGTCACCGACGATTTCCCGCGACACCCGTGCGAACTCACCGCCCGGCGCCATCTGCGCCGCGGCCAGGGCCTGCTGCCCGGATTGCGCCAGCGACAGGACACGGCCCGCGCACAGGTGGAACTGGGCGTGCTTCTTCGTGAGATCGACGAATTGCGGCTGGCCGGCGAACTGGCGCCCGCCCACTCCGTGGATCCACTGGCCCAGTTCACACTGGTCATCGCGCGATACCGCGTCCGGGTCCAGTTCTTCCTCGGATTTCGCTTCGATCACGGCGTGCAGCCGCATCTTCCATTGCTGGTGCACCTCGATCGCGGTGCGGAAATTCAACCCCGAGGCCTCCTCTTCGTGAGGGTGAGACGAACCCGGACCGGTCCGGCTGCCGAACGCGGCATCGTCATCTCCCGTGAGCTGTGCCAACCAACTGTTGATGCCCATTTCGTTTCCTTGATGTGCGGCGCCTGACTTCGTTCAGCGTGGCGGCGGCAGCGCCCTCATCCAGCCAGCGCCTGGCGTATGGTCTGCAGCAGATCGCCGTCGTTGTAGGGCTTGGTGATGTAGCTGTCGACGCCCGCCTGGGTCGCCAGCCGGCGATGCTTTTCCTGGGAGCGCGAAGTGATCATGATCACCGGCAGGCCTTTCAGGTCGTCGCGGCCGCGGATGTGCGAGGTCAGCTCGATTCCGTTCATGTTGGGCATCTCCAGGTCCGTCAGGACGATGTCCGGCCTGAAGACGCGCAGGGTGTCGATGGCATCCAGGCCGTCGCGGGCCGCCTCGGCCCGAAAACCGGCGTCCTGCACCAGCTGCATCAGGGTATTGCGCACCGACAGCGCGTCGTCCACGATGAGCACGCCGGGAAGGGTTTTCTGCGGCAGCGCCGGCGCCGCCGCGGGGGTGTCGTCCGACGCGCGGCGCGGCCCCCGGAATGCCAGCAGCTGCCCCAGGTCGAGGTTCACCGCGACCGCGCCATCGCCCAGGATGGACAGCCCGACCACGCCCGGCACATGGCGCGCGTAGCGGCCCGGACTCTTGACCAGCAATTCGCGCGAATCGATCAGGCGGTCGACGGTCAGCCCGTGCGTCCTGTCGTCCAGGTGGACGATCACGGCGTCGTACTGGTCGAGCGGCTTGTCGGCGTCAAAGTGCAGGCCCGTGGCCTGCGCCAGATGCAGCGCCGGCAGCAGCCGCTTGCCGTAGCGATAGACCAGCTGTTCTCCGACGTATTCGAACCGGCCGGCCCCGCGTGCCACGGCCTGCTCGATGTTCAGCGACGGCAGCGCGAAGCGCTGGCCGCTGACCTCCACGATCAGCGACTGGATGGTGGACAGCGAGGCGGCAAAACGCAATTCGATGGTGCAGCCCGCGCCCAGGCGCGTCTCGACGCGGACCGAGCCGCTCATCGCCGCCACCCAGTTGCGCACCACGTCCAGGCCGATACCGCGCCCGGAGACTTCGCTGACTGCATCGCAGGTCGAGAATCCGGGCAGCAGGATCAGGCGGGCGATTTCGTCGTCGGCCAGCGGCTGATCGTCGGGGATCAGGCCACGCTCCACGGCAGTACGCCGAATGGCGGGCAGGTCCAGCCCGCGGCCGTCGTCGCGGCAGCGCAGAGCGACCTGCTGGCCCTGGCGCAGGAAGTCGAGTTCGATGTGCCCCACCTCGTCCTTGCCGGCGGCAATGCGTTCGGCGGGCGACTCCAGACCGTGGTCGACCGCATTGCGCAGCAGATGCAGCAGCGGCTCGGTCAATCGGTTGAGAACGTCCCCGTCGATGTGGGTTTCGCCGCCCTTGACCACCAGCACGGCCTGCTTGCCGGTGGCCTGGCAGGTCGCGCGAACGTTGCGCTGCAGACGCGATTCGAGCGTGCCGGCCGCCGTCATGCGGGTGCCGATCACCAGGTGTTGCAGGTCCTTGGCCAGGCGCTCCTGGCGCATCTGCACGCTGCCAAGCTGGGCGATCTCGTCTTCGAGCCGCCCTGCGAGCACGCGGGCGTCGGCCGCTTCTTCCATCAAGGCGTGGGCGGTGCTGTGCAACTCGCTGTACTGGTCCATCTCCAGCGGATCGAAAGTCTGCGCGTCGGTGCGGTCGGTGCGCGCGCGCAACCGTGCCAGCCGGGGCACGTCCACCAGGGTTTCCAGCTCGAACAAGCGCTTTTGCACCCGCAGGTTTTGCGAGAGCAGTTCGCGCGACCGGTCCGTCAGGGTCTTGATATGCGCTTCCATCGCCGCCGTGTGCACCGAGACCTCGCCGGAGACGCGGAACAATTCATCCACCCGCCGCACACTGACCCTCAGTGCCGCAGTCGGCGACACGGCGGCCGCGCCGGCGGGCTGCGCAGGGCGCGCTCGCTGCTGCGGGTCGCGCTCGGCGCTTGCCGCGCGCGACATCGGCACCTCGACGGATTCGCCGCGGTCGATGCGGTTGGCCAGGTCGAGCACGTCCTGCAGCACGGCCCGGGCCTGTTGCGGATACTCGTCGCTGCCGGCGACGTAGCCCACCATCTGCTCCAGGCAATAGGCGGCGTCCAGCAGCGCGTCGGCGGCCGGCTTGGCAACACGGCCGCCCTGCCGCTCGAAATGCTCGAGGATGTCCTCGAAATGGTGGCCCAGCGAGGCGAGCCCGCGCAGGCCGATGATGGCGCCCGACCCCTTGAGCGTATGCGCGACCCGTTTGGCGGCCACCAGGTCCGAACTGTCGCCCTGGCCACTGACCATGTTGCGCGCGAGGTCGACCAGGTAGCGCGCCTGGTCCGGCGCCTCGTGCAGGAACCCTTCAAGCAGCTTCTGGTCCACGTCATCGGGCATGACCAGGGCCACGTCCTCAGGCATCGCCAGCACCGCACGCATGGCCTCGCGGTCCGCGCCGCCGGCGGGCTGCAGCTGCTGCGGCAGTGCGCCGAGCATGTGCATCACCTTCAGGGCCCGCTCTTCCTCGAGCGGATAGGGTGCCTTGACGAGGTGGTCGACCAGGCCGGCTGCGGAGGTCGGGTCGGCGATGTGGCGCAGGTACCAGACCATCAACGGCGGCCACTCGCGCAGGAACTCGATCAGCGCGCCGCGCTCGGCAGCCTCCAGCATCGGCAGGGCCAGCGTGTTTTCCAGCACGTGGTTGCAGACCACCTGCAAGCCGGGAAAGCCGGCCATCTCCGCCGCCTCGCCCATGCGCTGGGCCTGGCCGCTGTAGTGCTCCAGCGCATCCATGAAAGCCGCGTCCTCGGCATCGAGCACGGCCATTTCGTCCAGACTCTGCGCCAGCCGGGGCCCGGCCACGTCGACCTCGGCGGCCAGCGCTTCGATCAGGTCGTTGAGTTTCACCGGGCGTGTTCCTGGAGGGGAGGCAGTCGGCGCGGGGTCAGGCGCCGGCCAGCGGCAGCTTGAACACGTTCACAGACTCCACCAGCCGGTGCGCCGACTGCAGCAGCGACGCCGTGTCCACGTTCTGCGCATCGATCTGCTGCGCCGTGCGGGCCGTGCTTTCGCCGATGCGCTGCACCGATCCCAGCAGGTTGGCCGACACCGTTTTCTGCTGGTCCGACGCGTCGGAAATGCGCTTGACCTGCGCGACCAGCTGTCCGGTGATTTCCTGGGTGCGGCGCATCTGGTCACCGGCCTTCTGCGCCTGCTCGGATCCCTGCACCACCTGCCCGATGGTCCGGTTCACCGTGCTGATGGTTTCGTTGGTCTCGAGCTGGATGTTGTTCACGAGCGTCGCGATCTGCTGCGTCGCGTTGCGCGAGCTCTCGGCGAGGCGTTGCACTTCCTCGGCCACCACAGCGAAGCCCCGGCCCGCCTCTCCGGCCACGGCGGCCTGCATGGACGCGTTCAGCGCCAGCACGTGCGTGCGTTCGGAAATGGTGTTGATCAGGTTCACGATGCCGGAAATTTCCTGCGAACGTTCGCCCAGCCGCTTGATCCGCTTTTCCGTCTCCGCGATCGTTTCGCGAATCGATTCCATGCCCTTGACGGTGCCGTTCACGGTCTCCAGCGCGGTCTCGGTGGCGTGCGTGGCCTGTTCGGCCGAAACGTTGGACTGCTCGGCCAGCGCCGAGATCCGGTTCATGGTCTGCGTGGCTTCGGTCAGCGACTCGATCATTTCGGTCACGCTGTTGCGCTCGTCTTCGGCGGTCTTGGACACCAGCGCCGCCTGCGCCTGCACCTTGCCCGAGGCCTGGGCCACCTGGGCGGCGATGGTGTTCACGCCCTGCAGCACCTTGGAAGTCTCCTCGGTCAGCGCGTTGATGGAGTCCGCCACGGTCCCCATCACATCCTCGGTCACCGGGGCGCGTACGGTCAGATCGCGCTGCGACAACTGGTTCACCGACTGCAGGATCGAGATCACCGAGTTGTTCAGGCGCAGGTTCTCTTCTTCGGCCTTCAGCTGCGCGGCGATCCGCTCATCGAGGAGCCGGTCGAAGTTCTTGCCGAGCTCGCCCAGCTCGTCGTCGGTCTGGAGCAGGGCGCGCGCCTCGTAGTCGCCAGCCGAGACCTTGTCGATCGCCTCCTGCAGTTTGCCCAGCGGCCGGTTGACGTCGCGGTACAGGAAGTAGGCGGCGGTGCCGGTGACCGCCAGCATCACGAAAGCAGCGATCATCAGCAACAGGTCGCCGGTCTTCTGCTGGGCCTCGCGCCGCATCGTATCGGTGCGGGAGGTGAGTTCGAGCAGGTCGCCCATGGCCTTCACGGTCGCGGCGGCCATCGGCGTGGTGTACTGGCTGCGGAAGAGGGCCGCCTCATCCAGCCTTCCCTTGTCGACCATGTCGAACCAGACCGGCCGCTTTTCCTTGTACCTGGCGAAGGCTTCGACCACCCGCTTCTGTCCCTCCATCTCGGCGGGCGTCAATCCGCCGACCTCGGCGAAAGCCTTCAGGTTGTTGTCGACGATGGCCAGCTGGCCGGGTCCGGCTTCGTTGATCAGGCGCCGGCTGGCCGGATCGGGCACCAGCAGGTACTGGGGCAGCCCGAAGCGCAGTTCCCACAACGCGTTGTCGGCGCGGGCGATCAGCGCGACCTTGCCCTGGGTCTGCCGCTGCAGGGTGTTCAGTTCGCTCATCTCCCACGCCGCCACCGCCGCGAACAGACCGGTCAACCCCAGCACCATGCCGAAGGCGATCACCAGTTTCGTTCGGATCTTCAGGTTCAGTTTCATCACCGGGCTCCAGTCATTTCATTTCTTCGATGCGGACGGTGGCGCTCCGCTAGGCGGCGGCGGCCGCCAGTTCTTCGCCGAGGGTGCGCAACAGCGCGCCAACCTGCAGATCCATCCAGTCCACGCCGTCGCTCCAATAGGCATCGGCAACGCAGTTCGCCAGTGCGGCGGGCACTGCGGCGTTCTCGATCCGGTCGGCAGCCGTGAATCGCAGCCTCAGCGGCAGGCCGTCGATCACCAGGCCGGCCTTCTCGTCGCCGTGGCCGAGCACTAGGAGCATCGGTTTGACCTGGGTGTCGTGTGCCACGCCGAAAAGTTCGCCGGGATCGAACACCGGTACCAGGGTGCCGTGCAGATTGGCCATGCCGCGGAACCAGCCGGGCGCCCTGGGCAGCCGGTACACCGGCGGCAGGTCCGTGAGTTCGTTGCCGTCCTCGTAGTGGATCATCAGCCGCAGCTCGCCGATGCGAAAACCTTCGCGCAGCAACGCCGGCCCGGCGCCGGCCGCGGCGCTGACCACGTGCACGGAGAACGCCTCCTGCCCCGGTGCCGAAAAGTCGAAGCCGCGCGACAGCGCCACGCTGGGCGCAAGCAAGGCAACAGGTGCGGCGCCGCGGTCGGAGGTCGTTCCGGACGGCATGGCCGGGGGCTCAGGCGTTGAGTTGCGCGAGGATCTGCTCCGCGCTGTACGGCTTGGTCACGTAGCCCTTGGCGCCCAGCATCTGGCCCCAGGCCATATCGGCCTTCTGGTTCTTGCCGGTCACGAAGATGACCGGGATGTTCTTGGTGGCGTCGTCGGCCTTGAGCTTGCGCGTGGCCGCGAACCCGTCCATCTCCGGCATGTTGACGTCCATCAGGATCAGGTCGGGTTTGTCCCGCCTGGCCCGCTCGATGCCCGAGGCACCGGAGTCGGCCAGCAGCGCCGTGTGACCTGCGCTGGTGACGATGCGCTCCAGGTTGGTGCGGTCGGCCAGGGCGTCATCGATGATCAGGACTCTGCGTAACATGGGGTTCTCCTTGTCGGAAGGCGGTCGAAATGCCCGATGGTGGACACGCGGCCTGTCACAGCGGGCGTGTGCCGGCGAAACGCCGGACCAAAGGGCCGGGGTGCGACGGCTGCGGCGCTTGCGGGGCAGCGGCATTGGCTGGCCTGGGAGCCGGCGCGGCACCGACCTGTTGCGCCAGCACCTCGCCCAGATGTTCAGGGTCGACCGGTTTGGTCAGGTAGGCGTCGCAGCCGGCCATTTTTCCGCGGATGCGGTCGAATGGCGAGCCCTTGCTGGTCAGCATGACCACCGGGACGGCTTGTGCGCCGCGCAACCGGGCCTTGATCAGGTGGCAGCCTTCGTAGCCGTCGATGTCGGGCATCAACACGTCCATCAGGACGCAGTCGAATGTGCGCTTGGCGAGGCCCTGGAGCGCGACCTCGACGCTGTCGGCATCGGTGACCGCGTAACCGCGCTGCTCGAGCAATGACCGCAGGTGGGCGCGCACGGCCAGGCTGTCGTCGACCACCAGGATCTGGGGCACATGCGCCGATCCCCCGGCGGGGCGGGCGGGCGCAGCGGCCGGCGCTGCGGCCGAAGCAGAGGAAACGGCCGTACCCGGCCCGGATTCCAGGGCGCGCGCCAACAACATCGGAAGGATGGGCCATTGCACCGGACGGCGCACCAGCGTATGACCGGGAGCCGCCTCGGTGCCGTCGATCCAGATCACGGCCCGGTGCGCCAGCCAGGGCCGCTGCCGGGCCCACCCCAAGGCTTGCGCGTCGCGGGCATCGACCATCACCACGTCGGCTTCCTGTGCCTGCGCGTCACTGAGGATTTCGAGCCGGGGCGTGCGCCGCTGCGACACTTTCACCAGGCCTTCGAGCAGTTGCCGCTCGATGGGCTTCAGCCCCTTGACGGCCAGTCTGAGCGCCGCCACCGGCTCCGCGGTTGGCTGCGCAGTCGGCACTGCTGGGGGTTGTTGGGATGGCGTGAGATCCGGACCGAAGATCGAAGGGCGCAACAACCGGTCATCCTGGCGCCGCGCCGCGGCCTCACGCGCTACAGGACTCCAGGTATCCGAAGAATCCTCAGCCGCTTTCGATGGGTCGATGATCATTGTGTGCCCGCGGTCCACTTCCACCCCGCAGTCGCCTCGGCAGCCTCCGACTCACCTTGCTCCATCGCAACCCGTACTGCCTGCTGCCGTGGACCGACTCATCAGCAGGTAAGTAAGAGTAACAACTTATTGCATTTGATTTCTTGCGCTGGATCAAAGGGTTCCAGGCGGCCACTCACCGCAGTCGATAGACCGGGTCGGGACCGGCGCGGCCCGCAGCGGACCGCGATCGCCCGGAGAGGATGTGGTGGCCGGAGGCCGTGGCGCCGGCAGGCGCCACGACAGCGCTCCAGCAATGATCTCGCGGCGGGCCTTCAGGCCTTGAAGGGCACCACCAGCTGCCGCTGTTCACCCAGGCCGTCGATGCCCAGTGTCACCACGTCGCCCTTCTTCAGGTAGGTGGGCGGCTTCATGCCCAGCCCCACGCCGGGCGGCGTGCCGGTGGTGATGACATCGCCTGGCAGCAGGGTCATGAACTGGCTGACATAGCTCACCAGCTTGGCGATGTCGAAGATCATGGTGCGGGTGTTGCCGTTCTGCATGCGCTGGCCGTTCACCTCCAGCCAGATCCCCAGCCGCTGCACATTCTCGATCTCGTCGGTCGTCACCAGCCAGGGGCCGATGGGGCCGAAGGTGTCGCATCCCTTGCCCTTGTCCCACTGCGGCCCGCGCTCGAGCTGGAACTCGCGCTCGCTCACGTCATTGATCACGCAGTAGCCGGCCACGTGGGCCAGCGCGTCCTTCCTGGAAACATAGCGGGCCCGGGTGCCGATCACCACGCCCAGTTCCACTTCCCAGTCGGTCTTGACCGAGCCGCGCGGCAGCATCACCGGGTCGTTCGGCCCCTGGATGCAGCTGGTGGCCTTCATGAACACCACCGGCTCCTTCGGGATCGGCAGGCCCGATTCCGCCGCGTGGTCGGCGTAGTTCAGGCCGATCGCGATGAACTTGGGCACATGGGCCACCGGGCATCCGTAGCGCGGCGTGCCTCGCACCAGCGGCAGCTTGGCCGGGTTGGCCTTGCGGATGCGCGCGAGGCCCACGCTTCCCAGTTGCGCAGGTCCGATGTCGGGCACGACCGCGCTCAAATCGCGCAGTCGGCCATCGAGATCGATCAGGCCCGGTTTTTCCTTGCCGGGGTTGCCATAGCGAACCAGCTTCATTCGGTCTTCCTTTTCTTGAAAATCAGTGTTGAAGTGCGAGCTTAATACGTCGAACGCCCACCCGACAGGTCGAAGACGGCGCCGGTCGAGAACGAGCACTCCTCGGTGCACAGCCAGCCCACCAGCGCGGCGATTTCCTCGGGCGTGCCGAAGCGCCCCATGGGAATCTTGGAGAGCATGAACTGAATGTGCTGCTCGCTCATCTGGTCGAAGATCGCCGTCTTCACCGCCGCCGGTGTCACGCAGTTGACCCGGATCGGCGTGTCGGCCAGTTCCTTGCCCAGCGATTTCGTCAGTGCGATCACGGCCGCCTTGCTGGCGCTGTAGGCGCTGGCGTTCGGATTGCCGTCCTTGCCGGCAACCGAGGCGATGTTCACGATCCGGCCATAACCGGCCTCGCGCATCAGCGGCACGATTTCCCGGCAACAGTAGAACAGCCCGTGCAGATTCACGTCCACGACCTGCTGCCACGCATCCACGGGGTAGTCCCAGACCTTGGTGTTGGGCCCGGTGATGCCCGCGCTGTTGACCAAAGCGTCAACGCGCGCGCTCAGACGCCGGGTGGCGATCACCGCCTGCTGCACCGAAGGGTGCTGCGCGACGTCGACCTCCACGGCACTGGCCGCGCTGCCCAGCAGCCCTGCGGCGCGTTTCATCGCGGCGGCATCCCGGTCCCACAGGGTGACGCTGCCGCCCGAGGCGATCAGCCGCGCCGCAATCGCGTAGCCCAGGCCGGTGGCACCCCCGGTCACAACGGCATGGCGCCCCTTGAAATCGAGCTGGTTCATATCGTGATCCCTCCGTCCACCGCGTAAGCCTGGCCGGTCACGAACACCGACTCGTCGCTGGCGAGGAACACCACCAGGGGCGCGATCTCGTGGGCCTGGGCGAGCCGGCCCATGGGTTGGCGCGCGATGAACTGTTGGCGCGCGGCCTGCGGATCGGGGTTGGCGTTGATGCGGTCCTGCAGCGAAGGCGTGTCGACGGTACCGGGACACAGCGCATTGCAGCGGATCCCGTCGGCCACGAAGTCGGCCGCCACACTCTTGGTGAGACCGATCACGGCGGCCTTGCTCATGCCGTAGATGAAGCGGTTGGGCAAGCCCTTGATGCTGCCGCAGACGCTGGCCATGTTGATGATGCTGCCGTGTCCGGCCGCCAGCATCCGGGGCAGCACCGCCTGGATGGTCCAGAACTGCGATCGAACGTTCAGGTTCAGCGCGAAGTTCCATTCCTCGTCGGTGGCCTGCAAGGCGGTGCCGCTGTGCACGAAGCCTGCGCAATTGAACAGGATGTCGACGGCCGGAAGTGTGGACACCAGTTTGCCGATGGCCGTCTTGTCCAGCACATCGAGCGGGACGGCGCGCACACCCGCCACACCGGCATAAGCGCCCAGCAGCTTGGGATTGAGATCGGTGGCCCAGACCTGGGCCCCCTCGGCGGCCATCGCGAGGGCGGTGGCGCGGCCGATGCCCTGGCCGGCGGCGGTGACGAGGGCGGTTTTTCCTTCGAGTCTCATGGCTTCTCCACGGGTAGGCCGGTTCAATCCGGATTCAGGGTTTTGCCCGATGCCGCTGCGGGCTTTTGTCACGATATTAATTGGTCTGACCGCTTGGCCAATTCTGGCTAACCCTTAAAACCCGAAGTCGTCCCGCCCATGCCGCTGCAAACCGTCGAACCGCAACGCCTGTACCGGCAGATCGCCGAGCAGTTGCGCTCGCTCATTGTGGCGGGTGAATTCAGCCCCGGCAGCCGCCTGCCGGCCGAGCGCGACCTGGCCAGGCAGCTGGGCGTGAGCCGCCCCTCGGTGCGCGAAGCATTGATCGCGCTGGAGGTCGAAGGCATCATCGACGTGCGCACCGGCTCCGGCATCTATGTGAGGGCGTCCGACGCGGTCTCCAGCGCGGCCGCAGGCAAGCCACAGCAGACCGACCCCGGTGAATGGGGTCCGCTGGAACTGATGCGGGCGCGGGAGCTGGTCGAAGGTGAGGTCGCCGCCCTGGCCGCTCGCAACGCGCGACGGACGCAGATCGCGGCCATCGCCGACGCCTTGTCCCAGATGCGCGAGGAAGCCGGCGCCGGCACCATTCCACGCGCGGGCGACGAAGCGTTCCACACCGCCGTTGCGCAGGCCTGCGGCAACGAAGTGCTGCGGGACACGGTGCGGGGCTACTGGAACGCGCGCAGCGGGCCCTTGTTCGAGCGGCTCGGCGACTATTTCGAGAATCCCGCCTCATGGAGCGCCGCCCTGGTGGAACACAGCGCCGTGCTCGAAGCCATCCGCTGCCACGATCCCGCATCGGCGCGCCTGGCGATGCAGGCGCACCTGAAGAAAGCCTATTCCCGATACAGCGCGAGCTGGCGCCGCGCCAACAGTTCCTGACCGCCCAGCATCCCATCCAACCTGGAGACACTCATGACCAAACGCATCACCCTCAAACTCATGGCGGCGTGCGCGCTTCCCGCGACGGCGGCCCTTCCCTTCGGCATTCTGTTTCCATCCCAATGACTCCCTTCATCCGTCTGCACCCCCAGGACGACGTCCTGATCGCCCGCACCCAGCTCGTCGGCGGCACCACGGCCGAGAACGTCGTCGTCAAAGGCCTGATCCCGCCCGGCCACAAGGTCGCGACGCGGGCGATCGCGCCGGGCGAACCCGTCCGACGCTACAACCAGATCATCGGTTTCGCCAGCAAGCCGATCGCGGCCGGCGAGCACGTCCACACCCACAACCTCGTGATGGGCGACTTCGAACGCGACTACGCTTTCGGGACCGATGTCAGGCCGGAGCCGGCGCACCGCGAAACCACGTTCATGGGCATCCGGCGTGCGGATGGCCGCGTCGCCACCCGCAACTACATCGGCATCCTGTCCAGCGTGAACTGCTCCGCAACCGCCGCACGGGCAATCGCCGATCATTTCTCGCGCCAGAACAACCCGGCGGCCCTGGCGGCTTTCCCGAATGTGGACGGCGTTGTTGCCCTCACCCACGGCACCGGTTGCGGCATGGCGAGCGAAGGGTTGGGCATACAGATCCTGGAGCGGACGCTGGCCGGCTATGCCACGCATGCCAACTTCTGGGGCGTGCTGGTGGTGGGCCTGGGCTGCGAGGCCAACCAGATCAACGTCTGGCTCGCGCACAGTTCCTTGCGCGAAGGCGAAACGCTCAAGGTCTTCAACATCCAGGACACGGGAGGCACCCGCAAGACGGTTGAAAAGGGCATTGCCTTGATCGAGGAAATGCTGTCCAGGGCCAACGACGTCAGGCGCGAACCCTGCAGCGTGGCGCACATCATGATCGGCCTGCAGTGCGGCGGCTCCGACGGCTACTCGGGCATCAGCGCCAATCCGGCACTGGGCGCGGCCGTGGACCTGCTGGTAGCCCATGGCGGCACCGCCATCCTGTCGGAGACGCCCGAGATCTACGGCGCCGAGCACCTGCTGACGCGGCGGGCGACGCGGCGCGAGGTCGGCGAGAAGCTGATCGAGCGCATCCGCTGGTGGGAGCACTACACCAAGGTCAACGACGGGGAGATGAACAACAACCCCTCGCCCGGCAACAAGGCCGGCGGCCTCACGACCATCCTGGAGAAATCGCTGGGCGCAGTGGCCAAAGGCGGCACCTCCAACCTGCAGGCCGTGTATGAGTACGCGGAGCCGGTGCGCGAGCACGGCTTCGTCTACATGGACACCCCCGGCTACGACCCGGTGAGCGCCACCGGTCAGGTCGCCGGCGGCGCCAACGTCATCTGCTTCACCACAGGCCGCGGCTCGGCCTACGGGTGTGCGCCCTCCCCTTCGCTCAAGCTCGCGACCAATACGGCGCTGTGGCAGCGGCAGGAAGAGGACATGGACATCAACTGCGGTGAGATCATCGACGGCAAGGCTTCGATCCAGGAGATGGGCCAGCGCATTTTCGAGCAGGTGCTCGCCACCGCTTCTGGAGAGCGCTCCAAGAGCGAACGGCACGGCTATGGGCAGAACGAATTCGTGCCCTGGCAGGTCGGCGCCGTCATGTAATTGTTATCCCCTCGCGGCGCGAGAGGGCAAGGAGTATTCATGTCGAAGACATTCACAGCCGACGCATTGCGCCGGGAAATGGCAGCCGTGCTGAAGGCGGCGGGCAGCAGCGCCGAGGAAGCGCGGCAGGTGGCGGACAACCTGGTCATGGCCAACCTCAGCGGCCACGATTCGCATGGCGTGGGCATGATCCCGCGTTATGTCGAGTCGATGCTCGAGGGCGGACTGCAGCCCAACGCCGGCATCAAGGTCAACGTCGACGCGGGCAACCTGCTGGCGCTGGACGGCCAGCACGGTTACGGGCAGGTGGTCGGTGTCCAGGCGATGGAACTGGGCATGGCCCGCGCGCAGCAACTGGGCAGTTGCATCATGACCCTGGCCCATGCCCATCACCTGGGCCGCATCGGTCATTTCGCCGAGATGGCAACGTCGCGCGATCTGGTGTCCATGCACTTCGTCAACGTGGTGTCGCGTCCGGTGGTGGCCGCCTGGGGCGGCGCGGACGGGCGCTACGGCACCAACCCCTGCTGCATCGGCATCCCGCTCAAGGGCCGCGAGCCCTTCGTGCTGGACTTCGCCACCAGCCGCGTGGCGCAAGGCAAGATGCGGGTCGCCCACAACGAAGGCCGCCAGGTCGAGCCGGGACTGCTGATCGACGAGCATGGCAACCCCACCACCAACCCGGGCGTCGTGGTGGTACCGCAATCGGGCGGCCTCTTCGGCGCGCTGCTGGCTTTCGGCGAGCACAAGGGCTACGGCATGGCGGTGGCCTGCGAGCTGCTGGGCGGCGCGCTGACCGGCGGGCGCACCTGGCACGGACCGGTCAACGCCAAACGGGAGGTGCTCAACGGCATGCTCACCATCCTGATCGATCCCGGGAAGCTGGGCACCAAAGCCAGTTTCGAAACGGAAGCGCTGGCTTTCATCGACTGGCTCAGGCAAAGCCCACCGGCGCCCGGCTCCAAGGGCGTACGCATCGCCGGTGAACCCGAGCGCGAAGCCCGCATCCGGCGCGCGCAGGAAGGCATCGTGATCGATGATCAGACCTGGGCGGAAATCGTCGCTGCAGGGGCCAAGGTGGGCATTTCCGACTTTTCGTCAGGAGCCTGATCGCGTGGAGGCCGGGTTCTGAGCAGGGAAACCGAAGTCGGGGAGTAATTGAGCCGGAGCTTTTCGAAGCATCTTCCCCGTCTCCAGGCGGCAAGGGCGAGTGCCGGCGCGCCGAGGCCCCAACCTCACCCTCCCCCGCGACGGACACGCCGACTCAGAGCATCCGCGCCAGGCTGGCCTCGAGGTACTCGGAGGGCGGCCGCTTGAAGCCCGAGCGGGCGAACCGCTGCAGGCGCCCGACCGCGAAGGCCGTGAGCATGGACGCGCGCACCTGGGCATCCAGGCTGGGGGTAGCCGAGCCGGCGTCGTCGAGAGCGCCGCGCAGGCTCTGCTTGAGAGTGGACTCGATCTTGTCGAAGAACTGGTTCATGCGCTGCTGCAGGCGCTCGTTTTCGAACACCAGCGCATCGCCCACCATGACCCGGGTCATGCCCGGGTTCTTCTCGGCGAAATGCAGCAGCATGGCGACGATCTTGGCCGCCTGCCCGTTACCGGCCGGCTCGCGCTCACCGATCTGGTTGACCAGCGTGAAGACGCTCTGCTCGATGAATTCGATCAGGCCCTCGAACATCTGGGCTTTGCTGGCGAAGTGGCGGTACAGGGCCGCTTCGCTCACGTCCAGCCGGGCAGCCAGCGCGGCGGTGGTGATGCGCTCCGCGCCGGGCTGCTCCAGCATGGTCGCCAGGGCCTGCAGGATCTGGACCCGCCGCTCGCCGGGCTTGGGCCGCTTGCGCACCGGGGCCGCGGTTTCGACCGCGACAGGAGGTTCCGGAGTGAGCTGCGAGTCAGGCATGGTTGCAAGAAATTGTGTTCAATTGATTCTCGCACACCCCGGGTCAGGGTTCTTTCGGGGTTGGCCCGGGCCCCGGCTGCGGGCAGCCATGTCTTCAATGCGAACGGATCATCGTCCCGTAGGCCTGGTCGGTCAGGATCTCCAGCAGCATGGCGTGCGGCACCCGGCCGTCGATGATGTGCACCGAGTTGACGCCACTCTTGGCGGCGTCCAGCGCCCCGCTGATCTTGGGCAGCATGCCGCCGGAAATGGTGCCGTCGGCAAACAGTTCGTCGATTTCGCGCGCGGTAAGGTCGGTGAGCAGCTTGCCGTTCTTGTCCAGCACGCCCGGCGTGTTGGTCAGCAGCACCAGTTTCTCGGCCTTGAGCACCGTCGCCAGCTTGCCGGCGACCACGTCCGCATTGATGTTGTAGCTCTCGTTGTTCTCGCCGAAACCGATCGGCGAAATCACCGGAATGAACTGGTCGTCCTGCAGCGCCTTGACCACGCTCGGGTCGATGGCGACGATCTCGCCGACCTGGCCGACGTCGTGCTCCTTGCTCGGGTCGGCGGTGTCCACCATCCTGAGCTTGCGGGCCCGGATCAGCCCGCCGTCACGCCCGGTCAGGCCCACCGCCTTGCCGCCCGCCTGGTTGATCAGTCCGACGATGTCCTGCTGCACCTCGCCGGCCAGGACCCACTCGACCACTTCCATGGTCTCGGCATCGGTGACTCGCATGCCCTGGATGAACTCGCCCTTCTTGCCCAGGCGGCCCAGTGCGGCTTCGATCTGGGGCCCGCCGCCGTGCACCACCACCGGGTTCATGCCCACCAGCTTGAGCAGCACCACGTCCTCGGCGAAGTCGGCCTGCAGTTCGGGATCGGTCATGGCGTTGCCGCCGTACTTGATGACCAGGGTCTTGCCATGGAACTGGCGGATGTACGGCAACGCCTGGGCCAGGATCTCGGCCTTGTCGCGCGGCGCAATGTTGAGGAGGTCGGTCATGGGCGGTGGAGCATCCGTGCAATGGAATTGTGCCCGAAGCAGCGGGTGCCCTAGCGCCTGAGCCAGCGCGGTACCTTGAAACGGACGATGCGGGTATAGGCCCAGACGTAGGAAACGATGAATACGACGATGAACAGCATCAGCAGGGGGGTCTGGTTCCAGAACAGAACCGCCGGCAGGACGGTGAGAAAGGCGAACCCCCACAGGTAAGGCGAAGTGCGGTTATTGCGCATCAGCATGCGGCGCGTCTCGTCGTCGTCGAATACCTGGCGCACGATCCTGCGGTAGATCAGCTGGTGGAAATGCAAGGCATCGGCCAGCCCCGGCGACTGACCCCGCACGACCTTGCGATAGATCGAAAAAACGGTCTCCCAGACCGGGTAGATCAGCAGGAGAAGCGGAAACCAGGGCGAGACCTGCGGGTGGCGCAGCACCAGCAATACGCTGGCGATGGCGATCACCACGCCCCACAGGTAGGCGCCGCCGTCGCCGGCGAAGATCAGGCCGCGCGGGTAGTTCCAGACCAGGAACCCGGCCGTCGCGCCGGCCAGGACCAGCACAGTGGCAGCCAATTGCCTGTCGCCGACCTGCAGCGCGACATAGGCCAGCGCGAAGCAGCACACCAGCGCCACGACGCCCGCCAGGCCGTTGTAACCGTCGATCAGGTTGAACGCGTGCGGCAGGCCGCTGACCCCGAGCACGGCCAGCACGACGCCAAACCATGGACTCAGCGACCACCAACTGTCGATCCCCGGCAGCCCCAGCCGCGGCACTGTCAGATCCAGCAGCCAGACCGCGACGATGGCAGCGGCCACGGTCACGATCAGCCGGTAGCGCGCCGGCAGGCGCTGCGTCAGGTCCTCGAGGGCGCCCGCGGCCACGGCGATGGAAGCGACAGCCCACAGCGAGCCCGCCATGGCCACGTCACCCCGCAGGTTGCTGGCGAAGCTCAGGTGCTGGGACAAGACCATCCAGCACCAACCGAGGGTGCTGGCAGCCCACATCGCCAAACCGCCCAGACGAGGCACCTGGCCCAGATGAAATCGCTGAGGCACCTCGGCCGCATACCGCCCCGTGTGTCCTCGCCCGTAACGAACCAGCAGGGCCGTACTCAACACGGCGCTGGCGAAACACAGGATCAGCAGGAACAGCATGCACGGATATTGTCGCGTTCCCGCAGGGCGTCAGGCCGGAGCGAGGCGGGCCTGGTACCGACGCAGCGGCGGGCCGGCCCACAGTCGCAGCAAGCTGCGCAGGTGCCACCCCATGTGGCGGCCCGGGGTGCGACTGCCCCAGCTGGCCTCATGCGTCACGGCCGCGTCGGCAGCTGCCAACTTCCAGCCCGCCAATTGCAGCCGCAGGCAGAAATCGACGTCTTCGCAATACATATAGAAGCGCTCGTCGAAACCGCCGAGGCTGCGCCACACCACGGAGCGAACCATCCAGAAAGCGCCGCTGACCCAGTCCACACGCCGCTGCGGCAGTTTGAGCAAATGCCTGCGCAACAGCGCCAGGGGCGTGACCAGTTCCCGCTCGTTTTCCTGGCGGGAGCCATCGGGATTGAACAGCAAGGGGTAGGCGCAGCCGATCATCGGCTCATGCAGGCGTTCCAGCAGCTTGCCCCATACCGAGGCGTCCCTCAGCTCGATATCGGGGTTGAGCACACAAAAATACGCGGTGCTGCAGTGGCTGAAGGCCCGGTTGTGATTGGCGCCGAAACCGGCCTGCTCGTGATTGAACAGCTCGGTGAAGCGGAATGGCCAGCCGCCATATGGAGCTGCCACGGGCTCCGACGGAACGTTGTGGGTCAGCACCACGTGATGAATACGCCCACCATGCAGCGTGCACAGTTGTCCCAGGAGCCGCTCCACGCAATCGTCGTGCCCGTGACTGACGATGGATACAGTGACCGTGGGTTGCGCAGGGTCGCCCGGCGCAGCGGACCGGGCATTTACAATTGGCTTGATCAAAGAATGGACATTCAAGACGGGATTAGCATGATTTTACTTACAGGCGGCTGCGGCTTCATCGGATCCGCATTTTTGATCCAATGGCTCAATGAAGTCGATGAACCCGTGGTGAACCTCGACCTGCTGACCTACGCAGGGAATCCCGGCAATCTGGCAAGTGTCCAGGACGACCCCCGCTACCGTTTCGTGCATGGCGATATCGCGGATTCGGCGCTGGTTTCCTCGCTCCTGGCCAAATATCGGCCTCGAGCGGTGCTCCACTTCGCTGCGGAAAGCCACGTTGACCGATCCATTTCCGGTCCCCTCGCATTTGCACAGACGAACGTCGTGGGCACGCTGAAGCTGTTGGATGCGGTGCTGACCTATTGGAAGACACTCGATTCGGCGGCGGCCGCAGCGTTTCGGTTCCTCCATGTCTCGACGGACGAGGTCTACGGCTCCCTTGACCCAGACGCGACGGGTTTCACCGAAGAGCATCGCTACGAGCCCAATAGCCCGTACTCGGCCTCGAAAGCCGCCTCCGATCATTTTGTGCGGGCCTACCAGCACACGTACAGTCTGCCGACGCTGACGACCAACTGTTCCAACAACTATGGCCCCCGGCAGTTCCCCGAAAAGCTGATCCCTTTGATGATCCATAACGCGTTGCACTCGAAACCATTGCCTGTGTATGGTGATGGACAGCAGATACGTGACTGGCTTCACGTGGATGACCATTGTCGCGCGTTGCGCGTTGTGCTCGATACGGGCCGGATTGGCGAAACTTACAACATCGGGGGCCGTTCCGAACGCAGCAACATGGCCGTCGTGAAGGCGATCTGCCAGAATCTGGACATTTTGCGCCCCCGAGCGGGCGGCCAGCCGCACGCGTCACTTATCACCCATGTCAAGGACAGGCCGGGTCACGATCGGCGTTATGCCATCGACGACAGCAAGATATCAGGCGAACTCGGCTGGCATCCCTCGATTGTCTTCGAGGAGGGCATTCGGCAGACTATCCAGTGGTACCTCGATCACGAAGATTGGGTGCAGTCGGTCGACAGCGGCGCCTATCGCAGATGGGCGCAAAAGCATTACAGCGCTCCAGCTGAGTCCGTGGCCCGAGCCGTGGCTTGAGCGGCCGATGACGCAGTCAAAGGACGATCTCCATGTCTACCTGCGTTCCATTGCGCATGGGGAGCGGACCTCCTTGTCGGTCCTTGCCGGCATGGTGACTCCGGGCAGCCGGGTGCTCGACCTCGGCACCGGCAGCGGAGCATTGGGCCAGTACCTGCGCGAGTCCGCGGCTTGCACGGTGGACGGGGTGACGCTCAATGAGCGCGAGGCCGACCTGGCGCGTCCGCATTACCGCCGCGTCGTGGTCGCCGATCTGGAACGTCCAGGGTGGATTTCCGAGTTCTCGGGCGAGCACTTTGATTTCATCGTTTGCGCCGATGTGCTGGAACATCTGCGCGATCCGCAGACCGCGCTGCTGGCCTGCAGGCAGTTGCTCGGACCCGGCGGCCGCGTTCTCATTTCGATCCCGAACGCGGCTTACAGCGGACTGGTTGCCGAGTTGCTGCGAGGTGATTTCACCTACCGCAAAGAGGGCCTTCTCGACCGAACCCACCTTCGATTCTTTACGCGGCGCTCGATGGTGCAATTCCTTTCCGACGGAGGGTGGGCGGTCGACGCGATCGAGCCGATCGACCGGCCCCTGACCGAGTCGGAGTTCAAGGTGGCTTTCGATCAGCTGCCCCCGGCTGTTGCGCGCTATCTTGTGGCGCTGCCCGACGCGGCCGCCTACCAGCTGGTGTTCGCTGCCCACCCTTGGTCTGGTGGGACCGGCGTGCAGGCCGCGGTGACTGAGAGCGGCCCAGCAGCCCCGCTTTTTTCGGCCGAACTCTACATTGGCCACGACAGCAGGTTCGACGAACGGTCAAAGGTCATGGCGACCGGCGTGATCGGCGAGGAACGGCAGGTTTTGCGATTCGCGATCCCGGTCGGCAGCAAGCCGCCGACGGGCCTGCGTCTGGACCCTGCAGACCGACCCGGCTTTCTCCACCTGCACCGCATCACCTTGCTTTCCGGGGACAGGGTCCTATGGCGATGGGATGGCCAGACGGATGGCCTCGGTGCGCTACAGAATGCGGAACACCAGGACATGTTGCTTCGGTCGCCATGGCTCAGCCGGGCTGCGCTCGTACTGTTGCATGGCGACGATCCCCGCATCGTGCTTCCTGTGCCCGCTGAAGCGCTGGGAGCCTGCATCCAGCCATCACAAGCAGTGCTCGAAGTCGAACTGGGCTGGCCGATGTCGGCGGACTACATGGCCCTTGTGGACCTTGTCGAGCCCCTGCGCCAGCAGACGCAAAAGGCGCGGGATGCAGCAGCTCTGGAAATCGAGCAGGCACGGCTCCAGCTGGAACAGGGACGGGTTCGAATGGAACAGGCAAGGGCCGAGGCCCAAGCCGAAGTCGAAAGGGCCAGCCGCCAGGCGGAGCGGGACCGTGCAATGGCCCAAGCGGAAGTCGAACAGGCGAAGCGCCTTGCGGAGCAAGTTCGACGGGATGCACAGCGGCAAGCCGAAGATGTGAGTGCTCGCCAGCGCGCATTGGCCGACCAGTTGCTCGCGCTGAAAGAGCACAACACGCGCATCACAGAGGAGAAGAACCTGCTTGCCCGGCAAAAATTGGCGCTTCAGGCTGACCTGGTGCATATTGGCGGGCTCTACGATGCGCTCGGCAACCATCTGCGGTGGATCGAAAACTCGACGGTGTTTCGCGCGACGCGGCCACTGGTCCGGGCCAAGATGGCGCTCGAGCGGCTGACCGGAAAGCGGCCGCCGGAGCAGCCCGCTTCCACCGTCCATGCCCGGCCGATTGAGCCCGTGGTCGAGGTCGTGGATGTGATCGTGCCGGTGTACCGCGGGCTGGAGGACACCCGCCTGTGTGTCCGTTCGGTCCTGGCGAGTCGATGCGCTACGAAATGGCGTCTGATCATCCTGAACGACGCCAGCCCGGAGCCCGAACTCACCCAATGGCTGCGCGAGACGAGCCAACAGGACAGCAGGATTGTGCTGCTGGAAAACGAGGAAAACCTGGGCTTTGTCGGTACGGTCAACCGCGGGATGGCGTTGAGCGACGGCCATGACGTCCTGCTTCTCAACAGCGACACCGAAGTTGCCAACGACTGGCTCGACCGGCTGCGCCGCTGCGCCTACAGCGATGCGCGAATAGCGACGGTGACACCGTTCTCGAACAATGCGACCATCTGCAGCTATCCGCGATTTTGCGAGCCGAACGAGCTGCCTCCAGGCTATGACACCGCCCGCCTGGACACCCTGTTTGCCAAGACCAATGCTGGCCAGGTGGTCGACGTACCGACCGGCGTGGGGTTTTGCATGTACATCCGACGCGACTGCCTGAATGCGATCGGATTGTTCGACGTGAAGAACTTCGGCAAGGGCTATGGCGAGGAAAACGATTTCTGCCGCCGTGCCGCGGAGTCGGGCTGGCGCAACCTCCACGCACTCGACACCTTCGTGCTCCACACCGGCGGCGTCAGTTTCGGCGACAGCAAGAGCCAGCGCGAGCGCGATGCCGTCGAGAAATTGCGCAGGTTGCACCCCAGCTATGACGGCATCGTTCATGATTTCGTGGCGGCAGACCCGGCGCGCAGCGCGCGTTTCGCGGTCGATCTGGCCCGTGTCCGCTCTGCCGCGCTGCCATGCATTCTGGCAATCCTCCATGACCGGGAGGGTGGCACACTGCGGCACGCCGCCGAACTGGCCGGCCATCTGCGCGGCAAGGCGACGTTCTTCACGCTCACTCCGGCGCCGGGCAGCTCAGTGCGGCTGGCGCTGCTGGAGCCCGGTGCCGGTTTCCAGCTTGAATTCTCGTTGCCGGGCGAGTGGCAGTCGCTGCTGGACGCGCTGCGGGGCCTGGGGATCGTGCACCTGCACTATCACCATGTGCTGGGCCACCGCGAAGAAGTGCTGCGACTGGGAGAGCAACTGGGCCTGCCCTGGGACTACACGACGCATGACTTTTACAGCATGTGTCCGCAGATCTCACTCACGGACAGTACCGACCGCTATTGCGGGGAAGAAGGCGACGGGCAATGCGGACGTTGCCTTCAGCGCACACCTGCACCAGGCGGGCTGGACATCGCCTCCTGGCGCGAGCGCCACGGCCGCCTGTTGACCGACGCGCGCCACGTTCTCGCACCGAGCCGTGACGCAGCACGCCGCTATGCGCGCATGTGGCCCGCCGCGGACGTGCGCCTGGCGCCCCACACTGATCTTGCCGAGCGGTCCCATTTGCCGGTTCCTCAAGTCGTGCCCCTGAAACCGGGTGCGCCTCTGAAGATTGTCGTGATCGGCGCCCTCAGCCGCATCAAGGGCGCCGACCTCCTGGAAGACGTGGCTGTGCTGGCGGCAAAAAGCGCTACCCCGGTCGAATTCCACCTTCTTGGATACGCCTACCGCGAATTGCGCAAGCAGCCGCGGGCGTCATTGACCGTGCACGGGCCTTACCAGGAAGGCGACCTGCCGGGGCTGCTTCAATGGATCAAGCCCGACCTGGTCTGGTTTCCTGCCTTGTGGCCCGAAACCTACAGCTACACGCTGAGTGCCTGCCTGGCGGCGGGCCTGCCGGTGGTGGCACCCGATATCGGCTCCTTCCCGGAGCGGCTGAGTGGGCGCCAGTGGAGTTGGGTGCTTCCTTGGGACATGCCCCCCGGGCGTTGGCTGGCCTTCTTCTGCAAGGTGCGAGAGACAAGCTTTGCCACAGGGCAGGCGCCCGCCCTCCCTGGGGAAATCGCCGCAACCAGCGTCGATGCCCGGATCGGAAGCTGGTCCTACGAGACAGACTACCTGCACAAGGTACTGCCCGCGGACGCGCCCCCTGCGCTCGACCCCGCGCTGTTGGCTACGCACCGTCCAGGTCGCAGCCAAGGTGTGGACCGGCAGCGCCACAGGCTCAAGCACTGGACACTGAGTGCTTTGGTCAAATTGCGCGCTGCCCCCCCTCTCAGGGGCGTGGCCCGTGCCGTCCCACTCAGGTGGCAGACGCGGGTCAAGAGCTGGCTGCGGGCCTAGCATGGGCGCGCAGCACAGCGCCTGGCCGACATCCACGACGGGTTTTGTCGACAGGCACCAGCGGGCACTTTCCTGCCTGGTTTCAGTCGCGATCCTGATGGCGCTGCATCTGTCTTTTCGCTCGGGGAATGCACAGCCGTTCGATGCCGGCGAGTACTGGCATTTTTCCTCCCCCAGCGTGTTCGGAACAGAGCCAAGCGTCCGTGGCTATTTCTTTCCCGCGCTGCTGTTGCCCCTGCATTTTCTGTGCGACCTGATGGCGGACCCCGCCCCCCTGTTCCGTCTGGGGATGTCCGCCATCTACGGTGTGGCACTGCCGCTTCTGGTCCCCGCGAGTTTCCAGGAGGCATTCGGGGGCAAGGTCACATTCTGGCGCCGCCTGGTACCGGTCGTCCTGCTGGCCGCGCTCTTTCCGGGCCTTCTGATCTATCCGCTCAGCGACTTGCCCGCCCTGCTGCTGGCATTGAGTTCGCTCTATTTCACCCTGCGCGGCATGCAGCAGATCACAACAGGCCGCTTCCTTGGCATGCTTGCCGCATCAGGGGTGTTCATCGGGGCCGCCTACAACACCAGGACAATCTATCTTTTCGTCCCGGTGGGACTGCTGGCTCTGCTGGCCCTGGTGGTGATCCACGCCAGGCGGATCCCGGCGCTTTCGCGATGGGCAGGCATCGCAGCGCTCGGGACCGGCATGATCGCAGTGTCATTGCCACAACTGCTCATCAACCAGCGCACGCACGGGGTCTCCAGCCTGGCAGTTCAGGCGCGCGTCGACAACCACAGCCTCTTCGCGAACCAGCTGGTCTGGGGCATGACACTTCAGCGTTACGAAACCACGGTCAACGCCAAGGCGCCCGCACCCACCGTGTTCTACCTCGATCCCGACGGCGAACAATTGTTCAAAGAGGTGGCGGGCCAGGGCGACCTCTTTTCCCTGCGGTACTACTTGAAGGTGGTTGCGGAACACCCGGTGCACTTCCTGTCGCTGTACACGCGCCATGTCATCAACGGCCTGGACGTGCGCGATGGCATCGTGTACACGCGCAAGCCGTCGCCCCTGCGGACACCGACGGCATTGTTCAACTTCGCGGTTCTCGCGCTGGCATGCTGGGTTGCGTGGTCGATGCGCGTCAGGTCTATGCAGCCGCTGTCGCCGGGCGTGCGGCCGGCCCCGGCGACCTGGCGCTGGTCGCTGGTGATTCTGCTGCTACCGGTGGTGACGATACTGCCCGGCGCCGTCGAAACCCGGTTCTTCCTGCCCCTGCACCTGCTCGCCTATTGCGTGATCGCGTTCTACTTCGATGCGCCGGGTTTGCGGCAAAGCGCCAGGAAGCACGGAACGGCCATCATCGTCGCGGTGGTCGTTGCAGCAGGCGTCTTCTTTGCAGTGTCGTCATCGACGATGGCACAGCTCCAATACAGCTGGCCGGACGTTTACCGGTACGGGTTGCCAACGAAATAGGGCCTGTCAGGGGCGCACGAAGATGCGGCCGGCTTCGCCCCAGAAATGCCAGGCTGGCGGATCTTCGCGAATCGCCTTGTCCAGGAAGGCAAACACGTCCTGCATGAGTTGCCCCAGGTCTTCATACACCCCCAACTGGTGAATGCGCAGAAGACGTCGGCCGGTGCCAACGCTCAACCCGGTGAGATAAACGGTCACCGGCAACCGCTCGTCCACCGCAAGCCGAAGCAGGCCGCGCGGAACCCGGGCCCGCATGCCGAGCAAGCCGATCTCTTCGCTGGCGCTGACCTGGTCAGCCGGCACATCGATCGCAGCCACGACCTGTTCGCCTCGACGCAGGGCCCGCAGGGCCGGGCGCAGGCTGACCGAAGTGTCCAGGGCGGGGCAGCCCAGTGAGCGGGTCACTTCAGCCGTCCGTGCACGCGCGTAGGCCAACCGCACCCCACGGCCCGCGAAGTGGGAGCCCTTGAGCGGCGCCACAAGGGCATGGGCCTTGAGCCCCGAAGCCCTGGCATGTCGCAGACCCCACATGCCGGCGCCCCAATGGAAAGTGCAGATCAGGCCCGGCTGGCCCGCCGGTGGCCACTCGCCCTGCACGTCCATATGACGGGCGATCCAGGCGTCGGACCGGGTCCTGGCGAGGTACAGGTCCGCATGGTCGACCAGGGTGACGACTCTTCGCACCAGCAACCAGTGCGCCGCGTCGCCCACCCAGTCACGGGCCCTGGCCTGCTCCAAGGCGGCATTGGTTGCGTCCGCGTAAGGACTCATTGCGCGCGCCAGCCGGCGCAGCAGGCGGAAGGCCAGACTCCAGGGCAACAAGGCGGCCAAACCCGGCAGTACCACCAGCTCGAACAGATCGCGTCCCTCCACCTGCAGGCGCTTAAGCCAGAGGTTCATGGTTGGCGACCTCAGGTCCAGTGATGGGGCAACTGGACGAGCCCCGGCACGAGGCTGGCGAACTCCCAGCCGAAGACGGTGCAGTGCAGCCACTCGTCATAGATCACCAGGCCCTGGGAGTCGGCCAGATAAGCGCTCAGCACGTATTCGCCGGAATGAAGCGGAAGCCCGGGAAAGGTCACGGTGGCTCGCCAGAGCCCGTCTGGGCCACGAACCGGGGCGCTGCCGTCGGCGTGCGTGGCAGCAACCGTAATGCCGACGCCATGGGCCTGTTCCAGCATCACGCCCATGGTGGGCTGTTCGTCGTCCGCCAGACGCGCCACCACGGTGACCTTCAGGTCGGGCCCCTCCAGCAAGGGGGGCTCTCCCGGTCCCAGCTTGGCCACGTCCACCGAGACGATTGCGCCGCGGCGCTCGGCATCGAGAGCGGTCACAGCGCCGGGGGCCGGGCTGGCGCCGGGCACCGGACGGGGTGTCGCCTTGTCCTTCTGGTTTTGCTCACGCACGTGCGATTCGTAGCCGGCCAGCACCCGCTCGGTAGGGCCCCACAATCGCTGTTTGCCGCCATCCAGCCAGAGCGCGACATCGCACAACTGGCGCACGTGGTAGAGGCTGTGCGAACAGAACAGGATGGTGCAGCCATTGCCGCGAAAGGCCTCGATGCGCTCGACGCATTTCTTCTGGAAGTGCTGGTCGCCCACGGCCAGGGCCTCGTCCACGATCAAGACGTCGGGCTCCACGGCCGTCACCAAGGCAAAGGCCAGGCGCACGGTCATGCCGGACGAATAGGTCTTCACGGGCCGGTCGATCGCATCGCCGAGTTCCGAGAACTCGATGATCGAATCCTGGAGCTTGAGCATTTGTGCCTGGCCGATGCCGATCAGGCTGCCGCCGAAGAAGAGGTTGTCGCGGCCGCTGAACTCGGGGTGGAAGCCGGCGCCGAGTTCCAGAATGGCCGTGACCCGGCCCAGCTGGGCCAGCGAACCGGTAGACGGTTTCAAGGTGCCGGCGATCAGCTTGAGCAGCGTGCTCTTGCCTGCTCCGTTGTCGCCCACCACCCCCATGCACTGGCCGCGCCGCAACTCGAAAGTCACACCGCGCAAAGCCCACTGGCTGCGATAGGAGGCGCGGCCCGTCAGCAAGGACGCCAGGCGCTGGCGCGGCGAGTCGTACAGCCGGTATTCCTTGCCAAGATCGACCGTTCTCAGAACGGTGCCTGAGGACGCACTCATAGCCAATCCGCGATTTGATCGCGGCTGCGGCTCACCACGACAGCCAATGCGCCCGTCAGAACCACGATCCACGCGAGCGTGACGGCCCAGGCTGTCCATGCGGGCCACTGCCCCTGCAGCAGGATGGCCTGGTAGCCGATGACCGGAGCGGACATGGGATTGAGCCAGAGTACCCAGCGCCAAGCCTGCGGGAACATGTTCGCAGGGAACAGCACCGGCGACAGGAAGATCCCGACCTGAAACAGGAACGCCACTACCTGGAGCGTATCGCGCATGGCGACGGCAAAGATCGCCAGCAGGTAGCCCAGCACTAGGGACAGCAGCAGCTGCAAGGCCACCATCGGCACCATCGCCAGCAAAGCCGGGCTGAAGCGGTGCATCGGCCCATACGCCAGCGTCAACGCCAGGATGATCGGCGCGTAGATCACCGTGCTGGCCAAGGCGCTTCGTACCGGAAACAGCACCGCGGGTAACGGGCTGCGCTGCAGCAGGCTCCCCGCGTCGATCAGGCTGTTCATGGCGCGGCTGACCGTATCGCAAAAGGCCATCCACGGGAGTGCGCCCACCACCAGGAATGCGCCCGCAGCGCGGGTGGGCGCGTTCTCGCCCAGGCGCATGGCAAACACCACATCGAACACCAGGTAGTACGCCGCCACCATCAACAGAGGCTGCGCATAGGACCAGAGCCAACCACCGGCCGACCCGGCGTTGCGGGCCGAAATTTCGCGCCGGGTCAGCACCCAGACAAGCGAGCGGGCGCGCCAGACGGCCCGCGCTTCTTCGACAATCGCAGTCATTGAGTCAGGAAGATAGCCCGGCCGCCGCAGGTGCCCTGCCCCGCTTGATTCGACCAAAGCGGTCCGTTACTTGCTATTGGACTCGGCAAACGCTTCGATCGCAGCGGGGTTGAATTTCACGGTGTCCCGGATACGCTGGACCTGCTCGAGCCGCTTGTCGTTGAGAATCTTCACCTCGGCCTCGCGCATCAGAACGTCCTTGACCTCTTTAAAGGGACGCACGCCGGCAGGGCGGCGGCCCTCGAACTTGATGATGTGGTAGCCGAACTGGGTCTCCACCACGTCGCTCAGCTCTCCCGGTGTCTTCATCTTCTGAACCGCGGCGTCGAACGGCGCCACCATCTGCCCGGCGGCGAAATAGCCGAGATTGCCGCCTCCCTGGGCGTTATTGTCCTGTGAGTATTTCTTGGCCAAAGTGGCGAAGTCGGCGCCCGCCTTCAGCTCGGCCAGGATGGCCTCGGCCTTGGCTTTCGCATCGGGCGTGTCCGATTTGATCAGGATGTGGCTTGCGCCCATCTCTTCGGGCAGGTCGAAGCGCTTGGGGTTGCCCTTGTAGTTGGTCAACGCAATAGCTTCGACCACCTCGCGCGAGGGCATGTTGGCCGCGTCCATCCGGGCAAACAACAGGTCGGACAACACCCGGTCGCGCGCAATGCGAATGGCGCTCTGGACGGCCGGGTCGTTCGCGATGCCGGCAGCCTCGGCTTCGGCAGCCAGGGCGCGGCGGATAACCAGATTGCTGGCGAGTTGCTCCACCGCTTCGGGCTTGGCGAGCGTGGGCTTTCTGGCCTCGACGGGAATTCGAAGGGCATCGCCCTGGACGTCGGCGGTGGTCACCGAGATCTTGCCGGTTTCGGCGAGGACGGCTTCGGCGGAATGGGCGGCGAGCGGAATGGAAAGAATCAGGGCCAAGGCGCGATGGCACAGTAAGGAATACAGCTTCATTATCAGACGGGATATGGGCAAAGTAGAAACAGAAAAGGCGGGGATAAATCCCCGCCTTTTCAATCACGCTAACCTAACAGTTCAAGGCTGAGTCGGGGTGTAACGGTGCTCCCAGCTGCCGCCGACGTTGAAACTGCCGGTGGAAGCAGCGCTGAACGACTTACCCACAATCGGAAGACCGCTGCCGATGCCCGGTGTACTAACCACAGCCCAACCGTCGCGAACCGTACCTGTGCTGAACAGGGTCTTGGCGATCGTAGCGCCGAGCACCGAGGCGCCAGTTGGCGCGTTGAAAGTCAGCACGCTGGTTTCACCGCACAGCGCGAAGGCAGGTGCAGGCGGGTTAGGCGAGATCACGAAGCTAGTGCCAACCGCGCCGAGTTCTTCACGATTGTAGTAGGTCACGCCCGTGGCTCCGGTCTTCACGCAAACCTGGAAGCCGCTCACTGACGTATCGGTTGTGTTGTAATACGAATTGTTTGTCGTGAACAGACGCACCGCCCCAGTAGACGTACCCAGCCCACGGTAATCCATCGACACGGCGTAACGGCGAGTCGGCTGCGAGAAGGTCCAGTCGGTGAACGCGTTGATGCTGGTGTCGGTCAGGAACTCGTTGCTGATCGACCCTGTCGCCAGTGCGTCCTGCAGATGATTCACGAACAAGCCCGGATCCGCGGCGACGGGCGGGTAAGCGGCCAGCAACAGGTACGGCGTCGACAGGTCGGGAAGGTCAAACATCGAAGCCGTGATTACCGGAAGGGTGCCCGTGCCGGTGTTTGTCACCAAGGTGAATCGCAGCGACGGATCAGACGTGTAGCGGTCGATGGCCTGCAGGTCTAACGGCTGGGCAACTGAACCGGCAACCTGCGGGAAGAACACGATGTTGCCGCGAGCAGGCGTATTGTCGGTAGGCGAAACGGTCGCGGTGATCGCATAAGCTTCGCCGGTGGCCGAACCAGACTTGGGCACGTTGACGATCGTCCAGTTGGCAAACAGGGTCGCTGTCGGGGCGCGGAGGCCCGCTGCGAGAGCGGCGGGGAGGTCAGCAGGATCGGTCTGCAGAGTGTTGAGGAAGGCGGCGCCCGTGCAAGGCGGAGTGCCTGCGACGTGCGTGATCGCCGTCGCCAGAGCGGAGCCCGCCGCGACGTCCGCCATGTTGAACACCTCGATGTAGCCTTCACGCGTCTCCGCGGCCAGCGCGTCGCCGGTCAGCGTCTGGGGCAGGCGGGCCGTGACAAAGTCGCTGCCGGCACCAGAACCCACGCCGACTGGCAGCGTGCAGCTCTTGTCGATGGTGGTCAGGCGAGAAACGCCATTGGGGCCTTTTGAGATATTCGCGGCCCACACGTCGTTTGGCGACAGGTACAACTGGAAGTCGAACACATCGTCAGAGTTGGAACCGCCGCGGAAGCGAACCTTGACGGCCTTGCCGTGCACGCTGTCGGTGTTGACAATGTTGAACAGCGTGGCGTTACCGGCCTGGGTGTTGAAATAGGGGACGAGCAGTTGATGCCCCGTGCCACTTTGTTTGAGGCGTTCGAACGTGGCGTTGGTCGCCGCGCCAGCCGTGGTGTCCGCAAACACAGCCGCAGTCGCGCTGCCAGCCATGCCGAGTCCACCGACAAACGCGGCAACACTCAATGCAATCAGATTCTTCCTCATTGAAACTCTCCATGAAAAGTTGGTTAGCGCAACTACTAGTGAAATTGATTACGCAGAGAAATCGTAGCATAAGGCTACAGGCGCAACCAGTTTTCGTTCCTTGCCAATTAGACGTGTCGACTAAATCCAACACATCGGCCGCGATTGTAGGACGGCGCCCTGTGTTAATCCAGCGCTATCTCTCACTGTGTTGGAAATAACCACCACTGCGCGTTTTCGCGAACCCAGACCTCATCGTAGTAGGTGACGATGGGTGGGGCCTTGCCCCGCAAGGTCAGCGCCTTGGCCTCGAGCCTCGAAGTGGCGACGCATTTGTCGGCGGTTTCGCACACCACCTTCTCGACCTTTACATCCGTCAGCTGGACCGCCGTCCCAAAACCTCGCTTGTAGGTCGCCAGCGGGGTCACGGCCCGGTAGGACGGGGGCATGAAGGTATAGGCCTTCTCGTAGTCCGAGGCCTGCCTGGCTTTCCAGTTTTCGGTTGCACGCTGCTGGACAGCCTGCTCCGGCGTCGACCCCACGGTCGCGCAGCCGGCGATGGCGATGGCCACAAAACCGAGCGCCAGACGACGGGTGAATGCTTGGGCAAGTTGAACTGCCATGGATAAAGCTCCTTTGTTGATAAGAGTCAGGGGGTATTGGGGCCGCTGGGTAATTGGGGCTGGTTCGGCGCAGGCACAACCGAGGGTGGCGCCGCGGCTCTCTTGCCGAAGGGCTGATAGCCGACAAAGCTCTTCATGCGATCGCGCATCTCTGCGCTGACCTCGCGCGCGTCCTGGTCGGAACGCACCACCCGCGGGGTAATGATGACCAGCAACTCCGTGCGCTGGCCGCTGCTGGTCTTGGTGCCGAACAGGCTACCGATGATGGGGATCTCGTGAAGCCCCGGAACTCCGTTGGACCCCGTGGTGTTGTTGTCCCGGATCAGCCCGCCCAGCACCAGCGCCTCGCCGGAACGAACCGCTACTTTGCTGGTGATCTGGCGCTGCAGGAAGGCGCGCTGCCCGGTGGCGGCGTCGATCTGGCCGACGTCGGTGACCGCCTGGTTGATCAACATGGTCACCATGTTCCCGGCGTTCACCGAGGGCGTTACGGCCAGCGAAACGCCGGTGTCCTTGTACTGGATGCTGTTGGATATCACGCCGCCCGTCGTGATGGTGGTACCCGACTGAATTGGCTGCTGGTTGCCCACGACGATCTGCGCGGTGTTGTTGTCCATGACCATCAGCGAGGGACTGGAGATGACCTTGACCAGCGATTTGTCGGCCAGGGCGTTCAGAACGGCCCGCACATTGCCCAACGAATTGCGCAAGGTGTAGGAGAAGCCGGTCAACGCCCCCCCCAGCACCCCGCCAGGCAGGCTGCTGAGCACGCCGGTACCCACCTTGCCATTGGCCTCCGCGTTATTGAAAGTCCATTGCAGGCCGTACTGCATGTCGTCGGTCAGCGTTACCTCGATGATGCTGGCCTCGATCAGCACCTGGGTGGGCGGCACGTCAAGGCTGCGCAGGCTGGCTTCGATCTTGGCGTACTCCGCCCCCGTGCCGTAGACGAGTATGGAATTGTTGACTTCGTCGGCAACGATGCGCACACCGCCGAGTTTCAGGGCGGCGCCCACACCGCCACCCTGCGCGGCCGGCTGGGCGACCGGCGCCTGTCCAGCGAGAACACTTCCTACGCCGATGCCGCTGGTCTGCGAGCCCAGTCCGGTGTTGCTCCCGGCCATGCCAATGGTGGAGGCGCTGGAAGAGCTAAGGCCGGGCGCTACACCCGAAGCCGGGGCCGCAGACCTGGTTTCGCCACTGCCGAAAATGCCGTTCAGCACGTCCGCGAGGTGTCGGGCCGACCCGTTTTCGACCCGGTAGACATAAAGCGACTGTTCGGCGTGGTTGAAGCCGGGCCGGTCCAGACGCTCGATCCAGCGCTTGGCATCGTCCAGGTAAGCGGCTCGCGGGCTGACCACGAGGATGCTGTTGAGGCGCTCGATCGGCATCACCCTGACGGCACCCAGGAAGGGGGTCTCACCGAACCCGGTGGCAGCCTCGGCCGCGGCGGCCGCTGCCGCGCCCTGCCCTGCCGGAGGCGCTGCGCCGGCCCCGGCAGGGGCGGGGCGCCCGCCGGAAATCACTCGCAGCGCGGCCTCCACTTCACGCACCGTGGCGTACTTCAGGGGGAACAGGCCGACGGACATGCCTTTGAGCAGGTCCACATCGAAGGTGGACACAATGCTCATCCAGCCCTCGGCCTGGGTGCGATTCCCGGCCAGCACGAGCAGGTTGCGCACCGTGTCGATCCGCACCACCGCTTCGGGCGGCAACAGCGGCCGCAGGATGGTTGCCATTTCCGCGGCGCCGATGAATTGCAGCGGGATCACGACGGCGCCGTAGCCGGGCGCCAGCGGGCCATTGCCGACCTGCTGCGGCACCGAGACGATGCCTCGCAGCGCTTCCGGTCGCCCCACGTGATAGGTGCCGCGGCTGTCGCGCGCCATCACGAGGCCATTCGCCATCAAGGCACCCTCGAGGAGGTACGCGGCCTCATCCGCCGACACCTCGCCTTTGGTCGCCATCGTGACGCTGCCGCTGATGGGGGGATGGATCACGTAGTCGACTTTGAGAATGTCGCGCAGAATCAGATGCACCACGTCGAGAATTGGGGCATCTTCAAAACGGAATGCGTTCGACGAACCGGTCAAGGGCGGGCTCGGCGGCGGCGTGGCGATCACTCTGTCGTTTCCGCGCATGAGACGCGGCTGGTTCGGCGTGCCTTGCTGGGGCACGTTGGCCGGCGGCGCACCGTCACCAGTCGACCAGACACTGCCGGGAAGGACCGCCGCGTCGCTCTGGGCGGACGCGAGCCGGCAAGCCGCGAGGGCAATGAGCGTGAGAGTAAATCGTGAAGAGATCATTGTTTTCCGCCGAAAGCAGGGCCCCGGGCTCAGGAAGTTCATGAGGAGCCCCCGACGACAAAGGGGGACTTTGGTTTTAACGTGGCGGCAGGCTTCCCGCCCTGTGCACCGGGCGCAGCCGCGGGTGGTTGAGTCGGCGGTAAGGCCGGAGAGCCTGCCGGTGGAGTCGGGACAATGGTTGGTGCAGCCGGGAACGGCAAACCCGGGACACCCGCTCGCGCCCCAGGTGGCACCATGGGAGCCCCGAATGCGGGCGGGAGCATGGCCGTCCCTGCTCCCTGTTTTGCCTGCACGAGCGGTATCACGCGTCGTTCGGAGCCGCGCGAAAACACAGCTTCGCTGCCGCGTATCTCCTTCAGAGCCCAGTCACCAACGGCTTCCGACACCTTAACACGCCGTGTTTTTCCCTCGATCTTGATGATCGCGCCGCCACCCCCGGAACCGCTGAACAAGCCATAGATATGGATGGCATCGAGTGGGTCGGCCCGAGCAGCAACCGCCGCCTTGGCCGGCGGCGGCCGCCGGGTGGTAGAAAAGATCGGACGGTCCAAGATCACCATGAAGCGCGCCACGTCAGTGTCTTCCCGAGCGGCCATGGCAGGGGACACCGCGCCGAGTTCCGGCCGGATGGCGGCTGGCGGCTGCCAATGAACGCCGCGTAGGCCGCCATGCGGATCAATCCACAGCCAGGCCAGCAGGCACACCAGCAGGACGTCAAGGCCCACCAGCAAGGCGGTCATGTTGCGCCTCACTGGCGCACCCTCAACACGAACAGGTTGACCTGGATGGAGAGCCGCTGGGGGCCGTCGGCCTTGGGCATCCCGATGGTCTGCACATTGAATCCCTCCATGAACAGAGACGGCACCTGAGCTGGAAGCACGACGAGTGCACTCTGGAGTGCAGGGAGTTCGCCTTCAACATGCAACACCACGGGAATCCGGTCGAAGCCCTCTACCACCTTGGCGGGCAGCACCTGCGTGCTGGACACTTCCAGCCCCGCCTTGGACAAAGCGTCGCGTGCGCGCTGTTGCGCATCGCTGCCGGCTCGCGCCACATCCTGGGACGACGGATACGCATGGCGCGCCACCAACGCCCTGCGTTCGATCAAGGCGGCATCGAGTGCTGATGCGCTGGCCTCGAGGCCGATCAAGCGGGCGTATCTTGGCTCCAGCTGCGCCAACTGGTCCTGGGCCCAGACGTGTTTCGAGACCACATAAGCAGCGATTCCGCCAATCAGTATCACTGAGCCGAATGTCAGCGCCATGGCGCGACGAGTTGCCGCAGGCATGTTGATTCTCATCGGGCCGATCCCCCAACCGTAAACGGCGACGAGGCTGGTTTGGATGCGGTGGCGGGCATTGCCACCGCCGCCGCGGCTGGAGTCGCCTGCGCGGCGGATGCCGGCGCAGAGGCGCCGGGCATCGCCATCGGGGCCGCTGCGCCAGGACCGGACACGGCCGGCGCCGGCGCCGGCGCCGGGCTGATCGACCGCTGTTTCACGTCCATTGTGAATTCGACGATGAATGCTTCCTTGGCGGCGCCCGGTGCCCGGGTGACGGCGCTGGGCGACCGGACATCCTTCAGCCGAGGATCGGAGCTGAGCTTCTGGAGCAGCGCCGCGAAATCCACGGTATGACCGGAAGCGGTGATTTTCGCCTTCTGGATATCCAGGCTGTAGAGGTAGGTGTCATCGGGAAGGGCTTCGGTCAGGTATTCCATCACTCCGGCGGGATCGACCCGGTCCGCCACAACCGTATCGAGCGACCGAAGCCTGTCGTTCAGCACCGTCAGCTCATCCCGTTTTCGCACCAGTGGAGCGACCCGCTTCATCACGGCATCCAATGCGCCCGCTGCTTCCAGCGCCCGGAGCCGAAGCTGCGCTGTCGGTGTCATCGCTGCCAGCGAGGCCAGGGCGCAGGCCAGCAACAGCAATGCCAAATCCACGCGTTTCCCGGCTGCCTCATGCCGCTGCCGCCGCTGCTCGCCATAACCGGTGATCACGACCGGGGCAGGCAAGCCTGACACGGCCCAAGCCTCGGGTCGCTTCACCTCGGGGGCGAGGTCGGGCCACCTGCTCTGGATGAAGTCGGAAATGTGGCGACGCGAGGCGATCACGATCTCGGCACGCCATTGCCCGCCTTCAACCTCCCGCATGAGGCAGCCCCAAGCAAGATCTTCCGCGGCAAAAGGACTGTTGCTGCGCACTTCCAGCAAGACCGCCTTGTCGATATCGACCCGGGACATCTTCGGCAATGCGAGGCTGCGTCGCAGCAGCAGGTCGTCGGGAATCTCAACCGCCACGAAATTCGGCGTTTTGACGGTCGCGGCGTTGGCTAGCTTCGCATTGCCGACCCATACGGACTGGCTGCCGTCCGGATGAAGAAGCAACACCGGGTCGGACGGGGACAACCGTGACCGCAGCGAATGCGCGCGGGCTTTCAGCCAAGGCAGCCACGAGGTGGACCAGGTTTCCTTGAGGTCGAGCCCAGGACGGCCACTTTCGGAATGACTTGAGGACATTTTCGTTTTCAATTCGTCATCGCCGGTGTCGGCTCAAACCGGTCTTCGGCGTGGAAGATGCGCCAGGGCACGCCATCGGGCACGACCCTGCCGGTCTCCACCAGCCACGTACTGAGCAAGTGCCGGCCATCCGTCAGCGGGACGCGGGCCGCAAGCCTGAAGCGCTTGGTGACCGCGGTGTCCACAAACTGCGCCGCCAGTCCCGTTGTGTCAATGCCGACATCCCCGCCGCCCCTGGCGGCCGCTATCCGTGCAGCCCGCCCGGTGTCACCCTCAGAGAGCACCACCAGAACGCCTTCAGGTGCAGCCATCGCGTTGACGCGGCCGCTTCCCATCGTGTCTGTGGTGACGAGGGCGGAAAGTCTAGCATAGAGGGAATAATCGACTCCAGGTATTTGCAGCAGATCCTCGACGGCCTCAAACCTGGGCCCGCGCTGGGCACCTGGTCCGGGCAGGCGAGATGCCGCAACGGTCTTGGCCAGCGTCGACGCACGCTCGGGGTCCATGCCACCGGCAACCGCGAACAACGCCGCCAGCAACGGCTCGGGCGCCCGATTGATGTCGATGAGCCCATTGAGCGGAACGATCTCCACGGAAATCGTCAAACCGGCGAAGCTGACGTCAGCCCGGCTGAGGCGGCTCACCGGTTCACTGCGGGCTGCCATATCCTGAAGCACGAGCTGGATCGCGGCGTTGGCAATCGCATGCCCCTGAACTGTCTGACGTCCCGCCGAAACGAGGCGGACCTCGTCACGCTGCGCCTGCACCATGCCCGTCACCAGTATGCTCAGGGCGGCCACGATCCAAAGCACCGCCAGCAGTGCCACTCCGCGATCCCGGCCGACCGCTGCGTCCTGGCATGCCATCACTCCGGCCCCAGCGTGAATCCGCCATGGCCAGTGTCGCCAGCGGGCAGCTGGCGCATCGCGACGGTCAGGTAGGGCCAATCGCCGGCGGGCGTTCGCACCGAAATCCGGACGCGGGTCGGGAGGCGCTGCGCATGGGGCCATTGCGGCAGCCAGGTGGTATTTGAGCCGTCCTCGTCCGCATACTCCAGGCCGAAACCTGTCGCGTTCGCCACCAGAATCCGGGATTCGGCCTGGCCCCAATCCGGAAAGACAGCGTTTCCCGTCCACGGTGCAAAGCGGATCACCAGCGCCGCATTCGGCCGTGCGGGCTCAAGGGACAGCCGGAAAAAATAGCGACCACCGGAGCCGTACCGGGCAGGCATCACACCCACCCATATCACGGCGTTCTGGTCGCCGGCAAAGAGGTAGAGGCTTTGTCCAACCTGGGTGGGCGCGGCCGACTTGCGAGGAGAGATACGCCCCAGCGTACTGGACAGAAAGCTGGTGGCGACCCGCAAGTCGTCCGCGCGTTGCAGGCGTTGGTCCACCCGCTCCTCGGTCTGCGCAATCGTCCGCATGGCCGCGCCTAGAGCCAGCATGACCATCGACATCAATGTCATCACGACCAGAATTTCGACCAGCGTGAAGCCAGACATCCTTCCCGGCCTGCGGGGACAGCCGAGTCTCATCGTTGCGGCCCCGCTGCCGGCTTCGCCTGTGGCAGCAACGTATTCAACTCAAGCTGTCGCGGCCCACGCCGGTCGGTCCATGCCACCACGATCTCGACTTGTTGCAGCGGCGGTGCCTTGGGGCTGTCAACCCCGGTCACGTAGGGGCTGCTGCTGACCCGCCATGCGAATCCGGCTGATTGCCCAGCCTCATTCCAGCCAGTTTGCGGCACCATGTCCCGGGAGTTGAGGACACTTTGCGCCAGAATGGACGCGCGCAGATACCGATCGGTGTCCCCCACGCTGCGCACGGTGCCGCCACTGGCCTGGTAGAGCATGCCCAGCGAAAAAGCCATGATGACGAAAGCCACCAGCAGTTCCAGCAGGGAGAACCCGCGCTGGCGGCGCGACGAAGAAACGGTCATTGCTGCACAGCGGACTGGGTGACGCCGCCGGATAGCCAGTCCACGGTCAACCGCACGCCGGCCCCGCCCGGGCGGAGTATTTCGATGGTGCCGCCGGTGGCGCCGCCACTGGGCAGGAAGAGAATCCCGGCCGTCTGGTCTGCCTTCAACTCGATGTCCGCAACGGTGGTGCGCAAGCGCAACGGCTCTGGCAAGGACTTTGGCGGCCGTCCTTCGATACCGTAATTGCGATGGGCAAGATCGACGCGAAACCGCACATCCCTGCCCTCGGAGAGTGCGCGGTAACGGGCCTGGCGCATATCGGAAAGCACGCTGCGCACCGCATCACGATACTGCGCCGATTCGCGCAGGCGTTCAAAAGCCAGGGGCACAATCGCCGTCAGTAGCGCCACCATGGCAAGAACCACCAGCAGCTCGATGAGCGTGAAGCCGCGCTGCACCCGCACGGCGGCCTCAGTACGACCTAGTGCTGGTTACGGAGGTCGGCATTCTCGCCCTCCCCGCCAGGAGCTCCATCCGCCCCCAGCGAGAGAACTTCGACAGTGCCGTCGGGTCCGGGGCCCTGGTAACGATAGGGCCTGCCCCATGGGTCGTTCGGAAGCGTTCCCTTGAGGTAAGGACCGGCCCAGCCCGAGCTGACGGTGGCGGGGCGCTTGACAAGCGCGTCCAGGCCTTCCTCGGTCGTTGGGAAACGCCCCACATCAAGCTTGAAAAGCTCGAGCGCCTTGTCGATATCGGCGATTTGCACCGCCGCGGTCTTGCTTTTCGCGCCACCGAGTTGCCCGAGCACCCGGGGACCGACGATGCCGGCCAGCAGGGTGAGAATCGCCAGAACCACAAGCAGTTCGACCAGCGTGAAACCGCCGGTGCCGGCCCTGAAACGGCGAGGCCGTGAGTTCACCATCTCGTTGTCCTCGATCAAACGATTCATTATACGGCGAGGTCGTTGATTGACAGGATGCCCAGCAGGATTGAAACGATGATGCTGGCGATCAACAAGCCCAGCACGATGATGAGAATGGGCTCTACCAGGGTCAGGGCCCGACGAATGCCGGTTTCGACCTCGCGGTCGAGGATGTTCGCCAGCTCCAGCATCATCGGGCCGATCCGGCCGGTCTCTTCGCCCACTCGTACCAGGTTGACCGCCAATGGCTCGAAGATGCCGGTCGCGGACAGCGCGTCGACCAGTCGGCCGCCCTCCTTGACAGCCGGCGCCACGGTGGACAGACGGCTGCGCAGGACCTCGTTGCCCATGGTCTCCGATGCGATGTGCAAGGCAGTCAGCATGGGCACGCCGTTGCCCAGCAGTGTGCCGAGTGTCCGGGCGAACAGATTCAGCTGGTACTTGAGCAGCAGTCCGCCCAGCACGGGAAGCCGCAGTATCTTTGATTGCCACCACACCATGCCGACCGGAGATCGCAACCACCGTCCGGCGGCCCAGCCCGACAAACCAACGGTGATGCCGATGACAAGGCCCCATTCGCGAAAGCCGCGCCCAAGCTGCATCACGATCCGCGTGGCCAGCGGCAGCGCATCGCCCATATCGGTAAAGAGCTTCTCGAATTGCGGCACAACGAAGCCAAGCATCGCTATCAGCGAGACGACTGCCACAAAGAGCAGGATGGCCGGATAGATGGTCGCGGAAACCACGCTTTCGCGCAACGAGCGCAGCCGCTCCATGTGCTCCACCAGGCGCTGCAGGACGTCGGCAAGCTGTCCACTGGCTTCGCCGGAGCGAACCATATTGAGATAGAAGTCGCCGAAAAGACCCTCCTCCCGCGCGAGCGCGCGGCTCAAGGTCGAGCCGCGCTTGACGTCCTCCAGGACTTCATGGAGCACGCTGGTAACCGGCGGCCTCAGGCTCATGTCGATCAGTACGCGAAGGGCGCTGGCCAGCGGCAGCCCCGCCCGCAGCATGATCGAGAGTTCGCTGGTCAAGGTCAGCAGCTCTGCCTGCGTCACAGGTCCGGTGTTGCGCCCGAAGCGATAGCGGGACAGGACACCTTCTCCGGCAGGCCCCGCGAGCGCATCCTGCCCCGGCAGCGCCGTATCGGCGACGCTGACCGGCACCAGTCCCCGTTGGCGCAGCAGTTGCGTGGCGGCACTGGGCGAAGCAGCTTCGAGCCGCCCTTGGGATACCCGACCGGCGGCATCCGCCGCCCGCCACGAGTACTCAGGCATCGTTGCTGTCCTGCGTCACACGCAACAACTCCTCCATGCAGGTCGCCCCCGCGGCAACCTTGCGCAGCCCGTCCTCATAGAGTGTCAGCATGCCGGTGCGGGCAGCGAGAGCGTGCAATTCGCTCTCATCGCTGCCCTCGAGGATGGCCTTGCGCATCTGCTCGTCGATCACCAGCAATTCGTGGATGCCCGTGCGGCCCTGGTAGCCGGTATCCCGGCACTGCGCACAGCCGCGCGCGCGGTAGGTCGGCATCCCCGGCTTCAGGAAACGCCCCAGCCCCGAACTGGCGAGAAGCGCGGCACTTGGCATCTCCGGTTCCTTGCAGTGGCTGCACAAGGTGCGCACCAGCCGCTGTGACAGCACGCCGTTGACGGATGACGTGATGAGGTAACGCTCCACACCCATGTCCAGCATGCGGATGACCGCGCCGGTGGCCGTGTTGGTGTGCAGCGTTGACAGCACAAGATGACCCGTCAACGCCGACTGCACTGCAATCTGGGCGGTCTCGCCGTCGCGCATCTCGCCGATCATGATGATGTCGGGATCCTGTCGCAGGATGGATCGCAGGGCATTGGCGAAGGTCAACCCGATCTGGGCATGCACCTGGATCTGATTGATGCCTTCGAGCTGGTATTCGACCGGATCCTCCACATTGATGATCTTCTGCGACGACGCGTCCAGCTTGGAAAGCGCGGCGTAGAGCGTGGTGGTCTTGCCAGACCCGGTGGGCCCGGTCACCAGCAAGATGCCGTGCGGACGCGCAAGCAGCGCGTTGAAACGCGTCAAGGTGTCTTTCTCGAAACCCATCTGCTCGAGGCTGAATCGCACGCTTGCACGGTCCAGCACGCGCATTACAACGCTTTCGCCGTGTACGGTGGGCACTGTCGACACCCGAAGATCCAGCTCGCGCCCCTTGACGCGGGTCTTGATGCGTCCGTCCTGCGGCAGGCGACGCTCCGCGATGTCCAGATGTGCCAACAGCTTCACGCGCGAGCTGACCGCAGCGCCGTGCTTGGGCGGCACGATCTCGGACGAATGAATGACACCGTCGACGCGATAGCGCACATGAAGACCGTCGTCAAAGGGCTCCAGGTGAATGTCGGAAGCGCGAAGCTCGATCACGCGTCCGATAATGGAATTGACAAGGCGGATCACGGGCGCCTCGCTGGCCAGATCACGGAGGTGTTCGACGAAATCACCGGAGTCGTCAAGACCGCCGTCCTCGTCTGCCAGATCCGAGCCTTGCAGTGGCTGGGCCAGTGCCTTTTCGATGTCGCTGGGCAGAGCGATGTAGGGCCTGATTTCGAGGCCGGTTGCCAACCGCAAGGCCTTCAACACGAACAGGTTTTCGGGTGCCGCCATTGCGACGTCGAGGCGGTTACCTTCGAGACGCAGCGGGTAGCAGCCATGCGCGCTGAGGAACTCAGGCAGCAGCCCTTGCACCTCGGCCGGCGCCTCGGGAAAACCATCTGCAGGCACAAACGGCACCCCGAGCTGGACCGAGCGCGTCTGCACGACATCCACTTCAGACACCAGACCGAGCTGCACCAGCACGCCTTCAATCGTCCCGCCCATCTCGTGGCGCGCCGAGAGCGCTCTTTCGAGATCGCGCGCGCTCAGCTTGCCGGCGCGCACCAGCAGATCGCCGAGTTCCTGCTCAGTGTCGACATTCACTATTTCATCCATACCATCGCAAGTTCAGTTTGTTGCGCCGCCGGCTGTGGAAAAGGCACCGGGGGCCGCATTATGGGGGCCGCCGATATCGACTCCAGCTGAGCCCCGGCAAGGCGCGGACCTGGCGCCCCCCGGATCGTGGCTCCGACCAGCGTCAATCAGCTCGTAGTCCAGGCCGTCGGAGCATGATATCCCGTGCGCTGTCATGAAGCCCTGCTGCTGCCGGTCACGCTGATTTTTCACGGTAAAGTGATGTCCTGATTCAAGGGAGGCGATGCGCGCTTTTTCAAACACACGACGTCTCGCGCTCCTGGTGGGATTGAGCAGCGTCATAGCGATCGTAGCGCTGACCCAGGCTTCGCTACTCCCTCTGCGCAGGGAATCTTCGAAGATGCTTCTGGCGCCGATGATCGGCGTCATTGAACCGTGCATTTTCGCGCAGGCCCCTGCAGCCGGATCACAGGAAGAAGAGCTTGGGCGAAGATGCTCCGGGCCAAAAGGATCGGCGAGTGCACTGGTGGAGTCCACTTTGTCCGAATTGGTTCCGCCGGGATCCAGGCCAGGGCGCTACGAGCTGGGTTACACGCTTCCCGTGCCACTGCTGAAGCTGTTCAAGCGCGCAGGCAGCGACTGGATCATTGACACCGATGCGGTGGGGCGACTGGTACGGACGATTCGCGATACTGAGCGGCCGGCCATCGTTTATCTTTTTTCGAACCATTTCGGCGTGCGAGCGCCCATCGAGGAGGCGCTTGACGCGGATCCGCGAAACCTGAGTGCCACGCCGAAAGGACCGTTGCAGCGCGGCAAATACTACGGCTCCGACATCTTCAATTGGAGTTTTGCCAGTACCACCAATGAGATTACCCAGCGACGAGTCCAGGCAACGCGGGCGGTTCTGGCCGAGATCTGCAAGCTGCCGCCCCACCAGATTGCGAAGATCAGGGGAGTCACTCTGCTGGGCGAACTGCACCATCTCTTCCCCAACTTCGAGAGCGGCATGGGCTTCGGCGGGCCTTACCTGGTGTCCGACTACAGCCAGGACTCCAAGGCGGGGTTTCGCGCTTACCTGCAAAACCGCTACGGATCGATAGGGCCGCTGAACAAGGTCCTGGGCACGCACTGGACTTCATTCGATCAGGTCGAGCCTCCGTCGAAAGACATACGTTCGACACCGCTGCTCGATTTTACCGAACACATCGACTCGTTTGCGCAGGGATCCTTGCCGATTGCCGGGTGGGCGTATGTCAAGCCATCCCTGACACAAGCTCAACCGCTGGTGCGCATCTATCGAAATGGTGAGCTGATCGGCAAGGCACCGGTGACTCTGAGCCGCCGGGATGTGCTTCAGGCGATGCCGGAGTTCGGCGATGCGAATACCGGCTGGCGGTTCGACATGGATTTCCGCTCTCTTCCGACAGGCTTGCACCGGATTGATGTCTTCCTGGAGACCGAGCCCAACGTTCTGATTCACCTGTCTACGCGGCAGATCGCCATCATGGACAGGCAACAGAAGACGCCGCTACCAATGCCCCAGAAGGCGCTCCCGCCAAGCCGGGAGCAAGGCAACGAGCTGAAAGCACAGGTAGACCTTCCGTTGGATCAATCGTCGTATTTTTACAATCCCCTGGTTCCACTTTGGCACGCGTTCCGCGGCCAGCAAGTCGTGGACTATCTCGAGTTCTTCGGCAAGGTTGTCAAGGATTCGTGCCTGGCGGACACCAGGCTGTACACGCACCAGATTTTCCCCTTCACGAACCCCGGATGGGACTGGAACAAGTACGCCGTCGACGCTTCGCTGCAGCCTCTCAAGGATATTCGCCTTGGTGTGAGCCTGTATGGTGAGGCGACCTATGGCTCGACATTTTCCGGCTGGCTGCGCAAAAGCAGCCACACGCGGTATGGAGTGACGGAATTCCACCCCATGAAGAGCGAGAGCCCCCGCGATCTCGACAACATACTGAAAATGCATTCCGCTGGTGGCGCCGAGTTCGTTTCCTTCTTTCTGGAGCCCCGATGGGAGGGGAAACTTGTGTCCCGGGAACACAATCCTTTCTCGCTGGACCCAGACAACCCAAGATTCGGGTCGGATGTCTTGTATCAGTCCTTGCGCGAGATGCTCAGCAGAGGGCCTTGACGCGGCAGCTATGGTTGCCGCCTCACGCAATAGACGCGGATGTCTTTGACCGCCAGGGCCTGCGGCTGTGTCACGGGATCTATACGCAGCGCGTCCTGGAAACCCGTCTGGCTTTCGAACCTGAAATTCAGCGTGTGAAACATGGCTTCATCCGAGATTGGAAGGCGCACCGAATTTTGCTCGCTATATTCGAGCGCCCTGGTCGGCAGAAAGAAAACCTGCACCATATCGCTGAGGCTCGCTTTGATGATGACGTCCACGTCAAGGGTTGTGCACTGCCGCATGGTCTGGGGTTGCCCGGTCTTCACGTGAATCTGCGGATCGCCGCCGACAGCGCGAAACCCGTTATTGCCGACCGGCTTCAATTGGACCAGTACCGGCTTGTCGCCGGTTTTGGCGTTGGCAGCCGCATCGGCGTCGTTCATTGCATAGAAAGGTGCCATGTCCTCCCGGCGCTTCGCCCTGGGCAGTATTGGGAAATACCGGACGAACGATGCGCCCAACTTCAGCGCGTTCAGATAGGCAGGATACGCATCGGGGACAAGATTCGTGAAGCCCGGCGGCACCAGCCCGAGGCAGCGTATTTCGCCGCCCTTCTCCAGTTCGTCGAGGAGACAATGCGCAAGGGGTAACCGCTCAGCGAGAGTCTCGCGATGAGCTCTCATGTGGTCATATGCGCCACTCTCAGCCATCAGGCCTGCCAGCAGCAGCACCAGCATGACACCGCTCCACTGCGCTACCGGACGGCGTATTCGCGGCGCGCGGCGCGCGAGGCACACGATCCCGGCAGCAACCCAGGGCCAGAGCAAAGTGACCCAAAAGAAATGGAATCGCGTGAAGCCATAGGCATAGATATCCAGGAGCCGCTCGATCTCGGGAGCGCGAAAATTGGTTCGGCCGGCAGCAACTAGCATCAGGTAGACGAACACGACAGCTGACAGCGAAATATAGATACCGGCGAGTCGCTTGTCCTGTACGGTTGCCTCAGTGCTTCTGGCGCGGCTATAAACCGCGAGCCCGATTCCTATGGCCGCGATGCAGGCAAGGAGCGTGATCGCCAGTGAGCTCTTTGGATGGTCGGGCGAAAGCAGCAACGACCGTCCGATCTTGCCCAGGTAGAACATCCAGAACTGTGGTTCGTTCGGCCAAGCCAGCGGGATGCCGAGATGGGTTCCTTTGGCGTGGAATTTCCATATGGAAAGATAAGACTGCGCAGCCACGGTGATCGCGCCAGCAACGGTGAACAGCGCAGCACGCCATACCAGGAGGCGCCGGGCCTCTCCCGTGTAGCAGCTTCTTGCGAACACGAGCAGGACCACCCCGGCCGCCAGTGCAGCGAATGCGCCCGAGATGTAGGTGAGGCCCGCCAACAGACCTAGCAAAGGTATCGCAACCCAGTGCCACCCGCGTATGTCGTCGGCGCAGACGATGAGCCATAGCGCAGCCAGGATGAAGACCAGTGGCAGGGCCTGGCAATAAGCAAGGTTTTCCAGCCCCCAGTAGGAGCCAGGCTGCAACATCAGAACTGTCAATGAAAAACACGCTGCGGCCTGGAGATTATTTCCGAGGATCTTCTGCAGCAGCTTCCATTGCAGCAGCAACAGACTTCCCAGCACAAGAATCATCGATAGGAACTGGTAGGCCACCGAATTGCCGTCGAGCAAATGCTGCGCCACCGCATCCAAGGCAAAGCCTATCGGCGCCAAGGTGTCGTTGGTTGCCCTGAAAAGGTAACCAGGATCGAAAGATCCTATGTTGCCATCGTAGTAGCCGCGCCAGTCGTCGTAGAAGGGCATGTCCATACCGTATCGCAGCCATGCGATCGCGCCGAGCGCCAGGCTCAGCACAGGAAGCGCGATCAGAAAGCGGCTAAGGTATCGGCTATATCGGTCTGTCATGAGGTCAAGCTCTTCGACGTGCGCCGCGCCGCATCTGCGCGTGGGCGAAAGACAAATCGGTTCAGCATATACGTCAGGGGGAGTGAAACGAGAACTGCAAAAATCGGCGCCCAGACTATCGGCTGGCGAAGCACCTGAACCCAGAAACTGACCAGCACAAGACCCAGAACGTACTGGACAAGGTAGATCAATGCGACCCACAGCGGCCCGAAACGGCCGCCCCGGGTGCCGAATACGTAGTAGCGGTAAAGCAGGTAGGCCAACGCTATGCCCAGGAGGTACGCAATGGTGTAGCTCCAGCGGTAGGGCAATACCTGCAACAGCAAGGCGTAAAGGACCCAGGTGGCGAGCGTATTGATGCCGCCGGAAGCCAGAAAGCGCAACATCCTCGGCCACCCGCTGTCGCTGGCGGCCCGCACCTCACTCATCCCGCATTCGCGCGACCTTTGCGAGTTTCTGGAACTCATCATAGTCGCGGATATAGTCGCCGGCATCATAGTGTTCGGAGGCCAGCACCATCAGGACTGCGTCGCGCGTATAGCGGTACTGTATGCCCCAGGTGAGCGGAGGCAAATACAGCCCGAGCGTGGGTCGGTCGAGCAGGAATTCCTCCCGGTTGAACCCGTCGTCAGCCACGACGCTGACGCTTCCCTTGACGGGCACCAGAAATTGCGCGCAGCGCAGGTGCGCGTGCTCCCCGCGCACCTCGACGCTGGGGACGTCATAGACGAGAAAGTAGCGCTTGGCTTCGAAAGGCACATCCGTGCCCAGCTCGCCGGCGGACAGGCTGCCGCGCATATCCTGGACATAGTGAAGATCATGCAACCTGACACCGCGAACGGACGTCTCCCGCACCTTTTCGGCGTCGGGCTCGGCCTTGGCCTGTCTGCCATGGTCGGCCGTATCGACATAACCCACGATCTTCGCGGGGTTCCCGGCAACCACGGCGTTGGGCGGAACGGAACGCGTTACCACCGCACCGGCCCCTACCATTGCCTTCGTCCCAACAGTCAGACCCGGCAATATTGTGGCATTGGCACCCACTGAAGCGCCCGCGCGAATCACGGTTTGGGCAAAGCCCGGCGGCCGCTGCCTGCTGCGCGGATAGATGTCATTGGTAAACGTGGCATTGGGCCCAATGAACACGTCATCCTCCAGCCGCACCCCATCCCAGAGCTGGACCCCGCACTTCACCGTTACCCGGTCTCCTACCACCACGTCATTCTCGATGAATACGTGATCGCAGATATTGCAGTCTTTACCGATCACCGCAGCAGGCAGCACGTGGGCGAATGCCCATATTCGCGTGCCAGCCCCGACCATGGTGCTCTCGCACAGCGCGTTGGGGTGCTCAAACCAGTCACTCATCTTTGAGCCCTCCGTCGCATGCGCTGCCAAACTTCTCAATCGACAATGCCACCGCCAGCGGCCGGGCCTTGGTGTTTTCGTAAGCCCGCCACGCGTACGATCCGACGATGCCCAGGCTGAGCAGGTTCAGCGCCGAAAAGAACACGATCAGAATGACTGTCATAGCGTAGCCTGGGACCGTAATGGATCCCGCAAGCCTTGCAACAGCAATCACCAGCCCAAGCACTGCGGCCGCAAGGGCACCGACGGCGCCGGTGCGCATCAATATCCGGATGGGCAGATCGGTGAAGGCGAACACGCTGTCCATCAGGTAGTTGACTTTCTTTCGCAGTGTCCACGCAGACGCCCCGTGCTGGCGCGCATGCCGCACATAAGAAATCGTCTTGCGGCGGAAACCAAGCCAGAATATCTGGGCCACAAGGGAGCTGTGACTCTCCTGCATTCTCAACAAGGTATCGCGAAAAGTCCGGGTGCAGCCGAAAACGTCCACCCCGCCGGGCGGCATCTCCGGCACGACATAGCGACGATACAAACCCCAGAAGATCTGTGCGGGAAGACGACTTAGCAACGGGTCGTGCCTGGCTTCCCGGACACCGACGACCACATCGACGTCGCCGGCCCTGAGCACCTCCCCCATCCTCAGTATGAGCTCAGGCGGCTCTTGCAGGTCAGCGGCCATGACGGCGAACTGCTCGCCATCGCCATGCGCCAACCCCGCGCGGATGGCAGCAAAGGAGCCAAAGTTGCGCGACAGCAGGATCAGCTTGGAGCGAAACTCGCGCAGGGGCAATTCCCGTCGCAGAATTTCGTAGCAGCCATCCGGGCTGCCGTCGATCACGAACACTGTCTCCATCCCCCCCTCTATCCGCTTGGCCAACCCATCGATGGCAATGAGCAGATCAGGCAGGGAACCTTCGTTGCGATAGACGGGAATGATCAGCGTAAGCAATTCACCGTCCACTGGTGGGGAAAAATGATCGCACTGCCGCAATGACCCGGGCAACCTCGGTATCAGTCATCCCGGGGAAACAAGGCAGAGATACCACCGTATCCGATGCCGCATCGGTCACTGGCAGCGTCTGCGGGACATTGAAGGCGGAATAGGCCGGCTGCCGAGTATCGGGGATTGGGTAATGGACATCTGTGGCGACTCCATGCGCACGCAAGTGGGATCGCAGGGCGTCACGCCGCGGTGTGCGGACGACATACAGGTGGGCGACGAAATCCTCGCCTGTGGACACCGGGCAGAGCAGCGGCAATTGCTGAAAAGCCTCGTTGTAGCGTCGCGCGATGTGCCGGCGCTCCAGGTTCTGCCGGTCCAGTGCCGGAAGCTTGTGGCGCAAAACGGCCGCCTGTATTTCGTCCAGCCGACTGTTACGGCCGCCCTGGCACGAAACCTGGTACTTGCTGGACCAACCGTACTGACGCAGGGTCCGCAGACGTGACGCGAGTTCGTCGTTGCCAGTGACAATCGCGCCACCGTCGCCGATCGCCCCCAGGTTCTTCGTAGGGTAGAAGCTGAAACAGCCGATATCCGCAGAGCTTCCCGCCATCTTTCCTGCGCGCCTGGCCCCGTGCGCCTGCGCACAGTCCTCGATGAGAGGAACACCCGCGGCACGGCACAACCCCGCTATGCGGTCGATATCAGACAGCTGGCCGTACAAATGAGTCGTGATCACAGCAGCGGGCCGTGCAGCGAGCGCTGCCGCCAGAGCGGCCGAACACATCGTCAGAGTGCCCTCGTCGACATCGACATACACCGGCACGGCTCCAACCGAACGAGCCGCGGTACTGCCATAAAACCCGGCATTCGCGACACAAACGACAGAGTCGCCAGCACCGACCCCCAGTGCCTTCAGTCCAAGCTCCAGCGCATCGGTTCCATTGGCCACGGAAACACAGTGCCTGACGCCGACATAACAGGCGAATTCCGATTCGAACTGCGCGACTTCGGTGCCCAGGATATACCAATGGCTGTCCAGAACGCGCGCGACCGCCGCCGATACGTCCAGCCCCCGGTTGGCTGCGACGGCCGAAAAAATCGGAATCATGGCCTCTACTTCACTCATGCATCAGGTTCCGGTTTCGCCTTATCGGGATGGCCCTACGCAGAGACTCGCGAATCAGATCGGCAAGCTCACCCTGCCCGAGTACAGGCTACCCGAGCGGCTGATTGTATCGTCGGCTCAACAGGCCCTGCCCGGATGATCCTCAGGCAGGAAACAGCTCCGTTCGCTGCAGCGTGGCGCCAGCGGCGTCCTTGCCAGAGACAATGGGCGCAATGTCCAGTCTGGGCCATTCAATCGCAAGGCTGCTGTCGTCCCATCGCAAACAGCGCTCATGAGCCGGCGCATAGTAATCCGTCGTCTTGTAGATCACTTCAGCCGAATCGCTGGTCACCAGAAATCCGTGCGCAAAACCCGCGGGTACCCACATTTGCAGAAAGTTGATGTTGCTCAGTTCTGCGCCAACCCAGCGGCCGAAGGTCGGCGATGACCGCCGAAGGTCAACTGCCACGTCAAAGATCGTGCCGGCGCTCACGCGCACCAGCTTGCCCTGCGGCTGCGTGATCTGGTAGTGCAAGCCGCGCAGCACCCCCTTGGCGCTGAGGCTCTGATTGTCCTGTACAAACTCAACATCCAGACCGGTGGCTTTGGCGAAAGCCTTCCGGTTGTAGCTCTCGAAGAAATGTCCACGCGAATCCTTGAAGACGCGGGGCTGAAGGATCAGGACGTCGGGGATGGCGGTACGGGTAAGTTTCATGGAAATATCAGATGCCGTGCGGAGCGTCGAGGCCCACCCGGCGTGACCGTCTACTTGAGCAGGTGCAACAGATACTGGCCGTAGCCCGTTTTGGCCAGGGGGCGGGCGGCGATCTGCAGTTGCTCCGATGAGATGAAACCGGAGCGCCACGCGATCTCCTCCGGGCAGCCGATCTTCAGGCCTTGCCGATGCTCAAGGGTCGCAATGAACTGACTCGCTTCCAGCAAGCTTTCATGGGTTCCGGTATCGAGCCATGCATAGCCGCGCTGCATGACCTGGACATTGAGCCGGCCCTGTTCCAGGTAAATCTGGTTCACTGAAGTGATCTCCAGCTCCCCCCTTGCGCTGGGTCTGACTGAGCGCGCGATGTCGACCACCTGATTGTCGTAGAAATACAAGCCGGTAACCGCGAAACTGCTCTTGGGGCTAATGGGCTTTTCTTCGATGCTGCTGGCCTTGCCTTGGCCGTCGAACGCCACCACCCCGTAGCGATGGGGATCGCTGACATGGTAGGCGAACACCGTCGCGCGATCTGCCTGTCCATCGGCGCTGGACAGCAAATGGGCGAAATCATGACCATAGAAGAGGTTATCGCCCAAAACCAGTGCGCTGGGCGCCTGCCCCACGAAATCGGCCCCAATCAGGAAAGCCTGGGCCAATCCGTCAGGACTGGGCTGGACCGCATACCGGATATGAATTCCCCATTGCGACCCGTCGCCCAGCAACTCCGTGAAGCGCGGGGTGTCTTGCGGCGTGCTGATGACCAGCACGTCCCGGATCCCTGCCAGCATGAGCGTACTCAGCGGGTAATAGATCATGGGCTTGTCATACACCGGCAACAGTTGCTTGCTGATGGCGAGCGTCGCAGGGTGCAGGCGCGTGCCAGAGCCGCCAGCGAGGATGATGCCTTTTCGAGTTGTCATTGTCGGATCCGAAGTGCTGCCCACCCCTCATCGGGGCCGGGCCTGGAGATGGCTCACCGGCCGCTGCTCGCCACTACCCGCTCCACACCCGGTTGCCAGGGAGGGAGCTGCAGCCCGAACGCCTTTTCCAGTTTGCTGTTGTTCAGTCTCGAATTATGAGGGCGCCGCGCGGCCGTGGGATAAGCGCTCGACGGGATGGCCCGCAACGTGGCTTTGACCGGCCATCCCAAAGCCTGCGCGGCTGCGATCAAGTGTTGAGCATAACCGTACCAGGTGGTTTCGCCCTGGGCTGTGAGGTGATACAGGCCGGCCAGGCTTTCGTTCTGGACGGCTGAGCGCAACGCGTGCGCCGTGACGTCGGCGATCAGCGCGGCCCCGGTCGGCGCTCCCCACTGGTCGTCCACGACCGACAGGTGATCCCGCTCCTGGGCCAGGCGGAGCATCGTCCTGAGAAAATTGGCACCTCGGTCGGCATAGACCCAGCTGGTCCGGAAGATGAGATGCCTGTGGCATGCCGCGACCAGACGGCATTCGCCCTCCGCCTTGGTGCGGCCATATACGTTGATGGGCGCCGGCGCGTCGTCTTCGGTCCAGGGACGGGTGCCCGACCCGTCGAAAACATAGTCGGTCGAATAATGAACCATCCACGCACCGATCCGGGCAGCTTCGGCGGCCATCACCTCCGGCGCGACGCTGTTGATCGTCTGGCAGAGCCCAGGCTCGCTCTCGGCCCGATCGACGGCCGTGTAAGCGGCCGTGTTGACGATCACCTGCGGCCTTACAGCCTGAATGGTGCTGGCAATGCCGTCCAGATCAGTCAGGTCGGCGCACAGCCCCTCGGAAGTGCGATCCAGAGCGACCAGATCCCCCAGGGGGGCCAGGCTGCGCTGCAGCTCCCAGCCCACTTGGCCGCTCTTGCCGAACAAAAGAATTTTCATGCTATCACGCGCTTTATTCGCCCCTAAAGAGCTGAATTGTCTCATCGCGTCGGTGTCCGGAATTACGAGCCCGATGTGAGCACGATCCCGGTCACAAGCAGCGCACATCCGAGGGCGTAGCGCCAGCTGAAGCTTTCCCCGAAGAAGAAGTGGCTGGCGACCGGAACAAGGATGAACGCCAGGGCCATGAGCGGATATGTCTTGCCCAGGTCTGACCGTTGGAGTACCCAGATCCAGGCCAAGGTAGTAACGCCATAGAGGGCGAGAGCCGCCGCCACAATCGCGCCGCCGGTCGAGATTAACTTGCCACCGTTGGCGACCAACGCGTTGGCGCCCATCTTGAACAGAATCTGGCCGCCCGCAATACCGCAAACGCAGAGCAGGGCAATAAACTTGATCACGGCGTGCAGTTCACACGAGCTCAGGCCCGGCGTGGCGCGGAACGCATCGCAAGATGCAGGGGCCGCCTCGGCACTGCAGCAATGTCGTAGTGGATGAAGGCGAGCAATAACTGCAGTCCGGCAACCAATGGAAGCGTCGCCAACATCACGGTGCCCGCCGGTGTCGCCACGCCCAGACTAGCGGAGTGGATCCAGTGGTAGCCGCCCAGCACGCAACCAAGGAGTACTCCCAACAGCCCCAGAGGCAGTTCAATCGACGCAATGGACACGTCGCGCAGGTAGTAATTATAGAAGATGCGCTTCACGAAATTGCGAATGTGTTCGACAACCAATTGCCGCGCCACAAGAGAGATCTTCAAGCTGCTGCTTTCGTCGCCGTAGCGCGCCTGCATCGGGACATCCCAGACCACGGCACGCAGGATGTTCAGACGAAAAAGCACGTTGGTTTCAAAAAGATAGCCGCGGTCGATCTTTTCCAGTGGCAGGCAGCGCAAGACATTTGCGTGGATGCCGGTATAACCGTTGGTCGGATCGAAGATATCCCAGTATCCCGACGAGATCTTGTTCGTAAATGACAGGACTGCATTGCCGATCAGCCTGATTCGCGGCATTTGTTGCAAGCCCTCCAGGTCGAAGAAACGGTTTCCCTTGGTGTAGTCTGCCTGGCCCGCAGCGATCGGCGCCACGAAGTCGGCCACAAGACCCGGGTCCATTTGGCCGTCACCGTCGAGCTTGACGATGATGTCGGCCTGATCCTGGAGTGCGGCTTTGTACCCCGTGATGACCGCTGCGCCAACGCCTCCATTGACACTGTGTCTGATAACCACGACGCGTGGATCCTGGCACTGCGTTTGAACGAGGTCGCCGGATTGTTCCGGACAGGCGTCGTCAACCACATAAATGCGATGCACTTCTTCCCCAATTTGCCGGATCACACCCAGGATATGCCGGCTCACGCGGAAAGCGGGAATAACAACCGCCACACGAGGCGATCTGTCGATGAAACGCGTGTTCAATGCCTGCCCTTCTTGCGGCGACTGTACAACCGGTTCAGGAATCATCATTGCACCACCGTGAACAACGTCCATTCCAGCGCAACGTGCGAGGGCTTGAGTGTGGCGTTGCCGGCCAATGCCCGGGCGTCTCTCGCACCCGCCAGCACGGTTTCGCCCCCTGTCAAACGGAAATCGAATCGCGCCGGGTCGAGCGTTACGCGCACCTCGTCAAGACGGGGTGAATCGATTCGATAGGAGCGAGAAGTCTCCAGCGGCGCGAGTACAAACAGGACACGTTGATACCTGTTGTACAAGGCACGAAACTTCTCGTCCGGGTCCAGCCTTCGCCAAAGTGACTGCTGGGGATAGTAGAAGACACTGTTGACGACCGGCAACCCGACGGCTGGGAGCACCATCGCCCAGTTACGGTCTCCAACTACGGCGATGGCATGGGAGCCACGCGCACCCTTGCCCTCGGCAGCACGGAGCGCCTGGGCCAGCTCCTGTGTGGATGCGATTTCGTCAGGCGCCACGCCCAGAGGGTTGAAAGGAAACGCCGGGATGAACATCAGAGCGCCGTAGACACAGAAGAAAGCGACGTGCCGACCGCGCAAGAGAAGGTAGCCGCCTCCCGCGATAGCCAGGAGGGTAAGCAGCACGAAGGACGGCGGTATGGCCTCCAGGATGGCGGGAGGAACAAGTTGATACAGGTACGCTGCGTGGATGGCAACGAGCGCAGCGATCGCAAAAGCGATCACAGGGCCCGTCGCCGGCTCGCCATTGCCGGGTTGCCCCGGCGAAGCCAGCCATGCAAACATGAGCAACTGCGCCATGGCCAAGACCAAATCAAGGCGGTATGACGTGGCCGACCCCCACAGTGTCCACTTGGCCAAGTCGGGCCAAAAGCCCACGAACATGAAAAATAACGCGAATGCCACGTAGCCACATAACGTCGCGGCAATTGCATCGATGCGGCGAACAAGAATGAAGCGCAACACGACAGCTGCCATCGCGGGCAGGACAAACAATGCCACAGATCCGGCATCGCTCGCGCCCCACATCAAGCTCGAGTTCTGGTACATCGAAAGCGGGCTCATCAACCCCTTCACAAGGAACCAGCGATCGATGTCCCCTCCGACCTCGACGCTTCGCTGACCCGGATAGACAGTGCCCCGGATGCTGGCAATGGCTTCACTGGCATCGAACCACCACGAGACCAGCAGCAGCGAGGCTACCGCTACCGCCACAATGAGGCCTGCAATCTGCGCGCGGCTGAAGTGAAGCTCGTTGCGGCTGCTTGCAAACCAGGCCAATGCAAACGACACAAAGAGATAGGCCAGTGGAATTTGCCAAGCCGGATAAAGGACAAGCGTGAAACCTGCGATCGCCAACCCGAGCAGCACTCCCGCGGCCACCGAACGCTGCCACCGCAGCGTCCTGAGGGCAGCGTCCGCCGCCAGCAGACCAGCCACAGGAAAAAATACGGCATAGGCGGGCCAGCCGGAGAACACAACCGAATAAGGAGCAGCGGAAATCGTCAGCGCCATGCCGGCGGCAAGTCGCCAATCAAGCGCAAAAAATCGGAGTAACAGCAGCCACACAGCTGCAAAGCAGGAAAAAAAAGGAAACCACCAATACCAAGCCAGGGCACGTCGCAAGTCGAAAAGAAAAAACCCCCATGTCGCCGGCTTGGCAAGCGATGAGATGTGCGCCACCGGCACTCCCGTCATGCCAATGACCATCATGTTGTGCCCATCGGGGCCCAGGTTCTGATTGATGATCGGAAACTTGGGGTGATGCATGGTCTGGCTGATGGCCAGCGGTGTGATGACTTGCCATTCATCGCTGCGCACTGGCCGCAGTTCTCCAAGCCAGGGAGTCTCGTCATGATGGGCAATTCCACGCTCATCCAGGAGCAACCCCAGCGAGGAGCCGGTCCAGCCCGCCGCCACCAACAGCACAAACGAGAGCACCACCGTTGCGCCGAACAGCACCTCGCGCCGGGGGTTGGTACCGATCGGCTGCAATCGAGGCCGGCCGGGACGAGGCAGGCCGCCCAAGGCCAGCAAGGGCGCGCAGAGGGCGGCCCCCAAGGCCAAGCGAGCAACCAACGACGGAGCCGGCGACGATGCACTGACATCGACCGTCTGTGCCTTTGGAGCAATTGCAAGGTCAAATTCAGTGCCATCCCCCAGGTGCATGCGCGCCTTCAACGTTTGAAGGCCGCTTTCAACTCCGCGGGGTACGGCGATGCGAATACTGAATCCGCTCGAGAGCCAGTCGGCTCGTCCGGTGCTGGCCACCACGTCAGGTCGCTCTGAGCGCTCCATGCGGCCGCGATAGATCTCCCGTCCACCCAGAAACACAATAAGGTTCGTGGTGAAAACGTTTGCCTTTTCAGGAGCCGCCCATCCGGAGACGACAAGTTGCCTGGCCTGTGCGAGGTAACGGGCATCGTCAACATAGCCGGTACCGGCAACCTGTTCCGCAAACGTCGCATTGCAGATGAATAACTGCAGAACCAGCGCGAACGCACCAAGCACCGTGCGGAAGACTTGTTGCGTGGCTTTCATTCGTCGAATTATTGCCGAAGCGAATGCAGCAGCTAGAAGTGGGTGCCCCGCATCATCTGCTGCATCGCGAACGCGTCCGGCGACAGGCCGGCCCGGCCGCTCTTGTCGCCCTTGGCTGCCGACGAGTCCGGAAACATGCGGAAGCTGGTATTCATCGCGATTTGCGCCACCCGCGGCAGCAGCGCGTGCATCACTTCGCCCGCGATGCCCAGCCGGGTCGCCACGCGCACCGGCTTGAAGATGCAGGCCTGCGCGATCATGTCGGCCGCCTGTTCAGGCGCCAGGGCGGGAACGTTGTTGTAGAGGTTGGTTGGCGCGATCATGGGCGTGCGCACCAGCGGCATGTTGATGGTCGTGAAGCTGATGCCCTGGTCGGCGAACTCGCTGGAGGCGCAGCGCGTCCAGGCGTCGAGCGCGGCCTTGGACGCGACATAGGCCGAGAAGCGCGGCGCATTGGTCAGCACCCCGATCGAACTGATGTTGACCACATGGCCCCGGTGCCGGGCCACCATGCCGGGCAGCAGGCCCATGGTGACGCGCAGGCTGCCGAAATAGTTCAGCTGCATGGTGCGCTCATAGTCATGAAAGCGCTCATAGCTGGATTCGATCGCACGGCGAATCGAGCGGCCAGCGTTGTTGATCAGGAAATCGACACCGCCGTGATTCTGGATCAGCAGTCCGACGAAGCGGTCGCAATCGGCAATGTCGGCAATGTCGACGGTGTAGGCGACGAACTGGCAGCCCCGGGCCTTGGCCGCCTTGCAGGCCTCGTCCAGCTTGTCCCGGTCGCGGCCGCAGATCAGGGTGGTGGCCCCGGCTTCGGCAAACTTGTGCGCCGCCGCCAGGCCGATGCCCGAGGATCCGCCGGTCACCAGCACCACCTTGCCGCCCAGGGTCCCGCGCAGCGTCCGGTCGATTTGCAGTTCGGGGTCGAGGTGGCGCTCCCAGTAGTCCCAGAGCCGCCAGGCGTAATCCTTCAGGTTGGGCACCACGATGCCGGAGCCGTCGAGTGCCGCCTGGGCTTCCCGGCTGTCGAAACGCGTGGGATAGTTGACGAAAGTCAAAATATCTTCCGGCAAGCCCAGGTCCTTCATGACCGCGTTGCGGATTCGCCGCACCGGTGCAATGGCCATCAGCCCCTTCTTCACGCTCTTGGGGATGATCCCGAGCAAGGCTGCGTTGACGAACAGGTTCATCCGCGGCGCGTGAGCGGCGCGGCTGAAGATGTCCAGCACGTCGCCCACCCGGTACCCCACCGGATCGACCAGATGGAAACAGTGCTTGTCGATGTCCGGCTTGTGGCCGAGGTAAACCAGTGCCTCGACCACGAAATCCACCGGCACGATGTTGACGCGCCCGCCCTCCAGTCCCACCGCGGGCAACCAGGGCGGCAGCAGCTGGCGCATGCGCTGGATCAGCTTGAAAAAATCATAGGGCCCGTCGATCTTGTCCATCTCGCCGGACCGGCTGTCGCCCACCACCATCGCCGGGCGATGGATCGTCCAGGGCAGCCTGGCTTCCTTGCGCACGATCCTTTCGCTTTCGTGCTTGGTCATGAAGTAAGGGTGGTCGCAGTTCTCGGCCTCCTCGAACATGTCCTCGCGGAACACCCCCTCGTAGAGCCCGGCGGCGGCAATCGACGAGACGTGGTGGAAATGCTCGGCGCCGATGGCCTTGGCGAACTCCACGGCGTCGCGCGTGCCCTCGATGTTCACCGCGACCTGACTTTCCTCGTCGGCGGACAGGTCGTACACCGCGGCCAGGTGCCAGCAATGATCGACCCGGCCCTTGAGCTTGCGGATGTCCCCGGCAGCGACGCCCAGCTTCCTGGCCGTCAGGTCGCCGAGCACGGGCACAGCATGCGCGGCGTCGGCGCCCCAGTACTCACGCAGTCCGGCGATCTTGTGCTCGCTTTCCTTGCGGATCAGGAAATGCACCACCAACCCCTTGCGTTCGAGCAGTTTCGCCACCAGGCGCTTGCCGATGAAACCGGTCGCGCCGGTGACGAAATACTGCATGACTGACCTCCGTCGATTCCTGGTTGGGCTGGCGCATTCTTGCCCGAAAGCGCCGGCCCGAACATTCCGCACAAACCCGCGCGCGGCATCGAGAGCGCCGCCACGGCCTGCTCGCAATGGCAAACACCGGGACCGGCTAGTGTGAAACGCCTAGCGATTTAGAAGGCATCACCTACACGGCGCAGGAGCGAAAGCGTAGAGTAGTCTTGTACACCGGCTGAAGGTTTTCAGCGGCGTCATCAACCCACGTCTGGAGGACCCCATGGTCACGAAACTGAAAAAGGCGAGCGGAAACACCAGGACCGGCGCGCAACTGTCCGGCACCATCAAGGAGTCGGCTCAGCAAATCTGGCTGGCGGGACTCGGCGCGTTCGCCAAGGCCCAGGAAGAGGGCGGCAAAGTGTTCGACAACCTGGTGAAGGAAGGCACTTCGCTGCAGCGCAAGACGCAAGCCGCCGCCGAAGAGCGCCTCTCCGACGCCACCAGCCGCATGGCCAGCATGGCCACCGAAATCTCCTCCAAAGCGTCGGGCCAGTGGGACAAGCTGGAAAGCATTTTCGAGGAGCGGGTTGCCAAGGCGCTCAGCAAGCTGGGGGTGCCATCGGCCAAGGAGATCGACGTGCTGATCGGGCGCATCGACGAACTCAATCGCAGCGTCGCCAAGCTCAGCGCCAAGGCCCCGGCCCGCCGGGCGCCGACGCAGCGCGCGGCAAAGACGCCGGCCAAACGCACGGCCTCGCGCAAGTCGGCCTGAACAGGCAACGGCTGCACCCAGGCGCTTCGGCGCCTTTTTTTGTTGCCCGCTCCTTTGCTGCAACGCAGCACCCAGGTCGGTGCAAGCCCCCTACACTGACCCTCATGACAAGCCGCAAATCGACTGCGCCGAAGATCGCGCTTGCGCTGGCGGCAGGCGGGCCATTGGGAGCCATTTACGAAATAGGCGCCCTGTGCGCGCTCGATGAAGCGCTGCACGGCCTGGATTTCAACCGCTTGCACCACTACGTCGGCGTGTCGGCCGGCGGGTTCATCGCCGCCGGGCTGGCCAACGGGATCACCCCGCGCGAGTTGTGCGCCGCCTTCATCCAGAACGACAGTCCGACCAGTGAGGTGTTCGACCCATCCTGGCTCATGGTGCCCGCTTACGGCGAATTCGCCCGGCGCGGCGCCATGCTCCCCGGACTGGCCGTTTCGGCAATCTGGCGGGCCACGCTGGGGCGCAAGTCCTTGCTGCATTCGATCGGGCGCCTGGGGTCTGGCCTGCCCACGGGGATCTTTTCCAATGAGCAGATCGACCTGCGCCTGGCGCAACTGTTCTCGCGTCCCGGCCGCACCAACGACTTTCGCAAACTCAAGACGCGCCTCACCCTGGTGGCCACCAACCTGGACACCGGTGAAGCCGCGCCTTTCGGCCGGCCCGGCTGGGACCACGTGCCGATCTCCAAGGCAGTGCAGGCCAGTTCCGCGCTGCCGGGTTTGTTCCCGCCGGTGCAGATCGATCACCGGCACTTCGTCGACGGCTCGCTGAAGAAGACCCTGCACGCGTCGGTCGCACTGGACGAAGGCGTGGACCTCATGCTGTGCCTCAATCCCCTGGTACCTTTTCACTCCGGCGAGACAGCCATACCCCGCATTGCCGATGGCGGGCTTCCGGCCGTGCTCAGTCAGACGTTCCGTTCGCTCATTCATTCGCGGATGGCGCTGGGAATGAAGCACTACGAGCGCGCCTATCCCGGCACCGACATCGTGCTGATCGAACCCGACCACCGCGACCCGGAGCTGTACCTGGCCAATACCTTCAGCTACGGCCAGCGCCGCCACTTGGCCGAGCATGCGTACCAGCAGACCCGGGCAATGCTGCGCTCGCGCGGCGGGGCGCTGGGCACCAAACTCGCGCGGCACGGTATCGGGCTGCGTGCCGAAGTGCTGGACGACAGGCGGCGCCGTCTGGTCGCTCTGCCCCAGCCCGCCGGCCGCGTCGGCGAGGCCATGGCTTCGCTTCGGAGTGCCCTGGACGACCTCGGCCATGCGTTGCGGCCGGGCTTGCGCCCGGCGCGTTGACCATGGCCAGGAAACCGCCTCGCCGCACGGCCGAACGCATCCTGGAGGTGGCGCTCGACCTGTTCAACCGTTTCGGGGAGCCGAATGTCTCCACAACCCTCATCTCGGCCGAACTCAACATCAGTCCGGGCAACCTCTACTACCACTATCCGGCCAAGGACGAACTGATCAATGCGCTGTTCGACCGTTATGAGCATTCGCTGAGCGAACTGCTCAACGCCAGCGATGGCCTGCGCGACGTGGAGGACGCCTGGTTCTTCATGCACTCGCTGTTCGAACTGATCTGGCAGTACCGCTTTCTTTACCGCGACCTGAACGACCTGCTGTCCAAGAACCGCCGGCTTGAAACCCATTTTCAGTGGGTGTTGAAGAACAAAACCCGTGCCGTCAAGTCCATGCTCGACGGAATGAGCCGCGCCGGCACGGTGACAATCGATTCGCGCGAGGTCGAGGCCACCGCCACCTGCATGGTGGTGGTACTGACCTACTGGCTGAGCTACGAGTACGTGCGCGACCCGCGCCGGGCCCTGGAACCCGAGAGTGCGCAGATCGCCCTGCTGCGCGGGGCGCATCATGTGCTCAACCTGCTGGTGCCCTATCTCGAACCCGGCCAGAGGATGCATCTGCTCGGGCTGGTCGGGGCCTACACCCAGCCGGAGCTTTGAGAATCACAGACCAGGAGACAACCATGGCGAAATGGACCGCTTTTCCCCATCTGGGCGATTACCAGTTCGACGCCGCCAGCGCCGGCAAGCATTGGGCGCGCCTGCACGCGGGCGACGCCGAGCCCCTGCCCAAGGACCCGTCTGTGCTCGAGGCGTGGGTGCTGCTGCACAACGGCGAGTTCCAGAAAGCCGCGGAAGCGGGACTGAAGGCCGGCTGGGACGGCATGACGGTGGCCAACAAGGCCACTTGCGTGTATGCCAATTACCTGGAAAAGAAGGAAAAGAACAAGCTTGACCTGTTCCTGGCGGTCGCGCAGCGCGCCGAAGCGCAAGCCACGGAGCAGGCGAAGAATCCCAATGCCTGGTATTGGCAGGCCTACGCGCTGGGCCGTTACAGCCAGGGCATCAGCGTGGCCAAGGCGTTGGCGCAGGGCCTCGGCGGCAAGGTGAAGGAAGCCCTGGAAAAAACCATCAAGCTGCAGCCAAAGCATGCGGATGCTCACATCGCCCTGGGCTCGTTTCATGCCGAAGTCATCGACAAGGTCGGCCCCCTGATCGGGGGGATGACCTACGGCGCCAAGAAGGACATCGGCCTGAAACTGTTCCAGGATGCGCTGAAGATCAACCCCCATTCGGCCATCGGGATGGTCGAGTACGCCAATGGGCTGTTGATGCTCGAAGGCGACAGAAAGATGAAGGAGGCGACCAAGCTCTATGAGCAGGCCGCGGGCAGCAAGCCGATCGATGCCCTGGAGCGCCTGGACGTGGCGCTGGCACGGGCCGAACTCGACGATTGAGCGCCGGGTTCCGGCCTGCGTTTGCGCCGGGCGCCTACAGACGAGGACGCGGATCCTGCGCATCATGGCGCGTATGAACATATTCGAAGCCTTGCGCGTCAGCCATGAAACCCAGCGGGCCCTGTCCGGCCGCCTGCTCGCCAGCGAGCCCAACACGCCCGAACGGCCTCGCGTTTTTCTGGAGCTCAAACGCGAACTGCTGGCTCACGAGACTGCCGAAGAGCGGTGTTTCTATGTGCCTCTGTTCGAGCACGACACGACAGTGGACGCCGCGCGTCACGCCATCTCCGAGCACCATGAGATGGACGAAATGGTGGAAGACTTGGGCAGGCAGGAGGTCACTGCCCCGGGTTGGGTGGCCGGTGCGAAGAAACTGTGCGAGAAGATCGAGCACCACCTGAAGGAAGAGGAAACCAAATTCTTCCAGGAGGCTGGCAAGGTGTTGACCGAGCAGCAAAAGCTGTCGCTGGCGAAAGACTACGAGGCCGAGTTCCTGACGCTGCGGACCCGGCAGGACTGAACTTGCGAACGCCTGCGCTCAGTCACCGTGCCAAGGCAACATCAACGTCAGCAGCGACAGCTTGGCGAATTCCGGCTCGAATTCGTCGATGATCTGTTGCGGTTCCGGACACAGCGAGGTCGCGCTGATCACGCCGAACTGGACCCCGCCCGCGTAACTCAGGATGGAAATGCCCAGCCCGACGTCACCCGATTGGGGCACCCAGAACATGCACTCATCCAGGGTGGAGCCCAGGAGTTTCAGTTTCTCGCGCGGACCTGGCACATTGGTGACCACGGCCGTGGTCGTTTTCCCGAACATGTTGAGCAGGGCATCCTGGGCCGGCTTGATCATCAGGCCCGCCAGCGCCAGCAGGCCGAACGCCAGCAGCGGCTGGGTGCTGCCCTTGAGGGCATTCATGCGCCGCCGCACTTCGTACACGCGCTCCACAGGATTGTCGATGCCGATGGGCAACACCAGCGGCACCAGGCCGAAGCGGTTGCCCAGATCGTGGGCATGCTCCGCAGTCCGCAGGTTCACCGGAATCATCGCGCGGATTTCCTGACCCCTGGTGGCGTCGCCCAAGGACTGCAGGTACGCGCCGATGGCGCCCGCAATGCAGCTGAGCAGCACATCGTTGACCGAGCAGTCGAGCGCCTTGCTCACGGCCTTGACCTCGTCGAGGGGAATCGGCTCGCACCAGGCGACGCGCTTGGTCGCACCGGGCTTGCCTTTCAGCCGCGTGGCCGAATCGTCGGGCATGAGCGCCAGGGCCGCGGCATCGCAACCCACCTGCCAGGCCAGCCGGCCCAGGCCCAGCGTACCCGCCATGCCTTTTTGCGGATCGCGCAGCAATCCCAGCGATCGGCCGCCTGCGCCGGCCGCTCCCAGCGCCTTCAGCGCGATATCGGCGAAGGGCTTGACCAGGGTCTGCGTGAACCAGTCCTCGGCCCCGGCGGTGGCCTGCCTGCGCTCGCGCTCGCGCCGCGGCGGCAACGCCCCGCCGTCCATCAGCGACATGGTGACCGAGATCAGGGCAATGCCGTCCGCGATGCAATGATGAATGCGCGCGATGAGGGCACTGCCGCCCTGATAGTCCTCGACCAGGTGGAACTGCCACAAGGGATGACGGCGGTCCAGTGGTCGCATCGCCAACTCGGCCACCCGGGCCTGCAGCGCCGCCTGCTGCCCGCCCTTGCCGCGCCGGGGCAGCTTTTCGCGCACGACGTGACGGCAAATGTCGAACCTGGGGTCCTCGGACCAGACGGCACCGGCCGCGCCCTCCTCCACCCGTTGGTGAAAACGGTTGTAGCGAAGCAGCCGCTCCTCGACCCGTTGGCACAGCTCGGGGTACCGGATACCGGGCTTGAACGTCCACACGCCCACGATCATCATCAGGTTGCCGGGCAAATCCATGCGCAGCCAGGCGGTGTCGACCTTTGTCATGCGCTCGCCGACTGACCGGGCAACATTGCGGGTAACCATGAAGCCTCCAGTGCGCTGGGTTCGCTGCGCCCCAGTTCTGGCCGCGCGGCTGGCCGTAAGATACCGCGAAGTTACCCGCAGCCTTGCGGCAAACCCGCCCACAGTGACAAGGAGCATTCATGGCCGACCTGAAAGCCGCGTTCGAAGCCGCCGTCGCCGGTTCCAAGAACCTGAGCGAGCGCCCCGACAACGCCACCCTGCTGAAGCTCTACGCTTTGTACAAACAGGCGACCACGGGCGACAACACCGAGAAGAAACCCGGCTTCAGCGACATGGTGGGCCGTGCCAAATGGGATGCCTGGAACGGCCTGAAAGGCACCTCCAGCGACGCTGCGATGCAGCAATACGTCGACCTGATCGGCTCCCTCAGCTGACGAGCCGCTTTCAGGACCCGCCCGCGACGATGCCGCGCCGCTTGAGGCCGGCGATCTGTTCGCCCGTGAGCCCCAGTTCCCGCAGCACCTGATCGGTGTCCTGCCCCAGTTCCGGGGCATTGCGGCGATGCCGGCCCGGCGTCGCTGAGAGCTTGGGCACGATGCCCGGCACTGTCAGCGTACTGCCGTCATCCATCTTGAGCTGCGCCAACATGCCGCGGGCACGGTAGTGCGGATCGGCCGCGATGTCCGCCACGGTATAGATGCGTCCGGCTGGAACGGACGCGACGTCGAGCGCGGACAGCACTTCAGTCACTTTGCGCTGCAGCGCCCACTGGCCGATGGCTTCGTCGATTTCCGCCACCCGCGCCACACGGCCGGTGTTGTCCGCCAGGCCCGGATCGGCCCCCAGATCGGCGCGGCCGATCACGGCCATCAGGCGTTTGAAGATGCTGTCGCCGTTACCCGCGATGATCGCGTAGCCGCCGTCGGCGCACAGATAGGCATTGGTCGGCGCGATGCCGGGCAGGGCACTGCCGCCCGGCCCACGTACGACGCCAAAGACGCTGTACTCAGGCAGCAGGCTTTCCATGCAGTTGAACACCGCTTCGTACAAGGCCACGTCGATGATCTGGCCGCGGCCGCTCGCGTGGCGATGCTGCAGCGCCATCAGGATGCCGATCACGCCGTGCAGTGCCGCGAGCGTGTCGCCGATGCTCACGCCCACGCGCACCGGCACGCGGCCCGGCTCGGCCGTCAGGTGGCGCAGGCCCCCCATGGCTTCGGCCACCACGCCGAAGCCCGGACGGTCGCGGTAGGGCCCCGTCTGCCCATACCCGCTGATGCGCAACACGATCAACCGGGGATTGAGTTCCAGCAGATCGGCGGGCGCAAGGCCCCAGCCTTCGAGTGCACCGGGACGAAAATTTTCGATCAGCACGTCGGCATCGAGGGCGAGACTGCGCACGATGTCCTGCGCCTCGGGGTCTTTCAGATCCAGGGCCAGCGATCGCTTGTTGCGCGACTGGACCTGCCACCACACGGAGGTGCCGTCCTTGAGCAGGCGCCAGCGCCGTAGCGGGTCTCCGCCGCTGGTCCGGGGGAAGCGGGGGTCGGGAGGCGTTTCGACCTTGAGGACCTCGGCCCCGAAATCGCCCAGGGTCCTGGCCGCGAACGGGCCCGCGATCAACTGGCCGAGTTCGAGGACCTTGATGCCGTCCAGGGCCCCGGCGCTCGGCCGCGACGCTGCTTCCGCCTCCGGCTGATGGGTGTCACCGCTCATGTCTCACGCCTTCTTCCTGATCGCGGTCTTCTTGGCTGCGGCTCGCTTGGCGCCGACCTTGTCGAAGGCCTTGACCGGCTCCTCGTGGGCCAGCAACAGGTCCAGGTTGCGGACGATCTCGGTCTCGATCCGGTGCCTGAAGACGGCCAGCAGAAAGCCAAGCCGCGCGTCCAGCACGAACTTGTCCTTGCTCACCTTCAGCTCGCCGTGGGCCCCGGTGCGTTTGAAGCTCACGAGATCGGATGTCTTGCCCTCCTCGTAAGTGCATTCCATGTCGAGTTCTTTCTCGGCGGTCTCAGCCCATTTGAAGGCGAGCTTGCGCGCCTCGGCAAGGCCCAGCGCATGGTGACGGGTGATATGGATGTCAGACACGACCGTCTCCTGCGGCCGGGCAGTCCAATAAAGTCGTGGCAGTCAATGGGTTTCCTCCAGAAGTCGGTCGCGTTCGTCTTTGGGTAGAGCGGCCAGCCGCTTGACGGCATCATAAAACCGCGCCCAGTCGCGTCCTTCGCGCTCGAACAGGGCTTCGAACCCCGGCACCAGGTCGTCGTAGGCCGCCTGGGCAGCGAACGATGCGTTGTTGGCATGTTCCACCCAGCGGTCATAGCCGCGCCAGCGCGCGGGGTCGCCGCCCCAGCCGGCACGCAGCTGCGCATACTGTTCGCGAAACTCCTGCAGCGTGGCCTGTTTCAGCTTGTCGCGCTGCGCGCCTTCGGCGTGGGCGTAGACAGTCTCCAGCCGCTTGCGCGTCGCCAGCGCCAGCGCGCGGAACTGCTTGCGCCGGCCATCGAACTGGGCATATTCCTGGCGCGCCGCAGGCGTTGCCTCGGTGGCCAGCCAGCGCGCACTACCGAGTCTTTCCACCGCGGTGGCGAAGGATTCGTTGAAGGTGGTGTCGTCTTTGGCGTACACGACCTGATGGGCCAGTTCGTGGAAGATCAGCCGCGCCAGTTCACCATCGGGGTAGTAAATGAAGGTGTTCAGCAGCGGGTCGCCACCGGCCCAGTTCATCCAGCCGAGCGTCGAATAGGCGGGCACCGGGTAGACGCTGGTCTCAAGGCCTTCCGAGGCGAGGCTCGCGGCGTCGGCGCGCGCTTCGGCTTCGCTGAAGTAACCGCGGTAGCCGACGCAGCCTGTGACGGGAAAGCACCAGCGCTTGAGCGTCAGCGAATAGGGCGGCGCGGCCACGACGTTCCAGACCGCGGCAGTGCGATGCAGATCGGCATAACGGTGGTAACTGGGATTGTCGGGAAGCCTCAATTCGCGCACGGCGTAAGCGCGAATTCGCCGGCTCAGCGCCAGCCGGCTTTTCAGTCGCTCCGGCGCCTGGGCATCCCCCAGCCATTCCTCCACGGGCCTGGCGGCGCTCATGATCTGCAGGTGGCCGGTCGCCGACTGCCAGTAATAGCCCAGGTCGGCGCAACCGGAAAGGCACAACACGGACGCCGCCGCAATCGCCACCACCCCGCCCAGCGCCATGATCAGCCGGACCCTCACGCCGCTTCGACTTCGACCAGGCAATCGTAGAACACCGGGCCGCGGCCCAGGTCGGTGAGCTTCTGGCTGGTGAGCTGGTTGACGTTGGTACCCCGGAGCCCGAGCTTGCGCCACCAGACACCCAGGCCGTTGACGACCCCCCGGCGCGCACGGGCCGACACCTGGGCCTTGCAGTGATACTCGCCGCGATCGTTGAAGACACGCACGACAGTGCCGGAGACGATGCGGCGCGTAGCGGCGTCGAGCTCATGGATTTCCAGGATCGGCTCAACCTCGATATCGCGCAGGCTGCGAAGGTTCGCGAAAGTGGAATTGAGGAAATTGCGCGCCGGCGGCGAGATCATCGCCAGCGGATACTTGGCCGATGTCCCCGCGGTCTCGTGATTGGGCAGGTGATCGGGCAGGCCGTCGAGCCCCTGCCGGGCCAGCCGTTCGCTGAAGAATTCGCATCTGCCGGAGGGTGTCGGGAAGCCACCGGACGCGAACGGCGCGTCCGCCATCTCGATCGACGCATAACCTTGTTGCAGAAGACGGTCGAAATCGACCCGGTCGCCGAAGGCGCTACGGCACAGGCTCAGGTCGTCCTGGGCGAAACACGGCTCGCTGTAGCCCATGCGCTGCGCCAGTTCGCGGAAAATTTCGGTGTTGGGCCGGGCCTCGCCCATCGGGGCAATCGCCGGACGATTCAGCAGCACGTCGGTATGTCCATAAGAAGCGTGTACGTCCCAATGCTCCAGTTGCGTGGTGGCCGGCAGGATGTAGTCGGCGTAGTCGGCCGTATCCGTCTGGAAATGCTCCAGTACCACCGTGAAAAGATCGTCCCGCGCGAAGCCGGCGACCACCTTGCCCGATTCAGGGGCCACCGCCACGGGATTGCTGTTGTAGACCACCAGTGCCTGTATGGCCGGTCCAAAAGCAGGCGACGCCGGGCGCAGCAGATCGTCTCCAATGGTGATCATGTTGATGGTTCGTGGCGTGCGGCCCGCCAATAGTTCCGGACATCGCAGCGCTGCATGGTCCACCGGAAACATCGACGAACTCGACAGGAGCATCCCACCGGCCCGATGGCGCCATGCACCCGTGAGCGCGGGCAGACAGGCCACCGCCCGCACGGCATTGGCGCCACCGCGCACCCGCTGCATGCCGTAGTTCAGGCGAATCGCCGCCGGTGACATGGTGCCCCAGTCGCGCGCCAGCGATCGGATTTGCTCCACAGTAACGCCGCAGACCTCGCTCGCACGCTCCGGGCTCCAGCGCAACGCCCGCTCCCGTAAACCGTCCCAGCCGAGCGTGTGCTCGGCCAGGTAATCGTGGGCTAGCCAGTTGTTGACGATCAACTCGTGCATCAGCGCCAGCGCGAGCGCCGCGTCGGTGCCCGGCTTCAGTTGCAGATGCTCATCGCATTTGTCCGCGGTTTCGGTGCGGCGCGGATCGATGCACACCAGCTTGGCTCCGCGTCGCCTGGCTTCCTGCGCGAGGCGCCAGAAATGCAGGTTGCTGGTGATCGAATTGCTGCCCCAAATCAGGATCAGCTTCGACTCGGCAAAGAACTCGGCCTTCATTCCCACCTTGCCGCCCAGGGTGTGGATCAAGCCTTCGGTGCCCGCGCTGGAGCAAATGGTGCGGTCCAGCAGCGACGCACCCAGCTTGTTGAAAAACCGGGCGGCGATGCTCTCGCCCTGCACCAATCCCATGGTGCCGGCGTAGCTGTACGGAACAATGGCTTCGGGATCCTTGGCGGCGATCGATTGCAGCCGCTGCGCGATATCGCCCAGCGCGTGGTCCCAGCTCACCCGTTCAAAGCGGCCCGACCCCTTGGGCCCGGATCGCTTGAGCGGGTGGAGTACGCGTTCCGGGTGATAGGTCCGTTCGGTGTAGCGCGACACCTTGGTGCACAGCACGCCCTGGGTATGGGGGTGGTCGGGATTGCCGCGGACCTTCAGGGCGATCCCGTTTTCCACGGTGGTGACCAGCGAGCAGGTGTCGGGACAGTCATGGGGACAGGCACCCTTGACCTCCCCGCTGGCGTTCAACCCCATGTGAGGAAACGCTTTGCTCATCAGCCGATCTCGCGGACCGCGGCCAGGCCTCGCATGAAGGCTTCGCAACGCGCCAGTTGATCCAGGCTGACGTATTCATCGGCCTGATGCGCCTGCTCGATGCTGCCCGGTCCACAGACGACTGTGGGGATACCCGCGTTCTTGAAGAGCCCGGCCTCGGTACCGAAGGCCACCTGCGTGGTTCGCTCTTCACCCGACAGGCGCTGGGCCAGCCGGGTGATGCCGTCGGCCGCCGAGCCGAGAAAGCTGGGAACCTCGCAAAGGGTTTCGAACTGGAAGCCTGCTTCCGGCGCCACCCGCTTCATGGCAGGCTCGAGTGATCGTGCGTGCGAGACCAGGTCCTGCTGCATCGCACGCGCGTCGGCAGTGGGCAGGTCGCGGAACTCATACCGGAACTCGGCGTCGCGGGGCACCACGTTGTCGGCAATCCCACCGTGGAACTGGCCCACGCTCGCGGTCGAAAAAGGTACGTCGAAACCCGGGTAGCGGGGTTCGTCGCGCTCGAACCCCTCGGCCATGTCGCGCAGCTTGCCGACCAGGCGGGCTGCCATCTCGATGGCGTTGACGGATCGCGGGGTCAGGGAAGAATGCGCCTCCTTGCCGCGGACGCAGCACTTGTACCGGTAGACGCCCTTGTGGGCGATCGCCGGCACCATGCTGGTCGGCTCACCGATGATGCAGGCCAGCGGCGAGATACCGGCATCGCGAAGGTCGCCAATGAGTTCCCTGACCCCGAAACAGCCGACTTCCTCGTCGTAGCTGAAAGCCAGGTGGATCGCGAACGGGGCATTGCTGTGCAGAAAATCATTCGCATGGGCCAGGGCGATCGCGATGAAGCTCTTCATGTCCGCCGAACCGCGGCCGAACAGCTTGCCGTCACGCACGGAGCCGTCCAGTGGGTCGCCGGACCAGTCCTGCCCGTCCCAGGGAACGGTATCGGTGTGGCCGGAAAGTATGACACCGGCAGGCTTGCCCTCGCCCAGGGTGGCGAACAGGTTGGCCTTGGTCTTGTCGGCATTGAACGTCAGCCGGCTGGTCACGCCCAGCCGGGCCAGTTCGTCGCGAACCAGATGAATCAGGGGAAGGTTGGAATTGGCGCTGACGGTGTTGATGCGCACCAGCGCCTGGGCCAGCTCAAGGGTGCGCGGCGACACCATGGGGGTTGTGAGGTCCATCCGCCCTATTCTCGCGGATATCCCCTGGCAGCGCAGCCCGGCGCCGCGGGCGCTAGACTGGCGGATTCCAGCAATTCAGAGTCCTGTCCATGAATATTCTCGACTCCGTGGTCACCCAGGCCGCCGCCATCGCCGCCATCCGCCGCGACATCCATGCCCATCCCGAACTGTGTTTCGAGGAAAAGCGCACCGCCGACGTCGTGGCCGGCAAGCTGACCGAATGGGGCATTCCGATCCACCGCGGTCTCGGGACCACCGGCGTGGTGGGGATCATCAAGAACGGCACCAGCTCACGCGCCGTCGGTTTGCGCGCGGACATGGATGCGCTGCCGATGCAGGAGTTCAATACGTTCAGCCACGCCAGCAAGCACCAGGGCAAGATGCACGCCTGCGGCCACGACGGCCACGTGGCGATGTTGCTGGCAGCAGCCCAGCATTTCGCGAAGAATCGCAATTTCGATGGCACCGTCTACCTGATCTTCCAGCCGGCCGAGGAAGGCGGTGGCGGAGCCCGCGAGATGATCAAGGACGGACTGTTCGAGCAGTTTGCTATGGAAGCCGTGTTCGGGATGCATAACTGGCCCGGCGAGCAGGCCGGCAAGTTCGCGGTGAGCCCGGGTCCGGTGATGGCCTCGACCAGCGAATTCAAGATCACCATCCGCGGCAAGGGCAGCCATGCGGCGCTTCCGCACAACGGCATCGACCCGGTGCCCATTGCCTGCCAGATGGTGCAGGCGTTCCAGACCATCATCAGCCGCAACAAGAAGCCGATCGATGCGGGGGTGATTTCGGTCACCATGATCCATGCCGGTGAAGCGACCAACGTGGTGCCCGACAGCTGCGAACTGCAGGGCACAGTGCGCACATTCACGCTGGAGGTGCTGGACCTCATCGAGAAGCGGATGAAGCATGTGGCCAAGCATGTTTGCTCGGCGCACGAGGCCGACTGCGAATTCGAGTTCGTGCGCAACTATCCCCCCACCGTCAACTCGGCGCCCGAGGCCGAGTTCGCACGCCAGGTCATGGCGGCTATCGTCGGTCCGGACAATGTGCTGGTTCAGGAACCCACGATGGGGGCGGAGGATTTCTCGTACATGCTGCAGGTCAAGCCGGGAGCCTACTGCTTCATCGCGAACGGCGATGGCAGCCACCGCGAGATGGGCCATGGCGCGGGCCCCTGCATGCTGCACAACCCCAGCTACGACTTCAATGACGACCTGATCCCCCTGGGAGCCACCTACTGGGTGCGGCTGGCCGAAGCATGGCTGGCGAAGGGCCGTTGATGAACCGGCTGGACGCGGCGTTCTCGTCCTCCTACGCCCAGGCCCGCGAGCGCTTCCTGCAGGCCGCGCGGGATGCGGGACTGACAGTGGAAGCCAAACCGCATCCGCTGAAAGGCAAGGACGGCGAGGAGCTCGCCATGGACATGGCGCGCCTCGGCCACCCCGATGCCGACCGCCTGCTGATCGTCAGCAGCGGCTGCCACGGCGTCGAGGGGTATTGCGGCAGCGGCGTGCAAGTGTCGGCCCTGCAAGATGCGCAATGGCTGGAGCAGGCAACGCAACACGGCGTCGCCCTCCTCTTCATCCACGCGCTCAACCCCTACGGCTTCTCCCACATCCGCCGGACCACCCACGAAAACGTCGACCTGAACCGCAACTTTCACGACTTCTCGCAGCCGCTGCCGGTGAACGAGGCCTACCGCGAGATCCAGCCCCTGCTGCTGCCGGACGAATGGCCGCCTTCTGAGGCCAACGGCGAGGCCATTGCGCGCTATGTTTCGGCCCGCGGCCAGGGTGCCTGGCAGTCCGCCCTGACGCGCGGGCAGTACGAGTTTCCGGATGGCCTGTTCTTTGGCGGCACCCGGCCGACCTGGAGCAACCTGGCCTTGCGCGAAGCGCTGCGGGCCCACGGACGGCGCGCCGGCCATATTGCCTGGATCGATATCCACACCGGCCTGGGACCCAGCGGAGTGGGCGAACGGATCTATGCCGGCCCTGACGATGACGCCGATGTGGCGCGCGCGCGCAGGTGGTGGGGCGGCAATGGAACCACGCCGGTCACCTCGATTTATGACGGCTCCTCGACCTCTGCCTTCCTGACGGGACTGATGTGGAGCGCCGTGCCCCAGGAATGCCCGCAGGCCCGATACACCGGCATCGCCCTGGAGTACGGCACCGTGCCGCTGCTCGACACGCTGCAGGCGTTGCGCGCCGAACAATGGCTGCAGTTGCACCCTGACGCATCCCCTGCGCTGGCGGCGGACATCAAGAAACAGTTCAAGGACGCGTTCCACACCGAGACCGGCGAGTGGAAGGCACAGGTGTTGCGACAGGCGCGGGAAGCCATGTTGCAGGCCGCGGAAGGCCTGAACGGCTGAGCCTCAGGCGGTCAGGCGCCCCTTGGCGACCTGCAGCAGTCCGTCGAAGATCAGGCTTTCCACCAGTTCGACCGCCACCGACATGTGCGGTGCCATCTTCCAGCCGGCACCACCTGTCATGAAGCAGACGGGCTCGACAGCGCACCGGCGCCGCAAATGCTGGATCATTCGCTCCACCGCCCCGGCTATCGCATAAGTGCCGCCGCTGGTCAGCGCGTCGCTGGTGTTGGTGGGAAATTCGCGAACTTCGCCGGTCGGCACGTACAGGCCCGCCGTGCCCGACTCGAGCGCACGCAGCATGATGCCGTGGCCCGGCAGGATGAAGCCCCCGAGGAAGCGGCCCCGCGGGTCGACAGCCTCCACCGTCACGGCAGTGCCGACCATCACCACCACCAACGGCCTCGCGGGTCCCTGGGCCAGCATCCGGTGCCAGGCGCCGATCATCGCCACCCAGCGGTCCGCGCCCAGGCGGGTGGGATGGTCATACCCGTTGGTGAGGCCGGCCTCGGCGGCGCTGGCCACGACCCAGTGCGCCGGGACGTCCCAAAGCTCTTCCATCTGTTCTTCGACCCGGCGCCTGACCGTGTCGGCGGCCACTGCACACCCCAGCATGCGCTCGGGCCGCGGCAGCTTCGACCAGGCACCATCGGCCATCTTGTCGATGTTCTCGAGAAATTCGACCCCTTGAGCCTGGATAGCGGCGCCGGGCCTGGGCGACTCGAACAAGGCCCATTTCAGGCGTGTATTGCCGACGTCGACTGCCAGGAAAGTCATGGCTGTCGCACCTGCGGCCTAGGTCCGGCCCAGCCGTGCCCGGGAAGCAGGCCCATGATCAGGCCAGGCGACCATGGCACTGCTTGTACTTCTTGCCGCTGCCGCAGGGACAGGGGTCGTTGCGTCCCACCCTGGGCACAGGGACAGCCGCCTGCCGGGCGGTGCTTTCGTCCAGCTTGGTCTCCACCTCACCGGTTTCGGTCGGAGCCGTATAGGTGACATTCGCAATGCGCTCGGCACGCGTCTCCAGGTCCTCCGCCGCCTGCTCGAGCTGCTCGCCGGACTGCACGGTCACGGTCATCAGGACCTTGGTGACCTCGTTCTTGACCGAATCGAGCAACTGGCCGAACAGTTCGAACGCCTCGCGCTTGTACTCCTGCTTGGGTTGCTTCTGCGCGTAGCCGCGCAGGTGGATGCCCTGGCGCAGGTAATCGAGCGCGGAGAGGTGCTCACGCCATTGGGTGTCGATGCTTTGCAGCAGCACGACCCGTTCGAACTGGGTGAAGTTGTCGGTCCCCACCTGCTGCACCTTGGCGTCGAACGCATCGTTCGCGGCCTTGAGCACCTTTTCGAGCAGGTCGTCGTCGGTGATGCTGCTGGCCGACTCAACTTCCTGCTGCAAGGCCAACTGGATGCCCCAATCGGCCGCCAGCGCCTTTTCCAGGCCCGGCAGGTCCCATTGCTCCTCCACCGACTCCGGCGGCACGTACTGGTGCACCAGGTCCGTGAAGCAGCCCTGGCGCAGGGATGCGATCTGGGCCGAAAGGTCCGTGGCGTCGAGGATGTCGTTGCGCTGCTGGTAGATCACCTTGCGCTGGTCATTGGAAACGTCGTCGTATTCCAGCAGCTGCTTGCGGATGTCGAAATTGCGCGCTTCGACCTTGCGCTGCGCGCTCTCGATGCTGCGCGTGACGATACCCGCTTCGATCGCCTCGCCGTCGGGCATCTTCAGCCGCTCCATGATGGCCTTGACGCGATCGCCGGCGAAGATGCGCATCAGCGGATCATCCAGGCTCAGATAGAAGCGCGAGGACCCGGGGTCGCCCTGGCGCCCCGACCGGCCACGCAGCTGGTTGTCGATGCGGCGCGATTCGTGGCGCTCGGTGGCGATGATGCGCAGCCCACCTTGCCCCACCACGAACTCATGATCCTTTTGCCACTGGGTTCGCAGTTCCGCGATCTTCTGCTGTTTGGCGGCCGCGTCCAGGGTTTCGTCGGCTTCCACCGCTTCCGCGGCCTTTTCGACATTGCCGCCCAGCACGATGTCGGTGCCCCGGCCCGCCATGTTGGTGGCGATGGTGATCATCTTCGGCCGGCCGGCCTGGGCCACGATCTCGGCCTCTCGCGCATGCTGCTTGGCATTGAGCACCTGATGCGGGAGGCCTTCCTTGTTCAGCAACTCGTCGATGACTTCGGAGTTCTCGATCGAAGTCGTTCCCACCAGCACCGGCTGACCCCGTTGGTAGCACTCGCGGATGTCCTTGATCGCGGCTTCGTATTTCTCGCGCGTGGTCTTGTAGACGCGATCGAGCTGATCGTCGCGGCGCAGCGGCTTGTTCTGCGGGATGACCGTGGTTTCCAGGCCGTATATCTCCTGGAACTCGTAGGCCTCGGTATCGGCAGTTCCGGTCATGCCCGCGAGGCGGGTGTAGAGGCGGAAATAGTTCTGGAACGTGATCGAAGCCAGCGTCTGGTTCTCGGCCTGGATCGCGACGCCTTCCTTGGCCTCAACGGCCTGGTGCAGGCCATCGCTCCAGCGCCGCCCGGACATCAGCCGGCCGGTGAACTCGTCGACGATGACCACCTCGCCCTCCTGCACCACATAGTGCTGGTCGCGGAAGTACAGGTGATTGGCCCGCAGCGCCGCGTACAGGTGATGCACCAAAGTGATGTTGGCCGGGTCGTAGAGCGTCGCCCCCTCCGGAATCAGGCCCAGGTTGAACAGAATGCGTTCCGCGTTTTCGTGGCCCTGCTCGGTCAGGAAGACCTGATGGCTCTTCTCGTCAACGGTGAAGTCGCCGGGCTTGATGATGCCCTCGCCGGTGCGCGGATCGGCCTCGCCCTCCTGGCGCGTGAGCATCGGCACCACGCGGTTCATCGCGATGTACAGCTCGGTATGGTCCTCGGCCTGGCCGCTGATGATCAGCGGCGTGCGGGCCTCGTCGATCAGGATCGAGTCCACTTCGTCGACGATGGCATAGTTCAGGCCCCGCTGAACGCGGTCCGCCACCTCGTACACCATGTTGTCGCGCAGATAGTCGAAACCGAACTCGTTGTTGGTCCCGTAGGTGATGTCGGCGCGGTAGGCCGCCTGCTTTTCTTCACGCGGCATGTTCGGCAGGTTGACGCCCACGCTCAAGCCCAGGTAGCCGTACAGCTTGCCCATCCACTGCGCGTCGCGATTGGCCAGGTAGTCGTTCACGGTGACGACGTGCACGCCCTTGCCCGTCAGGGCATTGAGGTAGACCGGCAGCGTCGCCGTCAGCGTCTTGCCTTCGCCGGTGCCCATCTCGGCGATCTTGCTGTTGTGCAGCGCCATCCCGCCCAGCAACTGGACGTCGAAGTGGCGCATCTTCATGACCCGCTTGGAGCCCTCGCGCACCACGGCGAAAGCCTCAGGCAGGAGGTCTTCGAGCGATTCCCCCCGGGCGATCCGGTCCTTGAACTCCTGGGTCTTGGCGCGCAGCGCCTCGTCGCCGAGCTGTTCGAATTGCGTCTCGAGGGCGTTGACGCGTTCGGCCGTCTTCCGGTATTGCTTGAGCAGGCGGTCGTTGCGCGAACCGAAAATTTGAGTCAGGAAGTTCTTGGCCATGAACGCGGTGCCACCCTGCCTGGCTTTGATAGCCAGCAGGGCAGCGCAATCCTTTTAATGAGCAGGATGAAATGGGGCTGCCGCTAGCCAAAGCAAGAGCCGTTGGCAGCGGCAAAGCTGGTGATTTTACCTGCCGGTGGGCGGGTCCAGGGCGGTGCGCCTGCTGAGCCTGGGCGAGCCCGCGTGGGCAACCCGCTGGGTGCCCAGTTCGCGTCCGGCCGCCAGAAATTTCCCGGGGTCCTGCGGCACCCCTTGCACCAGGACCTCGAAGTGCAGGTGCGGGCCGGTGGAACGGCCGGTCGTGCCCACCTCGGCAATCTTCTGGCCGCGTCTGACCAGGTCGCCCTTTTTCACCCAGAACCTGGAAACATGCGCATAACGGGTGATCAGGTTATTGCCGTGGTCGACCTCAATCATGTTGCCGTAGGCCGGGTGCACTTCCTGCGTCACCACCACGCCGCCGGCGGCGGCCAGCACGGGCGTACCGGGTTCGGCCTGGAAATCCAACCCGGTGTGCAACGCGGTGCGGCCCGTGAAAGGATCGATGCGCCAGCCGAATGCGGATCCCAGCTGGCCAGTCTGCACCGGTGCCTGCGTGGGCAGCATCATCGTGCCGATCCGCTGGTCGATGAGGCGCGATTCGACCACGGTCATCAGGTCGGTACTGTTGGCAGTGAGCTGATCCAGATCGGCCAGCGTGGCCTGGAGCTCCTCCATCGTGAGCGACCGTCCCGAAATCAGCGGCCCGCCCTGGCCTGCCGGGCCACCGATTTCCTCGGGTTTGAGGCCGGCCAGTCCCGAAACCCGCTCTCCCAGGGCTTCCAGCTGGACCAGTTTGGCCTGCATTTCGCCCAGCTTGCGTGCCATGGCATCGAGGTTTTCGCGCAGAAAGCGATCACGCTGCTCGAACTCGTCCTTGACCACCAGCTTGACCAGGGTGCCAACCACGGGCCAACCCTCCCGCGCGCCCTTGAGAAACACCCAGTGATACAGGCCGGCGGCCAGCATCATCAGCGCCAACGCCAAGCTCAGGAGTGCCAGCGCGAGCCGGGTCCCGCTGAGGTGAATGGCGTGGCTTCTGGCGAGCGACGCGTCCGTGATAATGAACTGCACTGCGATCCCCTCATGACGACGCCTTCAACCACCCGACGCCTGCATCCCGTCACGCTGCAGCAGGCGGCCGAGGACTCACCGACGCTGGCGCGACTGGCTCAGCTGGCGCGCGAGTCCGGCGAACGGCTCAAAGCGGTCGAATCGTTGATCCCTCTTTCACTGCGTTGCGCCGTCAGGCCCGGTCCGATCGAGGGACCGGCCTGGTGCCTGCTGGTCGACAGCAGCGCCGCGGCCGCAAAGCTGAGGCAGGTGATTCCTGCCCTTCTGGATTGCCTGCGCGACCGGGGTTGGCAGGTTACCTCAATTCGGCTGAAGGTCCAAATACCGCAAAAGCAGGCTGGTCGGGATTGAAGAGCGGCGGATCTCGTATCCGCGAGGAGCGCCATGAGTAAGAAAACATTCTTACCCCAGCCGGAAGATGGTGCCGATTGTCGGATTCGAACTGACGACCTACCGCTTACAAGGCGGTTGCTCTACCCCTGAGCTAAATCGGCGGGATGAGAATTCTAGAACGCCGCGCGCCGAAGTGGCTTCACTTCACCCGTTTGAGAGCGGGCCGCGGCCCGCTGGGAGGCCGGGGCGGATCGCCCTCCGGTCCGCTGTTCGACGCCGATGGCTCGGGCGTCACCAGTTGCATCACCTTCGCATCTTCGTCGCCAGCCGACCCGGCTGCCGGCACGCTGGACAGCGGGGACGGCTTGGCCAGGTCGTCCGTTGCCCCGGCGGCCACTGGGACGGGGAAGGCCATGCCCTGGCCGTTCTCGCGCGCGTAAATGGCGATGACCCGGCTGACCGGCACCATGATCTCGCGCGCGGTGCCGGCGAAGCGCGCCTTGAACTCGATGAAGTCGTTGCCGAGCTTGAGCGAACTGGTCGCATCGAAGCTGATGTTCAACACGATCTCACCGTTCTTCACATACTCCCGCGGCACCTGGACCGTGTCGTCCACCAGCACGGCGACATAGGGCGTGAGCCCGTTGTCGGTGCACCAGTCGTACAGGGCACGAATCAGGTAGGGACGGGTCGAAGTCGATTCCAGTGCGTTCATCGGGAAGCCGGGCTGCTCGCGTTACTTGCGCATGACCTTTTCGGACGGTGTCAGCGCTTCGATGTAGGCCGGGCGCGAGAAGATGCGCTCGGCGTACTTCAGCAGCGGCGCCGCGTTCTTGGACAATTCGATCCCATAGTAGTCCAGCCGCCACAACAGGGGCGCGATCGCCACGTCGAGCATCGAAAAATTGTCGCCAAGCATGTACTTGTTCTTGAGGAAGACGGGCGCCAGTTGCGTCAACCGGTCGCGGATGTGCGAACGCGCCTTCTCCAGAACCTTCTCGTTGCTCTTGGCGGCGCGCGACTCGAGCGTGCTGACGTGGACGAACAACTCCTTCTCGAAATTCAGCAGGAACAGCCGCACCCGGGCCCGATCGACCGGGTCGCCGGGCATCAGCTGCGGATGGGGGAAGCGCTCGTCGATGTACTCGTTGATGATGTTCGACTCATACAGGATCAGGTCGCGCTCGACCAGGATCGGTACCTGGCCGTAGGGGTTCATCACGTTGATGTCTTCCGGCTTGTTGTACAGGTCGACGTCGCGGATCTCGAAATCCATTCCCTTTTCGAACAGAACAAAACGGCAACGGTGGGAGAAAGGACAGGTGGTCCCCGAATACAGCACCATCATGATGAAGGCTCCTTGAATTAAAAAAGAGCGGGTCCGTGAGCGGCCCACTCCACATGGCAGGAGTACGCCAATCCGGCGTCAGCCGGACCGCGTTTTCACCTCAATTAATATCTTTCCAGAAGGCTGCATTGA
>DIZF01000006.1:0-15000 GCA_002427815.1 Ramlibacter tataouinensis
ATCTATTGAACGCGAAGTGGTATAAGGCGCGATCTGCAGCCCGGAGCATCACGGCGTCGGTCGGCTCGATGACGTCCGCGTCAGTGAGCATCTTCTCGATGGCGTCCAACGTTACTTGTACGGGCCGGCCTAACTGCGGTAGCTTGTGGTTCACCTCGGCAAGGTGAGCCAAGACCATATCGGTCTTCTTCTTGTCGCCCCCAACCTTGGTGATTGCTTTGCGCACTTCCTGCAGGTGACCAGCGAAGCTGCGTTCAGACGCCTTCAAGACGCGTGCGCGGTTCTTCTTAAACTCGTCGACCACCTGACGAGGCACCAGGAGCTTCATCTTTTTTAGGGCGACAGAACCCTGCACAACCTGCAGCAGCGGCGTGTGCTTGTGATCCTCAGCCAACTTGAGCCACACGCACGTGTCGATTAGGACGTGGAACATAGTTCTTCCCCCGGATTAGACCGAACTCCGTGCTTTTGCAGCCGGAACTCACTACGAGTAGGCATGCATTCCATTCTCTCCGAACCCGTACTGCCGAAAGCGGCGCTGATTGGCTATCGATACAAGCGCTACACCTGGCCCGCTGAAGGCAACGGCAGCGCCGTCTTGTACCGCACCTGCTTCAACGCAAAACTCGATCGAATCTTCTCGATCCCCGGAATCGGCGTGAGCTGGTTCAGGATGAATCTCTCCAGCGCGGCTATGTCGGCCACGGCCACGCGGATCAGGTAGTCGCTGTCGCCGGTCATCAGGTAGCACTCCATCACCTCGTCATGTTCGGCGATGCGGCGCTCGAATTCGGCCAGTGATTCGCGCGCCTGTTCCTTCAGGCTGATGGAGATGAACACGTTCAGACCCAGGCCCAAGCCCAGGGCCAGGGCCAGGGCCAGGGCTGCGCAAGGTGTCGGACGAAATCGGCGAGGAACTTTAAATGGCAGTCAGCGCGAGGTACACGGCGATATTGGATGCATGCGTCTTGTACCCGCGTCTGCTGCGCGACGTGCTGATAAGCCTTGCGCATGCGGACCTTTACACCGCTAGGTGGACAGAGGAGGAGATCGAAAAGGAATGGACGGTGGCATTGCTCGAGAACAAGCCAGGGAGTGAACTGAGGATCGCCCATGCCGTTGAGCAGATGCGTACGGCCATTCCAGACTGTCTTGTTGTCGACTATGAATCTCTGACCGAAACTCTCGACCTCCCCGACGCCAACGACAGACATGTGTTGGCAGCGGCCATCCGAGGCAACGCCGATGCCATCGTGAGCTTCAACACGAAGGACTTCCCGTCGAAAGTTCTTGACAAGTTCGATATCGAGCTGCAGACGCCTGACCAATTCGTGCTGAACCAACTCATGCTTCACCCGCCCCGGGCGCTCGGCGCGATCAAGAAGATGCGTCTGCGATGGGAGCGGCCGGAAATATCGGCAACGGATATGGTGAGCCTGTTCGAAAAGAGGCAACTGGCGCAGACGGCCGCGCACCTGCGCGACGTTCTCGAATTGATCTAGCTAGCCCGAAGGCAACGGCAACGCCGTCTTGTATCTCACCTGCTTCAACGCAAAACTCGATCGAATCTTCTCGATCCCCGGAATCGGCGTGAGCTGGTTCAGGATGAATTTCTCCAGCGCGCCGATGTCGGCGACGGCCACGCGGATCAGGTAGTCGCTGTCGCCGGTCATCAGGTAGCACTCCATCACCTCGTCATGTTCGGCGATGCGGCGCTCGAATTCGGCCAGTGATTCGCGCGCCTGTTCCTTCAGGCTGATGGAGATGAACACGTTCAGGCCCAGGCCCAGGGCCTTGGGGTCGGCCAGCGCCACATAGCGCTGGATCACGCCATTCGTCTCCAGCGCTTTCACCCGCGTGAGGCAGGGCGAGGGCGAGAGGTGCACGCGCCGGGCCAGCTCCACGTTGGTCAGCGAGCCGTCTTGCTGCAGCTCGGCCAGGATTTTCAGATCGACCGTGTCCAGTTGCATGAAGTGCTTTGAAACAGAGGATAAGCAGCATTTTATGCCGCTACTCGCCCATTGGCGAACATATTGCGGAGTCCTGTTCCGCGGCCTTTTCCGTACAGTGCAGGATTGGAGTTCCGAAATGACCGACCACAGCATCACGCGCTTCCTCACTGACGACGGCACCGATGCCGATCCGGTGGAGACGGCGGAATGGCGCGATGCGTTTCTCGCACTCGTCGCCGCGCACGGGCCGGTGCGCGCCCGCTTCATGCTGGACCAATTGGCCAACCTGGCCCGCGGTCCTCACATCGCCTGGTCGCCCGAACTGGTCACGCCTTACGTCAACACCATCGCGGTGGACCAGCAGCCGCCGTTCCCGGGCGACCTGGCAATCGAGGAAAAGCTGGCCTCCCTGATGCGCTGGAATGCATTGGCGATGGTGGCGCGAGCGAACATGGCCTATGGCGAACTCGGTGGCCACATCGCCAGCTACGCCAGCGCGGCCGACCTGTTCGAGGTCGGCTTCAACCATTTTTTCCGGGCCCGCAATCCGCAGCAGGGTGGCGACTTGGTGTTCTTCCAGCCGCACAGCGCGCCGGGCGTCTACGCGCGGGCTTTCCTGGAAGGGCGGCTGGCCGAGACCGATCTCGCGCATTACCGCCAGGAACTCACGGCCCCGCGCAAGGGGGCCCGCGGCCTGTCGAGCTATCCGCATCCCTACCTGATGCCCGATTTCTGGCAGTTCCCGACCGGCTCGATGGGCATCGGCCCGATCAGCTCGATCTATCACGCGCGCTTCATGCGCTACCTCACGCATCGCGGGCTTTTGAATTGCGAAGGGCGCAAGGTGTGGGGCGTGTTCGGCGACGGCGAGATGGACGAGCCGGAGAGCATGAGCGCGCTCACGCTGGCTTCGCGCGAAAAGCTGGACAACCTGGTCTGGGTGGTCAACTGCAACCTGCAGCGCCTGGACGGCCCGGTGCGCGGCAACGGCCGCATCATCGACGAACTGGAAAAGCTGTTCCGCGGGGCAGGATGGAATGTGATCAAGCTGGTCTGGGGCAGCGACTGGGACGGCCTGTTCGCCCGCGACACGACCGGAGCCCTGGTCCGTGCTTTCGCCGACACGGTGGACGGGCAGATGCAGACCTTTGCCGCCAAGGACGGCCGCTTCAACCGCGACAATTTCTTCGGCCAGAACCCCGAACTGGCGCGGCTGGCCCAGGGCATGACCGACGAGCAGATCGACCGCCTGAAGCGCGGCGGTCACGACCTGGTGAAGATCCATGCCGCGTATGCAGCTGCGGCGAAGCACGGCGATGGTCCCACCGTGATCCTGGCCCACACCAAGAAGGGCTACGGCATGGGCACGGCCGCCCAGGGCAAGATGACCACGCACAGCCAGAAGAAGCTGGGCGAGGGCGCGCTGATCGAATTCCGCAACCGCTTCAACCTGCCGCTTTCCGATGAGCAGGCCCGCAATCTCGAATTCTTCAAGCCGGCGCAAGACAGCGCCGAGATGCGCTACCTGCATGCCCAGCGCGCGAAGCTGGGCGGCTACCTGCCGCAAAGGCTGGCCACCTCGCAGGCACTGCCGGTTCCTGCCCTGGCCTCGTACGCGGCTTTCGCCACGGCTGCCGCCGGCAAGGAGATGTCCACCACGATGGCGTTCGTGCGCCTCTTGGCCAACCTGCTCAAGGACAAGGAGCTGGGCCCCCGGATCGTGCCCATCGTGGCGGACGAGGCGCGCACGTTCGGCATGGCCAACCTGTTCAAGCAGGTGGGCATCTATTCGAGCGTTGGCCAGCGCTACGAGCCGGAAGACATCGGCTCGGTGCTGTCGTACCGGGAAGCGCTGGACGGCCAGATCCTGGAGGAGGGCATCAGCGAAGCCGGCGCGATCGCCAGCTGGACTGCGGCTGCCACCAGCTACAGCGTGCACGGCTTTCCGATGTTGCCGTTCTACATCTATTACTCGATGTTCGGCTTCCAGCGGGTGGGCGACGCGATCTGGGCTGCGGCCGACCAGCGCTCGCGCGGCTTCCTGCTCGGCGCCACTTCCGGACGCACCACACTGGCCGGCGAAGGGCTGCAGCACCAGGACGGCAGCAGTCACCTGGTGGCGGCGACCGTTCCCAATTGCCGTGCCTACGACCCGGCCTTTGCCGGCGAGCTGGCCGTGATCATCGACCGCGGCATGCAGGAGATGCTGGTCGAGCAGCAGGACGTTTTCTATTACGTCACCCTGATGAACGAGAACTACGCCCAGCCCGACCTGCCGCCCGGCGTCGAGCAGGACGTCGTGCGCGGCTGTTACCTCTTCCGCCGTTTTGCGGCGCAACCCGTCGCCGGCAACACGGCCGACGCTGCGGCCCAGGTCACGCTGATGGGCTCGGGTGCCATCCTCACCGAAGTGATCAGGGCCGCGCAGCAACTGGCGGACCAGGGTATTGCCTGCGACGTGTTGAGCGTGACGAGCTGGAGCGAGCTGGCGCGCGACGGCCAGGCATTGGAGCGGCGCGCGATCGCCGGCGAAGCGGCTGGGGCGGCTTTTGTCGCGCAGCAGCTGGCCGGCACCCACGGCCCCATCATCGCGGCCACGGACTATGTGCGGGCCGTGCCGGAGAGCATCCGGGCCTTCGTACCGGCCGGGCGGCGCTACCTCACGCTCGGCACGGACGGGTTCGGACGCAGCGATACGCGAGCGGCGCTGCGCGAGTTCTTTGGCGTGGACGCTGCAGCCATCGCATCGGCGGCGGTTTACGCTCTTTCATTGCCGGCTTGAGCCGTGTCCGGGTCCGGCCGGGGATGACAAATCTCCAGCCGGCACTAACATGCGCAAATGACCAAATCCCGCTTCTGGGCCAACCTGAGCACGCGCGAGTTCGCCCAGCTGGACCCCGCCCGAACCGTTGCCGTGCTGCCCCTGGGTGCGACCGAACAGCATGGCCCGCACCTGCCCCTGTCGGTCGATCAGGTGCTGGTGGACGGCGTCATCGCGGCGGCCCTGCCGCGCCTGCCCGACAACGTGCCGGTATTGTTCCTGCCGACCCAGCAGGTGGGGTACAGCCCTGAACACGCGCGCTTCGATGGCACGCTGACCCTGTCCTGCGCCACCGTCAGCGCCACCTGGATCGAGCTGGGCGAATGCGTGGCGCGCGCCGGTTTGAAAAAACTGCTGTTATTCAATGCGCACGGCGGCCAGGTCGGTCTGATGGACATCGTCGCGCGCGAACTCCGCTCGCGCTGCAAGCTCATCGTCTACAGCAGCAGCTGGTGGAATCTGCCGCTCGGCGATGAGGTCCAGGCCCTGTTCAGCGCGGAGGAGCATCGCTTCGGCATCCATGGCGGCGACATCGAAACTTCGATGATGCTGGCGCTGCGCGCGCAGCACGTGGAAATGGCGCAGGCCTGCGACTTCAAGTCGACATCGCAGCAGCGCGCCGGCCGCTACCCGATCCTGGGCAACGGCACCAGCGCCAAGCTCGGGTGGCAGATGCAGGACTACAACACGCGCGGCGCGGCGGGGAACGCCAGTGCCGCCACGGCGGAAAAGGGCCGCGCGACGCTTGATGCGGCCGGACACCAATTGGCGCTGCTGTTGCAGGAGTTCTCGCAATTGCCGCTGTCCACGCTGGTGGACGAAGCGCGGCCCTGAGCGAGCGCCGGCCGCCGGGTTACCTGACCGGGATTTCGACCTCGCGAAGGATCCCGCCGCCCTTTACGCTGCCTTGCGCCGACCCTGCGCCCAGAATGCGTTGCACACAGGCTTCGCGGTCGGCAGGGGGCTGGGCATTGCACCGTTGGGTGGCGTTCTGGGTGAAGTTGTTGCCGCCGCTGTTGTCCAGCCGGCCGCCGCGCGCTTCCTGGTAGGCAGCGCCCGCCTCCTTGAGGCAGGTGGCCCGGTCCTGTTGCGACTGTCCGCTCAGGCAATAGGCGCGCTCCTGCTGATAGTGCTGCTGCGCCTGGGACATGCCCTTGTTCCCCCCGGCCCATACCGCCGGAGCCAGTGTGAGGGCAAGCGCTACGGCGCCGATACGTTGCAGGCAATTCATGAGGGTTCCTTTGGGATGAATTGCCGAGCTTGCTGCCACGCAGAGGCGCCGCTTGTGCGCGACCGCGCCGTCAGTGCGTAGGACGACGCGGTCAATCGGAACAAGGGCGCAACGCGCCCCCGGCCGGCATGCCGATCGAGCCGTCAGCTGGTGCTGCTGCTGACCAAATTGCCGCCGTGCGAAGTGCCGGACGATTTGGAGCGATTGCTTTCGCTGCGCGCCTGCCCGCCCTTGCGACCGGCTTCGCGGGCTTCTTCGGATGTGAACTCGTGGGCCGTACCCTTCTCGTGCGCGGCCCGGCCGCCCTCGCTGGCGATCTCGCGCTGGCGCTGCGGATCCATCGAAGCGAAGCCCCGGCTGGAACTGCCCTGCTTGTTGTCCTGGTTGTCCTGGTTGTTCGATGCCATATCGAAATCTCCTGAAGAAAAAATACGGTGGAAAAGCATGACCGGCACAGCGCCGGCCATGCATCCGATTGAGCGTTCGCAGCGCTACGCCGCTCGTCAGGAAGAGAAGCAGAGGCGTGTAGGACGACGCCTTGCCCGGTTACGTGTTGTTGCTATGATTTCAATAGCGAGGACGACAGCCGGTGCAACAGCGCCGGGGTCTCGGCCGTGACCCCGGATGGAGCTGCGCCTTCGCGCAGCAGGCTGGCAAGCAGTCGCGAGAACTGCGCCGCCGAAGGCTGGACCGGGCCGAAGAACAAAGGCCGTCCGCCGTCGGCCACCAGCAGCGTGGGAAATGTCTCGACATCGACGTCCCCCATGGCCGCGGCCTCGTCTTCCACATCCACCCAGGCGAAGCGCAGCTCCGGATGCCCGGACGCGGCCTGCTCGAATACGTCGCGCCACTCACGACAGACGTTGCACCACTCGGCGCAAAGGCAGATCACCCAGCGGTCATGGAGCGCAGGATTGGGGCTCGGTTCCATCGGCCCAGTTTAGCAAGCGGGTGCGGCTTGCCGTGATTCGCCCGCAGTCCGGCAACGAAGCGCATCAGGTGTAGGTGACCCACTTCGCGTAATCCGGATGCTCCAGGTGCGGAATGGCGTTGTAGCAGACCAGCATGTGCCGTTTCGGCGTGAACGCGAATTCGGTGATCGCGGTGTTGCGGATGCGCATGTTCAGATCGATCGTGGTTTCGGGGCTGGTGCCCAGCACCCGTCCTACCGCGGTCGCGATCGGACCGCCGCTGCTGACGATCAGCACGTTCTGGCCGTAGTGATTCGCGCGCACGTGATCCAGCGCGCCCGCCACCCCGGCGACGAAATCGTCGTAGCTGGGCATGCCCTTGGGGCTCACAACTCCCGCCATCCACTGCGCCAGCCCGTCGCGCAACAGGCGGAAGTGATGCCGGTACTGCTCGGGCGATCCGGGCTTTTCCAGCTTGTGCGGATGGATGGCCGCGATGACCGCCGCGCTGTCGTATTCGTTCAGGCCATCCCATGAGAGATGCTCGCCCGCGCGATTCATGCCCTGCAGGATGCCTTCCAGGGTCTGCTTGTGACGCCGCAGGGTGCCGGCGATCAGGCCATCGAAGTGGATGCCCTTCTGGGCGAAATATTCCCCCAGGCGCACGCTCTGCTGGCGGCCGAGGTCGCTGAGCTGGTCATAGTCGTCGGCGCCGAACGACGCCTGTCCATGCCGGACGAGGTAAAGGTTTCCCATGCGACGTGATTCTGGTGGCCGTGACGCGGGCTCGAAGTCGCAACGGCGACGCCACGTTATGGCGTGGCCAGGACTTTTGCAAAGACCCCACTGTCGACATTGCCGCCCGTCAGCGGCACGCCAACTGCGCGCCCCTTCCAGCGGCCCTGCTGTTGCATGGCAGCTGCCAGCGCTGCAGCGCCGGCACCTTCCGCCACGTTGTGGGTGTCGGCGAACAGCACGCGCATGGCCTGCGCCACTTCGTCGTCGGTGACGGCCACGACGTCCTCGGCGTGGCGCAACAGGATCTCCAGCGCTTCCTCCTCCCCGATCCGGCAGGCCATGCCGTCCGCCAGTTGGGCGGTCACTGGCGCCGCGATAAGGCGCCGGGCCCGGAACGAGTCGAGATAGCTGGTGGCGTGCGCCGACACCACGCCGATCAACGCCGACTTGGCGCCGGTATGGGCCCGCGCGGCTGCGGCGGCACAAAAGCCCGATCCGAGCCCGATCGGCACGAAGACCACCTCGGGCTCCTCGCCCGGCGTAAAGCTTTCGAAGAACTCCAGCCAGTACGTCATCACGCCCTTGACCAGGTCGCGGTGGAAGGAGGGCACCATGTGCAGGTGCCGGCGCTGCGCCAGTTCGACGGCATGTTCGCGCGCCGCCTGGAAGTCCTCCCCATGCTCGATCAGCGTGACCCCGAAGGCGCGCATCGCCGCGTTCTTTTCCACCGAGTTGCCATGCGGCACGACGACAGTGGCCGCGAGCCCGTATTTCATTGCGGCGAAGCCCACCGACTGCCCATGGTTGCCGCGGGTCGCGGCGATGACGCCGTCGGTGCCGCCGCCGGCGTCCGCCAGCGCCGAGAAATACGTCAGGCCGCCGCGCACCTTGAAGGCACCGGCCGGCGTGTGGTTCTCGTGCTTGACCCAGACCTTCATGCCCAGCCGTTCGCGCAGCAAGGGCCACTGGTACTGCGGTGTCGGGGCCATCACCGAGTACACGGTGCGGCGCGCCGCCGCCACTTCGTCGCTGCGGAAAATCATCAAGCCTCCTGGGCCGCCGCGTTGGCGGCGGGGTCCAATTTCTGAGCCGGGGGAAGAATATCGATAAGCGCGACCGTCGTCACAGCGTCACTGTGCCTGAAATGCAGGTCACCGAGTCCCCGCCCACCCACACCTGGCCGCGCTCGTCGCGGTCGATGTGGATACGGCCGGCGCGGTCCAGGCAGGCCCCCTGCGCGGCAAGGTAGCACGCGGGCAATCGTCGCTCCTCGATCAGCCATTGCGCCAGGCTGGCGTTGAGGCTGCCGGTGACGGGGTCTTCGGCGACGCCGATCGGTGCCGCGAATGCGCGCACCTCGAGCTGCGGGCCCGCGCCCGGCCCAGGGTAGAGGGCGGCGACACCGACCTTGTGACCCAGCCGCTCGAGCTCACGGTGGTCGGGCGTGAGGCCGAGCACCGTGGCCGGGCTGTCGAGCAACAGGCCCAGCCAGACCGGGCCGTTGTCCAGGCTCTGAGCGGCGACGACCTGGCGCGCCTGAAGTCCGAGCGCGGCCACTACCTGCGCCACCGTCTCGGGACCGGGATCGCTGCGCTGGAGGGACGGTGCAGCGAAAGCAAGGCGAGTGCCATCGCGGCGCAATCGGACCAGTCCGACATCGCATTCCTGCACGATGAACTCGCTGCTGTGCGGCACGCCGCCGGCTTCCAGCCAGGAATGTGCGCTGCCCAGCGTGGGATGTCCGGCGAACGGGAGTTCGCCGCCGGGTGTGAAGATGCGGACGCGGTAATCCGCCTGGCCGGTGCGAGGCGGCAACAGGAAAGTAGTTTCGGACAGGTTCGTCCAGCGGGCGAAACGCTGCATCTGTTCGTCCGCCAAACCGCGGCCATCCAGCACCACGGCCAACGCGTTCCCGCGATAGGGTGTGGCAGTGAAAACGTCGACCTGTTTGAAAATCCGGTCCCGGGCTTGTGGAAGGATCTGTGGTTGCATCGGCTGCCTCAGGAAGTGGGGAGTCGCAGTACGCCGCGTGACACGGGATGGGCCAGGATGTCCCGATACCAGCGCTCGAATTCACATGCGATGGAAGACAGCCGGCCCCGGATCTTCAGCATGTCGGTTCCGCTTCACTCTTGTGCCGCTTGTTCGCGGATCGCCGCGGCCAGCGCCGCGATGCCGGTGTCGATCTGATGGGTGGTGGCCGTCACGAACGACAGGCGCAGGCAGCGGGTATCCGGCGGGCCGGCATAGAAAGCGGCACCGGGCACGAAGGCCACGCCCCTGTCGACCGCCTTGGGCAACAGCTCGATGGCACTCATGCCCTGCGGCAGTCGCGCCCACAGGAACATCCCGCCGTCAGGAGTGTTCCATTGAACGTCCAAGCCCCTCATTTCGCGTTGCAGCGCGGCTACCATCGCGTCGCGTTGCGACTTGTAAAGCGCGCGGATGGTGGGCACGTGACGGTCCAGGAATCCGTCCTTCATCACCTCGGCGATCATGCGCTGGTTGAAACCGGGGCTGTGCAGGTCGGCTGCCTGCTTGGCCTGCAGCAGCTTGGGATACAGCGCCTTGGGCGCGACCATGAAGCCCAGCCGCAAGCCGGGTGCCAGCACCTTGGAGAAAGACCCCAGGTAGACGCAGCCGTCCGGATTGCGGGCCGAGAGAGGCAGCGGCGGCGGCGCGTCGAACCACAGGTCGCCGTAGGGGTTGTCTTCGACCAGCGGCAACCCCAGCTCGGCCGCGCGGCGCGACAGGGCGGAACGGCGGGCCTCGGTCATCGTTCGGCCGGTGGGGTTCTGGAAGTTCGGCAGGACGTAGAGAAAGCGGGCCGGCACAGGCCGGTTGGCCGCTTCCAGATCTTCCACCACCACGCCCTGGGCATCGCTGGCCACGTCCACCACTTCCGGCTCCATCGGCGTAAAGGCCTGAAGGGCGCCCAGATAAGTGGGCGTCTCGACCAGAATGCGGGAGCCGGCGTCGATCAGAATCTTGGCGACCAGGTCCAGGCCCTGCTGCGAACCAGTGGTGATCAGCACTTGCGCCGGTTCGACCTGCCACGGCAACATTGCGGCGACCATTTCACGCAGGGGTCCGTAGCCTTCGCTGGCGGCGTACTGCAACGAGGCCGGTCCATCGGTGCGCAGCACTTTCTCGCAGGCCGCCGCGAATTCTGCTACCGGGAAGGTCAGAGGCGAAGGCAGACCGCCGGCAAAGCTGATGATGCCGGGCCGCTCGGTCACCTTGAGGATCTCGCGGATGACGGAGGGATTCATCTTCTCGGCGCGCCGGGCCAGCACCCATTGCGTGGTGGGGAGGTCGTTCATTCTCATGTTGACGACTGTAGCCGGTCGGCGCGGAGCGCGTCCTCGCCCGGCGTCGACCCATGGTTTCGTGGCATGGTTTGTCGCGATCGACCGGGCCGATGGGCCACCTTGCCCGGATGGAGGTTCATCCGCCGGGACGTTGCGGCTACAGCATCTGGTCGGGCGCGAAAGGTGCGATGAGCCTGACCAGCAGTTTCAGCTTGGTGCTGGCCTCGGGTTCGGACCTGGCGTCCTTGAACGCAGCGCCCGGTGGCGCGCGCCAGACGATCTGGCCGGCGTCCAGCTCGAGCCGGTAGGCGCCCTGGGCGATCGTCGCGTTCACCTGTTGCGCAGCTCGCGCGGATACCGCGTGGCTGCGGATGACCAATGCCACTTCGCTGTTCTGGCGCTGGGAGCGAAGGTCGAGGTTCATCGACCCGATCACCGCCAGCCGCTGGTCGATGATCACGGCCTTGGAATGCAGGCTGGCGCGTGACGTCCCGCTTTTGGACCCGCCCACCTGCCCCGAGCCGAAGCCTGCGGTGGATCCCATCCCGCCCACCGTGCCTTCCTGTTCGGTCCGCATTTCGTAGAGTTCCACCCCCAATGCCAGCAAGTCTTTGCGATAGCGTGCATAACCGGCGTGAGCGGCCGGCGCATCGGTCGAGGCGAGGGAGTTGGTGAGAACCCGGATGCGCACCCCCTTGGCGCGCATCTGCGCGAACAGCTGCATCATCCCCGCGCCCGGCACGAAATAGGGCGAGACGATGAGGACGTCCTGGCGCGCCTGACCCATCAGCTGCAACAGGCCGTCCACCACCGTGTCTCCTGCGTCGGCCTCGTCGTCGTCCGGGCCGATCTTGCCGGGCTTGTCCTCCAGCACCACGGCAGGGGCCCAGGTCAGCGCAATCTGGCGCAGGTTCATCGGCCGCGGCTCGGCGCTGAGCACCGCGGTAGGCGTCATACTGGGCAGGACGCTGGATGCGAGCGTCGGCACCGGCACGCTGGGCACCGGCACGGGCTTGGGTGCTGGGTTGGACGGGTCCCCGCCCGGTGCGGCCGGCTGCTTGCGCAAAGCCTCCAGATCGGCTGCCGACACCAGCTTTTGCATCGGATACGCCAGCTCATCGTTCCAGAAGCGGTCGAAGCTGGCGGACATGTCGCGCACGACACGGCCCGCCGCCAACACGTCGAGGTCCACAAAATTGCTCTTCTCGTCGGTGCCGAAGTAGGCGTCGCTCAGGTTGCGGCCGCCGGTGATGCCCATCGCGTTGTCGGCGATGAACAGCTTGTTGTGCATGCGCTTCTGCAGCTGCGAAATGTCTTGCAGCGAGGTGAACAATCGGGCCAGCAACGAGCTGCGCGAGCCCGGCAGGGGGTTGAACAAGCGGATTTCCACGTTGGGCTCGAAGGCCAGCCGCAGCACCTGCGCGTCCTTTCCGACGGTATTCAAGTCATCGAGCAGGACGCGAACGCGCACGCCGCGTCGCGCCGCGTCGCGCAGCCGCTCCAACAGGATCTCGGTGCTGCTGTCGGCGTGGATCGCGTAATACTGCAGATCCAGGCTGCGCTCGGCCGACTCGATCAAAGCCAGACGGCTGGAGAAAGCGGCGCCCACGCTGTCCAGCAACATGAAACCCGAATCGCTGCGCGCGCCAGCCTGTTGCCGCTTTTCCTGGGTCAGGCGGCCCAGCGAGGTCTGCTCGGGCGCGTCGAATGCTTTGGATGCCGTACGTCCATCATTGCTGGGCAGGCTCGCGCAACCGGCGGCGCAGGTGGCAAACAACATTGCCAGCAACCATCGCGCCGCAAACAGCCAGCGCAAGGAGGGGGCCGGCAACATGCGGGACGCAGGAGGCGGGAACATCATGATTGTGCCGACTGTACCTGCCGGGGTGGGCGTACAGGGCCGCACGGAGTCAGCCGTAACCGCCAGTTGCCGCCGGACAAAGGCTACAACCCGCCCCCCAGGGCCTCCCACCGTTCGAGTGCGGCCATCAACTCGTCGTCGATCGCTGCGCTTCTTTCCGTCAGCACCACTGCGCGTTCCGGGTCACTGGTGTAGAGGCCGCCGTCCGCGAGCTCCTCATGAACCGCTTTCTGCTCCTGTTCCAGCGTCTCGATGAGGCCGGGCAAGGCGTCCAGCTCGCGCTGCTCCTTGTAGCTGAGCTTGCGCTTGGGTGGCGCGGCCGCAGCAGCGGCCGTCGGCTTGGCCGCGCCCGGCGTCGCCGTTCGTGCGCCCGCGGGGCTCGCCGCCTGCGCCAGCGCCTGCGCACGGCGCGACTGGGTCAGCCAGTCCTGCACACCGCCCTCGTACTCGCGCCACAGGCCGTCGCCCTCGAAGACGATCGTGCTGGTGACGACGTTGTCCAGGAACGTGCGGTCGTGACTGACCAGAAACACCGTGCCGTCGTAGTTCTGCAGCAGGTCTTCCAGCAATTCGAGGGTGTCGATGTCCAGGTCGTTGGTCGGCTCATCGAGCACCAGCACATTGGCCGGCCGGGCGAAGAGCCGGGCCAGCAGCAGGCGGTTGCGTTCGCCCCCCGACAGGGAGCGCACCGGCGAGCCCGATCGCGCCGGCGAGAACAGGAAGTCGCCCAGATAGCTCTTGACGTGCTTGCGCTGGTTGCCGATCTCGATCCACTCGCTGCCGGGACTGATGAAGTCTTCCAGCGTGGCGTCCAGGTCGAGCGCATCGCGCATCTGGTCGAAGTAGGCCACCTGGAGGTTGGCGCCCTGGCGGACGGTGCCGCTGTCCGGTGCCAGCTCGCCAAGGATGAGCTTGAGCAGGGTGGTCTTGCCGGCGCCGTTGGGGCCGATCAAGCCGACCTTGTCGCCGCGCAGAATGGTCGCGGTGAAGTTGCGCACGATGACCTTGTCCGGCCCTGAGCCGGTAGCCGGGGCGAAGGACTTGCTGACCTTGGTGAGCTCGGCCACGATCTTGCCGCTGGGCAAGCCCGACGCCACGTCGAGCCTGACGCTGCCCAATGTGTCTCGCCGAGCCGCGCGCCGCGCGCGCAGCCGTTCCAGCCGTGTGATTCGGCCCTGGGCCCGGGTGCGCCGTGCCTCGACGCCCTTGCGCACCCAGACTTCCTCTTGCGCCAGCAGCTTGTCGGCCTTGGCGGTGATCACGGCCTCCTGCGTCAGCTGCTCTTCCTTCTGGAACTGGTATTGCGTGAAGTTGCCGGGATAGGAGAGCAGGCGGCCACGGTCCAGTTCCACGATGCGGGTGGCAACCCGGTCGAGAAAGGTTCGGTCGTGGGTGATCGTGACGACGCTGCCCTTGAAGTCGATCAGCAGGTTCTCCAGCCACTCGATGGAGTCCAGGTCGAGATGGTTGGTCGGCTCGTCGAGCAACAACACGTCCGGTCGCCGCACCAATGCCTGGGCCAAGGCCACCCGCTTGCGGGTTCCGCCCGAGAGCGTGCCGATCACGGCGTCCCCGTCCAGATGCAGGCGCTGCAGGGTTTCCGCGACGCGCTGCTCCCAGTTCCAGCCGTCCTGCGCTTCGATGGCGCTTTGCAGCCGGTCGAGGTCGCCCTGACCATGGGTGTACTGCTCGATCAGCGCGATGACGTCGGCAACGCTTTCCCGGACGGCCTCGAAGACGGTGCCATGGAGGTCGAGCACCGGTTCCTGCGCGACGTAGGCGATGCGAAGGCCCTGTTGCAGCTGCAAGCTTCCGTCGTCGGCCCGCTCCAGCCCCGCCAGGATCTTGAGCAGCGAGGACTTGCCCGCGCCGTTGCGCCCGATCAGGCCGACGCGCTCGCCGGTTTCCAGCGCGAAGTCGGTGTGGGCTAGCAATGCGACGTGGCCATAGGCCAGCTGCGCGTTCAAAAGGGTAATCAATGCCATGGAGCCGGCGATTATCCGGGTTGCGCTGGGGCGCTGGGGCGCTGAGGCCATATTTCGGCCGCGCTCCAGGCCGGTAAGGCTTCTGGGGCGCTGATCGGGCGCGCGCCCGGCGTTGAATGCCTGCCCCCAGCGTGCAGGGGCCGGCCCTTGAGCCGGCTCCTGGTGAGCACTGCCCGAAAAAACTGTCGCG
>DIZF01000007.1:0-2210 GCA_002427815.1 Ramlibacter tataouinensis
CCCCTCACCCTACTCGATCCGGTCCTGGCCTGCGGCCCAGGACCGGCAAATTGACCGGCCGCAGGTCCGGTCGAATGAGCCGACTTATTGGGGCGCTTTCGCGTCCCCAATAAGTAATAATTGACGTTAACGTCAACGTCAATCAGGAGCGGTTCATGGACATCAAGGGCAAGGTATTCATCGTCACCGGCGGCGCGTCCGGGCTCGGCGAGGGCACGGCACGCATGCTGGCGGCCAACGGCGGCAAAGTGGTTGTCGCCGACATGCAGGCCGAAAAAGGCGAGGCGGTGGCAAAAGACATCGGCGGTGCCTTCGTCAAGTGCGATGTGAGCCAGGAGGCGGACGGCCAGGCCGTGGTGGCCAAGGCCCTCGCCATGGGCAAGCTGATGGGGCTGGTCAATTGCGCCGGCATTGCACCGGCCGAGAAAACAGTGGGCAAGAATGGCGCGCATTCCCTTGCCGTCTATACCAAGACCATCATGGTCAACCTGGTGGGCAGCTTCAACATGATCCGGCTGGCCGCGGACGCCATGTGCAGGAACGAGCCCGAGCCCACCGGCGAACGCGGCTGCCTGATCTCCACCGCTTCGGTGGCGGCCTACGACGGCCAGATCGGCCAGGCTGCCTACAGCGCTTCCAAGGGCGGCATCGTGGGCATGACGCTGCCGATCGCACGCGACCTGGCGCGCAACGGCATCCGCAACATGACCATCGCCCCCGGCATCTTCGGCACGCCCATGTTGTTCGGAATGCCCAAGGAAGTGCAGGATGCGCTGGCCGCGAGCGTGCCGTTCCCGTCGCGCCTGGGCACGCCCGAGGACTACGCCAAGCTGGCGAAGCACATTTTCGAAAACGACATGCTCAACGGCGAGGTGATCCGCCTGGACGGCGCCATCCGGCTCGCGCCGCGCTGACGCCACGGTCCATTAACATCCATCTCCTGTAGCCTGGGAGGTGCGATGAGACTCAAGTTCACGCTGCTCGTAGCGGCGGTTGCCTTGCTGGCGGCCTGCGCATCCGGGCCGTCGAGCTTCAGGTACGACCCTCCCCTGCTGCCCGAGGGCGCCTCCCGCTTGACGGAGAAGCCGGGCTGGGCCACTCACACGTTCGCGGTGGCGGCCGCCAACCCGATGGCCGCTGACGCCGGCTATCAGGTGTTGAAAGCCGGCGGCTCGGCCGTCGACGCGGCGGTCGCCGTGCAGATGGTGCTGGCGCTGGTGGAACCCCAATCCAGCGGCATCGGCGGCGGCGCGTTCCTGTTGCATTACAACGGCAAGGATGTGGAAGCTTTCGACGGCCGCGAGACCGCCCCGGCAGGCGCCGACGAGAAGCTGTTTCTCGGCGCCGATGGCAAGCCGCTGGCGTTCTACGACGCAGTCGTGGGTGGCCGTTCGGTCGGGGTGCCGGGCACGGTGCGCATGCTGGAGATGGCGTACCGCCAGTACGGCAGATTGCCGTGGGCCCAGCTGTTCGAGCCCGCCATCGTGCTGGCCGAAAGCGGATTCAAGGTCAGCCCCCTCCTCAACAAATCCATCCGAAGCGATGCACGGCTCAAGCAAGACCCGGTTGCGGCGGCCTATTTCTTCAAGCCCGACGGCGCTGCCCGGGACGTCGGCTTCAACCTGCGCAACCCCGAGTTGGCCCGGGTCCTGCGCCGCATCGCGGCCGAGGGATCCAAGGCCTTTTACGAAGGCGAGATCGCACAGGCCATCGTCGACAAGGTGCAAGAGCACCCGACCAATCCCGGCAAGATGACGCTGGCCGACCTCGCTGGCTATCAGCCGAAGAAGCGCGCGCCGATCTGCCACGACCACCGGGCGCAGGGCAAGGACTTGCGCATCTGCGGCTTCCCGCCGCCGAGTTCGGGCGCGATCGCCGTGGGCCAGATCCTTGGCATCCTGAACGACACCAACGCCGACAGCCTGCCCCTGGAGAACGGCTTGCCCGGCGCGAACTGGCTGCACCTGTACATGGAGGCGTCGCGCCTCGCTTACGCCGACCGGGACCAGTACCTGGCAGACCCCGATTTCGTCCAGCCGCCAGCGGGGAACTGGATGAGCCTGCTCGATCCCTCCTATCTGGCGCAGCGGGCCCGTCTGATCGGCCCACAAAGTATGAAAATGGCAAAGGCTGGTGTGCCGGGGCCGGTCAAGACCAGCTATGCACCCGCGCCTGTCCAGCCCGAGTACGGCACCTCGCACATCAGCATC
>DIZF01000007.1:2469-10649 GCA_002427815.1 Ramlibacter tataouinensis
CGGCGGTTTCCTGTTGAACAACGAACTCACCGATTTCAGCTTCGTGCCGGCTGACGCGCAAGGCAAGCCCGTCGCCAATCGGGTCCAGCCCGGCAAGAGGCCACGGTCATCGATGGCGCCCACGCTGATATTCGACAAGGGGACGGGTGAATTGGTGATGAACGCAGGGAGCATGGGCGGCGCCTTGATCATTCATTCCGTGGCCAAGACGCTTTATGGAGTGTTGCATTGGCGATTGACACCACAGCAGGCGATAGACCTGCCCAACTTCGGCTCGCTCAATGGCCCCAGTCTGCTGGAAGAACAGCGCTTTCCACCGGCCACGGTGCAAGCCTTGCGAGCCCGGGGCGCGGAGGTGCGCGAGCAGGTCCTGCCCAGCGGGGTGCAGGCCCTCCAGAAGACAGCTAGCGGCTACTTGGGCGGCGCCGATCCGCGCCGCGAAGGCGTGGTGATGGGCGACTGGCGCCGCGGGGCGCGACAGGCTTTTCCGTGAGCAACGGATTGGCCGGCGGGCGCGCGGCGGGCCGGTCGATGCGCTCGAATTCCGAGATGACCTGCGCACCCAGCAGCAGCAAGGTGGCGGCGATCTCCAGGCTGAGCAGCACCACGATCGCGGTGGTCATCGAGCCATAGACCACATTGACCTGCGACAAGGTGGCGAAGTACCACACCAGCACGTGGCGCGTGACCTCCCACAGCAAGGCTGCCGTCGCGCCGCCGATCAGCGCATGGCGCCAGAACAGGCGCCCCACCGGCATCACCATGTACACCGAGGTCAGGAGGAAGATTTCCCCCGCCAGTCCCAGCAGGTACAGCAGCAAGCCCGAGACGCCGCTGAGCGACCATTCCCGGCCCAGCAGGCGGAAGCTTTCCTCTCCCATGGCCTGCAGGGCGCTCGCCGCGACCGTGACGACCAGCAGTCCGAAGCCCAGGCACAGGATGTAGAGGTAAGGCATCAAGGCCGAGATGATGAAACGGCGGCGGCGTACCGCGACCCGGTGCAGGAAGATCACCGACATCGCGCTCTCCAGCACCGCGAAGGCCAGCGAGCTGAAGAACAGCATGGTCGCCAGCAAGACCCATCCGATGACGTCCCGGTGCTGCAGGAAATTCGAAAGCTCGACCACGATCGCATGGGACTGCCCCGGCACGATCCATTCGAGGTAGCGGCCCAGGGTCTGCAGCAGCTCGCCCTGGTCGATCAGCTGCGAGAGCACGATCACCGAGAGGATCAGCAGTGGAACGATGGACAGCAACGCGTAATAGGCGACCGCTCCGGCCAGCAACAGTCCCTGGTTGGCGCGGAAACCCTTCAGGACGCGCCAGGCGAAAGCGCCCGGACTGGTCAGAACATGGGTTACTTGAGGGCTCAGGACGCGCATGCGGCCAGTATGCGACGAGGTCCCCTTTCCCGCTGACCCTTGTGTTTCTTGGTGACTCCGGGGAGACACCCCCCTGCTTACCCTGACTGGACAAGCGGCTCAGCTGCCCTAGATTGGAGGTCGACGGGCCTCGCCGCGGCGCCGCCGCAACCTCAGTCACAGGAGCCACTTATGACCTATCCCCCACGCACCCGGCGGAAGTTCGTGCAAACGGTGCTCGTTTCGTCCGCTGCGATTTCCTTGCCCGCATTCGCCCAGGCGCCCGCCTTCCCGAGCCGGCCGATCCGGCTGATCTGCCCCTGGCCTGCGGGAGGCTCGACCGACGCCGTGATGCGGTCGCTGGCCGAGAGCGCCGGCAAGGCGCTGGGCGGCCAGGTGATCGTCGAGAACAAGCCGGGCGCGAGCGGCATGCTCGGGCCGAACGAACTGGTGAACGCCAGGCCGGACGGCTACACGCTCTCGCAGCTGACCATCGGCGTGGCGCGCCTGCCGCACATGCAGAAAATGCAGTTCGACCCGCTCAAGGACTTCACCTACATCGCCTGCCTGACCGGCTACACCTTCGGCCTGGTGGTGCGCGCCGATTCGCCGATCAAGTCGGTCAAGGACCTGGTGGATTACGGCAAGGCGAACCCCGGGACCTTCACTTTCGGCTCGCCCGGCAACGGCACCACGCCGCATCTGGCCGTCGAGGAGTTCGCGTTCAAGGCCGGCATCAAGCTGCAGCATGTGCCTTTCAAAGGCGTGGCAGAGGGCATGCAGTCGCTGCTGGGCGGCCATGTGATGTCGCACAGCGATTCCACCGGCTGGGCGTCCCATGTGGACGCCGGCACCCTGCGACTGCTCGCCACCTACGGGTCCAAGCGCACCAAGCGCTGGCCCAACGTGCCGACGCTGCACGAACTGGGCTACGAAACACTGGCGGATTCGCCGTTCGGCATCGGCGGACCCAAGGGCATGGACCCGGCCGTGACGCGCAAACTGCACGACGCCTTCAAGAAGACGCTGGAAGACCCGGCGGTGCTGTCCACCTTCGAGAAGTACGACCAGTCGGTGATCTACATGACCTCCGACGACTACGCGAAGTTCATCCGCGAGCAGTACGTGAAGGAAAAGGACATCATCGAGAAGCTGGGCCTGTCGATGAAGACCTAGACGTCGATCGCAGTGGCCGAGCCGGCCTGCTTGCGCAGCTCGAATTTCTGGATCTTGCCGGTGGCGGTCTTGGGCAACTCGCCGAACACCACGGCCCTGGGCACCTTGAAGCCGGCCAGGTGCTTCTTGCAGTGCGCGACCAGGTCTTCCGGCGTGACCTGGGCACCGGCCTTCAGTTCGACAAAGGCGCATGGCGTTTCGCCCCAGCGCGCATCCGGCTTCGCGACGACCGCGGCGGCCAGCACGGCCGGATGGCGGTACAGCACATCCTCCACTTCGATGGAGGAGATGTTCTCGCCGCCCGAGATGATGATGTCCTTGCTGCGGTCGCGGATCTTGATGTAGCCGTCGGGGTATTGCACCGCGAGATCGCCGGTGTGGAACCACCCTCCGGCAAACGCCTCCTGCGACGCGGCCGGATTCTTCAGGTAGCCCTTCATCAGGATATTGCCGCGGAACATGATCTCACCCATGGTTTCACCGTCCCATGGGACGGATTGCATGGTCTGCGGATCCAGCACGCGGGCATCGCGCTGCAGGTGGTAGCGTACGCCCTGGCGGGCGTTCAGCCGCGCCCTCTCACCGATGTCCAGCTCGTTCCATTCGTCGTGCTTGGGGCAGACGGTGGCGGGTCCATAGACCTCGGTCAGGCCATAGACATGGGTGAGCTCGAAGCCCAGCCGCTCCATTCCCTCGATCATGGATGCCGGCGGCGCGGCACCGGCCACCATCACCTTGACACCCGAGGGCAGGCCCTGCTTCATGGCCTCCGGCGCGTTGACCAGCAGGCTGTGCACGATCGGCGCGCCGCAATAGTGGGTGACGCCATGGGTCTTGATCGCATCGATCATGGCCTGCGCCTCGACCTTGCGCAGGCACACATTCACACCGGCGCGCGCAGCGATGGTCCAGGGAAAGCACCACCCGTTGCAATGGAACATCGGCAACGTCCACATGTAGACGGGATGCTTGGGCATATCCCATTCGAGAATGTTCGAGATGGCATTCACCGCGCCGCCGCGGTGGTGGTAGACCACGCCCTTGGGGTTGCCGGTGGTGCCGCTGGTGTAGTTCAGCGCGATCGCATCCCATTCATCGCCGGGCAGCTGCCATGCGAAGGATGCGTCCCCGCCAGCGACAAAGTCGTCGTAGCCGATGCTGCCGATCCGTTGCACCGGCCCGGTGTACAACTCGTCCTCGACATCGATCACGAGCAAGGGCCGCCGGTCTTGTCGCAGGGCCAGGGCCTGAGCCATCACCGGAGCGAACTCGGGATCCACGATCACCGCCTTGGCTTCACCATGGTCCAGCATGAAGGCCACCGTGGCCGGGTCCAGGCGCGTGTTGATCGCATTGAGAACGGCTCCGGCCATGGGAATCCCGAAATGGGCTTCGACCATGGGCGGCGTGTTGGGCAATATCACCGCCACGGTGTCGCCTTTGACTATGCCGTGCCGGGTCAGCGCGCTCGCGAGTTGACGGCAGCGCGAATACAGCTGGCTCCAGTTGCGACGCAGGCCGCCGTGGACGACGGCCAGGCACTGCGGATAGATCTCGGCGGTGCGCTCGATGAACGACAGCGGCGACAGGGGTGCAAAATTCGCCTCGTTGCGCGGCAGGTCCTGGTCGAAAATGGTCGGCATGTCTTGTCTCCGATGTTTTCCGGCGCTCTGCGTCCCGGTGACGCTAATTCCCGGTGTGGCCCTCAGGTTAACGCCATTTTCCGCAGCGCGGGATTGAGAAAGAATACGGATCGATGGCCATCCCCCAGTCTTTCATCCAGGAGTTGCTGGCCCGCGCCGACGTGGTGGAAATCGTGGGCCGCTATGTCCAGCTGAAAAAGGGCGGCGCCAACTACATGGGGCTGTGCCCGTTTCATGGCGAGAAGTCGCCGTCGTTCTCGGTCAGCCCCAGCAAGCAGTTCTATCACTGCTTCGGCTGCGGCAAGAACGGCAATGCGATCGGCTTCCTGATGGAACACGCCGGCATGAATTTCGTCGAGGCGGTGAAGGACCTGGCTCAGCAATACGGCATGCAGGTGCCCGAGGAGGACGCCTCGCCGCAAGACCGGGCGCGGGCCGCCCAGCAGCGCGAGCGGCAGGCCACGTTGACCGAGGTGCTGGAGAAGACGGGCGCCGCCTACCGCAAGCACCTGAAGGCCTCTCCCCGGGCCGTCGACTACCTGAAGGGCCGCGGCGTTTCCGGCGAAGTCGCGCGCCAGTTCGGCCTGGGCTATGCGCCCGAGGGCTGGCGCAGCCTGGCCAGCGTCTTTGCCGAGTACGACGACCCACTGCTGGTTGAAAGCGGGCTGGTGATCGTCAACGAGGACGAAGACAAGCGCTACGACAGGTTCCGCGACCGGATCATGTTCCCGATCCGCAACGTCAAGGGCGAGTGCATCGGTTTCGGCGGCCGCGTGCTGGCGGGAGACGGAAAGGGATCGGAGGCCCCTGCGGGTCCGAAATACCTCAACTCGCCCGAGACGCCGGTGTTCAGCAAGGGCCGCGAACTCTACGGGCTGTTCGAGGCCCGCAATGCCCTGCGCGAGCAAGGCTATGTCCTGGTGACGGAGGGTTACATGGACGTCGTGGCATTGGCCCAGCTCGGCTTTCCCAACGCTGTGGCCACGCTGGGTACGGCATGCACCGCCGATCATGTGCAGAAGCTCTTTCGCTTCACCGATTCCGTGGTGTTCAGCTTCGATGGCGACGAGGCTGGCCGCCGGGCCGCCCGCAAGGCCCTCGACGGTGCCCTGCCCTATGCCAGCGATGTGCGCACCGTCAAATTCCTTTTCCTGCCGGCCGAACACGACCCGGACAGTTACATCCGCGCCTTCGGCCGCGACGCTTTCGCGCGGTTGGTCCAGCAAGCCGTCCCGTTGAGCATCTTTCTCGTTGAAGCCGCGTCAGAGGGGTGTGACCTGAGCACGGCCGAGGGACGATCGCGGATGCTCAGCGCTGCCAAGCCGATGTGGGCGCAGCTTCCGGAGGGAGCGCTCAAGCATCAGCTCTTGAAGGAGATCGCGGACCGAGGCTCGGTTGGAACGCATGAACTGCTGGACCTTTGGGGCATGGGCCAACCCGCTTCCACCAAGTGGAAGGGCCCGCCCAGAAGCAAACACCCCAAGGCGAGCCAGCGCAAGGCAATCAAGCCCAAGATGCTTGCGTTGGCCGAACACATCGCGAGGCTGGCGCTGCGCAACTCGGCCGCATGGGACCTGTTGAGCGGCCCTGACCACGAGCTTCTTTGCAGTCTGGACGGCCCCATCGGGGACCTGTTCTCATGGCTGGACGCAAGCGTCCACGAACACGGGCCTCAGCCGTGGGCGGCCCTTGCCGCGGGTATCAGCGGTCTGTCCTTCTCTTCCCTGGCTGCCGGATTGATGGAATACGATAGTTTGCAGCCGAGCGGCCGGGTCGTCGAAGACACGGAGACACCGGAGGATGACCTCAAGAAGACAATGACGCGGCTGCACCTGGGCGTCATCGAAGAGGAAATCGCGGCTGCAAACCAATTGCCTATGAGCGACCCGGTCCGGGTCGAACGCCTGAAGGAACTTAGCAGAAAGCAAAAGGCCGTCCAGAGCCGAAAAGAGAGTTCGTCGGCTTGAAATTCAGCCACAACGGTATAATGTAAGGTTTGCTGGCAGCAAGAGCGACAGCAGCACCTCCGGACCCAGGCCAACCGCGGACATTCGCTCCCGACCGGCCCCCTCACCGCAAGGACTGCACACCAAATGTTCGCCCACCCATCTTGCCCCCAGCCGGCAGCCGGGCATTGCGCTGGAAGTACCTGCTTTCGGCGTGAATGTGCCGCTGTTTCACTCCACCCGCGCCGGGTCGCCGTGGCGCTTTTTGTGTTTCTGCTTTTTTGAACCCAGAGGTATTTCTTCATGCCCGCTCAAAAGTCCGGAAAGCTTGTAAAGCCCGCCGCGAAACCCATTGCCAAAAAATCGATCAAACCGGTGATCCCGGCCAAGGTGCAGCTCAAGGTCGTCAAGACCCAGCCCAAGCCGCCGGCCCGGTCTGCTGGAAAGCCCGAAACGAAAGTCAAGCCTGTGTCCCTAACGAAGTCCCCTGCCGCCAAGTCCGAGAAAGCCACCGCCAAGGCCGAAGAGCTGAAGAAGCCCGCCAAGGCCGTCACCCCCGCTGAAGAGATTGTGAAGAAGAAGCCGGGCCGCCCGCCCAAGGCGCAGACGGCCGAGACCGCGGGCGCCAAGCGCGGCCGCAAGCCGAAGACCGATACCAAACCCGGTGAAGACCTGGACATGGCCGACATCGAGGCGGACCTGGTCGGCGAGCCGGTCGCGGAAACCACCGAAAAGGTCAAGCCGCTGCGCATGAAGATCAGCAAGGCCAAGGAACGGGCCTTGATGAAGGAATTCGGCCTGGACGAAACCGTCCTGTCCGAAGAAGACATGGCCAAGCGCCGGCAGCGCCTGAAGACCCTGATCACGCTCGGCAAGACACGGGGCTACCTGACGCACGCCGAAATCTCCGACCACCTGCCCGACAAGCTGATCGACGCCGAGACGCTGGAAGTCGTGGTCACGATGCTCAACGATCTGGGCGTAGCCGTGTACGAACAGACGCCAGACGCCGAAATGCTGTTGCTGAACAACACCACGCCGACGGCAGCCACCGTTGAAGAAGCCGAGGAAGAAGCCGAGGCGGCCCTTTCCACGGTGGACAGCGAGTTCGGCCGCACCACCGATCCCGTGCGCATGTACATGCGCGAGATGGGCACCGTGGAACTGCTGACCCGTGAAGGCGAGATCGAGATCGCCAAGCGCATCGAAGGTGGCCTGATGGCGATGATGGAGGCGATTTCGGCCTCCCCGGCCACCATCGCCGAGATCCTGCGCCTGGCCAACGAGATCCGCGAAGGCCGGGTCGTGATCTCCACCGTGGTGGACGGTTTTTCCAACCCGAACGAGGCCGACGACTACGTGGCCGAGGAAGACTTCGACGAGTTCGATGCCGACGACGATGACGACGGCAACGGCGGCTCCAAGGCGCTGACCAAGAAACTCGAAGAGCTCAAGACCCAGGCGCTGGAGCGTTTCGAGCGCATCCAGCTGATGTTCGAGAAGGTGCACAAGATCTACGACAAGGAAGGCTACGGAACGCCTTCCTATGTGAAGGCCCAGCACACGCTGTCCGAGGAGTTGATGACCATCCGCTTCACGGCCAAGACCATCGAGAAGCTGTGCGACATGGTGCGCGGCCAGGTCGACGACGTGCGCAAGAAAGAGCGCGAGCTGCGCCGCATCATCGTGGACAAGTGCGGCATGCCGCAGGAAACCTTCATCCGGGACTTCCCGCCCAACCTGCTGAACCTCAAGTGGGTGGAAAAGCAGGCTGCCGCCGGCAAGCCCTGGTCGACCATCATCGCCCGCAACATCCCGCCGATCCAGGAACTGCAGCAGAAGCTGGCGGACGTGCAGTCGCGCGTGGTCGTGCCGCTGGCGCAGCTCAAGGACATCAACAAGCGCATGAACGAAGGCGAGGCTTCGTCGCGCGAGGCCAAGAAGGAGATGATCGAGGCCAACCTGCGGCTGGTGATCTCGATCGCCAAGAAGTACACCAACCGCGGGCTGCAGTTCCTGGACCTGATCCAGGAAGGCAACATCGGCCTGATGAA
>DIZF01000007.1:10871-36630 GCA_002427815.1 Ramlibacter tataouinensis
CAGGCCCGCACCATCCGCATCCCGGTGCACATGATCGAGACCATCAACAAGATGAACCGCATCTCGCGCCAGCACCTGCAGGAGTTCGGCTTCGAGCCGGACGCCGGCATCCTGGCGGCGAAGATGGAGATCCCGGAAGACAAGATCCGCAAGATCATGAAGATCGCCAAGGAGCCGATCTCCATGGAAACGCCGATCGGCGACGACGACGATTCGCACCTGGGCGACTTCATCGAGGACCAGGCCAACACCGCGCCGATCGAGGCGGCGATGCAGGCGGGCCTGCGCGACGTGGTCAAGGACATCCTGGACTCGCTGACGCCGCGCGAGGCCAAGGTGCTGCGCATGCGCTTCGGCATCGAGATGAGCACCGACCACACGCTGGAGGAAGTCGGCAAGCAGTTCGACGTGACCCGCGAGCGCATCCGCCAGATCGAAGCGAAGGCGCTGCGCAAGCTGAAGCATCCGAGCCGCAGCGACAAGCTGCGCTCGTTCATCGATACGCTGTAGTCACTTCAAAAACGCTGAAGCGTTTTTGAAGTGGTCTGATTGGATGAAAAAGCCGGAGTGAATCCGGCTTTTTCATGGGGGACCGCGCTGCACGCTGTTCCGCGCGGTCCGGAAGGCCAGCTCGTTCCTCGCTGGCAAGAGGGGTCAGATCCCGATTCAGGACAGCAAAGTCGCCGGAGCGAGAGAGCGCTGATCGAAATCGGGCTCTGACCCCTCTTCTTACCGGCGCGCCTGCGACAATCAGCGTCGGCGCGGTAGAACCGCCCACTCTATCGAGGAAGACAAAATGATCGAACTGACCTACATCACCCGGGTGGCTCGCGCCGCCTGCGCTGGCGCACTGCTCGCAGTGGCCGCAACCCAGGCCATGGCGGCCTGGCCCGACAAACCGATCAAGATCCTGGTGCCCTGGCCTCCCGGCGGGGCGACCGATCAGATCGCGCGCATGCTGTCGCAGCCGCTCTCGCAGGCCCTGGGCACCCCCGTGATCGTCGAAAACAAGGCGGGCGCCGGCGGCGTCATCGGCACGGCGGCCTTCGTCAAGGACAAGGCCGACGGCTACACCATCCTGCTGGCTACCAGTTCGACCAACGCCGCCGCGCCCTACCTCTACGCCAAGCCCGGATTCGACCCGGCGCATGACTTCACGCCGGTGATCGCCCTGTGCGAAATTCCCAACGTGATGGTGGTACCGGCCAAGTCTGCGTGGAATTCACTCGGCGACATCGTCGCGGCGGCCAGGCAGTCCCCGGGCAAGTACACCTATGGTTCCGCGGGCATCGGCGGCTCGCAGCACCTGGCCGGCGCCCAGTTCAAGACCGCCGCCAACATCGATATCCGGCACGTGCCATACAAGGGCAGCGGACCGGCGGCGCAGGACCTCATCGCCGGCCACATCGACATGATGATCGACACCGGCTCACTCGGCAGCATTCGGGGCGGTCTGCTCAGGCCCCTGGCGGTGGCCTCGGCCAAGCGGCTGACGGCCCTTCCCAACGTGCCCACTTTCACCGAGGCGGGGACGCCGATGGTCGCGTCGGCCTGGTACGGCCTGATGCTGCCGGCGAACGCTCCGGCCGATGTGGTGCAGCGCCTGAACACCGAGGTCCAGAGAATCCTGAAGTCGCCCGATATGCACCAGCGGCTGACCGACATGGGAGCGCTGGTGATGGGCGGCACGTCGCAGGAGTTCGCGAAGTTCGCCGCGTCGGAACTCAAGCGCTATGAAGGCATCGTGCGCGACTCGGGCGCGCCGAAGGAATGACGATCGTTCACTGAAGAAAACGCTGCGCGTTTTCTTCAGTGGCTCTGGTGCGAAGCTATATCGCTTCCAGCGCCAGCAGTCCCGCCGCCGTGTTGGAGATCGGGATGTGGTAGTTGCTGTGAACCTTGCGCACGCGGCCCGGCACGGCGCCGCGTGCGGCCAGCCACATCAGCAACTCCACGCCCTGGGTACCGGTTTTCTCCACCAGTTCACGGGTGCTGTATTGCGTGGCCCACTCGGGCTCGCCGATGAGGCTGTCCATGAACTTCAGGTCGAACGGCTTGTTCATGAAGCCGGCACGCTCGCCGTCCAGCTGATGGCTGAGGCCGCCGGTTCCGATCACCGCCACCTTCCGGTCGCTGTCCCAGGACGCGATCGCTTCGCCCACGGCCTTTCCCAGTGCCAGGCAACGCTTGGCGCTGGGCAGCGGAAACTGGACGGTGTTGATACAGACCGGCACCGTCAGGACCGGGCAATCGCCTTCGGGCCAGAACAGCTTCAGCGGCAGTGTGAACGCATGGTCGACCAGCATCTCCTGGCAGGTCGTGATGTCGAACTCCCTCTCCACCAGATGCTCGATGATGTGCCAGGACAACTCGGGAATCCCCTTGAACGGCGGCAACGTCGGAATGCCCCATCCCTCGTCGGCGTTCCGGTACTCGGGCGCCGCACCCACGGCGAAAGTCGGCATCTTGTCGAGAAAGAAGTTCAGGCCGTGATCGTTGTAGAACACCACGGCGACGTCCGGCTTGACCTGGGCCAGCCAGTTGCGCACCGGAGCGAAACCGTCGAAGAACGGCTTCCAGTAGGGCTCCTGCTGCAAGCCCTTGGCGATGGCGCCGCCGATCGCGGGCACGTGGGAGGTGGTGAGGGCACCGATGATTCTGGCCATTGCCGTCTCCTGTCGGGAACTCAGGCGAGCCGGTCGGGCTGGTTGTTCTGGGCGACCAGCCGGGCCTTGAACGCCTCCTTGCTCATGCCGGTCTGGGCGGCGCCCAGGTCCTGGACATCCAGCCCCAGGATGCCGGCGAACTTGGCCAGGTAATAGACATTGCCGCCGGCCGCCAGCAGGCCGAGCACGTCACGCTGGCGGATCGCCTGCGTCTGCTGTTCATTGAGCCCGTACTTGCGCATGTAGGCCGCTTCGTCGGCCTGGAACTCGGCGCGGTTGCGCGCCTCGTTGAAGGAGAAGCACATCTTGTTGAGGGCGTAGCCCTTTTGGGCCTGCTTGCCGTCGAACAACGTGGTGCCGGGAATCGGCTGGCTGCGGGGCGAAGCCATGGTGCGTGCTCCTGAAGATGCGTCGCCTTCAGTGTCGCCCGGCGCGGCGGGTGCCGCCTCTGATGTGGATCAAATGCACCGCGATTGCGTCGCCTGCGGCGACAGCGGCCGGCCCCGGCTGCCGGGGCTAGCGGCCGGTGAACTTCGGCTTGCGCTTTTCCATGAAGGCCTGCCGGCCTTCCGCGTAATCGGCGCTGTTGAAGCACCGGTCGACCACCTCCTGGCACAGGCGCTTGTCGCGCCCGGACTCGTCCTTCAGCGCCTCGGCGACGATGGTCTTGATCGACGACACCGTCAGGGGCGCGTTGGCCGCGATGGTGGTGGCGTAGTCGCGCACGTACGGCTCCAGCTGGTCGACCGGCAGCAGACGGTTGATCAAGCCCATCGCCAACGCTTCGGCCGCGGTGAACTGGCGAGCGGTGAAGAAGATCTCCTTGGCGAAGGACGGCCCGACCACGTCCATCAACTTGCGGATGCCCTCGTATTCGTAACCCAGCCCCAGCCTGGCGGCGGGCACGGCGAACGTCGAACCTTCCGAGGCGATGCGCAGGTCACAGGCCATGGCCGTCGAGACGCCGCCGCCGACGCAGTAGCCGCGAATCATCGCGATGGTCGGCTTGTTGACTTCCTTCAGAGCCCGGGAGGCTTTCTGCGCCGTCTCGTTGTAGACCTTGGTCGTCTCCGGCGAAGAGCGCTTCTCCTCGAACTCCGAGATGTCGGCTCCCGAAACAAAGGCCTTTTCGCCCGCCCCCTTGACCACGATCACCCGGATGGCGTCGTCCTGTGCGTAGTCGCTCACGATGTCGTACAGCGCTTCCCACATCACCATCGACACCGCGTTGTGGCGCGCCGGGTTGTTGAAGGTGATCCAGCCGATGGCGCCGTCCTTCAGCGCGATCATCTTCTCGGTTTTCGATAGCGACATGGCGGCTCCTGCAGTGAGATCGATCAGGCGGGCTGTTCGGCGCGATCGCTGTCGAAGACGACGCCGTCCGCGAACAGCGCCTGCACCTCCGCATCGCCGTAACCCATGCCGCGCAGCACCTCCTCGGTGTGCTGGCCCAGGCAAGGCGCCGCGCGCCGGATGGCCGTGAGGTCGCCGGTCGACTTGATCGGCAGGCCCAGCGTCTTCATCGGCCCTATCTTCGGGTGCTCGATATCGACTACCATCTGGCGCGCCTTGATGTGCGGGTCGTTCAGGATCTGCTCGTAGCCATAGACCGGGCCGCCCGGAACCTGGGCCGCATCCATCATCTCGACCCAGTGGGCCGTAGTCTGGGTGGCCAGCACTTTTTCGATTTCCTGTTCGAGCTCGTCAACGTGCGCCAGCCGCAAGGCGAGGCTGGAAAAGCGCGGATCGGTCATCCACTCCGGTTTGCCGCACACCATGGTGCAGAAGTTGCTCCAGAGCTTCTCGCTGCTGGCGCCCACTGTCACGTAGCCGTCCTTCGATCGATAGGCCTGGTAGGGCGCCGAACGCCGATGGCGGGTGCCGGTCGCCACCGGTATCTCGCCGGACCCGAAGAACGCGCCGAATTCCCAGATGCTCCAGGCCAGCCCGGCCTCCAGCAGCGAGGTTTCCAGGTACTGGCCGGTGCCGTGGCGCAGGCGGCCGATGTAGGCGCCCAGGATGCCGTACAGGGCGGTGACGCCGCCGGCGATGTCGTTCATCGCGATGCCGACCTTGGCCGGGCGCCCGCCGGGGTAGCCGGTCATCATCATGATGCCGGACATGCCCTGGGCGATGATGTCGAAGCCGCCCTTCTTGCCATAAGGGCCGGTCTGGCCGAAACCCGACATCGAGGCATAGATCACGCCCGGATTGCGCACCTTGAAACTGTCGTAATCGATTCCCAGCTTGCGCACCACGCCGGGCCGGAAGTTTTCCAGCACGATGTCGGCCTGCTCGCCCAGTTTCGTGACGATCGCCTTGCCGCGCGGATTCTTCATGTCCAGCGCGATGCTTCTCTTGTTCCGGTTCAGCACGGCGAAGCAATACGACTCGCCGTTGATCTGTGGCTCGAAACGCCGGGAGGTATCGCCCTCGGGAAAGTTCTCGATCTTGATGACCTCGGCGCCCATGTCGCCGAGCACCATGGCGCAGTACGGGCCGGCCATGACATTGGTGAGGTCGAGGACCTTGACGCCTTCAAGGGGAAGTGGCATAGATTGTTGTCAGCTGACGATGGTGATTTGTGAAGTGTCGATGTCGGCGTAGATCTTCTGGCCGACCTCGAAAACGTCGCTCGGCCGCGCCGTCACGCGGATCGGCTCCAGGTTGGGCGCGAAGCTGATATGGTAATCCCATGACTCGCCCAGGTAGGCGCGGCGCTGCACGCTGCCTTCGACGCAGCAGCGCTGGTCGGACGCGGCCGGCTTGTCGCGCAGCAGATGGATGCTTTGCGGCCGGATCGAGACCTGGACCTCGTCCGGCAATTGCCCGTCGGCGGCAAGCACGTGGGTCGGGATGAAGAACCCGCCGAAATCCACCGCGCCGGCCCGGCTGCGGCCGGTCAGGAAGTTGGTGCGCCCTATGAAGCCGGCCACGAACTTCGTCTTCGGATTGCGGTACAGCTCGTACGGGGCGTCGATCTGCTCGATCCGGCCCTGGTTCATCACCGCGATGCGGTCGGACGTGACCATCGCCTCGGCCTGGTCGTGCGTCACGTAAACCATGGTCATCTTGAACTCGTCGTGCAGCCGGCGGATCTCGAATCGCATCTCCTCGCGCAGGTTGGCGTCCAGGTTGGACAGCGGCTCGTCGAGCAGCAGGATAGCCGGCTTGACGACCATGGAGCGCGCCAGCGCCACGCGTTGCTGCTGGCCGCCGCTCAGCTCTGCCGGGTAGCGGTCGCGCAAGCGCCCGAGCTGCACGACTTCCAGCATCTCGTCGATGCGGCGCTTCGCTTCCGCGGCCGGCACCTTGCGCAGCTTGAGGCCGAAGCCGACGTTCTCTTCCACCGTCATGTTGGGCCAGATCGCGTAACTCTGGAAGATCATCGACATCTTCCGCTTCTCCGGTGGCAGGCTCGACTGCGGCGAGGAGATCACCTCGCCGTCCAGCTCGATGGTGCCCTGCGTGGGCGTGATGAAGCCGGCGATCATGCGCAGCGTCGTCGTCTTGCCGCAGCCGGAGGAGCCGAGCAGCGAAACCAGTTCGCCCTCGTGCAGCGTCAGGTTCAGGTTGTCGACGGCGGTGTAGCTGCCGAATGTCCGCGATACGTTTCTGAGCACCAGTTTGCTCATGCCGCCGTCCTCCTCAGCATGAAGTCACGACCCATCAGCCGGAAGCCGATCAGGATCAGCGCGACGGTGATCACCACCAGCACCAGGCCGATGGAGGCCAGCGACTCGAAGTTGCCTTCGTCGCTCTTGTCGAACAGGAGCACCGACAACACCTGCGTGTTGATCGAGTACAGGAAGATCGCCGTGCTCAGCTCGCGGGTGGCCGGGATGAACACCAGGATGAAGGCGCCGGCCAGGCTGCGCTTGAGAAGCGGCATCACCACGTGCCAGATGGCGGTGAAGCGGCTGCCGCCCAGCACGCGCACCGCATCCTCCAGTTCCGGGTTGATGCTGCGGATCGCCGCGTTGCTGTTCACATAGGCGATCGGCAGGAACCGCGTGGCGAACGCCAGGATCAGGATCCATGCGGTGCCGTACAGCAGCAGCGGCGGGTGGGTGTACGCCGCGTAGAAGCCGATGGCCAGCACGATGCCGGGCACGACGAACGGCGCCATCGTCAGGAAGCTCAACGCGTTGCCGACCTGCTTGCTGACCAGCCCCCGGTTGACGACGTAAGCCACGCAAAGGGCCAGCACGATGGCTATCAGCGAAGCCGTGCCGGCATACAGGAAGGTGTGCAGCGTCGCGGTGCGGGTCAATTCGTTGTCGAACACGGTGCGGTAGACGTTGTTGAAGGTGAGGTTGTCCAGCGAGAAGCCGCGGCCCCACGCCTTGGCGAAAGCGGCCTGGCAGATCACCACCAATGGCATGAAGAAGGACAGCGTGCAGACGAACAGGCAATAGGCCAGCACCACCCACTTCCACGGTCCCAACGGCACCTCGCGGCGCTCACCGCCCTTGCCGGTCAGGGACACATAGCCCTTGCGGCCGGTGATGCGCCGCTGCACCCAGAACAGCACGATGGTGATGATCAGCAGCGGCATCGCATAGGCGGAGGCCACGCCCACCTTGGGCGGAAATTCGAAGAACTGCCAGAGCTGGGTCGTCACAACGTGGAAGCGGCCGGGCAACGCCAGCAGCGCGGGCGAGCCGAACAGCGCGATCGCCTCCAGGAACACCAGGATGAAGGCGCCGAGGATCGCGGGCAGCACCAGCGGCAAGGTGATCAAAAGCGTCGTCCTCAGGTTGCTGGCACCCAGGATGTTGGCGGCGTCCTCCATCTCGGAGGAGATCAGGTCCAGCGCCGACTTGGTGAGCACGAAGACATAAGGGAAGCTGTAGCACGCGACCACCAGCACCAGCCCGGGCATCGAGTAGATGTTGAAGGGCCCATGTTCGGCGCCCGTCAACGCGACCGCCGCGCGATTGAGCCAGCCCGCGTTCGGTCCCGCCAGCAGGATCCAGCCCACGGCGCCGAGATACGGCGGGATGATGAAAGTGCCCAGGATGGAGATCCAGATGATCCCCTTGAACGGCATGTCGGTGCGCGACAGCGCCCATGCCATGGGCACGCCGAACAGCAGGCACGTCACGCCGGACGAGACACCCAGCACGAGCGAATTGCCCAGCGCCTCGAGGTTGCGCAGCCGGCTGTAGGCCGACAGGTAGTTCTCGAACGTAAATGCGCCGCCGCTGTCCTGGAAGCTGACGATGAACAGCCGCGCGAGCGGGTTCACCACCAGGAACAACAGCACGATGATCGCCACCACCCAGACCCAGGACGACTTGTCCAGGTGGCGCCAGCGCTGGCCCAGCATGGACAGCGCCCCTGCCTCGGGCAGGGCCGTCTTCACATAAGCCATGGCTATGCGCAGTCTGCGCTCAGACGCCGAAGGTGTCGCGGAACTTCTCCTTGACCTCCGGGATGCCCTTGGTGATCTCTTCCTCGGTCGGGCGGACCACCTTGATCTGCTCCAGCGGCTTGGCGCCGGGCGGGGGCGCGACGCCCTTCACCACCGACAGGTCATGGTTCTTCGCCTGGACCTCGCCGGCTTCCTTGCTCAGCAGGAATTCCAGGTACAGCTTGCCGGCGTTCGGCGACGGCGCATTCTTCGGAATGCCGGTGGGCGACACCATCAGCAGCGCGCCGTCGGTCGGGTAGATCACCGCCAGCGGATTGCCCTTGTCGCGGCTCAGCAGCGTGGTCGCTTCCGGGCCGGCGGCCACCCAGCGCTCCTTGGAGTTGAGCATGGTGACCGTGTCGTTGACCGAGCGGCCGATCTGCGGCTTGTTCTTCTCCAGCTTGGTGAAGAAGTCCCAGCCATAGAGCTTCTGCATCAACACCACCCAGGTGCCGACATAGCCGCTGTAGGCGGGGTGTCCGATCGATACCTTGTCCTTCCACTTCGGATCGAGCAGGTCGGTCCAGTTCTTCGGCGCATCCTTCTCGGAAACCAGGCTGGAGTTGTAGCAAATCGCCATCAGGGCCGCGGCCGTGACGTGGTAGTAATCGTCCTTGTCGCTGTACTGCTTGAGCGAATCGACGACGTTGTCCAGGTTGTGCGGCTTGTACTGAATCAGCAGGCCGCGCTTCTTCAATTCGGGATAGTGGCTGACGTCGGTGCTGCTGAACACCGAGGCCACCGGCGCATTGGCCTGGAGGTCCTGCTGAAAGCGCTGGTACGCGACCTGCGCCGTGGTGCGCACGAAAGTGCACTTCAGGCCCGGATATTTCTTCTCGAAGGCATTGCACAGGTTCTGCGCGGTCTCGGTGTTGTAGTGCGCGGTGTAGACCGTGACCGGCTTTTCCTTCTTCGCCGCTTCGTATAGGTCCTTTTCCCATGGGGCCATCTGCGCCCAGGCCGAACCGGCGCCCAAAACCAGCAATGCCAACCCCGCCCGGACCCATTGGGCCAGCCGATGATTCATGAGCTTCTCCTTTTGACGATGAACTTCTGTTGTTCCCGCTGCGCCACGCTCGACGGCAGCGGCGACATCCGCGACCAGCCGCGTGCCGTCGCTTCGATGACCGAACTACTGTATGCAGATTGGCAGCAAAGCAAATAGGCACTTTCCTCAATGCCGAGGGAACCCGAAAGTTATCGTCGCCGCACTGACCTAGCGCCCGACAAAGACAGGCTTGCGCTTTTCGCCGAACGCCCGCACGCCTTCGCGATAGTCCTCGCTGGCGTTGCAGGCGTCGATGGCCGCTTGTGCGGTTGCACAATCCGATCCGGCCTGATTGCCCAGGACGGCGTTCACCGTGAGTTTCACGGCCCGGGTGGTCAGCGGCGCGTTTTCGGCGATGGCGGTGGCCAGCGAGTCAACCGCCGGGTCGAGGGCGTCCGATTCGAGCGCCTGGCTGACGAAACCCATGCGCAGCGCGTCCGCCGCACCGAAGACGCGGGCCGAGAAAAAGATGTCGTAGGTGTTCTGCACGCCGATCAGTGACACGAACCGCTGCACCCCGGCCTGCTTGTAGCCAAGGCCGAGCCGGGCGGCCGGCATGCGAAAGCGGGCGTCGAGGGCGCACAACCGGATGTCGCAGGCGGCGGCCAGGCCCAGGCCGCCGCCCATGCAGATGCCGCGGATCCTGGCGATGACGGGTTTGCGCGCCAGCACGGGAGCGAGGTAGGCGGCGTCGACGATTTCACCGTAGCGCTGCTGCGCTTCCGGGTCCGTGCGGTCCCTCTCGAACTGGGAAATATCGGCGCCGGAAACGAACGCCTTGTCGCCGTCGCCGGTCAGGACGATGACGTGGACGGACGGGTCGGCGTCGAGCTCGGCGATGCGCTGCGGCAAGTCGCGCCACATGGCGGTGGTCATCGCGTTGTACTTTTCCGGGTTGGACACGGTCACCGTGCCGATCGGACCATCGCGTCGAATCAGGATATCAGCCAATGTCGGTACTCCTCGATGTGGTGGGTCGGGTCCGTCATTTAAGCAGATGGCAAACCGAGGTGACAACGCGCCTTGGCCCAGGCCCGCCGGACGGCATACCATTGCGGGTTCAAGCTCATCCAGGGGTCTTTCCCAAGGAGAACCAGCCATGCAAGCAGCCGTTCTGCACGAATTCGGTCCGTCGCTCAGCGTCGAGGAAGTCGCGCGCCCGGCGCCGGGTCCCGATGACGTCCTGATCCAGGTCGAAGCCTGCGGCGTCTGCCACTCCGACCTGCACGTGACCGAGGGCGACCAGCCGGCCCTGAAGGGGATCACCAAGCCCCTGCTGATTCCCGGTCACGAAGTGGTGGGACGGGTGGTCGAAACAGGCGCCAATGTCAAGCACCTGGCAATGGGCGACCGTGTGGGCGTGGCCTGGCTGCATGCCACCTGCGGCGAATGCGGCCCGTGTCGCGAGGGACGCGAGAACCTGTGCCGCAAGGCCGTCATCACGGGTGTGATGGTGGACGGCGGCTACGCGGAGTACATGGTCGCCCGGGCCAGTCATGCCCTTCGCGTTCCCGAGGGCCTCACCGCCGAGGAAGCGGCGCCGCTGTTCTGCGCGGGCCTGACGGTCTACCGCGCGCTGAAAAGCGCACAGGTGGGCCCCGGGCAGCGGGTCGGAATTTTCGGCGTGGGGGGCCTGGGGCACCTGGCCGTGCAGATCGCGCGCGCCTGGGGCGCCGAGGTGATTGCGCTGGACGTCGATGCGACCAAGCTGGAACTGGCACGAAAACTGGGCGCCGTCCAAACGCTCAACGCGGCCAATGCGGACGACATCAAGGCGCTGCGCAAGCAGGGCGGCCTGAACGTGGCTGTGGTGACCTCGGCGGCCAAGGCCGCCTATGACACGGCTTTCAAATGCCTGGCACCCGGCGGCACCTTGTCGGTGGTCGGCCTGCCGGCCGAGCCGCTAACGTTCCCGGCGCTGGCGCTGGTCGGCATCGAGGCCCGCATCGTCGGTTCATCGGTCGGCACCCGCGACGACATGCGCGCCGTACTGGCGTTGGCTGCAGCCGGCAAGCTGCGCTGCCTTGTCGAATCGCAACCGCTGGCTCAGGTCAATGCCGTGTTCGAGCGCATGCGGCGCGGCCAGATCAATGGCCGGGTGGTGCTCACCTGCTGCAGCGGCAAGCACGACTGAGAAAGTCTTTGCGGCAGCCCGCCGGGGGTTCAGAACACCTCGGTGTCGACTTCCCGGTTGGACTGCTCGCTGTAGCGATTGCCGGCGACGGTCTTCTCGTTGATCAACGATTCCAGCCGCCCTATCAACGACGCATCGAGCCGGACGTCCATGGCGCCGAGGTCTTCCCTGAGGTGTTCGACCTGCGTGGTGCCGGGAATCGGAACAATGTGGGGCGCCTTGTGCAGCAACCAGGCCAGCGCCAGTTGCGCCGGCGTACAACCGGCCTCCTGTGCCAGCGCCTTGTAAGGCGGCAGCAGTTTCAGGTTCGCGGCATAGTTCTCAGGCGAGAAACGCGGCATGGAGCGGCGGATGTCCTTGGCGTCCAGCGTCACAACGTCATGCAGCGCGTCGCACAGGAAGCCGCGCGCCACCGGGCTGAACGCGACGAAGGCGGCGCCGAGTTCCCGGCAGGCATCGAGCACCGCGATCTCCGGGTTGCGCGTCCACAGCGAATATTCGGTCTGCACGGCGCTGATCGGGTGCACCGCATGGGCCTTGCGCAGCGTTGCCGCCGACACTTCGGACAGGCCAAGGCTGCGCACCTTGCCGGCGCGCAGCAGGTCGGACATGGCGCCCACGCTCTCCTCGATCGGCACCTTCTTGTCCCAGCGGTGCAGGTAGTACAGGTCGATCACGTCGGTCTGCAGCCGACGCAGGCTGTCCTCGCAGTTCTTGCGGATGGCCTCGGGGCGGCCGTCGATCACACGCTTCATGCCGTCCTCGGTCTGCACCCCGGCCAATCCGCCCTTGCTGGCGAGAGTGAAGCGGCGGCGATGCGGCTTGAGCACGCGGCCCACCAGGGTTTCGTTGGCACCGAAGCCATACATCGCGGCGGAATCGAAATGGGTGACGCCCGCGTCGAGCGCGGCAAGCAGCACGCGCTCGCCCTGCTCCGCGGGCGGCGGAACGCCGTAAGCGTGGCTCAGGTTCATGCACCCCAGGCTGATGGCGCTGACCTGGAAGGGTCCGAGTTGTCGTTGTTGCATGGAAGATTGGATAAAGATCGATTGGGGGCGGGTCAGCTGGCGAGCTGGCGCTCGAGCTGGTGCAGAACCTGGTAGCAAGGCAGCACCTGCGCGACACTCGCGTTGGGCTCGCGGCCTTCGCGGATCGCGGCGAAGAACTCACGGTCCTGCAGCTCGATGCCGTTCATCGACACGTCGACCTTGGACACGTCGATCTTCTCTTCCTTGCCGTTGAACAGGTCGTCATAACGGGCGATGTAGGTGGCGGTGTCACCGATGTAGCGGAAGAAGGTGCCCAGCGGGCCTTCGTTGTTGAAGCTGAGCGACAGCGTACAGATGGCACCGTTGGCGGCCTTGAGCTGGATGCTCATGTCCATCGCGATGCCCAGCGTCGGGTGGATCGGCCCCTGGATCGCGTTGGCCTTCACGATGGCGCTGCCGCACTGCCAGGCGAACAGGTCCACCGTGTGCGCCGCGTGGTGCCACAACAGGTGATCGGTCCAGCTGCGCGGCTGGCCCAGCGCGTTCATGTTGCTGCGGCGGAAGAAGAAGGTTTGCACGTCCATCTGCTGGATGTTGAATTCGCCGGCCTGGATCTTCTTGTGGACGTACTGGTGGCTGGGGTTGAAACGGCGGGTGTGGCCGCACATCGCGACCAGGCCGGTCTGCTGCTGCATTGCCACGACCGCCTGTGCGTCCTTGAGGCTGTCCGCCAGCGGGATCTCGACCTGCATATGCTTGCCGGCCTTCATGCACTGCATCGCCTGGGCCGCGTGCATCTGGGTCGGCGTGCACAGGATCACCGCGTCGATTTCCTTCAGCGCCAGGCTGTCGGCCAGGTCTGTGGTGACGTGGGCTATGCCGTACTTCGCGGCCACTTCCCTCGTCTTGTCCAGCTCGCGGCTGACCAGCGACACCACTTCGACGCCGTCGATCAGCTTGATGCCGTCGAGGTGCTTGATGCCGAAGGCGCCGGCTCCCGCCAGGGCCACTTTGATGGTCTTCACGATCAATTCTCCAGGATCAGATGCCCCACCGCCGTATTCGACGCGGGCACATGGTAGAAGCGGTGCACGACCTTCGGCGGCGCACCTCCGGCCAGGTCGCTCATGGCGCCACGGGCGATCAACCACATCACCAGCTCGATGCCTTCGCTGCCGGCCTCGCGCACATAGTCGATGTGCGGCACGGCCGCCTGGCTCTCGGGGTCGGCGATCAGCCGATCGAGGAACGCATTGTCGAACTCGCGGTTGATCAGCCCGGCGCGCGGTCCTTGCAGCTGATGGCTCATGCCGCCGGTGCCCCAGATCTGCACCTTGAGGTCATCGTCGTAGCTCTCGACCGCCTTGCGGATGGCCTTGCCCAGGTTCAGGCAACGCCGGCCCGACGGCACCGGGTACTGCACCACGTTCACCGCGAACGGGATCACCGGACAGGGCCAGGCCTGCGGCTGGCCGCACATCAGCGACAGTGGCACCGTCAGGCCGTGGTCCACATCCATCTTGTTGACGATGGTGAGGTCGAAGTCCTGCTGGATCACCGACTGGGCGATGTGGGCCGCCAGTTCGGGATGGCCGATCACCCTGGGCACGGGCCTGGGTCCCCAGCCTTCGTCCGCCGGATTGAAGGCCGCCGCCGTGCCGATGGCGAAGGTCGGGATCATGTCGAGGCTGAACGCGGTGGCGTGGTCGTTGTAGACCAGGAAGATCACGTCCGGACGGTTGTCCTGCATCCACTTCTTCGAAAATTCATAGCCCTTGAACACCCGCTGCCAATAGGGTTCCCCGCTCTTGCCGCCGTCGAGCGCAGCGCCGATGGCCGGGACATGGGAGGTGTAGACGCTGGCGGTGATGCGGGCCATTATCTTTTCTCTCCGGATTTTTCACCGATGCGCCGGTTGCCTTCGATCGAGCGACCACCGGCCACCATCATGTCGCGGTATTGCTCTTCGCTCATGCCCGTCATGCTGCCGGCCATCTGCTGGAAGCTCTTGCCGTCGGTGGCGCCGATCTTGGCCAGGAAGTAGATGTTGCCGCCCAGCGCGATGCAGCGGTTCAGGTCGCGCGCGAGAACCGCCAGCTTCTGATCCTCGGTCATCGGCCACTCGTCCAGGTAGGCTCGTTCGTCGGCTTTGAAGCGCGCCCGGTTCTCGGCCTTCATCAGCGACATGCAGAACTGGTTCAGGTGATAGCCTTTGCGCGACTGCTCGGCATCGAAGATCGTCGTGCCGGGCACGTCGAGATAGGGTTTGTCCAGTGGCATGTCAGCCTCCTTTTTCCGGCCAGTACAGGCGCATCGGATTGTCCACCAGCAGCTTGCGCTGCAGTTCCCGGGTCACCGCGATGTGCGGGATGAAATCCACCAGCAGGCCGTCGTCCGGCATGTGGTTCTTCAGGTTGGGGTGCGGCCAATCGGTGCCCCAGAGTACCCGGTCCGGGAAGGTCTCGACAATCCGCCGGGCGAATGGCACGACGTCGCGGTAGGCATTGCGTTCGCCAGCCAGTGCCGGCGGGCCGGTCACGCTCAACCGTTCGGGGCAGCTGACCTTGCTCCAGACGTTCGGATGGTCGCGCATGAATTTCACGAACAGCTCGAACTCGGGGCCGTCGACCGGCTGGGCCACATCCGGCCGACCCATGTGGTCGACCACCACGGTGGTGGGCAGCGCGGTGAAGAAGTCCCACAGCTGCGGCAAGTCCACGGCTTCGAAATAGATCACCACATGCCAGCCGAGCGGCGCAATGCGGGCCGCGATTTCCATCAGCTCGTCCTTGGGGGTGAAATCCACCAGCCGCTTGACGAAGTTGAAGCGCACGCCGCGCACGCCGGCCTCATGCATGTCCTTGAGTTGCTGGTCGGTCACGCTGCGACGTACCGTGACGACGCCCTTGGCCCTGCCATCGGAATGCCGCAGCGCATCCAGCAGCGCGCTGTTGTCGGCGCCGTGGCAGGTCGCCTGCACGATCACGTTGCGCTCGAAGCCCAGGTGGTCGCGCAAGGCGAACAGCTGGTGCTTGCCGGCATCGCACGGCGTGTACTTGCGCTCCGGCGCGAAGGGAAATTGATCGCCGGGGCCGAACACATGGCAGTGCGCATCCACACTGCCGGGCGGCAACTTGAACCGCGGCTTGCTGGGGCCGGCGTACCAGTCCAGCCAGCCGGGCGTCTTCGTGTATCCCATCGCTGGAGCTCAGTCGGCTTTGATGTGGGCTTCGCGCACCAGCTTGTCATAGCGCTGACGCTCGGAATGAAGCAGCGCAGCCATCATCGCAGTGGTGCCGGGGATGACCTCTCCGCCCACCGCCGTCATGCGCTCACGCATTTCGCGCGATTGCAGCGCCTTCTGTACCTCAGCGTGCAGCTTCTCGACGATCGGCTTGGGCGTTCCGGCGGGCGCCATCAGCGCGTACCAGACCGAAGCTTCGAATCCCGGGAAACCGGATTCGGCAATCGTCGGCACGTCCGGGAAAATGGCCGACCGGGCCGGGCTCAGCACGGCCAGCACCTTGAGCTTGCCGCTCGCCACGTGGGGCTTGACCTCCAGCGCGTTCATCGCCAGCAGCGGAACCTGCCCGCCGATCACGTCGGTGATGGCCTGGGCACCGCCGCGGTAGGGAACGTGCATCAGCGAAATGCCGGCGGCGCGGGCAAACAGCTCTCCCGCCATGTGCGGCGTGGAACCGTTGCCCGGCGTAGCGAAGGCAATCGACCCCGGCTTGGCCTTGGCCGCTGCGATCAGCTGCGCCACGGTGTTGAAGGGTGCGCTCGGGTTGGCAGCGATGACCACCGGCACCCGGCCGACCAGGGCCACAGGCACCAGGTCGCGCTCGGCGTCGAACGGCGGCGGCTGGTACAGCGCCATGTTGGCGGCCAGGGCATTCGCGGCCATCAACAATGTGTATCCATCCGCCGGCGCATCGATCACCGACTTGACGGCGATGTTGGTGCCGGCGCCGGGTTTGTTATCGACGATGAACGGCTGGCCCATGCTGACGGACAGGCTCTGGCCCAAGGTCCGCGCGACGATGTCTACGGCGCCGCCGGCGGAATAGCCCACGACCACCTTGATGGGCTTGCTGGGGTACTGCTGTGCGGATGCCTGCAATGGCAGCAACGCCGCAACGGCAGCGACCCAGGCGCAGGCCAGGGTCAGGCGGCGCGCCGATGAAAGGGCAGTCTTCATGGAATCTCCTGTTGGTAACGGAATGATCAGTTGATCGGCACGGTCCCGCGCAGGCCCGAGCGGGTTACGGCGGATTGCAGCAGGCCGCTGGTGCGCGCCTCCTGCGCAAACTGGCGCAAGAATGTCAGGCCTGCCTCGCGCCCCTTGGGAATCGCGATGGCGAGGTGTTCGAGGCCCCAGCGGCCATCCAGGATGTGCATCCCGGGCAGCTCGTCGGACATTTCGAACAGGATGCCCTTGTTGGTAGCAAAGGCGTCGATCTGGCGGCGCTGCAGCAGCTCCTGCGCCTGCTTGAGAGACGAGGTGGGTACGATGGCGGCGCTCTTGAACTGGCGTCCCAGCGTGCCCTGCGAGGTGCTGCCCTGGCTCACGCCGACCCGCACACCGGGACAGTCCACATCCGTCACCGCGGCAATGTGTGACCCGACCGGCACGAGGTAGCCCAGTTCCAGCCGGACCAGCGGTGGCGTGAAATCCATGTCGCGGGCCCGGGACTCGCTCGCATTCGTGAAAGTGAAGTCCACCTGCCCGGCTTTCAGTGCGTCGAGCACCTGCGCGGGGCGGCCGAACTCCACCACGTCAACCGGCACGCCCAGCTGGCGGCCCAGCGCCTGGCCCAGGTCCAGCGCGATACCCGCGGTCTTTCCGGTCTTCAAGTCCCGCACCAGCGAGGTCGGGCTGCCCGGATAGACCCCCACGCGCAAAGTGCCCCTGGGCGCCAGGGCCGCGCGCACCTGTGGCTCAGGCGCTGGCGCCACGGCCGCGCAAGCGCCCGGCAACAGGTGTCCGGCGGGGGTCATTGGGCATCTCCTTGCCAACGGAATGGCTTGGACAAAAGCGTCAATCGATGTATTTCAGGCCGGCCTTGGCCAGCGGTTCGCGCATGTTGTACATGTCCAGCCCCAGCACGCCGGCGGCGAGCTTGGCCCGCTTCTCGGCTTCGCTGGCCTCGCGCGCCTGGGAAGCGTCGGCGACCTGCTGCGCCATGCCCGCCGGCACCACCACCACGCCATCGTCGTCGGCGACGATCGCATCGCCCGGGTTCACCAGCGCGCCGGCACAGACCACGGGGATGTTCACCGAGCCGATCGTCGCCTTCACGGTCCCCTTGGCGCTGATGGCCCGGCTCCATACCGGAAAGCCCATCGCCGTCAGTTCCTTCACGTCGCGGCAGCCGCCGTCGATGATCAAGCCGATGGCGCCGCGGGCCCGGAACGAAGTGGCAAGCAATTCACCGAAGAAGCCGTCGGTGTTTTCCGCGGTCACTGCCGCCACCACGACGTCGCCCGGCTGGATCTGCTCGGCCGCCACGTGCAGCATCCAGTTGTCGCCCGGATGCAGCAGCACGGTGACAGCGGGGCCGCACACATGGGCGCCGGGGTAGATCGGACGCAGATACGGTCGGGCCAGTCCGACCCGGCCCATGGCCTCGTGCACGGTCGCCACGCCGAAGCGCGACAGCTGTTCGACGGCGGTGCGGTCGGCACGGACGATGTTGCGTTTGACGATTCCGGTGTTGTACACAGTGTCGCTCCAATCAGTTGGGGCAGCGCTTGCCGCCCAGGCGGCTGCGGTCGGTCCCGCAGAGTTACCTGGAATTCCTCGCCTTCAGCAGCGCATCCAGCCGCGGGAACACGCGCCGTGCGTTGCCTTCGTAGATCTGCTGTTTGTCCTGCGCGCTCAGCAGCCTGGAGGCCTCGATGTAGCGCTTGGTGTCGTCGTAGTAGTTGCCGGTTTCGGGGTCGATGCCGCGCACCGCACCGATCATCTCGGAAGCGAACAGCACGTTCTTCACCGGGATCACCGTGTTCAACAGGTCGATGCCGGGCTGGTGGTACACGCAGGTGTCGAAGTAGATGTTGTTCAGCAGGTGCTCGGACAGCAGCGGCTTCTTCAGCTCCTGCGCCAGGCCGCGGAAGCGCCCCCAGTGATAGGGCACTGCGCCGCCGCCGTGCGGAATCAGGAAGCGCAGCGTCGGAAACTCCTTGAACAGGTCGGAAGTGAGGCACTGCATGAAGGCCGTCGTGTCGGCATTCAGGTAATGCGCGCCGGTGGTGTGGAACGCCGGGTTGCAGCTGGTGCTGACGTGGATCATCGCCGGAATATCGTGCTCCACCATCTTTTCGTAGATCGGGTACCAGTGCTTGTCGGAGAGCGGCGGGCTGGTCCAGTGGCCTCCGGACGGATCGGGGTTCAGGTTGATGCCGACGTTGCCGTATTCCCTGATGCACTTCTCCAGCTCGGGAATGCAGGTGCGCGGATCGACGCCGGGCGATTGCGGCAACATCGCCACCGGCACGAAATGCTGAGGGAAGAGCTTGCTGACGCGATAGCAGAGTTCGTTGCAGATGGCGGCCCAGGTGGACGACACGTTGAAGTCGCCGATGTGGTGGGCCATGAAGCTGGCGCGCGGCGAGAACAGCGTGATGTCGCTGCCGCGCTCCTTCATCAACCGCAGCTGGTTGGTCTCGATCGACTCGCGCAGTTCGTCGTCGCTGATCTTGAGGTCGGCCGCCCGCGGCATCAGCGCCGGGTCCTTGATGCCCGCGATCTGCTGGTTGCGCCAGGCTTCCAGCGCCTTGGGCGCCGTGGTGTAGTGGCCGTGGCAATCGATGATCATTGGCTTCTCCTTGGCATTGGGTTCAGGCGGGCTCCATCCCGTGGCGGCGCTTGGCTGCGGCCGCCTCGGGCGAGGCCATGAAGGCGAGCACGCGGCGCACGGCCTCGGCCTGCGACGATCCGGCGCACAGTGCTCCGGAAAAGGTTGTGATGATCTGCACGGCCCGGGGCAGCGGCCCGACCACGGCGATGCCTTCCAGGTGGATCAGCTCGGACAGCTGCTGGAACCCCAGCGCCACCTCGCCCCGCGCGACGAGCGTGCCCACCGGCACACCCGGCGGCGCCTGAACCAGGCGTTTTTCAATTTCAGCGGCGCTGCCCCAGCGCTCGAAGAGACGCATGAGAGCCGTGCCGCTCGGGCCCGTCGAATAACCGATGCTGGCGGCGGCCTGCACAGCGCGCCGCAACGCATCCTCGGTGGCGATGTCCGGCCGCGGAGCGCCGGCGCGCACCGCGACCGCGACCGGCGAATGCACGAGATCGACCTTGCCGCCGGCGGCGGCGGCGCCGCCGGCCAGCAGCTTGTCGATGGCATCCGATGCGAGCACCACCAGGTCGAACGCCTCGCCGGCCTGCACCCGGCGAGCGGCATCCACCCCGCCGACGGACTCGATCTGCACGGGGCACCCCGTGCGCTGCTCGTAGGCGGCAGCCAGCTCGCCCAGCACCTGCCGGGTGGCCATCGACGAAATGCCGCGGATCGCGGCGGTCATGACAGCACTGCTCCAGATGGGGTCAGCGAGGGATATGCGGCGTGCGAGAACATGCTGCGCATTGTGGGCGCCAGTGCTGCGGAACAAAAGAGGGGCGGACGACTACCAGCTATATCGATTCGGCATAATTGATGCAAAGTTATTCCGAATCCATGGACCTGAAACAACTCGAGTATTTCGTTCGCGTGGCCGAGCTGGGCAGCTTCACCCGGGCCGCGGTCGCACTGGACGTGGCCCAGCCGGCGCTCAGTCGCCAGGTGCGGTTGCTGGAAGTGGAGTTGCGGCAGAGCCTTCTCACCCGCAACGGCCGGGGCGCCACTCCCACGGAGGCGGGCAAGCTCCTGCTCGAGCACGGCCGCGGCATCCTGCACCAGGTCGAGCGCGCGCGCGAAGAGCTGGGCCGGGTACGTGGAGCGCTGGCGGGCCGGGTGGCGCTGGGGCTGCCTCCGAGCGTGGCCAAGGCGATGGCGGTGCCGCTGATCCGCGAGTTTCGCCGGCGCATGCCCGACGCCACCTTGTCGATCAGCGAAGGGCTTTCGGTCGGCATGCAGGAGTCGCTGATCACCGGCCGCCTGGACATCGCCCTGCTCTACAACGCCAGCCCGTCCCCCGAGATCGAACTCACGCCCCTGCTGGAGGAGCCGCTGTTCCTGGTGCAGCGCCGCAACGGCAAGCCGGCGGCTTCCGCCCGGCCCCGCCCCGTGCCCTTGCACGAGGTCGCCAAGCTGCCGCTGGTCATTCCCAGCCGGCCGAACGCCATCCGGATGCTGGTGGAAAACGAGATGGCCGTGCTGGGCTGCCGGCCGCAGGTGGTACTGGAAATCGATGGTGTCGCGGCCATCCTCGACCTGGTGGAAGACGGCGCCGGGAGCGCCATCCTGTCGCGCAATGCGGTCGCCACCTCGGCGCATCCGCAGGCCTTTGCCATCCGGCCGATCGGCGCGCCCGCGCTACGCAGCAAGCTGGCCTTGGCCATGAGTTCGCAGCGGCCCGCCACCCTCACCCAGAAAGCCATGTCGGACCTGATCGGCCGATCGGCGCAGACCCTGCTGGCCGGGTGTTGAGGCAAGACGCCCGGCTGGCGCGTGGCTCCGGGCAATTGGGGTAATCCCGCTAATCAGGTTGCGAGTTGTCGCCAACCGGCCCCCGGTATTTACTGGGAAGGCATATGAGAAAAGTCAATTGCCGCGCGCCTCGCGACTGGAAGATGGATCCCTGCCGAGTCGCGGTCGGCGAAGGGAGTGCGTCTTGAATTCGAACCTGAACAGTCCGCCGTGGGTAGGCGCGCCCGTTCCCGGCGAAACCGTGGACCGGCTGCTGTATGCAAGCCGGTCCTGTGTGCAAGGGCCTGTGTTCAAGGAGATGCACCGCATCCGCGATCACGCGTTGCAGCGCAATGTGGCGGACAACGTCTACGCGGCGCTGTCGTACCAGGCGGGCTGGTTCATGGAATGGATGGAAGGGCCGAGCGCCGGGATTCAAGCCGTGATGCGCCGGCTGGAGCGCGATCCCCGCCATCGGGACCTGCGCGTGGTCCATCACAGCCGCGGACCGCGTCGCCTGCCCGAACCGTGGTCCATGGCCCTGAGGAAAGACCACGAGGATCCGGGAGATTTCGAGCGCCGCCTGGTGGCTCTGTCCGAAAGCGCAGGCCAACAACGACTGGAGCCCGCCTCGGTATGGCGGCGGCTTTCCATGCCGCTGAGGGGCTCCGGTGCCGCCGGACGGAAGGAAAGCGACCTCTACCAGCGGGTGATGGTCTGCTCGGCTCGGGGAACCCAGTCATTCGAACTGGTGCGCTGGCTCGGCCAGGCCCATCACTGCAAGGTGACGAGCCAGCGGCTCGCCGGCGCTCAAGACAATGATGTCGCCAACGACTATGTCGACGTGGATGGCGGACCCGGCGCAATGCTGCGCCGGGTGGTTGCCATGGCCCGCAACGGCTTGCACATCGGCCTGTTTCAGGCCTTTCTGCCCGACTACTCCCATCTGGTCCTCCTGCTGTGCGGCGACAGCAAGCATGACGTGGACCTGATCAACATACTGGTGTCGGCGTGTTCGCGCCTGTCGCATCGCCCGGTCCTGCTCGGACTGGGAGGGCCGGGCTGCGACCATGCCGCGCTGCGCGCGGTGGCGCGCAACGGCGGCCTGGTGTATCTCGATTGCGACGTCAGCGACACGGCCGATGCCAAGGCGTTGTGGGCTGCCGCGGAGCCCGCACTGGACTTCAGCCGGACGACAAACTCCCAGTGGTGATCGCACGCCAGTCTTCGCTGCCGCGACCTGAGCCATTCCGTCTCCTTATAGGAGCTAGTGGAAAGCGGTATTGGCGGGTTGCGCAGCCATGGCAGACACTCAGGGCATCCGTCACAACCTGAAGACCCCGATGAAGAAATTGCTGAGCGCCCTGGCAACATGGCTGGCGGTGGCCGTGCTCACGGCGTGCGCGCCGATCGCCATGCACTACGGCACCAACCCGCTCGCTCGCGGCACCCTGCCCCAGTTCACTGAAGCATTGGGCGACTGGGCGTCCCACGTCATTCCGCTCAAGCCGGGCGAAAAGGTGGAATTCTGATGCGCCGCCGTCAACTCCTGGTCGCCCTCACCGCTGTGGCGCTTGCGGGCGGGGCCTTCGCCCAAGCCCCCTCGAACTGGCCCACCAAAGCCATCCGCATGGTCGTGCCCTTCCCGCCCGGCGGCAGCACCGACATCCTGGCACGCGCCATCGGCAAGGAGCTGCAGGACGCCTGGGGCCAGCCGGTGGTGATCGACAACGTGCCCGGCGCCGGCGGCTCCATCGGCGCCGAAAAGGTGGCGAGGGCGCCGGCCGACGGCTACACGCTGCTGATGGGACACATCGGCACGCTGGCCGTGAACCCGTCGCTGTATCCGAACCTGCCCTACGACCCGATCAAGAGCTTCGCCCCGGTGGCGTGGGTGGCGCGCGTTCCCAACGTGCTGGTCGTGAATCCGTCGGTGCCGGCGCACAACGTGAAGGAACTGGTGGCGCTGGCCAAATCCAGGCCGGGCCAGCTCTCCTATGGTTCCGGCGGCAACGGCAGCGCCGCCAACCTGGCCACCGAATACTTCAAGCTGCAGACCGGAACATCGCTGCTGCACATTCCCTACCGCGGCACGGCGCCGGCCATCACCGATTTGCTGGGCGGGCAGATCCAGGTGCTCTTTACCGGCGCTCCCACGGTGCTCGGACAGATCCGCAGCGGCAAGTTGCGGGCCCTCGCCGTCTCTTCACCGCAGCGGATGGACGTGCTGCCCGACGTGCCGACCGTCGCCGAAAGCGGCTACAAGGGTTTCGAGGCAGACCAGTGGTACGGCGTGGTCGCGCCGGCAGGCACGCCGCCGGCCGTGATTGCCAAACTGAATGCGCAGATCAACCTGTCGCTCAACACGCCGGCACTGAAGGTGCGCCTGAACAATGAAGGCGCCGTCGCCACGCCGGCGACGCCGGAAGCGTTCGCCGCCCATATCAAGAGCGAGATCGCGCGCTGGCGGCCGGTGATCACGTCGGGGCGCGTGCAGGCGAAGTGAACTGTCATCCCGGCCCTGTGCCGGGATCCAGACTTCTGAGCACCTGTTTGCCTGGCACGGCCGGTGGTGAAGGCCGGCAACGTCCGGCCGGGGTGATCAGGTGGCCTTGCGCGCAGCGATCACCCGGTCGGCGTAGTCCTGCCAGGGCGCATCCTTCGCGAGCTCTTCGAACACGCGAGCGGCGGCCTGGTCGGCGACCCACTGCTGCTTGTCCGCGATTGCCTCCGACATGAAAGGCTCGAACCCGGCTTCGCGCACCGTGTTCGCCGCTTCGCGCATTTCCTCGGCCCGGCGCTTGCCGTGCTGCACCACGCGGCTGAAGAAATAGGCACCCTGCTTTTGCCAGTCGATGGACGGAAAGGTTTCTGCCAGCGTCGGCAGCACATGGTCTTCCACGCCGTAGGCGCGGGCCGTGATGTAGCTTTCGATCACCAGCGCTTCCAGGCCCTTGATCATCACGCTGCGGCACATCTTGATGGCCGAGGCCACGCCCAGCTGGTCCGACACCGGCTTCGCCTCCATGCCCCAGCCGCCCAGCACGGCCGCGAGTTCGCGCGCAGTGGCACCACCCAGCAGCATGGGCACCTTGATGCCGTACGGCGGCACCGAGGTCATGACGCCGGCCTCGACGTAATGCGCGCCGGCGCCGTCAATCGCGGCGGCGGCACGCTGCTTGGTACCGGGCGACGCCGAGTTGAGGTCGAGAAAGACCGCACCCGGCCGGATATGCCGCGCGGCTTCCTGCGCGACAGCCAGCGTGTTGGAGGCCGTGACAGCGGAGATGACCAGGTCGGCTTGCGCGCACAAAGCCTGCATCGACGGCTGCGCGGTGATGCCTGAACTCGCGGCGTGCGCGGTTTCAGCAGGCTGGCTCGTGGCATCGGCGAATTTCAGATCCCAGGCGCTGACAGAGACGACGCCCGCCTGGCGCTTGAGTCCTGCGCCGAAGATCTTGCCGACCTCGCCGTAGCCGACCAGGCCAATGCTCCCGAACTTCATGCCGATCTCCATTGGATGCTCCCGAGCTTCATTGGCGTGGAATTCTGGCACGCGCGATCACCTCGCCCCAGCGCGCGATGTCGGCTTCCAGGCGTTCGCGCAGCTGCGCTGTCGTGCTGCCCTGCGCGACCTGGTTGAGGTCGAGCAGGTGCTTCTTCACATCGGACTGGGCCAGCGCCGCCTGCACCTCACGGTTCAGGCGCGCCACGACGTCCGGAGGTGTTTTCGCCGGCACGGCCAGGCCGTTCCAGGATGAGACGTCGAAGCGGGCCAGCGAGCCGCCGGTTTCTCGCGCGGCCGGGACATCGGGCAGTTGCGGCGCGCGTTGCGCGCCCAGCACTGCCAGAGGCCGCAAGGCGTGAGCCGCGATCTGCGGCATCAACGGCCCGACGATGTCCAGGGCCGCGTCGATGTCCCCGCCACGCAGCGCAGTGATCACCGGGGGCGTGCCATTGAAGGGAACCACCTGCACATCGATACCGGCACTTGCCTTGAACAACTCCGCCGCCAGGTTCTGCGTGGTGCCGACCTGCGGCGTGCCGAGGTTGAGCTTTCCGGGATGGGCCCCGGCCTGCGCCAGCAGCTCGGCCAGCGTGCGAAAGCGGCCGCCCTCCTTGACGACGATGGCCAGATCGAAAGTGGCCAGCATCGAGACCGGCGCAAAGTCTCTCAACGTGTCGAACGGCAGCGATTTGAACAGCGCCGCGCTCACCGCCGTGCCGCTGGACACCAGCAGCATGGTGTAGCCGTCGGGCTCCGAGCGTGCGACCAGCTCGCCGGCGACCACGCCGCCGGCGCTGGGCCTGTTTTCGATGATCACACTTTGACCCAGCGATCCGGCCATCTTCTGCGCCACGGTGCGGGCCGTGAGGTCGGCGGCTCCGCCCGCCGCGTTCGGCACGACGATTCGCAACGGCCTGGCGGGAAAGGACTGGCTTGCCGCCGGCCATGGCAGAGCGGCGCCCAGGCCCAGGGCCAGCAGGCTTCTTCGGTACCACATCGCAGTCTCCATGAAGTGATGGGTTGAGTGTGCGCTACCGCGCCACGCCCAGCAGCCGGTCCAGCAGCTCGGGCGCTTCGCTCAGTTCCTGGGCCGAACCCGAATGCACCACTGTGCCGTGGTCGAGCACCACGGCGCGATGCGAGATCGCCAGGATGGCCTGCGGATGCTGTTCGACGATGATGGCCGAAAGCCCTTCGCCGCGGGTGATGCGGGCGATCGCCTTGAGCAATTCCTCCACGATGATGGGTGCGAGGCCTTCCAGCGGCTCGTCCAGCAGCAACAGGCGCGGGTTGAGCACCAGTGCGCGGCCCACCGCCAGCATCTGCTGCTCGCCACCCGACAGCTGCGTGCCCAGGTTGTGCGTGCGCTCGCCCAGCCGGGGGAACATCTCGTAGACCCGAGCCGGCGTCCAGCGCCCGGGG
>DIZF01000007.1:36706-170745 GCA_002427815.1 Ramlibacter tataouinensis
GCCAGCATCTGCTGCTCGCCCCCCGACAGCTGCGTGCCCAGGTTGTGCGTGCGCTCGCCCAGCCGGGGGAACATCTCGTAGACCCGAGCCGGCGTCCAGCGCCCGGGGCGGGCCACCGCCGTGAGGTTCTCGTGCACGGTCAGCGACTTGAAGATGTTGCGTTCCTGCGGCACCCAGCCGATGCCGGCCGCCGCGCGCGCATGGGACGGCAGTTTGTGCAGAGCGATACCGCCCAGCGTGATGCTGCCGCCATGCTGCCGGGTGGCGCCGGCCAGCGTGTTGATCAGCGTGGTCTTGCCGGTCCCGTTGCGGCCCAGCAGCGCCAGCGTTTCGCCGGCGGCCAAGGCAAGCGAGACGCCGTCGAGGATCACGGCCGCGCCGTAGCCCGCGCTCAGGTTCTCGACGCGCAGCAATTCAGACATGGGTACGCTCCACCTGCCCGAGGTAGACCTCCTTGACCCGCACGTCGCTGGAAATCTCCTGCGGCGTTCCTTCCGTCAGCACGGCGCCGTTGACCAGCACGGTCATCCGCGTCGCGAAGCTGAAGACCAGGTCCATGTCGTGTTCGATCAGCAGCACCGACACGTCGGCGGGCAAGGCCGCCACCGTGCGCAGCAGCTCCTCGCGCTCGCCCGCCGGCACACCGGCCACCGGCTCGTCCAGCAACAGCACGCGCGGTTCGCAGGCCAGCGCGATGGCGATCTCCAGCAGGCGGCGCTTGCCGTAGGCCAGCACCCGCGTCGGCTGGTCCCGCACGCTGGTGAGGTGGAACTGCTCCAGCAGCTGGTCGCAACGCTCGGCCACCGCATGGTTGGCGCCCAGCGGCTGCCACCAGCGCGCACCCAGTCCCCGGTGCTGGGACACCGTCAGTGCCAGGGTCTCCAGCGGCGTCAGACCGTCGAACAGCTGGTTGATCTGGAAGGTCCGGACCATGCCGCGGCGCGCTCGCTGGTGCGGCGCCAGATGCGTGATGTCGCTGCCCTCCAGCAGGATCTGGCCCTCGGTGGGCTCGAGCACGCCGGTCAGCAGGTTGACCAGCGTGGTCTTGCCGGCGCCGTTGGGGCCGATCAGCGCATGGCGCGCACCTTTGCGCAAGTCCAGCGTCACCTTGCTGGTGGCGGTGATCCCGCCGAAGCGCTTGACCAGCCCGCGCGCGCTCAGCACGACGTCATCGATCGTGTCGGTGGTGCTGCTCATGACGGGCGGCCCCTGCGCCACCAGGTCCAGGGCCGGATCAGGCGGTCGCGCCCGACCCGCACCAGCACCACCAGGAACAGTCCGAGCCAGAAAGTCCAGTACTGCGGCGTGACCGACGACAGCGTGTCCTGCAGCAGCGTGAACACGATGGCACCCGCCACGCCGCCATACAGCCAGCCGGTGCCGCCCACCACCAGCATCAGCAGCACGTCGGCCGAGCGGTGGAACTCGAAGACATCCAGCGATGCGAAGCCGCTGGTCTGCGCCATCAGCGCGCCGGCAGCGCCGGCGATGGCCGCGGCCACCGTGTAGGCGACAGCCAGGCGCGAGCCCACCGGGATGCCGATGGCCATGGCCCGCAGCCGGTTGTCGCGGATGGCCTTCAATGTCGCGCCCAGCGGCGAGTTCACGAACCGGCGCGCCAGGAAAAAGAGGATCAGCAGCACCGTCATCGAATACCAGGCGGCCGTGCGGCCTGACAGATCGAATTCGAAGCGGCCGAGCACCGGCCCCATCACCACGCCCTGCAGGCCGTCCGAACCGCCGGTCAGCCAGTCCAGCTTGTTGGCCAGTTCCAGCAGGATCAGCGCGAAGCCCAGCGTCACCATCAGTCGCGTCAGATCGGTGCCGCGCTGGATGGTGACGGACGCGATCGCGCCGAGCACCGTGGCCGTGGCGATGCCGACAGCCAGCCCGACCAGCGGGTCCGGCATCACGTATTTGGCGAACAGGGCCGCGGAATAGGCGCCCATCCCGAGAAAAGCCGCGTGCCCCAGCGACACGATGCCGGTATAGCCCAGCACCAGATCGAGCGAAACCGCGAACAGCGCCACGATCGCGATCTCGTTGACGATGAAGGCGTGGCTGGGCAGCAGCACCGGCGAGGCGAAGGCGGCCAGCCACAACAGCGGCTCCCAGGCGCGCCAGCGCCGGCCCGCCAGCAGCGATTGCTGCGCGGAGGTCGGGTCGCTCATGGCTTGCCTCTGCTGCGCACGAACAGGCCCTGCGGGCGCCAGATCAGGATCACGATCATCAGGGTGTAGACGATGAAGGCGCCCAGCTTCGGGATGTAGTACTTGCCGGCGACGTCGGCGATGCCCAGCAACAGTGCCGCCAGCAGCGGACCGGTGATCGACGACGTGCCGCCGACCGCGACCACGATCAGAAAATAGATCATGAACTTGAGCGGGAAGGTCGGATCGAGCCCCAGCACCTCCGCGCCCAACGCGCCACCCAGTCCGGCCAGGCCCGAGCCGAAAGCGAAGGTCGCGAGGAACACCACGTTGACGTTGATGCCCAGGCCGGCGGCGACGCGCTGGTCATCCACCGAGGCGCGCAGGCGACTGCCGAAGCGGGTACGCGCCAGCACGAACTGCAGCGCCACCGCCAGCGCGGCGCAGACGGCGATGATGAACAGCCGGTAGTGGCCCATGCCAAGCGTCCAGGAGCCGGTGCCGATCTCGGTGCGCCCGCTCAGGAACGGGGGCAACTGGAGCATCTGCTGGGTCGAGCCCACGAAATAGTCGGTCGCGGCCACGGCCATGAAAGTCAGACCGATCGAGAACAGCACCTGGTCCAGGTGCGGCTTGCGGTACATCGGCCGGTACAGCGTGCGCTCCAGCACGGCGCCCAGCAGCGCGGCGCCGACAAACGCGATGGGCAGGCACACCAGGAACGGCACGTCGAGGCGCTGCATCAGCAGCACGGTGATATAGCCACCGGCCATGGCGAAGGCGCCATGCGCCAGGTTGATGAAGTTCATCAGGCCCATGGTCACCGCCAGGCCGACGGCGAGGATGAACAACAGCATCCCGTAGGCGACGCCGTCGAAAAGGATGGTCAACACAGCTTCAGTGCTCGATGGGCATTGGGCTCCCTCCCCCGCTGGGGTAGGGCCGGGGGTGGGGGCGTGGGCGACCGGCCCCCATCCCAACCTTCCCCCGGTGGGGGAAGGAGCAGGACATCACTTCGCCTTGCCGGGATCCTTCACGTCCTTGACCACGTCGAACTCGACGTTCCAGAGCTGGCCGTTCTTCCTCTCGACCTTGCGCAGGTAGACGTTCTGCACGATGTCGCGGGTCTGCGCATCGATGTAGACCGGGCCGCGCGGGCTCTCGAAGATCTGGCCCTTCATGGCAGCCAGCAAAGCGTCGCCGCCGCCCTTGCCCTGGGTCTTCTTCAGCGCCTCGTAGATCACGCGCATGCCGTCATAGCCGCCCACGGCCATGAAGTTGGGCCGCAGGCCCTTGTTGGCCTTCTCGAAAGCCTCGACGAATTTCTTGTTGGCGGCCGATGGGTGCGCAGCCGAATAGTGGTGCGATGTCACGACGCCGAGTGCGCCGTCGCCCATCTCGTTGAGCTGGTCGTCGTCGGTCACGTCGCCGGTGGCGATCAACCGGATGCCGGCCTTGTCCATGCCGCGCTCGACAAACTGCTTCATCACGGCGGCGCCCGCGCCGGACGGCACGAACACGAAGAGGGCGTCGGGCTTGGCGTCGCGGACCTTCTGCAGGAACGGCGCGAAGTCGGGGCTGCGCAGCGGCACGCGCAGGGATTCGGTCACCTGGCCGCCGTTCAACTGGAGCCGCTCCTTGAAGTATTTCTCGGCATCGATGCCGGGGCCGTAGTCGCTGACCAGCGTCACGACCTTCTTGATGCCGTTCTTGGGCGCCCAGTCGGCCAGGACGACCGAGACCTGCGGCAGCGTGAAGCTGGTCCGAACGATGTAGGGCGAAGCTTCCGTGATGCTCGACGTGGCGGCGGCCATCACCACTTCGGGCGTCTTCGACTGCGTGGCGATCGGCGCCGTGGCCGTTGCCGACGGGGTGATGCCGAAGCCGGCCAGCACGTTCACCTTCTCGTTGACCACCAGTTCCTGGGCCAGGCGGCGCGTGACGTCCGGCACGCTGGTATCGTCCTTGACGATCAGTTCGACCTTCTTGCCGGCCACGGTGTCGCCGTTCTGCGCCATCCAAAGGCGCGCCGCCGCTTCGATCTGGCGGCCCGTCGTCGCCTGCTGCCCCGTCATCGGCAGGATCAGGCCGATCCTGAACTTGTTGTCCTGGGCCAGGCCCAGGCTGCTGGCCGCCAGCAGGGCGGCGGCAAGGGCGGCCTGGATCATCGTTCTCTTGTGCATGGAGTCTCCTTCGGAAGTTTTTGCGGTCACGGTCGCTGGAAGCCCGGCCTCCGGCAACACGCGATTCTGTGCCTGGAACGGCCCAACGCAAAGCCCGGCCCGGGTCTAGCAGTTATGCAAACTCGCTATATCGAGCGCCCGGTTATCTCAATTGGGGCCCTGCCCATCCGCGCCCGGACCCCATCCGCCCACGTCGAAGTGGCGGATTTCCCTGACTTCGCGGGCGAGTTCCGCGCGAAAGTCGGGGTGAGCGATCGAGATCAGCGCCTCCGCCCGCCGCTTCAGGTTCAGGCCGTGCAGGTCGACGATACCGTATTCGGTGGCCACATACTGCACATGGCCACGGGTGGTCACCACGCCGGCGCCCGGCTTGAGCGTAGCCACGATGCGGGAGACCTGCCCGTTTCTGGCCGTCGAGGGCAGCGCAATGATGGCCTTGCCGCCCTCGGACAGCGCAGCACCCCGGATGAAATCCATCTGGCCGCCGATCCCCGAGTAGATGCTGTGTCCGATCGAGTCCGCGCACACCTGCCCGGTCAGGTCGATCTCGATCGCCGCGTTGACGGCCACCACCCGCGGGTTCTGCCGAATCAGCGCCGTGTCGTTGGTCCGGTCGCAGGGATGGAACTCGACCAGCTGGTTGTCGTGAACGAAGTCGAACAGTTTGCGCGAGCCGCTCACGAAGCTGGTGACGGTGCGGCCCCGATGCACGTTCTTGTAGCGGTTGGTCACGACCCCGCGCTCGATCAGCGGCACCAGCAGGTCGGAGAACATCTCGGTGTGCACGCCCAGGTCGTTCTTGTGGCCGAGCCGGCTCAGCACCGCGTTGGGGATCGCGCCTATGCCCATCTGGAGCGTGGAGCCGTCCTCGACGAGGCGCGCGATGTGCTCGCCGATCTGGTTCTCGACGTTGCCGATCGCGCTGCCGTGCGCCTCATGCAGCGGGCGATCGGTGTGGACGAACGCGGTCACGCGATCGAACGGAACCACGGTCGCGCCATAAGTGCGCGGGAGTTGTTCGTTGATCTCGGCCAGGACGATCATCGCGTGCTCGGTGGCGGCCTTGGCAGCATCGATCGAGGTTCCCAGGGTGCACAGTCCATGCTCGTCGGGAGGCGACAACGAGACCAGGGCGACGTCGAGCGGAATGCGCCGGGTCTCGAACAGTGCCGGGATGTCGGAGAGAAAGACCGGCACGAAGAAGGCGCGGCCCTCCTCGACGGGCTTGCGCAAGCCTTCGTCCGTGAACAGCGGGTTCGGGATGAAGGCCTGCTGGTACTTCGCCTCGCTGAAGCGGCAGGGGCCGCCGAGGTGGAGGTGGAACAGTTCGACACCCTCCAGATCGGTGCGCTCCACCATCGCGTCGAGCAGGGTGGTCGGGGTGGCGGCGGCACCGTGGATGAACACCTTCTGGTGGCTCTCGAGATGGCTGACGACGTCGCGTGCGCTCACTGCGCGCTGCTCCCAGCCGGGGTATCGGTTCATGGATTCTCGCTTGTTGGTGTCGATGGCATTCACGGTGTCTTGACTTCGCCGCGGCAGCCAGCAGCAGGTAGCGCGCCACGCCCAGCAGGGGGTCGCAGCCGGATGGAAACATTATCTCAAACGCCCATCCGCCGGCTCCCCGCGCTGCCGGATCAGCCGCACGCCCGGCATGTGATCCAGGTTGTGGCTTTGCATGGCCTCGCGCAGGTTGCGCTGGGCGATGCGTGCGTGCTCGCGCATGATGGCCTCGGCCCGCGATCCCTCGCGCTGCTCGATCGCGAAGAGCACCTGCCGGTGCTGGTCCTGCGCCACGATCAGCATGTCGCGCGCCTGCGGCGAGTTGGCCTGCAGCACGACGAAGCCGGACGGGGAAGCGAAAGGCAATTTCACCACCCGCTCGAGTTCCCGGGCGATCACCAGGCTGCCCGCCATGTCGCTGAGCAGGGTGTGGAACTTCTGGTTGAGCGTGACATAGCGCAGGAAGGCTTCATCGTCGAGCGCCGGCCGGCTCAGCACCGCATCGACCTGCGCCAGGCAGGCGCGCGCTTCCTGCAACAGCCGCGGTGCCACACCGCGCTCGGCCGCCAGCCGGGCGGCCAGCCCCTCGACGGTTCCACGCAGTTCGATAGCGTCCGACACATCGCGCTCCGAAAACGTTCGCACCGCATAACCGCCGTTGGGCAGCGCTTGCAGCAGCCCTTCCTGCTCCAGCCGCATCAAGGCCGCGCGGATCGGCGTGCGCGACACGCCCAGCCGCTCGACGATGGCGAGTTCGGCAATGCGTTCGCCGCTGGGCAGTTCGCCCGCCAGGATCATTTCGCGCAGCCGCAACTGGGCCTTGACGGCCTGGGAGGCGCCGCTGTCGCCGACCTCGGCGAGCGGAGAAATCGGGCGGGTCATGTCTGCTCCTGTATACAGCGCGGCTTACTTTTCGCCGTATTTTCACTCATCATTGGCGGCTTTCCATAGGACGACGCCATCGGCAACGAAAATTTTCTCGCCCAGAATGTATACAACAAACCCGTTTTTTCAGGATAATGCGCGTCCGAACCCGCTCCAACGGATAGCCCACTTCACGGTCGTCCGCCCCACCGAGGAAAAGTGATGTTTCCCAAGAACACCTGGTACGTTGCCTGCACGCCCGCTGAAATCGACGACAAGCCGCTGGGCCGGCAGATCTGCGGCGAGCAGATCGTTTTCTATCGCGGAGGCGACGGCCAGGTCGCGGCGCTGGAAGATTTCTGTCCGCACCGCGGCGCGCAACTGTCGCTCGGGCAGGTCTGCGAGGGCAAGCTGGTGTGCGGCTACCACGGCCTGGTGATGGGCTGCGACGGCAAGACGGTGTCCATGCCGGGCCAGCGGGTGCAGGGCTTCCCGAAGATCCGCAGCTATCCGGTGGTGGAACGCCACGGCTTCGTCTGGGTCTGGCCCGGCGACGCGACGGTGGCGGATGCGGCGCTCATTCCGCATCTGGAATGGGCCGACAGTCCGGACTGGGCCTATGGCGGCGGCCTGTACCACATCCACTGCGACTACCGGCTGATGATCGACAACCTGATGGACCTGACGCACGAGACCTATGTGCACACCACGAGCATCGGCCAGAAGGAGATCGACCAGACCCCGGTCACGACCCGCACCGAAGGCGACACGGTGACCACCAGCCGCTTCATGGAAAACGTGATGGCTCCGCCCTTCTGGCGCGCCAACCTGCGCGGCAACAACCTGGCCGACGACGTGCCGGTGGATCGCTGGCAGGTCTGCCGCTTCACGCCGCCCAGCCACGTCATGATCGAAGTCGGCGTCGCGCATGCCGGCCAAGGCGGCTACAACGCCGACACTAAGCACAAGGTGCATGCGGTCGTGGTGGACTTCCTCACGCCGGAGACCGAAACCTCCATGTGGTACTTCTGGGGCATGGCCCGCAATTTCAATCCCAAGGACCGGGCGCTCACGGCGCAGATCCGCGAGGGCCAGGCGAAAGTGTTCGCCGAGGACACGGCGGTGCTGGAGGCGCAGCAGGCCAACCTGCTGCGTTATCCCGAGCGCAAGTTGCTGATGCTCAACATCGACGCCGGCGGCGTCCAGTCACGCCGAATCCTGGACCGCCTCATGGCGCAGGAACAGGCGCAGCCCCAGGCGGCATAAGTCATGGAAAGTCTTGCTGTCACCGTCGTGCGAAAGACGCTCGAAGCGGAAGGCATCGCCAGCTTCGAGCTGGCCCGCGCCGACGGCGCGCCGCTGCCGCCCTTCAGTGCCGGCTCGCATGTCGACGTCCAGGTTCCCGGGGGCCTGACCCGCCAGTATTCGCTGTGCAACGACTCGCTCGAGCAGCACCGCTACCGCATCGCCGTGTTGCGCGATCGGGCCTCGCGTGGCGGGTCGGTGGCCATGCACGACGCGGTGCGCGAAGGCGACCTCCTCCACATCAGTGAGCCCCGCAATCATTTCCCCCTGCAACATGCGGCGCGCAGCCTGCTGTTTGCCGGCGGCATCGGGGTGACACCACTGCTGTGCATGGCGCAGCGGCTGGCTGCCATAGCCGCTGACTTCGAATTGCACTACTGCACGCGGTCGCCCGGGCGCACCGCGTTTGCCCAGGAAATCACGGCGTCCGCGTTCGCCGGCCGCGTGCACTTCCATTTCGACGACGGGCCGCCAGGGCAGAAGCTGCAGGTCGACCCCCTGTTGGCGACGCCCGAGCCCGGCGCCCACCTCTATGTGTGCGGACCGGCCGGCTTCATAGCTCATGTCGTCGGCAGCGCCAAGGCGCGCGGCTGGCCGGCGGAACAGATCCACCTGGAATATTTCGCCGCCGCGCCGCAGGACAACTCGGGCGATCAGGCGTTCGAGGTGAAGCTCGCCAGCACCGGCAAAAGCTATCCGGTCGCGGCCGGCCAGAGCGTGGTGCAGTCGCTGCGCGAACACGGCATCGAAATCATGACGTCCTGCGAACAGGGCGTCTGCGGCACCTGCATCACCCGCGTGCTGGACCACCGCGACATGTACTTCACCGAGGAAGAGCGGGCCCTGAACGACCAGTTCACGCCCTGCTGCTCGCGCTCCCGCAGTGCCAGCCTGGTGCTCGACCTGTAGCCACGATGTTTTACGATATGCTTTTTACCCCGACGAACTGACCGAAGAGGAACCCGCCATGACCCAGCTTCCCGCCCGCTACGACCACGTCGGCAGCTTCCTGAGACCCAAGTACCTGCTGGACGCGCGCGCACAGAAAGCCAGCGGCGAGATCAGCGCCGAACAACTGCGTGCCGTCGAGGACAAGGCCATCACCGAGATCGTCAGGTTCCAGGAGGACGTGGGCCTCAAGAGCATCACCGACGGCGAGTTCCGCCGCACCTATTTCCACATCGACTTCCTGGAGCAGCTCGGTGGCGTCAAGACCGACATCCCGGTCACCATCAGGAAGCCCGATGGCACCGAGGAACTGGCGCCGCCGGTGATGCGCGTGATTGACAAGGTGCGCCACGCCAAGGACATCCAGCTGGCGGATTTCAAATACCTCAAGAGCCAGGTCAGCGCGGGCCGCACACCCAAGGTCTGCATCCCGTCGCCGACCATGCTGCATTTCCGCGGCGGGCGCGCCGGCATCAGCAAGGAGGCTTATCCGGAGCTGGAGCCCGCCTTCTACGACGACGTCGCCAAGGCCTATGGCGACGAGCTGCGCTCGCTGGCCGCCGCCGGCTGCACCTATGTGCAGATGGACGACACCAACCTGGCCTATCTGTGCGACGAGAAGATGCGCGAAGCGGCGCGCCAGCGCGGCGACGATCCCAACGAACTGCCGCACCGCTACGCCAAGTTCATCAACAAGGTGGTGGCGCAAAAGCCCGCCGGCATGCTGCTGGCCATGCACCTGTGCCGCGGCAACTTCAAGAGCACCCATGCCGCCAGCGGCAACTACGAGCCGGTGGCCGAGGCCCTGCTGAAGGAAATGAACCTGGACGCGTACTTCATGGAGTACGACGACGAACGCTCGGGCGACTTCAAGCCGCTGCGCTACCTGCCCAAGGGAAAGACCGTGGTGCTGGGCCTGGTGACGACCAAGTTCGACAAGCTGGAAAGCAAGGACGAGCTCAAGCGCCGGATCGAGGAAGCCGCAAAGTACGCGCCGCTGGAACAGCTGGCCCTGTCGCCGCAATGCGGCTTCTCCAGCACCGTGCACGGCAACAAGATCGCCGTCGAGGCGCAGCGCAACAAATTGCGGCTGGTGATCGAGACGGCGCAAGAGGTGTGGGGCGATTCTTAGTTAGCCAAGCCTTATGCGCTAACACCCGAATCAGATCTATCGCTTTCGAACTGGAGCGGTACGCCCCTTCTTCAGCATTACTGCTGCGACTCGGAAGAGATCAGGAATATCGACCCGACCGTCTGGGCGGTAGGAAAGCATCCCTATTTTTTTCATCGCAGTAGCCAAAAGTTCCAGCTGATTTCCGCGCGCCCTCGGAGGAAAGGGCGGCAAGAAGCCAGTCTCAGAGTCAGCAGCAGCCGTCAAGATCAGCTTCACCGTATTCGTTTCCGACCAGCGTTCATAGATCGCTTCTACCGTACAGGGGACCATGAGTCCTGCAAGTGGTGCAAGCGCTCTCTTCACCCAGGGGTACTCGATACCGAGCTGATCAACACGTACCTTCGACGCTTCCCGCACGCCTTGCCGTATACCCTCTGCCGAGATTGCTTGGTTTGGCGGAGCCTGATCGAAATTTTCCGCCTCTGCGAACAACTTCAAGAAGCTTCTTGGAGTCACCTTACCCATCGCATCGCCAAGATGCTTATAGGGCCGTAAGCGCCCAGGGAACACATGTTGACCCGAGGGCTTGTTGGTAGGAGCCTCGTGTCCGCTTAACTTACGCGGACACATGAACACTTACGGGGTCGATTTGATGGGGCGCCGGCGGCGCCGGCGGCACAGCGCGCAGTTCAAGGCCGCTGTGATCCGGGAGTGCATGAAGCCGGGCGTGTCGATTGCGGCGGTCGCTCTGGCGCACGGGCTCAATGCCAACATGCTGCGCAAGTGGGTGATCGAAGCCGAGCATAAGGCCCCCGAGAATGCGCCGGCGATCGAAGCGGCAGATGCACCAACGATTCAGCCCGGGTTCGTGCCGTTGGCATTGCCGGCCCCGCCTGCGCAGCAAGAGATCCATATTGAACTGCAGCGTGCAGGAACGTCGGTCAAGATCGTCTGGCAGGCTGCGGCCGCTGCGCAGTGCGCTGCCTGGCTGAGGCAGTGGCTGCGGTGATCCGCGTCGATGCGATCTGGCTGAGCACCGCGCCGCTGGACATGCGCGCGGGCACGGACACAGCACTGGCCCGAGTCGTTCAGGTCTTCGGCGCTGCCCGCCCGCACCATGCGTACTGCTTTGCGAACCAGCGCGCCACCCGAATGAAGGTGCTGGTGCACGACGGGGTGGGCATCTGGCTGGCTGCGCGCCGGCTCAATCAAGGCCGCTTCGCCTGGCCCAAGGACGGCGGCAGCCAACTGGTGCTCACGCGCGAGCAGCTCGATGCGCTGGTGCTGGGGCTGCCGTGGCAGCGAATTGGCGAGGCCGGTGTGATCCGGGTATTGTGATCCGGCGGCGCAATCCGTGCATTTGCTGATGCGTGCGGCGCAGCTGCTGGGCGATACTGCACGCCGATGCTTGAGGCGACGACGATTGACCGGCAACAGCTCGACGAACTGAACGTCGAGCAACTGCGCGAGCTCGCGCAGCGGCTGATCAAGCAGCACACGCGCGCCGCGGGCGAAATCAAGTGGCGCGACGCCAAGATCGACAAGCTCACCTTCGAGCTCGCCCAGCTCAAGCGAGTCCAGTTTGGCGTCAAGAGCGAGCGGCTCAACGCCGAGCAGCGCGCCATGTTCGATGAGGCCGTGGACGCCGACATCGCCGCCCTTGAGGAGCAGCTACTGCGGTAATCTCCATATCGGTCGCCTCTTTCGGTGAGTGGAACATCGCACCTTCCACTGTGGCACTTAGATGCCGTCTCGTTAAGGGGCGACCATCCCATTAACCTCGGCCCAAAGCAGCCATGGGATTGACTTCGATGACGTCCCCGAGGTCGCTCCCCGCAGTGACCCCACCATCCACAGCCAGAATCTGGCCAGTGACGAACGCCGCCTCTTCGGAAGCGAGAAAGGCCACCGCCTGCGCGATCTCGTCGGGCTGGCCGTAGCGCTTGACCTGCAGCACCCGCTCCCAGCCCTCCCGCGAGGCTGCGGAAAGCACCTTGCGCGACATTGCGCTTTCAACCGGACCCGGCGCCACGGCATTGACGGTGATCTTGTGCCTCGCTAGCTCGATCGCAAGCACACGGGTCATGGCGTGCACAGCTCCTTTTGTGCCCGCGTAGGCACCACGCCCGGCCAACCCGTAGTGGCCCACCACCGAACCCATCATCACGATGCGGCCGTAACGCGCCGCAATCATGTGGCGCGCAACGGCTTGTGTAAAGAGAAAAACGCCGGTCTGGTTGGTTGCTATCAAGCTGTTCCACTCAGCCAGCGTCGTTTCCAGAAAGGGCTTGATGATGGCAAATCCGGCGTTGTTGACCAGAATGTCGATGCGGCCGAACTGCAACATGACTTCGGCGACGCAACGTTGAACCTGCGCTTGATCCGAAACATCGGCAACCAACGCCAACGCCTCATGGCCCGCCGTTCGTATTTGTCGGGCCGTTTGCTCGGCACGGTCCTGATCGCGGTCTACGGCGACAACGCTGGCGCCCGAACGCGCCAATCGACCGGCGATTGCCTCGCCAATGCCGGCACCGGCACCCGTGACTATCGCAACACGTCCATTGAATTCCATAATGCACCTTTCATTGAAGCAGCCTCAGGGGATCGACCGCCAAACAACTACCCGCCCATGACAAGATTTGGCAGCCACAAAACCAGTTGGGGGAAGAGCGTGAGCAACAGCAGCAGAAAAATCAGCATGGCGATAAATATCAGGGATTCGCGAGCCACCGCTATAAGTGGTATCCGTGCAATTGCGGAGGTAACGAATAGATTTAGGCCGACAACCGGATTCAATAGTCCGATCATGAGGGTGAGAGTCATGACGACGCCGAGATGCACCGGATCCACGCCGATCTTTGTCAAAGCAGGAAAAAAGATGGGAACCGTAAGCAGTATCAATGGAACCGGCTCCATCAAGCATCCCAATATCAGCAACGCCACATCGACGATCAATAGAATCACAACGGGACTGTCGCTAAACGAAAGAAACACCAGCATCAGCTTCGGTCCCATCTGTTCGGCAGTGGCCACGAAACCAAGAAGCGTGGCGCCCGCGATCGTGAGCATGATGGCGGCAGTAGAGCTGCCCATATTGATGCAGATGCGGTAGCAGTCCTTGAGGCTCAACTGGCGATACACGCCCACGGACAGCAGGAGCGCATAAGCGACGGCTAGAACTGCGGCCTCCGTGGGGGTCGTCAATCCGGTGAAGATGCCTCCGATGACGATGAGGGGCATCAACAGCGCAGGGAGGGATAGCCAAAAACTCAGCGCGAGTTCACGCAGAGAAGCCCGGCGCTCTACGGTATAGCCGCGCCTCTTGGCGACCCAGTACGTCGCCGCCATCAATACGATGCCCATCAGCACACCGGGAACGGCTCCCCCAAGGAATAGTCTTCCGATGGAAACCCCAGCGATGCTGCCGATCAAGACAAAAGGGATGCTGGGCGGAATGATGGGCCCGATCGTTGCGGCCGCCGCAGTCACCGCGGCCGCGAATGCTGCAGGAAACCCGACCTTTACCATGGCGGGAATGAGTACCGACCCCGTCGCTGCCGCGTCGGCAACCGCCGAGCCCGACATGCCGGCCATTATCATGTTGACCACAATGTTGACATGAGCGAGCCCACCGGTAATCCAGCCGACTAAGGCCGTGGCGAACCGGACGATTCGTGCCGTAATGCCTCCAGCGGACATGATCTCGCCGGCCAGCATGAAGAGCGGCACGGCGAGAAGAGCAAACGAATCCACCCCGTAGAGCATCTTCATTGGCAAGATGGCCAGCGGCAGTGCGGTCGGGCTACCCGCGTGTACAAGTAAATAGACCAAGCTGCTGGCGATCATCGCCAAACCGATGTGCATCCCGACGGCCATGCAGCCCAGCATGACGGCAAATAGGAGAAACAAGCTCATGGCACCGCCTTCGACAGCGGCGGATGCGTTTCATTTCCGCGAAGCAGGGTGATCACGTCGACGCACAGATAAATGGCCATGATGAAAGATCCCGCGACCACCGGGAAATAGAAGACCGGTGTGGGCCACCCGAGCGAAGCCGAAAGCAATGGCCAGAATCGAGACAGCAATGGGACGCCCTGCAAGGTCACCACCATCAAGACCGTGATCATGGCGATGTCAACCGCAATGCGAACCGCTCGGCGCAAGCGCGTCGGAAGGGCATTTACCAGAATATCGATGCGGAGGTGTTCGCCGCGCTGGGACGCGACGATCGACCCGAAAAAGGTCAAGTAGATGAGGTCTAGCCGAGCCAGTTCCTCCGTCCACTCGAACCCAGCGTCCATGAATCGCGAGATAACCTGGAGCAGTGTGAGCGCCACCATGCCGGCAATCAAGAACGCTGTGACAGCCTCGAACAGCGAGCGCGTGACCTTCCTGATAGTCATTACTCCTCCTAAAATACCGAACCCAGATTTGGACCGCACCACCGACCACTACGGCCCCGTCTCAGGACATTTGGCCACTCACGAAGGAGCGCAAAGCGCTTGCGCCTTTGCCCCGCCCCGTCACGATCAGGACCTCACCGCACGGGTGAGGTGGGCCGCGCCCGAATTCCTGGGTTCCACCCTGGGTCGGCACCCGCCGGATGCCTGCTGCAACGGCCCTCCCACGGGCCGGGCCTGGCGCAAACCTGTTGTGAGGCCATGATTAATGCACCGCCTGCACCTTTTCATAGACACCGGGCCCCCACACCTTGGGCATGAAATCCTTCCACACGTTCTGGGTTGCCGCGCGGTACGCCTTCAGATCGGGGCGAATGAATATCATGCCCTTGCTCTTGAGCAGGTCGATATACACCTGCTCCTTGGAGACATACTCGCTCTCGATTTCCTTGCCAATTTCCTGCCAGGTGTCAGTGAATATCTTTTGCTGTTCCTTCGACATCAAATTAAACGCCGCATCATTCATCAACAGAAAACGGAAGGGCCTCACATGGTCGGTCGCGATGACATATTTTTGAACTTCGAATAAGCTGTTCGATACGATCAGTTCGTAAGGATTCTCCTGCGCGTCAATGGTGCCCTGCTGAAGTCCGGTGAAAACCTCCGGCCAGGCCATGGGTACCGGGCTGGCTCCCAAGGCTTTCCATGTCGCAAGATAAATCGGCGCTTCCATCACGCGGATCTTGAGGCCCTTCAACTGGGCAGGAGTCCGCGCCGGGGTGGCCTTGGTCGTGAGTTCGCGGGGGCCGAAGTACACATAGTCCAAGAGCCGAAGCCCGCCGCTTTCCTTAAGCACCCGATCCTTCCAGCTCTGCCCAATCTCTCCCTGCAATACCTTCTTCGCATGATCGTTGTCCCGGAACACATAAGGACCCCAAATGGCATCGAGGTAGGGCATTAGCGTCAGCCCGAGCAGACCCATCTGAACCGACCCGACGCGCATTCCTTCAAGTACGTCTTTTTCGCCTCCGAGCGCCCCACCGGCGAACACTGTGACTTTCACCGCACCCGCGGTTCGCTCTGCCACGAGGTTGGCGAACTTCTGCTCGAATTTCGCGTAGATGCCCTGAGCCGGCTGGATTTCGGCAAATTTGTACTCGATGACTTTCCCCGCCGGCTTTGTTTGCGCAGACACTGCACCGCTGTACGCCGACAAGACGAGGACTCCGCCCAGCGCGAGGGCTGCATTCCGAATGAAGCCGCGCCGCGCCGCCCCTGCCAATGCAGCGAGCCGCCTGCCCGCGCCGGCAGCACTGCTGTGAAGAATATTCGGCATCTGCTGTTCCATAGCTGATCTCCTTGTTCCGAGCACTGTTGATAACCGGTAGAACGATTTCATGATGAGTCTCCTTTTTTGTTTCAGACGCTTTCCTGGTACCCCGTACAACGATCTCAAACGTCACTCGCCCGCGACGCGCGCCAGTAACTGGCGCGCCTTGTCAGCAACCGGATAGTCGATCATGAACCCATCGATCGATACCGCCGCGAGGCCGGAGCGCTCGGCCGCCTCGAACGCGGCGACAATGCGCCGGGCCTGAGAAACGTCCTCGGCCGATGGAGTGAATACGGCGTTGACCACCTCGACCTGGGCGGGGTGGATGCAGCATTTGCCGCGATAGCCCAGTCCCCGAGCCCGGATGCTTGTTGCGCGCAACGCCTCGAGGTCCTTGATATTGGTGAAGGCCGTATCCATGGGGGCGGCAATGCCGGCTGCGCGCGATGCGCAGGCAATCGCGAAGCGTGCTTGTGCTGTGGCTCCGGCGCCGTCCTCCAGATCAATGCCGAGATCCGCCGCCAGATCGACGGCGCCGAAGATGAGCCTGCGAAGGCGACGCGAGGACTTGGCGATTTCGGCGACAGCTTCCAAGCCGCGCGCGGTTTCGACAATTCCCGTCAGGGTGATGCCACCTTGCGGGAGTTCGCGCGTCGCCTCCAGTTGCGTCATGACCCAGTCAATCATCCGGATCTCTTCAGCCGACTCCACCTTTGGCAGCACAACGCCGAATATGCCTGGAACACAGACAGCGAGAATGTCGGAGTAGCAGTAAGGAGTGGTCGACGCATTGACGCGTACCCAGGTTGGCAAGGCACGAGGTTTCGCAACAATCTGGGCAATGGCCGCGCGCGCCGAAAGCTTCTCGCTGATGGCCACGGCGTCTTCGAGATCAAGGATGACACCATCAGCCCCGGACAGGTAGGCCTTGTCGATTTTTCGTTCGCTCGTGGCGGGAACAAACAACAGGGATCGGGAGGAAATCATGCCACTCCTTGCGTTGGGGCTGCGACGGTCACAGCGTCTGGCGACCGGTGTGAATGCATGACCCGACCTGCCACAGGAACGCGCGCGACCAGCACTTGGCCCAGCCCCGAATCTGTCATGTAGAGCGAGCGCATGTCATCCCCGCCAAAGGCGATATTGGTTACGAGATCGCTGCCGCAGCTGTTGACACGGTACAGCGGCTCGCCACGCCGGCTGAAAATCCATACTGCGCCCATGCCCGGTTGGGCGACGGTGAGTCCGCCGTCCGCGGTCAGAGCGAGGCCGTCCGGGCCAATGCCACCCCCCGAGAACTGAAGCATGTTCCCGACCGCAGTGACGCCCCCATCGTTCATCAGGGCCAGATGCCAAACGGCGTTGGCATTGGTCATCGCCACGTAAAGCACCGTTTCATCCAGATTGGTAACGACACCGTTCGGGTTGATGCCGGAATCGAGCAGGCATTCAAGGCGCCCGGATGGCGTCACCCGGAACACCCGGCCCGTCGGATCCTGGTACCCGGTACGCCCCTGGTCGGTGAAGTAAAGGTCGCCATTCTCGGCAAAAAACAGGTCGTTCACACCGCTGAAACGCTCCGAATACCGCCGTTCTATGATGGGCATCACCTTGCCCGATTTCGGGTCGAGCTCCATGATCCCGTTGCGGTAGTCGGAGATGAAGATTCTCCCGTCCGCACGAATCTTGAGACCGTTGGGCTCGCCGTCGTACTCGGCGACCAGTTCGACACGTTTCTGGGGGGAAATGCGAAACACTCGCCCGAAAGGGATATCCGTGACGTAGAGGTTGCCCTCGCGATCAAAGGAAGGCCCCTCCAGGAAACTGTGTATCGGCTTGCCGCCGCGCCGGGCGTCAGACCATGAAGAACGTCTTACCTTCCGGAACTCCGCGGGAATCTCCGCAAAGACTTCGCTGCTGATGGGCTCGGGCGGGGCAAACATGGGCTTAGCTCTCCTACTTAATCATTAACGCGCAGTGATCGGGCCACTACACAACGCCTGCCCCTATGAGGGCCTGAAGTTCATCCTGGCCAATACCGAGGGCACCGAATATTTCCGAATTGTGTTCACCAAGCTGGGGTGCGGGCATCCGCATGGCCCCGGGAGTCTCTGATAGCCGCGGGACAATGTTGTGCATAGGCAGCACGTCCATATCCGTGTCTGGCAAATGCACCAGCACTTGGCGCCCCTCGATGTAAGGATGGATCTCCAGGTCGGCTGCGCTGCAAACAGGACCCACCGTCACGCCAGCTGCCTCGAACAGCGCAAGGCTCTCCGCTTGCGTGCGCTGGCGGATGAAATCGGCAACGATGGCATCGATGGCATCGTTGTTGCGCAACCGGTCGGAGTTGGTGCGAAAGCGAGGGTCTTCGATCAATTCGCCCCGACCAATGGAGTTGAACAGGCGCTCAGCCATTGATTGCATCGCAGCAGAAAGCGCGACAAATTTGCCGTCGCTGCATTCATAGACGTTGCGGGGTGCCGTGTTGGGTGCGCGGCTTCCGTTTCGCAGGGTTGCCGCTCCGTTTAGACGAAGGTTTGCGGCTTCCGGCCCGAGGATGGAATGAATCGCCTCGAACAGGGACAAATCGATCACCTGACCCGCTCCGCCGGTCACTTCGATCTGGCGCAACGCAATCATGGCGGCGGTCGCACCATAAAGGCCACAAACCATATCGGCCAACGCCAAAGGCGGAAGTACCGGCGGACGATCGGCAAAGCCATTCATTGCCGCAAAGCCGCTCATGGCTTCCACCAGGGTGCCAAAACCGGGCTTGTGTGCGTACGGACCTGTCTGCCCCCATCCCGAGACCCTGACAATGACAAGTCTGGGGTTTGCCTTGAGCAAGACCTCCGGTCCCAATCCCATCTTCTCGAGTCTTCCGGGTACGAAGTTTTCGATAAAAATCTGCGCGCCCGCTATCAGCTCGAGCAGAATCTCGCGCCCTCGATTTTCACGAAAGTCCAACGTGACGCTCTTCTTGTTGCGTGCGTAGACTTTCCAGTAAGTAGAAACGCCCTTGACTTTCCAGGCGCGAAGGTCATCACCCCGGCCTGGGATCTCGACTTTGATGACATCGGCGCCAAAGTCAGCAAGCACGTGCGAGACCACATTGCCCGCGACGAGTCGCGAGATATCGACAACCCTGACACCCGCCAAGGGGCCCCGCGCGTCGGGGGAGTAATCCTCGCGTGACAACTGGTTGTCTGGTGCCGCTTGCATGCTGTCAATAAGCCGGGAGCTGGTGCATGTAAGTATGATAGGTAGCCCAATAGACGTTGGGAAGTGCCGAATTCACATGCCACCGATGCTTTTCTGATATAGCCAACCATGGACGCGAAAAAGCTTCGTTACTTCGTCACCGTGGCGCAATTGGGGAGCTTCGCGGCGGCTGCAAGAATGCTGCATATCGCGCAGCCGGCTCTCAGCAGACATGTCAATGCGCTCGAGCAAAGACTGGGCGTGAAGCTGCTCAAACGTGACGCGCGAGGCGTGCGCCCCACCGAGGAGGGCGAGCTACTGCTGGTGCATGCACTCGATGCGCTGGAGCGCCTTGAGATGTTGCCAAGACTTGTCGGCAACCGAAGCGACCAGGTTGCGGGACGGGTGGTGATCGGCCTGCCCACTTCCGCGAGTGCGGTGCTCTCGACAGCGATGTTGCGGGAGGCACTTGAGCGCTTTCCACTGGTTCGAATTCATTTGATCGAGTCGTTGTCCGGTTATCTGCAGGAATGGATCGATGCAGGTAGGCTCGACCTCGCAATACTCTTTGACGCTCGCGCTACCCCAGGCATTCGTCTCGATCCCCTTGTGGTGGAAGATCTCTGGCTGGTCGGAGGACCGGCGTCGCTACCCGCATCGCTTTCCGACATTCCGCTTAGAGAGCTTCCTGGTTTTCGCTTGGTAGTGCCCAGCGCATCGCATTCGAATCGCCGCTTGGTCGAAGGCATCGCGTTGAGCCATAACCTACGCCTCGACGTAGTGGCCGAAGTCGACTCGCTTTCAATCCAGAAGGACCTGGTGGCGGACGGCAAGTTGTTCACCATCCTGGCCCACAGCGCGATTCATGCGGAATTGGCGGCTGGCACACTGCGAGCCGCGAGGATCGTTTCACCGACCGTGAGCCGCTCAGTCGCGCTCGCATCGGTCTCGGCGCGAAGCAAGAATCCAGCTTGTAATGCGATTGCCCAGTTGATACTCGACCTGAGTCGCCGGCTTGTGAATGCGCAAGTGTGGCGAGGCCTTCCTGCTTTCGGCCCTGAAGGCAGCGCCTCCCATGTATCTGAAGGCCTTGCCGCTAGACCGAATCAGCATAGCGGTTGACACCACTTCCGTGCGGCGTGCATTATCCGGGCACATCTTCTATAGCGACTGTCCTTGATGCGCGCGATCAGCATCGTTCATCACTGTTGACTTGTGGCAAAGAGCATGAACCACGGCCGGCCCTTTCGCTCTATTTCATGTGGCGGCCCGCACGATCGGGTCGGACTTGGTTAGTCTGCTGCGCCACCTTGGGCCCTTCCTGCTGGCTGCGTTGGCGGTTATGGCGCTGATCACGTATGTGCCGAAACTATCTCTGGCGTACCGCTTTTTCTACTGATCGACCAACATGATGAAGATTCCTGAATATTCTCGCGCGGCCGTACTGCGCAAATTCAAAGAGCCTCTGCAGATCGAGAATGTTCCGATTCCGAGCAATGTGGAAACCAATGCCGCACTGGTGAAGATCGAAGCCTGCTCGATCTGCGGCACCGATGTACACCTCTGGCAGGGCTCGCTTTCCCTCACCGTCAATCTGCCTGTGATCATCGGCCATGAGATGGTCGGCCGAATCCTGCGATTGGGCCATATGGCCAGCCGCGACTCGGTAGGCAACCCGCTGCGTGTCGGCGATCGCGTGCTGTACACGCATACCGCCTGCGGCAGCTGCTTCTTCTGCACAACGGCGCGCAAGCCCACGCTGTGCATGAACCGTCGCGCGTACATGTTCGAGAACATGGAGCAGGAGCCGTTTCTTTTGGGCGGCTTCTCCGAGTACGGCTACATCCTGCCGCAGGCCGGGCGCCTCAAGGTACCCGACAACGTTCCGAACGAGCTGGCTAGCCTGTCCAGCTGCGCATTGCGCTCGGTCATGAATGCGATGTCGCAGCTCGGCGCGATCGACCCCAGCGAGGTGGTGGTGATCCAGGGCGCCGGCCCGCTCGGCTTGCTCGCTACGGCCAACGCCAAAATCCGAGGCGCGCGGAAGATCATCGTCATCGGTGCGCCCCAGGCCCGCTTGGACTTGGCTGCGGAATTTGGTGCAGATATCTGCATCTCGGTTGAAAACACAACCGCGCAGGAACGACTAGAACTGGTCCAGTCCCACACGAGCGGACGTGGCGCCGATATCGTGATGGAGTTCGCCGGCGTGCCAAGTGCATTCGTGGAAGGTTTGCACATGGCGCGCAGGGGTGGCCGCTACCTGATCGTGGGTCAGTTGGGCGAAGGCAAGACGGAATTCCAGCCATCGCTGATTGTCAAGAAGAACCTCACCGTGATCGGCTCGTTCTCCGGGGACGCGCGCAGCTATTCGCTGGCCTTGGATTTCATCTCCACGCACGTGGACGATTTCCCGTTCGACAAGATGATCACCGGTCGATACAAGCTCGACGATGTGAACATTGCACTGGAGCGGATGAAGAACATGCAGGAGATCAAGCCTGTCATAACAGTCTGACAGGAATTGACAATGAAGAAATTCGAAGCGGACCGCACGGGTCCGCTGAAGGACGTCCGCGTACTGGACCTGTCCCGCCTTGTGGCAGTAGTCATGTTGTCGGTATATTTGGCCGACTTCGGCGCCGATGTCATCAAGATCGAGGGCGAGGGCGCGAGCGATGACCTGAGAAACTGGCGCGAGGAATGAGGACCGGTTCATGCCGGGCATGAACAAGGTCGGAGAGACCTTCGCCACGCTCAATGGCGGCCACATGTTCAACCTCAATCCACCGTATCGAGCGCCTGATGCGCGAGCAGGCCTTGCGCGCCAGGCCTCGCCGCAGAGGACTGCCCAAGGACCTGGGCGAGCGCAGCGCCATTGCCGACAACATCCTGGACCGCCAATTCGTGGCGAGTGCGCCAAACCAGAAATGGGTGGCCGACTTCACCTACATCTGGACGGCCGAAGGCTGGCTTTATACGGCCGCGGTGCTGGACCTGTACTCGCGGCGTATCGTCGGCTGGTCGATGCAGGACAGCATGACCTCGCCGCTGGTGGCCGATGCGCTGATGATGGCCGTTTGGCGCCGAGGCAAGCCGGCCGCGTTGCTGCATCACTCCGACCAGGGCAGCCAATACACCAGCGAGCACTTCCAGCAGTTGCTCAAGGAGCAAGGCATTACCTGCAGCATGAGCCGCGCCGGTGAAGTCTGGGACAACTCTGCGATGGAGAGCTTCTTCAGTTCACTGAAGACCGAACGCACGGCCAGAAAGGTGTACCGGTCCAGGGAGCAAGCCCGCGCGGACGTCTTTGATTACATCGAGCGGTTCTACAACCCCACGAGACGTCATTCGACGATGGGCTACGTCAGTCCGATAGACTTTGAGAAAGCTCAAGAAGCTTAGGTCGGTGTCCACGGAATCGGCAGCAGCGGTGTTCACCTTCACCTCCAGGCTGAATCCGTCGCCAATTGAGGCCAGCCTATGGGCGCCAAGCATGCCGCTGGGTCGTCTTTTCGCCACAGCGTTGCTGTCAGCCGCTTGCCATTAATCATTTCGCCCGAGGCGCGCGATGCGGCCCAACACACCGGCTCGACCAGGACACGAGCCGATATCAACTTCGCTTGCAGTTCGGGTTCATCGCGGCGCGCCATCGGCGTGTCGACTGGACCGCCGGGATTGAGCACGCACACGGCGACACCGGACCCCTGCAAGTCTTTGGCGAGCACCGCAGAGGCCGACTCGAGCGCGGCCTTGGACATGGCGTAGGGCAGGAAACCGGGCCGCAGCATCGCCGTCAGGCTCGTTCCGACGTTGATGATGCGTCCCCACCCCTGCGTGAAGCTGGAGAGCAGTTCGAGCGACAGAGCCACGGGCGAGCAGGCATTGACGTCCAGGAAGCGCTGCACCATGCCCGGCTCGACCTCCGGTGCCAGGACAGGCCGCTTGTAGTAATCCGCGCGAATGCTGCCCATCCCGATGCCGGCGTTGTTGACGAGCGCCGTGAGGCCGCCGAACTCGCCCTGCACGGTATCGCGAACGGATCGCCGCCCGTCGCTCGACGCCAGATCCGCCACCAGGCCCACCATGCGACCAGGCCCCGCCCCTCGCGGCAAGTGCGCCAGCGATTCCTCGCGCCGCACCACCGCCAGCACGTCCTGGCCTGCAGCCAGCAGGCCGGCGACCAGTTCCAGGCCGATGCCTCCGCCTGCGCCCGTGACGACAGCGACCGGCGGTGACTCAGTTGGCCGGCTCATAACCAGCCTTGGCGCGCCGGTCCAGCCACCACTGGTAGACGGGCGCCATCATCCGGTACTCGGGATCGACGCCCAGCCGGGCCGCGGCGTGATGCGCCCAGAACGGGTTGAAGAGCATCTCGCGTCCCAAGGCCACCAGGTCCGCTCGGCCCTCGGCGATGATCGACTCCGCATGCTGCGGCTCGATGATGAGCCCCACGGCCATCGTCGCCAGCCCTGCATCGCGTCGGATGCGCTCGGCGTAGGGAACCTGGAAGCCCATGCGACGCGGCACGCCCGCCGCCGTCGGCGAGCGAACGTTGAGGCCGCCTGCGGAGCAATCAATGGCATCCACGCCGCGAGCCTTCAGTTCGGTGGCCATGAGCACGGATTCGTCGAGGGTCCAGCCCGCCTCGTCCACGGACGAAATCCGGAAGAAAAGCGGCTTGTTTTCCGGCCAGGCCTGCCGCACGGCCCGAGCGATTTCGAGGACGAACCGCATGCGGTTCTCCAGGCTTCCGCCCCAGCGGTCGGTCCGGTGGTTCGACGCCGCCGACAGGAACTGGTGGAGCAGGTAGCCATGCGCGGCGTGCACTTCGATCACGTCGAAATCGGCGGCATCGGCACGACGCACGGCGCTGGCAAAGGACTCGATGACCTGCGCAATGTCGTCCTCGGTCATCTCTCGGGGCACCGGCCATCCTTCCATGTACGCGATCGCGCTGGGTCCGATCACCTCCCAGTGATCTTCGCCTTCAATCGGCGCGGAGCGATCCAGCGTTCCATAGCCCTCCCAGGGCCGATAGGTCCCGGCCTTGCGGCCCGCGTGGTTGAACTGGATGCCCGCGGCCGATCCCTGCGCATGCAAGAAGTCAACAATGCGCCGCAAAGGCGGGATCTGCTCGTCCTTCCACAGACCCATGTCGCCCACCGTGCCGAGGCCGCGGCGTTCCACCTTGGTCGCTTCAGTGAAGACAAGGCCTGCGCCGCCGAGGGCGAATTTGGCGAAATGCGCGAAGTGCCAGTCGGTCGCCCCGCCATCAAGGGCCACGTACTGGGCCATCGGCGACACGACGATGCGGTTCTTCAGCGTGAGGCCGCGCAGTTGCAGGGGTGAAAACAAGCGGCTTTCTGTCATCTTCTGGAAACTCCTCAAGGCGCCTTGATGCCCGTGGTCTTGATAAACGTGGCCCAACGCGCGTATTCAGCCTTGTGGAAGGCCGCAAAGTCTTCCACCGACCCGCCCATAACCTGCGCGCCAATGCTACTGAACTGCTCGACGACCTCAGGCGACTTGAGAATCGCATCAATCTCGTGGTTGAGGCGGTGGACGATCTCCGGCGGCGTGCCGGCAGGCGCCCAGATCGCGAACCAGGGCACCAAGTTGAAGCCCGGCAGGGTCTCAGCCACAGTGGGCACGTCGGGCAGCAGCGGCGAACGGGTGGAGCTACTGATGGCGATCGGACGGATCTTTCCAGCCCTAATCTGCGGCAGAGAGGTACCGATGGTGTCGAAGATCATGGACACCTGACCGCCGAGCAGCGCCGTGAGCGCGGGGCCACCGCCGTTGTACATCACGTCAAGAATATCGACCTTTGCGGTCTGCTTCAGCAACTCGATCAGCAGTTGAGGCGACGCTCCGATACCGGTGCTGGCATGCGTGAGTTCACCCGGCTTGGCGCGGGCGGCCGCAAGCAGCTCCGGCAGCGATTTGATTGTCGAGCTAGCAGGCACCGATAGTACGCTGGGCACTGCAGCGACCGGGATCACCGGGGCGAAGTCAGTGAGGGAGTTGTATGGCAGCTTGGGCATCAGCGCATCGTTCACGGCATGTGAACCGAAGGTTCCGAGCACCAGCGTATACCCGTCGGGCGCAGCGCGCGCCACCATCGCAGAGCCGATGGTGGCACCTGCGCCTGGCCGGTTGTCAATGATGACTGGCTGTCCCAGGCGTTCTGAGAGCTTCTGGCCGATCGGCCGGGCAAATACGTCAGTCATGCCACCGGGGGGGTACGGTACTACGAGGTGGATAGGTTTTTCTGGCCACGCAGCCAAAGCCACGCTCGGACCGGCCAGCAGCATCGCAGCGAGCACGCCCGCCATACGTCGGTTGAATTTCATGCTTGTCTCCTTGTTTGTTGAATAAGTGCGGTATCCCTCAAGGGGCTTCCCGCATGAAAACCACGGCATCAACGGCGCCGCAGGATTGCCGCGTGTCGCCGATGAAGACAGGATTGATGTCGATGCTTTCCAGGCGCGGGTCGGCCATCAGGTGCTGCACTGCGAGCACGGCCTCCACGAACGGCTCCAGCTCCATGGGCCGCTCGCCGCGCACGCCCGCCAGCAAGGGGGCGATCCTGAGCGTCTGCAGCGCGGCGTTCACGTCGGCCGCGGCAAACGGCGGCAGCAGGAGGCGCACGTCCGGCATCGCCTCCACGTACTTGCCACCGCTGCCGAACACCACCGCCGGGCCAAACACCGGATCGCGGTGAGCGCCGATCATCATTTCCTGCCGCCCGCGCGCCATGCGGGCAACGATGACGCCTTGCGAGGGAAGCTCCTTCGCTGCGAAGTTCGCGTTGATCTCGTGCCAGGCGCGCTCGACCGCGGCCTCGTCCGCCAGGTTGAGCTTGACGATGCCCAGTTCCGTCTTGTGCGCCACGGCGGCCGAACAGCCCTTCACGACCACCGGACCGCCGAAGGCGCGGAAGGCGTCCAGCACCTCCGCCAGCGTGCTGCAGGCCCGATGCTCGATCACCGGAACGCCCTGGGCCGCCAGCAGCGCCAGGCTCTCTGCTTCATTGAGCATGCGCAGGCGGGCCGGTGTGCTCGCGGCGCGCGACTCCGTGGGCGGGGCCACGCCAGCGCGGGCGCGCTCGCGTGTGCGGTCCATGAGCTCGCGGTGCGCCATGAAGCGTTCCAGCGCGCTGACTGCCTGGCTGTCGAATTCGAACACGGGCACGCCCTCGGCGCGGAAGTGAGCCGCCGCGGCCGGCTGGGGCGAAGCAAAGACCAGGGGCTTGCCGGTTTGGGCGATGCAGGCTGCGGCCTCGCGGGCATAGCGCGGCACGTCGTATCCCGCCCCGGTCACCGGCATTCCGACGAAAAACGCATCGACGCCGGGATCCGGAGCGAGCGCCGTCAGCGTTCGGCCGAACAGCGAGCTGTCCGTGAGCATCGCCCCGGTTAGGTCGACCGGGTTCACTGCACTGGCGATCGGCGGCAAGGCAGCGCGCAGCGCCGCGGTGGTTTCGGGTGTGAACCGTGCCATCGTCATCCCCGCCCCGGTGGCGGTGTCCGCGGCCATGACGCAGGTGGCGCCGGAGGTGCTGATCGCCACCAGGCGGCGGCCGCGCGGCTGCCAGCCCTTGAGATACAGCTCGACGCCACCGACGAGTTCAGCCATGTCTCTCGCCCGCAGGATGCCGTGCTGCTCGAAGAATGCATCCACCACGCGGTCTTCGCTGGCGAGCGCGCCCGTGTGGGAGGCCGCAGCCGCCTGCCCGGCCGCCGTTCGTCCGCCCTTGATCGCAATGATCGGCAGCTGCCGGTCGCGCGCGATCGCTGCCGCACGGGCCAGCTGGTGCGGGTCCGGCAGGCCTTCGAGGTAGAGCAGCAGCAGCTTGAGGCCGGGGTCTTCCGCGACCACCGCGGCTAGCTCGCACGCCGTGACGTCGCTGTCGTTGCCGGTACCGTGGGAGTGACGAATGCCGATGCCACGCTGGCGCAAGAGGCCGTAGGGCACGACGCTCATCGCGCCGCTCTGGCTGACGATGCCGACCGGCCCGTCCTGCGGCGGCACCTCGACAAACATGGTCGAGAAGCTGGCGATCGCGCCGGTGCCGAAATTCGCCAGCCCCTGCGCATTGGGACCCACGATGCGCATGCCGCGGCTGCGGGCGCGCGCCACCATCTGCCGCTCGATCTCCTTGCCGTTCACGGGATCGCTTTCGGTCAGGCCACCCGTCATCACGACCGCGACCTTGGTGCCGATGGCCGCACAGTCGTCGATTGCGGCGAAGGCGTCGGCGCCCGCCACGGCAACGATCGCCACGTCGGGCGCCGCCGGCAGGTCCTGCACGCGCGGCCACGTGCGCAGGCCCTGCGTTTCGGAGCGGGTCGGATTCACGGGATAGATCTGGCCCTTGAAGCCGAAGCGCTGCAGGAAGCGCAGCGGCCGGCCGCCGACCTTGTTGGGGTTGTCCGATGCGCCGATGACGGCAATGGACTTGGGGTCCAGCGCCACCCGCAGCGAGTCGGTGAATCGGGGATCGGTGTTCAAGGCTCAGTCCGGAGTGAAGAGGTTGAGGCCGTTGTGGGAGACGACGGTGCCGGGCCGGCCGAGGCTGTCACGATCCTGCAGATCGTTCAGCACCGCCGGTGCGTTCGGCGTGTTGGCGACGAAACGCTCGCCCGTCGCGTTCAGCCGCCCGAGCACGACCGCGTACGCGGGGCCATTGCGGTCATGCATGACCGTATACGTTTCGATCATGGCCGCGCCGGACGGGGTCGTGGTGAGCGGTGCTTTTGGCAGCTGGTCCAGTTGCGACTGGAGTACTTCGGGCGATTCGCGTTCCCAGGAGCGCTCCAGAGGAGTCGTCGAATAAATCCCGTACGAGTGCTTGGTCACCCAGTTGCCGTTGGCTGTGATCAGCCCGAACTTGCCGCGAGCGGCGCGCAGGCGCCGCATCATTTCGCAGATGGATAGCACCACGTAGCTGTTGCCTGGCCCGCCGAAGTAGACGAGGCCACCGGTCACGGTGAGACCCCGCGGATCCTGTTCGTCGAGGCCCAGTTCCCGGCAAGCGATCTCGACCGCCGATGGGAAGCAGCTGTAGACGTCGATCAGGTCCATCTGCGCAATGCTCATCCCCGCCATGTCAAAGGCCTTGCGCGATGCGGCGCGCATGGCCGGCGAGGAATGCAGGTCGAAACGCTCGGAGGTGTACCAGTGGTCGTGGCCGTCCGCGCAGCCATGCAGGTAGAGCCAGCGGTCTTCGGGGATGCCCTGCTCCCTGGCTGTGCCCACGGACGTCACGATGAATGCCGCTGCCTGATCGATGAACGCGTTCGACACCATGTAGCGCGGATACGGGTAGCCGATCCAGCGGTTCTCGGGTGTGATGGTGGAGAGCTGCTGCGCTGTCCAGCCTTCACGCCGGGTCGCCAGCGGATTGGCCGCCGCGACCGCGGCGAACCCGGCCATCAAACGCCCCATCGCCGAAAGATGTTCCGCCGGAGAGCGGCCGCGTGCACCACGGATGGCGTTCTCGAACAGCGGGTACATCGTGATGGCCGCGCGCATGCCGTGGCGGTCTTCATGCTCGTTCCAGCCGCGCCGGGGGTCGCCGATCAGTTCGGGTGCGCCGCCCGGGTCTTCCTGCCAGGACACCTCGGCACCCGCCTTCTCCAACCCGTGTTGGGTGCGCAACGCTTCCCCACCAGCGATCAGCGCCGCCTTCATCTCACCGCGGGCGATCGATTCGGCGAACTGGTTGACCAGGTATTGCGGCATGTTGCCGCCGTTCCAGGTGTAGATGTGGCGCGACGCGTTGATCCCCAGGCGCTTCGCAATGCTCTTGGGCGCGTTGGTCGAGCCGCCCAGGCGCGTCGCAAACCGGTGTGACGTGTCGGCGTAGGAGCGCAGCACGGCCACGGTATCGATGGCTTCAGCCATCGTGGAACTTCCGGTGTCCGCGAGTGCTTTGCGGCCAGCCTGCGCGATCAGATCGTAGGGTGAGCGCCCGGACGAGGCGGGGGTGGACTCGTCGGTGAGATCGCCGCAGCCGACCAGGATCGGGGTGCGGGGATCGATGTGCTTGGTGTCTCCGGTCCGGGCATTCATGCCAGTCTCCTCTGTCTTGTCATGAACTCAGCGCGAGGCAATCAGCGCTGGCCTGCGCCTGTGGCACGTGTGATTCAAACCAGCCCGCCGTTAGGCTGGACGATCTGCCCATGCACCCAGGACGCCTTTGGCGAGGCCAGAAATGCAACGACCTCCGCAATTTCCTCGGGCGTGCCGATGCGGTTGAAGGGGCTCATCGCGGCGGAACGCTGCTTGGCTTCGTCGGTCTTGCCGGCACGGAACAGGTCGGTATCCACGGGGCCCGGGGCCACCGCGTTGACCCTAATCCTGCGGGGGGCCAGTTCCTTCGCCAGCGATCGGATCAGGCTCTCGACGGCCGCCTTGCTGGCGCTGTAGGGACCCAGCCCGGGCGCCGCGTGGCGCACGAGGGACGTGGTCAAAGCAATGATGGAGCCGCCTTCCGGGACCCGCCGGGCCGCTTCGGCGAGGATATTGAAAGCGCCAACGATGTTGACCTCGACCAGCTTGCGGAAGTCCACCGCTGGAAACTGGCCCAGCGGCGCCGGGGGCACGTTGATGCCCGCATTGGCCACCACCACGTTTGGCGCACCGCCGAAGTCACGCTGCACCTGGCCGAACACCTCGGCCACCGCTGCAGCGTCGCTGATGTCAACGCGATAGCCTTTGCCGGCCACTGCGGCGGGCGCCGTGGACACATACGTGAAGGCGACGTCGTAGCCGTCGCGCGCCAGCGTCTGCACGCAAGAGGCGCCGATGCCGCGCGAGCCGCCGAACACCAGCGCAATGGGTTTGCTCATGCCGAATTCCTACAAGATGAAGTTGCTTGCTATTCCGCTGGTGCGGGACAGAACTGGAACGGATGGCCGTCCCCGCCGTAGACGATCTGCACGCGCTGACCCACGTTCAGCTCCTGCAAGGTGGTGCCGCCCAGGGCTGTGAAGATGCGCGGCCCTTCGTCCAGCCGCACCACGCCCTCGAGGTAGGGAACGCGGTCTTCGAAACCGGGTGCCACGAAATGCGTCAGCGTGAATGCGACCAGCGTGCCTTTGCCCGATGCCTGGCGCCACTCCAGCGGCGTGGTGGAGTGCAGCCCCAGAGGGCGCGGGAAGAACTGATAGCGCCCGGTGCCGGGGTCGTACTGCAGCATCAGCCGCTTTTCGGCGATGCCGTTCCAGAAGGGAGCCGAGGTGTGCGTCACGATCAGCTTGGGTGATTTCGTGCTCATACGCCCGCCTCCAGCACCAGTGCGCTGCTGCAGCCCCAGTTGCGCGCATACTGGAGCACGCCGATGCCGGTGACCAGGGCATTCTCGGAGCGCCGCAGCTGCCTTGGCCCTGCGCGGCCGAGAAGCTGCTCCACGGCTTCCATCAGGTTGATCCCGCCGCCGGCCAGTCCCGGCTGGCCCGCCGAGATCTGGCCGCCGCTGGTGTTGATCGGCAGTTGGCCGTTGATGCCGATGTCGGTGTCAAGCACAAAGGCCTGCGCCTGGCCTGGCGCGCAAAATCCGATCTGCTCGAGCTGCAGGATCACAGCGATGTAGAAGTCGTCGTAGGGATGAAAAGATTGCACCTGCGAGGGCTTCAGTCCCGCGTCCTTCAGGGCGGCCGGCCCGACTTCCGTGAAGCCCGAGACGGTGATGTCCTCGATCTCGCCCTGGGCGTCGAAGTTGACGCGCTCCCGGTACGCGATGGGGTGCACGAAGCGGCGAAAACCCAGTGCCCGCGCACGCTCGGTAGACATCACCAGGAAAGCGTTGCCGCCATCGCAGCGCATGACGCAATCGAGCAAACGCAACGGGTCGGCGATCATCCGCGACGACAGGTACTCTTCCTCGGTGAGCGGCTTGCGCAGCACGTCACAGGTGTTGTCGTTCAACAGTGCGCCATTGCGCTGCACCACCGCCAACTTGGCCATAGCGCGGTCCGGTAAACCGTACTTGGTCGCGTAGGCGGAAGTCAGCATCCCGAACGATGCTGGCAGGCCATAGCCGAAGGGGTCACAGAACTCGGTGCGGTAGCCGGTCTGCACCGTCGTGAACTTCATGGTTGGCGCGTCGGCCGCCAGGCACAGCACGGTCTCGGCCATGCCGGAGTAGATTGCCGCAGCGGCCCGGGCAATGTTGCCGGCGACCGAGCAGCCCCCGATGTCCGTCACCTGCGACCAGCGGACGGACAGGCCCAGCGTTTCGCAGATGACGCTGGTCCAGAACGCGTTGCCCGCTTCGGCATTCGCCAGAGTGCTGGCCAGGCCGTCGATCTGCCGCCGCTCGACGCCGGTCTGCTCAAGCAGCCGGCCCAGCACCTCGCCGCCCAGTTCGAGCGCAGTCTTGCCCGTCTTGCGCGTGTTTGGCAGTTGGGCCGCCCCGACGATCGCGATGCTTCGATCACGTAGCCATTGCATAAGGATTCCTCTGTTGAAGCCGGCTGCCTAGTTGGAGCCGCGCAGGCCAAGCTTGGCGATGATCGGCCGCCACTTGGCGATGTCACCGCGAATGAGATGGTCGAACTCCTCGGGCGTGCCGGTCTTGATCGAAATGCCGGCGTTCTCCAGTTTCGTCACGGTCGTCGGGTCGGCCAGGGCCTTCCGGATGTCGGCATTGAGACGCGCGACGACGGCAGGATCCATCTTCGCGGGGCCGAGCACACCAAACCAGTTGGCGACCACGTAGTTGGCCACGCCGCTCTCTGCGATAGTCGGCACGTCCGGCAACAGCTTGGAGCGCGTCGAGCTCGTCACCGCGATCGGGCGCACGGTGCCGGCGGCGATTTGCGCCCTTGCGCCCGGCACGGTGTTGAAGCTCAGCGGAATGTGGTTCCCGGCCAGGGCCACGATGGACTCGCCATCGCCCTTGTAGTGCACGGGCACCATGTGCACGCCGGTGAGGGCAGAGAACAACTCGCCAGCCAGGTGGACTGAAGTGCCGGCGCCGGCAGTGCCATAGGACAGCGAGTCCGGCTTGGCTTTGCCGGCGGCGATCACATCGGCAACGGTCTTGTAGGGCTCGTCCCGGTTCGTCAGCAACACGTTGGCGATCTCCGTCGCCTGGGTGATCGGGGTGAAGTCATTCACCGTGCTGTAGGGAAGCTTGTCGTAGATCAGCTCGTTGATGGCGTGGCCGCTCGTGACCATGATCAGCGTCTTGCCGTCCGGAGCGGATCCCACCAGTTGCCGCGAGGCAAGCGTGCCGGCAGCGCCCGGACGGTTTTCGACGATGACCGGGCTGCCCCACATTTCGCTGAGGTTCTGGGCCAGCTGCCGGGCAACGATGTCCGTGGCGCCGCCGGCAACGAACGGAACCAGAATGCGCGTCGTACGCACGTCCTGCGCGGGTGCCTGGGGCGCATGGATGGCGGCGGCCAGCAGCGCCAGGCGCATACCTGATGTAAACAGCTTAGTGAAGGACTTCATGAGAACGTCTCCTGGTTTGTGATGCATGGAGCGGCGGGCTTATGGCGCCCGCAGGGCGCGGATTTCCTCCTGGCTCATGCCGAGCAGGGTTCTGAGGACTTCCTCGGTGTGCTCGCCGCTGGTTGGCGGCGCCGTGTAGGTGTCAAGCGGGGTTTCGGACAAGCGCATGGGCGAGGCGATCAGCGGCACGGTGCCGCCGCTGCTGTGAGCCGCCTTCACCACGATGTTGCGGGCTTCAATCTGCGGGTCGGCAAACACCTCCGCCATGTCGTTGATCGGTCCGGCGACCAGGCCGGCTTCGGCGAGCGTCCGCAGCCAATGCTCCTTCGTGGCGACCGAGAACAGGCGGTTCAGGTCGTCGATGAGCGGATATCGGTTCACCACGCGCTGCGCATTGGTCACGTAGCGCGGATCCTCTGCCATCGCCGGCTCGCCCAGCACCGCGCACAGCTTCCGGAACTGCGCATCGTTGCCGGCGACCATGATGATGTAGCCGTCGCTGCAACGAAACGCGTTGGACGGAGACACGGAGGGCGCCCCGTTGCCGAAGCGGCGTGGCACCTCGCCCGAGACCAGGTAGTGCATCGCCTGGTGAGACATGGCCGCGAGCTGCGAGTCGAACATCGAGATGTCGATGCACTGGCCCTGGCCATTGCGGGTGTCCCGCGCATACAGCGCCGCCTGAATGGCCATCGCCGCATACATGCCGGCCATCATGTCCGACATCACCAGCCCCACCTTGAGCGGCCCTTCACCGGGCGCCCCGTCCGGGTGCCCGGTCACGCTCATCAGTCCCGACATTGCCTGAATCAAGGAGTCGTAACCCATACGCTGGCGGTGCGGCCCGGTCTGGCCGAAGGCCGTGATGGAGCAGTACACGATCCGCGGGTTGATCACACGGATGGACGCGTAGTCGAGCCCGTACTTGGCGAGATTGTCGACCTTGAAGTTTTCGATGAAGACGTCGGAGACCCCGGCCAGCTGCCGGATCACATCCTGTCCGGCAGGGGTGGACACGTCCACCGCGATCGACTTCTTGTTGCGGTTCACGCTGCAGTAGTACGACGACTCCTGCGTGGGCTTGCCTTGCCCGTCGGCGAGGAACGGAGGACCGAGCCGGCGCAGGTCGTCGCCACGGCCTGGTTGTTCCACCTTGATCACTTCCGCCCCGAGGTCCCCCAGCAACTGGGTGCCCCACGGGCCCGAGAAGACCCTGCTCATGTCGAGCACTCGGATGCCCGCTAATGGCCGCGCGTCGGTGGCCTGAATCTGTGCTGTATTCACTTCAGGCTACCCAGGGTTTGCCGTAAGCCGGTTCCTTGAACGGAATCGGCGGCAGCTGCCACGTCCCCGTCGAAGGCGGCCGCACTTCGGCATCGACGTGGACGTCGATCACGCAGGGGCGCTTGTTGCTGATGGCCTGCGCCAGCGCGCCGCGCAGGTCTTCGCTGCGGGTCACCGTGACGCCGGCGGCGCCGCAGGCCCGCGCCAAGGCCGCGAAGTCGGGGTTGTAGCGTTCGCCGCCCGGCCCCTGGCTGCCCTTGTAGAAGGCGGTGCCGATTTCGCGGCCGTCGAACAGCCCGTACTGGATGTCGCGGATCGCACCCCAGGCGAAGTTGTTCCACACCACCCAGATGCAGGGCAGGTTGTATTCAACCGCGGTGGCGACTACGTGCGGCGCCATCATGAAGCCGCCGTCGCCGACCACCGCCACGCAGGGCCGGTCGGGTGCCGCGAGCTGGGCGCCCAGGATGCCGCAGACGCCGAAGCCCATCGATGAATAGCCCCAGCTGTTGAGCATGCTCTGCGGCCGGCGCGGCTTCCAGAACTGCATGAACCAGTTGTGGTGCACGCCCGAATCGAGCGACAGGATGGCGTCCTCGGGCAGCATGTCCTGCACCGCCCCGACCACGTACTCGGGCCGCAGCGGCGAGGTCGCCTCGCTGAAGTGCGGTCGCACAAAGGCTTCCCACTCGGCCTGCCAGCCGGCCACCTCGCCGCGCCAGCCGGCGAAGCGGGTGGCGTCGAGGTCGCTCTTGGCCACCACGGCCGCCAGCAGTTGCGCCGTGAAGGTCTTCGCGTCCGCGATGATTCCCAACGTGGGCGGGTAGTTGCGGCCCAGCTCCTGCGGATCGATGTCCACGTGGAGCAGCTTGGTCTTGGGGAAGTTCCAGGAGTAGCCCGGGTGCCAGGTGGAGGACGAGCGGTCGTCGAAGCGCGTGCCGATGGTGATCACCAGGTCGGCATGGCGGCCCGCCTGATTCGCCGGATAGGCGCCGTTGCGGCCGATGAAACCCAGTGTCAGCGCATCGTCGGCGGGCACGCAGCCCATGCCATTGGGCGACGTGATGACGGGGATGCCCAGCCGCTGCGACAGTGCCGTGATCTCGGGGCCGGCTTCGGCCAGCGTGGCGCCCTGGCCGATGAAGAACACCGGCCGCTGCGAGGCCGCCAGCAGGGCGAGCGCGGCGGCGACGTCCGCGCCGGAGGCGCCGGGCCGGTGTTCGCCGTGCCGATGCGAGGCCGGCGGCAGCGCGACCTCGTCCTCTTCCTGGAATACGTTGTAGGGAATGTCCAGGTTCACCGGCCCCGGCCGTCCCGTGACCATGGTGTCGAACGACTGGCGCAGCGCCAGCGGCAGCATGTCCACCCGCGTGGGCTGAAAGCTGCGCTTGACCACCGGCCGCAGCACCGACGGAAAGTCGGACTGGTTGTGCTTGTAGATCTCCTGGAACGGCCCGCGATTGGCCTGCGAGGTCGGCACGTTGGCCGTGATCGCCAGGAACGCCGACGAGTCCGACAGCGCCGTGGCCAGCGACATGACGAGGTTCGCCGAGCCGGGCCCGGTGGAAGTGAGCGTGGCCACCGGGCTGTGCTTGACGCGGAAGTAGGCGTCGGCCATGTGACCGGCGCACTGCTCATGGCGCGGCGAGATCAGCTGGAGCTTGTCGCGCACCTGGTACAGGGCATCCAGGATGCCGACGTTGCCGTGGCCGCAGATGCCGAACACATAGGGCACCTTCTGCTGGACCAAGTATTGCGCGATCAGTTCGCCGCCTTTGATCTTGGACATGGAAGTCTCCTCTCGTCAAACCGAGGTGATGGTCACGATGCGCTCTTCCGTCATCTCGTGCACCGCGTAGCGCGGACCCTCGCGGCCGAAGCCGCTGTCCTTGGACCCGCCGTAAGGCATCAGGTCCACACGAGAACTCGAAGTCTCGTTGATGTGCACCCCGCCGACCTCGAGCCGCTTTGCGGCTTGCATCGCGTGGTTCAACTGGTTCGTAAAGATGCCGGTGGCAAGTCCATAAGGCGTGGCGTTCACACGGTTGATGGCCTCGTCCAGGCTGCTGAACGGGACCAGGCACATTACCGGTCCGAAGATCTCGTTGCAGCCCACCTTCATCGTTCCGTCGATGTCGGCCAGCAGGGTCGGCGGCACCACGGCGCCACGCCTGGCTCCGCCCGCAAGCCTAGTGGCCCCCCGACGCATCGCCTCGTCGATCCAGGCCTCGATGCGCACGGCCTCGGCCTCGCTGATCACTGGCCCGACGAAAGTGTCCGGTTCACGCGGATCGCCGTAAGGCAACGCCGCCACCATGCCGGCGAGCTGCTGACGCACTTCCTGCATCCGCCCCTCGTGGACCAGCAGCAGCTGGATCGAGGTGCAGACTTGGCCTGCCTTGCGGTAGCCGGCGTTGATGACACGCGGCAACGCGTGCGCGAGGTCGGCGTCCTCGCACAGAATAGTGCAAGCGATGGACCCCAGTTCCATCTGGGTCCTCCGCAATCCGGCGGCCTGCTGTATCTTGCGGCCGACCTCGGTGCTGCCCGTGAACGCAAAGAAGCGCACGCGGGGGTCATCCAACAGGGCCTCGGCGACCTCGGAGCTGCCGTGCAACAGGGACACGAAGCCACGCGGCGCGCCGGCATCCAGCAGCGCCTGCATGAGGAGACCGGCAGTCAGCGGGGTATGGCTGGATGGCTTGAGCACAACGGCGTTGCCGGCCGCCAGGGCGGGCCCCACCTTGTGGGCCACCGTGTTCAGCGGAGAGTTGAATGGCGTGATCGCCACCACGACACCCAGCGGGACGCGCAGCGTGAACGCGATGCGGCCGTTCTGCTGAGGCGCGCCGTCCAGCGGCACCACTTCACCGGCCAGCCTACGAGCTTCTTCGGCAGACAGCTTGAGCGTGAGCAAGCAACGCCGCACCTCGCCGGCCGCATCCTGCTGCGTGAAGCCGGCCTCCTGCTGCATCGTGCGCACGAAGACGTCAGTCCTCGCCTCGACGAGCGCCGCGGCCCGATCCAGCACAGCCCCACGTTCGTAGGCGCTGCCTGCCCCGCGCTTGTAGGCACCGTGGGCAGCGTCCAGGGCCGCAGCCACCTGTTCGGCGCTCGCCGCGCGAAGCGTTGCGAAGGGCAAGCGGCTGTACTTGTCGATAACGTCCAAGGTCCGGGCCGCGCCATCCACCCACTCGCCATTGATCAGGCAGGCTGTCGGCACCTCCTGCGCACAGACGTCGCCAGCCACCGCTGTGTTGAGAATGGCGTGCACCATCAGCGGGCGCCTTCTTCATCGTCGGCTGCCGGCGTGGTGACTACCAGGAACACCAGGCCGGCGACCCCGGTGTTGGTGAAGCTGTGGCGCACGCCGGGCGGCACATACACGTAATCGTGGGGGCGCATCAAGTGCGAATCTGAATTGAGCGTCAGCACGCCCTCACCTTCGAGGACGTAGTAGATTTGCTCCTGCACCTTGTGCACGTGCTCCGCGACGTAGGCTGCCGGCGCGTAGCGCGAGATGCGGAAGTCTATGCGGGCCGAGCCAGAGTTTTCGGGGCCGACCAGCGCCTTAGACAGGGCACCGCCGAAATGGCCGGGAAACTCCTGCCAGGGCACTTTCGCCATTTGCTCGAGAAAGGCAGTGCCCCTGCGGGTCGAAGTGGGGGTTGTCATGCGGGTTCCTAGATGAATGTGACCGGTATGGGTCACGAGACGGTGGCACCGTTCGAGCCCATTCTAGGAAGCCGTGCTCAAGAAGGATAATACGGAATTCAGCTACTCCGTATAAGTTGCCGCTATACCGTAGAGACCCGTAAATCGAAAGCGTCAGTTTTCCTGAAGTTCTGCTGGTTTTGCCGGCTGCGGCGCTACTGACAACGTCGTGCTCATCGCGTTGCCTTTCGAAAATCACGTACAAGCCGCCATCATGCGGCTTGATCGCCTTGGGCTCTTACCGTCTTTCTGTGGCTCAGCAAGGAGGGGCACGCGACGAGGTCTTCACCCACGATCACATCCTCATGGGACATACTCCTCAATGGGACAGGTTTTTCTTTGTTGATCTTCTGGTTATCGGCAGGGATTGCGGCAGACAGACGTGGATTTCAAGCAGCTCAGGTACTTCGTTCAGATCATCGAAAGCGGCAGCCTCGCCAAGGCATCCCGCCAGCTTTTCATCGCCCAGCCTGCGCTGAGCCAGCAGCTGGCCAGGCTGGAAGCTGAGGTGGGCAAGCCGCTCCTCGTGAGAAGCTCCAAGGGCGTGACACCCACTGAGAATGGAGCGGCGCTTCACCATCACGCCAAATTCGTTCTGCGCCAGCTGGATCAGTTACTCTCCATCGCGAGGCAGGAGCCCGGCACGATCGGCGGAATGGTCTCTCTCGGACTCGCCGCAACCACTGTGTGCGCTGTGGGCGTTGCGCTCGTGCGAAGGATTCGGGAGAGATATCCCGGCATCGTGCTGAACGTCGTGGAAGGCATGAGCGGCCATCTGGCGCAGATGATGCAACTTGGGCAGCTTGACTTGTGCATCCTCTTCAGCGGCAATGCCATTTCCGACTTACCTTCGGAACCGGTCATCGAGGAGGAACTGTTCGTGATGCTGCCGACCGATAGCAGCCTGGTCGCTCCGGGGCTGACCAAGCTCAGCCTGGCGGAGGCAGCGGCGCTACCGCTGATCCTTCCCACCAGCATTCACGGCCTGCGGCGGCGGATCGCCGCAAAATTCGAGGAACGTGGCCTGAGCACGCGTGTGGTCGCAGAGATCGATTCGCTGTCGCTGCTGATCGCTTGCGTTCGCCAAGGTATGGGGGCAACAATCAAACCGATGGCGGCGGCGCTGCTGGAAGGCGAGATGCGTCCGGGGTGGCGCATCCTCGGGTTCTCAGATGCGAGCATGAAGCGACCCAACTATGTCTATTCCGTGGTCCCTGAGCGGCTTTCCCCAGCGGCTTCCCTGGTGCGCACGGAACTCAAGGAGACGATCCGGCAGCTAGTGCAATCGGGCGCGTGGAAGGGCGTGAATCTGCTTTGCTGAGGGGGCCGCGCAGGCCGCCGGTCGGGCTTACCGCAGGAGATTCCGGTTATCCGCGCCTCGCGGGTTTGAAGACGGGAACCCCGACATTGTCGGCCCTGATTTCGAAACCCACCTCCACGTCCATGCCGATGCTGACCTCGCCTGGATCGCAGTCGACGATGTTGCTCATCATCCTGGGTCCCTCCGCGAGCTCAATGATCGCCAGAACATACGGCACGTCCTTGCTGAATGCAGCACTCGGCGCCCGGTGGACAACCGTGTAGCTGTACACCGTTCCCTTGCCCGCGCTCTCGACCCACTGGATATCACTGGAGCCACAACTGGCACAGACATTCCGCGGGTAATACTGCGCAGTCCCGCATTCTCTGCACCGCTGCACCACGAGGTTGTTGTGGCTGCAATTCGACCAGAACGCCCTGCTGTCATTTGTCGGTGCTGGAACCGGTTTTTCCTGTGTCATGAATGCCACCTTACGCTCTTCCGAGAATGAGGGTCGAATGTGCCGACATGATTCCGCTGTTGCCATGGACGCAGATCAATTCGGCATCTGGAATCTGCCTGTCTCCCGCCTCGTGGCGGAGTTGCCTGACCGCCTCGGTCACGTGAGCGACTGAAATCCCGCCGCCGGAGTGGCCACAGGACAGCAGCCCGCCATGTGTATTGACGGGCAATTTTCCGCCGAGGGCGATTTCACCGGCTCTGGCCAGACTGCCAGATTCTCCCTTCTCGCAAAAGCCGAGATCCTCCAGCTCGATCAGGACGGTGATGGTGAAGCAATCGTAGAGCATGGCACCATCCATGTCCGAAGGTGTCACGCCCGCGCGCCTAAATGCTTTTTTCCCCGACTCCACGCAGCCCATGGTGGTCAGGCTGGGCGCGGAAGAAATGTATTCATGGGTGTAGCCTTCACCCCACCCCAGCAATTCCACTGCCGTGTTTCTGGTCCCGCGCGCGTTTTCACTCGACGAAACGATCAAGGCGGCGACACCATCCGCCACGCCTGCACAGTCGAACATGTGCAGCGGATCCGCGATCATTTTGGAACTGAGCACGCCGTCCAGGGTCAACGGGTCCCGGTACTGGGCCAGTGGATTCTTCATGGCATGGCTTCTCATGGTCACTGCCACGGAAGCCAAGTCTTCAGGTGTGGTGCCATATTCGTGCATATGGCGTTTGGCTATCAGGGCGTAGCAGGCAGGAATGAACGCACCAAACGGAACTTCGTACTGGGGATGCCCGACGCCGGCCAAGCTTTCGACCATCGACTTTCTGCCCTTGCTGCTGATACGCGCCTCGCCACCGACGATGAGGACCGTGGAGCACATGCCGCAGTTGATCGCCATCATCGCCTGCTGCACCATGGCGCATCCGCCGATACCCCCTAACGCAAGGCTTGTCGAATAGTTCAGGTTTGGCATGCCCAGGTAATCCGCCAGCGTCATGCTGGGCATCATGAAGTTGTCGGCGATGCTCGGAGCGACAATCAGCCCGTCGATCTGATTCTTGCTCAGGCCGGCGTCTCTGATCGCCGCCATTGACGCCTGCGCCTGCAACTCCAGGGTGCTGAGGCCATTGCTATTCCCCATCGGCGTTTCGCCGACACCAATCAGCACGATTTTTTTCATGGTCAGATGCGTTCACTCGTCATGTTTCAGCCGGCGAGCAGGCGTCGCGGGCGGCAATGTAGCCGAACACAATTGCCGGACCGAGTGTGATCCCGGGACCTGGATAGGCACCGTCCATGAGCGAATGCATGTCATTGCCGCAGGCCCACAGACCGGCCATTGGGTGGCCAGCCGTGTCGAGCACGCGCGCGCGGTGGTCGGTAACCAGGCCCGCTGCCATGCCAAGGTCCGCCGGATGCACCTCCATGGCAAAAAATGGCGCCGCATCGATGGGGGCGACGCACGGGTTCGGCTGATGGTCCGCATCGCCCAGGTGACGTTGATAAATGTCGCTGCCCCGACCGAACCTGGGGTCCAGACCTTGTGCCGCGCCCTGGTTAAACGTCTGCACTGTCTCGACCAGCTCTTCAGGCGGCACCCGGATCGCCTGAGCCAGACCGGCGACGGTGGCTGATTGCTTGAGGTAGCCCTCTGCAACGAAGCTGCTCAGCGACAAGGTAAACGGCTTGACACGGCCAAGCCCGTATTTCCACAGGAAGCGGCGGTCGCACACGAGGTAGGCGGGGATCGCTGTGTCTGAGTGGCGCAACTGGGCCTGTACGAACTCATGATAAGAAACAGCTTCATTGACAAAACGGCGTCCCCCGCGATCAACTGCAATGAGGCCGGGCTTGGCGCGGTCGCTCACCGTGTGAGGGAACACGCCCCGCGTGCCGTCGCTTCGCGTGAAAGTGGACGCCGGCACCCAAAAGGCGCGCGCATGGCCGGGAGGAGTGGTGCCCGCGCCAGCCTCCTCGGCAAGGCGTACACCGCCTTTCTCTGCGCCCGAGCGCACGGTGGCCGACAGAGTGCCAGCCGCTGTCGGCACGTGCATCGATCGGAGTTGGGCGTCGTGCGAGATGCCGCCTGTCGCAAGCACAACCCCCTTTTGGGCAAGGATGCGTCGCGGCAGGCGATCCGTGCCGGCAAGCTCCACGCCAGAGATACGCCCGTTGTCAGACTTCAGCAGCGATACCACCGAAGCCCGAAGTCGAAGCTCCACACCCAGGGTGCGTGCAGACTTCAGCAGCCGCCCTACCAATGCGTTGCCAAGATAGAGCGTCGTTCCCCGATGAGCATGTAGCCGCTGAAGACCATAGCGGGCGATGAGCATTGCCACGTGATACGTGGAGCGAAGCGAGCGGCCTAGACGGCGGAAGTGCGGCATGTCCTCGCGGCTGATCATCATGCCACCGAAGGCCATGAACTCCGGCAAGGGCGACCGCATGAGCTTAAAGTCGTCGCCCAGTTCGCGGGCATCGAAAGGCAGCGATTCGAGTACCCTGCCGCCCGCAGTGGCGCCGGGCAGATCCGGATAGTAGTCGGGGTAACGTACGACAGGGCGCAGCCGCAGTGCAGTGTGCTCCTCGAGGTAGCGAATCGCCTCATCGCCGCGTTGCAGGAACGCCTCGCGCATGGCTTCGCCGCCACCTTGTGGAAGTGTGTGGCGCAGGTAAAGGCGTGCGGCGTCCAGGCTATCAGCGATGCCCACCGCCTCCATCTTGTGGTTGGCCGGAATCCAAACCATTCCCCCGGAAATAGCTGTCGTGCCGCCGAAGACTTCCGCGTGCTCCAGGAGAAGCGTCCTTTGGCCTTGTGACGCAGCTACCGATGCCGCTGTCAATCCGGCCGCGCCACCTCCCACAACAACGACGTCATAGTTATCTTGCGTCATACTTGGTGATCTCCTGGGACGAGCAGTCTAGAACCCGCAGCTGCCGCAGGGAAGTAGTTTTTTCCGAGTGCCGCTATAAGTATCGGCGATAGCGACCAGTCTCAAGGCTCTCAGCGTGGATACGGCTTCCTGGTGCGCCGAGCGCTGGCTGACGTTCAAATCAGAAGTGGTAGAGGCTCGCGGGGTTGGTCACGAGGACACGACGAAGCAGCCCTTCATCTGCGACCCAGGATCCCAGAAGATCCATCAGCTGCGCGTCGTCGGGCAGCGGTTTCAGTCCGACGCTTGAGGTCGGGTGAGGCCAGTCGGTGCCCCACAGAATGCGGTCTGGCGCTGCACGTAGATAACTGCGCGCGAGGGGAGCAAGGTCGTGGTAGCTCGGAGGAGTCGATTCGCTGATGTTCGCAGCCCCGGAGATCTTGACCCATCCGCGGCCCTCCTGGAGCAGGCGCAGAACAAGCTGGTACGCTGGAGATTGGTTCCAAGCGGAAGGTGAAATGTTGGCGAAGTGGTCAAACACAACATGCACCGGCAGTCTCTCGAGCCTCGGGCCAAGTTCCGCCAAGAGGTCAGCCGTGGCGCACAGTTGAACGTGCCAGCCGAACGGCGCAATCCGACTGGCGAGCGATTCCAGGTGATCCAGCGAACTCGCGCTGCCATGCAGCAGGTTCAAACGCACACCCCGTATGCCGGCGCGGTCCAAGCGGGCGATCTCATCATCACTGGTACTCGGATGAATCACGGCAACCCCACGGGCGTCTCCTACAAACAGCTCCATTGCCTCCAGAATGGGCCGGTTGTCAAAGCCATAGGTCGATGGCGTGACAAACACGACCCTTTGGGTGAGCGTCCGTTGTTGCAATTGGCCGTAATCGGCGACGGTTGCATCTGGCGGAAGGAGAGTCGCGCCAGCCGCAGAAGGAAATTGTGAGTCGTAAACGTGCACATGGCAGTCGCAGGAATGCGAGGGCACAGCCACAGTCGTCCTGCCTAGCCCGGCCGAAAATGGTGCATGAAAGCTCGCGCTGGTTTCGGTCATTCTCTTGTCCCCTGGGTAGGCCGTAAACACGAAGCTAGCACATCGGCGGACATCGAGCACCAGCGCAACAGTCGCGCGGCAGCCCAACGTGATCGTTCACCCGACACGCCCTTCAGGCCAGCCCGCTGACCGCCATAAGACGCGAGTGGATAACGTTGTCAGTTACAACGTTTTAGCCGCACCGAGCGCATCACCATGATTCGCACCGTGTGAGGTGCGGCTATCGGGCGACCGTCTTCATCGCATTCACTATCCGAACTGTTTCCACGCTCACCGAGGTCACCCGTGCCAGCAGGTCGACCACCTTTTCCTTGTAATCGGCAAAGCGATAGGTGTCGAACTTCTCGCGGATGGTCGGGTCCTTGGGCTTGCGTTCCTTGTACTGGTCGAGCACCCAGTCGATGGCGCTGCGGTTGCCCAGCTTGTAGGTCCAGGCTTGCGGCGGAACACCACGCAGCGTGGTCTCGCTGTCGAGCGCGATGGTGCCGGCCGCAGGGTCGGCGCGCAGCATCGCCTTGGGCGGCTGGCCGGCGGCGCGGGCCTTGGCGTCGGGCGTGTCGGTGCGCGCGAGAGCAAAGGGCTCGACCTTCTCGTAGCCGATGTGCAGCGCCATCAACCGCTCGCCCCAGTCGGCCCATTGCCAGAAGTCGGCGTAAAACGGGATACGCGGAAATTCGCGCTTGAGGTTCTGCGCGTACTTCTCCCGGTACAAGGGATCGTGCAGCACGGCGTAGCAGTAGTGGAAGATCGCCTCCTTGGTGATCTTGCGCGCGGCCTTGCCCGCTGTCTTGCTCCCTCTCCCGCTGGGAGAGGGCTGGGGTGAGGGCTCTGCGCTTTTGCACTGACTGGTGAACTGCTTGAGGGCCCAGTCGGTGATGTTGTCGATTCGATTGCCCGCTTCATCAAAGCGGTACAAAGACAAGACACGGGAATCACCGATGAAATGGAAATCGCATGCGCGATCCGTCGCCAGGCAGCGGAAATCACCAGCCGCAGGCATGGCGATCAGCAGGTTATCGCCGCGTTTCATGACCGGCAGTTGCCCCAACTCATCGATCATCAAATCGGACTGGTAAAGAAAATTTCTGAAGAACGGCCGATAGGCATAAGGAACGATCCGCGATGTCTTGAAGGACTCGCGCTCGCCTCTGGCGAGCTTTACTTTCAGGTTTCTGGACCACTTGATGATCGTTTCGTGCGTCTTCGCGGACTGGAGATGTTGGTCGTAATGCTCGATGAAGAACCTGGTCTTTGCAGCGAGCACATCGGACGACTCATCTGTCACCCAACCATCACGTGCCGTGTTGATGCCGTTGCTGAACAGCTTGAACATCGCCCGCTCCCTGGCCGCCGTCGTCGATGCCTTGGTTTCCTTGCTCGCCAGCGGAATCAGTGAGTCAAAGTCGTTGCTCGTGAGGTTCAGCCAGTTGTGCGCCTTATCCGGCTGCACCTCGTCAAACTCGATCCCACTCATCGGATGGTTCGCCAGAAAGGCCAGCTTCTCTTCCGCCGTCTCCATCTCCGGCCTGCGCACATAGAACACCCGGGCCGCGCGCTTCTCCTTGGTCGCCCCCACTCGCTTGACCATGAAGCTGATCGCCACGCCGGTCTGGATGCCGAAGACGTTGTGCTTCGTGCCGCTCAGCTTCGGGTTTGACCGCACGTCGCCGCCCAGGTCCACGACATGGATTTCGCTGAACTCCTGCGCCACGGTCTTGCGAAAACCGTCGAAGGTGCGACTTTCGATGAAACTGCGGTTGCTCACGAAGGCCAGCACGCCGTTCTCGCTCAGCCGGTCGCTGGCCCAGCGGAAAAACCGCGCATACATGTCGTACAACTTGGTCTTCTGCGCCGTACTTTCGGCGATGTAGGTCTGCTTGATGCGCGCATCGATGTGCGGATATTCGCGGTTCTTGTTGTTGTCGTTCTCGTTGGCCTGATTCGCGTTGTAGGGCGGGTTGCCGATGATGACGCTGATGCGCCGGGTGTTCTGGCGCTTGATGCGGGCGACGTTTTCCTCACTCACGCCGGCGAACAGGTCGGCGTTGACGCCGCGCGCCGACGTGTGCAGGCCCACGTTGTCCAGCGTGTCCACGAAGCAGAGGTTGGGAAATTCCTCGTACCGACCGGTGATCGCGGCATAGGTGGCCTCGATGTTCAGGTTGGCGACGTAATACGGCAGGATGGCCACTTCATTGGCATGCAGCTCGTTCTGGTACTTGTGCTCCAGCTTCTTGGGCTGGCCGCGGAAGTGCTCCAGCAATTCGCAGATGAAGGTGCCGGTGCCGGTGGCCGGATCGAGAATCTCAACATCCTTGTCGATCAGGTTGCGGCCGAAGTGCTTCTCGCACAGCCAGTCGGCCCCGTCGATCATGAAGCGCACGATTTCATTGGGCGTGTAGACCACGCCCAGGCGGTCGGCGGCCTTGGTGTTGTAGACCTTGTAGAAATTTTCGTAGATGACCTTCAGGAAGGTCTGCTTCTCGCCGTGGCTGGCAATCTGCGCCGCCGCGGCGCGGATGGCGGCGTAGTAGGTCTCCAGCCCCTTGAGCGTCTGCTTCTTCAGCGCGCCGGTGAAGAACTCGTTTTCCAGCGCGTACAGCTCGCGCGCCACGTTGTTCTCGTGGTGGAATTCGCTGTCGAACACCTTGCTGAAGATTTCCTCGGTCAGGATGTGCTGGATCAGCATCTCGCGCACGTCGGCCTCGGTCAGGGCCGGGTTGATGGCTTCCTTGGCGTGGTCCAGGAATTTCGCCGACGCCGCGCGGAACGATGTGTTGCTCTTCTCCTGCGCGGCGATCATGGCCCGCAGCGCTTCGAGGACCGTGGGCAGGTCCTGCTTGAACTGCTCCACCGCGGCACGGAAGTCGGCAATCTCGCGGCGCTCAAAGCCGAAGAACAGCTTGAGCAGCTGCGCCAGCTTCTTCGTGTCGGTCATGTCGCAGCGCAGCACCTCCTCCTTGTGCTGGATCAGCACCGCGGTGGCATCGTCGCTGAAGATGATGTTGTCCTGCGGGTAGCCCTTGCGCAGCTTCTTGTCGATCTCCTCGTCCAGGTCGTCGCGCTCGTCCTTGGCCTCCCAGTAACCCAGCGGCATGCGCAGCTCGTGCAGCAGTGCGCCGTCGACGGTGATGTTGGTTTTGGTGGCGGTCTTGAGCGGGTACTCGGCCAGGAACACCAGGTTGTGCTGCTTGCCCCAGCTCTTGAGGAGATCCTTGAACGCTTCCCGGACGATGGTTTCGCGATGGCTGCCGCTGGCCTTCTTGATGACGTCGAGTTGCTTGAGGTAGTCGTTGATCAGGAGCTGGCTCATCGCATGGTCCGTCCGTCCCTGTTGTTATGGGGACGGCACGCGCCTCCCGATGAGCTGCATTCTAGGCAGGTGGGCGGCTCAGGGATTCGGCGGACGCCCTTCGGGCTGCGGCAGCAGGTCCGCCACCGTCAACGGCCGCCCGCTGCGAATGAGGGCCTCCAGCCGCGTCCTTTCCGCGTCGACCGCGGCCGGAGCTACAGCGCCCTGCCCGTACCGTGCCTGCATGCGCGCCGCTACGTCACCGTCGCACAGCCCCTCGACCGCGCACAACTGAAGCGCCCTGAGCGATTGGAAACCGCAGTCCAGCCCGAGGTCGCAAGCGACTGCGGGCAAGGCGGCATCGACCGCGCGGGCACGCAACAACGAGCTGGCGTCCACTGTGCCCGCGCCGCGGCTTTGGACCAGCCGCTCGGTCAAGCCGCTCAGCGCCGCCACGGCGGCCGGGTCCGCGCTGCTCAATGCTTCGGACACCAGGGGCCCGACCTGGTCGAGCCGGCCGGCCAGCAGCGCCTCCTGTGCCCGCAGTCCCGGCTCCTGGGACCCGGTGTCGCGCTGCATCTGGTCCTGCATGGCGCCAAGCGTGTCGCGACGCTCGGTCAGAAACGCATGGCATCGCGCGAACAGGGTCCGGTAGGCCATCTCCCGCTCGGCTCTCCCTGCGCTGGGCAGGCTGTTGATCAAGGGCTCGGGCGAAGGCGTCTCCCCGGCGTTGGGAATGAAAGCAGGGATACAGGCGGCAAAGGCACGCGCTGCAACGCGCCGCTGGCGCGGATCCGAACTGCCGGCGTAGTCGTCATAGATACGGCGCAGGTCCTGCGCGTTGGCATCCGAGTCCACAACGGCCGCTGGAAGGTTCCGCTTGCCGGACGGCTCAGGTGCAGGCGGTGACGAGGCGCTGACCGCGACGTGCTCCGGCAAGGGTCCGGGCTTTGCCGGAGCCAAGGCTGGCGCGGGCCGGTCATTCCAGCCCAGCCATCCCGCCACAACCACTGCGCTCACAAGCGCTGCCGCGACGAACCATCGGCTCGGCCCGGCAAAATCGGCAGCGCGGCTCACATCGGCTATTGGCAGGTCGCGATCTTGAACGACGCGACTCGCGTACTCCAGTTGAACGTGCCATTGACTTTGAGGTACTGTCCCGTATACCAGAAGGTGCAGTCGTCCACCGGATCGACGCTCATGTGCGTGTAATCGCCCCAGCGGCTGAGGTTGGATAACTGCGAGCCGGCGCCCGCGACGATGGTCGTTTCCGCGCCCAGGGTGCCCGCCGCATCGGTCGCCAGGCGCGTGGCGAACGCCAGGCTGGGCTTGACCGTACCGCTCGATTTCGAATAGCCCATTGCCATGTTGCCCTGCTTGTCCATCGCCACGCTACCCATCCAGCGGAAGTTGGTGTCGGGGCTGTAGGACGCCTGCTGAAAGATGCCGGGCGTGGTGCTCATGTTGCGAATTTCATACCAGCGCACGGCGGCGTTGCCCGAGTTGGGCTTCTTCGTGTTGTTCACCTGCACGGCATGGTTCACGACCATGCGCTCGACGCCGCCGATGTTGCGGTACGCCAGACGGAACATCAGGCGGTCGGCCAGCGAATCGAGCTTCTGGCTGGTACCGGGCTGGGGCACGCAGGTGCCGCCACCACAAGCCGCGTTGTATGCCGCCACCGGGACTTGCGTGGGGCCGGCCAGCGTGGTGTTGCCGGCATTGCTCCAGTCCACGTGGAACTTCCACAGGCCCAGCGTACTGGAGCCGGACAGCCGGCTGACGAGGTAATTGGGCGATCCGGCCGGCGGCGCCGTGGCGCCGTCGATGTCGGCCGGCAGCAGGCCGCCGTAGCTGGACGACAGCTGGAAGCACTGCTGCGTGGCGGGCAGCCCCGCCAGCATGCTGGCACGGTCGTAGGCACACACCCGCGCACCCTGGAACGTGCTGGTGAACATGTTGAAGGTCACGTAGTAGCCGTCGGACCACACGCCCATCTTCGGGTAATCATTGAACTGCGGGTACTGGAAGGCGTACAGGTTGTAGGCTCCGGTGGCGTCCGAGGTCTGCGACACGGCCACGCATTGCCAATAGCCTGCGCTGCCGCCCGGCACCGCGAACTGCGACAGCACCCACCGGTTCGCGGCCTTGTCGTACTGGACGATCGGGTCGCCGTCATTGCGGGTCGCGCACGCGCCACCCAGCGGCTGGAACAGCGTGTTGCCAGTCACCGGACCATACGTCAGCGCGCCGGTGGCCTTGTCGAACACCGCCAGGCTGACGTTGACCCATTGCACGTACTGGGTGGCTCCCACCGCACCGGTGGTGTCGGGCGGGGCGTAGTTAACCGCGTAACTTCCAAGCCCGATGCCGATGCCGTCGAAGCCCAGGCCCGCAGTGACCGCTGCGCCGGTGCCCGCGCTGGACTGCACCACCGGATCGGTGGCCTGGCCCGGCGCATCCACCAACGGAATCTTCTTCAACTCGCGAACGCGGTGCTCGGCGCCGATGCCCTCGGTCTGCGCCATGGCGCCGCGCAGGCTGGGCAGGTGCACCGAATACACCGCCGGCGTTTGCTCGGCGCCACGCAGTACGGGCTGGGCATAGCCGACAGTCGCCGCAAGCAGCAAGCCTGTCAACACAACCGAGATCCTTGGAATTGTCTTCATGGGTGGTCCTCCTCTTGTTCAATCCAACATGGACACGCCTGTCCCCAGTGGGTCGGCCGGACCATTTCACTCAGGATTTCCCATGTGGAGCTGATGAGCTTTGTCACAACCATGCCCTTTTGTGTTCCATTTTGTTTCGAAGGTGCGGACGGCGCACCAGTCGGCATGGCGCCACGGTGACGCCGAAGCCCTGGCGTGGGCGCCAGGCGTTGGCCGAGTTCCGATGACTGCAGCCCCGACGAAATGCGAGTCAGGAACTTGTTCACGGGCACACACCGTCGACGGTTCTTGAGTTGTGGAATCCGTGATCACGATGGAATGATCGCGGACATTGCCGGCGCCGAAGATCGAAGGCACGATGCCGGCCCTGCTCCTGGCCGAGGGCATCGCAGTCCAGGCCGGTCAGCGGGTCGGGGCCAGCCGGAGCGCCAAACCTACTGCGGCTCGAGCCCGGCCTTCTTCACCAGCGCCGCATACTTGACCAGCTCGCTGCGAAAGAACGCCTGGGCCGCTTCCGGTGTGCTCATGGTGATGGTGTTGCCCTGCTTGGCCATGGACTCCTTCACCTCGGGCGTGTTGAAGGCGACCGTGAAGGCATCGTGAATGCGATTGACGTCGGCGGCCGGCAAGCCCTTGGGGCCCACCACGGCGAACCAGCCTTCCATCACATAGTTGGGCAGGCCCTGCTCGACGAAAGTCGGGATCTCGGGCGCCGCCGGCAGGCGCTGCGCCGAGGCGGTGCCGATCGCGCGCAACATGCCGCTCTTGATCTGTGACTGCACCGACGGCAGCGCGAGCACGCCGATCTCGACCTGGCCGCCGATCAGATCGCCCAGCATGGGGCCGACGCCCTTGTACGGGATGTGCTTGGCCTTGACGCCGGCCTCGTCCATGAACATTTCGGCTGCCAGGTGCAGGATGGTGCCATTGCCCGACGACGCGTAGTTCAAGCCGTCGGGCCTGGCCTTGAGCAACGCGATCAGTTCCCTGGCATTGGTGGCCGGCACCTTGGGATTCACAACCAGCACCAGCGGCGTGGTTCCTATCACCATGATCGGCGTGATGTCGTTGATCGGATCGAACGGCACCGACTTCAATACGCTCGGATAGATCACGTGGTTGTTCGAAACGATGCTCAGCGTAAAGCCGTCGGGCGCCGACTTGATCATGGTCGACGTGCCGATCACGCCGCCGGCGCCGGCCTGGTTCTCGATCACCACCGGATGGCCCAGCGCCTTGGCGAGGGCCTGGCCCGCGGCCCGCGTGATCGTGTCCACACCCGAGCCGGTCGCCACGGGCAGGATGAAACGCACCGGCCGGTCCACGCCCTGCGCGAAGGCGGGTACGCCGGCAAGCCCGGTCAGCGCGACACCGATGCCGCCCAGCGAGGTCAGCGCCCGGCGCCGCGAAACGATTGCACTTTGGTTCTTCATGGTTTGTCTCCGTTGTGTTGTTGATGCAGAGGCCTCAGGCCACCACGGCCCGCGCCAGCAAGCCATCGATCTCCTGCTCGCCGTAGCCGGCGCTGGCCAGCAGCTCGCGGCTGTGTTCGCCCAGGCGCGGCGGATGCAGCCGCACCGGCAGGCGCTGGCCGTCCATGGTGATCGGGAACAGCGTGGTCTTGACGGTCTGGCCGGCCTTGGGCCCGTCGGGCAGGCGCACGTCGGCCAGGCCGCCCGTGGCCAGCAGGTGCTCGTCGTCGTAAAGATCCTCCGGCTTGCGGATGGGGGCAAAGGGCAGGCCGGCCTTTTCCATGATCACGGACAACTCGGCCGCCGACCGGTGCGCGATGCGCTCGGCGATGGTCTTGAGCAAACGCGGCCGCTGCGTCACGCGCTGGTTGTTGGTGGCCAGTTCCGGCTCGGCCTTCAGGTCGACAAAACCCAGCACGTCGCAGAAAACCAGCCACTGCGGATCGCTCACCGCGGCCAGGAAGATCTGCTCGCCGTCCTTCACGGTGAACACGTCGTACACGGCCCAGGGGTTGTCGCGCGCCGGCATCGGCGCCGGGTGCTTTCCCGTCATGGCGAACTGCAACATGTGCTGGCCCATCAGGAACACGTTGTTCTCGTACAGCGCGCTCTGCACCTCCATGCCGCGGCCGGTGATACCCCGCTGGATCAATGCGCCCAGCACGGCGATGGCGCCGAACAGCCCACCCATGATGTCGTTGACGCTGGTGCCGGCGCGCAGCGGGTCGCCGGGACGGCCGGTCATGTAGGCGAGGCCACCCATCATCTGCACCACTTCGTCGAGCGCCGTGCGATGTTCGTAGGGCCCCGGCAGGAATCCCTTGTGGCTGGCATAGATCAGGCGCGGATTGGCCTTGCTCAGGCTTTCGCAGTCCAGCCCATACTTAGCCATGGTGCCGGGCTTGAAGTTCTCGGCTACGACGTCGGCCGTGCCGGACAGCCGGCGCGCCGCCTCGGCGCCCTCGTCGTTGTGCAGGTCGATGCCTATGCTCTTCTTGTTGCGATTGAACATGGGAAAGAAACCGGCACCGGCGCCCAGCAGCCGCCGGGTGCGGTCGCCGTCGATCGGCTCGATCTTGATGACTTCGGCGCCCATGTCCGCCAGCACCATGCCGCAGGTCGGGCCCATCACCATGTGGGTGAATTCGACGACGCGCAGGCCCGTCAGGGGTTGGGGCAGCACCGGTTGGGTGCCGGTCATGACGGAACACCTTGCTTCAGGTCGCACATCGTCCTGGGAAGCCCCGCGCGCCAAAGCGTGCCGTGCAGCGTCTGTCCCTCCAGCCAGCGCGCCAGCTTGCCGCGCAGTGCCAGCAGCTTCTCGAAATCCTGGCCGGTTGCCATGCCCATGCTGGCCAGCATGTAGGCCAGGTCTTCGGTCGCCACGTTGCCGCTGGCGCCCGGCGCGTGCGGACAGCCGCCGATCCCGCCCAGGCAGGCGTCGAAGCGGGTGATGCCCAGCTCCAGCGCGGCGTAGACATTGGCCAGGCCGAGGCCGCGGGTGTCGTGGAAGTGGCCGCAATTGAGCTTGTCGCCGGCAACCGGCAGGATCAACTCGAACAGCTGGCGCACCGTGGCCGGGTCGGCGTAGCCCACGGTATCGGCCAGTCCCACCCGGTCGGCGCCTGCGTCCAGCACGGCCTTGACGAGGCGCAGCACTTCCGCCGGCTCGACGCGCCCCTGGATCGTGCAGCCGAAGGCCGTGCTGATGCCGACCTCCAGCAGGGTGCGCGAGCCGGATGCGTCACGCGCGGCACGGATGCGGCCGATCTCTGCGACGACTTCGTCGGGCGATTTGCGCAGGTTGGCCAGGCTGTGCGCATGGCTGGCCGACAGCGGCACCAGCATCAGATCGGCTTCGGCCGCGATGGCCCGCTCGGCGCCCTTGAGGTTGGGCACCAGCACCGAAGCCTTCAGCCCCGGCAAGGTCTTGGCGAATTCCAGCACCTGCGCGGTGTCGGCCAGTTGCGGCATCAGCCGGGGCGGCACGAACGATCCGACCTCGATTTCGCGTTGGCCCGTTTCGTAGGCCTCGCGAATCCATTCCAGTTTCTCCGCGGTCGGCAGGACGGCGGCAATGCTTTGCAGTCCGTCGCGCGGACCGACTTCGCGAATGACGGCCTGTCGCGGCAAGGCGCGCGGGGATGAGAGGGTCAATTGGGTCTCCGGGGATCGTGACGGCGAGAGACGAGTTTAGAATTTCCAGAATGCCATTGAACGTCTATTTTGTCAGCGCTGTGATTCCAGTTGGGAATGCCTGACGCCATGCGCGACCTCGACCTCACCACGCTGCGGCTGTTCGTCACCGTCTGCGAAACGGGGAACATCGCCCGCGCCGGCGAGCAGGCGAACATCGTCGCCTCGGCCATCAGCAAACGCCTCGCCCAGCTGGAACAGACCGTCGGCACTGCCCTGCTGCTGCGCAAGCGCCACGGCGTCGTTGCAACGCCGGCCGGGCAATCCCTGCTGGAACACGCGCGTGCCATCCTGTCGAGCACGGCACGCATCGAGCGCGACATGCAGGGCTACGCCGCCGGGGTGCGCGGACAGGTCCGCATCCTGGCTTCCGCCTCGGCCATGGCTGAATCGCTGGCCGACGACGTGGCGGCCTTCCTGAAGCTGCCGGCGCACCAGAACATCCAGGTCGACATGGAGGAGCGGATCAGCCCGGAGGTGGTGCGCGGCATCCGCGACGGCACAGCCTCGCTCGGCGTCTGCTGGGACGCCGCCGATCTGGGTCCGCTGCGCTCGCGCCCCTACCGGCACGACAACCTCTGCGTGGTGGTGCCACCCGGGCACCCGCTGGCCGGTCGCAAGCGCGTGCGCTTCGAGCAGACGCTGGACTTCGAGCACGTGAGCATGCCCGTCACCAGCGCCGTGCAGGTCATGCTCCAGCGCGAGGCCGCCCAGCTCGGCCGGCCGTTGACCTACCGCGTGATCGTCACCAATTTCGAGGCGGCGCTGCGCGTCGTGCGCGCCGGGCTGGCGATCAGCCTGGTGCCGCGCGAAGTGGCCGACATCTACGCCCAGGCCTACGGACTCAAGATCATCCCGCTGGCCGAGCCTTGGGCCCGCCGCCGCTTCATCATCTGTTACCGCGGTGGCGACGGCCTTTCCCCCGCCGCGCAATTGCTGGCCGATCACCTGGCCGGCCGCGGCGGCACCGCGACATGAGCGCCCTCCCCGCGCTTGACCTGGGCCCCAGCCCCCGCGTCCTTTTCCTGTGCGAAGACCTGGCCTCGATGCGCGAGCAGATGGCAGGCCACCAGCTGACCCTGGCCGGCGCCGGCGCCGGCGCCCTGCGCGACGATGTCTCGACCGACGAGATCACGCCCGTGGCCATCATGTCGCACTACGACGACACGCTGGCGCGGTTCCCCTACACCGGGTTCAAGGTGGGCGGCGCGCTGCCGATCGCAGCGGGCGCCGTCCAGGCCGGCGGTTTTGCCGTCACCGTCGCGGGCGGGCGTTACGGCAAGGGTTCCTCGCGCGAACACAGCCCCGCGGCCGAGAAGCTGGCGGGCATCCGGCTGGTGATCGCGCGCAGTTTCGAGCGCATCTACCGCCAGAACGCCGACAACATCGGCCTGTTCACATCCACCGATTTCGGCCTTCTCGATCGCGTCCGGCGCGGCGAGGCCCTCGCCATCGAAGAACTGCTGACGGGCCGCGATGAACTGGCCGCAGCCATCCTGCGCAGCGGCGGGCTGCTGCAATTCGGACAGCGGCACCTGCGCAACGCCCGCGCCGCGCCGGAACCCGAAACCACCGGACCCCGGACGCTTTTCGAAAAGATCATTGCCCGCCATGCGCTGGCGACGCCGGTCACGGCATCCCATCCGGCGCCGGGCGAAGGCGCGTTCGTGCGGGCCGACTGGCGTTTCATCCACGAGTACTACGCCGGGATGGCTGCGCACATGCTGCACAGCAGCTTCGGCAAGCGATTGGGTCTTCGCGAGCCGGAATCCATCGTCGTGTTCGAGGACCACACGTCCTACGTTGACCAGAGCCCGGCGCATCTGCGTGCCGGCCTGGTCGCCAACATGCACGCAATGCGACAGGCGCAGCGGGACTTCGCCGGCGCCAACGGCCTGCGCATGCACCGCACGCTCACGGACCAAGAAGCAGCGGCGGACGATGGCAGCAATGTGGCCGGGATCTCGCACGCCATGATGGCCGAGCGCTATGCGCTGCCCGGCCAGCTCGTGGCCGGCACCGATTCGCACACCCCGCACAGCGGCGCCCTGGGCTGCGCGGCATTCGGCGTGGGCACCACCGACATGGCCAATGCCTTCGTGACCGGCGCAGTGCGGATGACCATTCCGCAGACGCTGCGCATCGAACTCGAAGGCAAGGTTCCCGTCGGCGTCACGGCCAAGGACATCGCGCTGCACCTGCTGGCGCTGCCGGAAATCCGCGCCGGCTCCGGCGTCGGCAAGGTGTTCGAATTCGCCGGACCGGCCGTGGCCACGCTGTCGACCGACGAGCGGGCCACGCTCACCAACATGACGGCGGAGCTCGGCGGGCTCACCGGCATCGTCGCGCCGGACGCGGAAACGGTGCACTTTCTCAAGGAGCGCCGCGGCACCGCCTTCATCATCGAGCCGTGGATGTGCAGCGACCCTGGCGCGCCCTACGCGCAGACCCTTCGCGTCGACTGCGGCGCTCTCGGCACTATGGTCGCGGCACCGGGCGACCCGGGCAATGGCCTGCCGTTGGACCGGATCGAGCACCCGGTCAGGATCGACATCGCCTACGGCGGCTCGTGCACGGCCGGCAAGCGGGAAGACTTCGACCACTATCACGAGGTTCTGGCCTGGGGCCTGGCACAGGGCCTGCGGGTCGCGCCGTCGGTGAAACTCTATCTGCAGTACGGCACCACCGCCGTGCGCGACTACTGCGTTGCGCGCGGCTACCACAAGACGTTTGAGGCCGTGGGCGCGCGCATCCTCCAGCCCTCGTGCGGCGCCTGCGCCAATTGCGGGCCCGGCTCCTCGAGCGAGGCATCCCAGGTCACGGTCAGCGCCATCAACCGCAATTTCGCCGGCCGCTCGGGGCCGGGCCAGGTCTGGCTGGCCAGTCCACCCACGGTGATGGCCAGCGCTCTGGCCGGCGAACTGATGTCTTTCGCGGCATTGATCGATCGAACATGGCGTCTGCATGGATTGACGCGCCTCCTGTGACGGCTTATGTTCAACCGAACAATTGGAGACATCCCGCATGAACATGAGAATCCCGAGATCGGCCGCTGCCGTGTTGGTCGCCGCGGGCTTTGCCTGCGCCGCCAGTGCCCAGGAGACGACGTTGCGGCTGGTCAGCGCTTTCGCCGAGAACGGCATCTACGTGCAGCACATGCTGCCATGGATCCAGAAGTTCAATGCCGAAGGCAAGGGCGTGCTGCAAATCAACTTCATCGGCGGGCCCAAGGCCATTCCCCCGTTCGAGGCGGGCAACGCCGTGAAGACCGGCGTGGTCGACATGGCCCTGAGCACCGGCGCTTTCTACACCAACGTCATGCCGGAAGCCGATTTCCTCAAGCTGACCGAGATTCCGGTGGCCGAACAGCGCAGGAACGGCGCCTTCGATGCCATCAACAAGGTCTGGAACGAGAAGGGGAACACGCAGTACCTGGCGCGCATGGTGGAGAACCAGCCGTTCCACATCTACACCAACAAGAAAGTCGACAAGCCGGACCTGACGGGCCAGAAGATCCGCATCACGCCGGTCTACCGCGATTTCTTCCAGGCGCTGAACGCCAACGTCATCACCACGCCGCCCGGCGAGGTGTACACGGCGCTGGAGCGCGGCGTGGTGGACGGCTATGGCTGGCCGATCGGCGGCATCTTCGACCTGAACTGGCAGGAGAAGACCAAGTACCGCATCGACCCGGGCTTCTACGACGCCGAGGTGTCGCTGACCATGAACCTGCCGGCCTACAAGAAGCTCAGCGACGCGCAGCGCAACTATCTGCAAAAGCAGCTGCTGGTGCTCGAAGCCCAGAACACCTTCTGGGCCCAGTACACCACCGATGAAATCGCGCGCCAGGCAAAAGCCGGCATCGAGACCATCAAGTTCGATGGCGCGACCGGCAAGGCCTTCCGCGCCAAGGCCTATGAAGTGGCCTGGGCCAGCGCCATGAAGCAGAGTCCCGAGGTGGCCGCGCGCTTCAAGCCCCTGTTCTCGAAGTGATAGCCCGGTTTTCCCGGGCCTACGGCCGGCTCCTGGCCGGCCTGGCCCTGCTGGGTTGCGCCATCCTGTTCGCGATGATGATGATCATCGTTGCCGACGTGGCGTTGCGCAACTTCGCGCTGCGCGGATGGCCGCAAGGCCTGGCCTGGAGCAACGAGATCTCCGAGCTCATGCTCTACCTGCTGACCATGTGCGTGGCGCCCTGGCTGCTGCGCCAGGGTCAGCACATCCGCGTCGACATCCTGTTGCAGGTCTTGCCGCCGCGGCTGGCATGGCATCTGGAATGGATAGCCGACGTGCTGGGGCTGGCCTGCTGCTGCGTGATCGCCAGGTATGGAGCCCAGGCCGCGTGGTCCAGCTATTCCTCCGGTGCGGTGAACATCAAGACCCTGATCACTCCCGAATGGTGGGCGTTGGCACCTCTGCCCCTGGTGTTCGTGCTGCTGTCGATCGAAATGATCTTTCGCATGATCCGCCTGGCCGGTGGCGAACGCGGCCCGCGCCGCGACGCCGTGAGCGCGTCATGAGCGACTGGGGCATCGCAGCCTGGTTGATGCTGGGCGGCTCCACGGCGCTGCTGTTCATCGGGATGCCGGTGGCGCTGACCTTCATCACCATCAACATCGTCGGCGCCTGGCTGTACATGGGCGGCGAGCCCGGCCTGGTCCAGCTCGCGCGCAGCAGCGTCAGCTCGATCGCGGCCTTCTCGCTGACGCCGATCCCGCTGTTCGTGCTGATGGGGGAAGTGCTGTTCCATACCGGCCTGGCGCTCAAAGTGATCGAGGGGATCGAGCGCCTGATCCGCCAGGTGCCCGGCCGGCTGGCCGTGGTGGCCGTCGTGGCGGGCACCGTGTTCTCGGCCATCTCGGGCTCCACCATCGCCACCACCGCCATGCTGGGTTCGCTGATGCTGCCGGTGATGCTGGCCCGCGGCTATCATCCGGTGCTCGCCACCGGCCCGATCATGGCCATCGGCGCCGTGGACATGCTGATTCCGCCGTCGGCCCTGACGGTGCTGCTCGGCTCGCTGTCGGGCATCTCGATCTCCAAGCTGCTGGTCGGTGGCGTCCTGCCCGGCGTGGTGCTGGCGGTGGCCTTCGTGATCTGGATCGTCATCAGCGTGCGCATCAATCCCAAGCTGGCTCCGCCGGACGACACCGGCACCGGCCACCGCGGGTTCTCGCGCTGGCAGCCGTTCTTTGCCTATGTCCTGCCCACACTGTCGATCTTCGGCATCGTGGTCGGCGCGCTCGCCGACGGCTGGGCCACGCCCACCGAGTGCGCGGCGCTGGGCGCTTTCGCCACCATGGTGCTGGCGGCGCTGTACCGCGCCCTCACGCGGCAAGCGCTGCTCAAGGCGCTCCAGGGCACGGCGGGCGTCTCCGGGATGATCCTGTTCATCATCCTCGGCGCCACCTCATTCGCCCAGATCCTGTCGTTCTCCGGCGCCAGCAATGGGCTGGTCCAGGTGATCACGGGCCAGGGCTTGTCGACACCGATGGTGGTCACCGGCATGATGCTCATGCTGATCTTCCTGGGCGTCTTCGTCGACCAGGTCAGCATGATGATGATCACGCTGCCGATCTTCATGCCCATCGTGCAGACTCTGGCCATCGACCCGATCTGGTTCGGCGTCATGTTCCTGATCTGCATGCAACTGGGCTTGTTGCTGCCTCCGCACGGCCTCTTGCTGATGACGATGCGAGGTGTTGCTCCGCCCGAAGTGACGATGGCGCACATCTTTCGGGCCGTGATTCCCTACCTTGTCATGAGCCTGGTGCTGCTGGCAGCGGTGTTCTGGTTCCCGCCGATCGCCACGTGGTTGCCACATCTGATCGGTTGAGGTGCCACCGGTGGCCGGCGCGTTGCCGCCGTCCTTGGTGAAGCGACGCGGGGGTGTCGGGAGCGACAGCGAGTTCGAGCCGGCTCAGTGATGCTGCGGTGGCGGGGTCACTTCCCAGTGCTGCAGCACGCGGTCATGGGCGTCCACGCTTTCCAGCCGGACCGGGAAGCCCCACAGCCGGGCCACGTGCTTGACAACCTCTTCCGCGCCGTTGTCCAGCGGACGGTCGTTGTTGCGCGTATGGCGCAAGGTGAGCGAACGGTCGCCTCGCAGGTTGACGTTCCAGACCTGGATGTTGGGCTCGCGCCAGTTGAGGTCGTGCTGGCGCGACAGCGATTCGCGCACCCGGCGATAGCCGGCATCGTCGTGGATCGCCGAGACTTCCAGCTCCTTGCGGCTCGCATCGTCCACCACGGCGAACAGCCGCAACTCCCGCATCAGATGCGGCGACAGGTACTGGCCGATGAAGCTCTCGTCCTTGAAGTGGCGCATGGCGTAGTCGAGCGTCTTGTGCCATTCCGAGCCGGCGATCTCGGGGAACCACTGGCGGTCCTCGTCGGTCGGCTTCTCGCAGATGCGCCTGAGATCCGTGAACATGCCGAATCCCAACGCATACGGATTGATCCCGCTGTAGGCCGGGTGGGTCACCGGCGGCTGGAACACCACGTTGGTGTGCGAGCTGAGGCATTCGATCATGAACCCGTCCGCCAACAGCCCCTGGTCGTACATGTCGTTGAGCAGGGTGTAGTGCCAGAAGGTCGCCCAGCCCTCGTTCATGACCTGGGTCTGGCGCTGCGGATAGAAGTACTGGGCCACCTTGCGCACGATACGGACGATCTCGCGCTGCCAGGGCTCGAGCAAAGGGGCATTTTTCTCGATGAAGTACAGGATGTTCTCCTGCGGCTCCTCGGGAAAGCGCCGGTGCTCCTTCTTCGACTGCTTGCCGGCGGCCCGGGGCAGCGTGCGCCACATGTCGTTGACCTGCTGCTGCAGGTACGCCTCCCGGTCCTTGCGGCGGATTTCCTCTTCCACCATCGAGATCTTCTGGGGCCGCCGGTAGCGGTCCACCCCGTAATGCATGAGCGCATGGCAGCAATCCAGCACCTCTTCCACCGCGTCCACGCCGTGCCGCTCCTCGCACTCGCCGATGTAGTCCTTGGCGTAGACCAGGTAGTCGACGATGGAGCTGGCATCCGTCCACATACGGAACAGGTAGTTGCCCTTGAAGAACGAGTTGTGTCCGAAACAGGCATGCGCCATCACCAGCGCCTGCATCGGCATGGTGTTCTCTTCCATCAGGTAGGCGATGCAGGGATCGGAATTGATCACGATCTCGTACGCCAGGCCCATGTGGCCGCGCCGGTAGTTCTTCTCGCTGGCGATGAACTGCTTGCCGAACGACCAGTGCCGGTAGTTCACCGGCATGCCGACCGAGGCATAGGCATCGAGCATCTGCTCGGCCGAGATCAGCTCGAGCTGCACCGGATAGGTGTCCAGGCCGAAGCGATGGGCCGTGCGCTTGATCTCCTCGAAATAGGTTTCGATCAGCTCGAAGGTCCAGTCCGAGGGGCTGGGCAGGCGCTTGCGGGCGAGGGGCTTGTCGTCCAACGAGATCATGGGTTCACACTCTTCTTGAACAGGTCGCGGAAGACCGGGAAGATCTGCGCCGGCGTGACGATCTTCTGCATCGCGAAGTGCGGGTTGGCGTCGCGCACTCGGGTGTACTCCTCCCACAGGTTCTGGTCCTCGTCGGCCACCTGCACGTAGGCGAAATAGCGGCACAGCGGCAGCAGCTTGACATCCAGCAGCTCGCGGCACTTGGACGAGTCCTGCTGCCAGTTGTCGCCATCCGACGCCTGGGCGCCGTAGATGTTCCATTCGCTGCCCATATAACGCTCGCGGATGATCTCGTGCATGAGCGTCAGCGCGCTGGAAACCACCGTGCCACCGCTCTCCGTCGCGTGGAAAAACTCGTCTTCGGTCACCTCGGCCGCCTGCGTGTGGTGGCGGATGAAGATCACGTCCGTCTGCTGGTAGTGACGGGTCAGGAACAGGTACAGCAGGATGAAGAAGCGCTTCGCCAGGTCCTTGCGGGCCTCGTCCATGGAACCGGAGACGTCCATCAGGCAGAACATGGCGGCCTTGCTGGTGGGCAGCGGCTCGCGCACGCGATTGCGGTAGCGCAGGTCGAACGGATCGAGAAACGGCACCCGCTTGAGCCGCGTGCGCAGGACCTCGATCTCGGCCTTCACCGCCGCGATTTCGGCGGGCGGAGTGTGGTCGTGCTTTTCCAGCTGCCGCAGGTATTCTTCGAGCTTGCGCAGCTCGATGCGGGCGTCGCCGCCCATCGCGATGCGCCGGCCCAGCGCCACGCGCATCGACCGCACCACGTGCAGGCTGGTCGGGTTGCCCTGGGAAACGAATCCGGCCCGCCTTGTCTTCCACTCCGGCGCGTCGGCCAGCAACTGCGTGCGGATCAGCCGCGGCAGCGCCAGGTCGTCGAAGAAGTAGTTCATGAACTCTTCGCGGGTGATGCGAAAGACGAAATCGTCCTCCCCGCTGCCGTCCGGCGACGCGCCGCTGCCATTGCCGCCGCCACCACCGCCTTCGGGGCGGGGAATGCGGTCGCCGCGCACGTATTCCTGGTTGCCGGGGTGGACCATCTCGCGGGTTCCGCCCGGGCCGTGGCTGAACACCGGCTCCGAGACGTCGCGCTTGGGCAGCGAGATGTCGGTGCCTTTCTCGATGTCATGGATGCTGCGGTCGCCCACGGCCTTGCGCACCGCCTCGCGGATCTGGTCGCGATAGCGCCGCAGGAAGCGCTCCCGGTTGCCGATGGACTTGTTCTTTCCCGACAGCCGGCGGTCGATGACCTGATGCAGCATGGCCCGTTCCGGCTTGATGTTGGAGGAAGTCACGGCCCTGGATTCCTATGTTCGCGCGGCCACCGCGGAACCGGCTTTGCCGGTCCGCTGGTGGCGCCCCTTGAGGGGAGGCGCCGGAGGCGCTTCGGGGTGGGCCAATTTCTTCAGGAACTCTTGCGAACGCGCAGGTACCACTCGCACAGCAGGCGGACCTGCCGGTGCGTGTAGCCCTTCTCGACCATGCGGTTGACGAAGTCCTCGTGCTTCTTCTGCTCGTCCGCGCTGGCCTTGGCATTGAAAGATATCACCGGCAGCAGGTCTTCGGTGTTGGAGAACATCTTCTTCTCGATCACCGTGCGCAGCTTCTCGTAGCTGGTCCACACCGGGTTCTTGCCGGCGTTGCTGGCGCGGGCCCGCAGCACGAAGTTGACGATCTCGTTGCGGAAGTCCTTGGGATTGGACAGCCCGGCGGGCTTTTCGATCTTTTCCAGTTCGGCGTTGAGCGCCGAGCGGTCGAAGATCTCGCCGGTGTCGGTGTCGCGGAATTCCTGGTCCTGGATCCAGAAGTCGGCGTAGGTCACGTAGCGGTCGAAGATGTTCTGGCCGTACTCGGAATAGGATTCGAGGTAGGCGGTCTGGATCTCCTTGCCGATGAATTCCGCGTAGCGCGCCGACAGGTGCTCCTTGATGTAGGTCAGGTATTTCTGCTCGATCTCGGGCGCGAACTGCTCGCGCTCGATCTGCTGCTCCAGCACGTACATCAGGTGCACCGGGTTGGCGGCGATCTCGGTCGAGTCGAAATTGAACACCTTCGAGATGATCTTGAAAGCGAAGCGCGTCGACACGCCGGTCATGCCCTCGTCCACGCCCGCGTAATCGCGGTACTCCTGGTAGCTCTTGGCCTTGGGGTCGGTGTCCTTCAGGTTGTCGCCGTCGTAGATCTGCATCTTGCTGAAGATGCTGGAGTTCTCGGGCTCCTTCAGCCGGGTCAGCACCGAGAACTGGGCCATCATCCTGAGCGTGCCCGGCGCGCACACTGCGTCCTTGAGCGACGAGTTGCGGATCAGCTTCTCGTAGATCTTCATCTCTTCGGTCACGCGCAGGCAGTACGGCACCTTGACGATGTAGATCCGGTCCAGAAACGCTTCGTTGTTCTTGTTGTTCTTGAAGGCTTTCCACTCGCTTTCGTTAGAGTGCGCCATCACGATGCCGTCGAACGGGATCGCGCCGAAACCTTCCGTGCCCTTGAAGTTGCCCTCCTGCGTGGCCGTCAGCAGCGGGTGCAGCACCTTGATCGGCGCCTTGAACATCTCGACGAATTCCAGCAGGCCCTGGTTGGCCAGGCACAGGCCGCCCGAATAGCTGTAGGCGTCCGGATCGTCCTGGGCGAAGGTCTCGAGCTTGCGGATGTCGATCTTGCCGACCAGCGAGGAGATGTCCTGGTTGTTCTCGTCACCCGGCTCGGTCTTGGCGATCCCGCACTGCTTGAGGATGGACGGGAAGCGCTTGACGACCCGGAACTTGCGGATGTCGCCGCCGAATTCCTCCAGCCGCTTCACCGCCCACGGCGACATGATGCGCTGCAGGTAGCGCGGCGCGATCCCGTATTGCTGCTCCAGCAACGGCACGTCCTCGGCATTGTTGAACAGCCCGAGCGGCGACTCATTCACCGGCGAACCCTTCAGGGCGTAGAACGGCACCTGCTCCATCAGCGACTTGAGGCGCTCGGCAATGGACGACTTGCCGCCGCCCACGGGCCCCAGCAGATACAGGATCTGCTTCTTCTCTTCCAGGCCCTGGGCCGCGTGGCGGAAGCACGCGACCACCTGCTCGATCGGCTCCTCCAGCCCGTAAAAATCCTTGAACGCAGGATAGATGCGGACCATCTTGTTGCCGAAGATGCGCGACAGGCGCGGGTCATGCCGGGTGTCGATCACCTCGGGCTCGCCGATGGCGGCCAGCATGCGCTCGGCCGCGGTTGCGTAGGCGATCGGATCGCGTTTGCAGAGGTCGAGGTATTCCTCGAGCGACAGCTCTTCCTCACGTGTCTGTTCGTAACGCGTCAGAAAATTTCGGACTACATCCATGGAACCTCCTTGCATACCGTGGCAGACAGAGGACCGCAGTGACCAACTGCTCGTTTTCCCACTTTAACGTAACGCGCGATTGCTTGTGCGAGACGTCACGAGTTGTAGGCGAACTTCTGCTTTCACGGTAGGTCTACGATAGATGAGAATCCGCCCCTGAAGTTTCTAGGGGAAACGCTGCTGGACAAACGGCGCATTTCTTTTGCAGATGTGTTGCGCGCACGTTGCAAAAGCCGCGTCGCGCGGCCTTGCGCCGGCTTCGCCGCCACGCCAGTTCGGCGCGAACGGTCTGCCGTTTGGAACTAAAGTGCAGACACTTTCACGGCGCCGGTCGCGAAGAAGGACACCAGGTTGTCCAGCACCAGGTCGGCCATGGCCTGGCGGGTCTCGCGGGTGGCGCTCGCCACGTGCGGCAGCAAAACGACGTTGTCCAGCGCGAAGAGAGCGGGCGGGACATTCGGCTCGTCTTCGTACACGTCCAGCCCGGCGCCGGCGATGCGCTCTTGCACCAGCGCCTGCACCAGCGCCTGCTCGTCGACGACGCTGCCGCGGGCGATATTGACCAGGAAGCCTTCGGGGCCCAGCGCATCGAGGATTTCGGCCGAGACCATGCCGCGGGTTTGCACGCCCCCGGCGCTGGCCACGACCAGGAAGTCGGCCCATAGCGCCAGCTCGAGCGCAGAGGGCACGTAGCCGTAAGGGACATCGGTCAGCGGCCGCCGGTTGTAATAGCGGATCTCCATGTCGAAACCGGCCGCGCGGCGTGCGATGGCGCGGCCGATCCGTCCCAGTCCCAGGATGCCCAGCCGCTTGTGGCTCACGCTGGCGGCCAGCGGAAACTGGCCCTTGAGCCAGTCGCCGCGCCGCACGAAGCGGTCCGCCGCGCTGCCGCCGCGCGCGGCGTCCAGCAGCAGCAGCATGGCCGTGTCGGCCACGCAATCGTTGAGCACGTCGGGGGTGAAGCCGACGGCGATGCCGCGCGCTCGCGCGGCTTCGAGGTCGACGGCATCCAGTCCCACGCCGAAGATGGAGATCACGCGCAATTGCGGCAGCGCGGCAATCATCGCTGCATCGGCACCGTAGCGGGCAGAGGAAACATACCCCGTGAACTCGCCGCCATGACGCGCCAGGAAAGCCTGCGGGTCGGCTTCGCGCCACAGGGGATGCAGGTCATACCGCCCGGCCAGCGCGGTTTCGACGCTCGCCAGGAGGCGGCCATTCTGGAGCACTCGATGTTTCATATGCGTCACAGCTTTTCGCGTCAGTGGATTTCGGGCTCGCCGCCGGCTGCGCCGGGCAACTTTTCGGTTTCCAGGAAATCGAAGTCGCAGCCGGTGTCGGCCTGCTGGATGTGCTTCAGGTAGAGCACGCCGTAGCCGCGCGTGAATTTGGGCGCCGGTGCCTGCCATGCGGCCTTGCGCCGGGCCAGTTCGTCGGCCGCGACCAGCAGGTTGATGCTGCGCGCATCCACATCGAGCTCGATCAGGTCGCCCTCGCGCACCAGCGCCAGCGGGCCGCCCACGTGCGACTCGGGCGTGACGTGCAGCACGCAGGCGCCATAGCTGGTGCCGCTCATGCGCGCGTCGCTGATGCGCAGCATGTCGCGCACGCCCTGCTTCAGCAATTTCTGCGGGATCGGCAACTGGCCCCACTCTGGCATGCCGGGCGCGCCCTGCGGGCCGGCGCTTTGCAGCACGATCACGCTGTCCTTGGTGACTTCCAGGGCCGGGTCGTCGATGCGCGCAGCCATCTCGTTGTAATCCTTGAACACCACGGCCGGTCCGCGGTGCTTGCGCAACTGCGGCTCCATCGCCGCCGGCTTGATGATTGCGCCGCCGGGCGCCAGGTTGCCGGTCAGCACCGCCAGCCCCGAGTTGGCCACCAGCGGATTGCCGCGCGGCCGGATCACGTCGTCGTTGCAGACCTTCGCATTCGCGATATTGGCGCCCAGCGTCTGGCCGTTGCAGGTCCGTTGCGACAGATCGATCAGATCGCCCAGCTGCGTGAGGAAAGCGCGCAGGCCGCCGGCGTAGAAGAAGTCTTCCATCAAATACTTGCCGCTGGGCCTCAGGTTGGCCAGCACCGGCGTCCTGCGCGCCAGCGCGTCGAAGCGATGGATGTCCAGAGCAATGCCGGCGCGCCGCGCCATCGCGATCAGGTGGACGATGGCATTGGTGGAACCGCCCAATCCCAGCACCGCCGTCACAGCGTTGTCGAAGGAAGCCGGCGTCAGGATGTCGGATGGTTTCAAGTCCTCCCACACCATGTCGACGATCCGCTTGCCGGTCAGCGTGGCCATCTGCGCGTGGCGCGAATCGGGCGCCGGAATCGAGGCCGCGCCCGGCAGGGTCAGCCCCAGCACTTCGGTAGCGCTGGTCATGGTGCTGGCCGTGCCCATGGTCATGCAATGGCCGGGGGAGCGGGCAATGCCGTCCTCCACCTCCTGCCAGTCCTGCTCGTCGATGTTGCCGGCGCGCAGTTCGGCCCAGTATTTCCAGGTGTCGGAGCCGGAGCCGAGGAATTGGCCCTTGTAGTCGCCGCGCAGCATCGGCCCGGCCGGCATGAAGATGGCCGGCAGGTTCATGGAGATCGCACCCATCACCAGCGCCGGCGTCGTCTTGTCGCAGCCGCCCATCAGCACGCAGCCGTCGGCCGGGTAGGAGCGCAGCAGTTCCTCGCACTCCATCGCCAGCAGGTTGCGGTACAGCATGGTGGTCGGCTTCTGGAACGGCTCGGACAGCGAGATCGCCGGCATCTCCACCGGGAAGCCGCCGGCCTGCCAGATGCCGCGCTTGACTTCTTCCACCCGCTGCTTGAAGTGGCTGTGGCAGGGATTGATGTCGCTCCAGGTGTTGATGATGGCGATCACCGGCTTGCCGGCGTAGTCGCTGCGATGAAAACCCATCTGCGAAGTGCGCGAGCGATGGCCGAAGGACCGCATGTCCTTGACCCCGTACCAGCGATGCGAGCGGAGTTGCTCGGGTTTCTTGCGCGGCGGCGATTGGGTCATTTTCGGTTCTCGATGTTAGCGCTAACAACAGGTCGAAATGTAATGCAGATCGGGGCGGCGGTCAACGCCATGGCGTTTATGCGACGACCGCGCGTCGCGTCAGGCGGTGCCCGGCAGGGGCTCATACTGTGACGGCCCGCGCTGCGCGCGGACTTCGCTGCGCTGCTTGGCCCGGAGGTCGCGCCGCAGAACTCACTGCGCTCGCTGAAGGCGAGCTGCGTTCGAACAGCCGCGGCGAGCCAGTTCACGAAGCGCGCTACGCGCGCCGACCCCCGGGCCAAGCACCACAGCCGCCACAGAAATCGCCCCCGCCGGGCACCGCCTGACGCGATAAGCAATGGGGATGGCACGCACACGGCGGAACGCCAACATCTCCTCTGCAAAGGCGCGGGCGCGAAGGCTCAGTGCGAGGGTGCACTAAGCGCTGGCCCGCTCGACGATGGAAAAGCCGATATCGCGCACCTTGGGGCCCGGGTCGCGGCCTTCGACCCGGTCGATGATGAAGTTGGCGGCGTGGGTGCCGATGGCGGCGCCGTCGATGTGCACGGTCGTCAACGCCGGGTGGGTGTCGCCGGAGAAGCCGAGGTTGCCGAAACCCATGACCGCCAGCTCGCCGGGCACCGCCAGACCCTGGGCCTGGGCTTCGATGATGGCGCCGTGGGCCAGCACGTCGGAGCTGCAGAAGATCGCATCGACCCGGGCTTCGGCAGCGAGCACTTCCAGCAGCCCCACCCGACCGTTGCCCAGGGTGCTGGGCGACTCCACCACGCAGGCCGGAACACGGCGCACGCCGAGCTCGCGCAACCGCGCTTCGAAACCGGCGCGGCGCAAGGTGGCACGGGCGTCGCCGGCCGTGACGATGGCCGGGTGCCGGTAACCGCGGTCGTGCAGCCACTGCGCCGCCTGCGCGCCCACCTTCTCGTGGGAAAAGCCCACCAGCATATCGATCGGCGTCGGGGTCAGGTCCCACGTCTCCACCACCGGGATGCCCGAGGCCAGCAGGCGTCGGCGGCCCTGCGCCGAGTGCATGATGCCGGTCAGCACGATGCCGTCGGGCCGGCGGCCGACGATCGCGTCGAGGAGCGCGTCCTCGCGCGAGCCCGAATAACCGCTTTGTCCCAGCATCAATTGGTAGTTCCTGGCCGCGAGCGTATCGGTCAGGGCCTGCACGGTCTCCAGGAACACCGAGCCGGCGATGGTCGGGATCAGCGCAGCCACCAGGCGGGTCCGGTTGGACGCCAGCGCGCCGGCCAGCAGGTTGGGGACGTAGCCGGTCCGGGCGACGGCGGCGCGCACGCGCTCCAGCGTGTCGGGCGAAACCCGGTCGGGCGTGTTGAGCGCGCGTGAGATCGTGATCGCCGAAACGCCGGCCAGCCGGGCGACATCGCTGAGCGTGATGCCGCCCGAACCCTTGCGGCGGGCACGGCGGGTCGGACGCAGGGCGATCGTGGGGGCCATCGGCCTCTATGTTAACGCTAACAAGGCGGTGCCGGCGCGACCATCAATTGGCCCGGACCCTGACGAGCCGGCTTTGCCTTAACCTCTCGGATCTTGCATCGTCTTTGTCACGGCCCGGCGGTTCACGCCGCGGCGCAACCGCTTCGCCACAGGAGTTCCTTATGCCGTCCGCCTCTCTTTCGTCCTCCCTCTCCGCCCTCGCGGTGCCCGACCTGCGCGGAAAAGTCGCGCTGGTCACCGGCGCCAGCACCGGCATCGGCGCGGCGGTAGCCCGCGCCCTCGGTGCCCAGGGCATGAAAGTCGCTGTTCACTACAACCAGTCGCAGGGCCCCGCCGAGCAGGTCGCAGCCGACATCAAAGCCGCCGGCGGCCAGGCGCTATTGGTCAGGGCCGACGCCCGCGACAGCTCGGCGATCCGGCAGGCCGTGGCCCAGGTGCTGCAAGCCTTCGGCCAGATCGACGTGCTGATCAACAACGCCGGCGGCCTGGTGCAACGGGTGCCGATCACCGAATTCACGGACGAGCTCTTCGACGAGGTGCTGCACCTGAACGCCCTGTCGATGCTGGCCTTCTGCCGCGCGGTGGTGCCAGCCATGCGCTCGCGCGGCCAGGGCGGCAGCATCGTCAACGTGACATCGATTGCCGCCCGTCACGGCGGCGGACCGGGCTCGGTCCTCTACGCCGGCGCCAAGGGTTTCGTCAGCACGGCGACGCGCGGCCTGGCCAAGGAACTGATCCCCGATCGCATCCGGGTCAACGCCGTTTCGCCCGGCGTGATCGCCACGCCTTTCCACGAGCGCTATTCGACGCCGCAGATGATGGAAGGGTTCAAGAACGTCATCCCGATGGGCCGGGTGGGGACCGCCGACGAATGCGTAGGCGCCTTCGTCTACCTCGCGTCAGAAATGCTGTCGAGCTACGTCAACGGCCAGATCATCGAGGTCAACGGCGGGCAGTACATGCCGTGACGCATGGCACGATTGCCGCCATGAGACGCACCGCCTGCCTGGCCGCCATGCTGTTCGCGGCCGTGGCGGCGCTGGCGGCGGACGCCTCGACGAGCCTGCGCATAGGCTCCAAGCGTTTCACCGAGTCCTACATCCTCGCGCAGGTCCTGGCGCAGGCCGCGGCCCCGCACCTGGACCAACCGCCCGCCGTGAAGCAGGGCCTGGGCAACACGGCCATCGTGTATGAAGCCCTGCGCTCCGGCAGCATCGATCTCTATCCCGAATACGCCGGCACCATCGCGCTGGAGATTCTCAAGAGCGACCAGCCGATGGCGCTGGAGGCGATGAACCGGGCGCTGGCCCCGCTCGGCCTGGGGGCGGCAATTCCGCTGGGTTTCAACGACGGCTACGCGCTCGCGCTGCGCGGCGAGGATGCACGCAAACTCGGCATCCGCACGCTGAGCGACCTGGCGCGCCACCCCGAGTTGCGCCTGGGCCTGTCCAACGAATTCATAGGCCGGGCCGACGGCTGGCCGGGCCTGGCGCGGCGCTACGGCTTGCCGCAGCAGCCCGTCGGCCTGGACCATGGCCTGGCCTATGACGCCATCGCGGCCCGGCAGATCGACGTCATGGACATCTACACCACGGACGCGAAGATCGCGCACCTCGGCCTGGCGGTGCTGCAGGACGACCGGCACTATTTTCCGCGGTACGACGCGCTGGTGCTCTACCGCCTGGACGTGCCGCAGCGGTTTCCCGAGGCCTGGGCGGCGCTGCGAACACTCGAGGGCCGCATCGACGAGGCCGCGATGATCGCGATGAACGCGCGGGCTGAACTGCAGGGCGTGGCGTTCGATGCCATCGCGCGCGACTGGCTGGCCAAGACCCCCGTAGCCACGGCGCCGGTGGCCCGTCCCGGGCTCCTGGCGCGCCTGGTCGGACCCGACCTGGGAAGGCTCACCGCGCAGCACCTCGCACTGGTGGTGCTTTCGGTACTGGCGGCTGCGCTGATCGCAATTCCGCTCGGCGTGCTGAGTTTTCCGCATCCGCGGGCGCGCGCCGTGCTGCTGGGCGCGACCGGCCTGCTGCAGACCGTGCCGTCCCTGGCGCTGCTGGCCGTCCTGATCTGGCTGCTGGGCGCCATCGGTGTCGTCCCGGCATTGGTGGCACTGACGCTGTACGCGCTGCTGCCGATCATGCGCAACTGCGTGACCGGACTGGCCGAGGTACCCGAAGGCCTGCGCGAGGCTGCCACCGCGCTGGGGCTGAGCGGCTGGCAGCGAATGCGCCTGATCGAACTGCCGTTGGCGCTGCCCACGGTGCTGACGGGCATTCGCATCGCGACCAGTATCGCGATCGGCACCGCCACCATCGCCGCCTTCATCGGCGCCGGCGGCTATGGCGAGCGCATCGTCACCGGCCTGGCGCTCAACGACAGCGACCTGCTGCTGGCCGGCGCGATTCCGGCGGCCTTGCTGGCGCTGGCGAGCGAGGCGCTGTTCGAAGTGGTGGAGCGATCGCTCAGGCGCCGGCGCGGCGCCTGAAGCCGGGCGCTGCGCTTTACGCCAGTCCCAGTAACCGCACGGCGTTGCCCTTCAGGATCCCCGGCATCACCTCAGGCTTGAAGCCGGCTTCCTCGAAGTCCTTCATCCAGCGCTCCGGTGTGATCAGCGGATAGTCGCTGCCGAACAGCACCCGGTCTTTCAACAGCGTGTTGGCGTATTGCACCAGCTGCTTGGGGAAATACTTGGGGCTCCAGCCGGACAAATCGATCCAGACGTTGGGCTTGTGCGTGGCCACCGACAGCGCCTCGTCCTGCCAGGGAAAGCTGGGATGGGCCATCACGATCTGCATGTCGGGAAAGTCTATCGCGACGTCGTCCAGGTGCATCGGGTTGCTGTACTCCAGGCGCAGGCCGCCGCCACAGCGCATGCCCGAGCCGATGCCGCTGTGGCCGGTGTGGAAGATCGCCGGCAGCTTGTGCGCGTTGATCACCTCGTAGATCGGCCAGGCCATCTTGTCGTAGGGGTGAAAGCCCTGCGCCGTCGGGTGGAACTTGAAGCCCTTGACGCCGTGCTCGGCAATCAGGCGCTCGGCTTCGCGGGCGCCCATCTTTCCCTTGTGCGGGTCGATGCTGGCGAAGCACATCATCATGTCGCTGTTCGCCTTGGCCGCTTCGGCGATCTCCTCGTTGGGGATACGGCGGCGGCCGAGGTGCGACTCGCTGTCCACCGTGAACATCACCAGGCCGATCCGGCGCTCGCGGTAATAGGCGATGGTCTCGGCGATGGTCGGGCGCCGGCTGTTGCGGAAGTACTTGTCGGCGGCGCGGTCGTACTCCTCGCCGTAGCTGTCGAAGGGATTCCAGCAGCTGACTTCGGCGTGGGTGTGGACGTCGATGGCGACGAGGTTCTGGTGGTCCATGGTGTCTCCGGAATGCGGGTAAGTCCTAGGGCGACTCGCGTTATTTAGTTATTGAATATAACCATAATCGGCGCTTGGCATCGGAACCCAGGAGAAAAAGCGTGAGCGAACCAGTGACTTTTTCCATCGCCGGCGACGTCGCGGTGGTCATGATCGACAGCCCCCCGGTCAACGCCGTCAACCAGGGCGTGCGCGCCGGGCTGAAACAGGTCTTTACCGAACTGCGCGGCAAGCCGGGCATCAAGGCCATCGTACTCGGCTGCGCCGGCAAAACCTTCGTCGCCGGCGCCGACATCAAGGAATTCGACACCGGCATCGCGGCCCCCGGCTATCACGAGGTCCTGCGCCTGATCGAGGACAGCCTGGTGCCCGTGGTCGCTGCCGTGCAGGGCACCGCACTCGGCGCGGGCACCGAGATTGCCCTCGCCTGCCATTACCGCGTCGCGCACGAAGCCGCGCGCTTCGGGCTGCCGGAGCTTTCCCTGGGCATCATCCCCGGCGCCGGCGGCACCCAGCGGCTACCCCGGCTGGTGCCGCTGGAAGTGGCGCTCGACATGGCGCTCACTGGCAAGCCCTTGCCGGCGGGCAAGGCTGCCGAAGCCGGATTGGCCGACCGGGTCGTCGGCGGTGAGGTGATGCCGGCGGCGCTGGCCTACGCGCGCGAACTGGTCGCCAGCGGCGCCGGGCCGCGCCGCACCCGCGAGCAGCCGGTCAAGGGCAAAGAGGGCGCGGCGGAATTGTTCGCCGCCCAGCGCGCCCAGGTCGCCAAGACCATGCGCAACCGGCAGTCGCCGATCGCGCTGATCACGGCGTTGCAGGCGGCGGTGGAACAACCGTTCGACGAAGGCCTGAAGGTGGAGGGCCGGCTGTCGTCGCAGCTCGAGCAGGCCACCGAATCCAAGGCGCTGCGCCACCTGTTCTACGCCGAGCGCGAAGTGCGCAAGATCCCGGGCCTGGCGGCGAACATCGCGCCGCGGCCGATTGCCCGCGTCGGCATCGTCGGCGCCGGCACCATGGGCGGCGGCATTGCGATGTGCTGCGCCAACGTCGGGATTCCGGTCACGCTGGTCGACGCCACCCAGCAGAACCTCGACCGGGGCATGGCGACGATCCGCAAGAACTACGAACGCTCGGTTTCCCGCGGCAGTCTCAAGCCGGAACAGCTCGAGGAACGCATCAAGCTCATCAGCCCCACCCTGGATTATTCGGCGCTGGCGAACGCCGACCTGATCATCGAGGCCGTGTTCGAGAACCTGGCGCTCAAGAAGGAAATCTTCGCCAAGCTGGATGCGGTGGCCAAACCCGGCGCGATCCTGGGCACCAACACCTCGACCCTCGACATCGACGAGATCGCCGCCGTCACCCGGCGCGCCAAGGACGTGATCGGGCTGCATTTCTTCAGTCCCGCCAACGTGATGCAATTGCTGGAGATCGTGCAGGCCGGCAAGACCGCTCCCGATGTCGTGGTCACCGCGCTGGACATCGCCAAGCGGATCAAGAAGACCGGCGTGGTCGCCAAGGTCTGCTACGGCTTCATCGGCAACCGCATGATGGACCCGTACGGCCGCGAAGCCGAGCGCTGCGTGCTGGAGGGCGCCACGCCGGCCCAGGTCGACGGGGCGCTGGAGCAATGGGGCATGGCGATGGGCATCCTGGCCGTCTACGACATGGCCGGTGTCGACGTTGGCTACCTGACGCGGGCCGAACGCAAGCACCTGCTGCCGGACGACCCGACCTTTTACCGGCCCACCGCGGTGCTCTATGAACACGGCTGGCTGGGCCAGAAGTCCGGGCGCGGGTATTACCGCTACGACGGCGCCGACCGCAAGCGCACCGAGGACCCGGAGGTGATTGCGCTGCTGCAGGAAGAAGCCAAGCGACTGGACGTCCCGCAACGCAAGCCCGGCGCGCAGGAGATCCAGGAGCGCTGCCTCTACGCCATGATCAACGAGGGCGCGCTGTTGCTGGAAGAAGGCGTTGCGCTGCGCGCCAGCGACATCGACGTCGTGTACACCGCGGGTTACGGCTTTCCGCGCTACCGTGGCGGCCCGATGTTCTACGCCGACACGGTGGGGCTCAAGGTGATCTACGACAAGATCATGGAATTCCAGAAGACGCTCGATCCGCGCTACTGGCAGCCGGCGCCGCTGCTGAAGAAACTGGCGCTGGCCGGCTCCAGTTTTGCGCAGTGGCAAGCCGAACAATCACGCTGACCCGGAGGAATCATGGCCCACGCATTCATCCCCTACGGCATCTACTGGTCCACCCCGTTCGCGCGCTGGCAGGGTCCGATCGCCCACCTGAACAGCCTGAAGCTGGCCGCCAACACCGGCAAGCTGGCGCTGGCGGCCCGGCGCTTTCCGATGGAGCGGATCGACCTGGGGCTCCTGGGCCACACCAACCCGCAGCTGGGCAGTTTCTATGGCCTGCCCTATGTCACCGGCATGATGGGCCTGGAAAACGTCGCCGGCCCGACCGTGCAGCAGGCCTGCGCCACCAGCGCCCGCGTCATGCAGATGGCCGCCGGTGAAGTGGCCGACGGCTCGGCGCAATGCGCGTTGCTGGTCACCACCGACCGATGCTCGAACGGACCGATCGTGCACTACCCGGATCCCACGGCACCGGGTGGCACCGGCCACACCGAGCGCTGGGTGCTGGACAACTTCGCGCACGACCCGCACGCCAAGAACGCGATGATCGACACCGCCGAAAACGTGGCGGCCAAGTTCGGCGTCAGCACCGCGCAGCAGCATGAAGTGACGCTGGCGCGCTACGCCCAGTACCAGCAGGCCCTGGCCAACGACCGCGCCTTCCAGCGCCGCTACATGGTCGACGCCGTCATCACCGACTCGGGCTTTCGCAAGCAGACCGGCGTTCTGTCCAGCGACGACGGCATCTTCCCGACCAACGCCGAGGGCCTGGCCAAGCTCAAGCCGGTCAAGCCCAACGGCACGGTCACTTTCGGCGCGCAGACCCATCCGGCCGACGGCAACGCCGGCATGATCGTCACCACCCGCGACTTCGCGCGCGAGGTGTCGCTCGATCCGAAGATCGTCATCGAACTGCTCGGTTTCGGCCAGGCCCGGGTCGAGAAGGGCCACATGCCGATGGCGGTTGCGCCGGCCTCGGCGGCGGCATTGAAGAACGCCGGGCTCACCATGAAGCAGGTCGATGCGGTGAAGACGCACAACCCCTTTGCCGTCAACGACATCGCTTTTGCGCGCGAAACCGGCTTTCCGCTGGAAAAGATGAACAACTACGGTTGCTCGCTGATCTGGGGCCATCCGCAGGGACCGACCGGCGTGCGCAGCGTGATCGAACTGATCGAGGAACTGGCGCTGCGCGGTGGCGGTGTCGGCTTGTTCGGCGGCTGTGCGGCCGGCGATTCCGGAATGGCCGTCGTGTTGCGCGTGAGCAGCTGACCGATACCATGAGACAACCAGCGGCCTCCGTGGTCGAGGCAAGGACCGCCCCTCCTCGCGCCGAGCCAGCAGAGTCACGAAAGAATGAAATGACCCGGTCGAAATACCGGCCTCTGCAATTCCCTGTCGATCGCGTGGTCATGCGCGAGGGGACGGCCGGCGTGCGCTACATGAAGGCGGAGCAGCCGCTGGGCGAGCATGCGCAGCGCATCACCGACCGGCTGCTGCATTGGGCTGCCACCGCGCCCGAGCGCAGCTTCATGGCGCGCCGCAGGCGGCTGGACGACGGCAGCACCGGCGACTGGCGCCACATTTCCTACGGCGAGGCCCTGGACAGCGCCAGGCGCATAGCCCAGGCTCTGCTCGATCGCGGCCTCGGCCTCGAGCGGCCGGTGGCCATCCTGAGCGAGAACGACCTCGAACACGCGTTGCTGGCGCTGGGTTGCATCTACGCCGGCGTTCCGTTCTGTCCGGTGTCGCCGGCCTACTCCATCGTGAGCCAGGACTACGACAAGCTGCGCCACGCGCTCAGGACGCTGACACCGGGCCTGGTGTTCGTCTCCGACGGCGCGCGCTACGGCAAGGCCGTCGCCGCGACGGTGGCGCCCGAGCTGGAAGTGGTGGTGGCGAGCGGCAGCCTGGAAGGCCGGCGCGCCACGCCGTTCGCGCACTTGCTGGCCACGGAGCCGACGCCGGCGGTCGACGCCGCGATGGCGGCCACCGGAGCCACAACCATCGCCAAGTTCCTGTTCACCTCCGGCTCGACCAAGCTGCCCAAGGCCGTGATCAATACCCACGGCATGTGGTGCGCCAACCAGCAGCAGATGCGCCAGTCGATGCCGGTGCTTGCCGACGAGCCGCCGGTGCTGGTCGACTGGCTGCCCTGGAACCACACCTTCGGCGGCAACCACAACTTCGGCCTGACGCTCTACAACGGCGGCACGCTGTACATCGACGACGGCAAGCCGGTCCCGGCGCTGGTGGGCGAAACCCTGCGCAACCTGCGCGAGATCGCGCCCACCGTGTATTTCAACGTCCCGACCGGATTCGAGGCGATCGCCAACGCGATGAAGATCGACGCGGCGCTGCGCCGCAACCTGCTGTCGCGCGTGCGGATGTTCTTCTATGCCGGCGCCGCGCTGGCCCAGCCGGTCTGGGATGCGCTGCACGAGGTGCAGGAGCGCGAGATCGGCGAGCGCATCGTCATGGGCACCGGCCTGGGCATGACCGAATCGGGGCCGTTTGCCATCTTCATCACCAATCCCGACGTCAAGGCCGGCTATCTTGGCGTGCCGGCGCCGGGACTCGAACTCAAGCTGGTCCCCATGGACGGCAAGACCGAGGTGCGCTATCGCGGCCCCAACGTCACGCCGGGTTACTGGCGCGCTCCCGAGGCGACCGCCGGGGCCTTCGACGAAGAAGGTTTCTTCTGCACCGGCGACGCGGTGCGGTGGATCGACGAGAGCGACGTGCACCAGGGCCTGAAGTTCGACGGCCGCATCGCCGAGGACTTCAAGCTGGGCACCGGCACCTTCGTCAGCGTCGGGCCGCTGCGCGCCCGGATCATCGCGGCGGCGGCGCCGTATGTGCAGGACGCCGTGATCACCGGGATCAACCTGCGGGAGGTCGGTGCGCTGATTTTCCCCTCCCCCGCCGTGCGCCAGCTCGCGGGCCTGCCCGAATCCGCATCCCTGCAGCAGGTGCTGGAAAGCCCGCCGGTGCAGGCGCATTTCCAGCAGCTGGTGAACGATCTCGCCGACAGTGCCACCGGCAGCGCCAACCGCGTTGCCCGGTTGCACCTGATGCACCAGCCGCCGTCGATCGACAAGGGCGAGGTCACCGACAAGGGATCGATCAACCAGCGGGCCGTGCTCCAGCACCGCGATGCGCTGGTCAATGCGCTGCACAATGGCACGCTGCCCTTCACCATCGTGCCGCAAGGCGGCCCTGCATGAACATCGACGCGACTGCGGCGCAACCGTTTTCCCCCGCCCCCACGTTCCAACAGGAGACATTGCCATGAAGAAATTGCACAAGACGCTGATCGCGCTCGCGACTGTGGTGGCTTCGGCCGCTGCGTTGGCGGACGTCAACATCGGGGTGAGCCTCTCGCTCACCGGTCCGGGCTCCGGCCTGGGCATCCCGATGCAGAACTACTACAAGATCTTCCCGCAGACCATCGCGGGCGAGAAGGTCAACCTGATCATCCTGGATGACGCCAGCGACCCGGGCAAGGGCGCGCAGAACGCGCGCCGCTTCGTGACCGAGGACAAGGTCGACATGATCTTCGGCTCGTGCCTCACCACCGTCGCCGCGGCAATGGTCGACATCGCCGCCGAGTCCGGCACCGTGCAATTGGCGGCTTCCCCCGTCGGCATGCCGCCCGGCAAGGATGGCTGGCTGTTCCGGCTGCCGCAGTCGAACACCGTCATGGCCCATGCGATGGTCGGCCACATGAAAAAGCATGGCGTGAAAACCGTCGGCTTCCTCGGCTACACCGACGCCTACGGCGAGCAGTGGCTCAAGGAGTTCACGCCTGTCGCCGCGAAGGAGGGCATCAAGGTCATCGCGACGGAGCGCTTCGCGCGACCCGACACCAGCGTCACGCCGCAGGCCCTCAAGCTCGTGTCGGCCAACCCCGATGCGATGCTGATCGTGGCATCGGGAAGCGGCGCGGCGATGCCCGAGATGGCCATCCTCGACCGCGGCTACAAGGGCAAGATCTACCAGACCCACGCGGCCGCAACCAAGGACCTGATGCGCATCGGCGGCAAGGCCATAGACGGCACTTACGTCGTATCCGGCCCCGCCGTGATCGCCGAGCAGCTGCCCGACAACCACCCGTCCAAGAAGGTCGCCATCGATTTCGTTCAGAAGTACGAGAAGGCCATGGGACCGGGCACGCGCAACCAGTTCGCCGGCCATGCCTACGACTCGCAGATCGTGCTCGAGAAGGTGCTGCCGGTCGCGCTGAAGAAGGCCAAGCCCGGCACCAAGGAGTTCCGCGCGGCGATCCGCGACGCCATGGAAAACATGGGCCGCACCATCTTCTCGCACGGCGTCATGCACTGGACCAAGGACGACCACTGGGGCTTCACCAATGAAACCGGCGTGATGCTCAAGGTCGTCAACGGCGATTTCAAGGTCGACTGACCTTCCAGGCGCCAATCGCGGCACGTCGCGTTTCCTGCGCGGCGTGCGTTCCTCCTCACCCCGGTGACCAGGGCCACCCATGGATTTTTCGATCGCCAGCATCCTGCTGCTCGATGGCGTGACCAACGGCGCAATCTATGCGCTGCTCGGGCTCGCCACCGTGCTGGTGTTCACCGTTACGCGGGTGATCTTCATTCCCCAGGGCGAGTTCGTGGCCTATGGCGCGTTGACCCTGGCCATCCTGCAGACCGGTAAGGTGCCGGGCACCGTCTGGCTGTTGCTGATCCTGGCGAGCGTGGCGGCGCTGATGAATGCGTTCGAGGAGTGGCAGCGCCGCCGCAAGGCGCCGGCCGCTCTGAAAGCGATGCTGCGCACGCTGGCCTTTCCGGTAGTCGTGGCCCTGATCACGGCATGGGCCGCGCCCCGCCAGCCCCACCTCGCGGTGCAGGCCCTGCTGAGCATGGCCGTGGTCACCGCCTATGGTCCGCTGGTCTACCGCGTCGCCTACCAGTCGCTGGCGGATGCCAGCGTCCTGGTGCTGCTGATCGTGTCGGTCGGCGTCCATTTCGCCATGACCGGCCTGGGCCTGCTGTTTTTCGGTGCCGAGGGCTATCGCAATCCGCCGTTCTGGGACCTGCGGCTTGTGCTCGGTCCGGTCAATCTGACCGGGCAGGCGATCATCATCGCGCTGGCCACGATGGTCCTGATCGCCCTGCTCTGGCTGTTCTTCGAGCGCACCTTGCGCGGCAAGGCCTTGCGCGCCACCGCCGTGAACCGTCTCGGCGCGCGCCTCATGGGCATCTCCTCGCAGTCGGCCGGGCAATTGACCTTCGCGATGGCCGCGCTGATCGGGGCGCTGTCGGGGCTCCTGATCGGGCCCACCACCACCGTGTATTACGACTCCGGCTTCCTGATCGGGCTCAAGGGCTTCGTCGCCGCCGTGATGGCCGGGCTCTCCAGCTATCCTGGCGCGCTGGTCGGCGCCCTGTTTGTCGGCGTGGTCGAGTCCTTCGGCTCGTTCTGGGCCAGCGCCTTCAAGGAAGTGATCGTGTTCACGCTGATCCTGCCGGTGCTGCTGGTGCGCTCGTTCGCCAGCCACGGGGACGAGGAACACTGATGCTGTCCCGGCGCCGACTGGGATTGATCGCCCTGGCTGCGATTCCGCTGGCCGCGGTGCTGCCGCTGCCGGACTTCTGGATCACCCAGCTCAATTACATCGGCCTGTACAGCCTGACCTGCCTGGGCCTGGTGCTGCTGACCGGCGTCGGCGGCCTGACCTCGTTCGGCCAGGCCGCGTTCGTGGGCATAGGCGCGTACACCACCGGCTGGCTCACCGTGAACACGGGCATGTCGCCCTGGCTCACCCTCTGGATCGGCCTGGGCATCACCGGCGCCAGCGCGTTGGTGCTGGCCTTCATCACGTTGCGCATGTCGGGCCACTACCTGCCGCTGGCCACCATCGCCTGGGGCCTGTCGCTGTATTACCTGATGAGCAACATCGACGCGCTGGGCAAGTACGACGGCATCCTGGGCATCCGCAGCCTGAGCCTGTTCGGCCACGACATCGGCCAGGGCCGCGGGTTCTTCCTGTTGACCTGGTCGCTGGTGGCGGCCTTCGCCGTGGCGTTGCTGCACCTGCTCGATTCGCGCGCAGGCCGCGCGATCCGCGCGCTCAAGAGCGGCGCCGTCATGGCCGAAGCGATGGGCATCAGCACTTTCCGCTACAAGGTCACGATCTTCGTGATCGCCGCGCTGTTCGCGTCGGTGTCCGGCTGGCTGTTCGCCCATTTCCAGCGCACCGTCACGCCCACGGCATTCGGCCTGAAGATGGGCATCGAATACCTGTTCATGACCGTGGTCGGCGGCGTCGGCCATGTCTGGGGCGCGCTGACCGGAGCGGCGCTCACCAAGCTGCTGGACGACCAGCTGCAGGTGTTGCTGCCGCGTCTCATCGGCACCAGCGGCAGCTACGAAGTGATCGTGTTCGGCATCGCCCTGGTGATGATGCTCAAGTACCAGCCCGATGGCCTGTGGGACTTCGTCGAGCGCAGGCTGCCACGGGCGCGGCGCGTGGCCGACTGGGCCGATGCGCCGGCCCTGCCCGAGAGCGACAAGCCGGCACCGGGCGAACTGTTGCTGAACGTGCAGGACGTGCGCAAGGAGTTCGGCGGCCTGGTCGCGGTGAACGACGTCAGCTTCCAGATCCGGGCCGGGGAGATCGTGGGACTGATAGGTCCCAACGGCGCGGGCAAGACCACCACCTTCAACCTGATCACCGGCGTGCTGTCGCTCACGCGGGGCGCGGTGTGGTTCCGGGGCCGGGTCCTCAACGGATTGCCGTCGCGCCGGATCGCCAGCTTCGGTGTGGCCCGCACCTTCCAGCACGTCAAGATGATCCCGGACATGACGGTGCTGGAAAACGTCGCGCTCGGCGCGCATTCGCGCGGCCACAAGGGCGTGGTGTCCGCGATGCTGCGGCTCGACCGCGCCGAAGAGCGCGCGCTGTTCCGGGAAGCGCAGCGCCAGCTCGAGCGCATCGGCATGGGTGCGCACCTGCACGAGCTGGCGGGCAATCTGGCCATGGGCCCGCAGCGCCTGCTGGAGATCGCACGCGCGCTTTGCGCCGACCCGGCACTGCTGCTGCTCGACGAGCCGGCGGCCGGACTGCGGCACCAGGAAAAGCGGGCGCTGGCGCAGGTGCTGCGCCAGCTCCAGCGCGAAGGCATGAGCATCCTGCTGGTCGAGCACGACATGGACCTGGTGATGGACGTGTGCGACCGGCTGGTGGTGATGGAATTCGGCACCCTCCTGATGGAAGGCTCGCCGCTGCAAGTCCAGCAAAGCCCCGAGGTGCGCGCCGCGTACCTGGGCACGGAGCACTGAGATGAGCCCAGCGATCCTCAACGTCGACGGCCTGTGCGCAGGATATGGCAAGGCGCAGGTGCTGCACGGCCTGGCCCTGCACGCGGCGCCCGGCAGCGTGATCACCGTGATCGGTCCCAACGGCGCCGGCAAGTCGACCCTGCTCAATACGCTGATGGGCGTGCTCCCCTCCAGCGGAATGCTGCAGTTCGACGGCCAGGACATCGGCGCCATGCCGCTGGAAGATCGGGTGATGCTTGGCATGGCGCTGGTGCCCGAGCGGCGCGAGCTGTTCGGCTCGATGGCTGTGGAGGACAACCTGGTGCTCGGCGGATGGCGCCAGGTGCGCCTGCGCAACCGCCAGTGGCGCGACCGCCTGGACGACGTCTATGCCATTTTTCCGCGGCTGAAGGAACGCCGCATGCAACTGGCCGGCACCCTGTCCGGCGGCGAACGCCAGATGCTGGCGGTGGGCCGCGCGCTGATGTCCAGGCCGCGCCTGCTGATGCTCGACGAGCCCAGCCTGGGCCTGGCGCCGCTGGTCGTGCGCGACATTTTCCGCACCATCGTCAGCTTGCGCCAGACCGGCGTCACGATCCTGCTGGTGGAACAAAACGCCCGCGCCGCGCTCGAAGTTGCCGACCACGCCTATGTCCTGGAGATGGGCGAGATCGCCTTGCAGGGGCCGGCGCGCGAACTGGCCGCCGACCCGCGCCTGATCGATACCTATCTGGGCGCGGCCCAGGGCAGCACCAAGTGACAAAGTTACCAACCAGCGCCGCGACGAAACCTCGGACCGCACCGAAACCCGCGCGCGTCGCCACCGCACCTGCCGTCGACCAGGTCGATGCGAGCTATCTGGAAAGCCTGCTCGGCTACAACGCCAGGCGCGCGGCACTGGCCGTGATCGAGGTGTTCCTGCAACGGATGGTGGTGTTCGAGCTGCGGCCGGTCGACTTCTCGGTGCTTTCCCTGATCGCGCACAACCCCGGCATCACCTCGCGCCAGCTGTGCACCACGCTGGGCGTACTGCCCCCCAACCTGGTGGGGATCATCAACACCATGGAACGGCGCGAACTCGTCACGCGCCGGCCGCACCCGCACGACGGCCGTGCCGTTGGGCTGCATCTGACAGCCAAGGGCCGCAAGCTCATGAGCGATGCCGAGCGCACGGCGGCCGATCTGGAAGCGCAGGTGGCCACATCGCTGTCGGCGGCCGAGGCTAAAACCCTGATCAGCCTGCTGAAGAAGGTCTACCAGACACAGCAGGACGGCGCGGCCCGCGCGCCGCGTCGAGTGAGCGCCAACCATCGTTAGCCGGAAAAATTTTTTGCGCACGATGCTATTGTTTGCATAGCAGGAACGCGTACACTCCACTCCCTGCCGCCGGCAAGCCCGGGCGCGGGGAGGAGACTGAGGTCCATGAGTTCAAAAGAAAACGCCGCCATCAGCCAGTTGCTGGGGCTGCTGGAGTCGCGCTACGCCATCCGGGTGCTGTGGGCGCTGCGCGACGGCCACGCGCAGACCTTTCGCCTGCTCCAGGACAGCGTGGGCGGCATCACGCCCAACACCTTGAACACCCGCATCAAGGAGCTGCGCGAAGCGGGGCTCGTCAATCACGGCAGCGACGGCTACGTCGTCACCTCTTCCGGCTCCGACCTCCTCAAGCGGCTGGCCGACCTGCCGGCCTTCGCGGCAAAATGGGTGGCGAGCCAGGCCAAGAAAAAATAGCCCGGCCTGCGCGACGCCCGCAGGCCCCACCTTCCCCGTTTTCCCCTCCTACCGATGACGCCTTATCTTCTACCCGCCACCGCCCTTCCCGCCGACGCGGACAACGCGGTCCTGATCGGCCGTGTGCAGCGCTCCGGTGCCGGCCACGTGCTGGTACAGGTCCGTCCTGACGGGGTCTACGACCTGTCGCGGCTGGCCCCGACCTGCAGCGCGCTGCTGGACCTGCCCGATCCCGTCGCCGCGGTGCGCGGCCATCGCGGCGAGCGCCTGGCTGCCACCGAGGAGGTCCTGCGCAACAGCGCCTGCACCGCACGAGTTGAGGACTCCCCCTGGCTCCTGGCGCCTTGCGACCTGCAGGCGATCAAGGCGGCCGGCGTCACCTTCGTCGCATCGATGCTCGAGCGCGTGATCGAGGAGCAGGCGCGCGGCGATGCGAGTCGGGCCGAGTCCGTGCGCGCGTCGGTTGTCGCTGTGATCGGGGACGACCTCGGCGCAGTGCGGCCGGGCTCGCCCGAAGCGCAGCGGCTCAAGGAAGTGCTGATCGCCCAGGGCATGTGGTCGCAGTACCTGGAGGTGGGAATCGGACCCGATGCCGAGATCTTCACCAAGTCGCAGCCGATGAGTGCGGTGGGCACGGGAGCCGAAATCGGCATCCACCCCAAAAGCGACTGGAACAATCCCGAACCCGAGATCGTGCTGGCCGTCAACAGCCGCGGGGCTGTCATGGGCGCCACCCTGGGCAACGACGTGAACCTGCGCGATTTCGAGGGCCGCAGCGCGCTGCTGCTGGGCAAGGCCAAGGACAACAACGCGAGCTGCGCCATCGGCCCCTTCATCCGGCTGTTCGACCAACATTTCAGCATCGATGACGTGCGCCGCTGCGAACTCTCCATGCGGGTCGAGGGGCCGGACGGCTTCGTGATGGACGGCGCGAGCGCCTTGTCCATGATCAGCCGCGATCCGCTGGACCTGGTGGCGCAGGCCATCGGCGCCAACCACCAGTACCCCGACGGCTTCGTGCTGTTCCTGGGCACCATGTTCGCGCCGACGCAGGACCGCCACGGTCCGGGCCAGGGCTTCACCCACGTGGTCGGCGACATCGTGGCGGTATCGACCCCCCGTCTCGGTACACTCGCCAATCGCGTCAACACCAGCGACCGCGTCGAGCCCTGGACCTACGGCACCATGGCCCTGATGCGCGACCTGGCCCGGCGCGGCCTCATCGGCTGAGACCGGCCATCCACACACAGCTCAAGGACTTCTCGAATGATCACCACCCCCTCCGGCCTGCAGTACGAAGACACCACCGTCGGTGGCGGAGCCGAAGCCAGGACCGGGCAGGATGTGCGCGTGCACTACACCGGCTGGCTCTACAACGGCGGCCAGCAGGGCGCCAAGTTCGACTCCAGCCTGGACCGCAAGGACCCCTTCGCCTTCTCGCTGGGTGCGGGCATGGTGATCAAAGGCTGGGACGAAGGCGTGGCCGGCATGAAGGTCGGCGGCAAACGCACGCTGATCATTCCGCCGCAGCTGGGTTATGGCGCCGGCGGCGCCGGCGGCGTCATCCCGCCGAACGCAACGCTGAAGTTCGACGTCGAACTGCTCGACGTTCACTGAGCCACGGGCCGCTGCCGATAGCGTAGCGGCCGCCCAAAAAGGGCCGGGCTTCACGCTAGAATCGCCGCCCATGACAATCGCCGCCCCCTTGCCCGGCCGAGCGCCGCGCGGGGCGGCCACCTCGCGACCGTTGGTCGACCTGCTCGACCGGCGCGGCCGGCTACGTGCCCACGCCTCAGGGGGCGGAACTGGCCCGGCATTTCAAGCCGCTCGGCCGCTGGGCACTGGCCTGGGGCCAAGGCGCCATCCAGATTTCACCGGCTGATCAGTAGCGGCCTGCCTTGAAAAGGGCCGCACGACCCCAAGCTGCTTTGCAGCGTCATTACCAACGAAAACCAAGCCATGTCCGACGACAACACCACCGCGATGTCCGACAAGAAACGAATCGACCCCAGCATGAACCCCATGGACCGGACCCCGGCCGATGCCAGCCCTGAAGAGCGCGAGGCCGCGCAGGCCGCCGGCGAGGCCGACCTGCTGAGCCAGGTTCAGGCCGACCTCACGGCCCTGCAAGCGAAGAACGCCGAACTCGCCGAGCAGTTCCTGCGCGCCCAGGCCGACATGCAGAACACCCGCCGGCGCGCCGAAGATGAAATGTCCAAGGCCCGGAAGTTCGCGGTGGAAAGCTTCGCCGAGAGCCTGCTGGCGGTTGCCGACAGCCTGGAAGCCGGCCTGGCGATCAAGGAAGCCACCCCGCAGCAGATTCGCGAGGGCGCCGAAGCCACGCTGCGCCAGCTCAAGAGCGTACTGGAGCGCAACAAGGTGATCGAGATCAACCCCAGCCCGGGCGCGAAGTTCGACCCGCATCAGCACCAGGCGATTTCGGTGGTTCCCATGCCCACCGGATCCTCACAGGAAGCCAACACCGTGGTCGGGGTCCTGCAGAAGGGCTACCTGATCGCCGAACGCGTGCTGCGGCCGGCGCTGGTCACGGTTGCGGCGCCGAAATAGGGGCGCCCGCCGCGCTTGAAACCCCACAGCTTATCCACAAGTAACCCACACCGAATCTGAATTGGCCTTCAGGGCCGCAAGCAAGGAGAAAGAACATGGGAAGAATCATCGGCATCGACCTCGGCACCACGAATTCGTGCGTGGCCATCATGGAGGGCAACACGCCCAAGGTCATCGAGAACAGTGAGGGCGCGCGCACCACGCCCTCGATCGTCGCGTACCAGGAGGACGGCGAGATTCTGGTTGGCGCGTCCGCCAAGCGCCAGGCCGTGACCAATGCCAAGAACACCCTGTATGCGGTCAAGCGCCTGATCGGGCGCAAGTTCGATGAGAAGGAAGTCCAGAAGGACATCCACCTGATGCCCTACCAGATCGTCAAGGCCGACAACAGCGACGCCTGGGTCGAAGTGCGCGGCAAGAAGCTCGCGCCGCCGCAGATCTCCGCCGAAGTGCTGCGCAAGATGAAGAAGACCGCCGAGGACTACCTGGGCGAGGCGGTGACCGAGGCCGTGATCACGGTGCCGGCCTACTTCAACGACAGCCAGCGCCAGGCCACCAAGGACGCCGGCCGGATCGCCGGGCTGGACGTCAAGCGCATCATCAACGAGCCCACCGCGGCTGCGCTGGCGTTCGGGCTGGACAAGCAGGAAAAGGGCGACCGCAAGATCGCCGTGTATGACCTGGGCGGCGGCACCTTCGACATCTCGATCATCGAGATCGCCGACGTCGACGGCGAGAAGCAGTTCGAAGTGCTGTCCACCAACGGCGACACCTTCCTGGGCGGCGAAGACTTCGACCAGCGCATCATCGACTACATCATCGTCGAGTTCAAGAAGGACCAGGGCGTCGACCTGTCCAAGGACGTGCTCGCCCTGCAGCGGTTGAAGGAAGCAGCCGAAAAAGCCAAGATCGAGTTGTCCAGCAACTCGCAGACCGACATCAACCTGCCGTACATCACGGCCGACGCCAACGGCCCGCGCCATCTGAACATCAAGCTCACGCGTGCCAAGCTCGAGTCGCTGGTGGACGAACTGATCGAGCGCACCATCGCGCCCTGCCGCATGGCGATCAAGGACGCCGGCGTGTCGGTGTCGGACATCCATGACGTGATCCTGGTGGGCGGCCAGACCCGCATGCCCAAGGTGCAGGACAAGGTCAAGGAGTTCTTCGGCAAGGAACCGCGCAAGGACGTGAACCCCGACGAGGCCGTGGCCGTGGGCGCCGCGATCCAGGGCCAGGTGCTGGGCGGCGAGCGCAAGGACGTGCTGCTGCTGGACGTGACACCGCTGTCGCTGGGCATCGAAACGCTGGGCGGCGTGATGACCAAGATGATCCAGAAGAACACGACCATCCCGACCAAGTTCGCGCAGACCTTCTCCACCGCCGACGACAACCAGCCGGCCGTGACGATCAAGGTCTTCCAGGGCGAGCGCGACATCGCGTCAGGCAACAAGCTGCTGGGCGAGTTCAACCTGGAAGGCATCCCGCCCTCGCCGCGCGGCCTGCCCCAGATCGAGGTGAGCTTCGACATCGACGCCAACGGCATTCTTCATGTCGGCGCCAAGGACAAGGCCACCGGCAAGGAAAACAAGATCACCATCAAGGCCAATTCCGGCATCTCGGAAGAGGAGATCCAGAAGATGGTGAAGGACGCCGAGCTCAATGCCGCGGAAGACAAGAAGAAACTCGAGATCGTGCAGGCCAAGAACCAGGGCGAGGCGCTGGTGCACAGCGTGAAGAAGAGCCTGGCCGAGTACGGCGACAAGATCGACGCCGGCGAGAAGGAAAAGATCGAGGCCGCGCTGAAGGATGTCGAGACCGCGCTCAAGAGCGAGGACAAGGCGTCGATCGAGGAAAAGACCAACGCGTTGATGACCGTGAGCCAGAAGCTGGGCGAGAAGATGTACGCGGACATGCAGGCGCAGCAGACCACGCAGGCGGCGGGCGGTGGTGGCGGCGGCGCTGCCGGCGCCGAAGCCGCGGCGTCACGGGCGGCCGACGACAATGTGGTCGATGCGGAAGTGAAAGAAGTGAAGAAAGGTTAGACGCGGACGCTGCGCGCCGCGCTGACTCGCCGCGTTCGACTGATACCCTTGGGGGATCGTCAACGCGGCGTTTTTGCTGGCGCGAGATCGGGAATGCGTCGGCCGGCGAGGCGTTTTAGCTGGATGAGTTGACAGAAGAACATGGCCACCAAACGAGACTATTACGAAGTCCTGGGCGTTCCCAAGAACGCCTCGGACGAGGAAATCAAGAAGGCGTATCGCAAGCTTGCGATGAAGCACCACCCTGACCGCAACGAAGCGGACAAGGGTGCGGAGGCCAAGTTCAAGGAGGCGAAGGAAGCCTACGAGATGCTGTCCAACGCGGAAAAGCGGGCGGCATACGACCAGTACGGCCACGCCGGGGTCGACCCCAACATGCGCGGCGGCGCGGGCGCAGAGGGCTTCGGCGGCTTTGCCGAAGCCTTCGGCGATATCTTCGGCGATATCTTCGGCCAGCAGCGCGCCGGCGGCGGCGGACGCGGTGGGCGCCAGGTCTATCGCGGCGGCGACCTCTCGTACGCCATGGAAATCACGCTGGAGGAAGCGGCCCTGGGCAAGGAGGCACAGATCCGCATCCCGACCTGGGACGGTTGCGAGACCTGCCACGGCACCGGTGCCAAGCCCGGCACCCAGGCCAAGACCTGCACCACCTGCCACGGGGCCGGCGTGGTGCAGATGCGCCAGGGCTTTTTCAGTGTGCAGCAGACCTGCCCGCATTGCCGCGGCGCCGGCAAGATCATCCCGGAACCCTGCACCACCTGCCACGGCCAGGGCAAGGTCAAGAAGCAGAAGACACTGGAAGTCAAGATCCCGGCCGGCATCGACGACAGCATGCGCATCCGCAGCGCGGGCAACGGCGAGCCGGGCACCAACGGCGGGCCACCGGGCGACCTCTACATCGAGATCCGGCTGAAGAAGCACGACATCTTCGAGCGCGACGGCGACGACCTGCACTGTGCAGTGCCGATCAGCTTCACGCGGGCGGCGCTCGGCGGCGAAATCGAGGTGCCGACCCTGCAGGGCAAGGCCGCGATCGATATTCCGGAAGGCACCCAGGCGGGCAAGCAGTTTCGCCTGCGCGGCAAGGGCATCAAGGGCGTGCGTTCCAGCTATCCGGGCGACCTGTACTGCCACATCGCAGTGGAAACGCCGGTCAAGCTCACCGAGCACCAGCGCAAGCTGCTCAAGGAACTCGACGATTCGCTCAAGAAGGGCGGCGCCCGGCATTCCCCCACCGAGGAGAGCTGGGCAGACAAGGTGCGGGGGTTCTTCAGCGCGTAAGCACCGAAGGCCCGGCAGCTTGCGGTGGAGGCTGACAACTGCCCGCAGGGCTTGTTATGCCGGAACCACAAGGTGCGCGGCTTTTTCAGCGCATAGTGCAGGTTGCGAAATATCCCTAGGCACGGGTAAGCCGCAGCCCTGAGAACTTGCCGCGCTGGGGGACATCCCCATCGTGGACCGTACCGGATGAGGGCAGAATGCGCGCATGGCCCTCAAGCTCTTCCGTTCGACTGGATATTCTTCGATCCTGATGGCCGGCGAGACCACACGGCTGGCCATGCATCCGGGCTGGATCATCGTGGCTGTGAGTGTCTGGGCCGGGTTTGTCTGCAATGTCGCGTTGTGGCGTCAATTCGGCGGAACCCATCAGCCCGGCGGCATGGGGTCGGCAATGGCGCTGGGTCTGGCCATCGCCGGCGCCTGCGGCCTCGTGCTGAGCCTGTTCGGCTGGCGCAAGACGATCAAGCCCGCCGCCACCCTCATTCTCTTCATCGCTGCCTCCACCGCCTGCTCGATCTGGAGCGCTGCACTTCCGGTCGACAGCACGCTGCTCGGCCGCGGCCTGGCCAGCCTCATCCTGCCCTCGTGGGACAGCTTGTTGCGCTGGCAGGTGTCGGCCTTGCTGGCCGTTCTCGCCCTGGTCCCGCTGGTGTGGGTGTGGAGTACCCCGCTGCGCCGGCTGCCGGGCCAACGGCAGCTCAGCGCCAACATCGTTGGTGCGCTGCTCGGCGCGGCCGTACTCGGGGCGGGCGGCTGGCTGTTGCTGCACGTCCGTTTCTGAGCCGCTTCGAGCCGGTATCGGGCTAGAAGAGCGAGCCCTGCCCGCGGACGCCCGGGCGGCGAAACGCGCCGGCATCCAGGTCGACGCGCTCACGGTTGAAGCCCAGTCTTTGACTGGCCTTGCGAAACCGCTGCGCGATCAGTTCCGCCCAGGGCCCCGTGCCCTTCATCCGCGTGGCGAAATCACTGTCGTAGTCCTTGCCGCCTCGCATGTCGTGAACCCGCGCCATGATGCGCTCGGCACGTTGCGGATAGTGCGCTTCGAGCCATTGCCGGAACAGCGGCGCCACTTCCCAGGGCAGGCGCAGCACGTGATAGAACGCGCTGCGCGCCCCGGCCTCCCACGCCGCTTCCAGCACCTGCTCCATGTCGTCGGTGAGGAAAGGAATGTGCGGCGCCAGGCTCACGCCACAGGGCACCCCATGCTCGGCGAGCGTGCGCAACAGGCGCAGGCGGCGATGCGGTGCGGCCGCGCGCGGCTCGAGCTTGCGCGCCAGAGCGGCGTCGAGGGTGGTGATGGTGACGCACACGGTAGCGAGCCGCTGCGCGGCCATCGGCGCGATCAGGTCCAGGTCGCGCTCGACGCCGCTGGACTTGGTCACCAGCGAGAACGGGTGGCGCGTCTCGTGCAGCAGCTCGATCACTGACCGCGTCAGGCCGAGGTCCCGCTCCACCGGTTGGTAGCAGTCGGTGGCGCTGCCGATCGCGACATGCTGCGGCTGGTAGTTGCGGCTCGAGAGCTCGGCCCTCAACACCGCGGCGATGTTGCGCTTGGCGACGATCTTCGTTTCGAAATCCAGCCCGGGCGACATGTTGAGATAACTGTGGGTGGGGCGCGCATAGCAATAGATACAGCCGTGCTCGCAGCCGCGGTAGGGATTGATGGAGCGATCGAAACCGACATCGGGCGACTCGTTGTACGTGATGATGCTGCGCGCGTTTTCCGAGATGATCTCGGTGGGCACAGGCGCTGTCGCGGCGTTCTCGCCCAGCGTGTCCCAGCCGTCGTCGAAGGTCAGGCGCGTGTCACGCTCAAACCGATGAGCCAGCCAGCCAGCAGCGCCGCGGCCCTTGATGGCCTGCAGCGGAATCGATACTTCTTCCATCCGGTCTCCTTGTCTGTTTTTTTATACAGTATCACATGCGGAGCCAAGGCTCATACGGCTTGTGGCAACAATCGAAACAGCCGTGCGGCCATAATCGACCGATGAAGCCGATCGCCGCGCCGTTCGTGAACAGGACCTGACGTGGACACCCTGCTGCTCTCGCGAATCCAGTTTGCGGCCAACATGAGCTTCCACATCCTGTTCCCGACCATCACCATCGCGTTGTGCTGGTTCCTGGTCTATTTCCGCGTGCGCCACAGCGCGGCGAAAGGAACGCCGGCGGCGCAGGGCTGGGAAGAGGCGTATTACCTGTGGACCAAGATCTTCGCGCTGAGCTTTGCGCTGGGCGTGGTGTCGGGGATCACCATGAGCTTCCAGTTCGGCACCAACTGGCCGGGCTTCATGGAGCGGGCCGGCAACATCGCGGGCCCGCTGCTGGGCTACGAGGTGCTGACGGCGTTCTTCCTCGAAGCCACCTTCCTGGGCATCATGCTGTTCGGCCGCGACCGGGTTTCGGACCGGGTCCACCTGGTTGCGACCCTGATGGTGGCCGCCGGCACCACGCTCTCGGCGTTCTGGATCCTCAGCCTGGACTCGTGGATGCAGACGCCGACCGGCTATGAAATCATCGACGGCCGGTTCCACGCCAGCCGCTGGCTGGACGTCATCTTCAATCCCTCGTTTCCCTACCGGCTGGTGCACAAGCTGCTGGCCTCCACGCTCACCGCCTCGTTCCTGATCGCGGGCCTCTCGGCCTGGCAGCTGCTGCGCCGCACCGCCAATGGCGGCACTCAACGCGCACTGCGTGCGGCCGTGGTCGCGGCGGCGGTGGCGATCCCGCTGCAGATCGTGGCCGGCGACCAGCACGGGCTGAACACGCTGGAATACCAGCCCGCCAAGGTTGCCGCGATCGAGGCGATCTGGCAGACCGAAAAGAGCGCGCCGCTCACGCTGTTCGGATGGCCCGACGAAAAAGCGGGTCGCACCGACTATGCGATCCAGGTGCCGAAACTCGCCAGCCTGATCCTGGCGCATGACGCCAACGCCGAACTGAAGGGTCTGAACGAGTTCCCGAACGCGCACCCGCCGGTGGCGCCGGTGTTCTGGAGTTTCCGGGTGATGGTGGGCATGGGGATTCTGATGCTGGCGGTGTCGTGGTGGTGCGCCTGGACGCTGTGGCGCCGGCGCGGCTCGGCCGAGTCGCAAACGACCATCGGGTTGTCGACGTGGCAGCTCCGGCTGCTCGCGGCAATGACCTTCTCGGGCTGGGTGTCCACGCTGGCGGGCTGGTATGTCACCGAAATCGGCCGCCAGCCGTTCCTGGTCTACGGCCTGCTGCGCACCGCCGACCTGGTGGCCGACCATCCGCCGACCATGGTCCTTGCCACGCTGGTTGCCTACCTCGCGCTCTACGTCTTCCTGCTGGCCGCCTATGTCCTGGTGCTGATGTACATGGCCGGGCATCCGGCGCAGCCCAAGGCGCAAACGCCGCACAGCGCGAAAGCTGCGACCCCCATTCGAGGGCCGGCCTGAAACCGGGAATCAAGATGAGCTTCACCTGGGCCGATATGCTGCCGCTGTTCTTCATGGCGGTGATGGGGCTGGCGCTGCTGGCCTACGTGGTGCTGGACGGTTACGACCTCGGGGTCGGCATGCTGCTGCCGTTCGCCACCGAGGAGGAGAAGGACGTCATGGTGTCCAGCATCGGCCCGTTCTGGGATGCGAACGAAACCTGGCTGGTACTGGGCGTCGGCGTGCTGCTGATCGCCTTCCCGCTCGCCCACGGCATCGTGCTGTCGGCCCTGTACCTGCCGGTGGCCGTCATGCTGATGGCCCTGATCCTGCGCGGCGTTTCGTTCGATTTCCGGGTCAAGGCGCGGGCGGCGCGCAAGGGCATGTGGAACGGGTTGTTCTCGCTCGGCTCGCTGATCGCGGCGCTGGCGCAGGGCTGGATGCTGGGCAGCTACCTGACCGGCTTCGACCACGGCCTGCGCTCATCGCTGTTCAGCCTGGGCATCGCGCTGACGCTGCCCACGGGCTATGCCGTGCTCGGCGCCGGCTGGCTGATCATGAAGACCGGCGATGCGCTGCAGCGCAAGGCGGTGGCCTGGGCCCGCACGGCCCTCTGGCCCATGGGGCTGGCGCTGATCGGCATTTCGCTGGCCTCGCCGCTGGTGAGCCAGACCGTGTTCGACCGCTGGTTCGCCATGCCGCAGTTCATCGGCCTGCTGCCCATTCCCGTGGCCTGCGCGGTGGCGTTCTACGCCGCGTTCCACGTGACCTCCAGGCCCAATGTCGTGGCCGCCGGCTACGGCTGGGTGGTGTTCGCCGGCACGGTGCTGATCTTCGTGCTGTCGTTCATCGGGCTGGCCTACAGCCTGTATCCGTACATCGTGATCGACCGGCTCACGGTCTGGCAGGCCGCCAGCGCCACCGACTCGCTGATGTTCATCTTCGTCGGGGTCGCGATCACGCTGCCGGTGATCATCGGCTACACGATCTTCATGTACCGGGTGTTCTGGGGCCGCGCCAGCGCGCTCACTTACGGGCCGGGACAATAAGCCCTGTTGACAGCCGGCCAGTGTCCTGTCCCATAGATTTCTAGGCACTCTTTTCCGTGAGGCACCGCGCGTCGCGGCAGGCGGCGCCCGGCGTGTGCCCGCTGTGTGGCGGTCGGCGCCAAGGCGCCGACTGAAGCTGTGATGCCCGGCCTGGGGCCGGCGCCGCAGAACTCGCTGCGCTCGCTTGGGGCGAGCTCCGCTCAGACAACCGCGGCGAGTCAGAGCACGATGCGCGCCAAGGCGCGCCCGGCCCCAGGCCGAGCCTCACAGCCGCCCCACTTGATGCGGGCCCCCACCGGGCACCGCCTGCCGCGATAACCAACGGAATGGCACGCAGACGCCGGAACGCTAACATCGTCTCCGCAAAGGCGCGGGTGGGCGGGCTGTGGCGCGCATAAAGACATGGCGCCGACCGCCTTGTCAGCGCGTCGCAGCCCGGCCGCACGCGACTTTGCCCGCGAGGTACAGGCGCGAATGCTCAGGTATTTGTGGGACAGCACACTAGGCCGCGACCGCCGCTGCCCGCGGCAGCACACGCTCCTGCGCCTCGCGGTACTCACGCTTCAATCGTGCCACCAGTTCGGCCGTGCTGACGACAGCCGTGACGGCGCCGATGCCCTGGCCGCTGCCCCAGATCTCTTTCCATGCCTTGGGCTTGCTTCCCTCGCCGCCGCCGAAACTCATCTTGCTGGCGTCGCTCTCGGGCAGGTTGTCCGGGTCGAGACCGGCGGCGCGGATCGAAGGCTTCAGGTAGTTGCCGTGGACGCCGGTGAACAGGTTCGAGTAGACGATGTCGTCGGAGTTGCAGTCGACGATGGCCTGCTTGTAGGCGTCCGAGGCGCGGGCTTCGTGCGTCGCGATGAAGGCCGATCCGATGTAGGCGAGATCGGCGCCCATGGCCTGGGCTGCCAGCACCGCGCCGCCGGTGGCGATCGACCCGCTCAGCACCAGCGGCCCGTCGAACCACTGGCGGATTTCCTGGATCAGCGCGAACGGGCTCTTGATGCCGGCGTGGCCGCCGGCCCCCGCGGCCACCGCGATCAGGCCGTCGGCGCCCTTCTCCACCGCCTTGTGGGCGAAGGCATTGTTGATGACGTCGTGCAACACGATGCCACCGTAACTGTGCACGGCTTCGTTCACGTCGACCCGGGCCCCCAGCGAGGTGATGATGACCGGCACCTTGTGCTTGACCACCATCTCCATGTCGTGGTCCAGCCGGTCGTTGCTCTTGTGCACGATCTGGTTGATCGCGAACGGCGCCGCCGGACGCTGGGGATGGGCACGGTTCCAGGCCGCCAGCGTCTCGGTGATTTCATGCAGCCATTCGTCCAGCTGCGAAGCCGGCCGGGCGTTGAGCGCGGGCATCGACCCGACAACGCCGGCCTTGCACTGTTCGATCACCAGCCTGGGGTTGCTGATGATGAACAGGGGTGACGCGATCACGGGCAAGGCGAGGTGTTGCAGCACAGGGGGCAGTGACATGGGCGCTCCGTTCAGGGGATGAACAATTCTCGGGACAAAAGGCGGCTGCGCTTGTCGTTGCGGCGACAAGCGCAGCGCTCACTGCAGCAAGGTCAGAAGGCCTCGATCGGCAGTGCCGTGACGCTGTCGGCGCCCTCCACGATCGCATCGCGCAGCCCGGGGGCCTTGCTGAGAACGTGGTCGGCATAGAAACATGCGGTCGCGATCTTGGCGCGCAGGAACTGCGGATCTTCGGCGCCCCCGGCCGCGCCGCCGGGCCTGGCCAGCAGTTCCTCGGCCACCGCCAGCGAACGCGCCAGCTGCCAGCCGGCCATCAGGTTGCCCGCCAGCATCAGGTAGGGCACGGAGCCGGCAAACACGGCGTTGGGCGAGGCCTTGGTGTTGCCGGCCACGAAATCCACCACGTCCAGGAAGGCCCGGCGCGCGGCGGCAAGGCGCTTGAGAACTCGACGGGCAGCGGCGCTGCCCAGCTGCGCCAGCTCGCGCTCGGTCACCTCGATCTGCGCCGCGATGGCCTTCGCGGTCCGCCCGCCGTCACGCGCCGTCTTGCGGCCCACCAGGTCGTTGGCCTGGATCGCGGTGGTGCCTTCGTAGATGGTGAGGATCCGGGCATCGCGGTAATACTGTGCCGCGCCGGTTTCCTCGATGAAGCCCATGCCGCCGTGCACCTGCACGCCCAGCGATGTGACTTCGATGCTCATCTCGGTGCTGTAGCCCTTGACCAGCGGCACCATGAATTCGTAGAAGAGCTGGTTCTGCTTGCGCACCTCGGGGTCGAAGTGGTGATGGGCGGCGTCATAGGCGGCCGCGGCCACGCTGGCCAGGGCCCGGCAGCCTTCGGTGACGGCGCGCATGGTCATCAGCATGCGCTTCACATCGGGGTGATGGATGATGGGTGCGCTGGCATTCAGGGACCCGTCCACCGGTCGCGACTGCACGCGGTCCTTGGCGTATTGCACCGCGAGCTGATAGGCCCGCTCGGCGATCGCCACGCCCTGCACCCCCACCGCGTAACGCGCGGCATTCATCATGATGAACATGTACTCGAGGCCGCGGTTTTCCTGGCCGACCAGGTAGCCCACTGCGCCGCCCTCGTCGCCGAACTGCAGCACGGCCGTGGGCGACGCCTTGATGCCCAGCTTGTGCTCGATGCTGACGCAGCGCACATCGTTGTGAGCGCCGATCGAGCCGTCCTTTCCCACCATGAACTTGGGCACCACGAACAGGCTGATGCCCTTGACCCCTTCGGGCGCTCCAACGACCCGGGCCAGGACCAGATGGACGATGTTCTCGGCCATGTCGTGCTCGCCATAGGTGATGAAGATCTTGGTGCCGAAGATCTTGAAGGTACCGTCGGGCTGCGGCTCGGCGCGGGTGCGCACCAGTGCCAGGTCGGAGCCGGCCTGCGGCTCCGTCAGGTTCATGGTGCCTGTCCACTTGCCGCTCACCAGCTTTTCCAGATAGACCGCCTTGAGCTCGTCCGAGCCGGCCGTCAGCAGCGCTTCGATCGCGCCGTCAGTGAGCAGCGGGCACAGCGCGAAGCTCAGGTTGGCCGAGTTGAGCATTTCGCCACAGGCCGCGCCGACGGTCTTGGGCAAGCCCTGGCCGCCGAAATCCTGCGGGTGCTGCAAGCCCTGCCAGCCGCCCTCGGCGTACTGCGCGTAAGCCTGCTTGAAGCCCGGCGTGGTGCTGACCCGGCCGTCCTTCCACGACGACGGATTGCGGTCGCCTTCGGCATTCAGCGGCGCGACGACACCCTCGTTGAACTTCGCACATTCCTCCAGCACGGCCTGCGCGGTCTCGAAGCCAGCTTCCTCGAAGCCCGGCATGGTCGCGATCTCGTCGATGCGGGCCAGGTGCCGGATGTCGAACAGCATGTCCTTGAGGGGTGCGCGATAAGTCATGAGCTTCTCCAACAATCCCAAGTTCAAGGCATCGCCCGCGATGCCTTGTTTCCGTCTGGAGCGGAGCGGGTACGCGAAGCGGTTACCGTTACAAAGCTTTCGTCAGTTCCGGCACGGCCACGAACAGATCCGCTTCCAGGCCGTAGTCGGCCACGGCGAAGATCGGCGCCTCCGGGTCCTTGTTGATCGCCACGATCACCTTGGAATCCTTCATGCCGGCCAGGTGCTGGATCGCGCCGGAGATGCCCGCTGCGATGTACAGCTGCGGCGCCACGATCTTGCCGGTCTGCCCGACCTGCCAGTCGTTGGGCGCATAGCCCGCGTCCACCGCCGCGCGGCTCGCGCCCAGGGCGGCGCCCAGCTTGTCGGCCAGGGGCGTCATCACCTCGTTGAATTTCTCGGCCGAGCCCAGCGCCCGGCCGCCCGAGACGATGACCTTGGCGGCGGTGAGTTCCGGCCGGTCGTTCTTGGCGATCTCATTGCCCAGGAAGCTGGACTTGCCGGTATCGGCCACGGCTGCGATCTTGTCCACGGCAGCTGCGCCGCCGGTGGCCGCGGCCGGATCAAAGCCGGTGGTGCGCACCGTGATGACCTTGGTCGCATCCAGGCTCTGCACGATGGCGATCGCATTGCCGGCATAGATGGGCCGCTCGAAGGTGTCGGGGCTGTCGACCTTGGTCACGTCGCTGATCTGCCCGACGTCGAGCTTGGCGGCCACGCGCGGGGCGATGTTCTTGCCGCTGGCGGTGGCCGGGAACAGGATGTGGCTGTAATTCGCAGCGATGGCCAGGATCTGCGCGGCCATGTTCTCGGCCAGGCCGTGGGCCAGGTGTTCGGCGTCGGCGTGGATGACTTTGCCCACTCCGGCGATCTGGCCAGCGGCTGCGGCCGCTGCGCCGGCGTTGTGGCCGGCCACCAGCACATGCACCTCGCCGCCGCATTGGGTAGCGGCCGTGACGGTGTTGAGGGTGGCGCCCTTGATGGACGCGTTGTCGTGTTCGGCAATAACGAGTGCAGTCATGTCAGATCACCTTCGCTTCATTCTTCAATTTCGCCACCAACGTTGCCACGTCGGGCACCTTGACGCCGGCCGAGCGCTTGGGCGGCTCGGTAACTTTCAGGGTCTTCAGGTGCGGCTTGATCTCCACGCCCAGGTCGGCCGGCTTGAAGACTTCCAGCTGCTTCTTCTTGGCCTTCATGATGTTGGGCAGCGTCACATAGCGCGGCTCGTTCAGGCGCAGATCGGCCGTGATGATGGCCGGCAGCGTGATGGAGACGGTTTCCATGCCGCCATCGACTTCGCGCGTGACCTTGGCTTTGCCATCGGCTACTTCGATCTTGGAAGCGAAGGTGGCCTGCGGCAGGTCGCACAGCGCGGCCAGCATCTGGCCGGTCTGGTTGGCGTCGTCGTCGATGGCCTGCTTGCCCAGGATCACCAGGCCGGGCTGCTCCTTGTCGACGATGGCCTTCAGCAGCTTGGCCACCGACAGCGGCTGCAACTCGTCGGCGCATTCCACCAGGATGGCGCGGTCGGCGCCAATGGCCATGGCCGTGCGCAGGGTTTCCTGGCACTGCGTCACGCCGCAGGACACGGCGATGACCTCGGTGGCCACGCCCTTTTCCTTCAGCCGCACCGCCTCTTCCACGGCGATCTCGTCAAAGGGATTCATGCTCATCTTCACGTTGGCGATGTCGACACCCGTGTTGTCCGACTTCACGCGGACCTTCACGTTGTAGTCGACCACGCGTTTGACCGGGACCAGGACCTTCATACTTGCGGCTCCTAAGGGGTTGGAATGAGTTGTCGGGATTGACGTTTACGTAAACTGGAATTCTATGCGGCGCTGCACCACGCCCTGGCGCCGCTCAGCGCCTGCGCGACTCGAAATAAAATAGCACGACCGTTCTATTTTATCCCGGAAGGGACGCCGGGTCGGCCGGGAGGATGGACTGGCGAAGGTGCACCACCCGTTGCGGGAACGGGATCTCGATACCGGCGGCGCGCAAGCCCTGCAGCGTGCGCAGGTTGACGTCGGAGCGCACGTTCAGCTGCCCGCCCTGGGGATCGGCGATCCAGAACAACAGCTTGAACTCCAGTCCGTCGGGGCCCAGCCGAGCCAGCCGCGCCGTCGGCGCCGGATCGGCGATCACGCGTTCCGCGCCGCCGGCCGCCTCCACCAGGACCCGCTGCACCAGCTCGACATCGCTGTCGTAACCGACGGTCACGTCGGTGGTGAGCAGGATGCGCGGATCGGCCAGCGACAGGTTCTCGATGCGCTCGGTGATCAGCTTCTCGTTGGGCACGATCGATTCCAGGCCGCCGAGCGAACGGATCAGCGTGTAGCGCGACTTGATGTCGACGACGATGCCCTCGAAGTTGTCGACCCGCACCGTGTCGCCGATGCGCAGGCTGCGCTCGAACAGGATCACGAAGCCGCTGATGTAATTGGCAGCCAGTTTCTGCAGGCCGAAGCCCAGGCCCACCCCGAATGCGCCGCCCAGTACCGACAGCGCGGTGAGATCGACGCCCACCGCCGAAAGAGCGAACAACAGGCCCACCAGCAACAGCACCGCGCGGATGGCGCTGGCCGCCACCTTGCGCAGCGACAGGTCCTGCACCGCATCGCGCAGCACCTTGCGCTCCAGCGCCGCCGAGATCCACAGCGCCACCACCAGCACGACGCCCGACCACAGCGCGCCCTCCACGATGCCCAGCAGGCTGACCTTGGACCTGCCCAGGGTGAAATGGATCTCGTCCATCTGGTCCATCACGGCCGGCAGCAGGCCCACGATCCACAGCACCGCGGCGATCCAGGCCATCCAGGAGAACAGCCGCTCGACCAGGCGCGCCAGCCCGGAGCGCGGGAAAACTACCGTGAACACCCGCGCCAGAAAGCGGATGCCCGCCAGCGAGATCAGCACCGGCACCGCCACCTTCAGCAGCAGCACCGGATGCGAGGCGGCCAGTGCGTGCGTCGCGCTGTAGGTGAACAGCAGCGCCAGCAGCGGAAACAGCAGCCCGTCCACGATGGCGCGGCCAAACCAGACCGAATCCGGCGCATGGCGCCGCCCGATCAGCCAGCAGATGGCGAAGGCCACCGCAAGGCAGCCGGCAAGCGCGGCCAGCTCCAGCGGCACGCCCGGCTGGCCCAGATGGCGCAGCAGCTCTTCGAGATCCGTCATCTCAGCGGCGCGGCGAGCGGCTCAGCCCTTCCAGGCCGGCTGCCGCTTCTCGGTGAACGCGGTGAAGCCCTCCTGGGCGCATTCGTTCATCATGTTCACCGCCATGGTCTGGTTGGCCAGCTGGTAGGCCGCTTCGATTCCCATTTCGCGCTGGCGGTAGAACAGGTCCTTGCCCATGGCGATGGCGGCGCGCGGTTTTTGCAGGATGCTGGCGACCAGCTGCTCGACTTCGGCGTCGAGCTGCGCGGGCGGCACTACGCGGTTGACCAGGCCGCGCTCAAGGGCCTGCTGGGCGCTGATGAATTCGCCGGTCAGCAGCATCTCCATGGCCTGTTTGGCGGCGATGTTGCGCAGCAGCGGCACGCTGGGCGTGGAACAGAACAGCCCATAGTTGACGCCGCTGACGGCGAAGCGCGCCTCGGTGGACGCCACCGCCAGGTCGCACTGGGCCACCAGCTGGCAACCCGCCGCCGTGGCGATGCCCTGCACCCGCGCGATTACCGGCACCGGCAGCTTCAGGATCGTGAGCATCACCCGGCTGCACTGCTCGAACAGCCGCTGGTAATACGCCAGCGAAGGGTCGGCAATCATCTCCTTCAGGTTGTGGCCCGGGCAGAAGGCCTTGCCGGCGGCCGCGAGCACCACCACGCGAACCGACTCATCGGACGCCAGCCGGTCCAGCCCCTGCTGCAACGCCTCCAGCATTTCCTCGCTGAGCGCGTTGAAATTCGCCGGCCGGTTCATGGTGAGCGTCACCACCCCGCGGCTGTCGCGATTCGCTATCAGTGCATCGTTCATGGTCTCCCGCTCCGCAATGCCGTCAAAGGTCGGCCAGGACGCGCAGATGCGCCTCGACGCTGCGCCCCAGGGCGCCGAGGTTGTAGCCGCCTTCCAGCGACGACACGATGCGCCCGGACGCGTACTTCTTCGCGATGTCCTTCACACGCGTCGTGATCCAGGTGTAATCGTTTTCGATCAACCCCAGCTGCCCGAGATCGTCCTCGCGATGCGCGTCGAAGCCCGCGCTGACGAAGATCATCTGGGGACGGAAGGCTTCCAGCCGCGGCATCCACTCCTGCTCGATGAGTTCGCGGATTTCCATGCCCCGGGTATAGGCCGGCACCGGCAGGTTCACCATGTTGGCGGCGTGGCCTTCCGTGCCCGTGTACGGGTAGAACGGATGCTGGAAGAAACCCACCATCAGCACCCGCGGATCGCCGCCGAGGATGTCCTCGGTGCCGTTGCCGTGGTGCACGTCGAAGTCGACGACGGCCACCCGCTTCAGGCCATGGCGCTCCATCGCGTACCTGGCCGCGATGGCGATGTTGTTGAAGAAGCAGAACCCCATCGCGCGGTCGTGGCAGGCATGATGGCCCGGCGGGCGCACCGCGCAGAACGCGTTTTCCAGCTCACCCGCCATCACCGCATCGGTGGCCGCCAATGCGGCACCGGCTGCGCGCAGCATCGCATGCCACGTGTGCACGTTCATCGCGGTGTCAGGGTCGATCTGCGCGTACGAGGGACCGCCGGCCTGGATGGCCTCGGCCAGCTCCTGGCCCAGGCCGCGCATCGCGGCCACGTGCATCCGGGTGTGCGCCAGTTCGATGTCGTTCACCGAGGCCTGCGGCGCCTCGCGGCGCTCCAGCAGCTGGCCGATCCCGGACGCGAGCAGCCGGTCCTCGATCGCATCGAGGCGCTCGGGACATTCGGGATGGCCCGGCCCCATCTCGTGCCGACGGCAATCGGGGTGTGTGAAATAGCCGGTTTTGTTCACTGTGACGCTCGCCCAGGCGTAAATTCGGATAACGTCGTGCCATGGATGCACAACAAAAAATCAAAGCGCTCCTCGATCAGCTTAACACGGTGATCGTCGGAAAGCCGGCCCAGGTGCGCGACTGCGTGGCCTGCCTGCTGGCGGGCGGGCACCTGCTGATCGAGGACGTGCCGGGCGTGGGCAAGACCACCCTGGCCCATGCGCTGGCCCGCTCGTTCGGGCTGCACTTCTCGCGGGTGCAGTTCACTGCCGACCTGATGCCCAGCGACCTGCTGGGCGTGTCCATCTACGAGCGGGCCAAAGAGGCGTTCGTGTTCCATCCCGGGCCGGTGTTCGCCCAGGTCCTGCTGGCCGACGAGATCAACCGGGCCAGCCCCAAGACCCAGAGCGCCCTGCTCGAAGCGATGGAGGAAAAGCAGGTCACCGTGGAAGGCGAGACCCGGGCCCTGCCCTCGCCCTTCTTCGTCATCGCCACCCAGAATCCGCACGACCAGCTCGGCACTTTCGCATTGCCCGAGTCGCAGCTGGACCGCTTCCTGATGCGCATTTCGCTCGGTTATCCCGATCGCGCATCCGAGCGCGAACTGCTCCACGGCGCCGACCGGCGCGGCATGGTCGAGGCGATGCGCAGCACCTTGTCGCCGCTGGACCTGCAAACGCTACAGGAGCAGGTGATGCAGGTCCACGCCGCCGAAGCCCTGATCACCTATGTGCAGGACCTGGTGGCCGCAACCCGTTCGGGCCGCTGGTTCCTGCAGGGCCTGTCGCCGCGCGCCGGCATTGCCGTGATGCGCGCCGCCAAGGCCCAGGCCCTGCTCAGCGGGCGCGATTACGTGGCGCCCGACGACGTGCAGGCGATCCTGCCCCAGACCGTGGCGCACCGGCTGCTGCCGGTGGGCGACGCCGGGCGCGGCCCGGCCGAGCAGGTGCGCGCCATGGTGGAGGCCGTGCCGCTGCCATGAGCGTCCGAGAAGGCCAGCCTTGAGCACCGTTTCCCTCAGCCCGGTCGGGTTCGTCCGTCGCCGCTTTCGCCAGTGGTGGCAGTCCCGGGTGCCGCTGTCCGACAGCACCACGCTGACCCAGCGCAACGTCTACATCCTGCCGACCCGGCCCGGTTTCATGCTGGCCGCCACCTTGATCGTGCTGCTGGTGGGCTCGATCAACTACCAGCTCAACCTGGGCTACCTGCTGACTTTCCTGCTCGCCGGAAGCGCCGTGGTCAGCATGCACCTGTGCCACGGCACGCTGCGCGGCCTCGCGATGAACCTGATGCCGCCCGATGCGCAGTTCGCCGGCACCAGCGCCGCGCTCTCGGTCGTGCTGACCAATCCCCGGGCGTCGGTGCGGCATGGCATCGGCCTGGCGGTGCTGGACGCGACGCACGCGGACCGCTGGGTCTGGACCGACGTGCCGGCGCAGGGCACCTGCCGGGTCCAGGTGGCGTTCCAGCCGCCGCGGCGCGGGCTGCATCCGGTGCCGGCGCTCACGGCCGAGACCCGTTTCCCGCTGGGCATCTTCCGCGTCTGGACGGTCTGGCGGCCGGCGGCCCAGGTCCTGGTTTACCCCGCGCCCGAGCCGGCGCCGCCGCCGCTGCCGCCGGGCGAGCCGAGATCCGGCGGCGCGGCCACGTCCCGTGCGCAAGACGCGGGCGAATTCGACGGCGTGCGGGCCTACCGCCGCGGCGACGCGCTGAAACAGGTGGTCTGGAAAAAAGCGGCCAAAGCCGACGAACTGGTGAGCCGCGACAACGAACAGTCCCAGCGCTACGAGCTGTGGCTGGACTTTGCCCGCGCCGGTGCCCTGGGCACCGAGCACAGGCTGTCCCGGCTCACCGCCTGGGTGTTGCAGGCGGACCGGCTGGGCCTGGACTACGGGCTGCGCCTGCCGGGGCGCACCATCGCGCCCGCCACGGGAGCCGCACACCGGCGGCAGTGCCTGGAAACGCTGGCCACATGCTAGAGGGTCTGCGGCCGTCCCAAGGCAGCGGCGCTCTCTCGCCGGGCCCGGGCCGGCCCGCGCGTCTGCGCCTGGACGCCCTGCCCCGCGACAGCCGGGACACGCTGTTCCTGCTGCTGGTGATCGGTTGGGTAATCCTGCCGCAGGTGGGCAACCTGCCGTGGTGGTGCAGCGCGCTGGCCGCCGCCGTGCTGCTGTGGCGCGGCTGGCTGGCCGTCACGTCGAGGCCGCTGCCCGGCACGTGGTGGCTGCTGGGCGTGCTGGCTATCGCCATCGGGGCCACCCTGGCCACGCACCGCACCGTGCTGGGGCGCGACGCCGGCGTGACGCTGATCGTGGTCCTGCTGGCGCTCAAGACGCTGGAGCTGCGCGCGCGCCGCGACATCTTCGTGGTCTTCTTCCTGGGCTTCTTCACGATGCTCACGAATTTCTTTTTCTCGCAGTCGCTGGCCACGGCCGCGGCCATGCTGGTGGGGCTCATGGGGCTGCTCACCGCGCTGGTCAATGCGCACATGCCGGTCGGCAAGCCGCCACTGGCCCAGGCCGCGCGCACCGCGGGCGTCATGGTGCTGCTGGGCGCTCCGGTCATGGCCGTGCTGTTCCTGCTGTTCCCGCGCCTGGCCCCGCTGTGGGGAATCCCCAGCGACGCGATGACCGGGCGCAGCGGCCTGTCCGCCACCATGGAGGTGGGCAACATCGCCAACCTGGTGCTGGACGAAAGCATCGCGATGCGGATCAGGTTCGACGGGCCGGTGCCGCCGCAAAGCGATCTGTATTTCCGCGGGCCCGTGCTTTCCAGTTTCGACGGACGCGAGTGGCGGGCCCTGCCGCCGCGCCGGGGCGCGCGATTTTCGATGGCGCTGCCCGGTAGCCTGGCGCAGCTGCAGGTGCTGGGCGAGCCGGTGCGTTATGAAGTGACGCTGGAGCCGAACAACCGGCCCTGGCTGCTGCTGCTGGATGTGGCGGCAACGCCGCCGTCGGTGCCCGGCTTTGCCGCCGCGATGAGCAGCGAATTGCTGTGGGTGACCGACCGGCCCATCACCGACCTGCTGCGCTACCGCGCCGAAAGCCACACGATCTACCGGTACGGCCCGGTCAGCAGCGCCGCCCTGATGCCCGAGTACCTGGACCTGCCGCCGGGATTCAACCCGCGCACGCAGGAACTCGCCAGCGAGATGCGGCGCGATCCCCGGCTCGCCGCCGGCGGTCCGGCCGCATTGGTCGAGGCGGCGCTGGAACGGCTGCGCACCGGCGGCTACACCTACACCCTCGACCCCGGGGTGTTCGGTGCGAACAGCGCGGACGAGTTCTGGTTCGACCGGCGCGAAGGTTTTTGCGAGCACATCGCGTCGGCCTTCGTCGTGCTGATGCGCGGAATGGGCATTCCGGCCCGGGTGGTCACCGGCTACCAGGGCGGCGAGCGCAATCCGGTCGATGGCTACTGGGTGGTGCGCCAGAGCGATGCGCACGCATGGACCGAGGTCTGGCTGCGCGGCCGGGGCTGGGTGCGCGTCGACCCCACCGCGGCCGTGGCGCCGGGGCGCACCGGTTCGTTCCAGCGTCTGCAGCCGCCGCGGGGCATGGTTGCCACGGCACTGGGCAGCGTCACGCCGGAGCTGGCGGCCAGCCTGCGCGCGGCGTGGGAAGCCGTGAACAACAGCTGGAACCAGTGGGTACTGAACTACACGCAGAGCAAGCAGCTCGACCTGCTGAAGGGCCTGGGCTTCGAATCGCCCAGCTGGGAAGACCTGAGCTACCTGTTGCTGGGCCTGATCGTCGTGGTGGCATTGACCGGCGCCGCCTGGACGCTGTGGGAGCGCCGCCAGCACGACCCCTGGCTGCGGCTGCTGGAGCGGACGCGCCAGCGTCTGGGCCAAGCCGGGATCGAAGTTGCCACGACGGCACCTCCGCGCGAAATCGCGACGCTTGTCACACGGCGTTTCGGCGAACGCGGCCGCGGACTGGCAGACTGGCTGCTGAAGCTGGAAGCCCAGCGCTACGCCCGCGCGCCGGCCACCACCCTGCCCGCGCTGCGGCGTGAATTCAGACAAATCGCCTGGCCCGCCTGATGTCACCCCTGTCGCTCTTCACCACCTTGCTTCTGGCCGCCAGCATCGCGCTGCCGGCACTGGCACAGACCGGCGCCCGCAAGCGCGCCGGCACGGAGCGGACCAGCCAGCGCGGCGTGGCCTACGCCGGCAGCGAAGAGGCCATGCGCTGGGCCCATGAGATGGCGCAGCGCCGCGGCCTCGATCCCGACTGGGTGCGCAAGGCCGTGGGCCAGGCCCAGTTTCTGCCCACGGTGGCCCGGCTGATGCAGCCGGCACCGGTGGGCACGGCCAAGAACTGGCGGGTCTACCGCAGCCGCTTCATCGACCCGGTGCGGATTGCCGCCGGCGTGAAGTTCTGGCAGGACAACGAGGGCGCGCTGCAGCGGGCCGAGCAGGTTTATGGCGTGCCGCCCGAGATCATCGTGGGCATCATCGGGGTGGAAACCATCTACGGACAGCAGATGGGCAATTTCCGTGTTATCGACGCGCTGGCCACCCTGGCGTTCAACTTTCCCCAAACGCATCCGCGGGCGGCCGAACGCAGCGCCTACTTCCGCAGCGAACTGGAAAACTTCCTGGTGCTGCAGGACGAGCGCAGGGGCGATCCGCTTGCGCCGCTGGGCAGCTACGCCGGCGCCATGGGCATGGCGCAGTTCATGCCGAGCAGCTGGGCGCGCTGGGCCGTGGATTTCGACGGCGACGGCCGCATCGACCTGGCCACGAGCCCGGCCGACGTGATCGGATCGGTCGCCAACTATTTCAAGAGCTACGGCTGGCAGGCCGGGATGCCGACCTGCTACCCGGTGAGCTTCGACGCGGCCCGGCTGGACAAGGACGCGCTGCTCGCGCCCGACATCCTGCCGACTTTCAGCGTGGCCAGCTTCGTCGCCAAGGGCGCGGTGCTCGAAGGGCCCGCGCTGGCGCACAAGGGGCCGCTGGCCCTGGTCGAACTGCAGAACGGCGACGCCGCGCCGCAGTATGTGGCGGGCACGGAGAACTTCTACGTGATCACCCGCTACAACTGGTCGAGTTACTACGCCATGGCCGTGATCGAACTGGGCGGGACGGTGAAAGACGTCATGACGGCGCAGACGGCCATGGCGCCGCGGCCGCCCCAGCCTGCCGCGCCTGACGCGACGGTCGCGCCGACGACGCCCGCCGCCAACCAATCGGAACCAACCGCGTCTGACCTGACACCGGATTCATGAGCATCAGCGACGGCTGACCGGGGCTCAGACCGTGGCCGGGATCAGGAAATCGCGGCTGATGCGCGCGCCCAGTTCATTCACGCGGTCCAGGAATTGCGTGAGGAATGCGTGCAGCCCGGTGGCCAGGATCTCCTCGATATGGCCATACTGCAGGTCGGCGCGCAGCTTGCCGGCGCGGCGCTGGGTTTCGGAAGACTGGTCGTTGGCGACCATGGCCAGGTTGCTCACCACTTCGTTCAGGCTGGCGTGCAGCGAGCGGGGCATGTCGGGCCGCAGAATCAACAGGTCGGCCACCCGCTCCGGCTTGATCACGTCGCGGTACACCTTGCGGTAGATCTCGAAGCCGGAGACGCTGCGCAGGATGGCGCTCCAGTGGTAGAAGTCGTACTCCTGGTCCTTCTCGCTGGCGGCGCCGAAGAAGTCGCTCTGCACGGCGTGGAACTTCACGTCGACCAGGCGCGCCGTGTTGTCCGCGCGCTCCAGGAAGGTGCCCAGCCGCATGAAATGCAGCGCCTCGTCCATGAGCATGGTTCCCACGGTGACGCCGCGCGAGAGGTGCGAGCGGAACTTCACCCACTCGAAGAACTGCCCCGGGTCGCGCTCGAATTCGCCGGCCGCGAGCATGCGGTTGACTTCGAGCCAGGTCTGGTTGGTGGTCTCCCAGGTCTCGGTCGTGAGCGTGCCGCGCACAGCGCGGGCGTTCTCGCGCGCCGCGCGCAGGCAGGACACGATGGATGACGGGTTGCTTTGGTCCTTGACCATGAACTCCATCACCCGCTGCGGCTGCACCTCGCCATGCTTGGCGCCGTAGGAAGGCAGCAATTCGCTGATCGACAGCAGGCCCTGCCAGCCCACCTGGGCCACGGCGGCCGACTGCGGCAGCAGCGAAGTCTGGTAGTTGACGTCGAGCATGCGGGCGGTGTTCTCCGCTCGCTCGGTATACCTGGACATCCAGAACAGGTGATCGGCGGTACGTGACAGCATGGTTAGACCTCCAATATCCAGGTGTCCTTGGTGCCGCCGCCCTGCGAGGAATTCACCACCAGCGAGCCGTCCTTGAGCGCGACCCGGGTCAGGCCGCCGGGCACCATGTGCACGTCCTTGCCCGACAGCACGAAGGACCGCAGGTCGATGTGGCGCGGCGCGATGCCGCTCTCGACGAAGGTCGGACAGCTCGATAGCGACAGCGTGGGCTGGGCGATGTAGCCGGCGGGCTTGGCCTGGATCGCCTTGCGGAAGTCCTCGAGTTCCTGCTTCGAAGCGGCCGGGCCGATCAGCATGCCGTAGCCGCCGGCGCCATGCACTTCTTTCACCACCAGTTCCTCGAGGTGGGACAGAACGTATTTCAGGTCGTCCGGGTTGCGGCACAGCCAGGTGGGCACATTTTTCAGGATCGGCTGCTCGCCGAGGTAGAACTCGATCATGTCCGGCACATAGGGGTAGATCGACTTGTCGTCGGCCACGCCCGCGCCGATGGCATTGCAGATCGTCACGTTGCCGGCGCGGTAGGCGTCCAGCAGCCCGGCGCAGCCGAGATTCGAGGTCGGACGGAACACCGACGGATCCAGGAAGTCGTCGTCGACGCGGCGATAGATCACGTCGACCCGCTTCGGCCCGCGCGTGGTCCGCATGTACACGAACCGGTCCTTCACGAACAGATCCTGCCCTTCCACCAGTTCGACCCCCATCTGCTGGGCCAGGAAGGCGTGCTCGAAGTAGGCGCTGTTGTACATGCCGGGGGTGAGCACCACCACCGTCGGGTCGGGCGCGCCGGGCTGGGCCGAAGCGCGCAAGGTCTCGAGCAGCAGGTCGGGGTAGTGCATGACGGGCGCCACCCGGTGCGAGCTGAACAGGTCCGGGAACAGCCGCATCATCATCTTGCGGTCTTCCAGCATGTAGCTCACGCCGCTGGGAACGCGCAGGTTGTCCTCGAGCACGTAGTACTCGCCTTCGCCCTGCTCGTTGGGCACGCGGACGATGTCGATGCCGGAGACGTGCGAATAGATGCGATGCGGCACGTACACGCCCATCATTTCCTTGCGGAACTGGCTGTTGTTCAGGATCTGGTCGGGTGGGATGATGCCGGCACGGATGATCTCCTGGTCATGGTAGACGTCGTGCAGGAACCTGTTGAGGGCCGTGACGCGCTGGACCAGGCCGCGCTCGATGACGGCCCATTCGGCGGCAGGGATGATGCGCGGGATCAGGTCGAACGGGATCAGCCGTTCGGTGCCGGCACCGTCCTCGTCCTTCGCGCCGTAGACGGCGAAGGTGATGCCGACGCGGCGGAAGATCATTTCCGCTTCCTCGCGGCGCGCCTGCATGGCGTCCTGCGACTGGCGTGCCAGCCATTGCGCATAGCCGCGGTAATGATCGCGCACACCCTGGACCTGGCTTTGCCCACCCTGGGACTGGCCCTGGAACTGGAACGGGCCGTTGCCCGGCCACCGGGCATACATCTCGTCGAATTTAGGCATTAAGGCGTCTCCGGTTCACAGGATAGCAATGAATGTGCCCGGATGTGGGGCAAGGTTCCGAGCGGGTACCGCCATGCACACCTAGGGCGCGCGATGCTGCCAGTAGCGCGGCGCCAGATCGCGTTGGCAGCCCACTTCGAGGTCGGCGTCGGAGCGCCACAGGGCGGCGCCACAGGGCGGCGCCGCAGTGCGGCGAGTCGATCACGGCAATGCCGCGGCGGCGGTAGCGTTCCAGCACGGGGGCCGCTGGATGGCCGAAGCGGTTGCGGTAGCCCGCCTGCACCAGCGCCACCGAAGGCTGCACCGCTTCCAGGAAACCCTCGCTCGAGGATGTCTTGCTGCCGTGGTGCGGCACCAGCAGGATGTCCGCTCGCAGCAACGAGCCGCTTCCGGAGGCGCCTTGCGGATCAGCGGCGCCGGATTGCACCGGCTCGTCGCGCGCCACGTCCGCCGCCAGCCGCGCTTCCTGGGCCTGCTCGATGTCGCCGGCCAGCAAAGCCGTGCGCCTTCCGTTGGAGATCCGCAGCACGCAAGTCATTGCGTTGGGCTTTTGCACTACGTCGTAGTCCGAGCCGGCCGGATGAAGCATCTCGAAGTCCACCCCGTCCCATTGCCAGCGCTGCCCGGCCGCGCAGCGCCGGGATGCCCGCAGGGCCTGCAATTCATGGTTCGCCTCGAGCGAACTGAGCAGCTCGGCTTGCGGCTGCATCGCCAGCACGGCCGCCGCCCCGCCGGTGTGGTCGGTGTCGCTGTGACTCAGGACCAGGATGTCGACCCGGTCATCCAGTGCGCGCAGCAGCGGGACCAGGACCCTATGGCCGGCATCACTCTCGGGGCTGTAGCGCGGGCCGCTGTCGTACACCAGCGTGTGGGCGGCGGTGCGCACGATGACGGCATTGCCCTGGCCGACATCGGCCGCCAGCAGCTCGAACTGCCCCGGCGGCGGGCGCACCGCCTGCCACAGCAACACCGGCAGCAGCAAGGGCAGGCCGAGCGCTCGCGCATGCCAGGGCAGCCGCAGCGCCAGCAGCAGGCCGCCCAGGACCCCGGCGGCGCCGGCCCACATCGGGGCCGCGGCCACCGAGACCGTCGCGAACGGGAGCGCAGCCAGCCATTGCAGGTACACCTGCAGCAATTGCACCGCCCCGCCCGCCAGGGTCCACAGCGGCGACAGCGCCACACCGGCCAGCGCCAACGGGGTGATCACGAGCGTGACCCAGGGAATGGCCAGCGCGTTGGCTGCGAGGCCCACCACCGAGGCCTGGCCGAACAGCAGGAGCGTGAGCGGGGTCAGGGCCAGCGTGACCATCCATTGCTCCCGCAGCCCCGACCCCAGCATCGCCGCCAGCCGGCTCGCACGGGCCGATATCGCGGTGGCACTGGGAGCAGGGCTCGCGGGCGTTGGCGGCGGCCCCGGATCGGTAGCGAACAGCACACCCACCGCGACGAAGCTCAGCCAGAACCCGGCTTGCAGCAAGGCCCAGGGATCGATCGTCACCACCACCGCGCACGCCAGCAGCCACACCGATGGCCAGGGCCAGCGCCGTCCCGACAGGCGCAACAACCCGACGGTCGCCAGCATCCAGATGGTGCGTTGCGCCGGCACGCCCCAGCCACTGAACAACGAATAGCCGGCCGCGAGCACGATGCCACCGACCAGGGCCGCGTGCTGGGCCGGCCAGGCCAGGCACAGCCGTTCGCTGCGCCGCCACAAGGCGCCCACCACCAAGGCGGCGAGCCAGGCGAACATGGTGATGTGCAAGCCGGAGATGCTCATCAAATGGGCCACGCCGGTCGCCCGAAAGATGTCCCAGTCGCCGCGTTCGATGGCGTTCTGGTCGCCCACGATCAAGGCCGCCAGCAGGCCCGCGGTCTGGCGATCGGCCACCTGCTCGAACACGGCATCGCGCACGGCCTGGCGGGCGCGCTCGACCGGATGCCGCCAGGTGTCGGCGATGCGGCGCGGCTCCGGGTCGCGCAGGCCGGCTCGCACATAGCCGGTCGCCTGCAGACCCTGCTCCCACAGCCACAGCTCGTAGTCGAAGCCGTGCGGATTGATGTTGCCGTGCGGCGCCTTCAGCCGCACGCTCAGCTCCCAGCGCTCGCCGGCGTGCAGGTCGGCCGGCTGGCGTTGCAGGTCGACGCCGCCGCTGGCGCCGGCCATGGCGCCCCCGTACCAGCCCAGATACACCTGGGGCACAAGCCGCACCGCCGCGCCGGCGGCCGTGGCCGACTCCACCTCCAGCCGGAACCGCAAACCCGTCTCGCTGCGTTGCGGCATGGCGGCCACGACACCGGTGACGGCCAGGTCGCGGCCCTCCAGCGCCGGGTCCAGGCCATGCGCGATGAAGTGGGAAGCGCGCAGGCCAGTCAGGCCGAAGGCCACGAGCGCCGTGGCCAGCAAGGCTGCGCTTGCCCTCACCCCGGCCCTCTCCCGGAGGGAGAGGGAGTAGACAGCCCACTTTCGGGGCGAGATCGAGTAAGCAACCGCCAGCACGGCCAGTCCCAGTGCGGCCAGCGACGCATAGACACCCGCCGCCCACAACGCGGGCTGTTGCAACTGCAATGCGGGACCGAGCACCGCGCCCAGCAGGGCCGGCGTCATCCACCCGCCGCGCCGGGGGTTGTCGTCGTTTCGCATGCCAGCATTCTCAACGACTCATGGGTACGTCCTGCCGACCTGGTTGGGGCCGCAGATGTATTCACCGGACAGCGCCACCGGCCGGCTCGGCCCCCCGGCTCACGGCGTCGGGGGTTCCCGGGTCGAGCGTTCCTTGCGGATCAAGCTGAGGAAGCACAGCGCGGTAGGGACCGCCAGTGCAGCAAAGCCAGCGCGGTACCCGCCGCCCAATCCCGCCAGCGCACCGAACAGCGCAGGTCCCAGCACCGTGCCGAAGAACGTGACGGCCAGCGTGCCGCCGGTGGCCATGCTGGCCATGCCGGGCGGCGCGCGCCGGGCCACCTCGGACAGATAGACACCGTTCCATCCGATCGCCGACGCCCCGAAGACGACGAGCAGCGTGAACACCAGGACCGGCGGCACCTGGGCATTGAGCAGGGCAGTTGCGAGCGTGGAAAGCGCCATCAGTCCCGCCAGCAGCGCCAGCGCGCGCCGCGCGCCCAACCAGCGATCGGACACATAACCCCAGGCCACGCGACCGACGATGCCGCCGATCTGCGCCACCGACAGGGCCAGCCCGGCTTTCACCAGACCGTAGTCGAGCGCCTCCTGCAGATAGGTCACAAGGTAGGTGCTCAGCGACAGCTGCATGGCGGAAAAAACGAACGAGAAGGCGGCCAGCCGTGCCAGCGCCCGCTGCGACAGGACCAGGTGCAGCGGCTGCAGCAGGTTGCCGAAGGCCAGCGAGCGATCGGGCTGGCGGTCGGCGTCCAGGCCGGCCCGCAGCGGTTGGGAGGCAATCGCACACACGACGTTCGCGGCCGCCACGACAAACAGCGTAGCCTGCCAGCCGCCCAGCAGCACCAGGCCCGGCACCAATGCGCCGGCCAGCATGCCGCCGAGCGGAACGCCGGTCTGCTTGACCGAAAACACCAGCGCCATGCGGTGCGCAGGCGTCGTCAGCGCCAGCAGGTGCGAGCTGGCCGGCGTGATCGGCCCGTAGCCCAGGCCGATCAGGAAGGCGCCCAGCACCATGGCCTTCAGCGACGACAGCGCGCACACGGCCAGGCCGATGGCGCACAGCAGCAAGCCCGCCTGGCTGACGCGGATGGCACCGAAGCGCGCCACGGCCGAACCCGAGGCCAGGCTCGCCAGGATCGCGCCGAGGTAGGCGATGCCTACGTACACGCCGGTGAGCGTGGCCGAGACGCCGAGCGCCAGCGCCACCACCGTTGCCATGACCGGCACCGTCAGCAGCGCCATCGACACCATGGCCTGGATGGCCAGGGTGACCAGCAGGGGAAGCCAGTTGTTCTTCATGGTGGCGGTGCGGCCTCATGCGGCAGCGCCCTCGTGGCCCGCCGGGGCCTGCTCGCGGTTACCGTCATGCCTTCAGTGCTCGGTGAGCGTCAGCAGGATGTCGGCATACCAGGCGCAGTTCAGGCCCAGTGCCTCGTCCAGCTTCAGGTCGCGGGTGCCCACGTCCATGCGCGAGGAGTGCACGCCGAGCAGCATCCACGGCAGCTCGTCCAGCTCCGGCCCATGGTTGCGGGCGCGCATGACCACCGGCGCACCGCTGGTGCCGCGATGGGTGCGGGCGTCGGTCAGGAAATAGCCCTTCCCCTGGAAGCGAAAACCGAAGGACGAGGCATTGACCGCATGCCGCACCACGGGCAGGTGATGCAACGCGTCATGGAAGCCGAGCGGGAAGCCCACCACCAGCAGCGAGGAGCCGAGTTCCACCTGTTCATCCGGCTCATGCAGGTGGCGGGGCGTGAATGCGCGATAGACGCTGGTCTCGGGCAGCGCACCGCGCTCGATCTCGATCGCTGCGACGTCGATGTCCCCGCCGCTGTCGCGGCCCTGGCGCCACAGGCTCTTGCCGTCCCGGTACAGCGGCATCGAGAAACCGGTGGACCGCGCCATGTTGGCGGGGTCGGTATGGATCTCGATCTCGATCCGGTCGGGAAAGTGCTTGCTCGGCTCGTCCAGCATCACATGGCGGCTGGTGACCAGGAACAGGCGCTCGTCGCGCTGGAAGAAAAATCCGCTGGCGTTGGTCATCAGCCGCTGGCCGTCGAAGGTGTTGACGCGCGCGGCAGCGAGCAGGAGCGATTCGATCGGCGGCGGGGCGGCCGGCGCTGCGCTCGGTAGTGGCGCTGTGGCAGCGGGCTTTGACGAGTTCGGTTGCATGACGCATTTTGCGTCAAGCTACGCTACCCGCGCAGCGACAGCGGCCAACCTCAGCCGTGAAAGCCGGGCGGCGTGGGGCGCCGCCCGATCCAAGAGCGCTGCTTACTGCACTTCCATCAGTTTACCGAAGGGCACCCAGGCCTTGCCGTCGAAGCGGATCAATTGCATGGTCTGGAACGGCGCGAAATCGTTCGGGCCGGTGTTGGCCAGGACCCCGGGCAGAGCCATCGGCACCTGGAAGTTTTTCAGGCTGGCGGCCTGCTTCATGACGTTCTCGTGGGTGAGGTTGTCGCCGCATTGCTTGAGCACTTGCATCGCCAGCTGGCCGACCGCATAGCCATAGGCGTTGTTGGCGTCCTCGATTTTTCCTTCAGGCATGTATTTCTTCATGAAAGCGAAGAACTCCTTCATCGCCGGGTCGTTGGCCCATTGCGGGTCGGTCGGGTCCTTGAGGTATTCCTCGGAGATCAGGCCCACCGACTTGTCCAGACCGGCTGGCTGCAGCACCGAGCCGACGCTGGCCGACACCTGGTTCAGGTAGTGAACCGGCTTCCAGCCGATGTCGGCCACCTTGCGGATCGCCTGGGCCGCGAACTTGGGCGTGGTGATGTTGAAGAACGTGTCGGCGCCGGAGCCCTTCAGCGTCACGATCTGCGAGTCGATGGTCGGGTCGGTCACCTCGTAGGTCGCCTGGGCCACGATCATGGTCTTGGCCTTGTCGCCCAGGCCTTCCATGAAACCACCGAGGTAGTCCTTGCCGTAATCGTCGTTCTGATACAGCACCGCGATCTTGGCGTTCGGCTTGGTCTGGAGGATGTGCTGCGCGTACAGCTTGCCCTCGCTGTGGTAATTGGTATTGAAGCCCATGGTCCAGGGAAAGTGCGCCGGGTCGTTCCATTTGGAGGCGCCAGTGGCCAGGAACAGGTGCGGCACCTTCTTGGTGTTCATGTACTTGTGGATCGCCGTGTTCGACGGCGTGCCCAGAGTGCCCAGGAGAAACAGCACCTCGTCCTGTTCCACCAGCCGCCGTGCCATCTCCACGGCCTTGGGCGGGCTGTAGCCGTCGTCCACGCTGATGAAGTTGATCTTGCGCCCGCCGATGCCGCCCTGGTCGTTGATCATCTTGAAGTAGGCGGCCTCGGCCTTGCCGATGGTGCCGTAGGCCGACGCCGGTCCGCTGTACGGCACGATGTTGCCAATCTTGATTTCGGTATCGCTGGCACCGGGATCGTATTTCTTCTGCGCCAGTGCAGGCAGCGCGAGGGCCAGCCCGAGGGTGGCGACGGCAAAGGTGGTCTTGATCGACATGATGGGTCCTTTCGGGACGGTGATACGGCAATCACGCCGCTGTGGTTTCTTCCTTGCGCCTCTTCACTCTGGCCCAGGCCAGGCGCACGGCCCCGGCAACGCCGGTGGGCATCACGTACATGAACACGATCATCAGGATGCCGTAGATCGCCCACGGCGCGGCCTTGGAAATCTGGTCGGCGAGGTTGGGCACGAACTGCACGAACAACGCCCCGTAGAACGCGCCCGAGATCGAGGCCAGCCCGCCGACCACCATCCCCACCATCAGCGTGATGGACAGGAAGATGGTGAAGCTGTCCGGCGCCACGAAGGCCACCGCGATGCCGCCCAGGGCCCCGGCCACGCCGGTGAACATGGCGCTGACGCCGAACGCCAGCGACTTGTACAGCGCGTTGTCGATGCCCATGGTGGAGGCAGCGATGGGCTGGTCGCGGATGGCGATCAAGGCGCGGCCCACCCGCCCGCGCAGCAGGTTCCAGCCCAGCAGAAACATCACCACGGTGACGAACAACGTGAAGAAGAAGAACCAGCGATCGGGGTTGAGGTGCAGCCCGAAGACAGAGGCAAAGGGCGGATCGGGTTTGTTGAGCACAATGCCGTTGACCCCGCCGGTCCATTCCTCCAGGTGCTTGTACTTCAGCAGCTGCGGCAGGGCCACGCCCAACGCGAAGGTGGCCAGCGCCAGGTAGGTGCCCTCGAGCCGCAGCGCTGGCAGGCCGAACAGGAATCCGGCGACCATGCACACGGCACCGGCCAGCGGAATGCAGGCCCAATACGGCACGCCGAACTTGTCCATCAGGATCGCGGTGACGTAGGCCCCGATGGCGTAGAAGGCGCCATGGCCCAGCGAAATCTGGCCGTTGAAGCCGGTCAGGATGTTCAGGCCCAGCAGCGCGATCGCGTAGATCAGCACCATCGAAAACTGGAACGTGCGGTAGTTGCTGATGAAGAACGGCAGCGCGCAGGCGATCGCCAGCAGCACGGCAGCAGTGATGACCTGGCCCCGGCGCAACCCTGAAGGCGCGGCCGCGAGCTGCGCCGCCGGGGAGCCGGTGTTCGTGTCGATCGCGGATGCGCCATCCATGGGTCAGACCCTCGTCACGATGACTTTTCCGAACAGGCCGGCTGGGCGCACCACCAGCACGCCGACGATCAGCACCAGCGCCACGGTGAGTTTGAGTTCGGTGCCAATCAGGTAGGCGCCGACGATGTTCTCCAACACGCCGACGATGAAGCCGCCCAGCACCGCCCCGCCGGGGCTGTCGATGCCACCCACCAACGCGCCCGCGAACGCGTACAGCAGCACGCCGGCCATCATGTTCGGTTCGAGGAAGACGACCGGCGCGATCATCATTCCCGCGGTGGCGCCGATGGCGGCGGCCATGCCCCAGCCCAGCGCCAGCATCCAGCCCACGCGAATGCCCACCAGCCGGCTCGAGTCCGGGTTCTGCGACGCGGCCCGCATGGCCAGGCCCAGCGGCGTGAAGCGGAAGAACAGGTAGACCAGCAGCAGCACGATCAGGGTCACCGATATCGCTCCGAGCTCGTGCGAGGAGATGATGTGCGAGCCGAACGGGGGCTGCTCCGGGAACGGGCTGGGGAACGACTTGATGGTGTAGGTGTAGATCCAGCCGGCCAGGCTGTTGAGGATCAGCAGCAGGCCGATGAACACCACCACCACCGTGAGCACGGGCGCGCGCTCCACCGGCCGCACGATGATCCGTTCGATGGCGGCGCCCAGCAGGAAGGCGAGGACCAGGGTCGCGAAGAACGCCGCCCAGTAGGGCCAGCCGGCGTTGATCATGGTCCAGCACAGGTAGGTCGAGAACATGGCGAGCTCGCCCTGCGCGAAGTTCACGTGGTGAGTGGCGTTGTAGATCATCACCAGGGCCAGCGCCAGACTGGCGTAGATGCCGCCGGTGGCGAGGCCGGCGATCACCTGATGCAAAAATGCGTCCATGCGGGTTCCTTCTAATAGCCGAGGTAGGAGCGCCGCACGGCATCATTGCGCCGGATCTCGTCGGTGCTGCCCGACAGGACGATGCGTCCGGTTTCCAGCAGATGCGCGTGATCGGCCAGGTTCAGCGCCATCGCGGCGTTCTGCTCCACCAGCAGGATGGTGACTTTCTGCTCGCGGTTGATCTCGCGCATCACCGCGAAAATTTCCTTGACGATCAGGGGGGCAAGCCCGAACGAAGGCTCGTCCAGCAGCAGCAGGCGCGGCCGCAGCATCAGGGCCCGCGACACCGCCAGCATCTGCTGCTGCCCGCCCGACAGCGTTCCGGCCTGCTGGGCCCGGCGCTCCTTGAGGATGGGAAACAGCCGGTACACCCGCTCGTAATCCTGCGCCGTCGCCGCCTTGTCGCGGCGCGCGAACGCGCCCAGGCGCAGGTTTTCCTCGGTGGTCAGGCTGGTGAAAGTGCCGCGGCCATCCGGCACATGGGCGATCCCCAGGCGCACGATGTCCTCGGTGGACCGGCCATCGACGCGCTCGCCGGCGAATCGCACCTCGCCGCTGGTGCGGATCATGTTGCACAGCGCGCGCAGCGTGGTGGTCTTGCCGGCACCGTTGGCGCCCAGCAGCGTGGTGATGGTGCCTTCCTCGATGCTGAAGTCCAGGCCGTGCAGCACCGAGGTGGCGCCGTAGCCGGCATGCAGGTTCCGCACCTCGAGCAGCGCCGCCATCAGTCGTCGCTCCCGAGGTAAGCCTGGATCACCTCGGGATGCCGGCGCACCTCGTCGGGGGTGCCGTCCGCGATCTTGCGGCCGAAGTTCAGCGCCACCACCTGGTCCGAGACCTTCATCACCAGGCTCATGTGGTGCTCCACCAGCAGCACCGTGAGCTTGAAACTGTCGCGGATGTCGCGGATGAGGCTTCCCAGCGCGCCCACTTCCTCGTGGTTGAGGCCCGCTGCCGGCTCGTCCAGCAGCAGCAGCATCGGCTCGCTGGCCAGCGCGCGGCCCAGTTCCACGCGCTTTTGCGTGCCGAACGGCAGGTCGGCCACGCGGGTCGAGGCGACGCTGCCGAGCCCCAGGAAGTCCACCAGCGCGCGGGCCCGGCGAGCCGATTCATGCTCTTCCTGCGCCACCCCCGGCAGCCGCAGTGCATTGGCGAAAAATCCCTTGCCGGTGCGCGCATGCCGGCCGACCTTGATGTTGTCCAGCACGCTCATGGTCTTGAACAAGGCCAGATTCTGGAAGGTGCGCCCTATCCCCAGGCGGGCCATCTGGTGGCGCGGCAGGTGTTCCAGCGGCTGGCCGTCGAATGTGATCGAACCTTCGCTGTAGTTGTAGAGCCGGGACAGGCAGTTGAAGAGCGTGGTCTTGCCCGCGCCATTGGGACCGATCAGCCCGGTGATGCGGCCCCGGTCCACGTCGAAGGAGATCCCGTCCAGCGCCACGATGCCGCCAAACCGCACGGTGATGCCGCGCACGGAAAGCAGGCACGACGCGGCTGTACCGGGAGGTCGCGTGCCGCCGTCTTCCCGTTCCTGCATGGTCCTCCCGATCTCCAAAAAGCGAAGGAGTGGATGCTTTCATGCAAAGAGGCAGCGCCAATGAGTGTTTTCCCGGACAACGGGTGCTGCACAGCAGCACCGATGCAATGGGGTCTTCACACGGAAGAGTTCCGGGCAGTGTGACAATCACGCGCGTGGACACACACGACCAGCCCGTCGCTTCGCTGTCTGGGGCCGATCCCCAGGAAGCGCCTGCGGCGCTCGCCGCGGCGTTGGCGCCGGCGGCCGCGCCCGGACATTTCGACGAGTTGCGCGGCGCAGTTTCGGCGCCGCCCGCCGAGGCGTGGAATGGCGGGAGGCGGGAGGCCCTGCATGGCCTGCCCGCGCGGCCGTGGGCCCGGTTCTTCGAGAACCTCGGCCGCGACGGCTTCAACGACCTGAACCGCCGCACGGTCAACCTGGAGCGCCAGTTGCGCGACAACGGCGTCACCTACAACGTGTACGCCGATGCCCACGGCCCGCAGCGGCCCTGGTCGCTCGACCTGTTCCCGCTCATCATCACGCCGGACAGCTGGCGCCGGATCGAATCCGGCGTGCTGCAGCGGGCCAGGCTGCTCGACCGCGTGATGGCCGATGTCTATGGGCCCCAGCAATTGCTCGCGCGCAACCTGCTGCCGCCGGCGCTGGTGCAGGGCCACCCCGGCTACCTGCGGCCCCTGCACGGCGTTGCGCCCGCGGGCGGAACGCATTTGCACATCGCCGCCTTCGATCTGGCTCGAGATCCCTCCGGTAGCTGGTGGGTGCTGTCGCAGCGCACGCAGGCGCCTTCGGGCCTGGGCTACCTGCTGGAAAACCGGCTGGTCATCTCGCGCCTCTTCCCCGAGGCCTTCCGCGACCTCAAGGTGCAGCGGCTGGCCGCCACCTACCGGGCGCTGGTGGAAGGCCTGCGCGGGATGTGCCCGGGCGATGGTGAACCGCGCATCGTGCTGCTCACCCCCGGCCCCTACAACGAAACCTATTTCGAGCATGCCTACCTGGCGCGCTACCTGGGCTTGACCCTGGTCGAAGGCGGCGACCTCACGGTGCGCGACCAGCGCCTGTACCTCAAGACGCTGCAGGGTCTGGAACCGGTGCACGGCATCCTCAAGCGCCTGGACGACGAGTTCCTGGACCCGCTCGAGCTGAGGTCCAATTCGCGCCTGGGCGTGCCGGGGCTGTTGCAGGCGATACGGGCCGGCAACGTCCTGGTCGCCAATGCGCCCGGTTCCGGCTTCCTGGAATCCACCGCCCTCCTGGGCTTTCTGCCGGCGCTTTCGCGTCATCTGCTGGGCGAGGAACTCGAGCTGCCTTCGCTGGCCAGCTGGTGGTGCGGCGAGCGCGCCGCGATGGAAGCGGCCCTGCCGCTGCTGGCCCACAGCATGATCAAGCCCACCTATGGCGGCGCGGGCGCGGGCGCTGTGCCCGGCAAGTCGCTGTCGCGGCGCGAACTCGACGAATGGGCGGGCCGCATCGTGCGCGAAGCCGGGGAACATACCGTCCAGGCCTCGCTGCCGCTGTCGCAGATGCCCACCTGGAAACAGGGATCGCAGGGCTGCCGGATCGAGCCGCGCTCGCTCATGCTGCGCGTGTTCGCCGTGTCCGACGGACCGCAGTCGTGGCGGGTGCTGCCCGGGGGCCTGACGCGCATTGCCGGTGCCGAGCTGGAGATCGCCTCGATGCAGCGCGGCGGCAGCAGCGCCGACACCTGGGTGCTGACCCATGGCGAGGTCGACCCCACCAGCCTGCTGCACCATGACCAGCCTGCCGCGGCCATCGGCCACCGCAGCCGAAGCGTGACCAGCCGCGCCGCCGAGAACCTGTTCTGGCTGGGACGCTATACGGAGCGCACCGAAAACAGCGCGCGCCTGGCGCGGCTGACACTGGAGGGTCTCAACGGCGAGGACCAGAGCTCGCAGCCGCTGCTGGCCTGGCTGAGCGAAGTGGCCGTCGCCAGCGCGCTGGTGCTGCGCGCGGTGCCACCGGCGACGCAGTCGCGGCGGGTGTTCGAGCGTTCGCTGATCGCGGGCCTCGCCGACACCGTCGACGCGAACAGCGTGGGCTACAACCTCGCCGCCCTGGTCAAAGCGGCGTCCGCGGTGCGCGAGCGGCTGTCGCAGGAGCAATGGAACGTGATCGTCAGGGCCGAGCAGGAGTTCTCCCGCGGCTGCCGGGTCCTCGCCGAAGCCGGCGACTTTTCCTCGGTGGAAGCGTTGCGGGTGCTGGAAACCCTCTCGGGCGCCACGGCGGCCATGACCGGCGCACAGACCGACCGCATGACGCGCGACGACGGCTGGCGTCTGCTGTCCAGCGGGCGGCATCTGGAACGCCTGGGTTTCCTGGCAGCGGCGCTGGAATGCGCGTTCGAGACCGGGGCCGTGCTGGACGAGGGCGGTTTCGAGGCCGTGGTGGCACTGTTCGACAGCACCATCACCTTTCATGCGCAGTACCAGCAGCGCCATGACATCCCGGCCCTGCTCGATCTGCTGGTGCTGGACCGCGACAATCCGCGCTCGCTGGGCTGGGTGGTGCAGACCTTGCGCGGACGGCTGGCCAAGCTCGCCGGCAGCGCGCCCGGCGAAATGCCGGACATCGCTCTCACGGTGCCCGACCCGCAGCAATGGAAGCTGGAAACCATCTGCGAGCGCGACGCCGAAGGCCGGTACACCGCCCTGCTGGAGTTGCTGCAGCGCTGCACCGACGCCGCCTACCGGCTCTCGGACGACCTGAGCGCGCGTTATTTCACCCATTCGCTCGACGCGCGCCACAGTGTCGGCGTCTGACATGCTGCTTCAGGTCATCCACGGAACGCGCTACGACTACGCGCCGCCGGTCAAGACGGCGCAGCACATGGCCCACCTCCAGCCTGCGCACACGGCCACGCAGCGCCTGCTGAGCCACCAGCTCGAGATCACTCCGGCGCCCGCGCAGCAAAGCGAAACCACGGACGTCTATGGCAACAAACGCACGTTCTTCAGCCTGCGCAGCGCGCACGATGCGCTCCAGGTGGTGGCCCGCAGCCTGGTGGAGACCTCGGCGCCGGCGCCGGTGCACAGCCTGGTTGCGTGGGAGACGGTGCGCGAGCGACTGCGCTACCACCGCGAGGCCAGCTACGACCCCGCCGCCGAATTCGTCTTTGCTTCGCCTCATGTGCCGCGGCATGCCGACTTCCTGGCCTATGCCCAGCCCAGTTTCCCGCCGGGGCGCGACTTGCAGGAAGCCGCACGCGGGCTCATGCAGCGCATCCACGCCGATTTCGAATTCGAGAGGAGCGCCACCGACGTCGGCACGCCCGCGCTGGAAGCGCTGCAGATGCGCAAGGGCGTGTGCCAGGACTTCGCGCACATCATGCTGGGCTGCCTGCGCAGCCTGGGCCTGCCGGGCCGCTATGTCAGCGGCTACCTGCTCACCCAGCCGCCACCCGGCCAGCCCCGCCTGGCTGGAAGCGACGCATCGCACGCCTGGGTTTCGATTCATGTGCCGGAGCCGGAGGGTCCCGGTCGATGGGTGGATCTCGACCCCACCAATGGCCGTGCGCCCGCCGCGGACTATGTGACGCTCGCGACCGGCCGCGATTATTCGGACGTGTCGCCGTTGCGCGGCGTGATCCATGGCGGCGCCAGGCACAAGCTGCACGTCGCCGTCACCGTGGTGGAAGTGGCCTCCCCTACAATTTCCGCAACTCTCTCCAACAAAGGCATCCCATGAGTGTTCAAGACAAGCTGAAGGAACTCGGCATCACGCTGCCCGCAGCCTCCACCCCCGCCGCGGCCTACGTGCCCTTCGTCCGCACCGGCAACCTGGTCTTCCTCTCCGGCCACATCGCCAAGAAGGATGGCAAGGCCTGGGTCGGCCAGTTCGGCAAGAACATGACCACCGACGAGGGCAAGGCGGCAGCGCGCGCGATCGCCATCGACCTGATGGGCACACTCCAGGCGGCGGTCGGCGATTTGAGCAAGATCAAGCGCATCGTCAAGGTGATGAGCCTGGTGAACTCCACCGCCGACTTCACCGAGCAGCACCTGGTCACCAACGGCGCCAGCGAATTGCTCGGCCAGGTCTTCGGCGACAAGGGTGCCCATGCGCGCAGCGCGTTCGGCGTGGCCCAGATTCCGATGGGCGCCTGCGTCGAGATCGAGCTGATCGCGGAAGTAGCCTAGGTGTCTCTGTCCGGCATTTGAGTCGGGCTCCGTTTCACGCATCGATGGTTGGCACGGCCGGCGACCGGGGTGGGTCGTTCTCCGGTCGGCCTCGCGGGCGCCTGAACGGGTCCACCGCCATCACTTCGTCAAGAGAAAAAGCGGGTCCGCATTCTCTGTAGCAACCGCGAATGGACCTGCGCCCAGGCACACCGACCACCGACCGCGAAGTAGCGTCGTTGCGCTCGAACATGGGTACTGCGCAACTTAGTCACCGCTCCGGTGTTTCGGCCGACGCCTGCAGCACCATCACTTCGAGGTCGGTGATCGGGGTGGGTCGGGCGCAGGTCCATTCGCGGTTGCCCCAGACTCGGCGCGCCAACTTTTCAGTGTTGACGCCAACCTGCTTGCATGCACGGGTAGGCGCCCGTGAGGCCGACCGGAGAACGACCCACCCCGGTCGCCGGCCTTGCCAACCTTGTCTGCCTGCAACGGTGGCGCGCCCCGGTGAACCCCCGAGGACAGCCGGGGCTGAAACTTCTACTCGACCCGTTCAATCGAAGTCGGCTTGAACCCGAGGTCCGCGGTCTTGCCCTTGCGGCCGCGCGCGGTCTTGGCGTTGTTCAGCGAGCGGATCTCCAGCGTCTCTTCGCGCTCCTTGCCGCCGCGGCCGATGCCGGAGATCTTCACGCTGCGCGTGTACGCCGCGGCGCCGGCCAGCGTGTCCTTGGCGTCCAGGTCGATCAACATCAGGCCGCGCCCGCCATTGACCATGGGCTTGAGCTCGCCGATCTCGAAAGTGAGGATGCGACCGCCCGTCGAAGCGCAGGCGACATGGGTTGCGGGTGCTTGCGGCGGCACACTCGCGGGCGAAGGGCGGCACACAGTTTCGCCGGCCCCGCAACTGATGAAGGCCTTGCCCGCCTTCAGCCGCGACATCATGTTCTCGACCGTCGCCAGGAAACCGTAGCCCCCGGAACTGCTCAGCAACAACCAGGCAGCGGGCGCGCCGGCGAAATAGTGGAGCAGTTGCGTGCCCGGCTCCAGTTCGACGAGCGTCGTCACGGGCTGGCCGTCACCGCGCGCACCGGGCAGGACCGACACCGGCACGGTGTAGACGCGGCCGTTGCTGCCGAACGCCATCAGGGTATCGACGGTACGGCACTCGAACGTGCCGTAGAGACCATCGCCCGCCTTGAAGGCGAAACTCGCCGCCTCGTGGCCATGACCCTGGCGCGCGCGCACCCAGCCTTTTTGCGAGACGACCACCGTCACCGGCTCGTCGATCACCCGGATCTCGGCCATGGCTTTCTTCTCGGTCTGGATCAAGGTGCGGCGCGGGTCGGCGAACTGCCTGGCATCCTGCTCGATCTCCTTGATCATCAGGCGGCGCAGCGCCGCCGGACTGCCGAGGATGTCCTCGAGCCGCTTCTGTTCTTCGCGCAGTTCCTTGAGTTCCTGCTCGATCTTGATCGCTTCCAGCCGGGCCAGTTGGCGCAGCCGGATTTCCAGGATGTCCTCGGCCTGGCGGTCGCTCAGGCCAAAGCGTGCGATCAGCGCGGCCTTGGGCTCGTCGCTGCGGCGGATGATGGCGATCACCTCGTCGATGTTCAGCAGCACCAGCTGCCGGCCCTCGAGGATGTGAATGCGATCGGTGACCTTGCCCAGCCGATGCCGCGAGCGCCGCTCGATGGTGGCCTGCCGGAAGGCGATCCACTCCAGCAGCATCTGGCGCAGAGACTTCTGCACCGGCTTGCCGTCCAGCCCGATCGAGGTGAGGTTGATCGGCGATGAACTCTCGAGGCTGGTATGCGCCAGCAGCGTGGTGATGAGATCCGACTGTTCGATGCGGCTGGTCTTGGGTTCGAACACCAGGCGCACTGCCGCGTCCTTGCTCGATTCGTCGCGCACCGTGTCGACCACGGCCAGCACGGTCTGCTTGAGCTGCACCTGTTCCTGGCCGAGCGCCTTCTTGCCGGCCCGGACCTTGGGATTGGTCAATTCCTCGATTTCTTCCAGCACCCTCTGCGTGCTCACGCCCGGCGGCAACTCGGTCACGACCAGTTGCCATTGGCCGCGCGCCAGCTCCTCGATCTTCCAGCGCGCCCGCACCTTCAGCGATCCGCGCCCGGTGCGATACGCCTCGGCGATGTCGGCCGCGGGGCTGATGATCTGGCCGCCGCCGGGGTAGTCGGGTCCGGGCAGCAAGCCGAGCAGTTCCGCGTCGTCGAGATTGGCATTCTTGATCAGCGCCACGCAGGCGTCGGCCACTTCGCGCAGGTTGTGGCTCGGAATCTCGGTGGCCAGGCCGACGGCGATCCCGCTCGCGCCGTTCAGCAGCGTGAAGGGCAGGCGCGCCGGCAATTGCTGCGGCTCCTGCGTGCTGCCGTCGTAGTTGGGAATGAAGGCTACCGTGCCCTCGTCGATTTCATCGAGCAGCAGGTTGGTGATGCGCGCCAGCCGCGCTTCGGTGTAGCGCATGGCCGCGGCGCCGTCGCCGTCGCGGCTGCCGAAGTTGCCATGCCCGTCGATCAGCGGATAGCGCTGCGAAAAGTCCTGCGCCATGCGCACCAGGGCGTCGTACGCGGCCTGGTCCCCGTGCGGATGGAAGCGGCCCAGCACATCGCCCACCACCCGCGCGCTCTTCACCGGCCGGGCACCGGCGGCGCCGGTGAAACCCAGGCCCATGCGCGACATGGAATACAGGATGCGGCGCTGCACGGGCTTTTGCCCGTCGCACACGTCCGGCAGCGCGCGGCCCTTTACAACGCTGAGCGCATATTCCAGGTACGCGCGCTGCGCATACGAGGCGAGGTCGAGCTCGGTGTCGTCGCCACCGTCGTCGCTGTTGAAGGAAATCAGTTCTTGTTCCATGGGATGCGAGAGCCGAAAATTCTCAGCTCTGGATTGTCAGGCCTGCCGGCCAGGGTCATTCAGGCCCGGTCTTGCTTTCGGCCTGCGCTGCCACCGCCAGCGGCAAGGCCGCCGGCTGGCCCGCCGGCAGGTTGCCTCGGCCCACGGCGCCACCCACGGGCAGTTCCATGCGGACGCGGCTGGGCGAGCGGCCGCCCGCGGACATCGACGGCGGTTTGAGCATCGCGTAGAGCTGCATCACGGTCTTCACGTAATTCTGGGTCTCGCGATAGTTCGGCACCTGGTTGCCCGCGCGCTGCACGGCGCCCTCGCCAGCGTTGTAGGCGGCCAGCGCCAACTCCAGCCGACCGGCGTACAGGTCGAGCAGGTAACGCAGATAACGCGAACCGGTCTTGATGTTGGTGCGGGGATCGGCCAGCTTCTTTTCCACCGTGGCCTTGCGGTCGCGCGCCACCCCGTATCGCTGCGCCGTGGCCGGCATGACCTGCATCAGGCCCACCGCGCCCCTGGGCGAGACCGCGGCGGCATCGAAACCCGACTCGGTCGCGATCAACGCCTGCAGCAATTCGTAGTCGATGTGCTGCACCTGCGAGGCTTCGCGCAGGTGGTGCTTGATCTGCAGGTAGCTGGGCGAAATCTCGAAAAAGGCGATCAGCTTCGGCGGCGCGGTAGGCACATTGACAGCGCGTGGCGTGCCCAGCCCGTGCGCGGTGTCGAAGCTTTCACCACCGCGGAAGAACAGTTCATAGCGGTCGTCCACCTGCTCGGCGGCGAAGTGCGCGACGCCCTTGTCATCGACGAAGCCCCAGACCTCGGCATGTGCCGCGCTCGCCAACGCCAATGACAGCAACGCGCCGGCCAGCCACGCCTGGAGACGCCGGCGCGGCTTCATGCGCGCAGCTCCAGCCCCAGGCCGCGCCGTCCGGTGAACTCCGGCCGCAGCATCGACATCACGATGAGGGTGTCGAAGCCGTCCGCCACCTTCACCGCATCGCGCAGCTCGCCTTCGACCACGAAGCCTTCGCTGTCGTAGAGCGCCTTGGCGCGGCTGTTGCGCGCCTTCACGTCGAGCCAGAAGCGATGCGCGCCCAGGTCGTCGAAAGCCACTTTCTTGGCCACGCGCAGCGCCGCCCGGCCGAAGCCGGAGCCCTTGGCCTGCACCACCATCCGCTTGAGCTCCAGCGACTGGTTCTGGCTGCGGCACCCGATCAGGATCAGGAACCCCACGGCATCGAGTTCCGGCCCGCCCTCGATGATGAAGTGGCGGAAATCGGGAAAGCGGATGGCGGCCTCGTGCTGGGTGCGTTCCCACGGCGTGATGAAGGCCAGGTTCTCCGCGTCCTGCTCGAGCGAGAGCACGAACTCGAGATCGCTGGTCATCGTCGGGCGCAGCCGCACCCGGGCGGTGGTCCGGTCGGGCGAGCTGGCGGCGAAATTGGCGGCGGTCATTGTTTGATTAGACGTCGATTTCCACGGCGTCGCCGTGCAGTTCCATCAGTTCGCGACGGGCCGCAGCCTCGCCCTTGCCCATCAGCTTGGTGATCAGGCTTTCGGTCTGCAGGAAGTCCAGCTTGCCCAGATGAATGGGCAACAGGCGCCGGGTGTCCGGATTGAGCGTGGTCTCCCACAATTGTTCCGCGCTCATCTCGCCCAGTCCCTTGAAGCGGCTGATGTTCCAGGCGCCTTCGCGCACGCCTTCCTTGCGCAGCTTGTCGAGCAAGGCCGTGAGTTCACCCTCGTCCAATGCATAGCTCTTGGACGCCGGCTTCTTGCCGCGCGCCGGGGCATCCACCCGGAACAGCGGCGGCCGCGCCACGAAAACATGGCCGGTATCGATGAGCTTGGGAAAGTGTCGGAAGAACAAAGTCAGCAGCAACACCTGGATGTGGGAGCCGTCGACGTCGGCATCCGACAGGATGCAGATCTTGCCGTAGCGCAGGCCCGACAGGTCCGGCGTGTCATTGGGCCCGTGCGGGTCGACTCCGATCGCCACGGCGATATCGTGGATCTCGGTGTTGGCGAACAGGCGATCACGCTCGACCTCCCAGGTGTTGAGCACCTTGCCGCGCAGCGGCAGGATGGCCTGGGACTCCTTGTCGCGCCCCATCTTGGCGCTGCCGCCGGCCGAGTCGCCTTCGACCAGGAACACCTCGTTGTGGCGGATGTCCTTGCTCTCGCAATCGGTGAGCTTGCCCGGCAGCACGGCCACGCCCGAGCCCTTGCGCTTTTCGACCTTCTGCCCGGCTTTCTGCCGGCTTTGCGCCGCCCTGATCGCCAGCTCGGCCAGCGTGCGGCCGTATTCGACGTGCTGGTTGAGCCAGAGCTCCAGCGCCGGCCGGACAAAGCTGGACACCAGGCGCACGGCATCGCGCGAATTCAGCCGTTCCTTGATCTGGCCCTGGAACTGCGGGTCCAGCACCTTGGCCGAGAGCACATAGGAAGCGCGGGCGAACACGTCTTCGGGCAGCAGCTTCACCCCCTTGGGCAACAGCGAGTGGAAGTCCACAAAGCTCTTCACCGCATTGAACAGCCCGTCGCGCAAACCGCTTTCATGGGTGCCCCCGGCGCTGGTGGGGATCAGGTTGACGTAGCTCTCGCGCACCGGTTGGCCATCCTCGGTGAACGCCACGCACCACAGCGCACCTTCGCCCTCGGCGAAGTTGTCGTTGTTCTGGGCGAAGCCCTCGCCCTCGAACAGGGGGATGACCGGATCGCCGGTCAATGTCTGCATCAGGTAATCGCGCAGGCCACCCTTGTATTGCCAGCTCTGGGTTTCGCGGGTCTTTTCGTTGACGAGCGACACGGTCACGCCAGGCATCAGCACGGCCTTGCTGCGCAGCAGATGGGCCAGTTCGGCCATCGGCAGTTGGCTGGATTCGAAATACTTGGGATCGGGCCAGACCCGCACCGAGGTACCCGTCCGGCGGTCGCCCTCCTGGGCCTTGCGCACCTGCAGTTTCTCGGCGACGTCGCCGCCCTGGAACACGATGCGCGCCACCTGGCCCTCGCGCCACGTGGTGACCTCCATGCGCTTGGCCAACGCATTGGTCACCGACACCCCGACACCGTGCAGGCCCCCGGAAAAACTGTAGGCGCCGCCCGTGGCCTTGTCGAACTTGCCGCCCGCGTGCAGGCGGGTGAAGACCAGCTCGATCACCGGCGCCTTTTCTTCGGGATGCAGGCCGAACGGGATGCCCCGCCCGTCGTCCTCGATGCTGACCGAACCGTCGGTGTGGAGTGTGACCTTGATCCGCTTGCCGTGGCCGGCCAGCGACTCGTCGGCCGCGTTGTCCAGCACCTCCTGGATGACGTGCAGCGTGTTGTCGGTGCGGGTGTACATGCCCGGCCGCTGCTTGACGGGCTCGAGGCCCTTGAGCACGCGGATCGAGCCCTCGGAATATTCGACTGGGAGTTTGCTGGCCATGGATGCCTGATTGTAGTCGGGCCGGGTCGAAATACTGTACGGACATACAGAATCGCCCCTCGTATCCTGATCGCCAACGGCTGGCAATGACACCTGTGCCGGCAGCCGTTATGGGCTTTCGGTAAAGTCGCCGCATGCAAGCCAGCGTCCCCCAGAAGCTCTCCATGGTCCAGGTGCTCGCCTGCGGCGCCGCCATCGTCACCCTGTCCATGGGCATCCGCCACGGCTTCGGCCTCTGGCTCCAACCCATCACCCAGGCGCAGGGTTGGACGCGCGAGACCTTCGCTTTCGCACTGGCCATCCAGAACCTCACCTGGGGCTTTTTCGGCATCTTCGCCGGGATGGTCGCCGACCGCTTCGGCGCGTTCCGGGTGCTGATCGTCGGAGCCTTGCTCTACGCCGCGGGGCTGGCGGGGATGGCGCTGTCGCCCACGGGTCTCGTCTTCACCCTGACGGCCGGCATCCTGATCGGCGCGGCCCAGGCCGGCACGACCTACGCCGTCGTCTATGGCGTCATCGGCCGCCAGATCGACCCGGCCCAACGCTCCTGGGCCATGGGGGTTGCGGCCGCTGCCGGTTCCTTCGGCCAGTTCCTGATGGTGCCGGTCGAGGGCTTCCTGATCAGCGGTTTCGGCTGGCAGCAAGCGCTGCTGGCCCTCGGCGTGGCCGTGCTCCTGATCGGCCCGCTGGCCTTCGGCCTGCGCGAACCGGGGTTTGCCGGCGGCGCCGCGCCGCGGCGCGACCAGACCATCCTGCAGGCGCTGCGCGAAGCGTTCAAGTACCCGAGCTTCCAGCTGCTGATGGCCGGCTACTTCGTCTGCGGCTTCCAGGTGGTGTTCATCGGCGTGCACATGCCCAGCTACCTGAAGGACAAGGGCCTGTCGCCGCAGGTGGCCAGCTATGCACTCGCACTCATCGGGCTGTTCAACGTGATCGGGACCTATGTCGCCGGCACCCTGGGCCAGAAACTGGCCCGGCGCAAGATCCTGGCCTTCATTTACCTGAGCCGATCGGTCGCGATCGCGCTGTTCCTGTGGGCACCGCTGTCGCCGCTGTCGGTCTATGTCTTCGCCGGCGTCATCGGGCTGCTGTGGTTGTCCACGGTGCCGCCGACCAATGCAATCATCGCCCAGATCTTCGGCGTGGCGCACCTGTCCATGCTGGGCGGCTTCGCCTTCTTCAGCCACCAGATCGGCTCGTTCATGGGCGTCTGGCTGGGCGGTTACCTCTACGACCGCACCGGCAGCTACGATGGGGTCTGGTACATCGCCATTGCGCTGGGCATCTTCGCAGCCATCGTGAACCTGCCGGTACGCGAGGCCCCGATTTCGCGGCGGATGCCGCAGGCCGCCTGATCCAACGACACCATGACGCTGCGCGCACGCAAGTTCCTGGCCTACGCCGCCGCTATCGCGGTTCTGTTGGCGGTGTTTGTGCTGTACACGCGGCCGCAGATCATGGTGACGCTGGCCGAGCAGATCTGGTTCTGCTTCCGCTAGTTCACGCGGCGGTTTCTGCGCTACGCTGCGAGCCATGAAAACGTTCGTCATCACCGGCGCCTCGGACGGCATCGGCGCCGAAATGGCATGCCAGATCGCCCAGGCGCACGGCGCGGATGGCGCCATCGTGCTCGCGGCGCGCAACCGGGACAAGCTCGAAACGGTCGCTGCGCAGTGCCGCAAATATGGGGCGTCGGTCCAGGTCGTGCCCACCAACGTCGCCGACGAGGGGCAATGCCGGGCGCTGATCGATCAGGCGGCCAGGCACTGCGGGCGTATCGACGTCCTCATCAACAATGCCGGGGTCTCGGCCCAGGCGTTGTTCGAGGACGTGAAGGCGCAAGACCTGCATTGGTACGAACAGCTCATGAAGGTCAACCTCTGGGGCAGCGTCTGGTGCACCCATGCGGCCCTGCCGCACCTCAAGGCCAGCTGCGGCCGCATCGTGGCGGTGTCCTCGCTGGCCGGCCTGGTGGGCGTGCCCGGCCGCACTGCCTACAGTGCGACGAAATTCGCGATGACCGGCTTTTTCGAGGCGTTGCGGGCCGAACTCAAGGACAGCGGCGTCAGCGTCACCACCGCCTACCCCGGCGTGGTGGCCACACGGATCCGTTACCACGGCCTCAACGCGCGGGGCGAAGCGGCCGGCGTCAGCGGGCTGAAGGAAGACGATGCGATGAGCACAGCCGAATGCGCCCGTCTCATCATCGCAGGCATGAACGGCCGGCGCCGCGAAGTGGTGATGACGACTCGCGGCAAGCTCGGGCGCTTCGTGAAGCTGCTGGCCCCCGGCTGGGTCGAGAAGATGGCGCTCGCGGCCCTGAAGGTCGAGGCCAGACCGCATTGATGCACGGAACCGAAACTCCCTCGGCCTGGGTGCAACGCTGGTCGCACCTGGTGCCCGCCGGCGGCCCGGTGCTGGACGTGGCCTGCGGCGCCGGCCGCCACATGCGCTGGTTCGGGCAGCACGGCCATCCGGTGACGGGTGTCGACCGGTCGCAGGAGGCCATCGCTGCAGTGGCGGCGCTGGGCGAGGCGCTGTGCGCGGATCTGGAAAACGGTCCCTGGCCCTGGCCCGGCCGCACCTTCGCCAGCGTAATTGTCACCAACTACCTGTGGCGGCCGCTGTTCCCCACCCTCCTGCAAAGCATTGCAGCGGGCGGCGTCCTGATCTATGAGACCTTCGCCGTCGGCAATGAAACCGTCGGCAAGCCCGCGCGTCCCGAGTTCCTGTTGCAGCCGGGGGAACTGCTGCGTCTTTGCGAGGGTCTACACGTGGTCGCGTTCGAAGACGGCTACCTGGATGAGCCCGCCCGATTCGTCCAGCGGATCGCGGCGGTGCGGCGTTCCGGCGGCAGCGCGCTACCGCGCTATCAGCTGTGAACAGCCGGCCCGAAGCCGACTTCGGCTCGCGTGCTCGACGCTGCCTGGGCCGGCCGCCGGCAGCGGCTGGGTAGAATCGCTTTTTCCCCGAGAAACCCTGGACATGACACCGATTACTGGCAGCATCGTGGCGCTGGTCACGCCGATGCACGAAGACGGCAGCGTGGACTACCCGGCCTTGCGCAAGCTGGTCGACTGGCATATCGCCGAGGGCACCGACTGCATCGGCGTCGTCGGCACGACCGGCGAGTCACCCACAGTGAACCTGCAGGAGCACCACGAGATCATCCGCGTGGCGGTCGAGCAGGCCAAGCGGCGCGTGCCCATCATGGCCGGTTGCGGCGCCAACTCCACCGCCGAGGCGATCGAGCTGGCGAAGTACGCCAGGAAGATCGGGGCCGACTGCCAGCTGCAGGTCGTGCCCTATTACAACAAGCCCACCCAGGAAGGCCAGTACCTGCACTTCAAGGCCATCGCCGAAGCGGTGGGTGACTTGCCCATGGTCCTGTATAACGTCCCCGGCCGTACCGTTGCGGATCTGCTGCACGACACGGTGCTGCGCCTGGCGCAGGTGCCGGGCATCGTGGGCATCAAGGAAGCCACCGGCAACGTCGAGCGCGCCCAATGGCTGATCCGCGATGTGCCCAAAGGATTCGCCGTGTATTCGGGCGACGACCCGTCGGCCGTGGCGCTGATGCTGTGCGGTGGCCAGGGTAACGTGAGCGTTACTGCCAACGTGGCGCCGCGCCTGATGCACGAGCTGTGCGTGGCCGCCATCGCGGGGGACGCCAAGCGTGCCATGGAGATTCAGCGCAGGCTGATGCCCGTGCACAAGCATTTGTTCGTGGAGGCCAACCCGATCCCCGTGAAGTGGGCGATGGCCCGCATGGGCCTGTGCGGCGGGGCGTTGCGCCTGCCGATGACCCCGCTGTCGCCGGCGCACGAGGCCACCGTGGAGGCCGCGCTGCGCGCCAGCGGCCTGCTGGCCTGAGAAGTTTCGACAATCCAATCCTTAAGGGGATGACGTGATGCAATTTGCAAGACTCGGCGTGCTGGCGACGTGCGCCGCCCTTTCGCTTTCGGCCTGTACGGTGCTGGAGGGCGAAAAAGTCGATTACAAGAGCGCGGGCCGGGGCGTTGCGCTCGAAGTGCCGCCCGACCTCAACCAGCTGTCGCGCGATTCGCGCTATGCCGTGCCGGGGGGCTCCGTGACAGCCAGCAGTTTCCAGATCGGCCAGGCCGCCCCGGGCGTGCCCACCGCCGCGTCGACACTCGGCGACGTGCGCATCGAGCGGGACGGTAACCAGCGCTGGCTGGTGGTCAACCGGCCGGCCGATCAGCTGTGGGGCCCGGTGCGCGATTTCTGGCAGGAGAACGGCTTCCTGCTGGCGCTGGATCAGCCCAACCTCGGCATCATGGAAACCGACTGGGCTGAAAACCGCGCCAAGATTCCGCAGGATTTCATCCGCAACGCCTTGGGCAAGGCGCTGGACTCGTTCTACTCCACGGCCGAGCGCGACAAATTCCGCACCCGCCTGGAGCGCACCCCCAGCGGCGGCACCGAGATCTACATCAGCCACCGCGGCATGATGGAGGTCTACAGCAATGAGCGGAAAGACCAGACGGTCTGGCAACCGCGTCCGACCGACCCCGAGCTGGAAGCCGAATTCCTGCGCCGGCTGATGGTCAAGCTCGGCGTGCCGCAGGAACAATCCAAGGCCCTGATCGCCTCCGGCGCCGTCAAACCCACTTCGCGTGTCGCAACCGTGGGCAATGTGCCGGTGGTGCAGATCGACGAAGGTTTCGACCGGGCCTGGCGCCGGGTCGGGCTGGCGCTGGACCGCACCGGTTTCACGGTCGAGGATCGTGACCGCGCCCAGGGCATCTATTTCGTTCGCTATGTCGAGCCGAACGCCGACAAGAAAGACCCCGGCTTCTTCGCCAAGCTGTTCAGCCGGGACAAGGACACGGCGCCGCTGAAATACCGCATCAGCCTCAAGAGCCAGGGTGAATCGACCACGGTCTCGGTGCTCAATGCCAACGGCGCGCCCGAAACCTCGACCAATGCGCAGCGCATCGTGAAGGTGATCGCGGACGATCTAAAGTAAATGACCTTGCGGGACAGATCAAGA
>DIZF01000072.1:0-1974 GCA_002427815.1 Ramlibacter tataouinensis
CTTTGAACGCAAAATAGTATTACACCGCAAAGGGCCGTGCCATCGAGACAACAGGAACTCATTGGCTGATGCGGTGATCCTTGAGACCTACATTGAAGCCGCCAAGGCCAAGGGTGCTGGACAGCGTTTTGCGTTCGTTACTGACAACCACACGGACTTCAGCGTTTTGGACGGGAATTTCAAGCTGCCCCACCCAGACGTTGCGTCGGCATTCAGCAAGATTAGATCAATGTATTTCGTCAACCTTGCGGAGTGCCTTCGCAAGGTTGACCCCTCGTTTGTCAGTGAGGTCGAGTGGCTCGCGCTTCAAGAGCAGCCGCGCGGAATCTCGGAGCTCATCAAGGCGCACGAGTTGTTTTTCGATCAGGTTTGGTACAACCGGCACAAGTACCACATGTGGGAGATCGAGAAGGGAAAGGTCAGAGTTGTCACCCGCGACGAATGGGACAGGCTGGTTGCCAAGAACAAGAAGAATCACTCGAAGCTGATCGTCGATTCAGTCTATAAGATGGCCAAGGCTGCCGCACTGCGTGTCGAAAAGAAGCATGGCAAGGAAAATCTTGGGCCTTGGACCGATTTCGAGTGGGGCATGATCAACGGGAAGCTTTCTGCAATCCGCTGGATGCTCAGTGACGAGTGGGACATGCTCGACTCATAGAGGAGACGGGATGATAAATAACACGGTGCGCGGCTTCAACGCGCCGGCCCAACCCGCCACACCACATTCCCCACATCGTCCGCCACCAGCAGCCCGCCCTTCCCATCCATCGCCACGCCCACCGGCCGGCCATACGCCTTGCCCTCCGGGCTCAGGAAGCCGGTGAGGAAGTCGATCGGCTCGCTCGAAGGCCGCCCGCCCTCGAACGGCACGAACACCACTTTGTAGCCGCTGCGCGGCTTACGGTTCCATGAGCCGTGCTCGCCGATGAAGGCGCCGCTGGCGTAGTTCTGCGGCATGGTGCGCGCGTCGGAGAAGGCCAGCCCCAAGGGCGCCACGTGCGAACCCAGGCCGTAGTCGGGCTTCACGGCCTTCTCGACCATCTCCGGCCGCTGGGGCTTGACGCGCACGTCCACCCACTGGCCCCAATAGCTCCAGGGCCAGCCGTAGAAGGCACCGTCCTTCACCGACGTCAGGTAGTCGGGCACCAGGTCGTTGCCCAGCTCGTCGCGTTCGTTCACCACCGTCCACAGCGCCTTGCTTTGCGGCTCCCAGGCCAAGCCGTTCGGATTGCGCAGCCCGCTCGCGAAGAGGCGCTTGGCGCCGGTCGCGCGGTCCACTTCCCAGATCGCGGCGCGGCCCTCTTCGGCCGGGATGCCGTTCTCGCCGGCGTTGCTGTTAGAACCCACGGTGGCGTACAGCTTGCTGCCGTCGGGGCTGGCAATGATGTTCTTGGTCCAGTGGTGGTTAATCGGGCCGCCGGGCAGGTCCGTGACCTTGACGGGCTGCGCTGTGATCTGCGTCTGCCCCGGCTGGTACGGCACCTTCACGATGGCGTCCGAATTCGCGATGAACAACTCGTTGCCCACCAGGGCCATGCCGAACGGCGAGTTCAGCCCCTGCAGGAAAACGCTGCGCGTCTCGGCCACGCCGTCGCCATCGGCATCGCGCAGCAAGGTGATACGGTTGGCGCTGGGCACGCCGGCGCCGGCCTTCTTCATGATCAGCTTCGTGATGAAAGCCTTGATGCCCTTGCCGTCTTCGGGCTTGGGCGGCGCATTGCTTTCCGCCACCAGCACGTCGCCGTTGGGCAGCACGTAGACCCAGCGCGGATGCTCCAGGCCGCTGGCCAGCGCGGTCACGCGAAAGCCCGCCGGCGCCGTCGGCCGCGTGCCTGCGGCCCAGCCTTGCGCCGTTGCCACGTTCACCGTGGGAATCAGTGCCGTCTGAGGCGCCGGCAACTGCGGGTTCGGGCCGACGCCGGCCAGCGGACCGGATTGCGCCACCGCGCCGCAGGCCGCGAGCACGGCCAGGAC
>DIZF01000072.1:2209-6756 GCA_002427815.1 Ramlibacter tataouinensis
CTTGCGGGCGACTGTAGGCCGAAACCGCGAAAATGGGGGCATGACGCAAGACCTGTTTCGGCAAGACGCCTACCTGAAGGAATGCACCGCCACCGTGACCGGCGTGGGCGAGCACGGCATCACCCTGGACCGCACGGTGTTCTATCCGCTCGGTGGCGGCCAGGCGGGCGATGCCGGCGTCCTGGTGCTGCCGAACGGCGATGAGCTGGCGATCGCCGACACGCGCAAGGGCAAGAACGCCGAAGGCCGGCCCACCTCCGAGATCCTTCATGTGCCGGCGCCGGCTCAGGAGGCGCTGCTGGCAGAACTGAAGCTCGGCGACGCCGTGACGGCGCGTGTGGACTGGGAGCGGCGCCACAGGCTCATGCGCTTCCACACCACCACCCACCTGTTGTGCCATCTGGTGCCCCAGCTGGTCAACGGCTGCTCGATCACCCCCGATTACGCCCGGCTGGACTTCAACATGACCGACCCGCTGGACAAGGAACTGCTGACCCAGGGCATCGCGGGGCTCGTGGCTGCGGCCCTGCCGGTGGCGGTGGGCTCCATCACCGACGAGGAGCTGGACGCCAACCCGGCCCTGGTCAAGAGCATGTCGGTGCAGCCGCCGCGGGGCACCGGCCGTATTCGCACGATCCGTATCGGCAACGAGCAGCAGATCGATTTCCAGCCTTGCGGTGGCACCCATGTGGCCAACACGGCCGAGATCGGCGCCGTGGTCGTGACCAAGATCGAAAAGAAGAGCGCCACCACGCGGCGCGTGGTCCTGGGCTTCGCTTGACCTGGGTCAGGAACTTCCGTCGTAACGCTGAGCTCCCACAGACCATGATCTTTTCCCGGCAACTGAAGGCGCTTTGCATCGCGGCATGCGCCCTGCCGCTCCTGGCGCTGGCCCAGAGCAGCGCCAAGAGCGTGGTGACCACCGAACACGTCCGGGCCGAGCTGATGGCGTATGCGCCCGATGGCGTGGCGCCCGGCAGGCAGGTGTGGGTCGGGCTCCAGCTGGCGCACCAGCCCGAGTGGCACACCTACTGGAAGAACTCCGGCGATTCCGGACTGCCCACCCAGCTGCAGTGGACATTGCCGGCCGGCGTGACGGCGGGCGACATCGCCTGGCCGGTGCCCCGGAAGATTTCGATCGGCCGGCTGGCGAACTACGGCTATGAAGGCGCGGTGCTGCTGCCGGTGCCGTTGACGATCGCGCCCGATTTCAAACCTTCGCTGCTGGGCAGCGAGTTGCAGGTCAAGCTCAAGGCGCAATGGCTGGTGTGCCGCTTGGAGTGCGTCCCGGAAGAGGGCGAGTTTTCGCTGGCCATCCCGGCCCGCAGCACCACGGCGCTCAATGCCCCCGCGTTCCAGGCCAGCTTTCAGTCCCAACCCAAAGCCATCACCGGCGAAAGCCGGGTCCAGATCGAGGGCAATGCGCTCAAGGTCAGCGTGCCCGGCCTGCCGCCGGCATTGCAGGGCAAGACGCTGGAGTTCTTCCCGGAAACCAGCGAAGTCATCGAAACGGCGGCCAAGTGGACCCAGGCCTGGCAAGGCGACCTGTGGACCGCCCAGGTGCCCTTGTCGCCCCAGCGCGCCAACAGCCCGGCCGTGATGGCTATGGTGCTTGTGGCGGGCGAGCAGGGCTGGCGCACCGAAGCGAAGGTCGCCGGCGAATGGCCGGTGCTGGCCGCCCCGACCGGCGTTGCGCCAGCTCTGGCCGCCGCACTGAGTGGCAATGCAGGCGCCTCCGCAGTCCCGGCAATGCCTGCACCATCGCTCACATTGGTAGCGGCGCTGCTGGGCGCGCTGCTCGGAGGCCTCATCCTCAATCTGATGCCCTGCGTGTTTCCGATCCTGGCGATCAAGGTGGTCGGGTTCACCCAGCACGCGTCGGATCGGCGCGGCCACCGGATTGCCGGCCTGGCCTATACCGCGGGCGTCGTCGCTTCGTTCGCCGCGCTGGGCGCCCTGATGCTGGCCCTGCGCGCGGCCGGCGAGCAATTGGGCTGGGGTTTCCAGCTGCAATCGCCCGCGGTGGTCGGAGCGCTGGCCGCACTGTTCACGCTGATCGGCCTGAACCTGGCGGGTCTGTTCGAGTTCGGCGCCTTCCTGCCTGTAAGCGTGGCATCGCTGGAAGCGCGTCATCCCGTCGTCAACGCCTTCCTGTCGGGCGTGCTGGCCGTCGCCATCGCCTCGCCCTGCACCGCGCCCTTCATGGGCGCCTCGCTCGGCTTCGCGCTCGGCTTGCCGGCGGCCCAGGCGCTGCTGCTGTTCGCCGTGATCGGCGTCGGCATGGCCCTGCCCTATCTGGCCGCCAGCTGGATCCCGGCGATCGCGCGCCTGCTGCCGCGGCCCGGCGTCTGGATGGTGACTTTCCGCAGGCTGATGGCGTTTCCGATGTTCGCGACGGTGGCCTGGCTGGTGTGGGTGCTGGGCCAGCAAAGCGGCATCGATGGCGCCGGTGCGCTGCTGGCGCTGCTGGTCGCGCTGAGCATGGTGGTCTGGGCCTTCACCCTGCGCGGCCGCGCCCGCATGGTGCTGGCATCGGTGTCGATGGCGATCCTGGCGGTGCTGGCCTGGGCAGCCGCGCCCGTCATCACGAGAATGCCGGAGCAGCAAGCGGCTCGCAGTGAGAGCGGGCCCTGGCAGGCGTGGGCACCGGGCCGGGTCGAACAATTGCTGGCGTCCGGGCAACCCGTGTTCGTCGATTTCACCGCCGCCTGGTGCGTGACCTGCCAGTACAACAAGACCACGCTGGAGCGGCGGGATGTGCTGGACGACCTCAAGGCCAAGAACGTCGCGTTGCTGCGCGCCGACTGGACCCGGCGCGAACCCGCCATCACGCAGGCGCTGGCCCAGCTCGGACGCAACGGCGTGCCGGTGTACGTGTTCTACAAGAAGGGCAGCGCTCCGGTCGTGCTGTCCGAGGTGCTGGGCGTGGCGGAATTGCGCTCGGCCATCGCCAAGCTGTAGCGGCAGCGCAGGGGCGCGCCTGTCAGCTCCCGCTCGCGCCGTCGACCCAGGTCACGACCTCTTCCAGGCTGGCGCGCCCGGTCCGGAACGAGTTGACCAGATGCACCGCGTCGGCATAGCCGAAAGCGATTCCGCAGATCACGAGCTGGCTTTCCGGCAGACCGAAATGACGCCGCACGACCGCGGGATGCGCCGCCAGGGCGGCCTGGGCGATGCAGCCTAGGCCGGCTGCGGTGGCAGCGGTCATGAAGTTCGCCACGTACGCCCCGCAGTCGATCGCCGCATAGACACCCAGCTCGGCCTCGCAGGTCACGATGGCGACGTGGGGCGCCCCGAAGAATTGGTAGTTCTGCAGCGCCTGCGCGCGCGCGGCCTCGCGATCGCCGCGCTCGATGCCAACGCTCGCATAGAGCTGCCAGCCGCATTCGCGCCTGCGCTCCAGATGCACGCCGCGATAGGCGGCCGGAAACTTGTAGTCGGGGCACGGCTCCTGCGTGACGCCTGCCTGCGCGTAGACACGGCGGAACTCGTCGGTCGCCGCGCCCCGCGTCACGACAACGCGCCACGGCTGGGCGTTGCACCAGGAGGCGGTTCGCTGCGCCACCTCCAGCACTTGGCGGATCGTCTCGTCGGGCACCTGCTGTTCGAGGTACGCGCGGCAGCTGTGCCGCTTTTCCATCAAACGCTTCAGGAGCGCGAGCTCCTCGCCGTCTGCTTGCATGAATGGCACTCCTTGGCTGCACCGAGCCGGCTGAAAAAGGATCCGCCTTGCTGGCGTTGTGGGGGAATGCTATTCCAGCCGCCGGCCCATCGCTTTGCTTACACTGCACCATGCCCGACATCGCCACCCTGCGCCGCATCCTCGGCACCTGCAAGACCATCGCCGTGGTCGGCCTGTCGCCGCAATGGCACCGGCCCAGCTTCTTCGCGGCCAAGTACATGCAAGCCCATGGCTACCGCATCGTTCCGGTCAACCCCGCGGCCAGGGAAATCCTGGGCGAGCCCAGCTATCCGAGCGTGACTGCGGCGGCCCAGGCGCTGGCCGCGCAAGGCCGGCGTATCGACCTGGTGGACTGCTTTCGCAGGAGCGAAGACATTCCCCCGCTTGCGGATGAAGCAATCGCCATCGGCGCCAAATGCCTTTGGCTGCAGATCGGCGTGGTCCATGAGGCGGCAGCGGCGAAGGCGCGCGCGGCCGGACTGGACGTCGTGATGGACCGCTGCGTCAAGATCGAACATGCGCGGCTGTTCGGCGGGCTGAACTGGGCCGGGGTGAACACCCGGGTGATTTCCTCGCGCCGGCCGCAACACCTTCCTTACTGAACCAACCCGATTGTCGGGCGGCGGAAAGACATGAGCAAAGACCACGAATACGGGTTCGGCACGCGAGCCATCCACGCGGGCGCGGTGCCGGATCCGGTGACCGGCGCGCGCGCCACCCCGATCCACCAGACCACCAGCTTCGTCTTCGACTCGGCCGAGCACGCGGCCAGCCTGTTCAACCTGCAGACCTTCGGCAACGTCTACAGCCGCATCAGCAATCCCACGGTGGCGGTGCTGGAGGAACGCGTCGCTTCTCTCGAAGG
>DIZF01000072.1:6900-7535 GCA_002427815.1 Ramlibacter tataouinensis
GCCGGCGACCACATCGTCGCCGCCTCGACGCTGTACGGCGGCAGCGTCGGCCAACTCGGCATCGGCTTTTCGCGGCTGGGCATAGACACCACCTTCGTCGATCCGGAAGACCCGGACAACTTCCGCCGCGCCATCCAGCCCAACACCCGGGTCCTGTACGGCGAGACGCTCGGCAACCCGCTGGTCAACGTGCTGGACATCGAAGCCGTGGCCGGCATCGCGCACGAACACGGCCTGCCCCTCATCATCGACAACACGGTGCCCAGTCCGTATCTGTGCAACCCATTCTTGTTCGGCGCCGACATCGTGGTGCACAGCGCCACCAAATACCTTGGCGGCCACGGCACCACCATGGCCGGCGTCCTGGTCGAGTCCGGCAAATTCGACTGGGGCTCGCCGCTGTCGAAGGACAAGTTTCCCGAAATGCTCGAACCCAGCCGTGCCTACCACGGGGTGAAGTTCTACGAGACCTTCGGAGACTTCGGCTACACCATGAAGGCGCGCATGGAGGTCAACCGCACCTTCGGCGGTTCGCTGTCGCCGCTGAACGCCTGGCTGATCCTGCAGGGCATAGAAACGCTGCACCTGCGGATGCAGGCGCATTGCCGCAACGCCTTGCGGGTGGCGCGCTTTCT
>DIZF01000072.1:7748-32886 GCA_002427815.1 Ramlibacter tataouinensis
TTCCTCAGCCACCTGGCCAACATCGGCGACGCCAAGACGCTGGTGATCCATCCGGCTTCCACCACCCACCGCCAGCTCAGCGAAGAGGAGTTGGCGCGGGCCGGGGTGCGGCCCGACATGATCCGGCTCTCGGTCGGGATCGAGGAGGCCGACGACATCCTCTGGGACATCGACCAGGCGCTGCGACGCGCGGCCAACGGCTGAGCCTCGCCGCCGCTGCTGCGACAATTGGGCCATGACAGCCGAACATTCCCGCACCCGTGGCAACTGCGCTTTCCGGCGCCGGGCCCGGGATGCGTTCACGGCCCAGAGGAGCCCCGCCGATGAGATTCTCGCCGCTTCAAAATGATGTCTTCCTGCGCGCCTGCATGGGCCTGGCGACGCCGTACACGCCGATCTGGCTGATGCGGCAAGCCGGGCGCTACCTGCCCGAGTACCGCAAAACCCGGGCCCGCGCCGGCAGCTTCATGGGGCTGGCGACCAATACCGACTACGCCACCGAAGTCACGCTGCAGCCGCTGGAACGCTACGGCCTGGACGCGGCCATTCTGTTCTCGGACATCCTGACAGTGCCCGACGCGATGGGACTGGGCTTGAGTTTCCACCTGGGCGAAGGCCCGCGCTTCAGCGCTCCGGTGCGCGACGAGGCCGCCGTGAAGGCCCTGCGCGTGCCCGACCTGGAGAAGCTGCGCTATGTGTTCGATGCCGTGACCTCGATCCGCAAGGCGCTGAATGGGAAAGTGCCCCTGATCGGCTTTTCCGGCAGCCCCTGGACCCTGGCCTGCTACATGGTGGAAGGCGCGGGCTCGGACGACTACCGGCTGGTCAAGACCATGTTGTACAGCCGGCCCGACCTCATGCACCGCATGCTGCAGGTCAATGCCGACGCGGTGGCGGCCTACCTCAATGCCCAGATCGACGCGGGCGCGCAGGCCGTGATGATTTTCGACAGCTGGGGCGGGGTGCTGGCGGATGGCGCATTCCAGCAATTCAGCCTGGCCTATACCGCGCGGGTGCTGGCCCAGCTCAAACGCGATCATGACGGCGCCGTGGTGCCGCGCATCGTGTTCACCAAGGGCGGCGCGCCATGGCTGCAGGAGATGGGCGACCTCGACTGCCAGGTCCTGGGGCTGGACTGGACCGCGAACCTGGGCCGCGCCCGTGCGCTGGTGGGCGACCGCAAGGCCTTGCAGGGCAACCTGGACCCGAACGTCCTGTTTGCGCCGCCCGCCCAGATCGAAGCGGAAGCCGTGAAGGTCCTGGACAGTTTCGGCGCACCGCATCAAGGCGAAGGCACCGGCGCTACCCATGTTTTCAACCTGGGGCATGGCATCAGCCAGCACACGCCACCCGAGCACGTCCAGGTGCTGGTGGATGCCGTGCACACGCATTCGCGCCGGCTGCGCACCGCCTAAGCGCCTGATCGGACAACTCGGCATCGGGATGTTCCCTAATGGCCTGGCATTGCAAATTCTTTGCCAGATATATGACTTATGCACAAAACACGAAGGCCTGCAAATTTGGCCGGATAGTCTTTGCTACAAAAGCCATAGCGATGCTAAGTCATTGATTTTTAACGATTTGGCTGGCTGCACATTTTCCGGACATCTAAGCCAAGCCCTTGATTTTTCAAGGCTAGCCCGGCAGCGGAGGCTAACTATCAACAAAGTTATCCACATATTTCGCCCCATCCTGGCAAAGTTGATTCAAATCAACGACTTAAACAGTCTTTCGGAAAACGACGTCAAGTCCAGAGGCTAACCAGAGCTTTTCCATGGCCCATCGGCTTGCCGTTGTCGTTCCCACCCCCGCCCACAGTTCCCTCGCCGGCGCGCTGAGCTATCGAAGTGAGTTTGCACTCGCGCCGGGCACGCTGGTGCGCGTGCCCCTGGGACGGCGCGAGGTGCTGGGAGTGGTGTGGGAGGACGACCCGTCGGGCCATCCGGAGCGCTCGGCTGCCGAGGACAAGCCGGTCACCGGCAGCCTCGATGGCATCCCACCGCTGTCCGCCAACTGGAGACGTCTGGTTGCATTTTGCGCAGGTTATTACCAACGCAGCCTGGGCGAAGTGGCGATGGCCGGCCTGCCGCCCCAGCTGCGCGACCTCGACGGGGTCCAGCTCGGGCGCCGCCTGAAACGGCCGTCGGCGCCGACTGCGGCCGCTGCCGGGAGTGCCCTCAACCTGACGCCCGAACAGGACGCCGCCCTGCTGTCGTTCGAGGCGGGCAACGGTCCCTTTCTGCTGTTCGGCGCCACCGGCAGCGGCAAGACCGAGGTGTACCTCCAGGCCGTGCAGCGGCTGCTGGAGCGCGAGCCGCTGGCGCAGGCCCTGGTGATGGTGCCGGAGATCAACCTCACCCCGCAGCTGCAGGAGCGTTTCGTCGAGCGTTTCGGCGCCGGCCAGGTGGTCGCGATGAACAGCGGCATGACCCACCCGCAGCGCCTGAAAAGCTGGCTGGCCGCTCACACCGGCACCGCACGGATCGTGCTGGGGACGCGCATGGCGGTGTTCGCCTCGATGCCGGGGCTCAAGCTGATCGTCGTCGACGAAGAACACGACCCGAGCTACAAGCAGCAGGAAGGCGCCCGCTATTCGGCGCGCGACCTGGCCGTCTACCGGGGCAAGCTCGAAGGCGCCAAGGTGCTGCTGGGTTCGGCCACGCCGTCCCTGGAAAGCTGGCACGCCAGCGAAAAGGGCCGTTACCAGCGCCTGCTCATGGCCTCGCGCGTGGGCCAGGGACAGCTGCCGGCGGTACGCGTGGTGGACATGAATTTGCAGCCGAAGCAGACGGTGTTCTCGACAGCGCTGCTCCAGGCCATGCAGCAGCGCATCGCCCGGGGCGAGCAGTCGCTGGTCTTTCTCAACCGGCGCGGCTATGCGCCCGTGCTCGCCTGCACCGCCTGCGACTGGAAAAGCGAGTGCCCGAACTGCAGCGCCTTCCGGGTGTTCCACAAGATCGACCGCACGCTGCGCTGCCACCACTGCGGATACACCGAACGCGTGCCCAGGGCCTGCCCGGTGTGCGGCAACGTCGACATCGCACCGGTCGGACGGGGCACCGAGCAGCTGGAGGAGCACCTGGGCGAGCTGCTGGCCGACGTGAAACAGGCCAACGGCGACAGCGTGCGGATCGCCCGCATGGACGCCGACAGCATGCGGCTGAAGGGCGCGCTCGAACAGCAGCTGGCGCGCATGCACGCGGGCGACGTCGACATCCTGGTGGGCACGCAGATGGTGACCAAGGGCCACGATTTCCGGCGCATCACGCTGGTGGCAGCGCTCAACGCGGACTCGGCGCTTTTTTCCAGCGACTTTCGCGCGCCCGAGCGTCTGTTCGGGCTGTTGATGCAGGCGGCCGGCCGCGCCGGCCGTGACGCGGCCCAGGCCGCGGCCAGCGAAATGTGGGTGCAGACCTGGCATCCGCAGCATCCGCTGTTTGCGGCGCTGCGCCGGCACGACTACCCGGCGTTCGCCGCCAGCCAGCTGAAGGAGCGCGAGCAGGCCGGCATGCCGCCGTTCGGCTTCCAGGCCCTGGTGCGGGCCGAAGCGCGCACCCAGGAAGCGGCGCAAGCCTTCCTGCAGGCCGCCAGCGCGGCAGCGCAGGAGCTCGAAGGCGCCGAGCAGGTGACGCTGTACTCCGCCGTGCCCATGAGCATCCAGCGCGTGGCCAACGTGGAGCGCGCCCAGATGCTGGTGGAAAGCGCCTCCCGCGGGGCATTGCAGCGCTTCCTGGCGGCCTGGCAACCGGTGCTGCGGGCCACGCGCGAAAAAGGCCTGATCCGCTGGGCCGTGGACGTGGACCCGCTGGCGATCTAGGCGCTGGCCTCCTTCGCCTTGAGCGCGAGGGCCGACTGGTACAGCTCGTTGCGCGAGCCCCCGGTGATCTCCGCCGCCAGTTTCACGGCGCTCTTCACGGGCAGTTCCTGCAGCAGCAGCGCCAGCACGCGCAAGCCGTCGTCGCCCTGCGGCGCCTGCGGCGCGGCATGCAGCACCAGGGCAAACTCGCCGCGCGTGCGCTGCGCGTCGGCCGCCAGCCAGGCGGGCAACCCGGTGCAAGCCAGGGTGGCGATTTCTTCGAATTGCTTGGTCAGTTCGCGGCCCACGGTGACCGGGCGCTGCCCCAGCGCCGCCAGGGAACGGGCCAGCGCCTCGATCCGGTGCGGCGCCTCCAGCAGCACGACCGCACGCGTTTCCTGGGCCAGCCGGCCCACGGCGCTCTCGCGCTCGCCCGCCTTGGCCGGCAGGAAACCGGCGAAGACGAAGGCTGGGTCATCGCCCATGGCGCCGGCCACGCTCAAAACCGCCGTCACGCTGCTCGCCCCGGGCAGGGGCACGATGCGCAGGCCCGCCTCGCGCACAGCGGCCACCAGGCGGGCGCCCGGGTCGCTCACCGCCGGCGTGCCGGCGTCACTCGCATAGGCCACCCGCTCGCCGCGCCGCAGGCGTTCGATCACGGCCTGTGCGGCCTGGGCCTCGTTGTGCTGGTGCACGGCCAGCAGCTGGGCCGGCGACTTGTCGATGCCATAGGCGCGCAGCAGCGCCTGGGTATGCCGGGTGTCCTCGCAGGCCAGCGCATCGGCCAGCTGCAACACGTGCAGCGCACGCAGGCTGATGTCGGCCAGGTTGCCGATCGGCGTCGCCACGACGTAGAGCGCCGCCTGCGGATAATGCTGCGAAGCCGCCGCTGCGTGCGCGGCACTCAGAGCCAGGGCAAAAGAAGCGCTCAATGGAATCCCTTCACAAGAAGGCCGCTGCGGCCGGCACCACCAAGCAGTCCGGCGACGCCGCCGAGGACCGGGCCCTGGCCTACCTGGTGGCGGCCGGACTGAAGCTGCTGGCGCGCAATTATCGGACGCCCGGGCGCGGCGGCGGGGAGATCGACCTGGTGATGCGCGATGCGGGCGGCACCCTGGTGTTCGTCGAGGTGCGACAGCGCAGCAGCCGTTCGCACGGCGGCGCCGCGGCCAGTGTCGGGGCCGTCAAGCAGCGGCGCATCATCTTCGCGGCGCGGCATTACCTGATGCGGCTGGCCCAGCAGCCGCCCTGCCGCTTCGACGTGGTGAGCGTCGAAGCCGGCACTGTCGAGTGGCTGCAGGGGGCGTTCGACGCCGGCTGAGCGGCGCCGGCCCTGCATGGAACATGACGGGCACACAGGCAGGCGGTTATCATCGCCAGCCATGCTCGAACTCCGGATCCAACAGCATTTCATCGACAGCGCCGACCTCAAGTACCAGTCCGCGCAATCCTTGAGCAAGCCGATCGCGGCAGCCATACAGGCGATACTGGCTTGCGTGACCAGCGGCGGCAAGGTGCTGGCCTGCGGCAATGGCGGGTCGGCCGCCGATGCCCAGCACTTCTCGGCCGAGTTCGTCGGCCGGTTCGAGCGCGAGCGCCCCGAGCTGGGCGCCATCGCGCTGACCACCGACACTTCCATCCTCACGGCGATCGCCAACGACTACGCCTTCGACCGGGTCTTCTCGAGACAGGTGCGCGCCCTGGGCCAGGCCGGCGACGTGCTGCTGGCGTTGTCCACCAGCGGCAACTCGGCCAATGTGCTGGCGGCGGTCGAAGCGGCGCATGAACGCGAGATGACGGTGGTGGCGCTCACCGGCCGCGACGGCGGCAAAATGACGCACGCCCTGCGCGAGACCGATGTACACATCTGCGTTCCTCATGAGCGCACGGCCCGCATCCAGGAAGTGCATATCCTGGCGCTGCACTGCATTTGCGACGGTGTGGATGCCCAACTGCTCGGAGAACAGGAGCCCCCTCCATGAAACTGAACCGTAAACCTCTGCTGCCGTGCGTGGGCGCTCTTCTCGCGGCGGCCACCCTGGCCGGGTCGCTGTCGGCCTGCGCTCCGCTGATCCTCGGCGGCGCGGCCGTGAGCGCCATGGTGGCCATCGACCGGCGCACCTCGGGCGCCCAGCTGGAAGACGAGGGCATCGAACTGCGCGCGGCCAGCCGGCTGCGCGATGCGGTGCCCGCGGGCCACATCAACGTCAACAGCTACAACCGCATGCTCCTGGTGACGGGCGAGGTGCCGAACGAACAGGCGAAGCAGTCGGTCGAGCAGTTGGCGGGCCGCGTCGACAACGTGAAGAACGTCGTCAACGAACTGGCGGTGCGCGGCACTTCGAACTTGTCCGAGCGCTCGTCCGACACGCTGATCACGGGCAAGGTCAAGGCGTCGCTGGTGGATGAGAAGAGCCTCTACGTCGGCGCCTTCAAGGTGGTGACGGAGCGCGGCATCGTCTACCTGATGGGCCGGGTGACCAAGGGCGAGGCGGACCGCGCCACCCAGATCACGCGCTCCATCAGCGGCGTGCAGCGGGTGGTGCGGATTTTCGAGATCCTCACCGACCAGGAGCTCCGGCAACTGGCGCCGGTGCAGGGCATCCCCTCGGCAGCAGCGCCGGCGGCGCCCGCCAGCAGCGCCCGCTGACCTCAAGGACAAGGGCCGCTACGCGGCCCTTGTCTGCTTATTTCAATCGGGTGATCAGGCTGGACGTGTCCCAGCGCTTGCCGCCATGCGCCTGCACATCGGCATAGAACTGATCGACCAGGGCCGTCACGGGCAGTCGCGCACCGTTGCGCTTGGCCTCTTCGAGCACCAGCCCCAGGTCCTTGCGCATCCAGTCCACCGCGAAACCGTAATCGAACCTGCCCTCGATCATGGTCTTGCCGCGGTTGTCCATCTGCCAGCTCTGCGCGGCGCCCTTGCCGATGACCTCCAGCACCTGCAGCATGTCCAGGCCGGCCTTCTCGCCGAAAGCGATCGCCTCGGAAAGGCCCTGGACCATGCCGGCAATCGCGGTCTGGTTGACCATCTTGGCCAGCTGGCCGGAGCCGGCTGCGCCCAGCAGGGCGACGGCGCGGCCATAGGCCATCGCGACCGGCTTGGCCGTTTCGAACGCGGACGGCTCGCCGCCGCACATCACGGTGAGCATGCCGCTCTGCGCTCCGCCCTGGCCCCCGGAAACGGGGGCGTCGACGAAATGCAGCCCGAGTTTCCTTGCCTGCGCAAAAAGTTCACGGGCGATATTCGCGGATGCCGTCGTGTGATCGACGAATACGGCGCCGGGATTCATGCCGGCGAAGGCGCCGTCCGGGCCGAGCACGACCGAGCGCAGGTCCTCGTCGTTGCCCACGCAGCAGAACACCAGATCGCGCCCGGCCGCCGCTTCACGCGGTGTCGCGGCCGTGGTGCCCTTGAACTCCTGGGTCCAGGCCTGGGCCTTGGCAGCGCTGCGGTTGTAGACCCGGACATCGTGTCCGGCCAGCGCCAGGTGCCCGGCCATGGGAAAGCCCATGACGCCCAGCCCCAGGAAGGCGACCTTGCGGCTGGTCGTGGATTCGTAAGTCTTCGGATTGGTGCTGGGCATTCCTGTCGTCCTCGGTGAATGGAAGGCCGATTCTAGTAGGGGCTCCCGCAGGCACCCCCGCAGGGGCACCGGTCGATCGGAGCAACGCGCAGAGCGACCGCACCATGAGAAAGGCCGGGGTCCCCCCGGCCCTTCTCATCCAATCAGACCACTTCAAAAACGCGCGGCGTTCTTGAAGTGACTAAACAATTGCCAGGTGCTCGGTGCCGGCCGACAGGTCCGAGGCCTTGGCCCGCTGGCTGTTGAGCTTGATGTGCAGGCGCAGGTCGTTGAGCGAGTCGGCGTTGCGCAGCGCGTCCTCGTACGTGATGATGCTGGTCTCGTACATGTCGTAGAGCGACTGGTCGAAGGTCTGCATGCCCAGGTTGCGGCTCTTCTTCATGATTTCCTTGATCTCCGAGACCTCGCCCTTGAAGATCAGGTCGGAGACCAGCGGCGTGTTGAGCATGATCTCCACCGCGGCCGCCCGGCCCTTGCCGTCCTGCTTGGGCACCAGGCGCTGCGAGATGAAGGCCTTGAGGTTGAGCGAAAGGTCCATCAGCAGCTGGGCCCGGCGCTCCTCGGGAAAGAAGTTGATGACGCGGTCCAGGGCCTGGTTGGCGCTGTTGGCGTGCAGCGTGGCCATGCACAGGTGGCCCGTTTCGGCGAAGGCGATGGCATGCTCCATGGTCTCGCGGTCGCGGATTTCCCCCATCAGGATGACGTCGGGCGCCTGGCGCAGCGTGTTCTTCAGCGCCGCCTCCCAGCTGTCGGTGTCCAGCCCCACCTCGCGCTGGGTGACCACGCAGTTCTTGTGCGGGTGCACGAACTCCACCGGATCCTCGATGGTGATGATGTGGCCCTGCGAGTTCTCGTTGCGCCAGTCGACCATCGCCGCGAGACTGGTGGACTTGCCCGAGCCGGTGGCCCCCACCAGGATGCACAGGCCGCGCTTGGACATCACCACGTCCTTGAGCACCGTGGGCAGCCCCAGGCCGTCGATGGTGGGCAGCACCTGCGGAATCACCCGCAGCACCATCCCCACCTTGCCCTGCTGCACGAACGCATTGACGCGGAAGCGCCCGATCGCCGGCGGCGAAATCGCGAAGTTGCACTCCTTGGTGCGCTCGAACTCCGCCGCCTGCTTGTCGTTCATGATCGAGCGCGTCAGCGCCAGCGTATGGGCGGCGTTGAGCGGCTGCGGCGACACCTTGGTGATCTTGCCGTCGACCTTGATCGCAGGCGGGAAATCGCCGGTGATGAACAGGTCGCTGCCGTTGCGGCTGACCATCAGCTTGAGCAGGTCGTTGATGAATTTCGTGGCCTGGTCGCGTTCCATGGCGGTCCTTCTTGCGTTGGGGTTCCGGTGACGGATGCGCTGGGCGGCGCCGCCTCAACCGGGGAAATTTTCCGGGATTTTGGCTTTGCCGCGGGCCTCCGCCGGGCTGATCAAGTTGCGCTTGACCAGGTCCGAGAGGTTCTGGTCGAGCGTCTGCATGCCGTGGGCGTTGCCGGTCTGGATGGCCGAGTACATCTGGGCGATCTTGGCCTCACGGATCAGGTTGCGGATGGCCGAAGTGCCGATCATGATCTCGTGCGCGGCCACCCGGCCGGCGCCGTCCTTGGTCTTGCACAGCGTCTGCGAGATCACGGCCTGCAGCGACTCCGACAGCATGGCGCGGATCATCTCCTTTTCCTCGGCCGGAAACACGTCGATGATGCGGTCCACCGTCTTAGCCGCGCTGGACGTGTGCAAGGTGCCGAACACCAGGTGGCCGGTTTCCGCGGCGGTCATCGCCAGCCGGATCGTCTCCAGGTCGCGCATTTCGCCGACCAGGATGCAGTCAGGGTCTTCCCGCAGCGCGGACCTCAGGGCGGCGGCGAACGACAGCGTCATGTTGCCCACCTCGCGCTGGTTGATCAGGCATTTCTTCGAGTCGTGCACGAACTCGATCGGATCCTCCACCGTCAGGATGTGGCCGTACTCGGTCTCGTTCAGGTAATTCACCATGGCCGCCAGCGTGGTGGACTTGCCCGAGCCGGTCGGCCCGGTCACCAGCACCATGCCGCGCGGCTTGAGCGCCAGTTCGCCGAAGATCTTGGGCGCGTTGAGCTGCTCCAGCGTCAGGATCTTGGACGGAATGGTCCGGAACACGGCGCCCGCGCCGCGGTACTGGTTGAAGGCGTTGACGCGAAAGCGCGCCAGCCCGTCGATTTCGAACGAAAAGTCGACTTCCAGGAATTCCTCGTAGGTCTTGCGCTGGGTGTCGTTCATGATGTCGTACACCATGGCGTGCACCTGCTTGTGGTCCAGCGCTTCGATATTGATCCGCCGCACGTCGCCGTGGACGCGGATCATCGGGGGCAGGCCGGCGGACAGGTGCAGGTCGGATGCCTTGTTCTTGACGCTGAATGCCAGCAGCTGGGTAATATCCACGAGTCCCCTCTCTTGAATGGAAAGCGTTCAGGTTCCCGGTTGATTATGACCACGATTCGCACCAACCTCCAGCGCGTTCACGAGCGCATGGCCGCAGCCTGTGCGGCGGCACAACGCGATGTGAACGATGTCCGCCTGCTGGCGGTGTCGAAAACCTTCGGCCCGGAAGCGGTGCGCGAGGCCTTTTCGGCCGGCCAGAGCGCTTTTGGCGAGAACTACATCCAGGAAGCGGTGGAGAAGATCGCGCTGCTCGCCGAGCTGCCGCTGCAATGGCATTGCATCGGCCCGATCCAGAGCAACAAGACGCGGCTGGTGGCGGCCCACTTCGACTGGGCGCACACGGTCGACCGCCTCAAGGTGGCCCAGCGCCTGTCCGAGCAGCGGCCCGAAGGGATGGCGCCGCTGCAGGTGTGCATCCAGGTCAACATCGACGGCGGCCCGACCAAGGCCGGCGTGCCCCCGCGCGAGGTATTGCCATTGGCGCGGGAAGTGGCGCGCCTGCCACGCCTGGTCCTGCGCGGATTGATGACGATCCCGGAGCCCGTTGCCGACTTCGAAGGCCAGAAGGCCGTGCACCTGCGCGCCAAAGCCTTGTTCGACAGCCTGCGCGACGCCGGGCTGGCGCTGGACACCTTGTCGATGGGCATGACCGCCGATCTGGAGGCCGCGATCGCGGCGGGCAGCACCATGGTGAGGGTGGGGACGGCCATTTTCGGCGGCCGTGCCGTCGTTGCAAAAGTCACGGCCCCGGGGTGATCCGGCAACAGCTTACTTCTTGGGCGGCGTGATCGGCTTGATGTTGCCGCAATCGGCACCCAGCCACTTGCCGCTGCCTTCCATGTCCACCTTCTGCGGCTTGCCGCTCGCCATGCTGGTCATCACCATCTTCGTGGTGTAGGCCTCGGGGCTCACGAAGGTGATCTGGCCCTCGCCACTGGAGGGCGGCTTGCTGCAGCTGAACGCCATCTTCATGGTGTTGCCGCTGCGGGACTGCTGGGTGGTCTTGCAGTCACCCTGCTGCGCCGGCACCTCGTTCCTCTCGGCCATCTCCCTGGTCATGCAGATCTTCACGCTCATGCCGCCGCCAGGCCCCGCCGAGCCCATCTTGACGCCGCTCCTGGCCATCATTTCCTCGACCTTCTTGCGCTGCTCGGGCGGCATGCTCGCCAACTGCTGGTTCATCTGCGCCATCCGGTCCTGGCCCTTGGGGTCGCCGCTCGTCTGCACCTTGTGGCTGATCTCCCACAAGCCGGGCTTGAGGCTCTGGGCTGAGGCGGCCGATGCGGCGACCACCAGCGCCGCCACCAGAACATGCTTGGATTTCATGGGTTCCTCCGCGACAAAGAAAGTCATTCTCCATGCGCGCGCCGGACGTGGAAACCCGCGCTTTCCCTCACGCCAGCGTGGCCTGCCGCACCGCGTGCTCCCAGCGCTCCATCAATTCGGCGGCCCGAGCGGCAGGCAGCGTGGGCAGGAAACGCCGCTGGGAGCGCCACAGGCCGGCCAGTTCTTCCGTGCTCCGGTACACGCCGCAGGCCAGCCCGGCCAGGTAAGCCGCGCCCAGCGCCGTGGTCTCGGTCACGGCCGGCCGCACCACCGGGATGCCCAGCAGGTCGGCCTGGAACTGCATCAACAGGTCGTTGACGCAGGCGCCGCCGTCGACCCGCAGTTCGCTCACCGGCGCCGCGCCCGCGGCCACCGCGTCCCGGCTCATGGCCTGCAGCAACGCGGCGCTCTGGTAAGCGATGCTCTCCAGCGCGGCCCGGGCGATGTGTGCCACCGTGCTGCCGCGGGTGAGGCCGGTGATCATGCCGCGCGCGTCCGGCTTCCAGTAAGGCGCGCCCAGGCCGGTGAAGGCCGGCACCATCATCACGCCGCCGGCGTCCGGCACGCTTTCGGCCAGGGCCTGCACTTCGCCGCTGCCCTGGATCGCGCGCAGGCCGTCGCGCAGCCACTGCACCACCGCACCGCCCACGAAGACACTTCCTTCCAACGCATACGCGTTGGAAGGCAGCGGTGCTGCGGTCATGTGCCCGCCCCCACCCCAGCCCTCCCCCGCACGGGGGAGGGAGGTGGGCGGCTGGGCAGCGATCGTGGTCAACAGGTTGTTCCGGCTCTCGATCGCCTTGTGCCCCGTGTGCATCAGCATGAAGCAGCCCGTGCCGTAGGTGTTCTTGGCCATGCCCTCCGTGAAGCAGGCCTGGCCGAACAGCGCGCTTTGCTGGTCACCGGCGACGCCGCCGATGAGGATGGGCGCGCCCAGCAGCGCGGCATCGGTCTCGCCGTAGTGCGCGCTGGACGGCAGCACCTTCGGCATCAGCGATTCGGGGATGTCCAGCAACCCCAGCAGCTCCGGGTCCCATGCATTGCGGTGCACGTCGAACAGCATGGTGCGCGATGCGTTGGTCACGTCGGTCGCGTGCAGCGCGCCCCCTGTGAGTTGCCAGAGCAGCCAGCTGTCCACCGTGCCGAAGGCGAGTTCGCCGCGCAGCGCCTGCTCGCGCGCGCCCGCAACGTTATCCAGCAGCCAGCGGATCTTGGTGCCGGAAAAATAGGAGTCGATCACGAGCCCGGTGCGCGACTGGATCAGCGCGGCATGACCCTGATTGCGCAGTTGCGCGCACATCGGCTCGCCGCGCCGGTCCTGCCAGACGATGGCGTGGTGCACCGGCTGCCCGGTCTTGCGGTTCCACAGCACCGTGGTTTCGCGCTGGTTGGTGATGCCCAGCGCGCGGATGTCGCCGGCCTTCAGTCCGGCCCGCTCCAGCGCCTCGCGCGCCGTGGCGAGCTGCGTGCGCCAGATCGCCATAGGGTCGTGCTCGACCCAGCCGGGCTGCGGGTAGATCTGGGGCAGCTCCCGCTGGGCCAGCGCCACCACCTGCCCTTGCCGGTCGAACACGATGCTGCGCGAGCTGGAAGTGCCCTGGTCGAGTGCGAGGAGGTAGGTCATTGCGGAAGCTCTGGATAAAGCCGCAATGTAATGGGAATCAAACGCCCAGTGCCAGCCGCGTGGTGCTCTTGACTTCCTCCATCACCGCGTAGGTCCGCGTTTCGCGCACCCCGGGCAGTTGCCACAGCACCGTGCCGGCGAAATGGCGGTAGGCCTGCATGTCGGCCATGCGCGTCTTGAGCAGGTAGTCGAAGCCGCCCGCGACCATATGGCACTCCATGATTTCGGGATGCACCTGTACCGCGGCCTTGAACGCCTCGAAGACGTTGGGCGTCGTGCGATCCAGCAGCACTTCGACGAACACCAGCATCCCGGCGCCGAGCTTGCCCGGCGCCAGCCGCGCCTCGTAGCCCAGGATGTAGCCGTCGCGCGTGAGGCGCTGCACCCGCGCCAGCACCGCGGTCGGCGACAGCGCGACCGCCTCCGCCAGCTTCAGATTCGACAAGCGGCCGTCCTGCTGCAGCACATTCAGGATCTTCAGGTCGATGCGATCGATTCCATCCGGAATTTGGCTCATGAGTAGTGATTAATTCTGTGAAATTCAGCAATTTAGCCTGAAATTCACCAGAAAGCGAGCCACGATCACAGCATTGCTCACCTCTCAATCCACGCCATGCCCACCACCCAACGCCTGCCTTTTCCCTACCGGCCGGAAGCCGGGATCGTGGAGCGCCAGCTGCGCTCCCTGAGCGACGCCCTGGATTGGTCCGCAGCCGCCGCCACCGCGCAGCCCTGGGTGCTGGCGGTGCGGCGCCGCCCGCCACCGTTCTGGGCGATGGAACGCCTGTTGCAGGAATACCCGATAGCCAGCACCGAAGGCCTGGCCCTGATGCGCCTTGCCGAAGCCCTGCTGCGGGTGCCGGATGCGCAAACCGCGATCGCGCTCACGGCGGACCAACTGGGCCGCGCGGACTTCGACAAGGACGCCGACGGCGCGCTGGCGCGTTTGTCCCAAAGCGCGATCGCGATGTCGAAGAAGCTGCTGCCCCATGCGCAGCACGAGGCCGGCCTGCTGGGCAAGCTCGGCGCCAGGACCGTGGTGGCCGCGACGCTGCGCGCGGTGCAACTGCTGGGGCGCCAGTTCGTGCTGGGCCAGGACATCGTCGAAGCGATGCAGGAGGCCGATGCGGCCCGGCGCGGCGTGGCAGCGCAGCCCGCAGGGCCGGCGGGCGGCCTGAGGTTCTCCTACGACATGCTGGGCGAAGGTGCCCGCACCGACGCCGATGCGCTGCGTTACCTGGCGAGCTACCGCAGCGGCATTGATGCGATCGCCACCCGGGCCCCGGCGGATCGCCCGGTCGAGCAGAACGACGGGATCTCGATCAAGCTCAGCGCGCTGCACCCGCGTTATGAAGAGGCGCAGCGCGAGCGGGTGCTGGCCGAACTGGTGCCGCGCGTCTGGACCCTGTGCGAGCGCGCCGCCCGCGCCAACGTCAGCCTGACCATCGATGCCGAGGAAGTGGACCGGCTGGAGCTCTCGCTGGACGTGTTCGAAGCATTGGCCGAGCGGGTGGCGCGTGAGCATCCGCAGTGGCGCGGCTTCGGCCTGGCGCTGCAGTCCTACCAGACCCGCGCGCTGGAACTGGTCGAACATGTGGTCGCGATCGCACGCCGGTACGGCCTGCGCTTCATGTGCCGGCTGGTCAAGGGCGCCTACTGGGACGCCGAGATCAAGCGGGCCCAGGAGCTAGGGCTGCCGCATTACCCGGTGTTCACGCACAAGAACCACACCGATATTTCCTACCTGGCCTGCGCGCGCGCCCTGCTGAATGCCGGCGACGTGATTTATGCGCAATTCGCAACGCACAACGCCGGCACCATCGCCGCGATACTGCAAATGGCCGCGCGCACCACGGCGCAGTTCGAGTTGCAGCGGCTCCATGGGATGGGAGAGGGTGTGTATCGCGAGGTGCTGCGCAGCGCGCCGGTGCCGGTTCGCGTGTATGCGCCGGTCGGGCGGCACCGCGATCTGCTGGCCTACCTGGTCCGGCGGCTACTGGAAAACGGCGCCAACTCCTCCTTCGTGCACCAGCTGGCGGACGAATCGGTGGGGATGGACCAGCTGCTGGTCTCGCCCTTGCGACTGGAAACCGCCGCCTCCCTGCCCATGCCGCGCGATCTCTACGGTCCGCGGCGCCGCAACAGCACGGGCGTCGACCTGGCGGTGGAAGCCATGCGTGCGCCCCTCCTGACGGCTTACGAAAGCGTGCAAGTGCCGGCCGTCGATTGGTTCGACCCGGCGCAGGTGCCGGCTGCCGTACAGCGTTCCGCAGCGGCTTACCCGGCCTGGCGCGCACTGCCGGTCGAATCGCGCGCCGCAATCCTGCGCCGCGCCGCCGACGCCATGGAAGCGCGGATGCCTCAGCTGTGCGCGCTCCTGGTCAAGGAAGCCTTCAAGACCTGGGGCGACTGCGTGGCCGAGGTGCGCGAGGCAGTCGACTTCCTGCGCTATTACGCCGTGGAGGCCGAGCGCATCCAGCAACCAATCACCTTGCAAGGCCCGACCGGCGAGAGCAACGAACTGCGCCTCACGCCGCGCGGACCCTGGGCCTGCATCAGCCCCTGGAATTTCCCGCTGGCGATCTTCACCGGCCAGGTGGTCGCGGCACTGGCCACGGGCAACACCGTGCTGGCCAAACCGGCCGAGCAGACCCCGGCTATCGCGCTGGCAGCCGTTGGGATCCTGCATGAAGCCGGCGTGCCGCCCGATGCGCTGCAATTGCTGCATGGGCCCGGCGAGACCGTGGGCGCCGCGCTGGTGGCGCAGCCGGGCATTGCCGGCGTGGTGTTCACCGGCTCGACCCAGGTCGCCAGGATCATCCACCGCGCGCTGGCGGCGCAGGACGGGCCCATCGTTCCGCTCATCGCCGAGACCGGCGGCATCAACGCCATGGTGGTCGATTCCACCGCTCTGCCCGAGCAGGTGGCCGATGCGGTGGTGCAAAGCGCCTTCCGTTCGGCCGGCCAGCGCTGTTCGGCGCTGCGGCTGCTGTGCGTGCACGAGGGCATTGCCGACGGCGTGATCGAGATGATCCGGGGGGCGGCGCGCGAACTGGCGACCGGCGACCCGGCGCAGCTCGCGACCGACGTCGGCCCGGTCATCGATGGCGAAGCGTTCGAGGGCCTGCAGCGGCATCTGCAGCGGCTGCACGCCCAGGCCCGCGCGCTGCTGCCGCCCGGGGATTTCCCGCCGTCAACCCGCCTGGTGCCGCCGCAGGCGTTCGAAGTGGAACGGATCAGCGACGTGCGGCAGGAAATTTTCGGCCCGGTGCTGCACATCGTGCGCTGGGGCGGCGACCCGCAGGGCGTGATAGCCCAGATCAACGCGCTGGGCTACGGCCTCACCCTGGGCATCCAGACCCGCATCGACAGCCGCGCGCAGGCGCTGGCGGCGCACGCCCACATCGGCAATGTCTATGTCAATCGCAACATGATCGGTGCCGTGGTGGGCGTGCAGCCGTTCGGCGGCGAAGGGCTGTCGGGCACCGGCCCCAAGGCCGGCGGCCCGCATTACCTGTACCGCTTCTGCGCCGAACAGACGCTGACCATCAACACAACCGCGGCCGGCGGCAACGTGGCGTTGCTCGCGTAGATCACCGGGCCGCGGCGCTGGAGGTCTCCGGCGGCGCGGTCCAGCCCCCGCCCAGAGCGCGATACAGCAGCACCTGGTTCTGCAATTGCTGCAGCCGGGTCTGCACCACGGCGTATTGCGCGGCGAACAGGGAGCGCTGGCTGTCGAGCAGGTCCAGGTAGCTGGCGATGCCGTTGTCGTAGCGCAGCTTGGAGAGCCGATAGCGTGCGGACTCGGCCTGCGCCACCAGGATTTGCGCCTGCAACTGCTGGCCGAAGGTGGCGCGGCCGGCCAGCGCGTCGGAGACCTCGCGGAACGCAGCCTGGATGGCGCGCTCGTACTGCGCGATCGCGATCTCGCGCCCGGCCATGGCCGATGCCAGGCCGGCGCGATTGCGGCCGGCATCGAAGATCGGCTGCACCAGTTGCGGCGCCGCGGTCCAGCCCCAGCTGCCGCCCTTGAACAGCCCGGAGAGTTCGTTGCTGGCCGTGCCGATACCGGCGGTGAGCGAGATGCGCGGAAAGAAGGCGGCCCGGGCTGCACCGATATTGGCATTGGCGGCCACCAGCTGCTGCTCGGCCTGGCGCACGTCGGGCCGGCGCGTGAGCACTTCCGACGGCGTGCCCGCAGGCAGGTCGGGCAGGCTCACCGACGCAGTGGTCACCGCCCCGCCCAGGTCCGGTGGCACCGGTTGCCCCAGCAACAAGGCCAGGGCGTCGAGGTCCGTGGCCTGCTGACGCGTCAACTGCGCCAGGGCGACGCGCGAGCTCTCGGCCAGCGACTGAGCCTGGCGGAAATCCAGCTCCGAAGTCACGCCGTTGTCGAAGCGCAGCCTGGCCAGGCGCAGCGATTCCTCGCGCGTGACCAGGGTCTGCCGGGTCAGCTCCAGCAGCTCCTGGTCGGCCACCAGGCCCAGCCAGGTGGTGGCCACCGTGGCCACCAGGCTGGTCTGCGCGGCCTTGCGCCCTTCCTCGGTGGCGAGGTACTGCGCCAGCGCCGCTTCGCTCAGGCTGGCGATGCGGCCGAACAGGTCGATCTCCCAGGCCGTGAACGCCAGGCCGGCGGTATAGGTGCTGGTGATGCCGCCACTGCTGTTGGGCACGCGTGAACCGGTGACGGCCGCGCCCACGGTTGGCAGCTTGTCGGCACGGCGGATGTCGTACTGCGCGCGCGCCTGCTCGATGTTCAGGATCGCCACCCGCAGGTCGCGGTTGTTGGCGAGCGCGATGTCGATGAGTTGCCGCAGGCGCTCGTCGGTGAAGAACTGCTGCCACGGCAGTTCGCTGGCGGCGGTGCCGCCGGCGGCGCCGGGGTAAGCCCAGTCGCCGGGCACCGGCGCCGCGGGCCGCTGGTAAGCCGGCATCATCGAACAGCCGGACAGCAGCGCCGCGCCGAGCGCGAGTGCCGCCAGCGGCCGGCGCGAAGCAGTGAGCGCCTTCATGAGTGGCCTCCTTCGGCCGGCGCCGGGCCATCCAGTTCATGGCGGTACATGCGGCGCTGGCGTTCGCTGCCCTTGAAGATGCCGCGCACCACCACGAAGAAGATCGGAACGAAGAACACCGACAGGGCGGTGCCGGTCAGCATGCCGCCCAGCACGCCGGTGCCGATCGCGCGCTGGCTGGCCGAGCCCGCGCCGGTGGCCAGCGCCAGCGGCAGCACGCCCAGGCCGAACGCCATCGAGGTCATGATGATCGGGCGAAAGCGCAGATGGGCGGCCGCCAGCGCCGACTCGATCACGCTCTTGCCCTGCGCCTGCAGGTCCTTGGCGAATTCGATGATCAGGATCGCGTTCTTGGCGGCCAGGCCGATGATGGTGATCAGCCCGACCTGGAAATACACGTCGTTGGCATAGCCGCGCAGGGTTGTGGACAGCAGCACGCCGAGCACGCCGAGCGGCACGACGAGAATGACCGACAGCGGGATCGACCAGCTCTCGTACAGCGCGGCCAGGCACAGGAACACCGACAGGATGGCGAAGCCGTACAGGATCATGGCCTGGGAGCCCGCGAGCTTTTCCTCGCGCGACTGGCCGGTCCACTCGTAGCCGAAGCCCTGCGGCAACTGGGCCGCGAGGCGCTCCATCTCGTCCATCGCCGCCCCGGTGCTGTAGCCGGGCGCCGGCGCGCCGGAGATCCGCATCGCCGGATAGCCGTTGTAGCGGATGGTCTGCATCGCGCCGTTGACCCAGCGGGTGGTGGCGAATGCCGACAGCGGCACCGGCTTGCCCTGCTGGTTGCTGGCATTGAGCCGCAGCAGGTCTTCCGGCTGCATGCGGGCCGGCGCATCGGCCTGTACCACCACGCGCTGCAGCCGGCCGCGGCTCGGGAAATCGTTGATATAGGCCGAGCCCAGCGCCGTGGACAGCGTCGAGTTGATGGAGTCGAAGGGCACGCCCAGCGCATTGGCCTTGTCGCGGTCGATGTCGATCAGCAGTTGCGGCGCGTCTTCCAGCCCGTCCGGCCGCACCTGGGTCAGCACCTTGCTCTGGCCGGCCAGTCCCAGCAGCTGGTTGCGCGCCGCGGTCAGCGCTTCATGGCCGGCGCCGGCGCGGTCCTGCAGGCGGAAGGTGAAGCCGGAGGCGACACCCAGCTCCGGAATCGGCGGCGGGCTGAGCGGGAAGATGAAGGCATCGCGGATGCCCGACAGCGCACCGAAGGCGCGGCCCGCCAGTGCCTCGGCCGAGTGGCTGGGCCCCTCGCGCTGGTCCCAGTCCTTGAGCGTGACGAACGCCAGCGCGGCGTTCTGGCCCTGCCCGGAAAAGCTGAAGCCCAGCACGCCGACCATGCTCTGCACCTCGGGTTGCTTCAGGATGTAGGCCTCCACCTGTTCGATCACATGGCGGGTGCGCTCCTGGGTCGCGCCCGGGGGCAACTGCACGTTGATCAGCATGGTGCCCTGGTCCTCGCCCGGCAGGAACGAGGTCGGCAGGCGCGCATACAACAGGGCCACCGCGCCGATCACGACGGCATAGATGATCAGATAGCGCGCGGCCCGCCGCAGCACGCGCGCGACCACGCTTTCGTAGTTCTTGGCGGTATTGGAGAAGCCGCGGTTGAACCAGCCGAAGAAGCCGCTCTTCTCGTGGTGGTGGCCGGCCTCGACCTGCTTGAGCAGGGTGGCGCACAGCGCCGGCGTCAGCGACAAGGCCATGAAAGCGGAGAACGCGATCGAGGACACCATCACCGCCGAGAACTGGCGGTAGATGTTGCCGGTGGAACCGGCGAAAAAGGCCAGCGGCACGAACACCGAAATCAGCACCACCGTCACGCCGACGATCGCGCCCTGGATCTGGCCCATGGCCTTGCGCGTGGCTTCGCGCGGCGGCAGGCCTTCGGTGCTCATGATGCGCTCGACGTTCTCCACCACCACGATGGCGTCGTCCACCACGATGCCGATGACCAGCACCATGCCGAACATGGTCAGCACGTTGATCGAAAATCCCAGCGCCATCAGCGCGCCGAAGGTACCCAGCAGCGCGATCGGCACCACCAGCGTCGGGATGATGGTGTAGCGCCAGTTCTGCAGGAACAGGAACATCACCAGGAACACCAGCGCCACGGCTTCCAGCAGCGTCACCACCACCTGCGAGATCGAAATCCGCACGAAGCGCGAGCTGTCGTACGGGATCTCCCATTTGACGCCGTGCGGGAAGAACTTCGACAACTCCTCCATCCGGGTGCGGATCGCCGCCGCCGTGGCCAGGGCGTTGCCGGTGGGCGAGAGCTGCACGCCGATGCCCGTGGAGGGCTTGCCGTTCAGACGCGCGGAGGTAGCGTAGTTCTGGGCGCCGAGTTCGATCCGCGCCACGTCGCGCAGGCGCACGGTGGAGCCGTCGGTGTTGGCGCGCAGCACGACGTTGCCGAACTGCTCGACCGAGGCGAGCTGGCCGTTCACCACCACCGTCGCGGCAATCCCCTGGCCGTCGATGTTGGGCAGGTCGCCGATGGTGCCGGACGAAACCTGCGCGTTCTGGGCCCGGATCGCGGCATTCACGTCCGCCGCCGGGATGCCGAAGCTGACCAGCTTGGCCGGATCGATCCACACCCGCATCGCCTGCTCGGTGCCGAACAGCTGGGCCTGGCCGACGCCAGGCAGGCGCTGGATCTCGGGCAGTATCGTGCGCGAGGCGTAATCGCCCAGCGCCACCGGCGTATAGGCCGGATCGTCCGACGAGATGATCGTGAACAGCAGGAAGTTGGTGCGCGCCTTGTCGACCCGGACGCCCTGCTGCGTCACCGCCGCCGGCAAGCGCGGCGTGGCGCGCGACAGCCGGTTCTGCACGTCGACCTGGGCCAGGTCGGGATTGGTGCCCGGCTGGAAGCTCAGCGTGATCTGGCCGCCGCCGTTGGCCTGGCTCACCGACTCCATGTAGATGAGTCCGGGCGAGCCGTTCATCTCCTGTTCGATCACGCTGATGACGCTCTCCTCGAGCGTGGTGGCCGAGGCGCCGGGGTAGCTGGCGGACACCACGATCGAGGGCGGCGCCACGGGTGGGTACTGGGCGATCGGCAACTGCGTGATGGACACCCCGCCCAGCACGATGATGAACAGCGCGATCACCCAGGCGAAGATCGGGCGGTCGATGAAGAATCGGGCCATGCCGCGCCTCCCCTTACTTCGCCGCCGGGGCGGAGGCAGGGGCAACGGCGGCCGGCGCGGGACCGGGGCGCCAGGGCACGGGCTTCACGACGGCGCCGGGGCGCAGCCTCTGGAAGCCGTCCACCATCACCTGCTCGCCGGTCTTCAACCCCTCCAGCACCACCCACTGGCCGCCCTGCTCGCCGCCCATCTTGATGGCACGCGGGCTCACCTTGCCGTCGGCGCCCACCACCATCACGGAGTCGCCCTGGGCCGTGCGCGACACGGCCTGCTGCGGCAACAGCACCGCGTCGCCGGCCTTGGCCTGCTCCAGCCGCACCCGCACATACAGGCCCGGCAACAACGAACCGTTGGGGTTGGGCACTTCGGCGCGCAGCGTGATCTGGCCGCTGGTCGGATCGACGGAAAGGTCGGAGAACAGCAGCCGGCCGGTGCTCGGGTGCTCGCTGCCGTCCTCCAGCAGCACATGCACCAGCGCGCTGTCGGCACCGGTTGCCCGCTTGAGCTGGCCCTGCGCCAGCGCGCGCCGCAGCTTCAGCACATCGGCTGCCGGCTGGGTGAAATTGACGTACATCGGATGGATCTGCTGGATCACCGCCAGCGGCGTGGCCTCGCCCTGCCCCACCAGCGCGCCTTCGGTCACCAGCGCCCGGCCGATGCGCCCGCTGATGGGCGCCGTCACCGAGGCATAGCCCAGGTTGATCTGCGCCGTCTGCACCGCCGCGCGCGAAGCTGCGACGTCGGCCTGCGCCTGCTTCTCGGCTGCCACCGCATTTGCATATTCCTGCTTGCTGACGGCGTTGGCTTCGACCAGCGGCTGGTAGCGCTCGGCCAGCGCGGCGGCCTGCCCCAGGTTGGCCTGGGCGCGCGCCAGCGCGGCCTGGGCGCTGGCAACGGCGGCGGCATAGGGCGCGGGGTCGATGCGAAACAGCAGCTGACCGGCCCTGACATTCGAGCCCTCGCGGAACAGCCGCTGCAGCACGATGCCGGCGGCACGCGCGCGCACCTGGGCCACGCGCGATGCTTCCAGCCGCCCCGGCAACTCCGTCACCAGACCGACATCGCCGGGCGTCACGGTGACCACGCCGACTTCAGCAGGCGGCATGCCGCCGCCTGCCGGCGGCGCATTGCCAGGCTCCTTGCCGCAGGCCGCCAGCAGCAGCGCCAGCGCGGCCGCCAGGACAGCGCCCCGGAATGAAAGCGTGGACCGCAGGGAAAGGTGCAAGTCAGGCATGGATTTCCTTGACGATGAGGGCCATGGCGCAGGCGCGGGCCGGCCGCCCGGGTTCAGGTGAAGCGACGGAGTATACATGCAGCGGTGAATGTATACTGCCGGCATGGCCCGCCGCACCAAGGAAGACGCGCTCGCGACCCGCAGCTGCCTGCTGGACGCGGCCGAGCGGCTGTTCCAGCAGCAGGGCGTGTCGGGCACATCGCTGCAGGACATTGCCGCGGCGGCCGGCGCCAGCCGCGGCGCCGTCTACTGGCATTTCAAGGACAAGGCGGACCTGTTCAACGCCATGATGGAGCGGGTCACCCTGCCGATGGAGAACGCGCTGGCACAGGCGCGCTCGGGCGCGCTGTCCGATCCGCTGCCGCAGCTGCGCGCGGCGCTGGTGGCGGCGCTGCGCCGCACCGCGACCGATCCGCAGACGCGGCGGGTGTTCGAGGTGGCAACCCAGAAGGTCGAGTATGTGGACGCCATGGGCAAGGTGCGCGAACGCCACCTCGCGGTGCGCCAGCAGGCCCTGCTGCAGATCAGGCAGGCCTTGCAGCGCAGCGCGCGCTTGCGCGGCCTGCGCTTGCCGATGCCCGCGCAGGCCGCGGCCCGTGGGCTGCATGCGCTGGTGGACGGGCTGATCCAGAACTGGCTGCTCGATCCGCAGTCGTTCCAGCTCGAAGGCGCCGGCCGGCAGGCCATCGATGCCTATCTGGCCGGGCTGGGGCTGGCCTGAGCCGACCGCGCGCATGGTGGTTCAGGCGGGGACCGTGAGCGAGCGGGCACGCCGCGCACGCTCGAGCGAGCGCGCCGCGGCGCGCGGATCCAGCCCATACATGTCGGCGAAGTCTTCCACGCTGCGACCGCTCGTGTCGAAGGCGCGCAGCAGCGCCTCGTCCCTGGCGGCGCGCGCCCCGGCCTCGGCCAGTGCTTCGTCCAGCAACGCGTTCGCCGCTTCGTCGCGGCCGCGCACCAGTTGCGCATAAGCCTCGCGCGTCAGGCCCGATTCCTCGAAGGCCTGGATGATGCGCTCGCGCAACTTCGGCCGCAGATCTTCGCGGCCGCGCGCCTGCCGGCGCCGGAACACTTCGAGCAGGGCCTGGTACACATGCTCCGGCGCCATCGCTTCCACCGCGTGGCCCTGCAGGTCGTGGCGTTGCCGGCCGGCAGCGACCTCGATGAGGTAGCGGGTGGAACGGGTGTGATAGCCCAATGCCTCTTTCAGCGCATCGCGTTCGAACACAGCCGGGTGGGCGGCGAGCAGGTCCTGGAAGATGCCGCGCTTGAGCGGCAGGAAAGCGGCCCCGAACAGGTGCGGATAGAGCCCGGCCAGCTGTTCGAGCACGGGCTGGCTGCGCGGCGCCCGCGCGGCGGCCGGCCGCGAGGTGCGCCCAGCGCGCCCCGGGCGTTCGGCTGCTGCGGGAGCCCGCGCAGAAGGCGCCGCGGCGGCGGGAGCCGATGCGGCCTCGGCAGTGGTAACGGGATCGATCATTGGGTGAGGCTTGGCAGGACAATCGATGGCGAACATCGGGGCAGGCGCTGTGACAGTCATGACAACCGTCCGGCGCTCTGGCGAACCCCATGATAATTTGTCGGCCATCCCGGCGCTTGGTGACCGCAGTCCAGGCGATCTCGAATTCGCCGGCATTTTCCGCCACCGGCCGCAACCGTTCCTGGCTGAAGCTGCGTAGTCCTGATCCTACAGTGCCGCATGCCGCTTTCCGACGCCCGCAGCTGAGCACCGCCGCCACACTGAATATCAACTTTCACACGAGAGGGGCCCGACATGGCGTACAGCAGCATTCTGGGTGCCGACCCGGCACCCGCCCAACCGAGCGGCCGCGACGCGCAGGCGCTGGGGCCGAGCGACAACTCCGACAGCGGCAGCGATGCAATCGGCACATCGGAGGTCCATGGCGATAGCGACGCGGCCGGCACCGGTGAACGCGGCTCGGTCGATCCGCGCGAAGGCAGGGAGGGCGGCGACATCCTGCCCGACCATGTGGTTCGGGTGGTATTGGGCAAAGGCTTCGCCGCAGCCGATGTCGATAGCCGGGACTTCACCGACCTGGACGCCCGCGAACCGGTTGCGGGCGAAGCCGACGAGGACAGCCAATCACGCTGACGACGCCCGGCTCCAGCCGAGGCGCCGAAACCCTACCGCGCCAACGTCGAAGCGCCGAACAGGCTCTGCACGAAATCCACGGCGAGTTCGGCGGTGCGGTTGCGCACGTCCAGCGCGGGGTTGATTTCCACCACGTCGAGCGAGCCGAGCTGCCCGCTGTCGGCGATCATTTCCATGCATAGCTGCATCTCGCGATAGGTCGGGCCGCCCGGCACCCCGGTGCCGACGCCGGGCGCATCGAGCGGATCGAGGCAATCGAGGTCGAAGCTCACGTGCAGGTGTGTCCCTTCATCGACGTCGTGCAGCGCCTCGGTCATGGTGTTGCGCATGCCGTGCTCGTCGATATGGCGCATGTCGAAGACCTGCAGCCCCAACCGGCGAATCGCCTGCTTTTCGGCCACGTCGACGCTGCGGATGCCGATGAAGTCGATATCCTCGGGCGCGATGGCGGCGCGCTGGCCGCTCCAGCCCACCAGGTCCTGCGGCCCCTGACCCAGCAGGCAGGCCACCGGCATGCCATGCAGGTTGCCGCTGGGACTGCTGGCTTCGGTGTTGACGTCGGTGTGGGCGTCCAGCCAGATCACGCGCAGATGCTTGCGCTCCTGCCGGCACCAGGCTGCGACGGCGCTGATCGACCCGATCGCAACGCAATGGTCCCCGCCCATGACGAGTGGCACCTGACCGGCGCCCAAAGCCCGCGTCACGGCGTCGAACACGGCGCGGTTCCAGGCCACCACCTCGTCCAGGCGCCGCAGGCCGCCACTGGGCGCGGCGCCGGGATTGGGCGGGCCGGCCAGGTTGCCCTGGTCCTGCACGTTCAGCTTGTGGGAGCGCAGCTTCTCCACCAACCCGGCGACGCGCAGCGCGTCCGG
>DIZF01000072.1:33143-45634 GCA_002427815.1 Ramlibacter tataouinensis
CGAGGGCTTTTCTCGTTGACAGGTCCCGCGCCGTCCTCTACAGTGTTAATTAACCGTTTAGGGAATTAAACCGGAGATGACACCATGAAAAAGCGCTTCTTCCTGCGATCCGTCTCGTTGGCCGCTCTTGCTCTGGGCATCGCCCTGCCGGCGGCGGCCCAGCAATGGAAACCGACCCGTCCGATCAACCTGATCGTGCCCTGGGCCGCTGGCGGCTCGACCGACCAGGTCACCCGCGTGACGGCGGCGGAACTGGAAAAAGTGCTGGGCCAGACCATCGTCGTGATCAACCAGCCTGGCGCATCGGGCGCCATCGGCACCAAGAGCGCGCTGGATGCCCCCAAGGACGGCTACACCTGGACCGCCGGTGCGGCGCAGGACCTGGGCACCTACCAGACGCTGGGTTCGCTGAACAGCAACATCAAGGACTGGAACCTGTTCCTGAACGTGGCCAACATCCAGGTGATCGGCGTGAACCCCAAGACGCCGTACACCAATGCCAGGCAATTGCTGGACGCGATGAAAGCCAGGCCGGGACAGATCAGCGTCGCCACGGCCGGCGTCACCTCGGCGGGCCATAACGCGATGGAACTGATCAGCAAGGTCACCGGCGTCAAATACCGCCACGTCACCTATGACGGCGGCAACCCCGCCGTCGTGGCCACCGTGTCCGGCGAAGCGGACGTGACCACGCAGCTGGCCGTCGAGCAGGCCGACATGATCCGCGGCAAGCGCCTGCGCCCGCTGGCCACCGTGAGCGACAAGCCGCTGGAGCTGGAAGGCTACGGCACCATCCCGCCGCTGTCGCAGACCCTGCCCGGCTTCACGGCGCCGGCCAACTACTTCGGCATCTTCATTCCCAAGGGCGTGCCCGACGAAGTGGTGAAGACGCTGGACAATATCTGGGCCGAGAACATCTCCAAGAGCGAAGCGCTGAAGAAATACGCCGCCAGCCGCGGTGCCCTCTTCGCGCCGATGTCCGGCGAGGCCGCGCAGAAGGCCGTGTTCCCGGCCATCCAGGCCAACGCCTGGCTGCTCTTCGACGGCGGCAAGGCCAAGGTCTCGCCCGACACGGTCGGCATTCCCAAGCCCTGACGAGCGTCAGCGCGAAGCACGACGAGCATGTCCGAGACGGCTGCGTCCACCACCGAGCCCAGCGGTTCCGCGCCAGAGACTGAAGCGCCCATCCATCCGCGCAACGACCTGCACGACGCGCTGGGCTGGATGGCGCTCGGCATCGCTGTCCTGATCGGGTCTGTCACCATGGACCGGCTGGAGCGCCAGGATGTGAACCCGTACACGGTGCCGGGCCTGCTGCCGGGCCTGCTCGGTCTGATGATGATCTTCCTGGGCGGCATCCTCGGCCTGCGCAGCTGGCGCCGGGGCGCCTTGCGGCTGCCGGTGCCAGGCCCCACCGTTGACGAGCGGGAACAGCGCCGCCGCGTCTGGATCGTCGTGGCCCTGTGCATGGGCTACGCGGTGGTCCTGGTCGGTCACGGGCTGCCGTTCTGGCTGGCGTCGGCGATCTATGTGACCGGTTCCATCCTGATCCTGCAGCGCCTCAGCCGCGACGAGAACGAGCGTCGTCTGACGCCGCGGGTCTGGCTCAAGGCGCTGGTCATCGGAGTGGCCTCCGGCGTCATCACCTCGCTGGTGTTCCAGGAGCTGTTCCTGGTGCGCATGCCCTGATCCCGAAGTTTTCCGAAAGCCTTCCATGCTGCAAGGACTGTCCGACCTGGGCCACGCCTATCTCGGCTTTCTGAATGTCACCACGCTCGCCTACGGCCTGGGCGGCGCCTTCGTCGGCATCGTCATGGGCATCCTGCCCGGCCTGTCGGCGACACTGGCAATCGCCCTGCTTACCACGCTGACCATCAAGCTGCAGGCCAACGACGCGATCCTGGTCCTGATCTGCTCCTACGTCGGCGCCCTGTACGGCGGCTCGCGTACCGCCATCCTGCTGAACATCCCCGGCACCGCGGCCAACGCGGCGTCCTGCGCCGACGGCTATGCGCTGGCACAGCAGGGCCAGGCCGGGCGCGCCATCGGCATCGCAACATCCGGCGCGTTCGTCAGCACGCTGTTCGGCGTGCTGTGCCTGGCCGCATTCACGCCGACCCTGGCGGAAGTGGCTCTGCAGTTCGGTGCGTTTGAATTCTTCTGGCTGGCGCTGTTCGGCGTCACCATGTCCGGCAGCATCGTCGGCGACGATCCGCTCAAGGGCTGGCTGATGGGCCTGCTGGGCCTGTTCATCGCGCAGGTCGGCCAGGAAGGCCTGTATGCCTACGACCGCTTCACCTTCGGCTGGGACGAACTGTCGGGCGGCATTGCGTTGATCCCGGCCCTGGTGGGCGCCTTCGGCCTGGCCGAGGTGCTGACGACGCTGGCGCACCCGGTGGAGCGCAAGATCATCGACCTGAAGGACTCGGTGCTGCCGCGCTTCCGCGAAGTGGCGCAGTACTGGCGCACCGTGCTGCGCTCGGGCGTGATCGGCGTGCTCACCGGCCTGTTGCCGGGCGTCGGCGAAGACGCGGGCGCCTGGATGTCCTATGCCGCGGCCAAGGCCGTCAGCAAGGAAAGGGACATGTTCGGCAAGGGCTCCATCGACGGCCTGATGGCGGCCGAGACCGGCGACATGTCTTCCATTCCCGGCCACATGATCCCCACGCTGGCGCTGGGCATCCCGGGTTCGGCGCCCTCGGCCGTGCTGATGGCCGCCATGATCATCCACGGCATCCAGCCCGGGCCGATGATGCTGATCGAACATCCACAGTTCGTGTACCAGGTGGTGGCGATGACCTCCCTGGCCTCGATCACGATCCTGCTGTTCGGGCTGTTCGGTGTCAGGCCGCTGTTGCTGGTGCTGAAAGTGAAGCGTTCGGTGCTGATGCCGATCGTCTTCCTGCTGTGCACCGTCGGCGCCTTCGCCAGCGCCTCCCGGCTGTTCGATATCTACGCCATGATGGCCATCGGCATCGGCGCCTTCTTCCTGCGCCGGCGCGGCTACGAAATGGCGCCGCTGGTGCTGGGACTGGTGCTGGGTCCGCTGCTCGACAAGAGCCTGCGCCGCGGCCTGGTGCTGTCCGACGGCAGCCTGGCGCCGTTTTTCACCCGGCCCATCAGCATCGCCTTCGCCACCGTGACCATCTTCACCATCCTGCTCTATGTGCCGGCGTTCAAGGCCGTGGTCCGGGGCATCACAGGCGCGGTCGGCAGGGGCCTGAAGCACCTGTTCGCGCGCCGCACCTGAAAGCCAGCTCCATGCAATTCGCCTTGTGCAACGAGGTCCTGCAGCCGCTGCCGTTCGCGCAGCAGTGCGCCATGGCGGCGGCGCTGGGCTACGACGGCCTGGAGGTTGCACCATTCACCCTGGCCGCCGATCCGATGGACATCACCGACGCGCATGCCCGCGCGTTCCGCCGCACCGCGCAGGACCACGGCCTGGCCATCACCGGGCTGCACTGGCTGCTGGTGGCACCCGCCGGCTTGTCGGTCGTCAGCGCCGACGACGCGGTGCGCCGGCGCACGGTGGTCGTGATGCACCGGCTAGTGGAACTGTGCGCACTGATGGGAGGCCGCTACCTGGTGCATGGCTCGCCCAAGCAGCGCTCGGTGCCGCCGGGATCCAGCCATGCAGACGCACTCGCGCGAGCCAGCGACTGCTTTGCGCAGGTGGCAGCGACGGCCGCGAGCTGCGGCGTAACCTACTGCATCGAGCCGCTGTCCACGCGCGAGACCGACCTGATCAATACAGTGGCCGACGCAGCGCGCATCGTCGATCAGATCGATTCGCAGGGGCTGAAGACCATGATCGACTGCAGCGCGGCCGGACAGACCGAATCCGAGGCCGTCGATGCCTTGATGGCGCGCTGGATGCCGTCCGGACACATTGCCCATGTCCAGGTCAACGATCCGAATCGGCGCGGGCCCGGTCAGGGCGACATGCGCTTTGCTCCGATCCTGGCGACGCTGGCGCGGATGCAGGCAATGGGACATTACCCGGGCGTGGTTGCCGTGGAGCCGTTCGACTATGTGCCGGACGGGCCCGGCTGCGCGGCACGCGCCATCGGCTATCTCAAAGGCATCGCGGAAGGGCTGTCGCATGGCTGAGGCTCTGCGCTTCCAGGTACGCGAGATCGAGCCGTACGAACGGCCGGTGGTGCTGCGCTTGCCGTTCCGTTTTGGCGTGGTGACATTGCGGCAATGCCCGCAAGCCTTCGTGCGCGCCCGCATCGTGTTGGCCGACGGCAAGAGCCATTGGGGCGCGGCGGCGGAGATGATGGCGCCCAAGTGGTTCGACAAGAACCTGCAATTGTCCAACGACGACAACTTCGACCAGCTGCGCGATGTGCTGCGGCTGGCGCGCGGCGCCTATCTCGGCGACGCCACGCCGGCCACCGCGTTCGGCCATTTCGCAAGGCACCATGACAGCCATCTGGCCGCCGCATCGGCCAAAGGCTACAACCCGCTATTGGCCAGCTATGGCCCGGCGCTGGTCGACCGGGCCGTGCTCGACGCCCTGTGCCGCAGCCAGGGAATGTCATTTGCAGCGGCGCTGCAGGCCAACCTGGCCGGCATCGGCGCAGCGAGGCCTGAGTTCGGCGCTTTCGACTTCGACCGCTTTCTGGCGAGCTTGCAGCCGGGGCGGTCCATCGAGGCGCGGCACACCGTCGGCATGGTGGATGCGATCACCGCCGCCGACCTCGTGGAGCGGGTCGGCGACGGGCTGCCGGAAACGCTGGAGGAGGTGATCGCGGCTTGGGGCCATCGCTACTTCAAGCTCAAGGTCGGCGGCCAGATCGCGGCCGACCTGGCGCGGCTGGAGGCCATCGCGGCGGTGCTGGACCGGCTGCCCGAACCCTACTTCGTCTCGCTCGACGGCAACGAACAGTATTCCGACGCGCAAGGCGTCGCGGAGTTGACGGCAGCGATGCGCGTCCGCCCGGCGCTGGCACGGCTGTGGAATTCGATCCTCTTCATCGAGCAGCCGATCGCGCGCAAGCTGGCGCTGGACACCGACCTGCGCCAGGCCAGCCTCGGCAAGCCGGTGATCATCGACGAGTCCGACGGCGAGCTCGACACTTTCGTGCAGGCGCGCGAGCGCGGCTACCTCGGCGTGTCGTCCAAGACCTGCAAGGGCTTCTACAAGTCGCTGCTGAACGCGGCCCGTTGCGCGCGCTGGAACGACGAAGCGGGAACCGCGCGCTACTTCATGTCGGCCGAAGATCTGACCACGCAGGCCGGGCTGTCGGTGCAGCAGGACCTGGCGCTGGTGAGCCTGCTGGGCATCACCCACGTCGAGCGCAACGGCCACTATTACGTCAACGGCATGGCGGCGCAACCGGCCGCGGAACAGGATGCCTTCCTCGCCGCGCATCCCGATCTGTACGAGCGCAGCCATGGAGCAGTCCGGTTGCGCATTGCGGGTGGACGGCTGGCCATCGGCTCGCTGGACTGCGCCGGTTTCGCGAGTGCGGCGATGCCGGATTTCAGTGCGATGAAGGCCATCTAATCCCGGGCCCAGCGAACGCCAATTTCAGTCAACGACAAATAGCGACTTTTGATCCCCTCTTAATCCCCAGGTCAGTGGTTCGAGCCCAGGTCGGCGAGGCAGTCAGCGCTCGAACTGCAGCGTGAACACCGGGCTGCGCTCGCCCACGGGGGCGCCTTTGATGCTAGCGATGGTTTCGGCGCGCCAGGGCCGCAAGGCTTCGCGCTGGTCCTCGTCCAGCCAGCCCAGTTGATCCAGCACCGCCACCGTGGCGGCATGCAATGCGACCTTGCTGCCATCGGCGATCTTCACGGCGAAGGCCTGGCCACGGCTCCTGCTGGCAAACGCCTGCACCCCGTCGGCACCGACCTTGGTAACCCAGTCGCCCTTGCCGGCGCGCATGAAGGCCAAGTCGTTGCGCGCAGTGCCCGAGACCAGGTCGGGACGCGCCGTCATCGCATCCGCGAGCTGCGCAAAGCTCTCGCCGAATTCCGCGTCGGCCACGCCGCTGGCCAGTCGCGCATAGCCGCGCGCGAGATTCGCCAATGGCATCGCGTAGTTGGGCGCCGAACAGCCGTCGATGCCCATCTTCAGCGCCTCGGGCGCGAGGCCGACCGCGCGCGCGACGTCGCGCCGGATCGCCTGCTGCAGCGGATGCCCGGGGGCTAGATAGCTTTCCACCGGCCAGCCCTGCTGCACGCACATGGCCAGGAAGCCCGAATGCTTGCCGCTGCAGTTGTGGTTCCGCTCGTCATATTGCGCCGGCGCGGGCGCGACACCGAGTTCAACGAACATCGGCACGTGGCAGCCGCACTGCAATCTCTTGTACGTCAGGCCGGCCTTGTCCAGCATCTCCTGCACCTGCGCCACGTGCATGGGCTCGCCACTGTGGCTCGCGCACAGCATGGCCAGGTTCTCGCTTGAGAATCCCATCGCTCGCGGCCCGCCCGCCTGCATGAACGGCAGTGCCTGCAGCGCCTTCAGCGTCGAGCGGGTGAAGGTCAGCCAGTGCGGATCGCCGGCGCTCGCCAGCACCCGGCCTTGCGTGTCGCACACGGCCACCGCGCCGAAGTGCAGGCACTCGGGCGTTTCGCCGCGGCGGGTTTCGATCAGGGGAATGAGGGAAGTCATGGCACCGATTGTCGCTTCCCTGCGGTCCTGTTCAGTCGCCTACGGCCGCGCCATCTTGCATTCCGTTCCCTGCGCCAGCGCGCGGCGCGCGCTGGGTGGCGCTTGCGCGCAGGCCGATGACCCGCCAGGCCAGCGCGGTGAGTTCGCGCACCACCTGCTCCGGCGACAGCCGGCCATCCGGCCGGTACCAGCTGTAGAGAAAGCCCGGCAGGCTGCACGCCGCCAGCGCCGTGATCTTGGTTTCGTTGAAGGCCAGCGTGCCCTCGCGCCGGGCCTGCTCCATCAGCGCGCACATGCGGCTGTAGAAATGATTGGCGATCTTCTTCTGCGCGGCGGCGAACTCCGGACGAAACGCCTGCGGATCGCGGTAGGCGAAAAAAGCCGAGGGATGGTATTCGACGGTGGCGCGGATCAGCCGTTCCAGCCCCTGCGCGATCTTCAGGTGGGCCGGGCGCGGGTCGTCGTCCGGAAAGTCCAGGGCAGTGAAGCAGGCCACGGTGGGCCGCCACGACAGCAGCTCGAAGAGCTCCTGCTTGTTGTGGAAGTAGTAGTAGACGAAGGGCTTGCTCACGCCCAGTTCGCGCGCGATCTGCGACAGGGTGGTGTCGGCGTAGCCCTGCTCGTGGAACAGGCGCTCGGCCACCTTGAGGATGCGCTCACGCTTGGCGTCGGTGCCGGCGGTGACGGCACGCTGCCGGCCGCGCGCGGGATGGTCCGGTCGCGTGCGCGCAGGCGCCGCCGGGGCAGGGTTTGTTCGCTGTCGCATGGGTTATACCGATGGGTAGCATTGTTCTACTCCGCGGTATATATTGGCAAGCCGACGCCCCCCGGCATAAACCCTGAAGGTGACACCATGGAGACAGAGCGCACCCACCCGGACCGGCCCCTGCACGAATACCTGCGCCAGCACGCACGGGCCCAGCCCGACAAGGCGGCCTATCTCTGGTACGGGCGGGCCGTGACCTTTGCCGAACTCGACCGCGCCAGCGACGCCTTTGCGGCACGGCTGGCGCAGCTGGGCGTGAAGAAGGGCGAGCCGGTGGCGCTGTTCATGAACAACTGCCCGCAGTACGTGATGGCGCATTGCGGCGTGCAGAAGCTCGGCGCCGTGGTGTGCCCCTGCGGGCCGCTGTTCAAGGAGCATGAGCTGGCGTATCAGCTGGGCGACCTGAAGGCGCGCGTGATCGTGGCCGCCGACAACCTGCTGCCGGTGGTGGAACAAGTGCGAGGCATGACGGCGATCGAACATGTGTTCGCGGTGCGCTATGCCGACCTGTTGCCCGATGCCCCCGTCATCGACGTGCCGCCCGAGTTGCTGGCGATGAAGGCGCAGCGCAGAGCGCTGCCGGCCGGCGTAGCGGACTTTCTGGCGGCGGTGAACACGGGCGCGGCCGCGCCCCGGGTCGAGCTGGCGATGGACGACGTCGCGCTGATGACCTACACCTCCGGCACCACCGGGCTGCCCAAGGGCGCGATGCTCAGTTACGGCAATGCGCTTTACAAGAGCGCGGCGGCGGCCGACTGCAACGGCGTCACCGGCGACGACGTGCTGCTGGCGATCGCCCCGCTGTATCACATCGCCGGCATGGTGATGGGGATCAACGTCACCCTGTACGCCGGCGCCACCACCGTGCTGCTGTTCCGGTTCGACCCGGTCGCCACCTTGCAGGCGATCGCGCGGCACCGCGTGAGCTGGTGGTACAGCATCGCACCCATGAATGTGGCGGCGATGCAGGTGCCGGGCGCAAGGGATTACGACCTGGCCAGCCTGCGCATGAACCCGGTCACCAGTTTCGGCATCACCTTCACCGAGCCGCTGGCGCAGCAATGGCGCCAGGTCGCGCCCAACTGCAACTCGTTCGAGGCTTCCTATGGCCTGAGCGAAACGCACACGGTGGACACCTACATGCCTGCCAACGCGATCCGCTGGGGCAGCCACGGCAAGGCCATTCCCGGCAACGAGATCCGCATCCTCGATCCCGAGAGCGGCGCGACCATGCCCACCGGCGAGCCCGGAGAAATCGTGCTGCGCAGCCCGGGCGTGTTCAAGGGCTACTGGAACAAGCCGGAAGCCACCGAAAAGACATTGCGCAACGGCTGGGTCCACACCGGCGACATCGGCCGCATGGACGCCGACGGCTACCTCACCTTCACCGGCCGCTTCAAGGAGATGATCAAGGTGTCGGGCTATGCGGTGTTCCCGGAGGAGGTCGAGACCATCCTGATCAAGCACCCGGCAGTGGCCCAGGCCGCCGTGATCGGCGTGCCCGATCCAACCAAGGGCGAGATCATCCGCGCCTTCATCGTGCGCAAGCCCGGCCAGGACGTCACCGCCGACGCGCTGATGGCCTGGGCCCGCGAGAACATGTCGACCTACAAGGCCCCGCGCGAAGTGCGGTTCATCGACGCCCTGCCCGCCACCGGCGCCGGCAAGGTGCTGCGCCGCTTGCTGAAAGACGCGGCCTGATGTTCCGCAAGATATTGATTGCCAATCGCGGCGAGATCGCCCTTCGCATTGTTCGCGCGGTGCGCGACCTCGGTGCAGCCAGCGTCGCCGTCTACGCGCCCGACGATGCGCAGTCGCCCCATGTGCGGCTTGCCGACGAGGCCGTGGCCCTGGATGGAACCGGGCCGGCGGCCTATCTCGACATCGCCCGCGTGATCGCGATCGCCCGCGAGCAGGGCTGCGACGCCATCCACCCCGGCTACGGCTTCCTGAGCGAGCGGGCCGACTTCGCGCAGGCCTGCGGTGAGGCCGGCCTCGCGTTCATCGGCCCCCCGGTGGAGCAGCTGGCGCTGTTCGGCGACAAGTCCCGCGCCCGGGACCTGGCGCGCGACTGCGGCGTGCCGCTGTTGCCTGGCAGCGCGGGCGCAGTGACGCTGCCGCAAGCGCAGGCTTTTTTCGCGGCCCAGGGCGGCGCCGGGGTGATGATCAAGGCCCTGGGCGGCGGCGGCGGCCGCGGCATGCGCGCCGTCCTGGAAGCCCGGGAGCTGCCCGAGGCCTATGCCCGCTGCGCCTCCGAGGCGCGCAGCTTCGGTGTGGAGGGGGTCTACGTCGAGCGGCTGATGTCCAACGCCCGCCACATCGAGGTCCAGTTGATAGCCGACGGCGAGCAGGCGATGAGCCTGGGCGAGCGCGAATGCACGCTGCAGCGGCGCTTCCAGAAACTGGTGGAAATCGCGCCCAGCCCCAGCCTGTCCGACCCGCTGCGCCGGCAGCTCGATCAGGCGGCGCTGAAGATGGCGCGGGCGGTGCACTACCGCAGCCTGGGCACCTTCGAATTCCTGGTCGATGAGAGCGATCGCGACCTGCCGTTCGTCTTCATCGAGGCCAATCCGCGGCTGCAGGTCGAGCACACGGTGACCGAGGAGGTCACCGGCCTGGACCTCGTGCAGTTGCAGATCGCCCTCGCCGCCGGCGACACGCTGGCCTCGCTGGGGCTGGATCCGCAACGCCCGCCCGCGCCCCAGGGCTTTGCGATCCAGTGGCGCATCAATGCCGAACGGCTGGACGCGCAAGGCAACGCCCGCCCGTCCAGCGGCACCCTGGAACGCTTCGACCTGCCGTCGGGGCCGGGTGTTCGCGTCGACACCCACGGTGTCGCCGGCGGCGCTTGCTCGCCGCACTACGACACCCTGCTGGCCAAGCTGATCGTGCATTCGCGCAGCCCGGTGTTCGCCGATGCCGTGCGCCGCTCGCGCCGGGCGCTGGCGGAGTGCCGCATCGACGGGCCGGCCACCAACCTGCCGCTGTTGCAGGCGCTGGCGGCGCGGCCTGAATTCGCCAGCCAGCAGGTCCACACCCGTTTTCTGGAGGCGCAGCTGTCCGCGTTGCTGGAAGAGGCGGCCGGATTCGCGGTGCCGCGCCAGCCGCCTCTGCGGCCCGATCAACCCTATCCGCAGCAAGAGGAGAGCCTGTCTCCCGGCCTGTTCGTGGTGCGCGCTCCGATGCCGGCACGCCTGGTCCAGCTGGATGCGCTCGAAGGCGAATGGGTGGCGGCGGGCGCACAGGTGGCGGTGCTGGAAGCGATGAAGATGGAACACGTCCTGCACGCGGAAACAGCGGGTTGCGTGGTCGAGGTGCGGGTGAGCCCCGGGGATTCCCTGGTCGACGGGCAGGTGCTGCTGGTGCTGGAACCGGCCGAGAGCGCTGCGGCGGCGGCCGCCCACGCGCCGGCAGCCCCCGACTACGATGCCATCCGCCCCGACCTGCAGCGCGTGATCGACCGCCACGCGTTCACCCTGGACGCCAACCGGCCGCAGGCCGTTGACCGGCGCCATGCCGCCGGCGGCCGCACCGCCCGCGAAAACCTGGCCGATCTGTGCGACGCGGGCAGCTTCATCGAATACGGTGCGCTGGCGATCGCGGCGCAGACGCGGCGGCGCTCCATGGAAGATCTGATCGCCAACACGCCGGCCGACGGCATGGTCACCGGCATGGCCACGGTCAATGCCACGGACTTCGGACCCGAGCGCTCGCGTTGCGTGGTCATGGCCTACGACTACACGGTGCTGGCCGGCACCCAGGGCATGCGCAATCACCACAAGAAGGACCGCATGCTGGGGCTGGCGCACCAGCTGCGGCTGCCGGTGGTGTTGTTCGCCGAAGGCGGGGGCGGCCGGCCCGGCGATGTCGACATGCCCATCGTCGCGGGCCTCAACAACCACACCTTCAGCCAGTTCGCGGCGCTGTCGGGCAAGGTGCCGGTGGTGGGCATCGTGCACGGCCGCTGCTTCGCCGGCAATGCGGCGCTGCTGGGCTGCGTGGACGTCATCATCGCCACCCGGGCCAGCAACATCGGAATGGGCGGGCCGGCGATGGTCGAAGGCGGCGGCATCGGCACGTTCAGGCCCGAGCAGATCGGTCCCAGCGACGTGCAGTGGCGCAACGGCGTGATCGACATCCTGGTGGCGGACGAAGCGCAGGCGGTGGCGGCGGCCCGGCACTACCTGTCGTTCTTTCAAGGCGCGGTCTCGCACTGGGACTGTCCCGACCAGCGCGCCCTGCGCCACGCCGTGCCGGAAAACCGGCTGCGCGTCTACGACGTGCACACCGTGCTGCGGGGGCTGGTCGACACCGGCTCGCTGCTGGAGCTGCGGGCGGGCTTCGGCGCCGGGATGATCACGGCGCTGGCGCGGATCGAAGGCCGGCCGGTCGGCCTCGTCGCCAACAATCCCAAGCACCTGGGCGGGGCGATCGACGTCGAGGCCGCCGACAAGGCCGCCCGTTTCATGCAGCTGTGCAACGCCCATGGCCTGCCTATCGTCTCGCTCACCGACACGCCGGGCTTCATGGTCGGCCCCGAAATCGAGTCCCAGGCCCAGGTGCGCCATACCTCCCGCATGTTCGTGGTGGCGGCGCACCTGTCGGTGCCCTTCTTCGCCGTGGTGCTGCGCAAGGGCTATGGGCTGGGGGCCCAGGCCATGACCGCGGGCGGGTTCGACGCGCCGGTCTTCACCGTGTCCTGGCCCACCGGCGAGTTCGGGGCCATGGGCCTGGAAGGTGCGGTGAAGCTGGGCTTTCGCAAGGAGCTCGAGGCGGCCGCGGAGGGCGAGGAACGGGATGCGCTCTACCAGAAGCTGGTGGCGCAGCAGTACCAGAACGGGCAGGCCATGAACATGGCGGCCACGCTGGAAATCGACGCCGTGATCGACCCCGCGCAGACCCGCGCCTGGCTGGTGCGCGGCCTGGCGTCGGCCAGCCGCCAGCCCGGCGCGCTGGCGCCGTACGTGGACACCTGGTAGGCCCCGCAGCCGCTGCGGGTCGGCCTGCGAAAGGGGCCCGGCGCCGCCCCGCGGCAGGCGCCAGAGTCGTTTTCAATTTAGGTATGAGCCTGGGGCGGGGGGGGGAGGGGGGGGGCGGAGGAGG
>DIZF01000069.1 GCA_002427815.1 Ramlibacter tataouinensis
CCTAAAAGTCTGGACATCATAATAATATCTAATCTATTGAACGCGAAGTGGTATAAGACCCATGCTGGATGCGATCCGGCAACCCTGGGACCGGTTGCTGCACGGCGCATCGCGGCGGACCGCGGACGGGAAGATCTACCTCGGCCAAGGCCAGCCCGTCATGGTCTTCCCGGTCTATGGGGGCGGGCCCGCCAGCACAGCCAGGCTGCGCAACGTGCTCGACCAGGCCGGATTCACCAGCTACGACTGGGGCCAGGGCATCGACAAGGGCCCCGGCGAGCTCGGCCTCAGCCACTGCGTGCGCCGGCTCGAAGAGCAGATCATCGACGCATTCGAGACCGAACGCAGCCCCATCACGCTGGTGGGCTGGGGACTGTCGGGCATCTACGCCCGTGAAGTGGCCAAGCGCGCCACGCCGCTGGTGCGGCAGGTGATCACGCTCAGCACGCCCTTCAACTTTTCGGTGCCGGGCCAGCGGCCTTGCTCCATGCTGCGCGCGCTGCAGGACAAGCAGGGACTCATGGGTCCGGCCGTGGCGCAGCGCCTGCGCCAGCGGCCGCCGGTCCCCTGCACCTCCATCTACAGCATGAGCGACCGGGCCGTCCCGTGGCAGATGTGCCTGGAGACCGAGTCGCTGATGTCCGAAAACATCCTGGTATCGGCTGCCAACCATACCCATCTGGGCGAGCACCCTGAGGTACTGGAAGTCATCACGCACCGGCTGGCGCAACCCGAAGAGCGCTGGCGGCCTTTCGACGCCTGACGTTTCGAATCAGGGCAGGCCGGCGCCGGGCACGTCGACGCGGGCCGAGAGGATCATTCCACTGCGCTCTGCCAGCGATTGCTCGGGCGTCACCAGCACCCGGCCGGTCAGCACGAACAGGGTCCGGCGGTCCTCACCGCCCAACATGCAGGCTACCGCCTGCGCCTCGGTTGGTATCCGGTGGGTCACCTCACCGCCCTCGCGAACCCGCAGCACCTCTCGGCTCACGGGCGAGGCCAGCCACACGGCGCCTTCCGCATCCAGGCAGATTCCGTCCGGTCCCACACCCTTGCCCTGCAGCTGCGCCCAGACCCGGCGGTTCGCCAGCGTGCCATCGGCGGCGACATCGAAGGCAGTCAGTCGCTGGCCATAGCTTTCGCCGACGATCAATGTGCGGCCGTCCGGAGTCAGCACGGTGCCGTTCGGGAAATGCATGTCCTTCGCCAGCACGCGGGCATCGCCTTGCGGCGTCACCATGATCAGCGAGCTGGGAGCGAACGGCGCCCGCCCCTGTAGATCGAAACCGAAGTTGCCGATGTAGGCGCGCCCCTGGGCATCCACCAGCATGTCGTTGCAAGGCGCGGGCGCGAGCTTGGAGAGATCGGCAACCTCGATCAGCGAAGCACCCTCCAGGCGCAGCAGGCGCCGGTCGTTCATCGAGACCACCAGCAGGCGTCCATCCGGCAGCCAGCCCAGTCCCGACGGCTGCCCCGGCACATCGACCACAGGTTCGATGCGGCCGTCCGGTGTCACCCGGCTGACACGGCGCGCATAGAAATCCGAAAACCAGAGCGCGCCGTCGTGCCAGCGCGGGCTTTCCGGAAACGCGAGTCCCTTGACAAAAGGCTGGAGAACAGGCGGCAGGGGCATGGTAAGTTCAGCTCTTCCGTTCTAGCTGTGAGCATCCTATGTCATCGAACCGCCTGAAGAATAAAGTCTGTATCGTCACCGGCGCTGCCCAGGGCATCGGCCTGGCCACGGCCCTCAAGTTCGCTCGCGAAGGCGCTCACATCGCCATCTGGGACCTGAAGCAGGCCGGCATCGACGATGCGGTGCGGCAGTGCCGGGAACTGGGAGTGGAGGCGATCGGCCATGTGGTGGACGTGACCCAGCGTGCCATGGTGGACGCGGCAGTCAAACGGGTCAATGAGCGGTTCGGCCGCATCGACGTGCTGGTCAACAACGCCGGCATCACCCAGGACGCCCGGCTGCAGAAAATGACGCTGGAGCAGTTCGACCGCGTGATCGACGTCAACCTGCGCGGCGTGTTCCATTGCGCGCAGGCGGTGGCTGACACGATGGTGGCGCAGGGCAGCGGCGTGATTCTCAACGCCAGCTCGGTGGTCGGCCTGTACGGCAACTTCGGCCAGACCAACTACGCCGCCACCAAGTTCGGCGTGCTGGGCTTCACCAAGACCTGGAGCCGCGAGCTGGGGCCCAAGGGCGTGCGGGTGAACGCGGTGGCGCCCGGCTTCATCAAGACCCACATCCTGGACAGCATTCCGGAGAAGGTGCTGGAAGACATGAAGCACCGCGTGCCGCTGCACCGCCTGGGCACGCCGGAAGAGATCGCCAATGTCTACTGCTTCCTGGCCAGCGACGAGGCCAGCTACATCAACGGCGCCGTGATCGAGGTGTCGGGCGGCATGACCGTCTGAGGCTGCGTCCGGGGATCGTCCGGATTACTTGACTTAGGCAAGCAATTGTCTGACGATGTCAGGCATGAAGACCGCTCCTGCCCCGATCGCGCCGGCCCAGGTCAAGGCCGTGCGCGGCTTCAACCGCTTCTACACCCAGCGCATCGGGGTGCTCGACCCCTACCTCGGCAGCGAGCTGTCGCTGACCGAGGTGCGGGTGCTGTACGAACTGGCGCACCGTGACCAGCCCGCCGCCAGCGAACTGGGGCGCGACCTGGCGCTGGACGCGGGTTACCTCAGCCGCATCCTGCGCCGCTTCGAGGGGCGCGGCTGGCTGGCGCGCTCACCCTCGCCCGCCGACGCGAGACAAAGCCTGTTGCGGCTGACCGAAGCCGGCCACAAGGCCTTCGCCCCCCTGCAACAGAAATCGCGCGATGAAGCGGCGGCGCTGCTGGCCGGTTTGCCCGTCCCGGCGCGCGACCGGCTGATCGCGGCGATGACCACCGTGCAGCAACTCCTGGACCCCTCCCCGGCCGCCGGCGCCGTCGACACCGTGGTGCTGCGCGACCCGGCGCCCGGCGACCTGGGCTGGGTGGTGCAGCAGCACGGCGAGATCTATTGGCGCGAGTACGGTTTCAACAGCGAGTTCGAGGGCCTGGTCGCGAGCGTCGCCGCCATATACCTGAAGAACTTCGATCCGGCGCACGACAAGGGCTGGATCGCCGAGATTGGCGGCAAGCGCGCCGGCTCGGTTTTCGTGGTGCGGCGCTCCAAGACCGTGGCCCAGTTGCGCCTGCTGATTCTCACGCCCGGTGCGCGCGGTCATGGATTGGGCGGGCGTCTGGTCGACGAATGCATCGCCTTCGCCCGCGGCAAGGGCTATCGCAAGCTGATGCTGTGGACCCAGAGCCACCTGCTGGCGGCGCGCGCCATCTACCGCTCGCGCGGCTTCCAGGTTGTGAAGAGCGAGCCTTACGCCGCCTTCGGGCAGAAGATGGTCAGCGAAGTGTGGGAGCTGAAGCTATAAGCCCTGCCCCCGCCACAAGGATGAACTGGCCGCTGATCGCCGCGGCGGCCACCGGCGTGCAGGTAGGCGCGGCCACAGTGGCTTCGCGCTTCGCCGTGGGCGAAGTGCCGCCGCTGACGCTGGCCATGCTGCGCTACGCGATCGGCTTTGGCTGCCTGTTGCCGTTCGCGTGGCGCGGGATACGGGACTTGTTGGGTCGAAGCGCCGCCGCACCTGTCAACGCGAGCCAGACCCGCGACCTGCTGGCGATGGCGGCGCTGGGCATAGGACAGTTCGGCGTGCTGATCGCGCTGCTGAACTTCGGGCTTCAGCACATAGGGGCGGCGCAGGCGGCGCTGATCTTCAGCCTGTTTCCGCTGCTCACGCTGCTGTTCGCGGCGGCACTGGGCCGCGAGCGCGTCACATGGCAATTGGCGGCGGGCGTCGTGCTCACCATCGCCGGCGTCGCGTTGACCCTGACGCCCAAGCTCGGCGCGCCGGGCGCGGGGCACTGGTGGGGCAAGCTCGCGGTGGCGGCGTCCGCGGCCACTGGCGCGCTGTGCAGCGTGCTGTACCGCCCCTATCTGCGGCGTTATCCGACGGTACCGGTGTCGGCCTTCGCGATGCTGGCCTCGGTGCTGTTCCTGGCCGTGCTGGCGGCCGGCGAGCACTGGCCGGCACGCATTGCCAGTTTCAGCGCCTCGGCTTGGGGCGCCGTCGTTTTCATCGGCGTGTCCAGCGGAGTGGGCTATTTCTGTTGGCTGTACGCGCTCAAACACGAATCACCGACCCGCGTGACGGTGTTCCTGGGCCTCAACCCCGTGACCGCCGCACTGCTGGGGTGGGCATTGCTGGGTGAGGCCCTGCCTGCCGCGGCGTTCGGGGCACTGGCATTGACCGTGGCGGGGCTGTGGATCGCCACTCGCGGTCCGAGGTCGGCCGCGTCCTGACGCCAGCAGCCGGGCGGCGGGACGCCATAATCCCCGGCATGATGTCATCGCCGCAGGCGCAGATCGCAGCGCCACCCCCGCATCGCTCGCAACCCCATTCGCTCTCCGACCTGTTCTTCTCGTTCACCTTCCTGGCCTTGCAAGGTTTCGGCGGTGTGCTGGCGGTGGTCCAGCGCGAACTGGTCGAGAAGAAGGGCTGGATGACGCGCGAGGAATTCGTCGAGGACTGGGCGGTGGCGCAGATCCTGCCCGGCCCCAACGTGATCAATCTCGCGCTGATGATCGGCGATCGCCATTTCGGGCTGCGCGGCGCGGTTGCCGCCGTGGCCGGCATGCTCACTTTTCCGCTGGTGCTAGTCCTGGGCCTGGCGCTGGTCTACACCCATTACGCGGCGCTGCCGCAGGTTGCCGGTGCCCTGCGTGGCATGGGCGCCGTGGCCGCCGGACTGATCACCGCCACCGGCCTCAAGCTCGCCGGCGCGCTGCGCAAGCACCCGCTGGGCCTGCCGCTGTGCATCGCGCTGGGCGCGGCCACGTTCATTGCCATCGCCCTGCTGCGCTGGCCGCTGGTCTGGGTGCTGCTGGTGCTGGGCGGCCTGTCATGCATCCTTACCTACCGCAAATTGCGCGGGGTGGGCGCATGAGCATTTCGATGAGCGTCGCGGACTGGTCTGGCCTGTTCCTGCACTATTTCCTGCTGTCGCTGCTGACCGTCGGCGGCGCGATCAGCGCCGCCCCCGACATGCACCGCTTCCTGGTGGACGGGCAAGGCTGGCTCACGGATCCGCAGTTCAGCGCCTCGATTGCCATCGCCCAGGCGGCGCCCGGGCCCAACGTGCTGTTCGTCGCGCTGATGGGATGGAACGTCGGCCTGAACGCGGGCGGCCTGCCCACCGCCTTCCTGGGCATGGGCTTGGCGATGACCGGCATCATGGTCCCCAGCAGCGCCCTGACATATTTCGCCACCCGCTGGGGCCACGAGAACCGCGAACTGCGCGCAGTGCGCGCTTTCAAGCAGGGCATGACGCCGATCGTGATCGCGCTGCTGATCGCCACCGGCTGGATCCTGGCGACCGGCAGCAGCTACGCCCTTCGCAACTGGCCGCTGTGGCTGGTGACCGTCGTCGCGGCGCTCCTCGTCTGGCGCACCAAGATCCACCTGTTGTGGCTGCTCGGCGCCGGCGCGTTGCTCGGCTGGATGGGCTGGATCTGAGCCTGCCGCAACGGCCTTCAATCCAGGACCAGCTGCGTTTGCGTCACCACCGCGCAGAGTTTGCCTTCGGCTGACCGGATCGACGTCTGCCAGACCATCGTCGTGCGGCCGCGGTGCAGAGCGATGCATTCCCCGGTCACGGTGCTGCCTTCCTTCGCCCCGCCGATGAACTTGGTGCTGGAATCGGTCGTCGTGGTGCGCTTGCCCTTGGGCAGGTTCAGCACGGTTCCAACCGCGCCCAGGGTATCGGCAAAAGCCATGTAGGCGCCGCCGTGCAGGATGTCGCCGGCCGTGCAGAGGTCAGCACGGACCCGCAGCTCGCCGACCACCCGTTCAGGTGCAAGCTCCACAAGGCGCACGCCCATCAGGCCGGGAAAGAGTGGCTCCAGCAGCTGCTGAATGGACGCTATCGAATGCATGGGATCTCCTCGGTCAGTTGCCGGCGCGGCTCGTGCCCTGCAGGGCTTGCCAATACGCCGGATCTTCTGAAATCGTATTGTGGCCGGCCCCCGCGATCACCTTCATGATGGCGACGCCACCCGGAAATCGCGCGTGCAGCTGTTCGGTGCTCCACCGCGGAATCACTTCATCGCTCTCGGCCGCAATGATCAGCGTTGGCGCGGTGACGCGGGGTGCCCAGCGACCGGATTCGTACCGGTCGAGGAGCAGCCACCGCACCGGGAAATACGGAAAGAGTGCTGCAGCCAGACCCGACAGACTCTCGTAAGGCGTCACCAGAATCAGCCTCTCGACCGGACGCGCGGCGGCCAGCCGCACGGCCAGTCCGCTGCCCAGGCTTCGCCCCATCACCGTCACATCCGGGTGTTCGGCGCGGACCTTGTCGAACAGCAGCAGCGCATCCTGCTGCAATGCCTTCTCGGAAGGCGTACCCGTGCTGCCGCCATACCCGCGGTAATGCATCAGATAGACGGCGCGATCGGGAAAGGCCGCGGGCAGCGCCGGCAGGTTCGCGGACACGTCCTCGGCATTGCCGCCGAAATAGATCAGGGCCTTGGGCCCGTTGTGGCGGCGCACCGAAACGACGACCTGGGCGCCGTCGACGGCCAATGTCATCCGTTCCGCCGACGTGCCGTTCGCGCTCGGCTGCGGGTAGTAGATCATCGACCGCTGCCGGAAAAATATCGCGGCGCACGCCGCCAGGTACAGCACGGCAAGGATCGCGAGGAGCGTGAGGAGGATGCGCATCAGCGGGAAACGGCGGGGTTCAGGCATCGCGCCGATCGCGACCATGGTGCCGCTCCGGTGGGAAGTACCACCATGTGGCCGCCACCAGCAACCCGAACAGTGAATAGCCGGCAACGAACACCCATGGTAGAGCATCGTAGTACAGCACCCGCCCGAGCCAGTGCTCGATGAAGCTGCCACTGTAGGTCGGCGCGCGGGCCTTTGTGCGAAGCCACATTTCGAACGTCGTGAGCGGGCAGGTCACGCCGACCCAGGCCTCGACGACCACGACACCGATGGCGGCCAGATGCGCGAGCCGGAACCCGAGGTTGTTCACCCATTGCCAGCGCCGCAGATTGCCGAAGACGATGAGCACCAGCCCGGCAACCACGAATACGACAATGGCGACGTGCAGCGCGAGCACGGTGTCGGCGAGAAGCTGGTATGGCGGGGACACTAGCCCGCTTTCGCGGCCTCTCGCATCCGCTTGGCCCGAAGTACGCGCGAACGCCAACGTGCCAGGCCGACCGCATAGGCAACGTAGTAGCCGGCAAGGAGACCGAAGACCGCCAAGGTGAGAGGGCTCTGCACGAAATCGGACGCGTCGCGGGCGCCGGTTCGCTCCATGGCATAGATCTCAACGAGGCGATACAGGATGCGGCAGACAAAGAGCAGCGACAACGCGATTCCGAGGTGGGCGTTGGGCGTGTAGAAGAGGCCCCGCGGCGTTGGCTCGAGCACCGTCTTGCTCCAGCCATAGCGCGCCAGCAAGGCGCCCGCCGCGAGCCCAGCGACCAGCCAGCCAAGGCTCTCCCAATGTTCCCGTGAGGCGTAGACCAGCAGCGCAACCAGGGTGGGGAAGATAGCCAGGGTGATCCACGGCCTGACCCTGGACAGACGCTGGCGGCCCACCATCCGCCGAAAGCGCGCATAGACCCGCCACGCAAGCAGTGGCAGCAAAACCAACAGAACAAGATTAGACGAACCGGGCGGCTGCATTTCCGGGGCCCCTGCGTCCCTTTTGCCAATGACTCACTGGCGCCGGGCTAACCCTTCTTGCCACCCAACAGGAGCAGCGCGCCGCCGACCACAATCGCGCCGATACCCGCCCACATCGGCACATTGACCGTCTGCTTCTCCTTGACGGACAGCTCGAGCGGACCGATCTTCAGTTGCTGGGTGTCCTTGGTGTAACTGAACCCCCCGTACATCAGTGCGAGGACCCCACCCACGATCAGGACGATCCCCACCATCTTGGCTGCGTTCATTCTGCTTTCCTTTTCCTTGGAGGCGAACCTCGTGACGAAGACCGTACCCGTTGGCGCCGACGGCGCTCGTCCGATTGTGATACCAGTCAGCGCCGGCCGGGGCGATCTTGCAGATATCGAGCCAAAACGGCCCTAGTGCTGATCAGTGAAGCGCGTGACCTCGCGCCCGTCCAGGTACGCCAGCAGTACATCCGCCGCGGCGTCGGCAAATTGCTCGTACTTGCTGTCGGTGGGCCAGCCCACATGGGGCGTGAGAATGACATTCGGCAAGGCCGTCAAGGGGTGTGCAGGCGGCAAGGGCTCGATGTCGAAGACGTCAAGCCCCGCTCCCGCGAGCCGACGGTTCGCCAGCGCGTCCACCAATGCTGCTTCGTCGACGATGGGGCCGCGTGCAGTATTGATCAGGTAGGCCGTCGGCTTCATCAACGCCAGGCGACGCGCGTCGAGCAGTCCTCGCGTTTGCGGCGACAAGGTTACGTGCACGGAAACGACATCGGAGGCCCGCAACAGATCGTCCAGTTCCGTCGGTACGGCGCCCACCGACGCCGCCGAGCCATCGTCCGGCCGCCGGCTCCAGGACAGAACGCGCATTCCAAAGACATTCGCGATCCTGGCGACATGACGGCCAACCTGCCCCAGGCCCACGATCCCCATGGTCTTGCCATTCAGTTCGTGGCCCAGCGGAGTCGGCCACTTGCCTGACTTCACCGCGGCATCCATGGCCGGAATCTGGCGCATCAGCGCGATCGCCAGCCCGATTGCCAGCTCCCCCGCGGCGGTAGAAAAACCTGAATTTCCCTTTGCCACTACGATCCCGTGCTCCTGCGCGGCGGCCAGATCGATGTGGTACGCGTGGCTTCCGGTCTGCGCCAGGATCCGCAGGTCCGGGAGCTGCTCGAACAGGGCGCGTGTGAACCGCGTGCGTTCGCGATTGGCGATCAGCGCATCGAATCCGCGCAACAGCAGCGGGTCACCGAATGGCGCCGTGAAAATCCGCACCTCGGCTCGCTCCCGCAGCCGGCGGACACCGGCCGTGTGCTCATAGGCCTGGTGAATGTCATCGAGAATTGCGACGCGCATGTTTTGCCTTTGACTTCAGCTTGGCCGTGAGCAGCAACCGGACGACTGCTGGATGGGCGGGCATTTGACGCTGCCGAATGAACAGAACACACAGCAATCGCCGGCGTTGGGGCTAAGCAGTTCCCCGCAGCCCGTGCACTTGTAAAAGAAGAGACAGGCGTCCACCGGCATTTCTTCTTCCGCAGCGGCGCCGCATTTCGGACAGGTGATCACGGAGCGAGTCGATATTTCCATGGCGATTCGCACTGAGGCGACCTAAGGGGGGAACGGGTGGCTTAGAGGGACCGGGTCATGAAGACACTGTTGGGGTCCAGCAGGTAATCAGCGAACGGCCCACAGTACGCAAAGCCGAAGCTCTCGTAAAGCTTCTGAGCCGGCTGGAAGTCCGGCATCGAGCCGGTTTCAAGACTCAGGCGCTCGTATTGGCGCTTCCCGGCCTCTTGAACAATATGCTTGAGCATTGCTCGCGCCACGCCTCTTCTGCGATGCGCAAGAGAAGTCCGCATGGACTTGATCTCTCCATGCAGCGGACTCAGCTCCATGAGCGCGCCGCAGCCAAGCAATTCGTTATTCGACCAGGCCGTCCAGAAGGTGATTTCAGGCCGCCGCAACGCATCGATGTCGAGGGCGTGGACGCTCCCTGGCGGCGAGAGCAGCGCCATGTCCCGCAGGTGCTCGTCAAGCAGCGCGTGGATCTCCGGCCCGGAGAGATCGTCAAGTCTTATCTGCACGAGGCGCTTCACTTGTCCGCGATGGGCTTCTCGGTAAAGAGATATTCCTTCAACTCCCGCGAGAAGGCGGGATCCTTGCGGCGAATCCACTCGAGCACCATGGATGCGTGCTCTTTCTCCTCGTCGCGGTTGTGCGCGAGGATAGCCTTCAGTTCCTCGTCCTTGCACGCATCAACCCGCTGGTTGTACCAATCGACGGCCTCCAGCTCTTCCATCAGCGACACGATGGCCCTGTGCATTTCGCGTGTCTCGGCCGACAGTTCCTCGACCGGTTCGTGATAACCAACGCTGGACATCTTTCTCTCCTAAGTTATTGATGGATGACCGCAGCATAGTGGTTTTCGGAGGCCGGCGCTGCCGCGCGCTATCGCCCCTGGGCCAACCCGCCAGACGGCAAATGGAAGAGATTGAACACATGCCAGGTTCCCCACGTGACAGCGCCCACCACCAGCAGAAACGCCCACTCCTGGCCTGAAATCACGCCTCTGTCCAGCGACCCCGCAAACCAGAGGACGGGGACGCTGAGACACAGATAGCGCATGACCTCGAACCCCGGCGCCGGCAACTTACCCAGGCGCGCCATCAACAGGAGCGTGAGCGCTCCCCCCAATGCAAGAGCGATTACTGCTGCAACGGCACGGCCGATAGTCGATACCTCCACCGTCACAGCCGCCATAACCGCTACGGCCAGAAACGCCGCGTTCAACAGCACAGCGCACAACAGAGCGAGGGTCTTCACCTGAGTCTTAACGGAAGGGTTGGGCGTCACTCTGCCTACCGGAGCAACCATTCGGCAGGGAGAACACAACGGTCACGGTGGAGACTCAATCGTTTGCCCCAGGGCGTTGTCCACGACCAGCGGCGTGTCGAAATACTTGATGACGGGCTCGCTGCCGTAGGTGTCCAGCACTCGCTGACGCCACGCCTCATCGTGGGCCCGCTCAGCAGCTTCACGGTTCGGCCAAAGGTAGAAGGCGCCCGTCTGGTTTGCTGCCGCATCGTAGACAAATGTCTTTCGAATCAGCTCGGCGTTGGCTCGCCATCGCGGTGCGACATCACGCATTCCTTGAACGACCTCGTCTCGGGTGATGCCGGCCGGCAGGTTGAAGAGAACGTACTCGGTGATCATGCGCAACTCCAGTGAAGCGTTCTGAGCATAGCCGGATGGTTCGCGCCACGGCAATTGGCTCAGGCCACGACCAGGCGAACGGCCCAGTACACACCAATGCCCATCTGCACGGCAAACGCCGAGAACCGAAGGGTGACAGCCAACGCCGACAGTGAACTGAGGTGAATGACTGACTGCAGGATGCGCGTCGCGAGAAAAACGTACGCAAGCGGATCGGTGACCGCGGACCTGCCGGATACCACGGCAATGAGCATGAGGCCACCGAAGATGGGCAAGCCCTCGACGCAGTTGGCGTGAGCCCGCGCGAGGCGTTGCATGAATGGGGAGAGATTGGAGTTGTCTGGCTTGAACCCGTTTGCCGGGACGGCCTTCGTAACTACGAGTTTGGAGCGTATGAGCTCCATGAGCACCAAGAGAAACAACGACCAGGCAACGAATCCAGTGAGGGCGGTGAGAGTGGGGTTCATTCAGCTATACCGTGGCGTTGTTTGTCTGTGACGGGATTCGCAAGATGTCTTCGGATGAGGCCCAACGTCGGCGATGACCGGCGGACAGTAGGCGGGCAAAGCTCGCCGATAGGACGTCCGTGTCGATCAACCTGTTAGCCCGCAGTGACAACAAACGGCCCATTTGCCTCTCCAGCGATGATGACGGGCGTCGTCCCCGAGCGTGGTGCGCCCACGATCCAGGCCCCGTTGAACTTAGGCGTTCTGATGAAGCGCACGTGAAATTCAAGCAATTCGAATGCTTCCTCAATGACGCCCGGCAAATCGGAAGCGAGCGCACGCGTGTTCTTGTCTCCACTCCACGGGTTGTCCGCGTGCAAATGCTTTCCAAGCCGGTCGTACACGACACCGAAGCGCTTTTGGGTCAGGAAGCCGCCCTCCTTCCCATCGAAATGGAACTGTCCATCATTGGAACGATTCCTCGCGACCAACGGCTTGGGATAGAAGTCGAGGTTGATTGCGGCCAATGCCTTGAGGATCTTTTCGGCGTGATAGTCCCTCGTGAAGTCAGGGGACGCGACCGCCGCCGCGCGAAACGCAGCATAGGCGTCCTTGTCCGGGGCGATCGCCGAGTAGGCAATGCACTCAAGCGCCTTCCGTACCTGCAATGCAGCCGCTTCGAGCTCCGCGATGTGGCCACTAGATGCATGCGCCCCCAGAAAACGTCCCGCAGCATTCAAACGCATGATGGCCTGACCGATCATGCCGATGTAGATGGCTTTCAGTGCGTCGTGGGCCATGCGTGTAGGGCTAACGTAAAAGTAACCGGCGCCCAAGAACCGGTGCGCGCGCAGCGCGCAGACGCACTTGGGCGTCCGCGTTGAATGACAAGTTATCCCTCACGCGTTCAACTGACATCATGCGAGCGGAAGCCCGTTCTGATCCATCCTGCCAGCAACCTGGTCTATAAGGGCCACGGTGTCACGGAGAATCGTCTTCGCCAGATCATCTGAATACACGTTTTCTACGTGCATGGTCCCATTTCGAAATCCATCCTTGACGGCGTCTAGTCGCGCATAAAGGGCTTTAAAGTATTCTCTCTCAGCCCATGGGTTTGCCCGACCCGTCATGTTGTCACGTACCCGACCCAACATCACCCCCCAATTTCGTTCTTGGCCCTCCAGCGGCACTGTGATTCCGAGGCAGGCGCGCACCGCCTTAACAACTATTTCCATGGCGCGCATCGAGTGAAACACGCTTGCGGTAGCGCGGCCGAAGGCCGCGCACTTCGCGGCTTCCTCGATCTCAAGAACGAGGTCGGGAAACTTGGTCTTGGCAGCTGAACTCAGGGCGGTGTGCAAGCCCTCATACAGTGCGACGTTGTCTGGATCCAAGGTAAGCGCCACTCTGACGACGGCCTCATGCCGAAGACAATTAACGATAGCCTGCGCTTTTTCGTGCGTTCGTTGGACCTGCGAAAAGTTCAGCTCGCGGAAACTGCTTTCGCCAGGCTCAGCCAGCTTCAATTCATCGATCAGTTCGTCGCTGAGTCGGGAAGAGATGGCAAAGCCCATTTCAAAGCAGTACATCTTGAATTCTTTGACATGATCCATCAACTCGGTAAACGTGCGCGAGTCGAAGTGGTATGAGCGCTTCTCACGCATCGCCAGCGTGGCGACGTGCTCAAATTTGCTGATGGCGTGGAACGAAGAGATCAGCTGGCTAACGGGTAGTCTTTGCATTGCGTGTACCACTGTGTGCGTAGGTGATGAAAGCTAGCATATGCCCGGAATGTAGGCGCGACTGGAAGCGCGGCGCCCAGCGCCCACTACGCTAACCCCTAGCGGCCCGCTTCGAATAGCAGCCATGCTCAGTGGCTTCATCGACCGTAAACTGGAGCCTTATCCGAAGGTCCAGCGGCCGTAGCCGCAGCGACGGTGGCATCGCGAGCTTTACGCGCGTTGATTGAGGGATAACGAATAGCGTTTATCTGACGCCGAGATGAAGGCAGTCGAAGGCACGAGCGGTGCATGGCGTCAGATAAACCTCGTTGGACTGGACCGCCGGGGTGGCGGTGGCATGGGCAGTGTAAGTTTCACAGGCACTGTTTGGCAATGCGAATGCGCTGCGAGCGTGGGTGTTGGGCGCTGCTGTGGCCATTTGGCTGCGCAACGCAAGCACGCGCCTGGTGTTTGAGGCTCGCCGCAGGCGGCTGAGCTGGCGCTGCTTGGCCGCCGGCGCGCACGCTGTCCGCCCTGCGCGCGAGAGCGAGGACTTGGGCGAGGTGGCCAGGTGCGAGCTGCGCTCACGGAGGCCCTCGGCACGATGCGGCGGACGCAGCCTGGGCTTGCCCGCGCAGGGGCAACAGCACCTGCAGCGTCAACCAGTGCCCGGTCTTGCAATGCGGGCAGCGGTCGATCTCGATGGCGGCCACGCGGCGCATGAAGGCCTGCGCGTCCTCGCGCGCCTGCGGATTGGGCGCTGGCATGGCCAGCAGCTGGCGCGCACGTGCCAGCCGCTCGGCCTTGGCCGCCGGCGCCAGCAGCCCATAGTGGCGGATGCGCTTGAAGCCCGCAGGCAGCACGTGCTGCAGCAAGCGCCCAATGAACTGCGTACCGTCCAGTGCGATCGTGCGCTTGCCACCGGTGGCAAGCGCACGCACGCGCAGGCGCACCTCGTCGCCATCGATGGCCACCAGCCGCTCGTTGCCGATGGCCGTGCGGTGCGTGTAGCGTGCCAGGTAGTCCAGCACCGCTGCGGGCCCGGCCAGTGGCGTCTTGGCGTACACCACCCAGTCGCGCTGGCGCAGCGTCTGCACGCGCTGGCGTCGCGCACTGCCCGTGGCGGCCGGATCGCGTGGCAGCACGCCTGCGTCGCTGGCGTCTTGCAGCGCCTGGATGAACTTGCCGCGAAACACCCGCGACAGCGCCTGCACCGGGAACAGGAAGTTGGGCGAGCGCTTGGGCTCGATCCAGGACGCCGTGCCCTGGGCACGGGCATCGCTGCTCAGTGCCCCGCAGGCCATCAGCGCATGCACATGCAGGTGGCGGCGCAGGTCCTGCGTCCAGGTGTGCAGCACCAGCGTGAAGGCGCCGATGCCGCCCAGCCAGCGCACATCGGCGGCGAACTCGGTCAGCGTGGCCGCGGTGCACTGCATCAGTGTGTCGTACACCCAGCGCGGATGCATGGCGGCCAGCGCATTGAGTTCGTGCGGCAGCGTGAAGACCAGGTGGCAGTACGGCACGTCCAGCAGCTCGGCCAGGCGCGCGGCGCGCCAAGCCTCTCGCGCTTGAGTCTGGCACTGGGGGCAATGGCGGTTTCGGCACGAATGCCAGCGCCACTGCTGGGCCCCGCAACCGTCGCAGCGCAGCTGCTGGCCGCCCAGGGCCGGGGTGCGGCAGGCAACGATGGCGCGCCAGGCCCGCGCCTGCGGCGTGCTCAGGGCGTGTGCGCGCAGATACTGTGGCCCGAAGTGCCGCAGCACCTGGGCCAGTGTGGCCGCCATGGCCTGGCTCTACTGCTGCGCTGTCGCGGTGTGCTGTGGCAGTGCGGCCAGCAAGGCCAGCGGGGTGCGCCGGGCGCCATCGGGCACTTCGGGACGGGCCAGGTGCAGGTAGCGCGCCGTGGTGCTCAGGTAGCCGTGGCCGAGCCACTGCGACAGGCAGTGCAGATCGACACCGGCCTCCAGCAGATGGGTCGCATAGCAGTGGCGCAAGGTATGAATGCCGCCGCGCTTGGTGATGCCGGCAGCGTCACGCGCCAGGTAGTACCAGCGCTGGGCGCTCTTGGTATCGAGGGCCCGGCTGGCGTCGCGCTTGGCCGGGAACAGCCAGTGGACCGGGCGTTCGGCGCGCCAGTAGCTGCGCAGCACCTGGAGCACTTCGGCGCTCAGGGGCACATAGCGGTCGCGTGCGCCCTTGCCTTGCACGACGCGCACGCACATGCGGTCGGCCGCGCTGTCGATGCTCGGGGCGCAGCGCGCACAGCTCGCTCACACGCAGACCCAGCGCGTAGGCGCAACTGAGCAGGGCGCGCGCCTTCAGGTGCGGCGCGCACGCCAGCAGCGCCGCGATCTCGGCGCGCGACAGGATCTCGGGCAGGCGCTGGGGCGCCGCGGCCAGCGGGATCTGAAACGCCTCGCCGTCCAGGCCCAGCACCTGGCCGTACAGGAAGCGAAACGCGCAGCCGTATTGGTTGACGCTGGAGCGCGCGAGATGGCGCTCGCGCAGCAGGTGCAGCAGGTAGCGCTGCACTTGGTCGGCGTTCAGCTGCTCGGGGCTGCGCCGGTAGTGGCGCGCCAAGCCGGCAACGGCCTGGATGTAGGACTGTTGCGTGCGCTGCGCCATGCCGCGTAGCACCAGTGCGTCGAGCATGCGCTGTCGAAGTGGGGTCATCACCGTCTCCTCGATGAATACGGGCACATGCCCGCATCGATCAAGGTACCCCCGCCGCATCGCCCACTGCCCTTGCGGCAGCGACCACCACCACTACCGCGTCAGCGGTTTAGTTCAACTCAATATAGACCGCGCACCCTGCGGTCTAATCTGGCGCCTGCGGCCTACATCGGCGAACCCCGCAGCGCAGGTTCTTGATTCAGAACGACTTTCCTGCATTTGTTGTTTATCCTCCCGCAGTAGTGTCCGGTTTAATTGAT
>DIZF01000012.1 GCA_002427815.1 Ramlibacter tataouinensis
AGATGTGTATAAGAGACAGAGAGACGGCCGCGCCGGCATCGGTTGCTGCGGAGCGTGCCTGATGTTCTTCAACACGGCATTCCTGATCGAGCTCTCGTTCCTGGGGGCATTCGCAGGAATGTCATACGTGGCTGGCGCGACAATGGCGCGTCGGTTCAAGGCCAGGCGCGCAGCCGCCTGCGCGTTGAGCCGGTGCGGGCAGCCCTCAGATTTCCGAGAGGTCGGGCGCGCCGCTCAAGCCCGATGCCTGGACCAGTTCGGCCAGCAAACGGGCCCAGTCGTCGCCCACGCGCACCAGGCTCATCTGCCAGTCGCTCATCAAGCCATGGCTCACGCTGGATTGCAGGAAGTCCAGTAGCGGCTGGTAATAGCCGTCCACGTTGAGGATGCCCACCGGTTTGTCGTGGTAGCCCAGTTGCCGCCAGGTCCAGACCTCGAAGAGTTCTTCCAGCGTCCCGATGCCGCCGGGCAAGGCCAGGAACGCATCCGCCCGCTCGGCCATCATGCGTTTGCGTTCGTGCATGTTGTCCACCACGTGCAATTCGGTGCAGTCGCGCTTGGCGAACTCCTTTTCCACCAGGGCATTGGGAATGATGCCCACGACCCGGCCGCCGGCCTCCAACGTTGCATCGGCCATGACGCCCATCAGTCCGTTGTTGCCCCCGCCGTACACCAGCTGGCCGCGATGCTCTCCGATCCAGCGGCCGACGGCGCGGGCCACGGACGTGAAAGCGGCCGTCGAGCCGGCGCGCGATCCGCAGTACACACACAGTGAAAACGCCGGTGCAATCGGCGGCACCGGGGTCATGCAGCGAATCTCTGGTACAGGGCGGCGACCCAGATGCCCGAACACAGGACCAGGCTCAGCAGCACCGCGGCGCTGCCCATGTCCTTGGCGCGTTTGGACAGGTCGTGCCATTCGGGGCCGATCCGGTCGATGGCCGTCTCTATTCCCGTGTTGAGCAACTCGATCATCAGCACGATCAGGACGGAACCGGCCAGCAGCGCGGTTTCGAGCCAGCCTCGCCCCAGCCAGAAGGCCAGCGGGATCAGCACGCTGGACGCGATCGCCTCCTGTCGGAAGGCAATCTCGTCCCAACCGGCGCGCAGCCCGGCGAACGAGTAGCCGGCGGCATGCAAGACCCCGTTCAGGCCCATGCGAAGTTTCTGCTGGTTGGCGGGGGAGACGACTTCGGGTGGCGATGACATGGCCAGGATTGTCCTCGACGAAGATGACCGCGGATTCTCAGCGGCCTGCAGGTGCGGCAGGCACCAGACGGGTGCCTGCAAGGGCGTCGTGCCAGAACTGGCGCTGGGGGTGCAATCGGCTCAGAACCGCCCACACGGCAACCCAGGCCAGGATCACGATCGCCGCTGCAGCGCCGCTGGGCTTGAACGGCGCCAGCACGGCCAACGGCGGCAGGAACCACAGCCAGCTGCAGGCGTAGCGCAGCAGGGCGCGCCACTGGGTGAGCGGGCGCCCGAAGCGATCGACCACGCGGATGTGCCAGGTCTTCATGGCCAGGGTCTGGCCCCGGGTCCAGAACCAGGTGAAGTAGATGCCGAAGACCACGAACAGAAACGCCTGCAGCAGGGGCCGGCGCGTGTCCATGGCATCGCGCACCTGTCCCAGGGTGCTGAACAGCCAGCCCGAAATGAACACGACGCCGAACAGGAGCATGCCTTCGTACAGCCAGCAGGCCATGCGGCGCATCAGCGCGGGCGCCGCCAGGGGATCGGGCGACAGGAGATTGGCCGGGCCGGCCGGCCTTGACGTGGCGCTGCCCGCGCTTTCCGACGGCATGGACAGTGCAGCGTCAGCGCACCGGCGCGGGCGCGGGCACGGGACCGGGCGCGGGGGACTCGGCGCGCACCGGAAGCTGGGTATTGGGGTCCGGCTTGCCGGGGGCCGGGGAGAGGGGGGCCGCTTTCTCGCCCAGCTTGGGCTTGGGGATGGTGGCCAGCTTGTACGGCGGCACCGGCTTCACGGCCACAGCGGTGACGGGCGGCTTGGTCGCGCGGGCAGCCAGCTTGCGTTTTTCCTCGGGGGGCAGGGCCTGGTAGGCCTCCCACTTGGCCTTCTTGTTATCGGGCGACAACTGCTGTGTTTCGCCGAAATTCAGGCGGGCCCGGGCGCGCTGCTGGGGACTGAGGGCCACCCATTCGATCATCCGGCTGTTCAGCTTGGCCTGTTCATCAGCGGACATCTTGGGGAAGTTCTTTGACAGCGCCAGCCATTTGCGTTTTTGCGCCTCGCTGAGCGTGTCCCACTTGCCCGCCAGCGGCGCCAGCGCCAGCTGCTCGGCCGGATTCAATTCCCGCCACAAGGGCTTGGTCACCCGCTTGCCATTGGGCTTGCCGTTGGCAGCCGTGCGGGCCGAAGCGGGCCGGCTCGGCGAGGCCACGGCACTGGCGGCCGGCCGGGCGGGGAGCACCGGAGCTGCCGCCAGAGCGGAGGCCGGAGCTGGCGCAGGAGCAGCTGCAGGCGCAGATGCCGGAGCGGCTGCAGGCGCCACCGCCGGAGCAGTTGCCGGGGTTTGTGCCAGGGCTGGCGTGGGCGAACCGCACAGCGCCAGCCACAGCCCGGCCGCGGCCAGCACAGCGGCCACGCCGCTGGGAAAAGGGCGCGAATCCAGGCGAAAGACCCGGGCAAGGTGCATCGTTCGGACTTTAGTCTCTGCTGGCCTTCAGGAACTGCACAAAGCCTGGATCGGCGTAGGCCGACGGCGGCAGGTCATCGGTCAGCAGCGCGGCGTCGACCTCGGCCACTTCGCTGGCACGGCGGTCGTTCTGGACCGTGTTGATCAGGATCAGGCCGGCCGCCAGCACCACGAGCGGGATGGCCGAGGCGATCTGCCGCCACAGGCTCGGGCCTTCGTTGCCGAAGGTCAAGGTGGCCGCGGCGCCGGAGCCAGAGACCGAAGAGGCCATGCGCAGGTTGGCGGGCCTGCGCACGGCGATGGCCTGGACGCGCGCGGCGCGCAGCCGTTCGGCGATGTTGTAGGGAAGCTCGGCCGTGCCAGCCGACAGGCGCGCCGCAACCTGACGGCCAAAGCGGTCCTGCAGCTGTTCCGACGGATTGGGTTGCAAATTCGTCATAGTTGAATTCCCTTTGCCTTCAGTGCTTTGCTGAGGGCCTGAACCGCCCTTGAGCAGTGTGTCTTGACACTGCCTTCCGAGCAGCCCATGGCCGCCGCCGTCTCGGCTACGTCCATCTCCTCCCAATAACGCATCAGGAAAGCTTCACGTTGACGGGCCGGAAGCTCCAGGATCTGGGTTTCGATCTCCCGCAAGGTCTGGGCCCGGTTGGTCGTGTCCTCGGCGCTCTCAGCCTGTTGAGAGCCCTCGGCGAAGGTAAAAGTTTCCAGCAGGTCGAATTCGCCGTCGTCATTCCCGGATTCGAAGTCGCTCATGTTCGAAAAGAGGGCATTCCGGGTTTTCTGCCGGCGGAACCAGTCGAGCGTGCAGTTGGACAGGATCCGCTGGAACAGCATGGGCAGCTCGTTGGGCGGCTTGTCCCCGTAGTGCTCGGCCAGCTTCATCATGCTGTCCTGCACGATGTCCAGTGCCGCCTCCTCGTCGCGCACGTGGTAGACCGAGCGCTTGAAGGCCCGTTTTTCGACGCTCTTGAGGAAGTCGGAGAGTTCTCGTTCGGTTGCCAAGGAAACTGGACCTGGACGGATTGGGAGTTGTTCTTGAACGCTTTTGGCGCTGCTGCTGCGGCAGATAGCCCGAAATTATCGCATTGCGGGGTTGCGCTCCTTGATCGACTGCCATGTTGCAGTGCGATAATGCGCGCTGCAAGTCAAAAGGCAAACGAGCCCGGATCCGGCGGTGCGATAGGCCCGCTCATGGTCCTGGGTTCAAAGTCCCGACACGGCTTCACGAGAGCACGCGCAGGGGCACCCTAGGTTTTTCGTCAGAGAAATTCGCAAAGGTTCATCATGGAAATCTCCAAAGCCGAAATCAAGTCAGCGGCCGCCGCCTCCGAGGCGGGCCATTCCCAGGAACTGCGCGGCGCCGAAATCCTCGTCAAGGCGCTGCAGGCCGAGAACGTCAAGTACGTCTGGGGTTACCCCGGCGGCGCGGTGCTGCACATCTACGACGCTTTCTACAAGCAGGACACCATCCAGCACGTGCTGGTGCGCCACGAGCAGGCGGCCGTGCACGCAGCCGACGGCTATGCCCGCGCCACCGGCGACATCGGGGTCGCGCTGGTGACCTCGGGTCCTGGTGTCACCAACGCCGTCACCGGCATCGCCACGGCCTACATGGACAGCATCCCGATGGTGATCATCACCGGCCAGGTGCCTACGCATGCCATCGGCCTGGACGCTTTCCAGGAATGCGACGCCGTCGGCATCACCCGGCCGGTCGTCAAGCACAACTTCCTGGTCAAGGACGTGCGCCAGCTCGCCGAGGTCATGAAGAAGGCCTTCCACATCGCCCGCAGCGGCCGGCCCGGCCCGGTGGTCGTGGACATCCCCAAGGACGTCTCCTTCAACAAGACCGCCTACACCGGCTACCCGGACAAGGTGGAGATGCGCTCCTACAACCCGGTGCGCAAGGGCCACGGCGGCCAGATCCGCAAGGCCATGCATTTGCTGTTGTCGGCCAAGAGGCCCTACATCTACACCGGCGGCGGTGTGATCCTGAGCAATGCCTCGGCTGAGCTGCGTGCCCTGGTCGACATGCTGGGCTATCCCTGTACCAACACCCTGATGGGACTGGGCGCGTACCCGGCCAGCGACCGCAAGTTCCTGGGCATGCTGGGCATGCACGGCACCATCGAGGCCAACAACGCCATGCAGAACTGCGACGTGCTGCTGGCCGTGGGCGCGCGCTTCGACGACCGGGTGATCGGCAACCCCAAGCACTTCGCGCAGAACGAGCGCAAGATCATCCACATCGACATCGACCCCTCGAGCATCTCCAAGCGGGTCCGGGTCGACATCCCGATCGTGGGTGACGTCAAGGACGTGCTGGGCGAGCTGAACGCGATGATCCGCGACTCGGGCGCCAAGCCGGACGCCGCCGTGCTGGCCGCCTGGTGGGACACCATCGAGGGCTGGCGCGGCAAGGACTGCCTGCGCTACGACCGCAAGAACCTGGAAGTCATCAAGCCGCAGTACGTGGTCGAGACGCTTTGGAACATGACCAAGGATGCCGACACCTACATCACGTCGGACGTCGGCCAGCATCAGATGTGGGCCGCGCAGTACTACCGCTTCAACGAGCCGCGCCGCTGGATCAACTCCGGCGGTCTGGGCACCATGGGTGTGGGCATTCCGTACGCCATGGGCATCAAGCTGGCCAGGCCCGACAGCGAGGTCTATTGCATCACCGGCGAAGGCTCGGTGCAGATGTGCATCCAGGAGCTTTCGACCTGCCTGCAGTACAACACCCCGATCAAGATCGTGTCGCTGAACAACCGCTACCTGGGCATGGTGCGGCAATGGCAGGAGATCGATTACGAAGGCCGCTACAGCCACAGCTACATGGACGCGCTGCCCGACTTCGTCAAGCTGGCCGAGGCCTACGGCCACGTCGGGATGCGGATCGACCATCCGCGCGACGTGGAGCCGGCGCTGCGCGAAGCGCGCAAGCTCAAGGACCGCACGGTCTTCATGGACTTCCGCACCGACCCCACCGAGAACGTGTTCCCGATGGTCAAGGCCGGCAAGGGCATCACCGAAATGCTGCTCGGGAGCGAAGACCTCTAAACCCCAAGTCGCCGGCGGGCGCGTCAGCGCCCGTCCGGCTTATCGTCCTTACTGATAAATCTATTGCGTGTCGAGCCGCCCGGTTACCGCCGGACGGGGAGGGCACCGAAAAGAGGAATCACAAATCATGAAACACATCATTGCCGTCCTGCTGGAGAACGAGCCCGGCGCGCTCTCCCGTGTCGTGGGGCTGTTCTCGGCGCGCGGCTACAACATCGAATCGCTCACCGTGGCGCCGACGGAAGACGCGTCGCTGTCGCGCATGACGATCCAGACCACCGGATCGGACGACGTGATCGAACAGATCACCAAGCACCTGAACCGCCTGATCGAGGTGGTGAAGGTGGTCGACCTCACCGAAGGCGCCTATACCGAGCGCGAACTGATGATGGTCAAGGTGCGCGCCGTCGGCAAGGAGCGCGAGGAGATGAAGCGCATGGCGGAGATCTTCCGCGGCCGCATCATCGACGTGACCGAGAAAAGCTACACCATCGAACTCACCGGCGACCAGGCCAAGAACGACGCCTTCCTGGAAGCCATCGACCGCGGTGCGATCCTGGAGACGGTGCGCACCGGCTCCAGCGGCATCGGCCGCGGCGAACGGATCCTGCGCGTCTGAACAACATTGCATTCAACTGGAGAGAAAGACCATGAAGGTTTATTACGACAAGGACTGTGACCTGAGCCTGATCAAGGGCAAGACGGTCGCCATCATCGGCTACGGCTCGCAAGGCCACGCCCACGCCCAGAACCTCAACGACAGCGGCGTCAAGGTGGTGGTCGGCCTGCGCAAGGGCGGCGCGTCCTGGCCCAAGGTGGAGAAGGCCGGCCTGAAGGTCGTCGAGGTGAAGGATGCCGTGCGTTCGGCCGACGTGGTCATGATCCTGCTGCCCGACGAGCAGATCGCCGCCGTGTACCAGAACGACATCGAGCCGAACATCCGGCAGGGTGCCTCGCTGGTGTTTGCGCACGGCTTCAACGTGCACTACGGCTTCGTCACCCCGCGCGCCGACCTCGACGTCTGGATGGTCGCCCCGAAAGCGCCGGGCCACACCGTGCGCCACACCTACACCCAGGGCGGGGGCGTGCCGCAGCTGGTGGCGGTGCACCAGGACAAGAGCGGCAAGGCCCGCGACCTGGCGCTGTCGTACGCGATGGCCAACGGCGGCGGCAAGGCCGGCATCATCGAAACCAACTTCCGTGAAGAGACCGAAACCGACCTGTTCGGCGAACAGGCCGTGCTGTGCGGCGGCACCGTGGAACTGGTCAAGGCCGGTTTCGAGACCCTGGTGGAAGCGGGCTACGCCCCCGAGATGGCCTACTTCGAGTGCCTGCACGAGCTCAAGCTGATCGTCGACATGATCTATGAAGGCGGCATCGCCAACATGAACTACTCGATCTCCAACAACGCCGAGTACGGCGAGTACGTGACCGGGCCCAAGATCGTGACCGAGGCCACCAAGCAGGCGATGAAGCAGTGCCTGAAGGACATCCAGAGCGGCGAATACGCCAAGAGCTTCATCCTGGAGAACCGGGCCGGGGCGCCGGTCCTGCTGTCGCGCCGCCGCCTCATGGCCGAGCACCAGATCGAGACCGTGGGCGAGACGCTGCGCGCGATGATGCCGTGGATCAAGAAGAACAAGCTGGTGGACCAGACGAAGAACTAAAGCTTCGCCGGCCCAGGTACAAAAGCCGCCCCCGGGTGGCTTTTGTTTTTTTCTAGCCTTTTCCTCTTACACTTTCCCCATGCACGACGGCTCCGATTCACAGTTCGACACGCCCGAGGAAGGCGTCGTGGTGCGGAAGCGCCGCAAGGGGATCTACATCCTGCCGAACCTCTTCACGCTGGGCGCGCTGTTCGGCGGTTTTTACGCGATCGTGATGGCCATGAACGATCGATTCGACTTGGCGGCCGAGGGCGTGTTCGTCGCGATGGTGCTGGACAGCCTGGACGGCCGGGTGGCGCGCATGACCAACACCCAGAGCGCGTTCGGCGAGCAGATGGATTCGCTGTCGGACATGGTGTCGTTCGGTGCGGCGCCGGCGCTGATCGCCTATGAATGGGGCTTGAAGGGCCTGGGGCGCTGGGGCTGGATCGCGGCATTTGTCTACTGCGCCTGCACCGCGTTGCGGCTGGCCCGCTTCAACGTCAACACCAGCGTGGTGGACAAGCGCTACTTCCAGGGGCTGCCGTCGCCCGCGGCCGGGGCACTGATCGCCGGGCTGATCTGGGTCATGAACGACCTGGGTTACAAAGGCTACCAGCTGTCCTGGCCCATGTTCGGTGTCGCCCTCTACGCGGGGCTGACCATGGTCACCAACGTGCCGTTCTACAGCTTCAAGGATGTTCACCTGAAGAAGACCGTGCCCTTCATCGTGATCGTCCTGATCGCGCTGGGCATCGCCGTGATCACCATTCACCCGCCGATCGTCCTGTTCGGGCTGTTCGTGATCTACGGCCTCAGCGGCTATGTGCTGTACGGCTGGCGCAAGGCCAAGGGGCTGCAGACCAGCGTGATCAGCACGTCGACCGACGAACCCGACGAGCGCGGGCTGCACAAATAAAAATGGGGTCGGATCCGAATTCAGGACAATGACGCTTCCGGCGCGCCGTGATCTCGTACGAAATTCGGCTCTGACCCCATTTTGTGCAGGTATGCTACATTCACATTCATGAACCGAATTTCGCTGGCCCTACTGCTATCCCCCGACGGGCGGAGACGGTAGCGCACGCGTATACCCGACAACGGCCCGTTTGCACCAGCAGCGGGCCGTTTTTCTTTGTCCTGCTGGTTGACCCCAAGCACGAGAGATGACCATGTTGAAGAATCCCGCCAGCAAATACCGCCCCTTCGCGCCGGTGCGCCTCGCCGACCGGACCTGGCCCGACGCCGTCCTGGCGCGGCCGCCCGTGTGGTGCAGCGTCGACCTGCGCGACGGCAACCAGGCGCTGATCGAGCCGATGGACGTGACCCGCAAGCTGCGCCTGTTCGAGATGCTGGTGGACATCGGCTTCAAGGAAATCGAGGTGGGCTTCCCGTCCGCGTCGCAGACCGAGTTCGATTTCATCCGCAAGCTCATCGACGAGGACCTGGTGCCCGGCGACGTCACCCTCCAGGTGCTGACCCAGGCCCGCGAGCCACTCGTGCGCCGCACCTTCGAGGCGATGCAGGGCGCCCGCCGCGTCATCGTGCATCTGTACAACGCCACGGCGCCGGTGATGCGCAAGGTGGTGCTGGGCCTGGACGAGGACGGCATCGTCGAACTGGCCACCGGCCAGGCCCGGTTGTTCAACGAACTGGCGGCGCAGTATCCCGATACCGAATGGGTGTTCCAGTATTCGCCCGAGATGTTCTCCAGCACCGATCTGGCGTTTTCCAAGCGGGTGGTCGACGCGGTGACCGAGGTCTGGCGGCCCACTCCGCAGCGCAAGTGCATCATCAACCTGCCTTCGACGGTGGAGCATTCGACGCCCAACATCTTCGCCGACATGATCGAGTGGATGGACCGGCATCTCGCTCGCAGGGATTCCATCGTGCTCTCGGTGCATCCGCACAACGACCGCGGCACCGGCACGGCGGCCGGCGAATTCGCCGTCATGGCCGGCGCCGACCGGCTCGAGGGCTGTCTGTTCGGCAACGGCGAGCGCACCGGCAACCTGGATCTGGTCAATGTGGCGCTGAACCTCTATTCCCAGGGCGTCGATCCCGGGCTGGACTTTTCCGACATCGACGAGATCCGGCGCACCGTGGAGCATTGCAGCCAGTTGCCGGTGCATCCGCGCCATCCGTATGCCGGCGACCTGGTCTACACCTCGTTCTCGGGTTCGCACCAGGATGCGATCAAGAAGGCCTTCGCCGCGCGCCAGCCCGATGATGTCTGGGAAATGCCTTACCTGCCGCTCGACCCCAAGGACCTGGGGCGCAGCTACGAGGCCGTGATCCGTGTCAACAGCCAGTCGGGCAAGGGCGGCATCTCCTACCTGCTCGAGAGCGAATACAGCCTGGAGCTGCCGCGCCGGCTGCAGATCGAGTTCAGCCAGGTGGTGCAGACGGTGATGGATGCGACCGGCAAGGAACTCACGGCCCATGACCTGTTCGATCTGTTCGAGCGCGAGTACGGCGTGCACAGCATCCCGGCGCCGCGGCACCAGGTGCTGGAGGAGTCGGCCGGCCCCACCGGACCGCTGGTCCGGCTGGCAGCGGACGTGGAGGTGTCGGGCCGCCGGCTGGCCGTGGAGGGCGCCGGCAACGGCCCCATCGACGCCTTCGTGCAGGCGCTGGGCGCGGCTTGCGGCGAGAGCATTCGGGTGCTCGACTACCATGAGCACGCGATCGGTGCCGGCGCCAATGCCCAGGCCGTGGCCTACCTGGAGCTGCGCATAGGCGAACGCACCCTGTTCGGGGTTGGCATCGACTCGAATATCGTCTCGGCTTCGCTCAAGGCCATCGTTTCAGGTGTGCAGCGGGCGCAGCTCGGCAACCCAATTCAGGAGATTTCATGCCCGACAAACTGATCATTTTCGACACCACCTTGCGCGACGGCGAGCAGTCGCCCGGCGCGTCGATGACCAGGGACGAGAAGCTGCGCATCGCGCGCCAGCTCGAGCGCCTGAAGGTGGATGTGATCGAGGCTGGCTTCGCCGCCAGTTCCAACGGCGACTTCGAGGCGGTGCAGAACATCGCCCACGCCATCAAGGACTCCATCATCTGCTCGCTGTCGCGTGCGAATGACCGCGACATCGCGCGCGCGGCCGAGGCGCTCAAGGGCGCGCAGCGGGCCCGCATCCACACCTTCATCGCGACTTCGCCGCTGCACATGGAGAAGAAGCTGCGCATGACGCCCGAGCAGGTTCTGGAGCAGTCCAGGCAGTCGGTGCGCTTTGCCCGCAACCTGTGCGACGACATCGAGTTCTCGCCCGAGGACGGCTACCGCAGCGACATGGATTTCCTGTGCCGGGTGCTCGAGACCGTGATCGCCGAGGGCGCGACCACCATCAACGTGCCCGACACCGTGGGCTACGCCGTGCCCGAGCTGTACGGCAATTTCATCCGCACCTTGCGCGAGCGCATCCCCAATTCCGACAAGGCCGTCTGGTCGGTGCACTGCCACAACGACCTCGGCATGGCGGTGGCCAATTCGCTCGCCGGCGTGAAGATCGGCGGCGCCCGGCAGGTGGAATGCACCATCAACGGCCTGGGCGAGCGCGCCGGCAACTGCTCCCTGGAAGAAGTCGTGATGGCCGTGAAAACGCGGCGCGACTACTTCGGCCTGGACGTCGGCATCGACACCAGGCACATCCTCGCCGCCAGCCGCATGGTCAGCCAGACCACCGGCTTTGTGGTGCAGCCCAACAAGGCCGTGGTGGGCGCCAATGCATTCGCGCACGCCAGCGGCATCCACCAGGACGGCGTGCTCAAGGCGCGCGACACCTACGAGATCATGCGGGCCGAGGACGTGGGCTGGAGCGCCAACAAGATCGTGCTGGGCAAGCTGTCGGGCCGCAACGCCTTCAAGCAGCGCCTGCAGGAACTGGGCGTGGCGCTGGAAAGCGAAGCCGACATCAACACCGCCTTCGCCAAGTTCAAGGAGCTGGCCGACCGCAAGAGCGATATCTTCGACGAGGACATCCTGGCGCTGGTGAGCGACGAAAGCGTGACCCACGAGCACGAGCAGTACAGCTTCGTGTCCCTTTCGCAACACAGCGAAACCGGCGAGCGGCCGCACGCCAGCATCGTTTTCACCGTGGCGGGCAAGGAAGTGCACGGCGAGTCGGACGGCAATGGTCCGGTCGATGCATCGCTCAAGGCGATCGAATCGCACGTCAAGAGTGGGGCGGAGATGGTGCTCTATTCGGTCAACGCCATCAGCGGTTCGACCGAGAGCCAGGGCGAGGTGACGGTGCGCCTGCAGAACTCCGGGCGGGTCGTCAACGGCGTCGGTGCCGACCCGGACATCATCGTCGCGTCCGCCAAGGCGTATCTGAGCGCGTTGAACAAGCTGCAAAGTAAAGCCGATCGGGTTGCCGCGCAGGGATAAGGCATTTCCGTGTTATTTGTGTTGTGTCTGAGGAATGTTACATAAGTCATTGATCTTGCGTTGCTTTTTCCTCTGTCGTAAACTTCTGCTCACCCCGTAGCGTTTTGGAGCTCTGATTTGACCCACCCGAAAGCCCCGTCCGCGATGAGCAAACGCCTGAACCGACTCCTGCATTCAATTGCCATGGCCGCCCTGGTTCTCAGTCTGGCTCCGACGGTGGCCGATGCGGGGACCCACAAAACGGTTATTGCGAAGAAGCGGGGCGGTACCGTTACAAAACGGGTAATGCGGTCTTTTTCAGCCAAAAAGCGCAGTCCTGTCTTCATCGCCCGTCTTCCCGCGCAACCTTCGTACGGTCAGCTGGCCGGGCTGCATTCGGTGTCGGATCGGCTCGACCTCAAGTCCAGCGTCGCCCTGGTGATCGACCAGGACACGCGTGAGGTGCTGTTCAGCAAGAACGACTCGGCCGTGCTGCCCATCGCCTCCCTGACCAAGCTCATGACCGGCACCCTCGTCAGCGAAGCCAAGCTGCCCATGGACGAGATGATCACCATCACCCAGGACGACGTGGACACCGAGAAGGGCAGCAGTTCGCGCCTGCGGGTCGGCACCATGCTCACCCGCGGTGAATTGCTGCACCTGGCGCTCATGTCCAGCGAAAACCGGGCCGCCCATGCGCTGGGCCGCACCTATCCCGGCGGGCTGGCGGCTTTCGTGCCGCTGATGAATGCCAAGGCGATGATGCTGGGCATGAAAGACACCCACTATGTGGAGCCGACGGGCCTGTCCAGCCAGAACCAGTCGAGCGCGCACGACCTCGCGACGCTGGTCGGCGCAGCCTACAAGGACCCCTTGCTGCGCGAACTCACCACCTCGCCCGAACACGAGGTTGCCATCGGCAAGCGGACGCTCCAGTTCCGCAACACCAATCGCCTCGTGAAGAACCCGGACTGGGACATCGGCTTGCAGAAAACCGGCTACATCCACGAAGCCGGGCAATGCCTGGTGATGCAGGCCAAGATCGCCGGCCGCAAGCTCATCATGGTGTTCCTGGATTCCGCCGGCAAGCTCAGCCGCATCGCCGATGCCGAGCGCGTGCGCCGCTGGGTCGAGTCCAACCCGGTGTTGCCCAGCATCAATCCGAGTGCGGTGATCCGGAACGTGAACGGGTAACCGCAACCGCCAAGCAACCGTCGGCTAAATGCCTCGTAAGTCCAAGGACTTGCGGGGCATTTGTCTTGTGAGGCTGCGGCGAATGGGCAGGTTATTCGACTCGCCAAATGAGTCGAATAAAAACTATAATCGACTCACGTATTGAGTTGAATTTCCCGTGAAATCGACGCCACTCCTCTGGCAAGGCCCTGCCTGGCCAGCTCTACGCTACGACCGCGCCAAGTTGGCGGATGCGGTGGCGCAGGCGCGCCGCGCTCAGGGCATGATCGAGGGAAAGCTCGGCGTGCTCGGCTTCAACGAGCGTCAGTCTCTTGTTGCGGACGCCTGGACACAGGAGGCCGTGTCCACGTCTGCCATCGAGGGCGAGCGCCTGGACCTGCTGACCGTACGCTCTTCAATTGCTCGTCGACTCGGCGTTGGCGACTTCAAAGGCTCCCCTGCTGCACGGCACGTCGACGGTCTCCTGGACATCATGGACGACGCGGTGACAAACGCGTCGTCCGCGCTCACCCACCAGCGGCTCCAGGCTTGGCAGGCGGCTCTGTTTCCCACGGGCTTTTCCGGAATGCGGCCGGTGCAGGTGGCCGCCTACCGTGCGCATCCCATGCAAATCGTCAGCGGACCGGCCGGACGAGAAACCGTCCACTACGAGGCGCCGCCCGCGGATAGCGTGACTGCCGAAATGCAGCGCTTGCTGGACTGGTTCAACCAAGGCGAAGAGCGTGACCGGCTTGTGCAGTCGGCGCTGGCGCACCTCTGGTTCGAAACCATCCATCCGTTCGAGGACGGCAACGGCAGAGTCGGCCGCGTGCTGGTGGACCTGTCCCTGGCCCGCGACAGCGGCGAGGCAAGCCGGCTCATGCGCATCTCGCAGCGGCTTCTGGAAAAGCGTGCCGAGTATTACGAGCAGCTGGGGCGTGCACAGCACGGCAGCTGCGACGTCACCGCCTGGGTGGTCTGGTTCGTCGAGCAAGTGCGCGCGGCATGCGAGCAGGCGTCCGCGGTCATCGACGCATCGCTCGAAAAGGCCCGGTTCTGGTCTACCCATCGTGACCGGGAGCTCAACGAAAGACAACGCAAAGTGCTCAACGTACTTCTCGACGCTGGCCGGGGCGGCTTCGAAGGGGGCATGAGCACGCGCAAGCACGAAAGCATCACCGGAGCTTCACGGGCCACTTCGTCGCGCGACCTCATCGAGCTGGAAGAGACGGGTCTCCTGCGCCGGGTGGGCGCGGGCCGGTCCACTCGCTACTGCATCAACCTTCCGGGCTGGCACCCGTAACCGCTTAGCACCCGCTTCGCTCCAGACGAAAACACGGCCCCTCGGGGCCGTATCCTCTTGGCGTGTGCGCTTCTTCTACGCCGCTGCCTTCACCGCCGGCGGCTTGTGGCCCAGCGCGGCGGAGATCTCGTTGGCGGTGGCTTGCAGCTTGGGCAGCCAGCCTTCGTCCAGGCGATCGGCGGGCGCCGAGATGGACAGGCCGGCGATCAGCTTGTTCTGGTCGTCGTAGATGCCGGCGGCCATGCAGCGCACGCCCAGTTCCAGTTCCTCGTTGTCGCGCGCGACGCCGTACTGGCGGGCCTTGGCCAGTTCGCGTTCCAGCACGGGTAGTTGCGTGATGCTGTTCTTCGTGTGGCCGGCCAGCCCGGTGCGAGTCGCATAGGCGCGCACCCGTTGCGCGTCGTCGGCTGCCAGGAACAGCTTGCCGGTCGAGGTCAGGTGCAAGGGTGCGCGGCCGCCGATGGCGCGCACCACCTGCATGCCCGAGCGCTCGCTGAAGGTCCGCTCGATGTAGACGATCTCGTCGCCCTGGCGCATGCTGAGGTTCACCGGCTGCTGGATCGCCCTGTGCAGTTCACGCATCGGCCCCAGCGCCGCATCGCGCACGCTCAACCGCCCCTTGACCAGGTTGCCCAGCTCCAGCAGACGCATGCCCAGGCGGTAGCTGCCGGCTTCGGGCCGATCGACGAAACGGCCGGTGGCCAGGTCGTTGAGGATGCGGTGGGTGGTGGACGGGTGCAGTCCCGTCTTTTCGCTGATCTCTTTGAGCGATATGGCTTCTTCGCGCGATGCCAGCACATCGATCAGCGCAAACATGCGCGCAATCACCTGGATGGTGGGCGTCGCCGGGGCGCCCGAATCGTTTTTTCTCATGGCCCGCTCACGAAGAACAAGCCATTATTTTATCATGTGAAATTGAAGGGCAGAAACGCCGGGGGCTGGCCGGATCAAGCCTGGGTTGACAGCCCTCCCGGCTGCCATCGCCCGTCCATCAGCACCTCGTGCGGCGTGAAGCGGGATTTGTAATTCATCTTCGGGCTCTGGCCGATCCAGTACCCCAGGTAGACATGGGGCAGATTCAGCCGCCGTGCCTGGTCGATCTGCCACAGCACGCTGTAGGTGCCGTAGCTGGCCGACGAGTTCGGCTCGTAGAAGGTGTAGACGGCCGAGAGGCCGTCGTTGAGCACGTCGAGGATCGAGACCATGCGGAGCGCTCCAGCCGAGCCGTCCGGCAGCGTCTCGCGAAACTCCACCAGTCGCGAGTTCACCCGGCTTTGCAGCAGGAACTGGGTGTACTGGTCGATGCTGTCGTGGTCCATCCCGCCGCCGGCATGGCGCCCGGTCTGGTAGCGCAGATACAGGTGGTAGTGCTCGGGCACGAAGCACAGCTTGAGCACGCGCGCCTGCAGGTGGCGATGCCGGGACCAGGCCCGGCGCTGGCTGCGGTCCGGCTGGAACTGCTCGCTCAGCACCCGCAGCGGCACGCAGGCGCGGCAGCCGTCGCAGTACGGCCGGTAGGTGAACATGCCGCTGCGGCGAAAGCCGGTGGTGACCAGATCCGAGTATGCGTCGTTGTGGATCAGGTGGCTGGGCGTGGCCACCTGGGAGCGGGCCTGCCTGCCCGGCAGGTAGCTGCACGGGTACGGCGCTGTCGCGTAGAACTGCAGTGTCTGGAGCGGGAGGTCCTTGAGGTGTGTCACGCTGGCGGCTGCGGCGGCAGAAGTTGATTCCAGTATACGGGCTCGAAGCGCCAGCGCGGAGCGGGCTTTTCCCTGTTCTGTGCGACCAGCGCCACAAAATCCGCACGCGGAATTTCCCGCGCGCCCAGCGACTCGAGATGCTGGGTGTTCTGCTGGCAGTCGATCACCGCGATTCCATGGTGGCGGCAGAACGCGACCAGCCCGGCCAGCGCGAGCTTCGATCCGTCGGTCACCTGCGTGAACATCGATTCGCCGAACACGGCCCGGCCGATCGCCACGCAGTACAGGCCTGCCACCAGACGGCCGTCGATCCAGGTTTCGAAGCTGTGCGCGAAGCCGGCGCGATGGAAGGCCTCGTAGGCCTTGACCATGCTCGGCAGGATCCAGGTTCCGCTCTGGCCCGGCCGATCGCTGCCCGAGCAGGCCCGCACGACCTCGCCGAACGCACTGTCGATGCGCAGTTCGCAACGCGGATCGAGGACGAATTTTGCCAGCGACTTGCGCAGCGAGCGGTGCAGCTTGAACTCGTCGGTGAACAGCACCATGCGCGGATCGGTGCTCCACCAGAGAATCGGCTGGCCGTCGCTGAACCACGGAAAAATGCCGGCGCTGTAGGCGCGATACAGGCTATCGACGTCCAGCGCGCCGCCCGCCGCCAGCAGGCCGGGCGCCGGTTGCGAAGCGTCCCAAGCCTCCGCAGCATCGGGGAAAGGTTCGCCGGGGTCGAGCCAGGGAAGATTCATGCGGCTATTCTGGCAGGACGGGGTACGCCGGAGCGACGTGAGGCAACGGGGTCAGATCACGATTCAGGACGAGGGTGATGCCGGAGCGGGCGGTGTCATACGAAATCGTGCTCTGACCCCGTTGACGCCTCTTCGGAGACACGAAATGGGGTCAGAGCCGGATTTCGTACAGCATGTGCGCGCTCCGATCACGTCCTCGTCCTGAATCCGGATCCGACCCCATTTCTTTTGGCGGCCCAGTGCCCGTCGCCATGGCTGTTAGCATCCCCTCGGCTGTTCAGGTTTCATGCTCCACGTTCATTTCTCCAATCGCTACGAGGCACTCTCCGCGCTGCTGCTGGAGCAGTTGTCCGGCGCCAGAACCGACGTGTTCGCCAGCGACCAGGTGATCGTGCCGAGCACCGGCATGCGGCGCGCATTGACGCTGCAGATCGCCGACAGCGAAGGCGTCTGCGCCAACGTCGACTTCATGTTCCTGGCGCGCTGGCTGTGGCAGCAGGTGGCGCGGGTGGTGCCCGGCGTGGCGGCCGAGTCGCCGTTCGATCCGGCGGCGCTGGCCTGGCGCGTCTACAGCGCTTTCGGCGACGCCGAGTTCGTGGCCGCGCAACCCCGCCTCGCGGGTTACCTGCAGATGGCCGGCGCCGACGACGTGATGCGCTACGAGCTGGCGGTGAAGACAGCGGCGCTGCTGGAGCAATACGTCACCTACCGCACCGACTGGCTCGCGCAGTGGCAGGCGGGACGGACAGTGCTTTCGCAACAAGCCCTCACCCCAACCCTCTCCCAAGGGGAGAGGGGGCAAGACAGGAAGAGAGGGCTTGAACTCCCTCTCCCTCTGGGAGAGGGCGGGGGTGAGGGCACTTCCAACAGCACCGCCGCTGCCGACGAGCGCTGGCAAGCGGCGCTGTGGCTGCGCATCGCGCGCGAGCTGGACCTCGATGCCGCGCATCCCATTGCCCTGCTGGTCGACGCGTTGGAAAAGGGCGGCGCCGCGCTGGCCCGCAGCGCCGGCCTGCCCCCGACCGTGCACGTGTTCGCATTGGCTGCCATGCCGCCGCTACATATCCAGGCCCTGCAGGCGCTGGGCCGCTGGATGCAGGTGCATGTGTACGTGGTCAATCCCTGCGCCGAATACTGGTTCGACCTGGTCGATCCCCGGCAACTGAGCCGCCTGGAGGCCGCCGGACAAGACCAGGGCTTCGAGGTGGGGCATCGCCTGCTGGCCTCCTGGGGCAAGCAGACCCAGTCGGCGCTGGCGCTGCTGGCGGGCATCAGCGACGCCGAAGACGCGCCATCCAGCCAGCATTACGAGCCCAACCCGGCGGCTACGCTGCTGGCGCAGCTGCAGAACTCGATCCTGCACCTGACCGAGCTCGAGCCCGCGTCGGTACCGCTGGACGCGGCCGACCGCAGCGTCGAAGTGCATCAATGTCACTCGCTCACGCGCGAGCTCGAAGTGCTGCATGACCATCTGCTGGGCCTGTTCGCTGGCAACCCCGCCTTGCGTCCATCCGACGTGCTGGTGGTGACGCCCGACCTGGCCGGCGCCGGGCCCTTGATCGAGGCGGTGTTCGGCACCGCGCCGCCCGCGCGCCGGATTCCGTTCGCGATCACCGGCCGCGCTCGCAACAGCACCAATGCCCCGGTGCGCGCGTTCATGGAACTGCTGGCGCTGGCGTCTTCGCGTTGCGCCGCCAGCGCCGTCTTCGGCCTGCTGCAGCAGCCCGTGGTGGCGCGGCGCTTCGACCTGGACGAGGCGGCGCTGCTGCAGGTGCACGACTGGATCCTGGCGTCCGGCATTCACTGGGGCCTGGACGGCGAGCATGTCGCCGCCTTCGACCTGCCGGCCCGGAGCACCCACACTTTTTCCGACGGGCTGGAGCGGCTCTATCTCGGCTACGCGCTGCCCGACACGGTGGCCGAGCCGTTCGCCTCGCTGCTGCCGTCCGGCGGTACCGAAGGTTCGGCGGCGATAGCACTCGGCGCTTTCTGGCGCTTCGTGCAGGCGCTGCAGGATCTGCGCGCCGCCATGGCGCAGCCGCGCGCCGCCGCCGACTGGGTGAGCCAGCTGCATGCGGTCGCGGACGCCTTCCTGGCGCCCGAAGACGCCGAGCTGGAAGACCATCTCGAGCTGCATGCCGTCCTGGACGAGCTGGGCGAAGCCATGACGCGCGGTGGCCTGGCCGGGCCGCTGGGCGCGCCGGTGGTGCGTGCCGCGCTGGAGCGGGCTTTCGAAGACCCGGCGCGCGGCGGCGTGCCGACCGGGCGCGTCACCTTTGCCAGCATGACCAGCCTGCGCAGCCTGCCGTTCGCCGTGGTCTGCGCCATCGGCCTGAACGACGGCGCCTTTCCCACCGCCGACCGTCCGCCCGAGTTCGACCTGATGGCGCAAGCGCCCCGGCTCGGCGACCGGCAGCGCCGCACCGACCAGCGCACGCTGTTCCTGGACCTGGTGCTCGCCGCGCGCTCCAGCTTGTACCTGAGCTACGTCGGCCGCAGCATCCGCGACAACGCGCCGCTGCCGCCGTCGGTGCTGGTTTCCGAGTTGCTGGATGTGCTGCTGCCAGCCATCGCGACCGGCCCGTCGCAAGAACACCTCGACGCAGCGCGCCGCCGGCTGGTGGTGGCGCACCCGCTGCAGCCGTTTTCGCCGGAGGCGTTCCAGCGCGATGGCGACGAGCGCCTGCGCAGTTTCGACGCCGAGTTGGCGCAAGCCCTGCGCGAGAGCCTGCAGGCGCGGCCCGAAGCAGCCGTTGCGCCGGCCGCGATAGCGGACATCGAAACCGTCGAAGAAGACAACGGCGCCGACGACGACGACACGGCCGAGCCGGCCCAGCCTTTCTTCACCGCGCCATTGGCGCAGCCCGATGCGCAGTGGCGGCAGCTGACAGTCGCGCGGCTGGTGGAGTTCTTCGGCAACCCGAGCCGCTATCTGCTGCGGCAGCGCCTGGGCCTGGACCTGCCCTGGGACGAGGAGCCGCTCACCGACGACGAGCCCTTCCTGCCCAGCGTGCCGGCGCGCTCGCGGCTTGCCGTGCGGCTGTTGCCCGCGCTGCTGGCGGGGGCCGATCTCGCGACCGCCCGCCGGCTGGCGCTGGCCGGCACCGAGTTTCCAGTCGGTGCGCTCGGCGCGGCCGAGATGGAGCGGGAGCTGGCGTCATTGATTCGCTTCGCGCAGGCGGTGCGGCAAGCCGTGCGCGACCCGGCGCTGCCGCCGCACCAGGCCGCGGTCGACCTGGCGATCGAAGGCGAGGCCTGGACCCTGGAGGGCGGTTTTGCCGATCTGCGCAGCGCCGGCCTGGTGCGCTGGCGCTACGACGACGAGCGGGCCCGCGACGTGCTGTCGGCGTGGATCCAGCACCTGCTGCTGTGCGCGGCGCCGCCCGCGGGTCTGCAGCCGGTGACGCAATCGCTGGCGCGCGACGGTGTGCGGACCTTCGCACCGCTCGAACCCGGCGAAGCAAGAGACCAGCTGGCCGAGCTGGTGGCCCTGTATCGCCGCGGCCTGCGCGAGCCCCTGCATTTCTTCCCGAAATCGGCGTGGACTTTCATGCAGAGCGGCAGCTACAAGGCGGCGCAGGCCTGGAAGGGCAGCCCCGACTTCCCCGGCGAAAGCAACGGCGCGGCCTACCGGCTGGCGCTGCGCGGCGTGGACGATCCGCTGGACGCAGATTTCGAGCTGCTGGCGCAAACCGTGTTCGGCCCGGTCTCCGGCCGATTCGAGCCCCATGGGCTGGCGCGGGAGCAGCCATGAGCGCGGCCACCACGCCCGTCCCGCTGCAGGTCTTCTCATGCCCGCTGGAGGGCGTGCGGCTGATCGAAGCATCGGCGGGCACCGGCAAGACCTGGGCCATCTGCGGCCTGTACCTGCGGCTGTTGCTGCAGAAGGATCTCGAAGTCCAGCAGATCCTGGTGGTCACCTTCACCAAGGCGGCGACGGCCGAGCTGCACGAACGCGTGCGCGAGCGCATCGCGCAGGTGCTGGCGCGGCTGGAGGGGCGCGGGCCCGACTCGCCCGACCCGTTCGTCACCGACTTGCTGACAGCGCTGCGCGCCGACGGCCTGGACGACGCGATGATGCTGCAGCGCCTGACGCGCGCGCTGCGCAATTTCGACGAGGCGTCCATCTTCACCATCCACGGCTTCTGCAAGCGGGCGCTGGACGACACGCCGTTCGCCGCCGGCTTGCCGCTGACGCAGGAAATGATCGAAGACGACAGCGAGCTGCGGCAGGAGGTCGTCAACGACTTCTGGCGCCGCCAGGTCGCGGGCGGTGCCATCCCGCCGGAGCTGGCCGGCTACCTGCTGCAGTGCAAGGATTCGCCCGCCAGGATGGCCAAGCTGCTCAAGCGCCACGTGGCCAAGCCGTTGTCGCAGGTGCTATGGCCGGAAGGCACCGATGCCGGCATGCCGCCACTCGACGCCTTTGCGCTGCGCGCCGCTCACGCCAGCGCGCGGGCGATCTGGCGCCTGGGCCGCTCCCAGGTGGTGGATTGCCTCACCGAGGCGCTGCCGCGCCTGAACGGCACCCGCTACAAGGACAGCACCGTGACGACGGCCGTGCAGCAGTGGGATGCGGTGCTGGCGTCCGAGGACGGCAACGCCTGCCCGCCCGTCGCCGACAAGCTCGTCCTGCTCACGCCCGACTGCCTCAAGCCCAAAGCCAAATGCGCGCCGTGCGGCGAGCATCCGTTCTTTGCGGCCGCCGCCGCCTTGCTCGAAGCGTGGCAGGCGCTGCAAGCCGATCTGGAGCGCGCCCGGCTGGTGCTGATGCGCCAACTGGTGGAGCAGGGCCCGGGCGACCTGCGCAGCCGCAAGCGCGAGCGCCGGCTGGTCGCCTTCGACGACATGTTGTTCAACCTGCACCAGCGGCTGCAGGACCGCAGCCGCCCGGGGCTGGCCGCCACGCTGCGGCAGCGCTTTCCGGCGGCGCTGATCGACGAGTTCCAGGACACCGACCCGCTGCAGTTCTCGATCTTCGACAGCATCTACGCCGGCGGCGCCGGGCTGTTGTTCCTGGTGGGCGATCCGAAGCAGGCCATCTACAGCTTTCGCAACGCCGACCTGCACACCTACCTGCGGGCGCGCGAGCGGGCGCAGGCCGAGTACACCCTGGCCGAGAACCAGCGCTCGACCCAGGCGCTGCTCGATGGCCTGAACCCGCTATTCAAGGCGAACCCGCGCGCTTTCATGCTGGACGGGCTGGACTATCACGAGGTTCGCGCCGGCAAGAAGCCGCGCAAACCGCTGGTCGATCGCACCGTGCCGCGCGCGGCCCTGCAGTTGTGGAGCCTGTCGCCCGACGACGCGGACCAGCCGCCGCTGAAAGCCGTGGCCAAGGCGGCCGTGGCCCGGGCCTGCGCCGGCGAGATCGCGCGCCTGCTGGCGGCGGGGCAGGGCGGACTGATCACGCATGGCAGCGGGGCGCTGCAGGCCGGCGACATCGCCGTGCTGGTGCGCAGCCATGCCGAGGGCAGCGCGATGCGCCAGGCGCTGGCGGCCGTGGGCGTGGGCAGCGTGGAGCTGGCGCAGACCAGCGTGTTCGCCAGCGCCGACGCCGAAGAACTGGAGCGCATCCTCACCGCCGTGCTGGAGCCGGGGCGCGACGCCCTGTTGCGATCGGCGCTGGCGACCGAGCTGCTCGGCCTCGATGCGCAGGACATTGCGGCGCTGGCCGGCGACGAAGACGCCATGCTGGACCGCATGGCCCGCTTCACCCAGTACCGCGCCACCTGGCTGCAGCACGGCATCGGGCCCATGCTGCGCGAACTGGTGGGGCAGGAGGGCGTGAACCAGCGCATGTTGCTGCGCGGCGATGGGGAGCGGCGCCTCACCAACCTGCGGCATCTGTCCGAATGCCTGCACGAGGCCGGGCAGGCGCATCCCAGCCCCGAGGCCTTGTTGCGCTGGCTGCAGCGGCAACGGCGCGACGACGAGGGCGCCGACGCCACTCAGGTGCGGCTGGAGTCCGACCAGAACCTGGTGCAGATCGTCACCATCCACAAGTCCAAGGGCCTCGAATACCCCATCGTGTTCTGCCCCTTCCTGTGGGACGGCAGCGCGGGCGGCGGGCGCGGCGAGGTCATGGGGCGCGAGTACCACGACGCGGGCGGCCGGCCGGTGATCGACTACCGCGAGCCGGCCGGCGACGACAAGACGGCGATCCAGCGGCAGATGCAACTGGAGCGCGACGCCGAACGCCTGCGGCTGATCTATGTGGCGCTGACGCGGGCCGTGCACCGCTGCTACCTGGTGGTGGGCGCCTACCGCGTCAAGTCGGGCAAGGGCTTCTCCACGTCGCAATGCACCGGCAATCCGCTTAACTGGCTGGTGGCCGGCGCGGGCACAGTGCCCGGCGCATGGCGCGACAGCAAGACCGCGCCGCAGCGGATCGTCGACGCATGGCGGGCGCTGGCCGATGCGAATGCACCCCACGTCGTGCTGGAGCCGCTGCCCACCGCGGCACCGGTGCCCGTGAGCATTCCGCGACCTGCGCCCGAGGCCGTGGCCGCCCGCGAGCCGCCGGCCCGGATCCGCCGCGGCTGGCGCATCGGCAGCTATAGCAGTCTCGCGCATGGCGCGCGCAGCGAGAACGCGGCGGCCGACCATGACGTGCGCGTGCCGCGCGAGGCTAATCTCCCTCCCCCTCTGGGGGAGGGCTGGGGAGGGGGCACGCCGCGCGAGTCGCGCGACCGCGCCCTGGCCATACTCCCCGCCGACGACATCCTGCGTTTCCCGCGCGGCGCGCGCGCCGGCGAGTGCCTGCATGCGGTGTTCGAGCAGGCCGACTTCACCGATGCCACCGGCTGGCCGCAAGTGATAGCGAACGTGCTGCGCACCCAGCCGCCGCAGGCCGCCGGCACCGACAGCGCATCCTGGCCGGCCATGGTCCAGCGCATGCTGGGCGACGTGACGGCCACGCCGCTGCACGGCGGACACCTGCTGAGCGACATCTCGCGCGGCAACAGGTTGGTGGAGTTGGAGTTCAGCCTGCCGTCGGCCGGGTTCGACGCGTTGGAACTGGCCGCCACGCTGCGGCGTCACGGCTACGAAGTGGGCGCGCTGGGCTTCGGGCGGCTCGAGGGCTACCTGCGCGGCTTCATCGACCTGGTGTACCAGCACCAGGGCCGCTTTTATGTGCTGGACTGGAAATCCAATCACCTGGGTTGGAGCGCGGCCGACTATGGACCAGAGCCCCTGCGCCGTGCCATTCAAGAGCAGGGTTATCACCTGCAGTACCTGCTGTACACGGTGGCGCTGCACCGGTACCTGCGGCAGCGTCTCCGCGGCTACGACTACGACCAGCACATCGGCGGCGTCAACTACCTGTTCCTGCGCGGCGTGCGACCGGCCTGGACGCAGGCCGATGGAACGGCCTCCGGCGTGTATTTCCACCGGCCGGAACGCGCAGCGATAGCAGCGCTGGATGCCTTGCTGGGGCAGGGCGAAGGAGGGCGGGCATGAACCCTATCGATGACCTCGCCCTGGACTCGCACGACGATCCCGCCGTCGAGTCGCGCAGCGACCCCGCCGCCGAGCGCCTGGCCGAAGGCTTCGCCCAACATATCGAGCGCTGGGCACGACGCCTGAGGGAGAAGACGGTTGAAGGGGGAGCGGTCGAAGGGGGAGAGGTTGAAGGGGGAGAGGTGGGAGGGGGAGAAGGCGCTTTGCTTCGCGCGCGCCCCTTTGAGGATGACGAAACCTCGCTTCAAATTCTCCGCCACTGCGCCTACGCCGTGAGCCTGGCCACCAGCAATGGCCATGTCTGCATCACGCTGGAGGAGATCCTTCTTACTCCCTCCCCCACTGGGGGAGGGCAGGGGTGGGGGCAAGTCAAAGATCTCCGCCCCTCTCTCCTCTCCACCAACCTGGTCGGCACCCCCGACTCCCCCGGTGCCTGCCCCCTGATCCTCGACTCCGACAACCGCCTCTACCTGCACCGCTACTTCGACTACGAGCGCCGCCTGGCGCGTCGCCTGATGCAAGCGGCAACCGCGCCGCCGCGCAGCGTGGCCCCCGCCGCCCGCGACCTGCTGCAAACGCTCTTCCCGCCCTCGACCGCCACCGAGGTCGATTGGCAAAAGATCGCCGTCGCCATGGCGCTGCGCAACGGCCTCACCGTCATCAGCGGCGGGCCGGGCACCGGCAAGACCACCACCGTGGTCAACCTGCTGGCCTGCCTGATCACGCAAGACCCGCACAGCCGCATCGCGCTGGCGGCGCCCACCGGCAAGGCGGCCGCGCGCATGACCGAAGCCATCCGCCAGCGCGCCGAGCACCTGCCCGAGGCACTGCGCGAGAAGCTGCCCAGCGAATCCTTCACCATCCACCGGCTGCTGGGCGCCAATTCCGGCCTCGGCAAGTTCACGCACCACGCCGGCAACCCACTGCCGATCGACGCGCTGATCGTCGACGAAGCTTCTATGCTCGACTTGGCGCTGGCCACCCGGTTGCTGGAAGCCGTGCCGGCATCGGCCCGCATCATCCTGCTGGGCGACAAGGACCAGCTCGCCGCCGTCGAGTCCGGCGCCGTGTTCGCCGAGCTGTGCGCCGACCCGACCCTCAGCGAGTCTTGCAAGCGCGACCTCGCGGCGCTATGCGCCCTGGAGCCCGAGCGCATCGTCACACCCGCACCCGTGCAGCCCAGCGCGCTACGCGATGCGGCGGTGTGGCTCACGCGGAACTACCGCTTCGCCGCCGGTTCCGGCATTGGCCGGCTGGCGCAGGACATCAACCAGGGCCGCGCGCAGGAAGCCATGGCCTGGTTGGAACGCGGTGACGATCCGTCGGTGCAGTGGCTGCAGCCGCAAGTGCCGCCCAGCCAGAGCCTGTTGGCGCCCATCCTCGCTGGCTACCAGCCGTATCTGGACACCGTCCTGCGAGCCGCCACCGACATCGACGCTGTCACCCACGCTTTCGGCCAGTTCCGTACCCTGTGCGCCGTGCGGCAAGGGCCTAGCGGCGTCACAGCCGTCAACGACCAGCTCACCCGGCACGCGCGGCAAGCCCTCGCGGCCGTGAACGCGCCAGACCACGACAGCCGCTCGCCCTGGTATGCAGGCCGGCCCGTGATAGTCTTGCGCAACGACTACGTGCACAAGCTTTTCAACGGCGATATCGGCATCGCGTTGCCCGACGCCAGCGGCGAGCTCGCTGTGTTCTTCCCCGACGGCGACCAGGGCTACCGCCCCGTGCCGCCGGTCCGCATGCCCGAGCACGAAACCGCGTTCGCAATGACCGTGCACAAGGCCCAAGGCTCCGAGTTCGATGCCGTGCTGGTGTTGCTGCCGCAGCAGCGCAGCAGGGTGGTCATGCGGGAGTTGCTCTACACGGGAGTGACTCGGGCGAAGACCCATGTGACGATTTCGGCCACTGCCGAGGTCTTGGTCGCTGCAATCGATTCGCTCTCCAGGCGGCACTCGGGCTTGCTGCGTCGTCTACCCGGCGTCCATCCTTAGCTGTCCAGCCTGTAAGAGCTTCAACTTCGAAGTCTCTGAATATGTTGTGAATCGGCCTCGCGTGTCCGAAAAAAGACGACAAGTTTCGGATAAGTGGGTTGCGCCCAGTCCGAAAATAACATACAAATATCGGACACATGTCCGATCTCAAGGTAAGAATTTCAGCGCTCATCGAATCCGATGGGCCAGGCCGCGTCTGGGTGCCAGCAGACTTCGCCCAACTCGGGACTCGAGATGCCATCGACAAGAGTTTGCAGCGGATGGTCCGGGCCGGCGAGTTGCGACGCATCGATCGCGGCATGTACGACAAGCCGGGAGTCAACAGGCTGACCCAACGCCCCACGACTCCGGACTACCGCGCCATCGTCGAGGCCATCGCACGGCGCGACCAGCTGCGTATGCTGGTCGATGGCATGACGGCAGCCAACGACCTTGGCTTGACCGACGCCGTGCCTGCGCGCGTCACGATCCACACGGATACCCGCCGCAAGGCGGTCAAGCTGGACAACCTGGTGATCGAGTTCAAGCAAACGGCTCCCAGCCGCCTGTACTGGGCCGGGCGACCGGCCATGCGCGTCGTGCAGGCGTTGCACTGGCTGAAGGACACACTGGCCCCGGATCGTCAGCGAATCTTGCTCCGCTTGTCCAAGGTGCTGAACGATCCTGTCCACGGTCCGGCGATCCGACAGGACTTGATCGAAGGTTTTGGCATGCTGCCGGCATGGATGCAAAACATCGTGCGCGAATTGCCAGGGTGCGATCCCCAATCCACCGGCGGTTCGTCCGAAGAGGCTCGTACCCGCAAGTCCGATGCGAGCCGAAAGCGTGCCCCGCATGTGGAGGCGACACGGTGAACCCCGCCTTCAATACCGTGATTTCGGCCAGTGCGGCTGAGCGACGCGGCCTCTTCCTTGCCGCGGCGGCGCGATCAGGCATGGCCGTGCAGAACGTCGAGAAGGATTTTTGGGTATGTTGGACGTTGGACGGCCGGGTGGACGAGCATCTGACAAAGATGGGGTTCGCGTGGCAATAGCCCATTGATGGGCTGGCGTTATTAAAGTAAAGTGCAGCTATGTTTAATAGCGGCATTTCTTATTCAAGCTTCGTGAGGAGGCGCCGGCATGCGCCGTAAGGCCACCGGCCGCCACACCAGCAGCGTCGCGGGCAGCGAAAAAGTAAAGGCCTTCGTGCCTTTTCCGCTGCCGCCGGCGCCCCCATTGGAGCTCAGCGGCCCGCGCCAGACACTGCTGGAAAAAGCCACCCTGGCGCTGGGCCGTCTGGACAGCATTGCGCTGCTGCTGCCCGACCCGCAACTGTTCCTGTATGCCTATGTGCGCCGCGAGGCCGTGCTGTCGTCGCAGATCGAGGGCGCGCAGTCCTCATTGTCCGACCTGCTGCTGTTCGAGCTCCATGAAGAGCCCGGCGTTCCATTCGACGATGTGGTCGAAGTCTCCAACTACGTGGCCGCGCTGGAGCATGGCATGGCCCGCCTGCGCGAGGGCTTTCCGCTGTGCAACCGGCTGCTGCGCGCGATGCATGTGCACCTGATGGCGCGCGGGCGCGGCAGCGACAAGGCACCCGGCGAGTTTCGCCGCAGCCAGAACTGGATCGGCGGCACCCGGCCCGGCAACGCACGCTTTGTGCCGCCGCCGCCCAATGAAGTGGAGGCCTGCATGGCAGCGCTCGAGAGCTTCATTCAGAGCGCGGGCAATGCTGGCAACGCGAAGCAGGCCGGCGATCTCCCCGTCCTGCTCAAGGCGGCCCTGGCCCATGTGCAGTTTGAGACCATCCACCCGTTCCTCGATGGCAACGGGCGGCTGGGGCGCTTGCTCATTGCCATGCAGCTGCATGAGGGCGGCGCATTGAGCCAGCCCCTGCTGTACCTCAGCCTGTACTTCAAGCAGCACCGCGCCATGTACTACGAGCTGCTGGACCGCGTCCGCCTTGAGGGCGACTGGGAAGCATGGGTCGATTTCTTTCTGGAAGGCGTGGAGCAGACCGCGCAGGGCGCGGTGCAAACCGCGAAGCGGCTGGTGGACTTGTTCCAGCAAGACACCCAGCGTGTGCAAGGCGAGGGCGGCCGCAGTGCCAACGTGCTGCGCGTGCTCGACACCCTGCGCCAACGGCCGCTGAGCAGCCTGCGCCAACTGGGGGCCAGCGCCGGCATCACCTTTCCCACGGCGTCCAAGGCCATGCTGGCGCTGGTGGAGATGGGAATCGCCCGCGAACTCACCGGCCAACGCCGCAACCGCGTGTTTGTGTATGACGCCTATCTGAACATCCTGAATGAAGGTGGGGAGGCGCTATGAGCACCAGCGCGGCAGCGCCTGCGCGGCTACGACTACGACCAACACTTCGGCGGCGTCAACTACGTGTTCCTGCGCGGCGTGCGGCCGGCCTGGATGCAAGCCGATGGCTCGGCCGCCGGCGTGTATTTCCACAGGCCCGAACGCGAAGCGATCGAAGCGCTGGATGGGACGGGTTGCCCGCACCACTGTTTTCTAGTCAAGCGCTTCGACCGCACGCCGGCGGGGCGGCGCCTGCACTTTGCCTCCGTCATGACCCTCACCGGCCACATGGACGGCGACGACGCGTCCTCCGGGGTGAGCTACCTTGAAATCGCGCGCGTGCTCGTCGACCACGGAGCGCAGACCGACGAGGACCTGCGCGAGCTGTGGTCGCGCATCGTGTTCAACCTGCTGGTCTCCAACACCGACGATCACCTGCGCAACCTCGGGTTCACGCTGGTGCCCGGCAAAGGCTGGCGGCTGTCGCCCGCGTATGACATGAATCCGACGGCGGATGCGCACGGCTTGTCGCTCAACATCACGGAGGCCGACAACGCGCTGGACCTCGAATTGCCGCTGTCGGTCGCCCCTTACTTTCGGGTGGACGCGAAGACCGCCAACGAAATCATCGCGCGCGGCAAGGCGACGGTGCGGCAATGGCGCAAGGTCGCAGTCCGCCTGGGCATTCCGGACCGCGAGCTGGAGCGGATGGCGCCGGCATTCCGGTTGGCGTCGGGGCCTTGAGTTCATCTGTGGCGGTGGCGGGCTCTAGAATGGCCCGCAGAGGAAGGGCATGACGCCGGAAGCAAAAGCGCGAATCGACATCGACAAGCTGCTCGCGCAGGCGGGCTGGCATGTCTGCGGCATGGGCGACTTCAACATCCATGCTGCTCAGGGCGTGGCGATTCGCGAATTTCCCCTGAATAGCGGTTTTGGCTTCGCCGATTACCTGCTGTACGTCAATGGAAAGGCCTGCGGAGTCATCGAGGCCAAGAAGGCAGGCGCCACGCTTTCCGGCGTGGAAACCCAGTCGGGGCGCTATGCGCAGGGCCTACCCACAAGCCTGCCGGCATGGCAACGTCCGTTGCCATTCCTTTTCGAGTCCACTGGCGTGGAAACCCATTTCACCAATGGGTTGGACCCGCAGCCTCGTGCCCGGGGTGTGTTCGCGTTTTTCCGCCCCGAGCTTCTGGCTGAATGGCTGACGTACCTTTCGGCGGCTCCCGGCCAGCCGGCCGCTAACGACGAGGCCCGCACTTTCCTACATCGCATGCGCAACATGCCGCAGTTGGTGACCGAATGGGGCGCGGGCGGCGCCAGCTTCCAGCTCTGGCCGGCGCAGATTACCGCCATCCAGAACCTGGAAAAGAGCCTGACCGCCAACAAGCCCAAGGCGCTGATCCAGATGGCCACCGGCAGCGGCAAGACCTTCACGGCCATCAGCTTCATCTACCGGCTCATCAAGTTTGCCGGTGCGCGGCGCGTGCTGTTCCTGGTGGACCGGGGGAACCTGGCGCGTCAGACCAAGAAAGAGTTCGACCAGTACGCCTCGCCGTACAACAACTACAAGTTCGGCGAGGAATACATCGTCCAGCACCTGCAGAACAACCAGTTGGACAAAAGCGCCCGCGTGGTCATCTGCACCATCCAGCGCATGTTCAGCATGCTCAAGGGGCGCGAGCTGCCGCCTGAGGCGGACGAAGAGTCCACGGAAGGACTGGAGAACCTGTTCAAGGAACCCGAGCCAATCGGTTACCAGCCTGGCATCCCGATCGAAACATTCGACATCGTCGTGACCGACGAAGCGCACCGCAGCATCTACAACCTGTGGCGTCAGGTGCTGGAATACTTCGACGCCTACCTGATCGGCCTGACCGCGACGCCCAACAAGCAGACCTTCGGCTTCTTCAATCAGAACTTGGTGATGGAATACAACCACGCCCAGGCCGTGGCCGACGGCGTCAACGTCAACTACGACGTGTACCGCATCAAGACCGAAGTGACCGAAGCCGGCGCCAAGGTCGAGAAAGGTTACTGGCTGGAAACGCTGGACAAGACCACCCGCCGCAAGACCGCCTGGCAGCTGGACGAAGACTTCGAGTACGACCCCACCGAGCTGGACCGCGCCGTGCAGACACCCGACCAGATCCGTACCGTGGTGCGAACGCTGCGCGACAAGTGGAACGTGGACCTGTTCCCGCAACGACAGGAGCTGCCCAAGACCCTGGTGTTTGCTAAGGACGACAACCACGCCGAGAAGATCGTCGAAATCCTGCGCGAGGAGTTCGGGCGCGGCAACGAGTTCGCGCAGAAGATCACCTATCGCACCACGGGCACCACGCCCGAGCAGCTGATCAAGGACTTCCGTACCGCCTACTACCCGCGTATCGCGGTGACGGTGGACATGATCGCCACAGGCACCGACATCAAGCCGGTGGAAATCGTCGTCTTCATGCGCAGCGTGAAAAGCCGCAGCTTCTTCGAGCAGATGAAGGGCCGGGGCGTGCGCATCTGCAATGCGACCGACCTGGCCCAGGTGAACCCAGGCGAGCACGTGGTCAAGGACCACTTCGTCATCGTTGATGCCGTGGGCGTGTGCGAGCGCGACAAGACCGACAGCCGCCCCATGGACCAGCGAAAGGCCGTGCCGCTGGACAAGCTGCTGCAGGCCGTGGCCCTGGGCAACGTGGAAGACGAAGTGCTTTCCAGTGTGGCCGCGCGCCTGGCCCGGCTGGATCGGGACCTGGACGATGCCGACAAGGCTAAGGTGATCAAGGCCAGCGGCGGCCACAGCCTGCGCGACCTGGCGCGCGGCATCGTGGAAGCCCTGAACGCGGACGATTCGGACGGCAGCCCCTCGGCCGTCATTGCGGCGCAGGCCGCAATCCAGACCGCGGTGCGCCCCTTCAGCGACCCAGCGCTACGCACACTCGTCCTGCAACTGCGCCAGAAGGCCGACCAGATCATCGACATCGTCACCAAGGACGCCCTGATCTCCGCCACCTTCGCCGAAGGCTCGGACCGCGCCAAGGAACTGGTGCAAAGCTTCGAAGCGTTCATTGCGCAGCACAAAGACGAAATCACCGCCCTGCAAATCCTCTACAGCCGGCCCACACGCGCACCGCTCAAGTTCGACGACGTCAAAGCCTTGGCCGACGCGCTGCATGCTCCGCCGCATCTGATCGACGAAGGCGCCTTGTGGCAGGCCTACGCCGCGATCAAGAAGGATCGCGTCAAGGGTACGAGCCAGCGCCGACTGCTGACCGACCTGGTCAGCCTGGTGCGCTTCGCCATGCACCAGGTCAACGAGTTGGTGCCGTACCCCGAGCGCGTGCAGGCCAACTTCAAGGCCTGGCTGGCGCAACACGGCCAGCCCTTCACCCCCGAACAACAACATTGGTTAGAGATGATCCGCGACCACATCGCCGCCAACCTTGGCATTGAGATTGACGACTTTGAATATGCGCCCTTCAACACCGAAGGCGGATTGGGGCGCGTGCATCAACTCTTTGGCGCGGAACTGCCCAAGGTGATTGAGGAATTGAACCGGGAGTTGGCGGCGTGAAGATCCCCGTCGAGTTCAATTCGTTGGCCCCGCTCCCGGTGGGCTGGTCGTGGCAGCCGCTACAGAGTCTTACGGCGAATCCGAAGCAAGATGTCGTTGATGGCCCATTCGGGTCAGATTTGAAGGCTTCGGAATACGTCAGTCACGGCGTGCCTATTGCACGCCTTCAAAACATTGACCGAAACAATTTTGTAACCAAGAACATTCGGTTTTTGACGACTGAAAAAGCGGCTGACTTGGCGCGTCACGAGTTCAGGCCAGACGATATTTTGATTACTAAACTTGGTGACCCACTCGGCAAGGCCTGCATAGTCCCGCGGTCGATTGGTCATGGCGTGATCGTTGCAGACCTGGTGCGCGTTCGCCCTGATGAAAGGCTGGTTGATCGCAGGTATCTTACATATGCGATTAACTCACCATCTACAGTCAAGCAATTTGAACTGCACACAAAGGGCACAACGCGTCCACGTGTGAATCTCAGCGTATTGCGACAGTTGCCAATCCCAGTAGCGCCGCGTCATCAGCAGGAAGAGATCGTCGACGCAATCGAAAGGCAGTTCTCCCGCCTCGATGAAGCCGTCGCCAACCTCCAGCGCGTCAAAGCCAATCTCAAACGCTACAAAGCCTCCGTCCTCCAAGCCGCCGTCGAAGGCCGTGTCGTCCCGACCGAAGCCGAGCTCGCTCGCCGCGAAGGCCGCAGCTACGAGAGTGGCGAGCGACTCTTGGAACGCATCCTCGCAGCGCGGCGCGATCAGTGGGTCGGCAGAGGGAAGTACAAAGCGCCCGAGGCACCTCGTCGTGAATGGACGTTTGACCTTCCTGAGGGCTGGGCATGGTCGACCCTCGGCCACCTTGCCGTTTCTGTCAAGGACGGCCCGCATTTCAGCCCTAAGTACGCTGCCGAAGGCATCCCGTTTATCTCTGGTGGGAATATTCGCCCCGAAGGCATTGATTTTTCGGCGACGAAGTTCATCACGCCAGAACTACACGCTGAGTTATCCAAGCGATGTAGACCACTGCGCGGCGACCTGCTCTATACAAAAGGGGGGACCACAGGAATCGCACGAGTTAACACTGACACTAGGGACTTCAACGTTTGGGTGCATGTCGCCGTTTTGAAGTTGTCTCAGTCAATCGAGCCGTTTTTCGTCCAGCACGCATTGAACTCGCAACATTGCTACAGGCAGGCGCAGGAGTACACGCACGGCGTGGGCAATCAGGATCTTGGCTTGACGCGGATGGTGTGGATAACGATTCCCTTGCCTCCGCTGTCCGAGCAACGCCGCATCGTCGCCGAAGTCGACCGCCGGCTGTCCATCCTTCGCGAAGTCGAGTCCGAGGTCGATACCAACCTCAAGCGCGCGAACTCGCTAAGACAGGCAGCGTTGGCTAGAGCGTTCACAGTTCAGAAGGAGTCGACTCGCTATGAAATACCGCCTTCCTGATCTGGAGATTCCGCCAGACAACCCGTTCCAGCACGACGCCTTGGAACGAAAGCCGGTGGTTGAATTTCTCACCGGGCTGATCAGTCGGCTGGCTGGCCCGTTTGTATTGGCGCTGGATTCGCCTTGGGGCACAGGTAAGACAACCGTCGTTCGGATGCTGCAAGCCGAACTCAAGCGGCAAGAATTTCAGTGTGTGTACTTCAATGCTTGGCAGGTTGACTATGTGGCGGACGCACTCGTCGCCCTGGTGTCATCGATAGACGAAATTCGACTGGCGGATAAAAGTGCAAGCACAAAGTTTCGTAGTCACATGAAGACGGCCAGGAAGATTACAACGGCCGTGGCCAAGCGTGGCGTAATCGGCGTCGCTAAGGCAGCCACGTTGGGTGCGCTTGATTTGGAGAAAGAGGTAGAGGCGATTGCCGCTGACGTTGCCGGTGCTGTGAGTGGGGACGTTGTTGATATGTTTCAGAAAGAGAAGGAGGCTTTGAGGAAGTTTCGCGGCGAACTCGAAAAGGCGGTGGATCAATTGAAGGCGGCAGGCAAGAAGGACAAGTTGATCTTCTTCATTGATGAACTAGATCGTTGCCGCCCGACATTTGCTATCGAAATGCTGGAGCGGATCAAGCATCTTTTCGATGTGCCGAATATCATCTTTGTGCTGTCGGTAGACAAGGGCCAGCTCGAGGCGAGCACGGCGGCGATTTATGGCCAGCAAATTGACGCAAGGGAGTACTTGCGACGCTTCATCGATCTTGAGTATGGCATTCCTGTAGCGCAGACAAAGCGTTTTACGCAGGTATTGCTGACGCGCTTTGAATTAGACGAAGTTTTTGCTGGTCGCACAGGCGAGCTCCAGTATGAGAAGAGGAACTTCGTTGATTTCTTTACGATGCTTGCAGACGCTGTGGGTCTGTCTTTGAGAGCGCGAGAGCGTTGCGTTACCCAGCTGTGTGTCGTGATGGATCAGACACCACCGAATCACTACCTCGAGCCTATCCTCGTTGCATTATTGGTGGTGCTGCGCTCGAAGAAACCAAGCCTGTTCTTCGATCTCTGCAATGGGGCCGCCGGCGCGGAAACGGCGATGGAATATCTGAGGTCTTTGCCAGGTGGGGCCAAACTGGTCGCTGATCGCTCTGGTGTGGTGATCGAGTCATATCTCATCGCTGGAGATCCTGATCGCGACCGGCGGGATGTCAAGTACAAGACGCTACAAGAGCAGGCTAAGAGTGAAGACGCTTCACCTGGGACTTTGCGTGCACGCGAGCTTGTTGAGATGCGTCAGCATGTCTTCAGCGGATTTCGTGACCCAATGAGTTTGGTGCATGTTGCAAAAAAGATTGACCTCGCGGCCTCGGTTAGAGACTAGACGGTTGCACTAATGAATGGGTCGAACCCCTTCTCCCTGCGCATCTTCGTCGCTGACGGTGACCCCGACGGTTTGCGCGTCGTGGCGCGTTCCAACTGGGTCGGCAGAGCGCTGATGTTCCCGCACGCGTTGTTGCCGGCAAAGGGGTCGAGGCGACGGGCTATGAATCGAGTCAGGATTTTGTCGTCAGAGCCGGGTCGGGGGCGGTGGTCCAAGTGACGCCGTCGTTGCGTCAGCTGCGCCAGCCCATCGAGTTGCGCAATGACTTGATTGGCAACGGTGTATTGGTGTTGGACGGGGAATCGTATCAATTTACGCAGGACTACGTGTTTACGGCTCCGTCAGCGGCTTCCGACCTGATTCTGGGTGGCAGTTCGAATGGCCGACTGGTTTGGAAAGATGCGAAGGACCGCACGCTGAAGGAATTGCAGCAGGTGGAGGCAGGGCGATGAACGAATCCGAAGCTGTAGCGCTAGCCGATGCGCTTCGGGGCCCGGATGCCGTGCTCACCGCAGATCCCCGGACCAATGCTGCTGAAATTCTTGCCGACCGGCAGAAACGCATCGAGCAGCTTCGATTGGCAGAATCCGTGCCGCACGCAATTCGCGTGCACTTTGAAACGGCGAAGAACCTCTATCTCTATGCATGGTTTGTCTATCGCTTTTATCCCGTAGCGGAGCAGCATGCACTGAGCACGCTGGAGTTTGCGCTGCGGGAACGGCTGACGGAGGTCTTGCCTGCAGCCGACACAAAGAATTGGCAACAGCGGCCGCCGGGCCTAAAAGAGTTGTTCGAGCGGGCAGAAGAAGTGGGTCTGATTTCCAACGAAGGCCTTCGACTGCGTGAACAGCACGCCTTAATGGCATCCAGGGACCGTGTTTCGTGGGAAAAGGGGCAGGAGATGCTGGCCAACGGCCTAGAGTCGATTGAATGGGACGAGGCTGAGGTTGTGCCACTCCCGGGGGACTATCGCGACGACTGGCTTTCGACTCTGGTGGAAACTATGCCTCGCATTCGCAACAGCTTGGCTCACGGCAGCCGCATGTTGCATCCGTCGGTGCTGGGCACCTTCACGCATGTCGCCGACCTGATCAACCAAGCCTACGGTCGCCTGTCGGCGCCCGTAGGCTGAGGCGGTCCCGTAACATACCCAATTTGAGTATTAAAATGCCCAAAGTGGGTATAAAAACTTCCTCCGCAGCGGCGCAATCTAAGTCGACCAGTCTTGCTGCCACCTTGTTCAGCGGCACGCAGCAACGCGTGCTGGGGTTGCTCTTCGGCCAGCCTGACCGCAGCTTCTACGCGACCGAACTTATTGGCTTGGCTGGGGTGGGTTCGGGCGCGGTCCAACGCGAGTTGGCGCGCCTAGCGCAGAGCGGGCTGGTGACGGTCCGTGCCGTGGGCAACCAGAAGCACTACCAGGCCAACCCCGACTCACCCATTTATGCCGAGTTATGCGGTATCGCCCGAAAGACCGTGGGCCTGGCAGAACCACTGCGCGAAGCGTTGGCACCCATGGCGGCACAGATCAAGGCGGCGTTTGTTTTTGGCTCCGTGGCCAAGCGGCAGGACACGGCCAGCAGCGACATCGACTTGATGATCGTGAGCGACAGCGTGAGCTACGGCGACACGTTTCTCGCGCTGGAGACGGCCAGCGCGCAGTTGGGCCGCGCGGTCAATCCGACGATCTATACGGAAAAGGAACTCGCCAAGCGCATCAAGCAGGGTGAGGCATTCATTACGCGTGTGCTGGCGCAGCCCAAGGTCTGGCTGATCGGAGGCGAAGATGACCTACGCGTTTGAGAACTTGGCCGGTCCGGGTAAGCCGCTGCGCGCAGAGCCTCCGGATGCGCGCGAATTTGCCGGCTTGCAACGCTCGGCTCTGGCGCGGCTGAAGGATGCCTCGCAGCCGGCGCTATCCGTCGAGGGCAGATTCGACCTGGGCTACAACGCCGCTCACGCCCTTTGCCTGGCCGCACTGCGCTGGCACGGCTATCGCTCCAGCAATCGCTACATCGTCTTTCAGTTGCTGCCCCATACCCTCGGCCTGGGGCTGGAGGTGTGGCGCTTGCTTTCCAAATGCCATGACATCCGCAACCTCGGTGAGTACGAGGGCGACCTGAACGTCGATGAGCGGATCGTGGCCGACCTGATCGCCGCGTGTCACGCGGTCGCGGCCAAAGTGGCCGCGCTGCCTCCCATCGAACCCGTATGAACACCAACACCCTCGTCCAGAAGCTCTGGAACTACTGCAACGTGCTGCGCGACGACGGCATGAGCTACGGCGACTACGTGGAGCAGCTCACGTACCTGCTGTTCCTCAAGATGGCGGACGAGCGCGCCCAGCCGCCACACAACCAGGCCAGCATCGTGCCAGGCGCTTACTCATGGCCGTCGCTGCTGGCCAAGGACGGCGACGAGCTCTTCGACCATTACCGTCACGTGCTGGAGGCCCTGGGTCAGCAAAAGGGCACGCTGGGGCTGATCTTCGGCAAGGCGCAAAACAAGTTCCAGGACCCGGCCAAGCTGCGGCGTGTGATCGCTGACCTGATCGACGCCGAGACGTGGACGATCCTGGGCGCGGACGTGAAGGGTGATGCGTACGAGGGCCTGCTGGAAAAGAACGCGCAGGACACCAAGAGCGGCGCGGGCCAATACTTCACGCCCCGGGCGTTGATCCAGGCCATGGTGGATTGCATTGCGCCCAAACCGGGCGAGACGATTTGCGATCCGGCCTGCGGCACGGGCGGCTTCCTGTTCACCACGCACAACTACATCGTGGGCCAGAACAAGAACCTCACGCGCGATCAGCTCAAGCACTTGAAAGAAAAGGCGTTCACCGGGTACGAGCTGGTGCAGGGCACAGCCCGCGTCTGCGCCATGAATCTGATGCTGCATGGCATCGGGTCCGAGAAGTCGGTGCCCGTGATTGTGGGCGACGCGCTGGCCGCCGATCCTGGTGAGCGCTTCGACGTGGTGTTGGCCAATCCGCCGTTCGGCAAGAAGAGCAGCACCGTGATCGTGGGTGAGGACGGCCGCACGACAACAGAAAAAGACATCATCGAGCGTGACGACTTCTGGGCCACCACCTCCAACAAGCAGCTGAACTTCGTGCAGCACATCAAGACGCTGCTCAAGACGAACGGCCGCGCAGCCGTGGTGCTGCCGGACAACGTGCTGTTCGAAGGAGGCGCGGGCGAAACGATCCGTCGCCGGCTGCTGCAGGAGTGCGACGTGCACACGCTGCTGCGTCTTCCGACTGGCTTGTTCTACGCGCAAGGTGTGAAGGCCAACGTTCTGTTCTTCGACAAGAAGCCCGCCAGCGAAACGCCGTGGACCAAGAAGCTATGGATCTACGATCTGCGCACCAACAAGCACTTCACTCTCAAGACCAATCCGCTGCGGAGGGAAGACTTGGACGAGTTCGTGGGGCTGTACAACACGGCAAACCGCAACAGGCGGCAGGCAACATGGAGCGCAGAGAAGCCCGACGGTCGCTGGCGCATGTACACCTACGACGAGCTGATCGCGCGCGACAAGGCGAGCCTGGACATCTTCTGGCTCAAGGATGATTCGCTTGCCGACAGCGACAACCTGCCCGCGCCCGAAGTGATCGCGCAGGAAATTGTCGAAGACCTGCAGGCGGCACTGGAGCAGTTCAAGCTGATCGCCGGTGATTTGGGCGCGGGCGTGGAGGCCGAGGCTTGAGAGGCAAAGTATTTTTCGTGTTTGCCGGCCGGCCTTAACAGCAACGGCTGGACCTGCGAGCCTTGCGGCTGGTAAAGGGGAGGACAGTATGAGCGCAATGTCGAACTTGATCACGCTGGCGGTTGTGGTTGGCGCCGCAGCCCTGGGCCTCGCCGTCTTGAAGGCCAAGCTAGGCGTCAAGGACGATGCCGGTGCCAAGTTCAAGGCCAAGCCGCTTCTGACCGTCAATGAGCTGGAGTTCCTGGCTCGCTTGGAAGCAGCCATGCCGGAGCTGCGTTTCTTCGCTCAGGTGGCCATGGGGGCGCTGCTCGACCCCGCAGTTCCGCGAAGCGATGGGAAGGCCTATCTCCGGTTGCGCGGCATGTTCTCGCAGAAGATCGTGGATTTCGTTGCGCAGGCGCGGAATGACGGCTCCATCGTCGCGATCATCGAACTTGACGACCGCACGCATGATGCGGAAAGGGATTCGAAACGCGATGTCATGCTTGCAAGCGCTGGCTACCGTATCGTTCGCTGGAACTCCAAGGCGAAGCCGGACGCGGCAGCCATCCGGGCGGCGCTGGCTCCCAAAGCACCGGAGGCCGCCACTGTGGACTTAGCCGCTGCGAGGCGTCGCCGAACAGCAACGTAGGCACGAGGCCCCTGCCTCTCTTTGTAGCCGCTTCCGTTTGCGGAAGATCCCCCTACGTGGGCCTGGCCCGACAGCTCACGATAGCTGGCCCATTCGCGGGGCACGCATTCACAGGCGGTGCCAAGCCTTCCAGGAAGTCCCCATCGTGCGCGGGACGTTGAGTAAATGTACTCAGTACGTTGAGTAAATTGTCAATTGCCGACCATGCCCATCGCGGCACGGCGGCCTTCGCCGCCGCTTTCAAACCCTGGCGCAGCCTGATGGTCGGCGGCGACGGGATCGAGCTCGGCGAGTTCCTGTCGCGGCCGGTGCCGCACTGGGTCGCCGGATGAGGGGCGGGAATTGCTCCGTCGACTCGGAGCACGCGAGGCAACGGGGTCAGATCACGATTCAGGAAAGGGACATAGACGGAGAAGGTGGCCCCCAACGAAATCGTGCTCTGACCCCGTTGACGGTGTTGCCGGAGAAAGAGCTTCGCGACTTCCACCAACGCAATCGGGGTCAGAGCGGAATTTCGATTAGCACCCCGCGCTCCGGTGGCATCACTGTCCTGAATTCCGATCCGACCCCAATTGCTCTCGCGGCTCGACCGTTTCATGCCCGCCGGAGCGCGCGAGGCAACGGGGTCAGATCACGATTCAGGAAAGCGATGTCCATGCGCACATCCCGCCGCTGGACGAAATGCCACGTTTGCGCTAAAGTAAGGATTCCTTACTTTTACTCATTCGCCGTGCTCGCCAAGATCACTTCCAAGAACCAGCTCACGCTGCCCAAGAGCGTCACGCAGGCCGTCGAGGCGACGGAGTACTTCGACGTGGAAGTCAGGGCCGGGCAGATCATCCTGACCCCGGTGCGCATCCAGCGTGGCGATGCAGTGCGTGCCAAGCTGGCGGAGTTGAACCTGGGGGATTCGGACATAGCCGCTGCGGTGGCCTGGGCCAGGCGGCAAGCGTCCGCACCCGCGCCGGCTTCAGAACCTGCCGCGGCTTACGAGGCAGGCGCAAAGCCGAAAAAGACCCCCGCCAGGAAGCGCGCCGGCAAGGCATGAGCACACCATTGCGCGTGGTGCTCGACACCAACGTGGTGTTGTCGGCGCTGGTGTTTGGCGGCGGCCTGGCCGGGCGGCTGCGTTTGGCCTGGCAGCGCGGGCTGGTGCTGCCCCTGGCGAGCACGGCGACGGCGCAGGAACTGGTGCGCGTGTTGGCCTACCCGAAATTCCGCCTGAGCTTGCAGGAGCAAGGCGAGTTGCTGGCCGACTATCTGCCATACGTGAAGAGCGTGCGCATCCCGCAACCGCCGCCTCCGGTGCCAGACTGTCGCGACCCGATGGACGCTCCGTTTCTGCATCTCGCGGTTGCTGGCAGAGCGCGAGCGCTCGTGTCGGGTGACGGGGATTTGCGGGCGCTGGCCAAAGTGTTCGAGGGCACTTCCGGCTGCCCCATCCTCAGCCTCGAGGCCTTCTCGCGCCTTCACTCCTTCGATCCGCTTCCGCCATGAACACCGGCACCCTGGTCCAGAAGCTTTGGACCCACTGCAACGTCCTGCGTGACGACGGCAGAACTCACCATGCGCACATCCCTGATTGACAGCTGATTTTCAATGTCATAACATACAAACATTGAGGCAGAATGCCTGCAAGCGCAGGCGGACGAAGGGAGAAAAAGATGTCGGTTCACACCTTTTCAAGCCGCGACTTCACGCGCGACGTGGGCGCGGCCAAGCGCGCTGCGGCGAAGGGTCCGGTGTTCATCACCGACCGTGGGCGGCCCGCCTTTGCGCTGCTGAGGATTGAAGACTATTACCAGCTGGCAGGGCAGCAGGAAGTGTCGCTGCTCGATGTCATGGATGCCATCCCGTCCGGGGCGAGCGTCGAGTTCGAAGCCCCGCGCTTGCAGGTTAAGTTCCGCGCCGCCGATCTCGCTTGAGGTCGACCTCTGATGTTCGTTCTCGACACCAACGTCGTTTCCGAGTTGCGCCACGGCAAGCCCAATCAATCTCCTGCGGTACGGGCTTGGGCGGCCGGCCAGCCGGCGAGCCGGCTATTTCTTTCGGCCATCTCCATCCTCGAACTGGAAAAAGGCGTGCTGGCGCTGGAGCGCAAATCGCCGCCGCAAGGCAACGCCCTGCGCGCCTGGCTCACGGGTGTGCTGGCCGCTTTTGCTGGCCGCATCCTGCCTTTCACCGAGCACACGGCGACGCTGTGCGCGGCCATGCACGTGCCGAACCCGCGCTCCGACCGTGACGCGATGATCGCTGCGACGGCGCTCGAACACGGCATGACGGTGGTGACGCGTAACGTGGCCGACTTTGCCGGCACTGGCGTGCAACTGGTCAATCCGTTCACGCCTTGATCGCCCCCGCCGTGAATGCAGGCCCACTGAGCCACGCGGGTTTCGGGCGATCTCATGACGGAGTGTTTGCCGTCCCGAGACTCAGCGCAGGTCCTGCCGGGAGGTATCCTACAAATTTCATGTAGGTAGTATAGTTGAACTTATACTACATAGCATTATAAAGTAGTATAGTTAACAATATGTCCACCCTCTATCGCGACCTGTCCCTGAGCGCCCAGACGGCGTTCGCCAGCTTGCACCAGGCCGCCCAGCAAGCGGATCTGCGGCGCAGCGTGGCCGACGTGCGAGGGGGGTTTGCCAGCAAGCGGGTGGGAGGCAGGACATACTGGTACCACCAGGTCCGGGATGCGGACGGCAAGCTGGTGCAGACCTATGTCGGCCCCGACGACGAGGCGACTCGCCTGCTGATCGAACGTCATGCCGACCCGGCTGCAAGAGCTGCTCGCAGGCACTTGGTGGCGTTGGCCCGCTCGGCCATCGAGCTCGGGTGTGCCCCCATCCCCCCGAAGCACGCCCGAGTCATCGAGCGGCTGGCGGAGAGCGGCCTTTTTTCCGCCGGCGGCATCCTGGTGGGCACCCATGCGTTTCTGGCCTACCAGAACCACTTCGGCGTGAACTGGAGCATCGAGCACGCGACGCTCGACCTGGATTTCGCGCATGCCGGAACGAACCTGTCGCTGGCCTTGCCCGAGAACCTGCACCTGGATGGCCCTGCGGCGATCGACTCGTTGCAGATGGGGTTCATCCCCAATCAGAGTCGCACCACCTACACGAAGGCGGACGAGCCCGACTTCGACCTCGATTTCCTGACTTCGCGCGGCCGCAGGGGAGACACGCCACTCAAACTGGACCGGTTCAACCTGACGATGCAGCCGTTGAAGTTCATGGAATTGTCGCTGGAAGATCCGATGCGCTCCACGCTGCTGGCGCGCAGCGGGCCCATCGTGGTCGACCTGCCGCAGCCGCAGCGTTACGCGCTGCACAAGCTGCTGGTGTACGGCGAGCGCCCAGTGGCGCAGCGCGTGAAAGCCAACAAGGACCTGGCGCAGTCGGCGAGTGTGTTGGACTGGCTGCTGGACCACCAGCCCGAAGATGTCGCCGAGATGTGGCAGGACATGCATGGACGGGGGCCAGGGTGGCGCCGTCGCCTGGAGCAGGGCTGGCGTGCCCTCTGCCGCGCCTATGCTCAATGCGAATTTCCGGGTCGGATGCGTCAGGCGTTTGCCGAGGCCGGCGCGAAGCCGGCGGAGATCGTGGCTGGACGAGGGCGTGTGGCAAGCCGCCGGTAGATGACGTGGCGTGAACTCACCACGCCCAGGTCCCTGATTGACTACAGAAGCGTCGCGGCTCGATGTCATGGATGCCATCCGGTCCGGGGCCGGTGAGGCAATGGGGTCAGATCACGATTCAGGAAAGGGATGTGGACGGAGAGGGTGGTTTCCAACGAAATCGTGCTCTGACCCCGTTGACGTTCTGGCCGGAGAAAGTCCGTCCATCCTCCACCAACGCAGAGCGGATCGTCCCATCAGCGCGCCTTCAAGTACTCCGCGTACAGCGACGGATTAAGGTCGCGCAAGGTCTTGCGGCGGGCGACAACCTCATGATGTCTCCCTTGGCGTTCAAGGCCGAGCAGCTCGATCAGCACGCGCATGGCCTGTTCCGCGGCGCTGTGCTGCGACGGTTGCGCCAAGGCCAGAGCAGCCGCCAGGTCAGGACCATCCCCCACGTCGCCTGCAGCCCGTACAACTGCAATCGCGCTTGCACCATCCAGGCGAGCGGGACCGGAATCCGGCGCCACGACTCGATGCGCTCCACCGCCTCGGCCGCGGCCTACCAGTCGCCGGCAAGGGTTTCCAAGGCCAGACGGGCGGCGGCCGCGTCGCGCCGCTACAGCGCAGTAATGACGTCGTTGCGCAGCATGACGTCGCGGCTGTTCTCAAAGATGTCGAGCTGCATCGAGGAGGTGATCGGATTGCACCAACAGTGCGCCAGCGTGCGATTTTATCGCTGCGGTCAAAAGCGTCGGCACCTGCCGCGTGTCTGAAGACGCTCACCGAGTGCGTCATTGGCGATTGCGCCCGAGCGCCACCCCCACCGCCGCGTAAAATCGCCGCCCGTGTCCCTCGACTTCGCCACCCTCGACGCCCTGCGCACCCACCACCCCGCGTGGCGGTTGCTGCGTTCGGACCACGCCGCGATGGTGGCGAGCTTTCTGCATCGGGTGTTCGTCGCGCCCAACGTGCGCGTGATGGCGGCGGCGGACCTGGCCGAGACGCTGGAGGACGAGTTGTACGCATTGCGTCAGGTCATCGGCGAGGAGGCGTTCCCGAAGGCGGCACTCGACTACCTGAACGACTGGGCGGCGCCGGACAAGGGCTGGTTGCGCAAGTTCTATCGCCCCGGTACCGACGAGCCTCAATTCGATCTGACGCCGGCGACGGAGAAGGCGATCGCCTGGCTGGGTCAGCTGTCCGAGCGCAGTTTCGTCGGCACCGAGTCACGCTTGCTCACGCTGTTCGACTTGCTCAAGCAGATGAGCGCGGGCAGCGAGTCGGACCCCGCCAAGCGGCTTGCCGAGCTGCACCGGCGGCGCGACGAGATCGACAGCGAGATTGCACGGGTGCTGGCCGGCGACGTGGCGCTGCTCGACGACACGGCGCTGAAGGACCGCTTCCAGCAGTTCATGCAGCTCGCGCGCGAGCTGTTGACCGACTTTCGAGAGGTGGAGCACAACTTCCGCCAACTCGATCGCAAGGTCCGCGAGCGCATCGCCCTCTGGGACGGTGCCAAGGGAGCGTTGCTGGAAGAGATCATGGGCGAACGCGATGCGATCGGCGATTCCGATCAAGGCAGGAGCTTTCGTGCGTTCTGGGACTTCCTGATGTCCAGCCGCAGGCAGGAGGAGCTGACCGAATTGCTGGACCGGGTGCTGGCCCTGCCGCCGGTGGCGGACCTCAAGCCGGACGCCCGCACGCGGCGGGTGCACTACGACTGGCTGGAAGCCGGCGAACACACGCAGCGGACCGTGGCGCAGCTTTCGCAGCAGCTGCGGCGCTTTCTCGACGACCAGGCCTGGCTGGAGAACCGCCGCATCATGGACATCCTGCACGGCATCGAGAGCAAAGCCCTGGCCGTGCGGCAAGCACCACCGCCGGGCGAGGTGATGACCATCGCGGAACCCTCTGCCTCCATCGAGCTGCCGATGGAGCGGCCGCTGTACACACCGGCACTCAAACCTGTCATTGCCGATATGGCCCTCGATCAGGACGACGACGACGTCGATTCCTCGGCGCTGTACGGCCAGGTGGTGGTCGACAAGGCGCGGCTGGTGCGCCATATCCGCCAGGCCTTGCAAGCAAGGGCGCAAATCACCATGCGCGAGCTCGTCGACGGGCAGCCGCTGGAGCAGGGCCTGGCGGAGCTGGTGGCCTATCTGCAGCTGGGCGTCGAATCCTTCAAGGCGGTGGTCGACGAGGAAAGGGCGGATCTGATTGCGTGGGATGCCGTGGGGAAAGACGGCGCCACCTTGCGCCGGCAGGCTCGGCTGCCGCGGGTCATCTTTGTGAGGTAGTCATGATCGAAGAACAGTCAGCAGCCGACGCTCCAGCGGCCTCTTCGGGCCCGACATCGCAGCCCGATCTGTCGGCGCTCGCGATCACGCTGCTGAAAGGCGTGATCTACCGCGAGGGGGATGAACAGATGTGGGGCTCGCTGTTGAACCTGCAGGCGCGGGTACGCGACTACGTTGCGGTGGTCGGGCTGGACCTGGTGCTGGACGAGGCCGAAGGGTATGCCTTCCTGAAGAGCCGGGCCGAGCCGGCGGATGCAGAAGGAACGCCGCGTTTTCCGCGCCTGATCGCGCGCCGGCCGCTCGCGTTTCCGGTCAGCCTCTTGCTGGCGCTGCTGCGCAAGAAACTGGCCGAGTTCGATGCGGGCGGAGGCGACACCCGACTGGTGTTGACACGCGACGAGATCGTGGAGCTGGTGCGCGTTTTCCTGCCTGACAGCAGCAACGAAGCCAGGCTGATCGACCAGATCGAATCGCACGTCAACAAGGTCGTGGATCTCGGGTTTCTGCGGCGTCTGAAGCCTGCCAGCGGCTCGACGGGAGCGCCCGCCGCCTTCGAGGTGCGTCGCATCCTGAAGGCGTTCGTGGATGCGCAGTGGCTGGCGGACTTCGATGCGCGGCTGTCCGCATATCGGGCCCAGCTCGCCGGTTCGGACCCCACTGCGGGAGCAACGGATGAATGAGCCGCGGTCCCTCGGCCTCGATTTCCTGGCCGACGACACCTTGTCCGGTTTCCGCTTGAAGCGGCTCGAGGTGTTCAACTGGGGCACCTTCGACGGCCGGGTCTGGACGCTGCAGCTCGATGGCCGCAACAGTCTGCTCACCGGTGACATCGGCTCGGGCAAGTCCACGCTGGTGGACGCCATCACGACGCTGCTGGTGCCGGCGCAGCGCATTGCGTACAACAAGGCCGCGGGGGCCGACCGGCAGGAGCGCACGCTTCGCTCGTACGTGCTTGGGCACTACAAGTCCGAGCGCAACGAGGTCACCGGCACGGCCCGGCCGGTGAGCCTGCGCGACCACAACAGCTACTCGGTCATCCTGGGCGTGTTCCACAACGCGGGGTATGACCAGACCGTCACGCTGGCGCAAGTGTTCTGGATGAAGGAGCCGCAGGGGCAGCCGGCCCGTTTCTTCGTGGGCGCCGAGCGAGACCTGTCGATCGCGGCGGACTTCGCGCATTTCGGCCGCGATATCGCGCAGCTGCGCAAGAAGCTGCGGTCCACTGGTGCGGAGATCGAGGACAGTTTCCCCAAGTATGGCGCGTGGTTCCGGCGGCGCTTCGGCATCGACAACGACCAGGCGCTGGAGTTGTTTCATCAGACCGTGTCGATGAAGTCGGTGGGAAACCTGACGGAGTTCGTGCGCAGCCACATGCTGGAGCCATTCGACGTGGCGCCGCGCATCCAGGCGTTGATCGCGCACGTCGACGACCTCAACCGTGCCCACCAGGCTGTGTTGAAGGCGCAGCGCCAGCGTGACTTGCTCACACCCTTGGTGGCCGATTGCGGCCGGCACACGGCGCTGGTCGCGGAGGTGGACGAGCTGCGGCGCTGCCGTGAGGCGCTGCGCGGGCACTTCGCGGGCTTGAAGCTGGGGTTGCTGGAAAAACGCTTGGCACTGCTGGCGGACGAGTGGGAGCGGCTTGACAGCCACGTGCGGCGTTTCGAAGGACAGCGTGAGGAGATGAAGTCACAGGTCGCCGACCTCGAGCAGTCGATCCGCGACAACGGTGGTGATCGCCTGGAGCAGCTCGCTCTCGACATCAAACGCAAGGAGCAGGAGCGTGATCGGCGCAAGCAGCGGGCCGAGCGATTCGAAGCGCTCGTCGGCGTGGTGGGTGAGGTGCCGGCAGCCGATGAGGCGGCCTTTCTGGCACAGCGCAAGTTGCTCGCGGATCGCGCGGAGCAGGTCCGCTCGCAAGCCGCATCGCTGGAGAACCAGGAGCGGGAGCAGGACTTTGCTTTCCGCAAGGGCCGGGAAGACCACGATACGCTTGCCGGCGAGATCGACAGCCTGAAGCGCCGGCGCAGCAACATCGACGATCAGCAGATCCAGATTCGTGCCGCGTTGTGCTCGGCGCTCGGCCTGGCCGCAGACGAGATGCCCTTTGCCGGGGAACTGATTCAGGTACGCGAGGAGGAGCGTGAATGGGAAGGCGCTGCCGAGCGCTTGCTGCGCGGCTTCGGCCTCTCGCTGCTGGTGCCCGAGGCGCATTACAAGGACGTGGTCGACTGGGTCGATCGCAGCCACCTGCGCGGCCGGCTGGTCTACTTTCATGTTCGCGCACGCAAGCAGTCGGACCTGCCGGACCTGCACCGCGATTCGCTGGCGCGCAAGCTGGCGATCAAGCCCGATTCGCCGTTCTATGACTGGCTGGAACGGGAGGTCGCCCACCGCTTCGACGTAGCCTGCTGCGCGACCCAGGAGCAGTTTCGGCGCGAGGCTCGTGCCATCACCCTGGCCGGCCAGATCAAGGACCCAACGGGGCGCCACGAGAAGGACGACCGCCACCGCATCGACGACCGCAGCCGCTATGTGCTGGGCTGGACGAATGCGCCCAAGATCGCTGCGCTGGAAGGCAGGCGCCGCCAGCTGGAGCAGCGCCTTGGCGAGATCGGCAGTCGCATCGCGCAGCTTCAGGTTGAACGGCGTGAGCTGGAAGGACAACTGCAGACGCTGGCCAGGCTGGAGGAGTTCGTTGCCTTCGAAGACCTGGATTGGGGCAGCGTCGCCGCCGGGATCGCGGCGCTGTCTGACGAGCGCGAGCGGCTTGCCGCGGCCTCTGACGTGCTGAGGCAATTGGGGGAGCGACTGCGCGAGGTGAGCCAGGCGTTGAGCGACATCGAGAAGGAACTCGAAACGGCGCGGGACAAACGCTCCAAGGCGGAGCAGCGCCGCAGCGATGCCCTGACGCTCCGGGAGCAGACGCGGTCTCTTCTGCCCGCCACGACGGCAGACGAGGAATTGGTCCCGCGGCTGGAGGCGATGCGCGCCCAGGCGCTGGGCGAACACCAGTTGACGGTGGAGGCCTGCGACAACCGTGAGCAGGATGTGCGCACCTGGCTGCAGGCGCAGATCGACGCCGAGCAGAAGCGGCTGGAGCGGCTGGCCGAGAAGATCATCAAGGCGATGGCGGGCTTCAAGGAGGAGTTCAAGCTCGAGACCGCGGAGATCGATGCCAGCGTCGAAGCCGCGTTCGAGTACGCAAAGTTCCTGGAACAGGTGAACCGGGACGACCTGCCACGCTTCGAGGCCCGCTTCAAGGAACTGCTGAACGTCAACACGATCAACGAGATCGCCAACTTCAATGCGCAGCTGGCGCGCGAGCGCGAGACGATCAAGGAGCGGATCGCCCGGATCAACGAGTCGCTGACGCAGATCGACTACAACCCGGGGCGCTACATCGTCCTGGAAACGCAGACCAGCCCCGACGCGGAAATCCGCGACTTCCAGGGCGAGTTGCGGGCCTGCACCGAAGGCGCGGTGACAGGCTCGGACGACGCACAGTATTCCGAGGCCAAGTTCCTGCAGGTCAAGGCGATCATCGATCGCTTCCGCGGGCGCGAGGGCCTGTCGGAGCAGGACCGGCGCTGGACTGCCAAGGTGACGGATGTCCGCAACTGGTTTCTGTTTGCGGCCAGCGAGCGCTGGCGCGAGGACGATTCGGAGTTCGAGCACTACTCGGATTCCGGCGGCAAGTCGGGCGGCCAGAAGGAGAAGCTGGCCTATACGGTGCTGGCCGCCAGCCTGGCGTATCAGTTCGGTCTGGAGTGGGGCGCGGTGCGCTCGCGTTCGTTCCGCTTCGTGGTGATCGACGAGGCGTTCGGGCGCGGCTCGGACGAGTCGGCGCAGTACGGTCTGAAGCTCTTCCAGCAGTTGAACCTGCAGCTGCTGATCGTGACGCCGCTGCAGAAGATTCACATCATCGAACCGTTCGTGTCCAGCGTCGGCTTCGTTCACAACGAGGGTGGGCGCGCGTCGAAGCTGCGCACGCTGACAATCGAGGAATACCGGGCGCAGAAGGCAGCGCATGCAGCCGAAGGTTTGTCGGCGGCGGCTGGCACGGGTGCAACGGGATGAGCTGGACAACGTCAGCCGACCTGAAGGCACAGCTCGCTCGGCTCTGGGAGCGCGGGGAACTGCTGCGGCCGCTGGTCACAGCGGAGGCGGCGTTTCCGCGACGACTCACGTTGAAGGGTCCGAGTTCAACCGAGTTGAGCGACCGCTTCGAGGCGGTTCGGACCTGGAGTGGCGAAATTGCTTGCACGCCGCACATCCGGATCGAGTGGCGGGAAGTGCGACACCGCATCCAGGGCCGGCAGCGTCTCCCGGCGGAGGTCTGGGTGGATTCCCTGGATGACGCGTGTACGCTGCTGTCGAAGCGGCGTGACGCAGCACGAATGGTGGAGATGGTGGAGCTCACACGCAGTGGCGTCGTCGAGGTGTTGCCGTGGCTGGCCAGGCGTCCGCTGCAGGCGATCGACGTGGCTGATCAATGGCCGCGCCTGCTCGCTGTCGTGCGCTGGCTGCGCGATCATCCGCGTCCTGGCATCTACCTGCGCCAGGTTGATGTGCCCGGGGTGGACAGCAAGTTCATCGAGAAGCATCGCGATGTCTTGTCCGAGTTGCTGGATCTTGCTCTGGCTCCGCAGCTCATTGACATTGGACGGGCGGGCATCAACCAATTTGCTGGGCGCTACGGGTTTCGGGAGAAGCCGGCTCGAATCCGCTTCCGCGTGCTGGATGAGCGCATCGCGCTGCTGCCTGGTGCCGCACTGCCGGACCTTGCGCTGGATGCCGAAAGCTTCGCCAGCCTGCGCGTACCGGTACGGCGAGTTTTCATTACCGAAAACGAGACCAACTTCCTCGCGTTTCCGCCGGCCATTGATGCCATCGTGGTGTTCGGCGCCGGCTATGGCTGGGACGGCCTGACAAAGGCGCGATGGCTGGCTGGCTGCGATCTTCATTACTGGGGCGACATCGACACGCATGGCTTTGCCATCCTCGATCAGCTGCGCAGCCGCTTCGAGCACGTGGCCTCCTTTCTGATGGACCGCGATACGTTGATGGCACACGAGGTGCATTGGGGAGTGGAAGGCGATCAGGTGCTTCACGATCTTCCCCGACTCACCGGAGACGAGCGGGGCGTGTTCGATGACCTGCGCGACAACCGCATCCGGCCGCAACTGAGACTCGAGCAGGAGCGGGTGGCGTTCCAGTGGGTGGCCGACGCAGTGCGGCAGCTGGTCAGCGGCGCGGCTTGAGGCGCACCTGTACCTCTTTCCGTTTACGCAAAATTCCCCTATACGGCTCGGGCGCAACAGCTCAGGATACGGGGCCCCTTCGCTGGCAGCGAGGCCCTGACGGCGCGAAGAACGCCGCGGGTGATGGGTTCGAAAAGCAAGAATGAGGTTCGGCGGGAATGAGCGAGGTTGTCCGTTTCTATCAGTACAAGAGCCTGCTCGGCAGCCGCGGGGCCGTCTCCGCCGAAGACCTGATGGAAAAGCTAGAGATCTCGCGGGCCACACTCAAGCGCGACATCGCCAAGCTGCGCGACCAGCTCCACGTACCCATCCGCTTCGACCGCGACCGCGGCGGTTATGTCATGGAGCAGGGCCACGACGACAGCGAGTTGCCGGGGCTTTGGTTCAACCAGCAGGAGATCCTGGCGCTGGTCACCATCCAGCACCTGATGACCCAGCTGGCGCCCGGCCTGCTGGGCCCCAAGCTGCGGCCATTGCAGGAGCGCCTCACCCAATTGATGGAGCGGCATGGCCTGACCGGCCAGGACATCGCGCAACGCATTCGCATCGTCCATGCCGGCAAGCGCCGCGTGGCCGCGCAGTTCTTCGAAGCCGTGGCCGCTGCCACGCTGGCGCGCAAGCGCCTGAAGGTCACGCACTTCAACCGCCAGAACGGCCAGACGCTGGAGCGCGAGCTGTCGCCGCAGCGGCTGGTGCACTACCGCGACAACTGGTACCTGGATGCCTGGTGCCACCTGCGCGAAGATCTGCGCAGCTTCTCGGTCGATGCGCTGACGCAGGTGCACGTGCTCGACACCCAGGCCAAGGAGATTGCGGCCAGGCGCATCGACGAGGTGCTGAGCGTCAGCTACGGCATTTTCGGCGGCGCGCCCAAGGCCTGGGCCGTGCTGAAGTTCACGCCCGAGCGGGCGCGGTGGGTGAGGGGAGAGCAGTGGCATCCGCTGCAGGAGAGCCGGGACGAGGCGGACGGAAGCTATGTGCTGTCGGTGCCGTATTCGGATGAAAGGGAGATTCTTGGCGACATCCTGAAGTTCGGCGCCGACGTGTTGGTCATGGCGCCCGTAGACCTCAAGCGCAAAGTGCATCAGGCGGGCCTGGCGCTGGCTTGTCGGTATGTCTGAGGCAACGCAATCGGGGTCGGAGCGGAATTTCGTTCAGCTCCGCGTGCTCCGGCGACATCACTGTCCTGAATTCCGATCCGACCCCAATTGCTACGTCGGTCCTGAATTCCGATCCGACCCCGATTGCTCCGTTCTGTCGAAACGAACAGTAGGCAAGGGTCACGCCGCGAGCCCGGGTGACGCGACCATGGGATCTCAGACCAACAACGAGAAGAGGGAATGAGATGGAACACCGCGATCCGCAGGATCGTTTTGCCGGCTGCCTGCTCGGCGGCGCCGTGGGCGACGCGCTCGGCGCTCCGGTTGAATTCATGAAGCTCGAGCAGATCCTGCGCCAGTTCGGCCCCGCCGGGGTGCGCGGCCATGCGCCCGGCGCCGACGGCGTGGCCCGGATCACCGACGACACGCAGATGACGCTGTTCACCGCCGAAGGCCTGATCCGCTCCTGGGTCCGGTCGCGGTTTCGCGCGGATTCTTCGCCGAGGGCGATGGTGGCGTATGCCTACCTGCGCTGGCTGCGCACGCAGGGCGAGCGGGGCCGGCCCAGGCTGGAGGCCGATGCCGGGGACAACGGATGGCTGTTCGGGCACCGCGAGCTTCATCAGCGCCGCGCACCGGGCCTGACCTGCCTTTCGGCGCTACGTGCGATGCTGTCGGTGGACGAGCCGGCGATCAACAACAGCAAGGGCTGCGGCGGCGTGATGCGCGTCGCGCCGGTCGGCCTGTTCGCGTGGCGGCTGGGATGGAGCCCGCAGCTGGCGTTCGAGACCGGCACGCAGGTGGCGGGCATCACCCACGGCCACCCGACCGGCGAGCTCGCGGGCGGCGCGCTGGCCGTCATGATCCTGGCGCTGGCGGACGGCGCGACCCTGGCGCAGGCCGTTTACGCCGCCAAGCAATGCCTTCACTCCCGGCCCGGGCACGAGGAAACGCTGGCGGCCATCGAACACGCCGAGCGGCTGGCGCGGACGGGCACGCGGCACGACCTGGCGATCGCCCGGCTGGGCGAGGGCTGGGTGGCCGAGGAGGCCCTGGCGATCTCGCTCTACTGCGCCCTGGTGGCGGGCAGCTTCAGCGAAGGCGTGCTGATGGCCGTCAACCACGACGGCGATTCGGATTCCACCGGCTCGATCACCGGCAACCTGCTCGGCACCATGCTCGGCGTGCAGGCCATCCCGCCGCAGTGGCTGGAGCCGCTGGAGCTGCGCGATGTGATCGCCGAACTGGCGCAGGATCTGCACGGTTTTGTGGACTGGGACATCGGCGAACACGGCGCAGACGAAGCCCTGAAGCGGCGGGTTCTGGCCAGGTATCCCCCGGGCTGAGGCAACGCAATCGGGGTCAGAGCGGAATTTCGTTCAGCACCGCGCGCTCCGACCAGGCTACTGTCCTGAATTCGGATCAGACCCCAATTGCTACGTCGGTCCCGAGTTCCGATCCGCCCCCAATTGCTATCGCGGTCGACCCCGATGGCTACGTCGGTCGCGAATTCCGATCCCGCCGCGCGCCAGTCCGTCAGTTGTTCAGCAGCAGCTGGACGATCAGGCCGGTGGCAATAGCGATCAGCACGTAGTCGGCGCCGGTTTGCACCCATTGATAGCCCGGAGGCGGCGGGCTCAGGTGATGGCCCCGCCAGTCGTTGACCACATAGTTGTAGTTGCGATATTGCGGCGGCAAGCGGTCGCCCGGATGAAAATTGTGGTCGGGGCCGGCGCCGTACTCGTCGTAGCGACGCCCATCCGTGCGCGGGCCATGGCCGGGCTGCTGGTATCCGGGCTGTCCGGGCGCCGGGTAGACACGCATCCCCGGTGGTGGCTGGTATCCGTGCCGTGCTTGCCACTCCTGGGCACGCTGGATCTGCTGGAAATTCCTGTCCAGGTTCTCTTGATTGTCGGCCTGGGCGAATGCCGGACCGGCCGTTGCCAGCGACGTCGCCACGAGGGCGCAGACGAGTGCTTTGGGTTTCATGGTGGGCTCCTGTGCTCCTTGTCGAAGTTCAGACTATGCGCGGTGCCGGAAATGTCTTTGCGCTAGCGCAGGTCCGGCGGAATCGCGCTGGGGCCGATGCTCGACTGTTGAATCGCTGAGCTCGTTCTCGCCGGGTGGACGAGCGATCTTCGCGGCGTCGGCGTACAGTTCCCGGCTCCAGTTCGAGGAGGCCCCCCCGATGAGCGCGATCCAGCCCTGGCCGCCATTGAATTATCCCGCGTGGCGCGAGACGGCCGCCACGTTCCAGCTGTGGACGCAGATCGTCGGCAAGGTGCGCCTGGCGCTGACGCCGTGGCTCAATCACGGCTGGCAGGTGCCTCTGTACGTGAATGCGCATGGGCTCGGCACCTCGCCGATCGACACGCCGCGCGGCGACGTGATGGAGATCGATTTCGATCTGGTCGAGGATGAACTTGTCATTCGCACTTCGCAGGCGCCGGATCGCCGCTTCGCGCTCGAACCGACGTCGGTGGCGGCGTTCTATCAGCGCCTCATGGGCGAGCTGCGGGCGGTGCAGGTCGACGTGCGGATCAATGAGCTGCCGAACGAAGTGGCCGCGCCGATCCGCTTTCCGGACGATGAACTGCACGCCTCGTACGACCCGGCCGCAGTCAACGCGTTCTGGCGCGCGCTGGTGCAGGCGACGCGCGTGTTCCGGCTGTTTCGCACCGGTTTCCTCGGCAAGGCCAGCCCGGTGCATTTCTTCTGGGGCAGCTTCGACCTGGCCGTCACACGCTTTTCCGGCCGGCCGGCGCCGCCGCATCCGGGCGGCATCCCCGGCTTGCCCGATGCGGTCACCCGCGAGGCCTACTCGCACGAGGTGAGCAGCGCCGGTTTCTGGCCCGGCAGCGATGCCTATCCGCAGGCGGCGTTCTACTCCTACGCGTATCCGGCGCCGCCGGGTTTCGCGCAGGCCGCTATCGAGCCCGCGGGCGCGGTGTGGGTGGCGGAGATGGGCGAGTGGCTGTTGCCTTACGAGGTCGTGCGGACGTCGCTGGACCCGGATGCCGCGTTGCTGCGCTTTCTGCAGACCACCTATCGCGCGGCAGCGGACCTGGGCCACTGGGATCGCGGCCTGGAGTGCGGAATGGGCGTGCCGGGCCGGCCGCGGGCGGTGAAGGGGAGTTGATCCGCGGCTGTCCCGGTCGCGACCCGAATTGCTGCCGCGCCGGGGAGAACCCAAACCCGACACCTGCCACGGGTTTCTTCACTGCTGAGCGACCAGCAGTCCTTCATCCAGCAGCTTCTGCACGATCTCCGCCTGGCGCAAGTCGCGCCGTCGTTTCGCCTCGGCCCGGTGTTGTGCCTTCTTGGCCATCCAGCGCTTGAATTCGACGAACGATGCCGGGGCAATGGTGCGCATCAGAGCCATTCGCCCGGTGGACGACACCACCACGTGATCGAAGCGTGGCGCGTTGGTGAGCACGGGCGCCCGCACAGCCTGCACCGGCCACAGGTCGTCCTCGTCGTCGGAGAAGCGGAAGGGGTGAGGGTCATCCCCCTCCGGCTGGCGTCGCAGAAAATCGACTTCGAAACCCTTGGCGTTGATGGCCGTCTCGTTCTGGCCTTCCTTGCGCTGGAACGTGGGGTCGGCGCGCTGCAGCACATGCAGCATCGACGTTTCCAGCTTGCCAAGGTCGGTGACGAAGCGTACCTGCTTGCGGGCGTCCCGGAGCAGGTCCACGTCCTGGGTCGCCAGCGCACCTTGCACAATGCGGACACCGGCCGCGGTTTCATAGGCATACAGCGCGTGGGTGCCCACCACGGCGAAGTGCTCGCCCAGGCCCGCGTCCTCGATGGCCTGCAGGACGGCCAGCACCGGCGACGGCACGCGCCCCACCTTCAATGCCTTGTTCAGGCGCTCGGCGTCTTTCAGTGCTTCGCGCAGTGACTTGAGCCGGGCTTCAAGATCGCGTTTCTGGCTGACGAACTCGTTGAACGTCTCCTCGGTTTCGGCGGAGCGGGGGCCGATACGGCTCTGCTTGTTATCGGGCTGCGTCCTGACGAGGTACTCGTAGTCGCCCTGCTTTTTCCAGTACATGCCGCCGCCGTACCGGCGCGCTTGCGCCTGCACGCGCCTGAATTCATCGAAGACCGTGATCGAATCGATGAGCTGGCGCGCGGCGTTGTCCGAAAGCGGGAGGAAGTCCATTGGCCGTAAATTGTTTTAAGTTGTATTTTATACGGCCAATTAGACAACGGGGTCAGATCACGATGCAGGACGAGGGTGTGGACGGAGGAGGGGGTCTGGTACGAAATCGTGCTCTGACCCCGTTGACGGTGTTGCCGGAGAAAGGCTTTGCGTCTTCCACCAACGCAATCGGGGTCGGAGCGGAATTTCGTACAGCACCGCGCGCTCCGGGTACGTTCCTGTCCTGAATTCCGATCCGACCCCAATTGCTGTCCGCAGTCCGGCGCTGCGATGCGACCCCAATTGCTATCGCGCTCGCGACTTCCGATCCGACCCCGATTGCTGTCCTCAGCCGGTCACTGTCCCTGGGCCTCGAGCTGGGGCGCCCATCAGCTGCCTTGACCAGAACAGGCCTTCGGGATAAGCACTGTGACGCAGAGACCCGATTGGGTTTTCTCGTCGGAATATCCCAATCGAACAGCGGCCCCCATGCGATCCGCAATTGCTTTGACGATGGAAAGCCCCAGACCAGACCCGACTTCATCGCTTCCAAGAACGCGGTAGAACGGATCAAAAACCCGCTCTTGTTCCGAAGGCGGGATACCGGGGCCGGAATCCCTCACTTGCAGGATCGCATGCTGATCGTCGATGGCCACCGAAAGATCAACTCGTCCACCATCCGGTGTGTAGCGAATGGAGTTGTCGACCAGGTTCTTGATCACCGCCGTCAGATCGACCTCGTTGACCAGAACCTGGGCATCCTTGTCACCATCAACACCAATGTCGATGTGCCTGGCCTCAGCCAGCGGCAGGAGATCTTCCAAAACACGCCGGTAGACTTGCTGCACTGAGACTGGCGATCTCGGCAAGTCCGGTCCGGATTGCGCTTTGGCCAAAGTCAGAAGCTGATCCAGCAGATTCCGCCCGCGCTCTATGCCTTGACGCAGTGCCAGCAACCGTTCTCGCGCAAGCTCTGGCATATCCGCATTGGCCAGCCGTTCGGCTTGCAAGGACAAGGCCGTCAGGGGGGATCGAAGCTCATGGGCGGCATCCGCGACAAAACGGCGCTGGGTTTCCATCGACCGCGCAACCCGGTCGAGCAGGCGATTGATGGCGACGACAAACGGCCGAACCTCCATGGGAAGATGGCTTTCCTCCACGGGGTGCAGTTCCTGCTCGCCACGCTGATCGATTTCGGCGGCCAGGGACGCGATGGGGCGGAACATCTTGCGCACCAGGTCGGCCACAACCAGCAGCAGGATGGGCACCAGGATCAGGAAAGGCATCACCGTGCGCAAGGCGCTGTCTCGCGCGATTTCGTCCCGGATGCCTGTTTCCTGTGCCACTGCGATACGTTCGCCGGTGGTCATCGTCTTGACCAGCACGCGAAACGGCTCCCCATTGACCTTGAGCGTGTGCATACCATCGGGCAATGCCGTCGGGAGCGGCAGCGGTGCCCCGGCGTCCACGTCGCTCGGAGCCGCCGCGTGACCGTCGAGGTACTGGACGATGACGCGCGACTCTTCATCGCTGTCTTTCGTCCTGCCGCCGTCGCCCAAATGAGAGAGCGGCAGGTGTTGCCGGTCGAACAAGGCTGCGACTTGTCGCAGCACGTCATCCTGCAGCTCGTGGGCCTCGTCAAACGCGGATTCGAACGAGAAGATGCCCGCCACGATGGCGACCGCCAAGATTGCCAGCGACAGCGAGAACGACAGTCTGAGCTGAACCGACTCTTTCAGCCGCTTTTTGAAACCATCCATCCCGCCCCCCTGACATTCTTGATGATGGCGCTGCCCAGTTTCCGGCGCAAAGCGTGGATCAGGAATTCGACAGCGTTGCTCTCGACCTCTTCCCCCCATCCATAAATGCGGTCTTCGAGATCACTTCGGGAGAGGATCGCACCGGGGCGCACCAGAAGCGCTTGCAGCAAGGCGAACTCGCGGTTGGAGAGTTGCACGGGCTCGCCGGTTTTGACCACGGCTTCCCGTGTTGCCGGATCGAGCGACACGGTGCCGTTACTCAAGACGGGAGAGGCGATTCCCCCTTTGCGACGCAGGACGGCGCGCATGCGGGCGAGCAACTCTGCCATCTCAAAAGGCTTGAGCACATAGTCGTCGGCCCCTCCATCCAGACCGCGAAGCCGGTCATCCAATCCATCACGGGCAGTGATGACGAGCAGAGGGACCGGGTTGTCCTTGGCACGGATGGTGGTCAGAACCTCGAGCCCGTCCATGCCGGGCAGGCCCAGATCGAGCAGGATCAGGTCGTAGTGCTGGCAACCCAGTGAGGTGAGGGCGGTTGGACCGTTCTTTACCCAGTCCGCCGCATACGAGGCATCCTTCAACGCCCCTTGAATGGCTTCCCCGATCATGGGGTCGTCTTCGACCAGCAAAACCCGCATTGCCCCTCCTTCAACCGTGACACTGTTTCAATGCGCTTTTCTGGCGGCTCTTTGCCTGAAAAACAGGATGCTGGTCAGAATGAATGCAAGCAGGGTAGCCGAAGCCGAATATCGGCTGAGCGCCAGACCACCGGCGCTGTGCGGCTTATCCAGAAAGTCGCCCACCACAGCCCCGAGCGGGCGCGTGAGAATGAATGCAGCCCAGAACAAGAGGGTACGGGAAACATGGGCCCAGTAGTAGGCGACCACAATGATTGACAGCAATGCACCGAACACAACGGCCGCTCCGGTATAGCCAAGTCCGGCTGTATCTGCCGTCCAGTCGCCCAGTGCCGTTCCCAGCGTCTGAGAGAACATGATCGTCACCCAGTAGAACATCTCGGCCCTCGGCGAACTGATGGAAGCCACCGATACCGAGCCGAGCGAGCGATGCCAGATGAACAGCGAAGCGAGCAGCAGCGTAACAAGCAATGATGAGCCACCCGCATACCCGATTCCAAGCGAACGATCTGCGAAGTCGGCCAAAGTCGTCCCAACGGTGGTTGTGGCAATGATTGTCGTCCAGTACAGAAACGGATGGAATCCTTTGGCCTTGATCTGGGCAATCACGGCAACCAGGAAGATCGCCGCAAAGATAATGGTTCCGACGAGATACCCGAGGTTCATCGACATGGATACCGCATCCCCAGCTGTTTCCCCAAGCGTTGTTGCGGCAATCTTGATGACCCAGAATATCAGCGTGACTTCTGGCACTTTGCTCAGGGCATCTTTGGTTGAGTTATTCATATTTCATTCAATAAATCGAAATTCAGGGCGCGCTGTGCATTGAGCTTCTTCTCTGCGATTGAAAGATAAGCGACCAGACCCGTGATCGTGACAAGGAAAATGGCGGTGGTGCCGACCGTCCCGAGGCCAAGGCCGCCATTGCTTGCCGGTTGCGACAGCAGGTCGCCGCAGGACGCGCCAAAGGGACGGGTGAGAACATAGGCCATCCAGAAACATGCAACGGCATTGGCTTTGAAAACGTAGTGAGCAAAGGCGGTTGCGGCAATCAGGCCGCCAAACAGCAATGCCGCGTTGCTGTAGCCAAGATTCAGTCCTTCGGCCACCCAGTCACCTGCTGCCGTGCCCAATGCAAAAGTGAAAAGAATGGCGGTCCAATAGAATAATTCGCGCTTGACCGTATCCACCGCGTGGATCGACAAGGTTCTTTCCTTGGCGTACCACACGGCAAATGTCGCAATCAGCGCTGCGCTGAATGCGCCAGTCGAAACCACCAGCGGCACGCCCAGGTTATCGCTCAGGTTGTCGGTAATCAGGGTACCGAATACGCTGATCAACACCACGGCGACCCAGTAAATTGACGGCACATGACGCTTCGTGCGAATCTGGAAGAACAGTGCAATGGTCAGAAGCGCTCCCATGACGACCGAGGTGCCGGTCAAGCCGAGATGGAGGTTGACATTCAAATAGTCTGCCGCGGTTTCCCCAACCGTGGTGGACATCATCTTGATGACCCAGAAGAACAGCGTGACCTCTGGTACCTTGTTGAGCCAGTTCGGTGTTGATGCTGTGGACAGCGTATTCATGGCGTGCTCCGGCAACGGGAAGGGGATATGGCGAAGAGTCTGACCCGACAGACTTAGGGCAGGCATAGGTGCCTACCGCTGTACCCATCCAAGTTGAATCAGCTTGCCAAAGAGCTGGCGATGGATGCGGGTGGCCGCGCTGTAGGCCGGGGGCATGAACCACCGCACCTCCCGGAAGGCCAGCCAGGCGCTCAAGGCTGCGACCAAGGCGGCCCCAGCCATGTCCAGCGGGAAATGCACCCCAAGATAGATGCGCGCCCGTGCCACCGGAAGTCCCAGCAATGCCAGCACCAGACCGGCCATGCTGGCGTAAGGGTCAGTCTTGTTTGTCGTGGTCGTCGTCGCGATCCGCTTTGTCTTCGGCCGATGAAATGACCGTGCCCTTGTCGGCATCGACCTTGACATCGAAGACCTTGGCCCCGCTGACGACTTCAACGTCATAGACCCACCCTTGCTTGGACTTCTCGTACTCGGCGCGTGCCGCCTTGCCGTTGGCATGCTGCTCGGCTGTGGTGACAGCCTGGGCGAGCGGAATCTTGGCTTTGGCAATGGCCATTGCATCGTTCTCCATGCTTTGGGCGGCATAGGCAGCGGTGCCGACGGTGGCGAGTGCGACGACCAGAAGGGAAAGTTTGCTGTAGCGATGCATGGTGCTTCTCCGAAATTGCGCAGATATTTGCGTGGTGAAGAGACTACGGGAGCAAACTTAGCCGGTACTGAGCCGACAAGATATCCCTGTGCCGACTCGCGCTCGCCGCGATGTACCGGCGGCTCATTGAGCAGCGCTGCCTGCCGCGGCACAGCGGCGCCGGCGGAATGGTACTGCCGGCCGTAGCCATTTTGATCAGTATCCCTTGGTCTACCCAGAGGCAACGGGGTCGGATCACGATTCAGGACAGCAATGCGGCCGGAGCGCGCGAGTCAACGGGGTCAGATCACGATTCAGGACGAGGGTGTTGACGGAGGAGGGGGTCTGGTACGAAATCGTGCTCTGACCCCGTTGACGGTGTTGCCGGAGAAAGACCTTCCGTCCTCCACCAACGCAATCGGGCATTGGCACGAATGGTTACGTGCTCAGCCGTTCCGCCGGTAGCCCCGGATACGCGGCCGATACCCCCCTGTGTTAGAACCCCTGATCGGCTATCGCAGTCACTACCTACCGTCACACGCATGACGCTTTCGCGCTTCATCACCGAGAACATGGAAGCCATCGTCAAGGAATGGCAGACCTTTGCCACCACGATGGAACCCGCGGCTTCGACCATGAGCGCCATGGCGCTGCGCGACCATGCCAAGCCGATCCTGCTGGCCATTGCCAAGGACATCGATTCCAGCCAGACGGCGTCGGCGCGAGCCGACAAGTCGAAGGGCTTGGCGCCCGCGCTGTCCACCCGCGAGACCGCGGCAGCAACGCACGGCGCGCTGCGCCACCTGAGCGGGTTCGACCTGAACCAGTTGGGCGCCGAATACCGGGCTCTGCGCGCCAGCGTCATCCGCTTGTGGACGAACCACCACGCAAGGGAGATGCACTCGGCGATCTTCGAAGACATGATCCGCTTCAACGAGGCCGTGGACCAGGCCGTTGCGGAATCGACCTCCCGTTATGCGGCCGAACTCGCACTGTCGCGCGACACTTTCATGGCGATCCTGGCACACGATCTGCGCAGCCCGCTGAGCGCCATCACCATGCTGAGTCACCTCATGGAAAAAGGCGCGACCACCGAGACCGCGCGCAAACAGTCCGGTCAGATCCAGCGAAGCGCCAAGGAAATGAGCGGCATGATCAGTGAGCTGCTCGAGTACACTCGGACGCAGTTGGGCAAAGGCATTCCCATCAAGCCCAAAGTGTGTTCCCTGCTGGTCATCTGCCGCGACGCCGTGGAAGAGGTGCGATCCGCGCAGCCAGGGCGACAGTTGGTGCTGGACGTCCCCGAAGACCTGATGGGCCTGGTCGATCACGCGCGCTTGCGCCAGGCGCTTTCGAACTTGCTGAACAATGCGGTGCAGCACGGGGACCCCGCCTCGCCGATCACTCTGACGGTTCGCACCGAGGGGCAGGCCATGGCCATAGACGTGAAGAATATGGGTGAGCCGATCTCGCCGGACTCACTGCAGGTCATCTTCGACCCGCTGGTTCAGTTGTCCGCCAAGTCCGCTGCGAAGCCGGATATCCCTTCGACCAATCTGGGGCTGGGCCTCTTCATCGCTCGCGAAATTGCGCTGGGCCACCACGGCGCGCTGGACGTCACATCCGACCGCGAAAACGGAACCGTCTTCACGATGCGACTGCCGGTGGTTTCCGCAGCCGAATGATTCTCGAGGAAGGCTTTGCGTCCTCCACCAGCGCAATCGGGGTCGGAGCGGAATTTCGTACGACATCACAGTCTCCGGCCACGTTACTTTCCTGAATTCCGATCCGACCCCGATTGCTGCCTTGCCTGCGTTCCGATCCGACCCCGATTGCTATCGCGATCCGACCCCGATTGCTGCCGCGGTCGGAAACTGGGACTCGAAGCCGCCCCGGTGATGTGGGGTATCCACTCATCCTCCCAGCGGGCCCGCTCCCCCAGAATCGCGCGATGCCCGAACGCCTCACCCAAATTGCTTACTCCGACCTGCCGCCCGAAGTCCGCCCGCTCGCCGATGACATCCTCAAGGTGTCCAGCGCGGCCCTGGGCGGACCCTACAACGCCTTGCTGCGCAGCCCGGACATGGCGCGGCGGTGTTTCGATCTGCTCGATTACCTGCGCTTCAAGACCTCGGTCAACAAGCGCCTGAACGAGTTCGCGATCCTGATCCAGGCGCGCATTGCCAACGCGCAGTACGAGTGGTGGGCGCACGAGACCATCGCGCGGCGGGCGGGCCTGTCGGATGCCGTGATGGCCGATCTGCGGGAGTGCCGCCGTCCGGGCGCCATGCAGGACGACGAGCGGCTGGTCTATGACTTCTGCGTGCAACTGACCTTGAATCACCAGGTGCCCGATGCCTTGTGGCAGGAAGCAGTGACCAGCATGGGGGAACAGGCGGTGATCGACCTCACGGTGCTCTCGGGCACTTACGTCATGGTGGCCATGCTGCTCAATGCCACCCAGGTCGGCATCCCCGGTGGCGGCGCCGAGCCTTTGCCGGTGTTCGACCCCGTCGAGATTCGCCGGCGCCTGCTGGCCTGATATCCCTGCACACGAGGAAAACCCCATGAGATTTCGAATCCTTCGTTCTTTGTTGCCGCTGACCCTGGCCGCCGCCGCTTTCAGCGCTGCGGCGCAGGACTATCCTTCGCGCACCATCACGTTCGAGATGCCGTACTCGCCGGGCGGGCCGGGTGACGTGATCACGCGGGTGTTTGCGGCGGCCATGCAGAAGACGCTGGGCCAGCAGATCATCGTGGACAACACGGCCGGTGCTTCGGGCACCATCGGCAGCGCGAAGGTGGCGCACGCCAAGCCGGACGGCTACACCCTGCTGATGATCCACGTGAGCCATGCCACCAGCATGGCCATGTACAAGAGCCTGCCGTACCACCCGGTGGACGACTTCGAGCCGATCGGCCAGGCGACCAACGGGCCGATGGTGATCGTGGCGCGCAACGGCTTTCCGCCCAAGGACCTCAACGAGTTCATCGCCTACCTGAAGGCGAACCAGGGCAAGGTGAGCCTGGCGCATGCCGGCGTGGGCTCGGCCTCGCACCTGTGCGGCCTGGCGATGATGCAGGCACTGGACGTCAAGCTCAACGAGATCCCGTACAAGGGCACCGGCCCGGCGCTCAACGACGTGATGGGCGGGCAGGTGGACCTGCTGTGCGACCAGACCTCCGGCACGGTGCCGTCGGTCAAAGGCGGCAAGATCAAGGCCTATGCCGTGGCCGGCAAGGCGCGGCTGCCTTCGCTGCCCGACCTGCCCGCCATCACCGAAGCCGGCGTACAGGGCCTGGACATGAACATCTCGTTCGGCCTCTATGCGCCCAAGGGCACGCCCAAGCCGGTGCTGGAGAAGCTGACCGCGGCCCTGCGGCAGGCCGTCAGCGACCCCGAGGTGCGCGCCCGCCTCGAGTCCATGGGCATCGCCGCCGTGAACCCCGAGCAGGCCACCCCCGAGGCGCTGCGGGCGCACCTGAAGTACGAGATCGACACCCTGGGCGGGCTGCTGATCAAGGCGGGGGTGAAGGCGAATTAGGGGCGCCTCGGCGCGGGTGAGGCAACGGGATCAGATCAGCGAATGAGGCAACGGGGTCAGGTCACGATTCAGGACGAGGGTGTGGACGGAGGAGGGGGTCTGGTACGAAATCGTGCTCTGACCCCGTTGACGGTCCCGTCGACGGTCTTGCCGGAGAAAGGCTTTGCGCCTTCCACCAACGCAATCGGGGTCGGAGCGGAATTTCGTACGGCACCGCGCGCTCCGGCCGCAGCACTTTCCTGAATTCCGATCCGACCCCGATTGCTGCCCCCGTCGCGACATCCGATCCGACCCCAATTGCTGTCTCTTGGCGCTGCCTGGCGCGACGGCTCCATTGCGCGCTGCTCGCCGCCCAGCTTGAACCTGGACACCAGCTGCAGCAGCCAGTCGGCCTGCTCCTTCATCGATTCGGTGGCGCCCGTCGCCTCTTCCACCAGCGAGGCGTTCTGCTGCACCACCTGGTCCATCTGCCCCAGGGCCGTGTTGACCTGCGCGATGCCCGAGCTCTGTTCGTGGCTGGCCGCGGCAATCTCCGCAATCAGGTCGCTCACTTTCTTGACCGAGCTCACCACCTCTACCATGGTGTGGCCCGCGGCATCGGCCAGGCTGGAGCCGGCCTGCACCTTCTGCACCGTGTCGCCGATCAGGGCCCTGATCTCCTTGGCCGCCGCCGCGCTGCGCTGCGCCAGGTTCCTCACCTCTGCAGCCACTACCGCGAAGCCCCGGCCCTGTTCGCCGGCACGCGCAGCTTCTACTGCGGCGTTCAGCGCCAGGATGTTGGTCTGGAAGGCAATGCTGTCGATCACGCCGGTGATGGCGCCGATCTTCTTGGACGCGTCCAGGATCTCGTCCATGGTGCCCAGGACCTGGTCGACGACCTTGCCGCCCTTCTGCGCCACGTCCGATGCACTGACCGCGAGCTGGCTGGCCTGCCGGGCGCTCTGTGCGTTCTGGCCCACCGTCGCAGTCAGCTCCTCCATCGAGCTGGCCGTTTCTTCCAGCGTGCTGGCCTGCTCCTCGGTGCGCTGCGACAGGTCCAGGTTGCCCTGCGCGATCTGCGCGCTGGTGTCCCAGACCGTGTGGGCACCGGCGGACACTTCGGCCAGCAGCGATCGCAGGCTGTCCGTCATGTGGGCCAGCGCCTGCAGCAAGTGCCCCGTCTCGTTGACCTCCCAAGCCTCCAGCTGCACCGTCAGGTCGCCATCGGCCACCTGCGCTGCAACGGACGCGGCCTTGCGCAGCGGCCTCGCGACGGCGGATGTGATCCGCCAGGCGAAGAGAATGCCGAACAAGACTGCGGCGGCACCGGCGCCGATCAGGAGATTGCGTCCCGTTTCAGCGGTTGCCGCTGCCTCGGCCGAGTCCTTTTGCAACTGCGTGGTGCCGTAGTGCTCGACCAGGCTCCTGATGGCGCCGAGATACGCGTCGCCGGCCGGCAGCATCGAGCCGTTCAGAAGAGCAAGCGCTTCTTCGGTCTGCCCCGCCTGCTTCTTCTCGAGGGCAGTCCCGCGCAAGGCCAGATAACTGTTGCGCTTGATGACTGCGTCATTCAACAGTGCCTTGGCCTGGGCGCCTGTCACCAGTTGCTCCAGCTCCTTCTGCACCTGCGATATTTGCTGGGTGGCGGCCGCAAGTTGCGGGGTCAGGACTCGCTTGAGTTCCGGATCGTCACTGGAAGTCAACACCACTGCGCGAACCGCGTTGGCTTTGGCCTCCGCATACCAGTCGCCCAGCAGGCGCTCGATGCGCGAGGCGGTGTTGGCCCTGGTGCTCATGCTGGTGGTGGCGCCGTTGAGTTCGAAAAGCCGCCAGGTCCCCATGGCGGCCATCAGCATCACGAGCAGGATGAACACCGAGAACGCAATGACAAGGCGCTGCTTGATGCCTCTGCCGAACAAAAGCCGGCCGAATAACTGTGCCACCTGTCGTCTCCTCTTTTGACTCCAACTGGCGATTATTTCCTCTCCGATCCCGTCGCCGCAGCGGCCAGTGCGTCCTTTGGGGCTTACCCCTAAGACAAGGAAGTCGTTTGCTGATCGGCATCAAGAACTCCGCCAGCGGGTGAGGGGCGAAAACCACGTTGACGGTCCCGTTGACAGTCTCGCCGGAGGAAGACCTTCCGTCCTCCACCAACGCAATCGGGGTCGGAGCGGAATTTCGTACGGCACCGCGCGCTCCGGCCGCAGCACTTTCCTGAATTCCGATCCGACCCCGATTGCTGCCCCCGTCGCGGCGTTCCGATCCGACTGCTATCAGGCAACGGCCTCGCCGGCCGGCAACTAGAACGCGAACCCGCCTTTGCGCCTGATCGCCTCGCTCGCCGCCCCCGCCACCATCCCCGCCAGCTTCTGCGCCAGCTCCGGCTCCTGCGCCTTCGTGCAGATCCCCAGCGTGTAGTCGGTGGCCAGCTCGAACTCCTTCGGCAGCGAGCCGACCAGTTCGACGCCCGGCGTGTAGTTGATCTCGGTCTCCTGCGTGCAGCCGATCAGGCCTGCCTCGTTCGATTTGGCCATCTCGCCCATGGCGGTGGCGCCGTTGGGGTAGGGCCGCAGTCTCGCCTTGAGCTCCTGGTCCAGGCCCAGCGCCTTCAGGACGTTCATGAAGTGGATGCCGGCGGTGGCTTTGTCCGGGTCCGGATGGTAGATGGCCTTGGCAGCGCGGAAGGCGGCCGTGAGCTCTGCGCGGTTGGTGATCCGGGGATGCTGCTGGCCGGCCTTGACGGCGACGCCGGTCTTGACCAGGCCCAGCGACTTCGCGCTGCCTTCCACCACATGGCCCGATTCGATCAGCTTCGCGATCAGCGGCCTGGTCAGGATCACCACGTCGCAGGGCGCGCCGGCCACCAGCTTGTCGCGCATCTCGCCGACGGCGCTGAAGTTGCCGTTGATGCTGGCGCCGGTTTCGCGCTCGAATTGCGCTTGCACGCCTTTCACCACGGCGGCTGCCGCTCCCCCGCTCAACACGTTCACTACGGTCATTCCAGGTACTCCATCAAGACAAATCGGATTCGGGTTGATCGGACTGCACGATCTTCATCAGGTTGTCGGCAGTGAAAGGCATGGCCCGGATCCGCACGCCCAGCGCGTCGTGGATCGCGTTGGCGATGGCCGCCGCGGTCGGCCCGGCGCTGCACTCGCCCGCGCCCAGCGAGGGGGAATCGGGCCGGTCGATCAGCGCAATCTCCACTTGGGGCACGTCGCTGAAGTTGAAGATGGGATAAGACTCCCAGTCGTCCGAGCGGATGCCGTCGCGGCCGATCTCCGCAGATTCGCGCAGCGTCCAGCTGGCTGCCTGGATGGCGCCGCCCTCGAGCTGGTTGCGCGCGCCGTCGGGGTGCACCACCAGGCCCAGGTCGGCCGCGATGTACAGCTTGCCCAGCTTGACTTCTTCTTCCATCACCAGCTCCGCCACCACGGCGCAGTAGGCGCCGGTGTTCTTGTAGCGGGCAAAGGCGATGCCGCGGCCGAAGCCTTCTTCGGCGTCATCCGGCTTGGTCACGTCCCACCCGGAAATCTGCGCGACCTTGCGCAGCACGGCCTTGGCGCGCGGATCGGCGAGATGCTCCAGCCGGTACTCCAGCGGATCGCGCCCCAGGCTGCGGGCGATTTCATCGATGACGGATTCCGCCGCCAGCACGTTCACGTGCGCACCCAGCGACCGCAGCGCCGACACGCGCAAGGGCATCGCCAGCACCCGGTGGTTCAACACCTGGACCTCGGGAATGGCGTAGGGCGGCACCGCGTTGCGATCCGATCCGCCTCCGGTCGCTGGAGGCTGGTTCACGGCCATGATGACCGGAAAGGGCTTCGCGGTCTGCCAGGCGCCCAGCAACGCCGGGGTCTTGCCGCGGCCGGGACGGTTGCCATGACCCTGGCTCCAGACCTCCTGCTTCCACGAGCGCAGATTGCCGGCCTCGTCGATGCCGGCTTCGACCAGCACGGTCATCGCCGCGCCCATCGGTGAGTTGGCCATCTCCTGTTGCCGCGTCCACTGCAGCCTCACGGGACGGCCCGATGCGTGTTTCGCCAGCCAGGCGGCGTCGAAAGCCACGTCGTCGGCGCCGTTGTGTCCATAGCAGCCGGCACCGTCGGCATGGCACACCGTCACGGCATTCGCCGGCAGGCCGAAGGCAAGCGCCAGGTCGCGCCGCAGGTTATAGATGCCCTGGCTGTGGCTCCAGACCTTCAGCGTGGCATCGCTCCACTGGGCGATGGCGCAGGACATGCCGATCGACGCATGCAGCAGATAGGACCGCTCGAATTCGGCGCGGAACACCTGCACGGCACCTGCAACGGGCGTGGGCGGCTGCTGATCCAGGATCACCGTCGTGTCGAGCGGTTGCGACTTGAGCCAGGCCGCGAGACGGCTGGGGGAGGGCACGTCGGCCTCGCCGCTCCAGATCCCGGCGGCCTGCACCTTCCTGGCGGCCTTGGCCAATGCGTTCTCGGCCTCGGCCAGCACGCCGATCAGGATGCCGTCGTAGACGACCTTGATGACACCTTGAAGCGCCGACAGTTCATTGAGCAGGACCTGCAGCGCCGCCGGGTCCACGTCGGCCTGCAGCGTCTTCGGCCTGAACACCTGGCCGAAGCACATGTCGGGCAGCACCATGTCATTGATGTACTCGAACTCGGCGAACACCTTGGCTGCGATATCGGGCCTGGGTTCTTCGCCCAGGGCAGATGGCTGGCCGCCACGCGCTTGCAGATGCTGCGGATCGATGTGCGATGCCAGCATGGCGGGATCTATCAGCTCGGCATAGCGCGCCTGGAATTTGACGCCCGCAACCCAGGTGCCGCTGCGCAACTGCACGGAGTCGCGGCGCACGCCAGCTTCTTCAGCGCAACGGCTGCGGCAAGCCTCGCGCAGATGTGCAGCGGCGTAGCGCAGGGCCGCGCCCGAATGCTGGATGGAGAGGCTGCCCGAGGTGACGGCCTCGTCGGGGCTTCTGGCTGTCGTGGCCGGGACCATCTCGATTTGCCGGGTGTCCACCTGCAGCTCTTCGGCGACGATCAGCCGCAAGGCATGCGAGATGCCCTGGCCGAGGTCGACCTTGCCGGAATAGGCCCGAATGCGGCCGTCCGGCGCCACGTCCAGCCATTGGCCCAGGCGCGGATGGATCCTCAGGTTCTCGGGGATGACCGCGGCGTTCATGTGGAAGCCTTCATCACGGCGCGAACCACCCGGTTGTGCACACCGCAGCGGCACAGGTTGCCTTCCAGCGCCTGCTGGATGTCGGGCTCGGATGGATGCGGATTGCGCTTGAGCAGCGCGGCGGCAGCCATCAACAGCCCGCTGGTGCAGTAGCCGCACTGCAGCGCCTGCTCCTCGATGAAGGCGGTCTGCAGCGGATGCGGCGCGTCGCGGCTGCCCAGGCCTTCCAGCGTGGTGACTTCCTTGCCGGCCACCGACCACATCGGCGTGTCGCAGGAACTCACGGCGTGCTCGCCCAGGATCACGGTGCAGGCGCCGCACTGGCCCAGGCCGCAGCCCATGCGGGTGGCCTTCAGCTCCAGCGTGTTGCGCAGGACGTCCAGCAGGGTCTGGTCGGGATCGGCATCGACGGACGTGGGGCGCCCGTTGAGGGTGAAGGCTATTTCGGACCGCACGCGCTCATTCCGGCTTGGCGCCCGAGATCTTGACGATGTTGGCCCACTTGGCGATGTCGTCCTTCAGGTATTGCTGGAACTCAGGCACCGTCATCGACATGGGCACCGCGCCCTGCGAAGCCCAGGTGGCCTTCACATCCGGCTGCGCCACGATCTTGCGGATCTCGGCATTGAGCTTGTTGACGATCTCCGGGGGCGTGTTCTTCGGCGCCATCAGGCCCAGCCAGATGGTGGCTTCGTATTTGGGCACGCCGGCCTCGGCCACGGTGGGCAGGTCCGGCGTGATCGCATTGCGGGTCTTGCCGGTGGTCGCCAGGCCGCGCACCTTGCCTTCCTTGGCCAGCGGTGCCATGGTGGTCACGGCGTCGAACATCATGTCCACCTGGCCGCCCACCACATCGGTGCGGGCGCCCGAACTGCCCTTGTAGGGAATGTGCGTGATCTTGACGCCGGCCATGTACTTGAACAGTTCGCCGGCCATGTGGTACGGGGTGCCCGTGCCCGACGACGCGTAATTGAGCTTGCCGGGCTTGGACCTGGCCAGCGCGAGCAGCTCGGCCAGGTTCCTGGCCGGAACCGAGGGATGCACCACCAGCATCAGGTCGGAGTAGTTCACCGGCGCGATCGCCGCGAAATCGTCCATGAGCTTGAACGGCTTGTTGGGCACCAGCGACTCGTTCACCGTGTGGGTGTTCGACATCATGAGCAGCGTGTAGCCGTCGGCGGGCGCCTTGGCCACGGCGTCGGTGCCGATGATGGAGCCGGCGCCCGGCCTGTCGTCCACGATGAATGCCTGCTTCAACTCGGTCGTCAGGCGCTGCGCGATGAAGCGGGCGTAGATGTCGGCAGGGCCGCCGGCTGCGAACGGCACGATGATTTTCACCGGGCGATTCGGATAGTCGGCCTGGGCGAAGGCGCCGGCGGAGGTCAGGGCCATGGCCGTCAGGACCAGCTGGAGAACGGGACGGATGATCTTCATTGTGTTGAGTTCCTCGTCTGTAAGGCGAAAGTGCCCGGTGTGAGCTGGGCATGCGGGTCGGGCGCTGGCCCAAATCCCCAATCAATGCCCAGGCGGGCCATGATAAACGGGGTCTGGCCGGCCCGCCCGAACGCCCCCGCGACTTTGCGACTTGAATTATCGATGTTGACTTCCTATCATGAAGATCTGAGGCTTGAAACTGCACAACTCATGTAATGAACATGATCACCGCCGCCCAACTCAGGGCTGCCCGGGCGTTGCTGGGGATGGATCAGCGCGACCTTGCGGAAGCCTCCGGGCTGTCGCTCCCGACCATCCAGCGCATGGAAGCGAGCGAAGATGTGATCCGGGGACAGGTGGAATCGTTGATGAAGCTGATTGCCGCGCTCGAAACCGCGGGGATAGAGCTGATCAACCAGGGAGCAGTCAGCGACAGCGGCGGTCGCGGGGTTCGACTCAGGCTGCGATAGCAAAACTGCCGGCCGGTCGAGACGCCTGGACTCGACCTGGCACCGGCGAGTGAGGGCAACGAGACGATGGCTCTGGCAGTCGTTCTGTCATGCGTTGGAGTTCTGCTCGCGGCGGGCGTGGCCTCGGTGGCCGGCGCCCGCTGGCGTGCGACCACGCTGGTCGTCTATGCGCTCGGGCTTGTCGTCAGCGCGGTTGCATTGGCAGTCGCCGCTGCGGTGCTGGTCACCGAACCCAATGCGGTCGCTACGGTCCGACTGCCCATCGGATTACCTTGGCTGGGCGCGCACTTCCGCCTGGATTGCCTGAGCGCATTCTTTCTCGTCGTCGTCAACCTCGGCGGCTTCACGGCCAGCCTGTATGGCCTGGGCTATGGACCGCATGAGACGTCGCCCGGCCGCGTCCTGCCGTTCTATCTGGTTTTCCTGGCCGGCATGAATCTGGTGGTCCTGGCCGATGACGCGTTCACGTTCCTGCTGACCTGGGAGTTCATGTCGCTCTCCTCGTGGGCGCTGGTGATGGCGCACCATCGGCAAAGCGACAACGCCAGGGCCGGGTACATCTACCTGCTGATGGCCAGCTTCGGCACCCTGTCGCTGCTGCTGGCCTTCGGCCTGCTGGCCGGCCCGGCCGGCGGCTACGGCTTCGACGCCATCCGCGCGGCAAGTCCCGCTGCCGGCCTGTCCGCTGCCGTGCTGGTGCTGGCTTTGCTCGGGGCCGGGTCCAAGGCCGGCCTGGTGCCCTTGCATGTGTGGCTGCCCCTGGCCCACCCGGCAGCGCCCAGCCATGTCTCGGCGCTGATGAGCGGCGTAATGACCAAAGTCGCGGTGTATGGCTTCGTGCGGATCGTGTTCGACCTGCTGGGCCCGGCCGTCTGGTGGTGGGGCGCCGTGGTCCTCACGCTCGGCGGTGTCAGCGCCGTGCTGGGCGTGCTGTATGCGCTCATGCAGCACGACCTCAAGCGGCTGCTCGCCTATCACACGGTGGAGAACATCGGCATCATCTTCATCGGATTGGGCCTGTCGCTGGCCTTCCAGGCCAATGGCATGCGCGAGGGGGCGGCGCTGGCGCTGACGGCAGCCCTGTTCCACGTGTTCAACCACTCCGTCTTCAAGAGCCTGCTGTTCCTGGGCGCCGGAGCCGTGCTCACCGCGACCGGCCAGCGCGACATGGAGCGCCTGGGCGGCCTCATTCACCGGATGCCGCTCACGGCCATCGCCTTCCTCGCGGGCTCGGTCGCCATTTCGGCGCTGCCGCCGTTCAACGGCTTCGTCTCCGAGTGGCTCACCTTCCAGGCGATCCTGGTGAGCCCCAGGCTGCCGCAGTGGCTGCTGAAGTTCCTGGTGCCGGCGGTGGGCGCGATGCTGGCGCTCTCGGCCGCGCTGGCCGCCGGCTGTTTCGTGAAAGCCTTCGGTGCCACGTTCCTCGGGCGGCCCCGCTCGGACGTTGCCGCCCAGGCGCAGGAGACCGACGCCTTCTCGCTGTCCGCGATGTTCATGCTGGTGCTGCTGTGCCTCGTGGCCGGCGTCCTGCCCGGCTATTTCATCGATGCGCTGGCCCCCGTGACGCACCTGCTGCTGGGCGCGCGGCTGCCGCCGCAGGATCACCTGAAGTGGCTCACCATCGTGCCGATCGCCGCGAGCCGAAGCTCCTACAACGGCCTGCTGCTGTTCCTCCTGATCGCCGCGGCCGGCTGGCTGGCGGCGTATGTGATTCACCGCTGGGCTTCGCATGCGCTGCGACGCGCGCCGGCGTGGGATTGCGGTTTTCCGGATGCCAGGCCGATCACGCAGTACACCGCGGGCAGCTTCGCCCAGCCGATCCGCCGCGTGTTCGGCGGGTTTGCCTTCGACGCCCGGGAAGAGGTCCACATCCCGGCCCCGGGACAGACCGGCCCCGCGCGATTTCATGTGTCCATGCGCGACCTGGTGTGGGACGTCCTGTATGCGCCGATCGAGGTCGCGGTGGGCTTTGCCGCCGACCGGCTGAACCGGGTGCAGTCCTGGACCATCCGTGCCTACCTGACGATGGTGTTCAGTAGCGTCGTGCTGCTGTTGATGGTGCTGACGGTATGGCATTGATCCACGACGCGCTGGTTCAGCTCGCGCAGCTGGTGCTGGTGCTGGCGCTCGCGCCCCTGCTCACGGGCTATATCCGCAAGGTCAAGGCTTATCTGTTGCGGCGCCGGGGCCCGCCCCTGCTCCAGGTCTACCGCGACCTGCTCAAGCTGATTCGCAAGGAGGCGGTGCTGGCGGAAAACGCTTCCTGGGTGTTTCGCACCGCGCCCTACCTGATCTGGGCCACCACGCTCATCGCGGCCGCGCTGGTACCCACCTTTGCCACCGGTCTGCTGTTCAGCCCGGCCGCCGATCTGATCGCCATCGTGGCGCTGCTGGGCACCGCCCGCTTTGCGCTGGCGCTGGCGGGCCTGGACGTCGGCACCAGTTTCGGCGGCATCGGCTCCAGCCGGGAGATGATGATCGCCTCGCTCGCCGAGCCGGCGATGCTGATGATCGTGTTCACGCTGTCGCTGCTGGCGGGCTCCACCCAGCTCTCGTCGGTGGCGGTGTTCGTCCAGGGACCGACGATAGGGTTGCGCGTGTCGCTGGGCATGGCGCTGGTGGCGCTGATCATCGTTGCCATCGCCGAGAACTCGCGAATCCCCGTCGACAATCCGGCGACCCACCTCGAGCTGACCATGATCCACGAAGCCATGATCCTGGAGTACTCGGGGCGGCATCTGGCCGTGATCGAGGCCGCCGCCACGATCAAGCTGCTGCTGTATTTCTCCCTGATCGCCTGCATGTTCATGCCGTGGGGGATGGCGAGCGCCGATGGCGACCTGGCCGCCTTCGCGATCGGCGTGGTGAGCTATCTCACCAAGCTGGCGGCGGGTGGATTCCTGCTGGCCGTGTTCGAGACGGCCACGGCGAAGATGCGCGTGTTCCGCGTTTCCGATTTTCTAGGGGCGGCGCTGATGCTGGGCCTGCTGGCCACGCTGCTCCTCTTCGTTTCGCAGAGCTCGTGATGGACCGCCTCGCCCTGGACGTTGCCCACCTGTTCGCCGGCGGGCTCGTGCTCGTGAGTTTCATGCTGCTCTACCAGGACCGCATGTTCGGCCTGCTCAATATCTTCGCGCTGCACGCACTGGTGGTCTCGCTGTCGGTGGCGTGGCAGGCTCACATCCAGGCGGCGCCGCATCTGTACATCACCGCCGCCATCGCACTGGTCGTCAAGGCCATCATCATTCCGGTGGCGCTGCACCGCATCATCGTGCGGCTGGGCATTCATAGAACCATCGATACCGTGGGCAGCATCGGACAGACCATGCTGGCCGGGATCGGCCTGGTGGCCCTGTCGATCATGGTGATGCTGCCGATCACGGCCGAGGCCGGGACGCTGACGCGCGAGGATCTGGCTTTCTCGCTCTCGGTCATCCTGCTCGGCCTGCTGATGATGATTTCGCGGCGCAACGCGGTGAGCCAGATCATCGGCTTCATGTCGATCGAAAACGGCCTGATCCTGGCCGCGACCGCCGCCAAGGGCATGCCGCTGGTGGTGGAGATCAGCGTGGCGTTTTCCATCATCATCGCGCTGATCGTGGTGGGCATCTTCCTGTTCCGCATCCGCGAGCGCTTCGACACCATGGACGTGCACGCGCTGGAACGATTCCGCGGAGGACAGGCATGAACAATCTCGGCCCGGCGCTGGTGAATGCGGTCCTGCTGATCCCCGTCGGCAGCGCCGCGCTGCTGGCGCTGTTCCCCGACGATCGCCTCACCGGCCGGCTCAACGCCCTGGCTTCGCTGCTCACGTTTGCCGCCTCGCTCTCGCTCTTCTTCTTCCGCCCCGAGCCCGGCTCGTTCCTCATCGTCGACGACGTGAACGTGGTGTTCATCGTGCTCACCACGTTCGTGGCCTTCACGACCAGTCTCTTCAGTGCGAGCTACATCGAACACGAGCTCGAAACCGGCCGCCTGACGCCGGTGTACCTGCGCTTCTACCATGCCATGTACCAGACGCTCATGTTCGCCATGAACCTGGCGCTGCTGGCCAACAACATGGGGCTGATGTGGGTTGCGATCGAACTGGCGACGCTCACCACCGTGCTGATGGTGGGCCTGTACCGCACGCCGGCGGCGATCGAGGCGGCCTGGAAGTACTTCATCCTCGGCAGCGTCGGCATCGCGCTGGCGCTGTTCGGGACACTGCTGGTCTACCTGGCGGCGCGATCGGTGGTCGGCGAGGGGCTGGATGCGATGGCCTGGAACGTGCTGGTCAAGCAGGCCCCGGCCTTCGATCCGCACCTGCTCAACCTGGCGTTCGTCTTCCTGCTGCTGGGGTACGGCACCAAGGTCGGCCTCGTGCCCCTGCACGCCTGGCTGCCCGACGCCCACGCCGAAGGCCCGACGCCGATTTCGGCGGTGCTTTCCGGGCTGCTGCTCAACGTAGCGCTGTTCGCCGTGCTGCGCTTCAAGATGATCATGTCGGCGAACCCCGCCGCGCTCGCGCCCGGCCCGCTGATGGTGACGCTCGGCCTGCTGTCGGTGCTGTTCGCGTCCTTCATGTTGTACCGGCGCCGTGACATCAAGCGCATGTTCGCCTACTCCTCCATCGAGCACATGGGAATCATCACCTTCGCCTTCGGCATGGGCGGACCGCTGGCCAACTTCGCCGGCCTGCTGCACATGGTCTATCACAGCCTCACCAAGTCGGCGATCTTCTTTTCGGTGGGCCACATCGCGCAGATCAAGGGCACGCAAAGGATGTCGGAGATCCGCGGGCTGACGGTCTCGCATCCGGTGCTGGGCTGGGGGCTGGTGCTGGGCGTGATCACCATCGTGGGCCTGCCGCCCACGGGCATCTTCATGACCGAATTCCTGATCGTCACGTCCACCTTTGCGCGCCAGCCGGTGCTCGCGGTGGTCCTGGCGCTGGGCTTGCTGGTGGCCCTGGGCGCGCTGCTGTGGCGGCTCAACGATCTGGCGTTCGGCGAGCCCTATGGCCAGGATGCGCCCTCGCAGGCTTCGTTCGTGCCGATGTTCACGCATCTGGCGCTGGTGACGGCGGCGGGGGTCTGGCTGCCGTCGGCCCTGGTCGCCTGGTTTCAGCACGTCGCCACGTTGCTCGGGTAGCGGCCATGACCACCCTGCACCAACTCATCGCGCAAGGCCAGGCCGTCGCGGCACAGCGGCCGTGGCCGCGGGCGCTGGTCGGCGACGCCGGCTGGCAGCAGGCGGTCGAACTGCTGGCGCAGGGGCAATGCACGCTGCTCGCGCTTTGGGGCGAGCAGCAATTCGTGCACGCCGCGCTCATAGCCCCAGAGGGCAAGGAGCCTGCGATCCTCAGCTACCAGTGCCAGGAACTGAGCTACCCGTCGATAGGGCGCCTGCATGCGCCCGCGATCCGGCTGGAACGCTCGCTGCGCGACCTGTCGGGGTTGACTCCCGAGGGGCTCACCGATACGCGCGCCTGGCTGGACCATGGCAGGTGGCCCGTTCAGCACCCTCTTGGACCCATGGCCCGAGCTTCGGGCCATGGCCAGCCCGAGCCCTATGTGTTTCTGCCGGTCGAGGGTGAAAGCCTGCACGAGATCCCCGTGGGTCCGGTGCACGCCGGCATCATCGAACCCGGCCACTTTCGCTTTACCGCCAGCGGCGAGACCATCGTGCGGCTGGAGGAGCGGCTCGGCTACGTCCACAAGGGGATCGAGTCGCTCATGGCGGGGCAGACGATAGAGCGGGCGGCGGTGCTGGCCGGGCGCGTTTCAGGTGACAGCACCGTCGCCTACGCGCTGGCCTTTGCCCGCGCGATCGAGGCCGCGCAGGGCATTGCGGTTCCGCAGCGCGCGGTCTGGCTGCGCGCACTCATGGCCGAACTGGAGCGGCTGGCCAATCACTTCGGCGATATCGGCGCCATCTGCAACGATGCCGCCTTCGCCATGATGCATGCGCAGTGCGCGCTGCTGCGCGAATACGTGCTGCGCGCGGCCGACGGTTGTTTCGGCCACCGGCTGATGATGGATCGCGTCGTCCCCGGCGGCGTGCGCGTCGACCTGCCTCACGACGGCGCGCTGGCGATAGCCGCTCTCCTCAAGTATCTGCGCACCCACTTTCCCGAGCTGATCGAGCTCTACGACAACACCGCGTCGTTGCAGGATCGCACCGTCGGCACCGGCATCCTGTCGCCGCAGCTGGCCCGCCAGTTCGGCGCCGGGGGATATGTCGGCCGGGCTTCCGGACGGGCCTTCGACGCGCGCCGCGCCCCGGGGTATCCGCCCTACGACCGGCTCCAGTTCGAAGTGCCGGTGCTGGAGGAGGGCGATGTCGACGCGCGCATCTGGATCCGGATCCGGGAGGTCGAACAGAGCATGGCCTTGATCGACCAGATCCTGCGCGAGCTGCCGGCCGGGCCTCTGTGCAGTGCGCTCGCCATCCCTGCGCAGCAGGAGGCTGGTGAAGGCGTCTCCCTCGTCGAGGGTTTCCGCGGCGACATCCTGGTGTGGGTCAAGACAGGACCGGGCGGCCGCATCGAGCGCTGCCACCTGCGCGATCCCTCCTGCTTCCAGTGGCCGCTGCTCGAAGCGGTGATCGAGGGCAACATCGTCGCCGACTTCCCGCTGTGCAACAAGTCGTTCAACTGCTCGTACTCGGGGCACGACCTCTGAGGTAGACACCGATGCGCAGACTGATCTTCAAAAGCCTGGTGCACGGACCGCTGACGGAAGCGGCGCCGGCGAGGGACGATGCCGCAGTTGCCGAACTGGCGGCGCAGGTCGATCGCGTGGCCCGGCGTCGGCTCGGACGCACGCTGTCGATTCGGGCCGTGGATGCGGGCTCGTGCAACGGGTGCGAACTGGAGATCCACGCCCTGGGCAACGTCCTGTACGACCTGGAGCAGTTCGGCATGCGTTTCGTGGCCTCGCCGCGCCACGCCGACGTGCTGCTCGTCACCGGCCCCATCACGACCAACATGCGCGAAGCCCTGGAGCGGACCTGGCAGGCGACGCCGCATCCGAAATGGGTGGTGGCGGTCGGGGACTGCGGGCGCGACGGCGGTGTTTTCTCGGGCAGCTATGCCTGCGTGGGCGGCGTCTCAGCCGTCCTGCCGGTCGACCTGCACATAGTCGGTTGCCCACCGTCGCCGGTCGCGCTGCTCAAGGGCCTGCTGGCGCTGCTCGAAAGCGTCGAGCACGGCGTGGCCGCACGGGGCGAAGATCTAGAAAAGCACCGAGAACACGATCAGCATCAACAGGATTGAAATGCCGACGGCGAAACCCGCGACCACTGGCTCATAAGACGGGTCCTGTTCCATATCAGCCATATCAGCCTCCTCGTGAACTCGACATTGGAATGCTAGGAAGCATTCCCGGAAATACAAGCTCGCCATTCCTCCTGTACAAAAAACCAGTTTCCGGCATATGCTTGGGCCCACGAAAACGCCCGACCCGAAAGCTGCATCCATGAACGACAAAGTCATCGCCATGCCCCTGGGGACCGACGCCGGGCCGCCGGCGTCCGCCCACGAGCCGCTGTATGTCCACCTGGCCATCTCGGATCCCGAGGTGATCCTGGCCGCCAGCGAGTATCCGGAAGGGCGTCCGCGCACCGACTTCATCCAGACCGCGCTCAAGATCGGCGTGCTGTCGCTGCGGGCCGCGCGGGGCGTGGTCGACGGCGACGCCATCCGGCGCGAAGGCGACGCGCTGCTGGCCCAATTGAACGAGCGGCTCGAGGGCTGGCGCCAGAACATGGAGCGCAACCTCACCGGCAGCCTGTCGCATTACTTCGATCCGCGCCAGGGGATGTTCGCCGAGCGGGTGGAGCGGCTGGTGCGCGACGACGGCGACCTGGCCAACGTCATGAAGACGCAGGTGCAGTCGGCCGAGCTGGCGCTGGGGGCGGTGTTCCAGCAGTTCGTCGGCGAAAACAGCCAGCTGTTCCGCATGCTCGATCCGTCGGGCGAGAACAAGCTGCTGACCACCATGCAGACCACCATCGACGGCGTGATCCAGGCGCAGAACGCATCCATCCTCGACCAGTTTTCGCTGGACCAGCCCGACAGCGCGCTGAGCCGCCTGGTGCGCGAACTCACCACCAAGCACGGCGACCTGAACGAGGCGCTGTCCAAGCGCATGGGCGACGTGGTGGCCGAGTTCAGCCTGGACAAGGAAGACTCGGCGCTCAGCCGGCTGGTGGGGCGGGTGGACGCGGCGCAAAAAAGCCTGACCCGCGAATTCAGCCTGGACAACCAAGACTCGGCGATCTCGCGCCTGCGGCTGGAGATGGCCACCCACCACGAAAAGCAGATGAGCGTCACCAACCAGTTCATGGAGCGCGTCAATGTGCTGCTCACCAGCGTGCAGGTGCGCAAGGACGAGGCCGCGCGCGGCACCCGGCACGGCCATGAGTTCGAGGCCAGCGTCGGCGATGTGATCCGCGGCGTGGTGGAAGAAGCCGGCGACGTGGTGCAGGACTGCGGCCTGACCACCGGCCTGATCACTCACAACAAGGTGGGCGATTTCCTGGTGACCATCGGCCCGGAGAACGTTGCGGCGGGCGCGAAGATCGTCATCGAGGCGAAGGAGAGCGGGTCCTATGACCTGGCCAAGACGCTGGCCGAGGCCGAAGTGGCCAGGCGGAACCGGCAGGCACCGATCTGCGTCTTCGTCCATTCGGAAAAGACGGCGCCGACCAGCATCCCGGCCTTTGCCCGCTATGGGCACGACATCGTGGTGCGCTGGAACGCCGAGGACGAGGCATCGGACCTGTGGATCAAGGCGGCGCTCATGGTCGCCAAGGCCATGTCGGTGCGAGCGGCCAGGCACGACAAGGGCGAAGCGGCCAGTTTCCAGATCGTCGACAAGGCGATCGAGGCGATCCGCAAACAGGTCGACGGTTTCGAGGAGATTGCGACCTTCGCCACCACCAGCGCCAACGCCGCCAACAAGATCATCAGCCGCGCCGACAACATGAAGCAGCAGATCACGATCCGGCTCGCCGCGCTGGGCGAGCAGATGGACAAGCTGAAGGGGGCGAGCGCGCAGGAGGAGAGCTGAGGAGGGCGCCAGGCCGTCACACTTCGCGGCCGGCCAGGATCTCCTTGATGGCTTTCCAGATTTCCGGCGCAACGATCCTGGGTTCCGTCCCGCGCAGCACGACATGGCCTGGCTTCAAGGCCGGGCGGTAGCCGAGCTGGAGCAGGTCCCACGCGATGGCGCGCACCAGCGCTGCGAGCTTGTCGTCAGGTACTGGGTCGTGGTTGTGTTCCAGGTCGGACATGGTTCCCGCCGTTGGTCAGCGGTTGTCAATTAAAGTGTAAATAGCATCGTCCAGCTGTAGGACGCAACCGCGATGCGAGTGGGGTCAGCCCCGGAAACCCGGTTTTTCGGGTCGGTCGTGGCACTATGTATTGGCCGCATCGGACCACCGCCGCGGCTGACGCTGACAGGATCCAGCCATGCCTAAACCTTCCCGATCGAAGCCCGCCCGCAAGCTCATCAAGCGCGACAAGAGCCCGGAGCGCTGGCGAAACCTGCAAGAGCGCGCCACGGCGCTTTCGAGGTGGGACACCGAGGGCGGCGCGGGGCTCTCGGGGCCGCAGCAGGACGCCGTGTCGGACGCTCGGCAATCCCGGACGCCTGCGTTGACGGACGCCGAACTGGTGCAGTTGCACAAGCGCGTGATCGCGCTGGAGAACGTCATGATCGCGCTGCTCGCACGAGCGCCCGACTGCGAGCTCAGCCTCGTGCGCGAGATGGCAGCCTACATCTCTCCGAGGCCGGGCTTCACCGATCATCCCCTCACCATCCGTGCGGCAGCCCAGATGAACCACCTGGTCGAGCGTGCCGGCCGTTTTGTGGCACCGCCTTGCTAGGCATTTCCAGCGCCGCCATGGCCGACCCGCTCGATCGACTCTGCATAGCCACCATCCGCTTCCTGTCGGTGGATGCGGTGCAGCAGGCCGACAGCGGGCATCCCGGCATGCCGCTGGGCGCGGCGCCGATGGCGTACGCGCTGTGGACGCGCTCGCTCAAATGCAATCCGGCCAACCCCGACTGGGCCGACCGCGACCGCTTCGTGCTCTCGGCCGGGCATGCCTCGATGCTGCTTTACAGCCTGCTGTACCTGAGCGGCTACGACCTGTCGCTGGACGACATCCGCAACTTCCGCCAGTGGGGCAGCAAGGCGCCCGGCCATCCCGAACGCGGCCACACGCCGGGTGTCGAAGTCACCACCGGCCCGCTCGGGCAAGGCTTCGCCAACGCGGTCGGCATGGCCATCGGCGAGGCACAGCTGGCTGCCCGTTACAACCGCCCGGGCCACCAGGTCATCGACCACCGCACCTACGCGATCGTCAGCGACGGCGACCTGATGGAAGGGGTTGCAGCCGAAGCGGCGTCGCTGGCCGGGCACCTGAAGCTGGCCAGGCTGATCTGCCTTTACGACGACAACGAGGTGACGCTGTCGGCCGGTACCGACATCACTTTTTCCGAAGACCGTGCGGCCCGTTTCGCGGCGTACGGCTGGCATACGGTGCGGGTTGCGGATGGCAATGACGTCGAGGCGATAGCCCGCGCCTTGCAGGCGGCGCGCGCGCAGACAGCGAAGCCGTCGCTGATCCTGGTGCGCACACACATCGGCTACGGCTCGCCGCACAAGCACGACAGTTTCGAAGCCCACGGCTCGCCGCTGGGGGTGGAAGAGGTCCGGTTGACCAAGGAGAGGCTGGGCTGGCCAACCGAGCCGCCGTTCCTGGTTCCGGAGGCGGCGCTCGCGCATATGCGTGAGGCGCTGACGCGCGGTGCACGCGACGAGGCCGCGTGGAACGCGCGCCTGCAGGCCTACGCGCAGGTCTTTCCCGAGCTGGCCGCGGAACTGCAGGGCCGGCTGCGCGGCGAACTGCCGGCCCGCTGGGACGCGGACATTCCGTCATTTCCCGCCGACGCCAAGGGCATGGCCACGCGGGTGGCGTCGGGCCAGGTGATGAATGCGGTCGCGGCCAGACTGCCCGCCTTGACCGGCGGTTCGGCCGACCTGGACCCGTCGACCAAGACCGCGCTCAAGGGCCTGGGCGACTTCAATCCTCCGGTATTCCCGGGCGACGACACGCAGGGCTCGGACAGCGGGGGCTGGAGCCTGGCCGGGCGCAACCTGCACTTCGGCGTGCGCGAACACGCCATGGGCGCGATCGTCAACGGCCTGGCCGCGCATGGCGGCTTCATCCCGTACGGCGCGACTTTCCTGATCTTCTCCGATTACATGCGCCCCGCCATCCGCCTGGCCGCGCTTTCGCGGCTGCACGTCGTGCATGTGTTCACCCACGACAGCATCGCGCTGGGCGAGGACGGCCCGACGCATCAGCCGGTCGAGCAACTCGCCAGCCTGCGCGCGATTCCGAATCTCACCCTGATCCGCCCGGCCGACGCCGGCGAAACCGCGGTGGCGTGGCGGGTCGCCATCGAAACGAAGGATCGCCCGGTGCTGCTGGCGCTGACCCGGCAGGACGTCGCCACGCTCGACCGCGGCCGCTACGCCAGCGCCGACGGCCTGCGCCGGGGCGCGTACGTGCTCAGCGATGCGAAGTCCGGCCCGCCCGCACTGATCCTGATCGCCAGCGGATCCGAAGTGGGCCTGATCCTGGCCGCCGCCGACCGCTTGCAGGCCGAAGGTGTCGCGGTGCGCTGTGTGTCCATGCCGAGCTGGGAGCTGTTCGAGGCGCAGCCGCCCAGCTACCGCGACGAGGTGCTGCCGCCGAATGTGACGGCCCGGCTCGCGGTGGAGCTGGGTGTGGCGCAGGGCTGGCATCGCTACGTCGGCGACCAGGGCGACATGCTGGGTATCGAGCGCTTCGGCGCCTCGGCCCCGGCGGAGACCTTGCTGCGCGAATACGGCTTCACGGTCGACAATGTGGTGCTGCGCGCACGCGCTCTGCTGGCACGACTGGGAGCCAAGCGTGGTGCATGAATTCAAGGTCGGCGACCACGTGCGCTGGAATTCCGAGGCGGGGCACGTGACGGGCCACATCGTCAAGGTGCACACGAGCGACACCGATTACAAGGGTCACATCCATCGCTGCACTCCGGCCGATCCCCAGTACGAGATCCAGAGCGACAAGACCGATCACGTCGCGCTGCACAAGGGCGCGGCGCTGCACAAGATCGATTGAACGTCCGAACGCCTGGGGTTCAGCTTCCGGGGACGGTGGTCCGAAACGCCACCGCGAGGCGGTTCCAGCCGTTGATCGCGACAATCGCAAGGGTCAGATCGACCAGCGCCTTTTCCTCGAAATGCAGTCGCGCCTGCTCGTACAGCTCGTCCGACACGGCAGCGGTGGAAAGTTGCGTAACGGCTTCCGCCCAGGCAAGCGCTGCCCGCTCGAGCTCCGAGTAGCACGGCGCCTCGCGCCAGGCCGCCAGCAGGTGCAGGCGCTGCTCGGACTCGCCCGCCTTGCGCGCATCCCGGGTGTGCATGTCCAGGCAAAAGGCGCAGCCATTGATCTGCGAAACGCGGATCTTCACCAGTTCGAGCAGTCCGTGGTCCAGTCCCGAACTTCGCACACAGGCCTCGACGGCCAGCATCGCCTGGAAGACCTCGGGCGACGCCTTTTTGTAATCGATGCGTTGTTTCATCGTCTTGCCTCCTTGGAAAGGATCAGTGTAGAGGGCGACACCGCCGCCTATCGGCTGATCCATTTGCGCTGCAGCCAGTCGAGCAGCGGCGACAAGCGCGTGTGCGCGGTGTAGTTGTTGGCCGCCATCTTGATCGCCTCGGCCTGGGTCGGATAGGTGTGGATCACGCGGGCGACCGTGCGCAGGCCGATGCCGGCCACCATCGCCAGCGAAATGCCGTTGATCATCTCACCGGCATGGCGCGCCACCACGGTCGCGCCGAGAATCCTGTCGCTGCCTTCGCGCACATGGATCTTCACGAAACCGTCTTCCTCGCCGTCGGCAATCGCGCGATCGACCTCGTGCATCGGCACGGTGAACGTCTTCACTGGAATGCCGCGTTCGCGCGCTTCGCGCACATAGATGCCCACGTGGGCGACCTCGGGGTCGGTGTAGGTGCACCATGGAATCGTGAGGGCGCTGACCCGCCGGCGTCCCAGCAGGAGGGCGTTGCGCACCACGATGCGGGCGGACGCGTCGGCGGTGTCGGTGAAGGGGTGCTTCATGCAGACGTCGCCCGCCGCGTAGATGCGGCGGTTGGTGGTGCGCAGGAAGTCATCGACCCGGATCCCGGCTTGCGCGTCGTAAGCGACGCCGGCTGCTTCCAGCCCCAGGCCCAGGACCGCGGGGACCCGGCCGATGCCGGTCAGGATCTGGTCCACTGCAATTGTCGCGGTGCTGCCGTCGTTGAGGGTTTGCGCATATTTCCTGCCGCCTTCCATGCGCACGCTGACCACCGTCGTGTTGAGGTGAATTTCCACGCCGTCGCGCGCCAGCGCATCCGAGACCAGTTGCGCGGCGTCGCGTTCTTCCCGGGGCAGAAAGAGCGGCTCGTCGTGGGCGATGGCGGTGCGGCAACCAAAGCGGCTGAAGGCCTGCGCCAGTTCGCAGCCGGACGGCCCGCCGCCGATGACAAGCAGGCTGGCTGGCAGCGCAGTCAGGTCGAAGACGGTCTCGTTGTTCAGGTAGCCGGCTTGCGCCAGACCCGGAATCGGCGGCACCATCGAGCGCGATCCGGTGGCGATCATCGCCTTCCTGAAGCGCAGCCGGATCCCGTCCACGTCGACCATATCGCCCGCGGTGAAGCGGGCCGAGCCGAAGAACACGTCGATGCCGGCGGCGGCAAGGCGCGCCGCCGAATCGAACCGGCTGATGCGGGTGCGGATCCGCCGCATGCGCTCCATCGCCAGCGCGAAATCGACCTGGATAGCGTCCGGCGGGCGAACGCCGTAGTTGGCCGCGTTGCGCATGTCGGCGTAAAGGCGCGATGCGCGGATGAGGGCCTTGGAGGTCACGCTGCCGTAGTTCAGCGAGACACCGCCCAGCAGGTGCGATTCGATCAGGGCGACCCGGGCGCCGAGCGCGGCAGCGTCGTAAGCGGCCACCAGTCCCGCCGGGCCGGCGCCTATCACCAGGAAGTGGTACGGCTCGCGTGGCTGCGGATTGCGCCAGCCGTCCGGCCGGGCGTTGGCACGCAGCTCGAGGTCGTGATGATCCTCGTCGGGAAGCTCGAGCGCGGGGTGAACTTGCTGCGTCATTGCAGGCATTCGCCAGACGGGGCGCTACAGCCAGCCGCCGCGGAATCCGGCGCCGCGCAGGCCGTCCCGGATGATGGGGTTGCTGCGGCCGAGCCGCCATAAGAGGCCGGAGCGGTAGTTTTCGATCATCAGCACGATCATTCCCTGGTCCAGGCCGAACGTGCCTTCCGAGATCCAGCCGCTAGTCCCGGCTTCGCTGACCGTAGCGTTGAAGCCGCTGGCGCGAATGCATTCGGCGGCGCCGCCCGGACTGCGCGCCGCCATGCTGCGCAGCGCAGGCAGTGCGATCTCGGGTGCGAACACCAGTGACGAGACCATCGACGAGCCGCAGAGCGTGCCGTCGTCGGGTCCGTACGGAACGCCGCGCGCGGCGTAGCCGTAGAACGCCTGGCGTCGCCCGGCGACCAGCCGCGGTTCGGCACTGGGCCCGTCGCCGGCGGACAGGCCCCAGCAGTCGGGCCCGTAGCCGGCGAAACTGCGCGGATTGCGCGTGGCGTACTCGCGCTGGACATAGGTGGCGCGGCGGCTGTTCTCGAAATAGTCGCAACCCTTTTCGCGCATGAAGGCATCCTGGATGCCCCGAAAATCGATCCACGCGTGCGAGAACTGGTGGATGAAGAGCGGGCCTGCGTCCAGGAAGTCGAATCCGTACAGGTTCTCCCACTGGTAGGTGACGGTCCAGGCGCGAAAGGCCGATTCGGTGAGTGGATGCGTCGTCGAGCCCAGGCCCAGCACGTACATGAGGATCGCCTCGCTGTAGCCTTCCCAGCCGTAATTGAGGAACCCGCATTCGGGCTTCCAGCCGTGCACCACGGCGCGGCCGTCGGGCTGCGCCCAACGCCAGTCCACGCGCCGGTAGAGCGCATCGGCCAGGCGCCGCAACTCGATCTCGGCGGGTGTCGCGGCGTTGAAATACACGGCAGCCGTCAACACGCCGGCGATCAGGAAGGCGGTGTCGATCAGCGATACCTCGCTGCCCCACATCCGCGTGCCGCTTCGCATGTCGAGAAAGTGGAAGTAGAAGCCACGAAAACCGGTGGCGCCGGTGCCGCCCGACTGGTCGCTGTCCATGAAGAACCGCAGCGCCGCGAGCGTACGCACTACCGCGTCGTCGCGTGCCATCCATCCGTGTTCGACGCCCACCGGATAGGCCGAGAGCGCGAACCCGGCCACCGCGATGCTGGCCGGTGCACCGTCGCGCGTGGTGTCGGCCACGAGGCCGTTGCGCGGGTTCGCGTTCTGCAGGAAGTAATCGAAGGCCGCGCGCTGCAGGCCGTCGAGAAGCGCATCGTCCGATGCCTGCGGCGCGGCCCGGGCCGCCAAGCCTTGCGGGGCAGCGCTAAGGGCCATGCGCAATGGCCCGGTCGACGATCGCCTGCGCCTCTTTCAGGATGGCCTGCAGATGCGCGGCGCCGCTGAAGCTCTCGGCGTAGATCTTGTAGATGTCCTCCGTGCCCGAGGGCCGCGCGGCGAACCAGCCACTGGGGGCGATCACCTTGACGCCGCCGATCGGCGCCCCGTTGCCCGGCGCTTTGCCCAGGATGCTCGTGATCTTTTCGCCGGCGAGCTCGGTGGCCGTGATGCGCTCGGGCGCGAGCGCGGCCAGCTGCTTCTTTTGCTGCGGCGTAGCCGGTGCCTCGATGCGGTCGGCCACCGGATTGCCGAACTCGTTGGCCAGCTGCTGGTACAGCGCGCCGGGATCGCGCCCCAGCCGCGCCGTCATCTCGGCGGCGAGCAGCGCCGGCGCCATCCCGTCCTTGTCGGTCGTCCACACCGTGCCGTCGCGGCGCAGGAAAGCGGCACCGGCGCTTTCTTCGCCGCAGAACCCGATGGCCCCGTGCAGCAATCCATCGGCGAACCACTTGAAGCCGACCGGCACCTCGTCCAGCTTGCGCCCCAGCCGCGCCGCCACCAGGTCGATCATTCGCGTGCTGACGACAGTCTTGCCGACGGCGGCGCTCGATGCCCATTGCGGCCGATGCTGGAACAGGTAGTCGATGGCCACTGCCAGGTAATGGTTGGAAGGCAGCAAGCCGGCCTGCGGCGTGACGATTCCGTGGCGGTCATGATCGGTGTCGCAGGCGAAGGCGATGTCGAATTTGTCCTTCATGGCGAGCAGGCGCTGCATCGCGTAGGGCGATGACGGATCCATGCGGATGCGGCCGTCCCAGTCGAGCGTCATGAAGCGGAAGGTGGCGTCGACCTCGGCGCTGACGACGGTCAGGTCGAGCCGGTAGCGCTCGGCAATCCGTGCCCAGTAGTGCACACCGGCGCCGCCCAGCGGATCCACACCCATGCGGATCCTGGCGTCGCGGATCACGTCCATGTCGATGACGCTGCCCAGGTCGTCCACGTAAGCGCCCAGAAAATCATGCCGGTGCGTGGTCGAGGCACGCAGAGCCTGGTCCAGGGGAATACGCCTGACCTCTTGCAGGCCGCCTGCGAGGATTTCATTGGCCAGCTTCTCGATCCAGCCCGTGACATCGGATCCGGCCGGGCCACCATTGGGCGGGTTGTACTTGAAGCCGCCGTCGCCGGGCGGGTTGTGCGACGGGGTGATCACGATGCCGTCGGCCAATCCGCTTTTGCGGCCCCGGTTGTAGGTGAGGATCGCGTGCGAAACCGCAGGGGTCGGGGTGTATTCGCCTTTCGCGGCGATCATCACCTCCACGCCATTGGCCGCCAGCACTTCCAGTGTGCTGGCGAATGCCGGCTCCGAGAGCGCGTGGGTATCGATGCCCACGAATACGGGACCGTCGATGCCGTGCTGCTTGCGATACCGGCAGATGGCCTGGCTCATGGCCAGCACGTGCGCCTCGTTGAAGGTCCTGGCAAAAGCGCAGCCGCGGTGCCCCGAAGTGCCGAACGCCACCCTTTGCAGCGGTATCGAAGGATCGGGCGCTTCGCTGTAATAGGCCGTGACGAGCTTGGCGACGTCGATCAGCACGTCCGGTGGTGCAGGCTTTCCCGCGAGGGGACTGATCTTTGTTGCGGCGTTTTCTGGCTGGCTCATTCGATATTCCCGGTGCGGAGGCCAGGCGTCAGTCGCGCCGGCGCAGCAGGCGATAGCGCCTGATCAAGGTGTTGGTGGAACTGTCGTGGGCCAGCTGCGGCTCCTGTGCGCTTTCCAGCTCGGGGATGGTCCGCTGCGCGAGCGCCTTGCCCAGTTCCACGCCCCACTGGTCGAATGAATCGATGTTCCAGATGACGCCCTGGGTGAACACGCTGTGCTCGTAGAGCGCGACCAGCGATCCCAGCGATTGCGGCGTCAGCCGCTCGCCCAGCAGGGTGTTGGTGGGGCGGTTGCCCTCGAAGACGCGGTGCGGCGCCAGCCGGTCCGGCGTTCCGTCCGCCCTGACTTCCTGTTCGGTCTTGCCGAACGCCAGCGCCTCGGTCTGGGCCAGCAGATTGGCGATCAGCTGGTCGTGGTGGTGTTCCAGCGGGTTCAGGGGCTGGACAAAGCCGATGAAGTCGCACGGGACCAGCCGCGTGCCCTGGTGAATGAGCTGGTAGAACGAATGCTGGCCGTTGGTGCCGGGCTCGCCCCAGTAGATCGGGCTGGTCTGGTAGTCGACGGGGGCGCCATCGAGCGTGACATGCTTGCCGTTGCTCTCCATCGCCAGCTGCTGCAGGTACGCCGGAAAGCGCGCCAGATACTGCTCGTAGGGCAGTACCGCCACGGTGTTCGCATCGAAGAAATTGGTGTACCAGACCGTCAGCAATCCCATCAGAACCGGCAGATTGCGCTCGAACGGCGTGCTGCGAAAGTGCCGGTCCATCGCGTGAAAGCCCGACAGCATCTCGCGGAACTGTTCGGGTCCGATGGCGAGCATGGTCGACAGGCCGATCGCCGACTCCATCGAATAGCGCCCGCCGACCCAGTCCCAGAAGCCGAACATGTTGGCCGTGTCGATGCCGAACTTCGACACTTCGGCGGCGTTGGTCGAGACGGCCACAAAATGCCGGCGCACGGCCTTTTCGTCGCCGAGCTTGGCGAGGCACCAGGCGCGCGCCGTGCGGGCGTTGGTCAGCGTCTCCAGCGTGGTGAAGGTCTTGGAGCAGATGATGAACAGCGTCTCCTCGGGGGCCAGGTCGTGCACGGCTTCCGCGAAATCGGTGCCGTCCACGTTCGACACGAACCGGAAGTCCAGGTTGCGCTGGCTGTAGTGACGCAGGGCCTGACAAGCCATCGCCGGCCCGAGGTCGGAGCCGCCGATGCCGATGTTGACGACGTGGCGGATGCGCTTGCCGGTATGTCCCGTCCAGTGGCCGCTGCGCACCTGGCGACAGAAAGCCGCCATCCGGTCCAGCACCGCGTGCACCTCGGGGACGACGTCGACGCCATCCACCATGACCCGCTCGTCCTTCGCCGCGCGCAGCGCGGTGTGCAGCACGGCGCGCTGTTCCGTCACATTGATCTTCTGGCCGCTGAACATCGCGTCAATGCGTTCCCGCAGTCCGCACTCCTGCGCGAGCTGCAGCAGGAGCCGGATCGTCTCGTCCGTGATGCGGTTCTTCGAGTAATCGAGGTAGAAGCCGGCGGCTTCGACGGCCAGGCGCTCGCCGCGCCGGGGATCCTCGGCAAAGAGCTGGCGCAGATGCACCTGGCGCATCGCCTGGGAATGCGCATCCAGCGCTTTCCAGGCCGGTCGCGCTGTCAGGCTGGCTTGCATGGGGTGAGGTGCGGTGTTGTTTGTCATATCGGTCACGCCTCCAGCAGCGCGCTTTTCTCGGCGATCTTCGAGAGCAGCGCCTGCCACGACTTCGAGAAGGACTCGGCACCTTCGCGTTGCAACTGCTTGGCCAGTGCATTGTCGTCCACGCCCGCGCGCCGGAATTCTTCCAGCACCGCTTCGGCGGAGCCGCCGTCGACCGGCATCGTTGCACCGGCCTTGCCGTGGTCGGCGAACGCCTTCAGCGTCGCCTCGGGGATGGTGTTGATCGTGTCGGGCGCGGCGAAGGCTTCGACGTAGAGCGTGTCGGACGCGGCCGGGTCCTTGGTGCCGGTGCTGGCCCAGAGCAGCCGCTGCGGATGGGCGCCGGCCTTCGCCAGCTTTTGCCAGCGCGCCGATCCCAGCAGGTCGCGGTACGCTTTGTAGGTGCGCAGCGCGATTGCGATGCCCAGGCGGTTGCGCAGCGGCAGCGCGACCTGATCCTTCACGGCCACGTCCCAGCGGCTGACAAAGAGCGAGGCGACCGACTCGACTTTCGGGTCCAGCCCGGCGGCGATGCGGCGTTCGATACCGCGCAGGTAGGCCTGCGCGGCGGCCAGGTACTGTTCGCGGGAGAACAGCAGGGTCACGTTGATCGGCACGCCGGCGAAGATCGATTCCTCGATCGCCGGAATGCCGGCCGGCGTTCCGGGAATCTTGATGAACAGGTTCGGCCGCGCGCCGGCCGCGTGCAGCTTCGCGGCGGCCTGCACCGTCCTGGCCGTGTCGTCGGCCAGCAGCGGCGACACCTCGAGCGAAACCCAGCCGTCGACGCCGCCGGTGGCGTCGTGCACCGGGCGGAACAGGTCGGCGGCCTGCTGCAGGTCCTGCAGCGCCAGGGCGAAGAAGAGGTCCTCGCCCGACCGGCCCTGCTGCTTCAGCGCGCGGATGCCCTCGTCGTAGAAGCTGCCGCTGCCTATGGCTTTCTCGAAGATCGTCGGGTTCGAGGTCAGCCCTGTCACCGACAGCTGGGAGATATAGCGCGCCAGCGTGCCGTTGGCGAGGATTTCGCGGCTGATGTTGTCGAGCCAGAGGCTCTGGCCGAGGCCATGCAGCTCTTGGGTGTTGGCATTCATGTTTTGTCCTTGAGGGCCGGAACTGCGCCGGCCGGCGCGCCCAGCAGTTTCGCGACGTCGAAAGCGGCGAGATCACCCACGTTCTCCACGGTGACGTCGGCTGCCGGGTACCTGGCGATGATCGCCGGGTCGAAGGCGTAATGGCCCTGGCGCGGGAACACGGTGGTGAGGCGCTCGCCCCAGGCCTCCTTCATCGCCGCCAGGATCCTGAGCTTGTCGTCCACCATGACGTAGTGGCGGGCCGGGTGGTGGCGCTCCACCGTGTCCAGCATTCGCTCCTTGTGAACGTAGATCAGCACGCGGCCGCCGACGGCGTCCCACAGGCCCGAGCGCTGCACCTTGAGCGGCTGGAACACGACGTCGCCGTCCGAGAGGATGACCGTCGGGCCGAAGCGGCCGAGGTGGGCAATGACGTCGAGCGCGCCGGGATAGAGCCGCACGGCGAACGGGTAATCAATGAGGAATCTCGACATCAGCAGCAGCCGCTGCGCGTCCGGGCCGCCGCCGATTTCAGTGTCGCAGCGATAGCGCTGCAAGGCGCCGAGGTAATCCGCGTAGCCGAGTTCGGCGCGCAGCTCCTCGAAGATAGCCCAGTAGCGCAGGGCACTGGCGACACCGAACTCGCGCTCGAGGTGGGCTCTCAAATCGACCACGATGCCGTCGTTGTCGAGCAGCGTGTTGTCGATATCGAAGAGGAACACCACTTCGGCTGTCATGCGCACGGCTCCGGCGCTTCGGGCCGCTCGGGTCCCGGGTTGTGCCAGCCGATGTGGCCGGCGACGAGGGCGTCGGCGGCCCTGGGACCCCAGGTGCCCGGCTGGTAGCTCAGCGCCGGATGGTGGTCCACCAGGACCGGGTCGACCACCGCCCAGGCGGCCTCGACCGCGTCCTGGGTGGTGAACAGCGCACCGTCGCCGGCCATCGCATCGCCGAGCAGGCGCTCGTAGGGCGATTCCTCGGCGGGGACGTCTTCGCAAAGGTAGAGCTCGCGTTGGTCGCCGACGAATTCCCGGCCAGGGTGCTTGACCCGGGCCGCCAGGGCGATGGCCGATACCGGCTGCAGCCGGAACCTGAAATAGTTGGCGCGGCCGTCGGTGGGATGCGAGTCGTCGAACAGCTTCTGCGGCGGTGGGCGCAACTGCACCAGCACCTCGGCGACCGTGGACGGCAGCCTCTTGCCCGAACGCAGGTACCACGGCACCCCGGCCCAGCGCCACGAGTCGATGAAGAGGCGCACCGCACAGAAGGTCTCGACATCGGAATCGGGTGCCACATCCTTTTCCTGGCGATAGCCGGCGTACTGTCCGCGCACCACGTCGTCGGGTGCGAGCGGTCGCATGGCACGGAAGACGCTCGCCTTGGCGCTGTGCACCGCGCCAAAGCCCTGGTAGGCGGGAGGCTCCATCGCGAGCAGCGCGACGATCTGGAACAGGTGATTCTGGATGACGTCGCGCAGGCAGCCCGCGGATTCGTAGAAACCGCCGCGCTGGCCGATGCCGAAGTCCTCGGCCAGGGTCACCTGCACGCTGGCGACGTGGTCGCGATTCCAGATCGGCTCGGGGAAGGAGTTGGCGAACCTGAAATACAGGATGTTCATGATCGCTTCCTTGCCCAGGTAGTGGTCGATGCGAAAGATCGACGGCTCCGGGAACACCGAGTGGGCGATCGCATCGAGCTCGACCGCCGAAGCCAGGTCGCGCCCGAAAGGTTTTTCCACGATGAGGCGGGCGTCCCGGGCGATGCCGGTGGTGCCCAGGCTCTGGATCACCGTTGCGAACAGCGACGGCGGAATCGCCAGGTAATAAGCGGGCCGCTGCGAGCCGGCGAGGGCGGCCTTCAGCGCAGCGAAGGTGGCCGGGTCCTGGTAGTCGCCGCTGACGTAGCGCAGCAGCGCGACCATGCGATCGAACGCGGGCTTGTCGTCGATTCCGCCTTCGCGCTCCACGCTCTCGCGCACGCGCTGGTGCAACTGATAGTTGCTCCACTTCGTCGAAGCAACGCCTATGACCGGCGTCGTCAGCTCGCCCTTCTTCACCATGGCATAGAGTGCCGGGAAGATCTTCTTGCTGGCGAGGTCGCCGGTGAAGCCGAAGATGACGAGCGCGTCGGAGGCGACGGCGCCGGTCCGGTGGGCGGGTGCCGGTGCGTTCATTTGGCCTTCCCGGCGGGCTTTTCGACGTGGCCGCCGAATTCGTGCCGCATCGCCGACAGCAGCTGGTTGGCGAATTCCGCCTGGCCGCGCGACGAGAAGCGTTCGTACAGGGCCGCGCTGAGCACCGGCGCCGGAACCGCTTCGTCGATTGCCGCCTGCAGCGTCCAGCGTCCTTCACCCGAGTCGGAGACCCGCCCGCTGTAGCCTTCGAGCTGCGGGTTCTTCAGCAGCGCGCCGGCCGTCAGGTCGAGCAGCCACGAGCCGATGACGCTGCCGCGACGCCAGACTTCGGTGATCTGCGGCAGATTCATCTCGTACTGGTAGTGCTCGGGATGGCGCAGCGGCGTGGTCTCGGCATCCTTGTCGAAGCTCTGCTTGCCGATGTTGGCGTGACGCAGGATGTTCAGTCCTTCGGCGTAAGCCGCCATGATGCTGTACTCGATCCCGTTGTGAACCATCTTGACGAAGTGGCCGGCGCCATGAGGTCCGCAGTGCAGGAAGCCCTCTTCGACGCTGGCAACCTCGCCCTTGCGCCCGGGCGTGCGGCCCGCTGCGGCCACACCCGGCGCCAGCGCCCGGAAGATCGGCTCCATGTGCCCCACGATCTTCGCTTCGCCGCCGATCATCAGGCAGTAGCCGCGATCGAGTCCGGCGACGCCGCCGCTGGTGCCGACGTCCAGATAGTGAAGGCCGGCCGCGTCCAGTTCCCTGGCGCGCCGGATGTCGTCGTGGTAGTAGGAGTTGCCGCCGTCGATGACGATGTCGCCGGGGTCCAGGTGGGCCACCAGGTCCTTGAGCACCGGGTCGACCACGCCGGCCGGTACCATCAGCCAGATCGCGCGCGGACGGGTCATCTTGGCGACCAGTTCGCCAACCGAGTCCGCACCGTCGAAACCCTGTTTCCGCATCCCGGCAACCGCGGCCGGCTGGGCGTCGTGGACGATGCACTCGTGCCCCTTGCCCACCAGCCGCCGCACCATGGCGGCACCCATTCGACCCAAACCGATCATTCCGAGCTGCATTGCTTTCTCCGGTACCGTGACATCGATCATTCTTCGCGCCAGACGCCGACGGCGACCGAATGCCTCCGGCCGTCGTCAACCATCGCTATCGTATCGTCCAATGTCACCTGGCCATCGACCGCGATGCCCGCCGTCGCGACCGACTCGGCTTTGCGGCAGGCAATCTCGTAGGTCGATGCACCGAAACGGTAATCCACGGTGAAGCCGGCCCAGTCTTTCGGTAGGAGGGGGCGCACGCGCAGTTGGTTCCCGCTGCGCCCCAGGCCCAGCAACGACTCGACGAGCAGCCGGTACATCCAGCCGGCTGAGCCGGTGTACCAGGTCCAGCCGCCTCGACCGGCGTGCGGCGCGAAGGCATACACATCGCCGGCGACGACGTAAGGCTCGACCTGGTAGCGACTGGTATCGCCGTCGCTGCTCGCATGAGATACCGGATTGAGCAGGCCGAACAGTTGCCAGGCGCGTTCGGTGTCCCCCAGCGCGGCGAATGCCAGCGCGGCCCAGACGGCGGCATGGGTGTATTGCCCGCCGTTCTCGCGCACGCCGGGCACATAACCCTGGATGTAGCCGGGTGAGGGCTTCGAGCGGTCGAACGGCGGCTCGAGCAGCTGGACCAGGCGCGTGTCGCGATGGACCAGGCGGCGGTCGACCGCGTCCATGGCGCTGTGCGCTCGCTCGGCGCTGGCCGCGCCCGACAGCACCGCCCAGCTCTGCGCGATGGAGTCGATCTGGCACTCGGTGCCGCTGGACGAGCCCAGCGGTGTGCCGTCGTCGAACCATCCCCGTCGGTACCAGGCGCCATCCCAGCCCGACGCCTCGAGGTGCAGCCGCAGCCGCCGAGCCTCGCCCTCGCACAGCCCGGCGAATTCCGCGTCGCCATGGCGACGCGCCAGCGGCGCAAAGCCAGCCAGTACCGAGACCAGGAAGAACCCCAGCCAGACGCTTTCACCCCGTCCACCGACGCCCACCAGGTTCATGCCGTCGTTCCAGTCGCCCGAACCCATCAGCGGCAGGCCGTGTTCGCCGTAGCGCAGGCCGTGGCGGATGGAACGGGCGCAGTGCTCATACAGGCTGGCGACCTGCTCGGAGACCTGCGGCAGTTCGTAGTTCGACTGCTCGCCGTCTTTCAGGGGCCGGCCTTCCACAAAGTGGCACGGCTCGTCGAGGACGCCGGCGTCACCGGTGGCCTCGACGTAGTGGCAGGTCGCCAGCGGCAACCACAGATAGTCGTCGGAGCAATGGGTGCGCACGCCCTTGCCCGACGGCGGGTGCCACCAATGCTGGACATCGCCTTCGGGAAACTGGCGTGATGCACAACGCAACAGATGCTCGCGCATCAGCCCCGGCTGGGCGTGAACCAGCGCCATCACGTCCTGCAACTGGTCGCGAAAGCCGAATGCGCCGCTCGACTGGTAGAAGGCAGTGCGGCCCCACAGGCGCGACGCGATCACCTGGTAGATCAACCAGCCATTGGCCAGCGCGTTCAAGCTCGCGTCGGGTGTTTGCACCTGCACGGCGCCAAGTGTTTGCTGCCAGTAGCTACGGACTGCTGCGAGCGCGGCGCTCGCAGCGCCGGCTGTGCGCCCCTGTCGCACCAGATCGCGCGCGCTCTCGGCGGTCTTGCCGGCGCCGAGCCGGAACACGAGTTCCCGCTCTTCCCATGGCGCCAGCTCGAATGCCACCCTCAGTGCCGCGCACGGATCGAGCGCCGCGCCGACGCGCCCCGACAACTGCGTTTGCGCGAGCGCTGCCGGCGCCGCCAGGGTACCGCAGCGCCCAAAAAAGTCGCCCCGATCGCCGCACACCTCACGGGGCGCTGCGTCGACATCGAAGAACGCCGTGCGGCCGGCAAAGTCGGTGTTGTACGAATTGCGGGCCAGGAGCGCGCCGGTTTCCGGATCGAGCTCGGTTACCACCTGCATCAGGGTCTTGGCCCGTTCGTCGCCGAGGACCCAGTCGAGGTAGCCGGTCACCGACAGCCGCCGGATTCGATCCGAGCGGTTGCGCAACTTCAGCACCGAGAATTTGACCGGCGAGTCGATGGCGACATACATGCACAGCTGCGAGTCGATGCCCTCTTCGCTGTGTTCGAAGATGCTGTAGCCGAAACCGTGGCGTGTGACAAAGGGCCCTGCGCCGCGGGTGGGCAGCAGGGTAGGTGACCAGAAGCGTCCGCTCGCGTCGTCGCGGATGTAGAACGCCTCCGTGTTGGCGTCGGCCACCGGATCGTTGGACCAGGGGGTCAGCCGGAATTCGTGCGCATTCTCGCTCCAGGTCGTGGCACTGCCGCTCTCGGATACCAGGGTCCCGAAGTCCGGATTCGCGAGCACGTTCACCCACGGCGCCGGCGTCATCTGCAGCGCCGATGTCGTGATCACATATTCGCGGCCGTCCGGTGTGAAGCCGCCGAGTCCATTGCAGGCGAGCAGAGTTTCCCCTTGCGGTGGCGGTCGAGCGACCTCAGGCGCAGCCGCTGCCGCGGCGGCTCGGGTGACGGTGGCGTGTGCGGTGCCGGCCGTGCCCAGTATCCGCTCGACCTGCTCGGCCAGCGTTCCGGCGCCATCGGATATTGCCACGCGGGCGACGCTTTGCAGCAGCATGCGGTCGCCGTCGTCGAGATGAAGGTTGTCCAGCAGGAAGATGCCGCCGGCCGGGTCGAGACCGTCGTGGCCCGGGGCCGAGGCAAGCGACTGCTTGATTTGGTCGAAGAGCGCCGGCTGGTGGTCGTCGACAGGGCTGCTGGTGATCACGAGCGCGCATCGAATGCCGTACGCGCGCCAATAGGCGTGCGCCTGAACCAGTTGCCGCACCAGCTGGATCCGGTCGGGATCGGCCATTTGCAGCAGCACGATGGGATGATCGCCCGAGATGCCGAACCCCCACAGGCCCGACTGGCCGCGTCGGTTGTCCCGGACGGCCCCCGCGTCGCCGCGCAACGCCGCTCCGGCATAGATGATGGACGATGCGATGCGGTCGTAGAGACGTGCATCGGCGTCGCTCGCCTGCAGCTCTTGAAGCGTCGTCCGGCGGTAGGCACCGGCACGATCGAGCACGCGTTGCACCGACTCGGCCCGGCGGTACTTCGTTGCCAAGTCCATGCAATCGAGCCGGGATTTCGCGACGCCCGTGACCCAGGCTATGGTGCTCGAGGCACCTGGCTCGAGGGTGAACGGAACGCGGATCGCAGCCACCGCGTCGAGCACCGCTCCGGCACTGCCGGATAACGCGGCATTGCTGTGCAAGGCCTGCGGGTCGGCGCTGTTGCGGCCGCGGCCGATGAAGCGCATGCGATCCGTCTCGTACGAGATTTCTCCGGCGTCCGCAGCGCCAGTCGACGCCAGATGGAAGAGCCAGGGCGTGGGGTCGCCCGGCGCGCTCGGGCGACGGGTGGCGAGGATCGCGTTGAGCGCAGAGTCGATTTCGGTCTCGACAAAGAGCTTGCTGAACGCAAGGTGCGTGGAATCGGTGGCCGGCTCGGCCAGCACGATCTCGGCAAAACTGGTGGCGGCCAGCGTTCTGCGCCGGGCGGAAAGGTTCGTGATACGGACGCGGCGCAATTCGACGTCATCATCGGACGAGATCGCGATCTCGGTGCGGGTCTCGATCTGATGCCGCCGGCACGAGAATATCGCCGATTCCGCGCCGAACCTTGTTTCGTATGCGTCCGGCGACTGCAATGTCGGCTGCAAGGCGGTCGACCACACGGCGCCGTCGGCGCAGTCGCGCAGATAGCAGAACGCTCCCCAATTGTCGAGCGTCGCGTCTTCGAGCCATCGGGTCAGCGCGAGGCAGTTCCGTCGGCTGTAACCGCCGCCGGCTGCGGTGACCATCACGTGGTAGCAGCCGTTGGAAAGCAGCTTCACGTCCGGTGCAGGAGTCGTCATCCACAAGATGCTAGCCAGCCGACGCCACGTGGCGCAAGGGGACGACCGCCCTCATCGCGGTAGGAACTGTCCCACGGCAATCACGGGGGAGCGGCGTGCAAACGCAGGCTGGCGATTGCATGAGCATAGTCCGGCGAGCCGAATACCGCTGAGCCGGCAACCAGTGCGCTGGCGCCTGCCGCAACCACCTGTTACGCGCTGCGTTGGGGTTTGCCTTCGGATGGGCCACAGGGAAGGCGAGAGCGCCCACAATGGGCCATACGAGGCCAATCATGAATGCCGGTTATCTCAATCCCCTGTATCTGCTGCCGTTCGACCATCGACATTCGTACGTGTCCGGCATGTTCGGTTTCAAGCCGCCGCTCGCGCAGGCGGAGCATGACAAGGTCGTCGACAGCAAACAGGTCATCTACGAAGGCTTCAAGCAGGCGCTGGCGCAGGGAGTGCCGACAGAATGTGCCGGCATCCTCGTTGACGAGGAATTTGGCGCCGACATCCTGCGCGATGCGGTGGCGCACGGATATGTCACCGCGCTGTCGGTCGAGAAGAGCGGATCGGAGGAGTTCGAGTTCGAGTACGGTGCGGCGTTCGCGGAACACATCCGGCTATTCAGTCCGACTTTCGCGAAAGTCCTGGTGCGCTACAACCCGCAAGGCGATGCGGCGCTCAATGGGCGCCAGACGGCCCGGCTGAAGGAGCTCTCCGATTTCTGCCGGAGAGCGGGGCCGCGATTCATGTTCGAGTTGCTGGTGCCGCCGACTCCCGCACAAATGGCACGAGTGCAAGGAAACCAGCAGACTTACGATTCAGACGTGCGTCCGGGACTGATGATGCAGACACTGCGGACTCTGCAGGACGCGGGCGTCGAACCCGATATCTGGAAGATCGAAGGGCTCGATCGCCGGGAGGATTGCGAGCGATTGGTCGAGACTGCGCGCCGCGACGGCCGGCGCGAGGTCTCCTGCATCGTGCTGGGCCGCGGCGCCGACGAAAAGAAGGTCGTGGCCTGGCTCGAGACCGCCGCCGCGGTGACGGGTTTCATTGGCTTCGCAGTCGGACGCACGTCGTTCTGGGATGCGGTCAAGGACTTCGAGGCCAAGAGGGCGACGCGGCAGGAAGCCGTCTCGCGAATCGCCCAGCGCTACCTGGAATGGGTGGCTGTCTTCCGGCGAGCCGCTACACGCGACCATCTCGAAGACCTCATGGACGAGGCGGGCGCGGAAAGCTTTCCTGCCAGCGATGCCCCAGCCGTTACCCCACGCCGCAAGCCCGTTTCGCCGAATCCCGATGCCGGGCCGGCGGACAGGGCGATGGGGCGGGACCATCCATGAGCAGCCCGGTTTTTTCAACCTGACGCAGCCGCGACCGGGCGACCGCCGACCGCCTGGAAGACCTGAATGACGTCTACCGGCTGTTCCGCTGCCGCACGATCATGAACTGCACCGAGGTCTGCCCCAAGGGCCTGGCCCCGTCCCGCGCCATCGTGAAGATCACGGCGGGCGACCGCCAAAAGTCCGATTTGAGAGATACAATGCCGCGTCGTTGACATTCGTCAACGGCAAATCCGCAAACCGGAGCATGCTTCACGTATTGCAAGGTGTCTCCTCGGCGGGGTTCTCCAGCCCGCCCCTCCCGCCCCCTGTCGCAGGCAAGCCGCAGGGGGTTTTTTATGCCCGGTCGCGGCTCAGGGACACAGTGCCAGCACGGTCTTTGGCTGGCCTGGTTCGCGCGATTGCTCCTGCCGGCGCACGTCGCCCGGCAGCTGCGCCGCAAACGCGGTGGGCGACAAGATCACGGGACGCAAGCCCAGACCTCGAAAGTGCAAACCGGGCACGTGAATCTGGCGGTAGACCGCCCCGTACCAGACCGGCAGCCCGGCTGCTTCGGCGCCCGTGGCGTCCACCTGTACGTTGGAATGCCACAGGCGCAACACTTCCCGTTCATCGGGCCGCCCGGCGGTCGGCCGCACGAAGGCCAGATCGGAGCGATTGCCCCGGTCGAACCGGGGCAGGACCGGCAGATCCGCCAATGGCGCGTGCGGTGCGAGCCACTCCAGGGTGCTCTGCAGTGACCAGGCCGGAGCCGGTTGCCAGCCCGATGCGGCCAGCCGTGCACCAAGGTCCGCCTCGCCGCAGGCCCATTGCACACCGAATGGTTCCTCCGGAACGCCGGCAACGTCCAGACGCCGATCCGGCAGCGCGCGCCAGCCCTGGGACAGCCACTCGCTGCGTGAGATCACGTGCAGCCGATCCGTGGCCGCATACCGTTTCAGATCCGCGGCGGATCTCATCTGGGACCACGCGCCGCCGAAGACCAGCAGCGACACGGCAACGACGAGCATGAGTTGGCGAGGCCGGAAATCCTCCTGCACCCCGCGCTGGGTGTAGACCATGGACACCAGCGCGATCCAGGCCAACGCGAGCGCGATTCCGCCGATGACGTCGGACAGCCAGTGAGCGCCGAGGTACAAGCGTGAAAACGCGACCAGCGTCACATAAACACCGGTCACGGCGGCTATGGCCAGACGGGTTGCCATCGGCTGGCGCCGGGACAGCAGGAATGCCAGAAACCCCAGCATCACCGTGCTCACCACGGCATGGCCGCTGGGAAACGAAAATCGCTCCACGCCGGTGTAGAGCTCGAGCGGACGGCGGCGCCCCAGCGTGAACTTGAGCAGTTGCACCAGCACCTCGCCGAATGCCGTGACGCCGATCCAGTACACCGCGGTGTGCCAGCTGCGGCGCCACGACAGCCACAGCGTCACCACAATCGCCAGCGGCAACAGCACGCCGACACTGCCCATCTCGGTGACGACGATCATCAGCCGGTCGACGGATGCGGTGCGGACCTGCTGCAGAAAATGGAAGACCGCCAGATCCACCTGCAGCAGCGTGTCGCGCGACAGCACGTCCTCCAGCACACCGAAGAACAGCCAGCCGGCCGCCAGCAGCAGCACGGTTCCCAGCAGCAATGCGGGCGAGTTGGGGCGGGCGGGGTCCAGCAGCGCCAGCGTCAGGCGCGCCAGCAGGGTGCTGTGCTGCCGCGAGCGGGCCACAGCGTGGTCGCGCATGCGCTGGACCCAGGGAACGGCAAAGCGCAGCGCGGTCGTCACCAGCCAGACCACCGACCAGACCACCACGGCCAGCAGCAGCACGATGACCGCCAGCCGGCCGCTCACGGCCTCGGCCACATGCAGCGAAGCGCCGAACAGCACGCCCGGCAGGATGTGCACCGGCGCCCACAGCATGGCCGAAAGAATGTTGACGGTATAGAAGCGGCTGCGTGGCATGTGGCCGAAGCCGGCCAGCAAAGGCACGAAGGAGCGCACCGGTGCGGCAAAGCGGGCCAGCAGAATGCTCTTGCCGCCGTGGCGGGCCAGGAACGCCTCGCCATGGGCGAGCGCCTGGCTGTAGCGCCGGAACAGCGACCAGCCCCTGATACTGGCCTCACGCGCCCGCCCGAGCTCGTAGCTCAGGCCGTCGCCGAGCACCGCGCCGCAGATGGCCGCGGCCAGGGTGATCCAGAGTTCGAGCGCGCCAGTGCCGATCAGTGCACCGGCGCCGAACATCACGATGGCCGCCGGAACCAGGCCGCCGACGATGGCCAGTGACTCGGCGCAGGCGACCAGGAACACGGCAAGCAGGGCCACATGCGGATGCGCACCGATCACGTCCAGCAAGGATTGCATTTAGCCTTTCAAATGGCCGGCCCGCACCGGCCGCACCAGGGTCAATGCAGCTGGCGGTTGCAGGTCAATGCAGATGGCCGGTGCCGTCCCTGAGTTGCTGCATCAGCGCCGTCATGTCCGTCACGGAGAGGCCTGACCGGTTCAGGCCGGAGTTCATGAAATCCCGGATCGCCGTCGTCAGCCCGGCGCCGCCGGCATCCGGCGGCATCATGCCGGACCCCGCTCCTCCTGCGCCCATCATGCCACCACCTGTCGTCACGGTGCCCCCCGCCGACATGCCGCCGCCCATGGTCACCGGGGTGCCGGCCGCCTTGCCGTCGATCACGCCGTCGGAGGCATCGCTCATCATCGCAGTGACGAAGCTCGACGAGCTCGCCATGCCGGCGCCCCTGGCGTACTGGGACATCGCGGCCAGGGTGATGCCGTAATTCATCATGTCCGGCGTCGCGCCGGCGCCGGACCCGGGCACCAGCGGATTGATCGGCTGGGTATGAATGATGTCGTGCACCATGTAGTAGTTGCCCACCGCCGCATTGGCGGCGGCGATGTTGGCGTCGGTCAGTCCGCCGGCCATGTGCTGGGCCATCGCCTGCGCCATCGCGGTGAGCGGCGTCACGGCAACGCCGTTCACGGTGGCGCCGGCGGCGATCGTCGGCAGCACCGCGGTCATGATGTCGCCGGGCGCCATCGCCATCGGAGCGCCGGTGGCCTCGTCGGTGTAGGTCCCGCCGTTCATCTGCAGCATGACCGGGCCGGCGTAACTGCCCATGGGCATGGTGAAGGCACCGTTCGCGTCGGTGACCGCGCTCGCAAGCTGCGCGCCCACGGTGCCGCCGTTCAGCGCGAAAGCCTGGACCGTGGCGCCGCTCACCGGCCCCTTGACCACGCTGCCGCTCATGGTGCCTTGAGCGGACGGCGTTGCGGCATCAATGCTGCTGCCGCCGCCGCCGCATCCGGCCACCAGCAATGCGGCCGCGGCCGTCAGGGCCAGTGGGAAGAATCTGGAAAGGTACTTGTGTGTCATGGCAATCTCCCGTTGAAAAAGTGTGTGATCAGAATTGGCCGCCGGAGCTGGACATCTTTTGCGCGAGCGGCGCCACGTCAGCGGCCGTGAGGCCGGAAAGGTTCGCGGGCGACATCGCGAAATTGGTCATCGCCGTGGCCAGGCCGCTGGTCCCGGCGGTGGGGGACATCGTTGGGTTTCCCATCATCCCGCCCATCGAGATCGGACCCGAGCCCCTGCGGCCGTTCATCATTCCGTCGGACGCGTCGCTCATCATGGCGGTCACCAAATCCGAGCTATTGGCCATGTTGAGCGACTTGGCGTACTGCGACATCGCCGCGAGCGTCATGCCGTAGTTGCGCGCGTCCGGACCGGCGCCGGCGCCCGAGCCCGGCACCAGCGGATTCATCGGCTGGACATGCAGGATGTCACTGACCGAGAAGTAATTGCCCATGGCCGTATTGGCGGCAGCAATGTTGGCGTCCGTCATGCCGCCGGTCAGCTGCTGCGCGCGGGTCTGGGCCATGGACGTGACCGGGGTGACCTGTATGCCGCTGATGGTCGCGCCGCTGGCAACCGATGGCAGCACGGCTGTCATCACATCACCGGCCGCCATGGTCATGAGCGCGCCGGTGGCTTCGTCCCTGTAGGTTCCGGCGCTGGCCTGGAGCATCACCGGGCCGGTGTAAGAGGCCACGGCCATGGTGAAGTTGCCGTTGGCATCGGTCGTGGCGGAACCGATCTGCGCGCCGGGCTGGCCGGCGCTGACCGCATAGGCGATGACGGTCGCGTTGGCCGTCGGGCCCTTGATCACCGAACCGCTGATGCCCGTGCCGCCGGAGCCGACGTCGATGCCGCCGCCGCCTCCACACGCGGTCTCCATTAGCAACGTCATGGCGATCGCGCCGAGCAGCGGGATTCTGGAATGGTGGGACCTGGACATCTGGGAACTCCTTGAAGGTGGTTGGGCGAGCGGATTACGGCTTGAGATCCGGTGCGTGATAGAAATACATGCCGACGCGGACACGATGCTCCGCGCCGTCCTGGCCCGTGTCCTTGTCGCTCAATGCGGTGGCCTTGCGGACAATATCGTGAAACGCGCCTTGCCAGACCTTGCGGGCCAGGGCGCTCATCTGTTCGACCGACTGCGGTCGCAGGTTGTTGGCGTAGATGCTTTGCTCCAGCATCGGCGGTGTCGCGCCCAGCACGTTTTGTACGGCGGCGGCGAGGTGGTCCCCGACGTTGTCGGACAGCAGTTGCAGCATCTCTGGCGTTCCGTCCCGGGGAACGAATGCGTCGGCGCAAAGGCGCACCCGGTCGTCCGCGTCCGCCGACCTGCCCTCGACCAGTTCGGCAACGCCAAGCCGCACCAGTTCCTGCAGCACCGTGCGCGGGTGCACGTCGTTCGACACGGATGCAGCCAGCGCCTCGAATGTTCCGGGGCCGCCCTTGCGCTCGAGCACCAGGGGGCGTCCCTTGGCGTCGCAGTATGCGGGATCGGTGGACCAACGGGTAAACAGGGTCATCACCGCGCCGAAGGTCTTGGCCTGCGGACGGGGCCGCCCCGCCGAGCGCCACTCGCGCACGTCCTTGCGATGGATGCCGGTCAAGGTGCTGACGCTCGAGTCGCTGATGCGGATGGCGTTGTCCAGCAGGACGGCGGGGGCCACCTCGAGCAGGGCCTTCTTGAGTTCGATCGAAAGCCGCTGGTAAGTCACTCCCTCGCGCAACAGCAGCGGCAGCAGCGGCGTCAGCACCTGCATGGCGGCGGCAAGGGTCAGGTCAGCGCGTGATTCGGAAGAGGACATGGTCTCGCATGGCTTAAATGGGAATTTATCCCATATTAGCCAAATGCCACTGATATAGATCAAGAAACGCCCGAACCGCGGGGCACAGGGATAACAGCGGCAGTTTTGCGCCACTGCGTACGCCAGCGCACAGACACGGCGCCGACGAACGCTCAGAGTGGCCTTCCGATCACTGGAGCTCACCATCATTTCGCTTCGCACTTTCGCAATCGCCCCCGCCGCCGCTACGCGCATGGACATGATGCAATCCATGATGCAGATGATGGTGGACCAGATGCAGCACCACGCGCAGATGGCGGCCCCCAGTGCAGCCAAGTAGCCCGACAGTCGACTCGGGGCTCGATTCGAGCTCGAGCGGCACGACTGCCGGGAGCACCGTTGGGACGCGGACCAAAGTGATGCGCGCAACGCCGCGCCTGATGCAAATCATGGGCGCCTTCGTCCGGCACAAATTCCCGGGTGCCTTGTTCGGCCAGAAGCACTGGCCGCCGCCGAAGGAGGTCCGGGAAACCTTCGAGGAACTGGGGCTGGTCTTCATCAAGCTGGGACAGGTATTGGCCCTGCGGCGGGACCTGATTCCGGCCGCTTACGCCGATGAACTGGATCTCCTGCACGACCAGCTGCCGCCGATGAGCATCGAGATGGTCCGCGCGGCGATCGAAGCCGAGTTCGGTGCGCCCTTGGGATCCTTGTTTTCCTCCTTCAGTATCACGCCGCTCGCCGCTGCCACCATCGCCCAGGTGCATGAGGCGACGACGAAGGGCGGCCATCACGTGGCCGTCAAGGTTCAGCGACCCGATCTCAAGGCCATCATCGCCACGGATATCGCGGCACTGACGCACCTGGTCGGGATGGCGGAAGGGCTCCTTCCGAGTCTGCGGGCGGTCGACCTTCCTGTCGTGGTGCGCGAACTGGCCCGTAGCCTGTACCGGGAAACCGATTTCGCTCGGGAAGCGCGTTCCATCGTGCTGATCCGCGCCGCTCTGTCGGATGTCCCCGCCCTCTGGATTCCGGACGTGGTGGAGGCGTGTTCCGGGGCAACCGTCCTGACCATGGACTACTCGCCCGGCGAACGGGTGGATGTCTACGCCAAGGCACACCCCGAGGCGATGCCGCGGGTGGTCGACACGCTTGTCAAACTGATGCTGCATTCGATTTTCGAAGAAGGCCTGTTTCATGCCGACCCGCATCCGGGCAATGTCTTCGTTCTGCCGGACGGGCGTGTCGCCCTGCTCGATTTCGGCAATACCGGCGATCTGGACGAGCCGATGCGCGAATCGCTGACACTGCTGCTCGAAGCCGTGGTCAAAGGCGATGCCCGGGCCGCCACCGAGGCCTACCTCGAAATGACACCGGCCAACGAGAAGGTGGACCATGCCGGCCTGCTGGCGGACATCAAGGCCGTGCTCTACGAAATTCGCCGAACCAATCTGGCCGATGTTTCGATCGGGAACGCGTTCGAATCGCTGCTGCGTGCGGGAAGCCGAAACGGTGTCCACAATCCGCGCGAGTTTGTCCTGCTGACGCGTGCTTTCGCCATCCTGGAGTCGATGATCGGAATTCTGGCTCCGGGCTATAACCACATGGAGTCGTTTCGCGATGAGATCTCACGCCTGACGGCGCAGCACTTCGCGCCGGCGCGGATCAAGGGATCGACAACCAAGCTGGCGCGCGAACTCGAGCGCCTGCTGATGGACGCGCCCGGCGACGCTCGCCGCATCCTGCGACGAATCGCCGAAGGCGACCTGGGCCGGCTTCCAAGCCTGGAGGCCATCGGACGACGCTTCAGCCGCAATCTCGAGCGGCTCACCGCTGCCATCGCGTTCGCCGCTTTGATCATCGGCGGCTCCATGCTGTTGCTCACCCCAATGGGTGGCTGGCATCATGTGCTCGGCGAAACAATGATCATTGCCGGCATTGCCGCCATCGTCATCGCCCGGATTCGTGCCTTGCGCCGCGACCCCGACCAACGCTGACGCAAGTTACACGGCGTGCGCGTGCTACCGCACAGACCACGGCGGAATATCAGCGTACCTTGGTATCCACCAATCCTTTCTTATTGGAAAACTCATGAAGACATTCTTTGCATTTATCGTCGCTGCGATAGCACTGTTGACCTCGGGTTTCGCGTTGGCGCAGAGCGGAAACATGATGAACGGCGGCACCTGGGGCAGTGGCTGGATGGGCGGTGGCGGCTGGATGGGTGGCTATGGCGGGATATGGATGATTCTGCTGGTGATCGTCGTCGTCGGTTTGCTCGCCTGGATCTTCAAGCGCGGCCGCAAGTGACCAGAGGCGGATTCCTGACGTTGAGCGCGTGAAAGCGCTATTTTGCAGTGCGGCGCAGCCGCAGGGCATTGGTGATGACGGAAACCGAGCTCAAGCTCATTGCCAGAGCGGCGACCATGGGCGACAGGAGCTGGCCGGTGAACGGGTAGAGCAGGCCGGCCGCCAGCGGAATGCCCAGCGCGTTGTAGACAAAGGCAAATCCCAGGTTTTGCCGCATGTTGCGGACTGTCTCCAGCGACAGCAGGCGCGACCGGGCAATCGAGCGCAGATCGCCCTTGACGAGGGTCACGTGGGCGGAATTGATGGCCACGTCGGTGCCCGTTCCCATCGCGATGCCGACGTTCGCCTTGGCCAGCGCCGGTGCGTCGTTGATGCCGTCACCCGCCATGGCCACCGTCTTGCCTTGCGCTTGCAGGCGCTCGACCAGAGCGAGCTTGTCCTGCGGCTTGACTTCGCCGTACACCTCGGTGATGCCAAGCCGGGTAGCCACGGACTTGGCCGTCGTCAGGCCATCTCCGGTCGCCATGATCACGGTGATCCCGGCTGCCCTGAGGGTCGCCAGCGCCTCGACCGTGGTCGCCTTGACCGGGTCCGAGACCGCGATCAAACCGGCCAGGCGGCCATCGACTGCCAGATACATGACGCTCGCCCCTTCGCTGCGCAAACCTTCCGCTTCCTTTTGCAGCACTTTCCAGTCGACCTTTTCGGCCTCCATCAGCGCCGTATTGCCCAGGGCGATGCGGCGTCCGCGCACGCTGCCGCGCACGCCGATGCCACTGGCGGACTCGAACGTCTCGGGCTTGTCCAGTGCCAGTTGGCGCTTGCGGGCCTCGGCCACGATGGCCTGCGCCAGGGGATGTTCGCTGCCCTGGTCGACGCTGCCCGCGGTCTGCAGGACGTCTTGTTCGGCGAATCCCGGCGCCGGAATCACTCGGTCGAACGCCGGCTTGCCCTCGGTCAGCGTTCCGGTCTTGTCCACGATCAGCGTGTCGATCTTGCGCAGGCCCTCGATGGCGGCCGCGTCGCGAAAGAGGATGCCCTGGGTCGCTGCGCGGCCCGTGGCGGCCATGATGGACATGGGGGTTGCCAGTCCAAGGGCGCATGGGCAGGCGATGATGAGCACCGCCACGGCGTTGACGAAGCCATAGACCCAGCTGGGTTCCGGCCCGAAGAATCCCCACCCCAGCAGCGTGAGCACTGCGATCAGCACCACGATGCCGACGAAGTAGCCGGCAACCACGTCCGCCAGGCGCTGCATCGGCGCGCGCGAGCGCTGGGCCAGCGCCACCATCTGGACAATCTGCGACAGCATGGTCTGGCCGCCCACTTTCTCCGAGCGCATGACCAGCGCGCCGCTGGTGTTGATGGTCGCCCCGATGACCTTGTCGCCCGGCCGCTTGGTGACCGGCAAGGGCTCGCCGGTCAGCATGGATTCGTCCACGGCGCTTTCGCCTTCGAGCACCACCCCGTCCACGGGTACCTTTTCTCCAGGACGCACGCGCAGCGAGTCGCCGACGTGCACGTGCGTGAGTGGAATGTCTTCCTCGGTACCGGCCCGGATGCGCCGGGCGGTCTTCGGCGCGAGGCCCAGCAGCGACTTGATGGCCGCCGAGGTCTGCGACCGGGCCTTCAATTCGAGAATCTGCCCCAGCAGCGTCAGGGAAATGATCACGGCCGCCGCCTCGTAGTAGACGCCGACGCGGCCGTCCATGAGAAGGGCTGGCGGAAAGAGGCCGGGGGCAAGGGTCGCGACGATGCTGTAGCCATAGGCCGAGGAGACCCCCAGGCCGATCAGGGTCCACATGTTGGGGCTGCGGTTCTTCACCGACTGCACGCCCCGGGCAAAGAAGGGCCAGCCCGCCCAGAGAATGACAGGACTGCTCAGCAGCAGCTCGATCCAGCTTTGTCGAGGCAGGCCGCCTTCGACCATGCGATGCCCAACCATGGCGAGCGCGGTGACGATGACCGTGAGCGGCAATGTCCACCAGAACCGGCGCCGGAAATCGACGAGCTCCGGGTTTTCGCCTTCTTCGAGCGATGGCATGACCGGCTCCAGCGTCATCCCGCAGATCGGACAATTTCCAGGCGCAGGCAGCCGGATCTGCGGATGCATAGGACAGGTATAGATAGCTCCCTCGGCTGCGGCGACGGCCGGTTCGCCGTGGCCGTCGTGGCCGGGTTCGTGATGATGCGGGTGCGCTACGTCGTTCATCGAAAGCTCCTCTGCGCCGCTACTGGTAGCGGATTTGCATTCCTGCCTGTTCGACACTGCAACAATGCGGCTTCAGTGGCAGCAGCAACCGCCGCGCTTCGGCGCCGCAGCAGTTGCCGAAGGCCCGGATGCAGCCTGCGCCGCCATGGGCGTGAAGCCCGCTGCCTTGATGGCTGCGCCCAGTTGCGCCTCGGTCGCTGCAGCGGGCTCGATCTCCACCCGGTGCGAGGCGAGGTCGATTCGCACCGTCGCGCCTTGGTCGGCCGCCGTGACGGCCTTGGTGATGGTGCCGACACAGTGGCCGCACGTCATGTCGTTGACTTGGAAAACAATCATCTGGATGCTCCGGTGGGTGGTTGATGACGTCACTGTAAACCCTCCCATGATGGGAGAGTCAAGCGATAGGATGTCTTTTAGAGGATGCTTGCAAACAGGTCATCCTGCGGTCAGGGGAATGGCGGTTTCAGGCTGGCCACAGCGGCTGCCAAAACCGCTGGCGGAAACCAGGGCGCCTTGGTCGTCGAGGGCGAGGTGAGCAAGCAAGTCCGTGGAGGACGGCGGCGGAAAAGTGACGTTCACCGAAATTCCGCCCATCCGCCGATGGCGATTGCGACGCGCGGGCGTCAGTTTCCCTTCGCGCCCGCCAAGGCGTCGTCGACGAGGTTCGTCAGTTGCTCGTAGCCGAAGCTGGGCAGCCCCTTGCCGTTGACGAAGTACTCGGGGGTCGCGGTGACGTTCAGGGCCTTCGCATCCGCGAGGTCCTGCTCGATGATGCGGGCGACCTCCGGCGAGTTCATGTCCGCCTGCAGGCGGTTCATGTCCAGGCCCATGCGGGCCAGTTGATTCAAGGCCACCTGCGGGTTGGACCTGTGATTCACGACCCAGTCGGGCTGCGTCGCGAACAGGGTTTCGAGCGCCTGCCAGAACATGCCTTGCTGGCGCGCGGCTTCCAGCGCCTTCACCACCTGGTCCGATCCGGGATGGAACGGCGCATAGCGCACCGACAACTGGATCTTTCCCTGGTTGGCGGCCATCAGGTTCTTCACCAGCGGATAGAAGTCGCGGCAGGTGTCGCACGCCGGGTCGAAGAACTCGACGATGTGAACCGGCGCGTCGGCGCTGCCGATCCGGGGCGCGTGGGCGCGCACCAGCAGTTGCCGGTTCTGCGCCAATACTCTTTCGGCCTGTTCGGTCCTTTGCTTGTTGAACATGAAGGCGCCGCCCGCGAAGACCAGGATCAACAGTGTCACCACCGTGATGAAGATGCTTTTCTGTTTCATTTGGAACTCCTTGCGCGCAGAAAGATAAGAAGAGCGGAAATCACCGTGAACGCGATCACCGAAAGAAGGGGGATGGTCACGAAGCCGAACCATTCGACCTGCGCCTGCGAGCAGTCGATGCCCTGTCCGCAGGGCACCGCGGATTTGGGGATGTAGCCGGCCATGAGCAGCAGCTGATAGACGCCCACCAGCCAGCCGCCGATGGCCAGGGGCAGGGCATAGCGCACCACCCTGGTATCGAGCGGGAACAGCCCCATTGCCAGCACCAGCACCAGCGGAAACATGAAGATGCGCTGGTACCAGCACAGCACGCAGGGTGCGATCTTCATGATCTCGCTGAGGAACAGGGCGCCGCCGGTGGCCAGGGCGGCCACCAGCCAGGCGCAGAAGACGAGCATCCAGGAAGTGCTCTCGTCAACCGGAGTTGCGGAAGTCGTCATGGCATCACTCCGCGGGGGCGATGGCGGCTGGCAGGTGGGCCGACGGCATGTGCGCCGTGTTGGCCCGCAGGGCGCGCCGCATCTCCCATTCCTTGACCAGCGCGTACAGCGCCGGGATCACCGCCAGGGTGAGCACCGTGGAGGAAATCATTCCGCCGACCATCGGCGCTGCGATGCGGCTCATGACCTCGGAGCCGGTTCCGGTGCCCCACATGATCGGCAACAGGCCCGTCATGATCGCCACCACAGTCATCATCTTGGGCCGCACCCGCTCGACGGCGCCTTCCATGACGGCGCCGTACAGGTCGGCGGCAGTCGGCGCCCGTGCCTGTTCCCGGCAATGCGCCTTCGCGGCTTCCCAGGCATGGTCGAGGTAGATCAGCATCACCACGCCGGTTTCGGCGGCCACGCCGGCCAGCGCGATGAAGCCCACTGCCACCGCGACCGAAAGGTTGTACCCGAGCCACCACATCAGCCAGATACCGCCGATCAGCGCGAATGGCACCGAGAGCATCACGATCACCGTTTCCGTCATCCGCCTGAAGTTGAGGTACAGCAGCAGGAAGATGGTGAGCAGGGTGACCGGAATCACCAGCTTCATCTTCTCGATGGCCCGTTCCATGTACTCGAACTGGCCGCTCCAGGTGATGTAGTAGCCCGGCGGGAACTTGACGCTGTCGTTCACCGCCTTGCGGGCGTCGGCCACATAGGAGCCGATGTCCCGGTCGCGGATGTCGACGAAGATGTAAGCCGACAACAGGGCATTCTCGGTGCGGATGCCCGGGGTGCCCCGCACCACCTTGACGTGGGCGACCTGGCCCAGCGGGACCATGGTGCCGTCCATGGTCGTCAGCAGCACCTCGCGCTCGATCTGCTGCGGACTGCTGCGCAGCTCGCGCGGATAGCGCACCGTGACGCCGAAGCGCTCGCGCCCCTCCACCATGGTGGTCACCATTTCGCCGCCGAGCGCGGTGCCGATCACATCCTGCAGCTCGCCCACCGACAGGCCATAGCGGGCCAACTGGTCGCGGTCGGGCTCGATGTCCAGATAGCTCCCGCCGGTGAGGCGTTCGGCGAAGGCCGAGGTGGTGCCCGGGACCTTCTTCACCACGGCCTCGATCTCCTTGGCCAGCCGCTCCATTTCGACCAGGTCCTTGCCGAACACCTTGATGCCGATGGGCGTGCGGATGCCGGTGGACAGCATGTCGGTGCGCGCCTTGATCGGCATGGTCCAGGCGTTGGAAATGCCCGGGAACTGCAGCGCCTTGTCCATCTCGGCGATCAGCTTGTCGGTGGTCATGCCCGCACGCCACTGTTCCTGAGGCTTCAGGTTGATCACCGTCTCGAACATCTCGACCGGCGCCGGATCGGTGGCGGTGTTGGCGCGGCCGGCCTTGCCGAAGACCGACTCGACTTCGGGAAAGCTCTTGATGATCTTGTCCTGGGTCTGCATCACCTCGGCCGCCTTGGTGATCGACATGCCCGGCAGCGATGCCGGCATGTACAGCAGCGTGCCTTCGTTGAGCGCGGGCATGAACTCGCTGCCCAGCCTGGACGCCGGATACAGCGAGACGGCCATGGCGGCGACGGCGGCCAGGATGGTGAGTTTCTTCCAGCGCATCACCCAGGCGATGATCGGGCGGTAGATCCAGATCAGGAAGCGGTTCACCGGGTTCTTCGCCTCCGGCATGATCTTGCCGCGGATGAACAGCATCATCAGGACCGGCACCAGTGTGACGGACAGCAGCGCGGCGCCCGCCATCGAGAAGGTCTTGGTGTAGGCCAGCGGCGAGAACAATCGCCCCTCCTGCGATTCCAGCGTGAACACCGGCAGGAAGGACACGGTGATGATGAGCAGCGAGAAGAAGAGGGCCGGCCCGACTTCCTTGCACGCATCGAGCATCGCCTGCGCGCGCTCCTTCGTGGAGTGACCCGGCTTCAGCCGCTCCAGGTGCTTGTGCGCGTTCTCGATCATCACGATCGCCGCGTCGACCATCGCCCCGATGGCGATGGCGATGCCGCCCAGGCTCATGATGTTCGAATTCATGCCCAGCATCCGCATCGCGATGAACGAGATCAGCACGCCCACCGGCAGCATCAGGATCGCCACCAGCGCCGAGCGCACATGCAGCAGGAAGATGATGCACACGGCGGCCACGATCAGGCTTTCCTCGATCAGGGTGCGCTTCAGGGTGGCGATCGCGCGGTGGATCAGGTCGGACCGGTCGTAGACGGACTGGATCGTCACGCCTGCGGGCAGGCCGGCCGAGATCTCCTTGACCTTGTCCTTCAGGTTGCTGATGACCTCCAGCGCGTTCTGGCCGTAGCGCGCCATCGCGATGCCCGCGACCACCTCGCCTTCGCCATTGAGCTCGGTGAGGCCGCGCCGCTCGTCCGGGGCCAGCTCCACCCGCGCGATGTCGCGGATCAGCACCGGCGTGCCGCCCTGGCTCTTGACCACCAGCCGATCGATGTCGGACGTGCCTCGCAGGTAGCCCCTGCCGCGCACCATGTACTCGGTCTCGGCCATTTCGATCACGCGGCCGCCCACGTCGCGATTGGAGTCGCGGATCACCTGGGTGACCTTGGACAGCGGAATGCCGTAGCTGCGCAGCTTGACCGGATCGACCGTTACCTGGTAGGTCTGCACGAAGCCGCCGATCGACGCGACCTCGGCCACGCCCTGGGCCTTGGTGAGCTGGTAGCGCACATACCAGTCCTGGATGGTGCGCAGTTCAGCCAGCGTCTTGTCCTTGGCCAGCAGGACGTACTCGTAGACCCAGCCCACGCCGGTGGCGTCCGGGCCGAGCGTCGGCGTGACGCCTTTGGGCAGGCGAGCCGAGGCGAAATTCAGGTACTCCAGCACGCGAGTGCGGGCCCAGTAGATGTCGGTGCCGTCCTCGAAGATGACGTAGACGAACGAAGCGCCGAAGAACGAGAAGCCGCGCACCACCTTGGATTTCGGCACTGCGAGCATCGCGGTGGTCAGCGGGTAGGTCACCTGGTCCTCGACCACCTGCGGCGCCTGGCCGGGGTATTCGGTGTAGAGGATGACCTGGACGTCGGACAGGTCGGGCAGGGCGTCCAGCGGTGTCTTCGCGACGGCCACGACGCCGGCGATGACGATGAACAATGTGGCGAGCAGGACCAGGAACGGGTTCTTGCCCGACCACTCGATGATTTTGGTCAGCATGGCGGTTCCCGGTCAGCGGCCCACGGGGCTCTTGGCCGTGCCGGCTTGGGCTGCCGCCGGGGTGAGCGACGTGATCACCCATTCGCCGGGCTGGCGCTCGACGAATTCGAAGGAGACCGGCGCGCCCGGCTTCAGGTCCTTCAGCAGCGACGGATTGGCGACCTTGAACTCCATGGTCATCGCCGGCCATTTGAGCGACGCGATGGCGCCATGATTGAGGCTGACGGTGCCGGCCTTCAGGTCGATGCTGTCCACGGTTCCCTGGCCCTTGTGGCCGACAGCGGCCGACGCGCCGACGGGGCCGGCTGCGGCGGGTCCCGTGGCTGGAGCGGGCGGCGACGAGGTCGGGCCGGTGCCCAGCCCGCCGATGGCGGCCTTCAGGTTGCTCTCCGCGTCGATGAGGAAGTTCGCGGCCACCACCACCTGTTCGCCCTCCCTGACGCCTTCGCGCACTTCCACGTAGCTGTCGGTGTGCGCACCGAGCTTGACTTCACGCGGCTCGAAGCGGCCCTCCTGGAGCTGCACCAGCACCACCTGTCGCGTTCCGCTGTCGATCACGGCCGAATCGGGAATGGTGAGGACTGGGGTCTTGGCGCCCACCTGCAGCTCGACCTGCGCGAACATCGCCGGCTTCAGCAGCTGGCCCGGATTGGCGAGCTCGATGCGCACCGGCACCGTCCGCGTTTCGGCCTTGAGGGTCGGGTAGACGTAGGTGATCCTGCCGCTGAAGGACTTGTCGGGGTAGGCGTTGATCTTCACGCTGGCCATGGAGCCTGTCTTGACCAGAGCGATGTCCTGCTCGAAGACGTCGGCCAGCACCCAGACCGACGACAGGTCCGTCACCTGGTACAGCGATTCGCCGGGCATGAAGCGCATGCCCTGCAGCGCTTTCTTTTCCGTGACAATGCCCGACACGGGCGAGCGGAAGGTGATGGTGCGTTTGACTTCGCCGGTCTTTACCAGAGCGGTGATCTGCTCGGGCGACAGGTCCCAGTTGCGCAGCCGTGCCAGGCTGGACTCGGCAAGCTGCTTCATGCCGGCCTGCGCTTCACCGCCGGCGGCATTCATGGCTTGCACGCCCTGGGCCGCGATGATGTACTCGCGCTGGGCCGACACCAGCTCGGGGCTGTAGACCTCGAACAGGGCCTGGCCCCTGGCCACGGGCTGTCCGGTGACGTTGACGTGCAGGCGTTCCACATAGCCCTCGAATTTGGGCGAAATCGCGTACACGTGCCGCTCATCCGGTTCGACACGGCCGACCGCGCGCACGGTCTGGCCGAGCGCGCGCATGCTCGCCGCTTCGGTTCGCACGCCCAGTTTCTGGATCTTCTCGGTGCTGATGCGGATCTGGTTGGTGCCGGGCGCGGTGCCGGTGTCCTGATCCTCGCCCTCGTAGACCGCGATGTAGTCCATGCCCATCGGGTCCTTCTTCGGCGTGGGCGAGGTGTCCGCCAGCCCCATGGGGTTGCGGTAGTAAAGGAGCTTGCGCGTCTTCGCGGGAGCGGCCGCCGCGCCGGCCGCGGATGGCGGCGCTGCGGATGCGGTGTCGTTGCCAGCCTGCTTGCGAGCGCCCAGCCAGTAGCCGCCGGCGCCGACGGCAGCCACAACCACGAGCGCCAAAATCACATTGGAGGTTTTCACAGGTCTTCTCCCACGATTCGTTCGATCTCGGCCAGGCGCATCTGCGCCTCGACCTGGGCTTTCAGGCGGTCCTGACGGGTTTTCCGGATCTGCCGCTGCGCTTCGAGGAGTGCCGTGAAGTCGAGCTTCCCGTTCTCATAGGCGGCCAGGGCCGAGCGCAGGCTCAACTCCGACTGGGGCTGCGACTGGTTCGCGATCAGGGATTCGGTGCTGAGCGCGGCGTCCAGGCCCGCCAGGTTTTCACCCAGATCGCCGACCAGCTGATTGGCCAGCGCCTGCGATCTCGCGCGCGTCGCGCTGAGCATCGCCTCCGACTCGGCCTCCTGCGAGCGGCGCGTGGTCTGCTGCAGCGGAATGTTCACCTCCACCATCACGCCCCAGGTGGTGATGCGCGAGCCCATCTGCGAGGGAAAGATTCCGAGCGTCATATCCGGCAAGCGATTGCGGCGCGTGAGCTCGCGGTTCTTCTCGGCGCCTTGCACCCGGGCCTCCTCGGCCAGCAGTTGCGGATTGTTGGCTCGGGCGCGCTGCGCCAGCGCGGCGGCATCCAGCGTGCTCGCGGCGGGCAGCGGCCGCAGCGCCAGCGGCTCAGCCAGCGGCGCGGTTGCCTCGCGCGCCAGCAGCGAGTTCAGGCGCGCGCGCACCTGCCGCTTTTCGCTCTCCTGCATGATCAGCTCGGATCTCATGGTGGTCTGTTCGATCTGGGCCCGAATGGCATCCTGCTGGGCCACCAGGCCGCCCGCATAGCGCGCCTGTGCGATCTGCTCCACGCGTGCCATGAGGTCCAGGATCTCGCGCGTCAGCCGCTCGTTGCCCGCCGCCAGGTAGTAGCGCGCGTAGCTCGTCTTGATCTTCATCGCGAGTTCGGTCCAGGCCCCGGCGGTGCGGGCCGTGGCCTGCTGCACATCGGCAGCGGCCACCTCGCGGCGCAGGTCGCGCTTGCCCCAGGCGGGCAGCGTCTGCATCAGCGTGTACTTGGTTTCGCCGACCTTGCTCGGCAGCAGGTTGAAGCCGGCATCGTTGCCGTAATTGTTGATGTTCATCATCTCGACCCGCAGCACGGGGTCGGGCAGGGCGCCGGCGGGCTGCACGCGCTGAGCGGCTGCATCCGCCTCGTCCCGCATGGCCGCCAGTTCAGGATTCTGGGTGCGCGCGTACTCGAGCAGGCCCTGGACGGTTTCACCGAGTTCGGCGCCGTGCGCCGCCGTCGCCGCGAGGGCACCGGCCACCAGGAGGGCCATGAGCATCGGCAGGCTGCCGCGGCGCGCAACGGCGACGAGCCCGCATCGTGTGGCCGCAGACCGAGGCGATCGCGCCGGCCTGTGCCGATGCGGCGTCAAACAGAACAAATTCTTCATGGCATTTTTCCAGAACGATCATTGGGTCGTTGCTTGCGCAGCGGCGACTGCAGGAGAAGGAGTCGGCAGGACAAGCGGCTTTTGCGCAGATCGGTCGAACCGACCCGCCTGGCTCAGACCGCGCCAACCGGCGCGGCCGGGGCCGGGCTACAACACAAGGCGCAGGAAAGCGATCGGGATGGGAATCGACTTGCGCCAGCCAACCTGCGTGCCGGGGACGAACCGGTCCGGTTCGATCGAGGACTGGAAATTGAAAGAGGGGATGGGGGCCGGGGCCAGCCAGAAGCCGCTCAGCAGATTGCTCTGCTGCTTTTCGGGCTGGGGCGCGACGGAAGGGGCGTCGCAGAGGCGCTCGCAAGGCGGATGCGAGCGATCGGCCTGTTGCTCGTGCTGGTGATGCTGGTGCACCACCGCGTCGGGAAATGTGCCTTGGTCGGGAACCGCTCCCATGTCCGGATGGCCATGCGCCACGGAATGTGCTGCTGGATGCAACTGCGCCTGAACCACGCAGGCGTTGACGATGCCGGTGCCCAGTGCGAACAGCCAGACCAGCAGCACATGGACTGCGAGTCGGCGAAGGCGCTGGGGCTGCGTAAACATGGCCAATGAGTGTGGAAAGGCACGTAAAGGGATACAGGGAGGATACGTTTCGCGGCCCTGCTCCGCTTGATGTGGATCAACTGGCCCAAAGCGCTGCCAGGCGCATCGCCAGCCAGGCCAGCGCCATCCCGACGCCATCGGCGAGCCAGTCACTCCATTCGGACGAACGGTCCGGGGTGAGCGCCTGCAGCGCCTCGATGAGGCCGCCATAGGCCAGCAGGCCCAGCAGCACCACAGCGGTGCTTCGGGGATAGGCCCACCGGCCCAGCACCGCCATCACGCCGAAGGCCAGAGCGTGGTTCGACTTGTCCCACCCGGTACTCGGCATGGGAGTCGAGCCGGGCAACAGCGCCAGCGCGAGCACGGTGAGAACGCAGAGCCAGAAGGCCCAACGCCGCAGGATGGGCGGAAAACGGTCTTGAAACATTTTGGAAGGCAATGAAAAGAGACGATTGAACATCACACCGAATGCGCCGGCATGCCGGTGGACAGCCCGCATCATCGCCGGAAAAGCATGCGGCTTGCCTGAAGAGCCATACCCCGATTCTCCGGCGACATCACCCCGGACCAACCTGGGGGGACACGAAATAGGGCACAGTTCATGGAGGACCTTGACAGCCCAATCGACATGAAACACCCCGACCCCGAACTGACGGCTACTGCCAATCCCTTGCTGCAGGAGTGGACCGCCCTCTATGGCCTGCCGCCGTTCCAGCAAATCAGGCCCGAGCATTTCGAATCCGCCTTCGATGTGGCCATGAGGGCGCAAATGGCCGAGATCGACGCGATCGCCAATCAGGCGCAGCCGCCCACCTTTGAAAACACGGTCGAGGCGCTGGACCGCTGCGGCAGGCTGTTCTCCCGCATCGACCTGCTGTTCGGCAATCTCACGGTGAGCGACACCAACCCGGCCCTGCAGGCGGTGGAGCGAGACATGGCGCCGCGCCTGGCCGCCCATGAGAACGCGATCTACCTGCATGATGGCTTGTTCGAGCGCATAGCCGCGCTGGACGCGCGGCGCCAGGAGCTGGGCCTGGACGATGAAAGCCTGCGGCTGCTGGAGCGTGTGCACCTCGACTTCGTGCTGGCCGGTGCCCGGTTGCCGCCTCATTCCCGCCGGCGTTACCGGGAGATGACCGAGCAGCTGGCCGACCTCATGACCCGGTTCGCCCAGAACCTGCTGGCCGATGAATCGCGCTGGCTGCTGCAGCTGGAGGGCGAAGCCGATCTGGCCGGGTTGCCGGATTTCGTGCGCTCGGCCGCGCGCGTCGCCGCCCAGCAGCGCGGCCTGGGCCCGGCTGCCCATGCCATCACCCTCTCTCCTTCGCTGGCCGAGCCTTTCCTGACCTTCTCGTCCCGGCGCGACCTGCGCGAAGCCGTATGGCGCGCGCGAACGCAGCGCGGCGCTCATGAGGGCGAGCATGACAACCGTGCCATCGCCGCCCGGATCATCGCATTGCGCCAGGAGCAGGCCGCCCTGCACGGATACGACAGCTACGCCGACTACGCCCTGGCCGACCGCATGGCCAGCGACACGGCAGCGGTTCTCGACCTGCTGGGCAAGGCCTGGGAGCCCGCCAAGGCGAAGGCGGCCGACGACCGTGCCCTGCTGACGGCCATGGCGACGCGCCTGGGCGAGCCGACGCCGATCGCTGCGTGGGACTGGCGCTACCTGGCCGAAAAAGTGCGCCAGCAGGAGTTCGACCTGGACGACGCACAGCTCAAGCCCTATTTCGCGCTGGACAACATGATTGCCGCGATGTTCGATTGCGCCGGCCGATTGTTCGGGCTGAAGTTCATCGAGCAGCCCGACCCGGGCCTGTACCACCCGGATGTGCGCCTGTGGGAAGTGCGCGACCGCGGCGACGCCCTGGTCGGCGTCTTCCTGGGGGATAACTTCGCCCGGCCGTCCAAGCGCAGCGGTGCGTGGATGAGCATCTTTCGCAGCCAGTCGGGGATGGACGGCGGCACCTTGCCGATCGTCATCAACAACAACAACTTCGCCAAGGCCAGCCCGACGCTGCTGAGCTTCGAAGACGTCAGGACGCTGTTCCACGAATTCGGCCACGGCCTGCACGGCCTGCTGTCGCAGGTGCGCTACGAACGCCTGGCCGGCACGCGGGTGCTGCGCGACTTTGTGGAACTGCCCTCGCAGTTGTTCGAGAACTGGGCGCTGGAACCGCAGATTCTCGAGCGCCATGCGCGCCACTGCCACACCGGCGAACCCGTCCCGAGGGCATTGCTGGACAAGCTGGACGCGGCGCGGCGTTTCAACCAGGCCTGGGCCACCGTCCAGTACACGGGGCCGGCGCTGATCGACATGGCGTTGCACAGCCTGCCCCATGGCGTATCGGTGGATATCGCGCAGTTCGAGGCGCAGCAATGCGCCGCCCTGGGAATCCCGGAAGACATCGGCCAGCGCCACCATCTGCCCCATTTCCCGCACGTGTTCTGCGGATCGAGTTATGCCGCGGGCTACTACGTCTACATGTGGGCCGAGGTGCTGGAGGCGGATGCGTTCGACGCATTCGGCGAAGCCGGTGATCCGTTTGACGCCGACACGGCGGAGCGATTGCGCAAGCACATCTACAGCGCCGGCGGGCGGCACGAACCCGCCCATGCGTTTCGCAGTTTTCGCGGGCGCGACCCGGTGGTGGAGCCTATGCTGCGCAAGCGCGGATTGATCAGCCCCTAGGCCCGCGGCCTCAGGGCGCGGCCAGCATCTTTTTCAATTCGCCATTGGCGATCAGGGCCTCGAGCTCGCTGGAACCACCGACCAGGGTGCCCTTGACGAAGATCATCGGAAAAGTGGGCCAGCCGGTCCACATCTTGAGGGCGTTGCGCCGGCGCCAGTCGCTGAAGTAGCTGCCATATTCGAGGTACCGGTACGGTTGCCCGATCGCATCGAGCGCCTTGCGGGCCTTGCGCGGGAAGGGATTCATGGCCATTCCGACCACCACGACGTCGTTGTCCTGTGCCGCGGTCTTCACCTCCCGCACGATCTCCTGCCGATACTCGGCAATCCTGGCGCGGATGGCCGGATGGATGCGGGCCTCATCGAGAACAGGGCGTGGCATGGGAAGTTCCTGGTTGTTGTGCGCGCACAGTAGCACGCCGCCATCTACGGGCCGGAAGAACAGCGTGCGCTTCGCCTCAGTGCCGCGCCGGCCCCTGCGGCGCCGCCGAGATGGTGTATTCGATCGGCTGCGCGCGATCGGGCAGCTTCACCGAGACCCTGAACTTGTACGGGCCGTCCTCGACCATGCCGAACACCTGTCCATACGAGGCCTGGTCGTTTACGGTCATGAGCGGCAGGTACTTGGGCGGGCCGTCGACGATTCCCGGTTCGCTCAGCTGGGCGCGGACGATCGCATTGTCGATGCGCTTGCCGCTCTTGCTGTCGAACAGGGCCAGCAGCAGATGGTGAACCTTGCCGCCGTGGACCGGCTTGCCCCCATACATCTGCTCGATCGGCTCGCCTTGCGGGAGCCCGGCCGTGGACATCAGGCCCCAATGGAGCACGACCCCATCGCGCTCCATGCTGGCCTGCGCCAGTGCGCCCGCGGACGCCAGGCCCATCAGGGCCATCAAGGTCAGGCCCCATAGCCGCCTGCGGCCAGAACCGTTTCGGGTTGCTGAAGTGGTTTGCATGGCGATCCCCCATTCGGTTGACGCGTCAAAGTCAGTCTAGGCTGCCCGTCCCCGGAATCCTTGACGTGGGTCAACCCATCTTTAGGGCCGGCGCACGGCGTCGATGCCCAGCACGCTGGCGTCCTGGGCACCATGCCCTTGTGCAATGAGCTGGTCCATCCGGGCTGCGACGGCGGGCAGCGCCGCCATGGGCCGGTCGCCGGCAGTTTCCAGCATCAGCCGCACATCCTTGCGCGCCATGGCCAGCTCGAAACTCGGCGTGAAGTTGCCCTTTGCCATGTTCATTCCGCGTCCTGCCACCATCCCGTTCAGATCGAGCAAGCCCAGCAGCTTGATGGCGTCTTCGGACGGGACGCTGCTCGCCTGGGCGATGGCGAGGATATCGGCCATCGCTGCCGAGACGCAGATGATCATGGCGTTGCCGAACAGTTTGTTGACGGCGGCAAGATCGGCGCGTTCGCCCATGTACTCCAGGCGCCCGGTCATCGCGGCCAGCTCGGCCTTGACGCTTTCGAAGAGCGCGCTCGGCCCTGCGACCATCATCGAACCCTGGGCCTTGCGCGCTGCCGGCGGCCCCATGAAGACGGGGCAGTGCAGATACTTCACCCCTTCGGCAGCCAGACGCCTGGCTCTTGCGGCCGTCAGAGTCGGCAACGTGGTGGTGTGATCGATCAGCACGGCCTGGGGGGAAAGCCCGGAACGAGAGGCCGAGATGACTTCCTCGACCACGGCGTCGTCCTTGAGCACGAGATGCACCCTCGAAGCGCCCCGGACCGCCTCGGCCGGCGTGGCGGCCGCCTTGACGCCGAACTGGGCGAGGGCCTGGACTTTCTCCGGTGAACGATTCCATGCGGTGACGCTGTCCCCGCGCCTGGCGGCAGCTTCCGCGAATGCGCCGCCGAGCAGCCCGGTGCCGAGAAATGCGATGTTGGCCATGTGGTAATCCTGAAAATGGTGGCGTCTGGGGCGCCGTAGAGGGGGTCGGCGGGGAACTCCACCGACGGAACATCTTAACGTGGGCGAGCCCCGGAATGCCCTGCGGCGGCTGGGTCACGGCTGACCGTGAGGCTGCAGTGCGGTAGAGTGAGACATGGCCGATATCCTGATCCTGTACTCGACCACCGACGGTCACACGCTCAAGATCTGCCAGCGCCTGCAGCAGGTGATCGAGCAGCACTCGCACCGGGTGACGCTGAAGTCGGTCGACGGCGAACCCGACGTCGACATCGCGCCGTTCGACAAGGTCGTTGTGGGCGCGCGCATCCGCTACGGCAAACACAGCCCGCAGGTCTACCAATTCGCGCGAAGCCGCCGTCAGGCGCTCGACGGCAAGCCGAATGCCTTCTTCACGGTGAATGTCGTCGCGCGCAAGCCGGACAAGAACAGCCCGGACACCAACCCTTACCTGCAGAAATTCCTGGAGCTCAGTGAATGGCGTCCGAAGGCAACGGCGGTGTTCGCGGGCAGGATCAATTACTCGCGCTACCGCTTCTGGGACCGGCAGGTAATCCGCTTCATCATGTGGATCACAAAAGGGCCGACCGATCCCGGCACCGACGTCGACTTCACCGACTGGGCCAGGGTCGATGATTTCGGGCTGTTTGTCAGCGAGATGTGAAGGGGTCTCCGAGGCCCGGGCCCGACCGCCGCCCCATGCTGAATTGCCGTGGCATTGTGGTGGCGTGTTCGAGAAAAAACCATGTCGCATGAATCCAGATTGACCCGCGAGCTGCGCGCGCTATTGCACTCGCGCCGGGTCGCGGCCATGGGAACCACCAATGATGAAGGCGCCCCGTTCGTGTCCATGGTCCCGTTCGCCCTGGCGCCGGCACTGGGGTGCGTCGTCATCCATGTCAGCGGGCTCGCCGCCCACACGAGATACCTCAACGCCAGGCCCGCGGTGAGCCTGCTGGTCATGCAGGGCGAAGTGTCGGGCGAGCCGGTTCATGCCTTGCAGAGGGCGACGGTGGAAGGGCAGGCCAGGATGCTTCAACCCGGCAGCGACACCTGGCGAGCCTGCCGGGCCGCCTACCTGCAACGGTTTCCTGAGGCGCAGGGCATGACCCAGCTCGCGGACTTCCAGTTTGTCGCCATCGAAGTGAAGGGCGCCCGGCAGGTGGCCGGCTTTGGTGCGGCGCGCTCCATCGACGAAGAAGAGCTGAGACTCGCGTTGGCGCCTGGACAGTAAGCCGGCTCGCTGCGGTGTGCAGATCGTGCGCAGTTGAAAAGACCTTGGCGAGCAGCGCACATGCCGCCCAACGGATGAGAATGTCGGGGCGGGGCGCGCTCATTGCGCTCCTGGTTGCGCCTTTTTGATCCCGATCATGGACACCAGCTGGCGCGTGACCTAACAAGGTGATGCGGGTGTGCCGCCAGTCGCCGATGTGGCGCTCAACCGCGGAGAGTCCTTGTGGTGACGGCAAAAGCGGCGCGGCAGCGAGGTCTGGCAGGCAGCACGATGCTGCTGCTGACGCTGGCATTGCTGATCGGGGCAATGATCGGGGTGGGCAGCTATACCCTCGTATACGCCGATGCGCTCTCCTACATGAGTTCCGACCCCAAGGTCTGCGCCAACTGCCACATCATGCAGGCGCAATACGACTCATGGCAGAAGTCCAGCCATCACCACGTGGCCGTCTGCAATGACTGCCACCTGCCGCGGGACTTCATCGGCAAGTACGTGACGAAAGCCCTGAACGGATTCAATCACGCGAAGGCCTACACGCTGCAGAACTTCGCCGAACCGATTGCCATCAAGCCTTTCAACGGCGCAATCGTGCAGGAGAACTGCCTGGCCTGCCATCGCGCGCTGGTGCAGGACGCCGTGATGGCGCGCGGCCCCGCCGAGGAAGCCAGCTGCGTGCATTGCCATTCATCCGCGGGCCACGGTGAGCGCACCGGCCTGGGCGGACCTCGTACCTGAACCCGGAGGCTGTCATGAAATCCAGATTGCACCCGATCGCGCGCGCGCAACGCGGCCTGTCCAAAACCGTGCTGCTGGCGGGCATCGCCGTGGCGGCGGTGGCCACAGCTGGGGCCACCGCGCTCCTGGTGAACATCTTCGAACGCAGGCAGGAGGCCAAGGTCACCACCACCCGCCTGGTGGAAGTGACGCGCGACACCACTGACCCGGCGAAGTGGGGCGTGAACTGGCCCAAGCAGTACGACGGGTACAAGTTGACAGCGCAACTGACGCGCACCCGCTTCGGCGGGCACGGCGGCAGCGAGGCGCTGCCTCAGGAGAAGATCGACCGGGATCCGTGGCTCAAGCGGATGTTCCTCGGCTACGCGTTCTCGATCGACTACCGCGACCGCCGCGGCCACGCCTACATGTTGCAGGACCAGGAGAACACGCAGCGCCAGACCAAGCCGCAGACCGGCTCCTGCCTGAATTGCCACGGAGCGGTGATGCCGCTGTATCGCGAGCTGGGCGGCGGCGACGCCATGAAGGGCTTCGAGATGAGCTACAAGCTCTCATACAAGGAGATGAACCAGAAGCTGCACGACATGGGCCATGCGCAGACCGTGACCTGCCCCGATTGCCACGATCCGAAGACCATGCAATTGATCGTCACGCGGCCCGCCTTTCTGGTCGGCATCCAGAAACTGGCCAGCTCGGACGCGGCGACGCCGTTCGCACCGTCGATCGAGCGCTGGCGCCTTGCCGGCAAGGCCAGGGCCTACGACCCCAACACCGACGCCACGCGCAACGAGATGCGCACGTTCGTCTGCGCCCAGTGCCACATCGAATACTACTGCTCGTCGGCCATGCCGCTGACGGCGCCGTGGGGCAAGGGCCTGAACGTCGATCAGATCGAGACCTTCTGGAACGAGACCAAGCTCCCCAGCGGGGAACGCTTCTTCGACTACAAGCACGCCGAGACCGGCGCGCCCATCCTGAAGGCCCAGCATCCCGAGTTCGAGGTCTGGAGCCAGGGCGTGCATGCGCGCAGCGGCGTCGCCTGCGCCGACTGCCACATGCCGTACGCGCGCGACGGCGCCACCAAGGTGTCGGATCACTGGGTTCGCAGTCCGCTGCTGAATATCAACCGGGCCTGCCAGCCCTGCCACAAGGTGTCCGAGGACGAGATCAAGGCGCGCGTCGACCTGATCCAGTCGCGCAATTACGAGTTGCTGCAGCGCGGCGGCGTGGCGATCACTGCGCTGATGGATGCGGTGCTCGCGGCCAAGAAGGACGGCGCCACCCCCGAGCAATTGAATGCGGCGCTGGAGTTGCAGCGCAAGGCGCAATGGCGGCTGGATTTCATCGCGGCCGAGAACTCGATGGGGTTCCACGCGCCGCAGGAGGCCGCCCGGGTGCTGGGCGAAGCGCTCGACTACGCGCGGCAGGGTGAGGTGGCAGCCAGCCGCTTCCGCGCGTCACCAGGCAAGGTGGCAGCGGCTGCCGGGAGGTGAATGAAATGGGGCACCGCCAGCGTGCCCATTTCCTTACCTATTGGCGCCTCGGCCTGGGCTAAGACAGTATCGGGCGCCCGGCGCAGGCCGAGCCCGATCGGAGCTACCGCGCGAAGGATCCGTCGGCCCGGATCATGGTCAGATTCACGTAGTGAGAGCCGAGGTTGTTCTGCTTGCCGTAGCGCACCATGAACCCCCCCAGGTCCTCGTTGTTCATGCTCTCGAGCGCAGTGATGATCTTGGCGCGTGTCACCGGTCCGGAAGTCTTCTGGATGGCTCGCGCCACCAGCTTGGCGTTCAGGAAGCCTTCCATGCTGTTGTAGCTGAACTTCTTGTCGGCGGTTTGCGAGATGATGGTCTGATACTCGCGCACGACCGGATTCCCGAGCTCCGTGAACGGATAGGGAACCACCTGGCTCACGATGACGCCGGCGGATGGCGCCTTCAACTCCGCATGCAGGCCCGATGCCACGCTCAGCACGAAGAACTGGGGACTGACGCCCTTGGCGCGAATGCCCTTGATGAAGGCTGCCGCGGGCTTGGCCTGGCCGATCAGTATCACGGCTTGCGGCTTGACCGCTGCGATCACGTCAACGGCTTTCACCACGTCGGCCGTACCTCGCGGAACCGGGGCCACGGCAGCCGGCGTGGCGCCCCTTTTCTTGAGCGCGGCGACAAATGCCTCCAGACCTTCCTTGCCGAACGCATCATCCTGGTACATGGCGGCAATCCGGTTGATGCCGATCGTCCACGCATGGTTGACTTCCGCTTCGATCTCGTCGGTGGTGCTGGCCCTGACGTGAAAGATTCCGGGCACGTACGGGTCCCGCAATGACTTCGCGCCGGCGGTGTTGCCGATCTCCGCGATGCCTGCCGCCTGCACGGTTGGCATGACCTTGAGGAGGTTGGCCGTGCCGCGATACCCCACCAGGGCGACCGCATTGTCCTTCTCGATCAGCGCCTTGGTGTTCACCAGCGTCTTGTCGGGGTTGAACCCGTCGTCCATGCTGATCAGCTTGATCTTTTCGCCGCGGATGCCACCCTTCTTGTTCAGGTCGTCGAAGTACGCATTCATACCGCGGACATAGTCGGTGGTCAGCGCAGCGGTATTTCCGGAAAGATCTCCGGAGTGCCCCAGCACAATGTCCGCCCACGCATTGCTTGTTGCGAGACAGACCAAGGCCGTGAGCACACGGCCAGCCCTATGGAACATGAAACCACGCATGGAACACCTACCCTTTCATCGAAATCGGTTTACCTGATCGCTGCCGCACCGGCGCCCGCAGGGAACTTCAAGATGATGGATGGGTCAGTGGACGCCGTCCAGTGCTACCCGGTGAACTGCCTGCAAACCCGGCAAGTATCGTGCAAGGCTGTTGCTATGAAAGCAACGCCTCTTTGGGAATTCCTGCCGATTGACCGCGCCACCGTAACCAACGACTGGACGATGGACCGCTCGAGGTCATGATGGGCGCGCGTCGTTCATGCTCGGTCTGCGATGGCCCCCGTGCAGGGCGACCTCGGACGCTTCGCTAAACGACGTGGTCCGGGGCCAGCGCGCAGGCAAGTTCGGTGTCCGACACCTCGACCTGAAGCGTGACATGGTGGATGCCGAACCGGCGTTCAATCTCGCCCGAGGCCGTGTGCAGCAAACCGTCGCCCGGATGGCCACCCGGCATCACCAGGTGAGCCGTCAAGGCGTTCTCGGTGGTGCTCATCGCCCAGATGTGAAGATCGTGCACCTGGACGACACCGGGGAGTTCAGCCAGGTACGTGCGAACCTGAACGGCATCGATGGTTGCGGGCACCGCCTGCAGCGCCAGCCGAAGCGATTGCTTCAAAAGGTCCCAGGTTCCCCATACGATCACCAGGGCCACAACCATGGTCAACAGCGGGTCCAGCCACAGCCAACCGGTAAACAGGACCACGCCACCTGCCACGGCCACTGCAAGCGAAATCGCGGCGTCGGCAGCCATGTGGAGATAGGCGCCACGAACGTTGAGGTCAGTCTTGCTGCCGGACATGAAGAGCCAGGCGGTAACACCGTTGACAAGGACGCCGATCAACGCGACCGCGATCACCACGGACCCTTGGACCGGTTGGGGGGTGGTCAGCCGCTGAATGGCTTCCCAGGCCAGGCCACCCGTAATCAGAAGCAGCGCGACCGCATTGATGAGCGCGGCCCAGATGGAAGTGCCGCGCAGCCCGTACGTGTACCGCGCATCGGGCTTGCGCCGGCTCAGCAGCATGGCGCCCCAGGCAAGCAACAGGCCCAGCACATCTCCCAGGTTGTGGGCGGCATCCGCCAGCAGGGCCAGCGAGTGGGCGGCCAGGCCGAAGAACCATTCCGCGACCACGAAGGTCGCGTTGAGGGCTATGCCAATGGCGAAAGCCTTGCCGAACGACGACGGCGAGTGGCTGTGGGAATGATGATGGTCCCCATGGGGCGCGTGGTCATCGTCAGGAGTGCGGTGGTGATCAGCCATGAGGTGTATTTTCCTTGTGTTTCTGCCTGCGCATGGCGAGTCGAACCCGGCCGAATGTGCTAGGCAGCTTGCCCGCGGACGATCAGGGCCGGGTTCGCCTAGCGCTTACCCTGAGAGACGGCCGGTTGCGCAACGTCCAGGCCGGGTGCCCAGGATGACGCGGGATTGGTCGGAGCCTGGATCGTGACCGTCAGCCGGCCTGCCGGCGTGGGCAAGAACCTTCTCACCTTTTCGTCCGACGGCACTTTCTTTCGCAGCGGCGACACGCACCCGGTGCTCAGTGGCGGCCATGGGGCGTGGAAGCGAGTGGGTACAGGGGAGTTCGACGCCACCTACATCGCGTTCCGATTCGACGACTCCCGAAAGTGGATAGGTTCCACCCGAACCAACATCCACATCGTGCCGGCGATGGACAAGGATGCGTTCACGGGCGTCGCCAAAGTGAGCACAAGAGATTTGCAGGACAAGGAGACCGGCGTTTCCGAAGTTCGTCTCCAGGGCAAACGGATACAGGTCGAGAGCTTCTGATTGCGCCGGCCGCGTCTGCCCAGGAATGAAAAAGGGCCAGCACTCACGCGCTGACCCTTGTCAAATATGGCTCCTCGACCTGGGCTCGAACCAGGGACCTACGGATTAACAGTCCGGCGCTCTACCGACTGAGCTATCGAGGAACAAGCCCTAAATTATAGCGGCATTTCTGTCGGGTTCTCTGAGCGCGGCAGTGACCTGACATGCGCAGCGTGCGCGGCGCGTCGGGTCGACTCAGTCGAACACCGGCGATTCCACGCCCAGCACCTTGTGCAATTTGGGGCTGGTGGTGGTGTATTGCAGGTGGATCTTCTTGTCCGGAAAGATCAGGGGTGCGGCGGCGAAGGCGGCCAGCGCGCATTCATGAAAGCCCGAGAGGATCAGCTTCTTCTTGCCGGGATAGGTGTTGATGTCGCCCACCGCGAAGATGCCCGGCACATTGGTCGAGAACTTTTCCGTGTCCACCTTGAGCTGCTTGCGCTCGATGTCCAGGCCCCACTGCGCGATCGGCCCCAGCTTGGGCGACAGCCCAAAGAACACCAGCAGCATGTCCAGCGGCACCACGCGCGTCACGCCGTCAGAGCCGGTCACCTTGACGCCGGTGAGCCGGCCGTCCCGTTCCTGGTAGCCGGTCACCTGGCCGATCACGAATTGCATCTCGTGAGCGTCGCAAAGCTCGTGCATCTTGCGCACCGATGCGGGCGCGGCCTTGAAGCCGTCGCGGCGATGGATCAGGATCACGCTTTCGGCCCGGTTGGGCCCCTCGGCGGCGAAATTCAGCGTCCAGTCCAGGGCCGAGTCGCCGCCACCCACCACCACCAGGTTCTGGCCGGCGAAGTCGGCCGGGTTCTTCACGCGGTAGTGAACCTGCGTGCCCTCGAATTTCTCCAGGCCGTCCACCTTGAGCGTGCGCGGCTGGAAGGCGCCCACGCCGGCGGCGATGAAGAGGGTCCGGGTCAGGAAACGTATGCCTCTGGACGTCTCGACGAAGAATCTCCCGTCGGGCTGTTGCGCCACGGCCGTGACTTCCTGGCCGAAGTGGAAGGTGGCGCCGAAGGGTTCGATCTGCCGCAGCAGGTTGTCGGTCAGCTCCTGGCCGGTGCACACCGGCACGGCGGGAATGTCATAGATCGGCTTGTCGGGATAGAGCTCCACGCACTGGCCGCCCGGATAGCCGAGCGAATCGATCACATGGGCCTTGATCTCCAGCAGGCCGAGCTCGAACACCTGGAACAGGCCCACCGGGCCGGCGCCCACGATCACGGCATCGGTCTCGATCGGTCCGTCGTGGGCGGCTGCGGTCTTGATCACTTCTTGGTTCAGTTGTGGTTCCATACGAATACACGGGTCACGCCATTGTCACCCTCGGCCACGCGAGGGCCGGTGTGAGGGGCTTCAGCGGACGAGCTCCTTGAGCTTGTCCGGCTTGTCCTTCCATTCCTCGGCGTCTTCCGGCGCCGGCTTGCGTTTGGTGATGCTTTTCCAGCCCGGCGACAGCTCGGCATTGATCTTGATGAAGGCGATCTGGTCCGCCGGCACGTCTTCCTCGGCATAGATGGCGTTGACCGGGCATTCCGGGATGCAGACCGCGCAATCGATGCACTCGTCGGGGTCGATCACCAGCATGTTCGGCCCTTCCCGGAAGCAATCTACCGGGCACACGTCCACACAGTCGGTGTACTTGCAGCGGATACAGGATTCGGTGACGACGTGAGTCATGTTGTACTTCGGTGCAGGGGGAAACCAATGATTTTAGCCAAGGCTTCGCACTCTCGCGGTCGGGCTGTCAGGAGCCTGCGTCGCAAGCACAGCCTTTCCCGGGTTTCATGGCAATTCCTGGCGTACCAGCACTGCGCCCGAGGTCTTGTGCGTGGCCGTGTCCACCAGCACCAGCGAGCCCAGCACGCGCGAGCGCAGATAGGGCAGGGTGGCCAGCGGCTCCTGCAGCGTGAAATCGACATGGCCGATCGAATTCGGCTCCAGGTGGTCGGCCTGCGCCTCGGCCAGGGTGTTGATGTCCAGCTTGTGCACGATGCGCTGCACCCGCGCCTTGACCCAGCGATGTCCATGCAACGCCCAGTAGGTCCGACCCGCCACCAGCGGTTCGTCGTCCATCCAGGCGACGGTGGCCGAGAGCTGGCGCGAAGGTTCCAGCGCGCCGGCGGCCAGGAGCCAGTCGCCCCGCGAGACGTCGACTTCACGGTCGAGCACGATGCCCGCGCTGTGGCCGGCGGCCACCGTCCCGGGCTGGCGGACGTGGTCGAGTACCTGTGCCACCGTGGCGATCTGTCCGCCCGGCAAGACCTGCACGGCCTGTCCTGCCTCTACCGTCCCCGTGGCCACGCGGCCCCAGAACACGCGGCGGCCCTGGCGGGTGTCGGCCGAGGCGGAGAACTTCTCGACCCACTGAACCGGGAACGACAGCGGTTCTGCAGTTTCGGCACCGGCGACATCCAGTTGCTCCAGCAACTGCAGCAGTGACAGCCCGTCATAGCCGCACCAGCCGGGGTGCGCATGCACCACGTTATGGCCCTTCAGCGCCGAGATCGGAACGATCGCGCGGACCGGGATGCCCGCAGCCGAAGCGAATTCGCCCAGGGCCGCGCGGATGTGGTCGAAGGCCAGCGCGGGATTGTCGACGGCGTCGAGCTTGTTCACGGCGAACACGATGGATGGAACCCGCAGCAGGTTCACCAGCAGGGAGTGGCGGCGCGTCTGCGGCAGCAATTCCAGCCCCCGGTTCCGCCAATCCAGCTTGGTCGCGTCGACCAGCACCACGGCAGCATCGGCGCTGGAAGCGGCCGTGACCATGTTGCGGGTGTACTGCTCATGGCCCGGCGCATCGCCGATGATGAACTTGCGCCCCGGGGTGGCGAAGTAGCGGTAGGCGACGTCGATGGTGATGCCCTGTTCGCGCTCGGCCGACAGGCCGTCGGTCAGCAGCGCCAGGTCGGTTTCACCCGAGCGCTGCACGCCGGCCAGCTGGTCTTGCAGCACCGACTTGCTGTCCACCAGCAGCCGCCCGATCAGCGTGCTCTTGCCGTCGTCGACGCTGCCGCAGGTGATGAATTTCAGCGCGGACACGTGGTCGTGCGGGCCGGCGCAGGCCGGCCGTTGCGCGTGCGAGTCGATGGCGCCCATCAGAAATACCCGTCCTTCTTGCGCTTTTCCATCGACGCGTCCGAGGTCTTGTCGTCCATGCGCGTGGCGCCGCGCTCGCTCACCTCCACGGTGAGCGTCTCCACCACCACTTCGGCCGCATTCGAGGCGGCGCTTGCCACCGGGCAGGTGCAGGTGATGTCGCCGACGGTGCGAAACCGCACGGTGCGGGTAACGACCTCTTCGCCATCGCGCAGCGGCGTGAGCTGCGTGACGGGCACCAGCATTCCCTTGCGCTCGACGACCTGCCGGCGATGCGCGTAATAGATCGAGGGCAGGGCGATGCGCTCGCGCTCGATGTACTGCCACACGTCGAGCTCGGTCCAGTTGGAGATCGGGAACACCCGGAAATGCTCGCCCGGCTGCAAACGGGTGTTGAACAGGGTCCAGAGCTCGGGCCGCTGAGCCTTGGGCTGCCACTGGCCGAAGCTGTCGCGGTGGGAGAAGATGCGTTCCTTGGCGCGGGCCTTCTCCTCGTCGCGGCGGGCTCCGCCGATCAGCGCGTCGAAGCGGAATTCCTCGATCGCCTCCAGCAGCGTCACCGACTGGTGCACGTTGCGCGATTCGCCGGGGTGGGCCAGCCGCACCGTGCCGCGCCGCATCGAGTCCTCGACGCTGCGCACGATCAGTTCGGCGCCGAGTTCCTTCGCGCGCAGGTCGCGGAACGCCGTGACTTCCTCGAAGTTGTGGCCGGTGTCTATCATCAGCAGCGGATAGGGAATCCGGCCCGCACCGCAGGTGCGTCCCTCACCCACGAATGCCTTCTCGGCCAGCTTCAGCAGCACCAGAGAATCCTTGCCGCCCGAGAACAGCAGGGTGGGGCGCTCGAAGGCGGCGGCCACTTCGCGCAGCACGAAGATCGCCTCCTCTTCCAGCGCGTCGAGATGAAGATTGCTCAGTTGGCCCAGCAATTGGGGTTCGGCGCGGGCGTTCATGTGGGAACCTCTTCCTTGTTTTCCTGTTTGACATGCAGGCCGCCCTGCGCGACGTGCAGTCCACACTCCTTGGCGGCCTCGCTTTCCCACCACCAGCGGCCGGCCCGGAAGTCTTCGCCGAGGCTGATCACACGGGTGCAGGGCGCGCAGCCGATGCTGGGATAGAACTCGTCGTGCAGCGGGTTGTAGTCGACCCGGTTGAGGCCGATGTAATGCCAGACGTCGCCCCAGGACCAGTCGGCCAGGGGGTTGAACTTGATGCGCTCGGCGCTGGTGTCGATCAGGGTCACTTCGGCGCGGGCATTCGACTGTTCGCGGCGCAGGCCGGTGATCCAGGCGCGCTGGCCCGCGAGGGCGCGCTCCAGCGGCTCGACCTTGCGGATCTGGCAGCAGGCCTTGCGCAGGGCGACGCTCTGGTACATAGGCTCCTGGCCTTCGCGCTGCACGAACCGGATCACGGCTTCGTCGAGCGGGCGCAAGACGTTGACCGGGGCCCGCGACGACGCCTGGGTCCGCGCCAGCAGTTCCAGCGTCTGGGGGTGAAGCATCCCTGTCTCCAGCACGAACACCGGGATGTCCAGTTCCAGGTGGTTGATCAGGTGCGTGATCACCACGTCTTCGGCGCCCAGGCTGGAGGCTTGCGTGATTGGCGAAAACTCGGCGGCGGCGCGTTGCAGCAGCGCTGTGGTCTCGGCCAGCCTGGCATCGAAATCGGCGGAGGCCCGCGCGTACAGTGCGACGGCGCCCATCACGCGGCCTTGCGGAACAGAGGGCGTGCATCGATCGCGTCGCCCTGGTAGAAATCCGGGTAACGCTCGAACTGGCGTTTGGCGTGGGCCACATCCTGGTCGGCGCGCAGCAGGGCGCTGGAAAACCCGGCGCGCTGCATCTGCACGAGCTGGTCGATCAGCACGTCGCCGGTCGCGCGCAGGTCGCCCTGGAAGCCCAGGCGCCGGCGCAGCAGGAAGGCCTGGCTGAAGGCGCGGCCGTCGCTGAACTTGGGAAAGTGCAGCTCGATGCGATCCACGCCTTCGAGCTTCACTGCCAGCGGGTCCGCGTCATTGGCAAGCTGCAGGACATTCATATGTTCCGCCGACGCTTCGCTGCCGAGCGTAATCGGAAGTCCGGCCGGCGCTTGAGCGCCGGACGTTATCAATTCAAATTCCTTCATCACGCCTCCTGCTTTTCGGCAAAGCGGGCGGCATTGGCAGCCGCCTTGAACGGCTCGATCCCGACGCGTCGCAGGGTGGCGATGAAGGTCTCGGCCTTGTCGCCTGCGCTGCGGCGCTCACGGCGATAGGTGTCCAGCACGGCCTCGATCACTTCGGGGACTTCCGCTGCGGAGAACGACGGTCCGACCACCTTGCCCGGCGTCGCGGCACCGGAAAGCCTGGAGCCATCAGCGCCGCCCAGCGTCACCTGGTACCACTCCTTGCCGTCCTTGTCGACGCCCAGGATGCCGATGTGGCCGCTGTGGTGATGGCCGCAGGAGTTGATGCAGCCGCTGATGTGCAGGTCGATCTCGCCGATGTCATGCAATTCGTCCAGATCCTGGTAGCGCTGGGTGATCGCTTCCGCAATCGGCAGCGAGCGGGCGTTGGCCAGCGAGCAGAAATCGCCGCCCGGGCAGGCGATCAGGTCCGTGAGCAGCCCGATGTTGGGCTTGGCCAGTCCCGCCTTGCGAGCGGCATGCCACAGCTCGGGCAGATCGTCCTGGTGCACCCAGGGCAGCAGCAGGTTCTGCTCGTGCGTGGTGCGCGCCTCGCCGGCGGAGAACCGCTCGGCCAGGTTGGCGGCGATGTCGAGCTGATCGCCGGTCGCGTCGCCGGGTGCCTGGCCCAGGCGCTTGAATGACAGCGTCACCGCGCGCAGCTCGGGATTCTTGTGCGCGGCCACATTCCGGCGCAGCCAGCGGCTGTACTCGGGGTCAGCCTGGGCGCCCGCGCGCAGGATCTCGTGCAGGTTCGCGTCGGCGCCCCTGCGCCCGTGTCGCTGGCCCAGCGCCGGCGGCACGAAGGATGCGGTGACGCGATCCAGTTCGGCCTGGCTGATGGTGTGCGGAGCGCCGTCGATTTCGACGATCTGCCGGTATTCCGCTTCCACCTGGTCGATGTAGCGCTGGCCCTCGGCCTTCACCAGGATCTTGATGCGCGCCTTCCAGGCGTTGTCGCGCCGGCCGTACCGGTTGTAGACCCGGATCACGGCTTCCAGGTAGTTCATGAGCTGGTTCCACGGCAGGAACTCGCGCACCACCGTGGCGATGACCGGCGTGCGGCCCATGCCGCCACCCACCAGCACCTTGAAGCCGAGTTCGCCGGCATCACCCCGCAACAGCTGCAGCCCGACGTCGTACCAGCCGATGGCGGCGCGGTCTTCCCTGGCCCCGTTCACCGCGATCTTGAACTTGCGCGGCAGGAAGGCGAACTCGGGATGCAGCGTGCTCCACTGGCGCAGGATTTCGCAGAAGGGGCGCGGGTCGGCGATCTCGTCGACGGCGATGCCGGCGCGCTCGTCGGTGGTGATATTGCGAATGCAGTTGCCGCTGGTCTGGATGCCGTGCATGTCCACGCTCGCCAGCAGTTCCATCACATCGGCGCTCCTGGCCAGGGGAATCCAGTTGAACTGCACGTTCAGGCGGGTGGTGAAGTGGCCATAGCCCACCTTCAGGTTCGACTGGACGAAAGCGCCGCCGCGCAGCGGCACCGGGCCGAGCGCGTCCTGTTTTTCCTGCGCATCGCGGAAGATCTCGGCGGACGGCTGGTCGTATTCGCGGGCGATCCGCGCCAGCACGCGCAGCTGGGTGCTGGAAATCTCGCCGTAGGGCACGGCGATGCGCAGCATCGGCGCATAGCGCTGGATGTACCAGCCGTTTTGCAGCCGCAAGGGGCGGAACTCATCGTCGCCGAGCTGGCCGGCCAGGTTGCGTTCGAGCTGGTCGCGATACTGGGCGGCCCGCTGCTTGACGAACTGCTTGTCGAAGTCAGTGTATTGGTACATCGTGCGCCACTCTAAAAGGCCGGCTTATCAGTCCCAACTACTTTTTTGTTGGCTCCTTATGCGAATAAGCTTATGCACCAGGATTGGCGCGGAACAGCGCCCAGGTCGCCATTCCGACAGGAGGCGCTTGGGTCGCGCGTTTCATGAGCAGATAATCCGGCCTCACCCCATCATTTCCACCATGGCTCAACGGGTTTTCGTCAAGGTCCTGGGTTTTTCCTCGGCGGAACGCCATGCCCTGAATACCTTGTTCCGGCTCTCCGAGCAGCGCGAGACCGTGTATTCGCTGTGGGAGCCGCAGGCGCCCGAGCTGCCCCGGCTGGCGCTCGTGGATGGCCGCAGCGAGGCGGCCCGGCAGGACAGCGGCCCAACCGACAAATCGCTCAAGCTCATCTGGATCGGCTCGGTCGCGCCCGCCAGCAGCTGGCGTTCGTTCGAGCGCCCACTGTTCTGGCCCAAGGTGATCAAGGCCATGGACGAATTGTTCGCGTCGCCCGATTCGCTGGACCTGGACCTCGGCCTGGACCTGGATTTCGCCGGCGACGGCCCCGACACCCTGCCGCCCGGACCGCTACAAGAGGCGGCGGCGCCCCCGCGGGCGCTCATTGCCAGCGGCAACCGCGACCAGCGCCTCTACCTGCGCGCCCGGCTGGCCCTGGCGGAGCTGACCCAGGTCGATGAGGCACAGACCGGGGCCCAGGCCCTGGAAATGGCCCGTGCCCATGCCTATTGCGTCGCCCTGGTCGACTTCGGGCTGCCCGACGTGGATGGCTGGACGCTCCTGAAGGCGCTCCACGCGGCACGGCCGGCCATTGCGCACGTGATCGCCACCAAATCCAGCCCCTCGCTGGTCGAGCGCGTGCGGGCCCGGTTGGGCGGCGCATCCGTCTTGCTGGGTGACCCGCCGCAGCCCGCTACCCTGCGCAATGCGCTGGAAAAGGTGGGACGGCAGCGCCGCAGCCATGGCGGCGTCATGGTGGCCCGCAGTCCCGGCTAGTGCCGGCTGCGCTTGGTATCCAGGGCATCGGACAGGCGCCGCTCCAGCGGCAGCGGCTCGCCATGCAGCCGGGCCGCCAGCAATTCGGCGCAAAGTGCGGCAAAGGTCAGGCCGCGCGAACCCATGGCGGTGCTGACCCACAGGCCCGGTTGCAGCTGGCCCAGGAACGGCCTGCGGTCACCCGATGCACAACGCACGCCGGTCCAGGCCCGCACCGAACCGTCCGCGAACGACGGGGCCAGCTGTCGCCCGATCGCCGGGAGCAGTGCGCTCAGCTTCGCCAGGTTGGTCTGGTGGTCCTGCGCCCGTTCCGATCGATCGGTGTCGCCGCGCTCGTAGGTCGAACCGCAGAACCACGCGGTGCCGTCCGGCAGCGGAACGTCCGGGATGAAGTGCCCGTTGCCGTGCACGGGGAAAGGCGGCAACGCCTGTTCGGGCGACTGGGGCGCCCAGGATACCTGGCCGCGCACCGGCTGCAGGGGTAAGGCATCCCCGATCAGGCTGGCGGTCCCATGTGCCGCGGCGAGCACGACCAGATCGGCCCGCGCCACCACGGCGCCGCCCGCATCCGCGAGTTGCCAGCCATCCGGCTCCCTCGCCAGGCGGGCCACCGTCGTTGAGCCTTGCCGGGCGACACCGGCGTGCGCCAGCCAGGCTCGCACCAGCGCCGCCGGCTTGATCCACGCCGCCTGCTCGTGCCAGATGCCCGGCGTGGCGCGCGGCAAGCCGGCCTGCGCCAGCTGCTGGGGGTCGGCAGCGCGGCTCCAGGGCCGCTGGTTCTCGGGCACCTGCGCCGCCATGCGATGCGGATTGCTCGAGCGATCTTCCAGTGTGCCGGTGCGGCGCCATTCCTCTCCCTCCGGCAACAGCATCAGGCATTGCTGCAGGGTGGCGCGCACGCCGCTGCGGCTCAGGCGCGACAGCAGGTTGTCGTCGGGCGAGAAATGCGGCGCCAGCAGTCCCACGGGCAAGGCCGAGGCGCCGGCGGCTGCGCCAGCCCACGCGTCGAGCACGGTGATCTGCCAGCCGCGGCGCGCCAGGCTGGCCGCCACGGCAGCCCCGGCGAGCCCGGCACCGACGACGACGCAGCGGCCCGGCGCGATCGCATCCAACGGCTTGCTGCCGCGTGGCTCCCAGGCCGGATCGAACACGGCCTGCAGGCAGTGCCGCTTGGGCGCCAGCCCTTCGGCTTTCTCGACGACAAAGCCACACTGCGCCAGATCCCGCCGCACTTCGCCGGCCACCGTCCAGGTGGCGACGCGCGTGCCACGGCGGCAATGCCGCGCCACCGCCTTGAGGGTGTACCGGTCCCACATCGCCGGATTGCTGTGCGGGTCGAAACCGTCGAGGAACACGGAATCCGCGTGGAAGCCGCGTTCGCGCAGCGCCTCTTTCACGTCGCGGATGTACAGCGTCAGCAAGACGTGTCCGTTTTCGAACACCAGCCGATGCACGCCTGGCAACAATCCGAACCATTGCTGGCGCAGCTCCTCGGCCAGGGGCTGCAGTTCTGCGTAAGGGGCGGCGCTTTGCAGCAGATCCGACGCGGCGACCGGCCAGGCCTCGCATGAGGCGAAGTGCAGCAGCCGCGGGCGCTGCGGGTCGTCCTTCCAGGCTCGCCAGGCGGCCAGGAAATTCAGGCCCAGCCCGAATCCGGTCTCCAGGATGCGCCATTGCGGCTGCCCGGCCCAGGCGCCGGGAAGGCCGCAGCCGTGCAGGAACACGTGGCGGGCCTGTTCGAGGCCGCCGGTGCTGGAGCGGTAAATGTCCTGAAAGCGAGGGCTGCGCGGCGTTCCGTCCGGCTGCCACTCGACGGTTTCAGGCATGGGCCGGCATCGGGCTACTCGCTGGGCGGCACGTAGCCCGCCGCAGCGTCCGCGCCACCGCCGAAGAAATGGTTTTCCATCTGCCGGGCCAGGTACTGCCGGGCGCGCTGGTCGGCCAGGTTCAGCCGGTTCTCGTTGACCAGCATGGTCTGGTGCTTGAGCCAGTCGGCCCAGGCCTGCTTGCTGACATTTTCATAGATGCGCTTGCCCAGTTCGCCGGGGTAGGGCGGGAAATCAAGCCCTTCGGCCTGGATGCCGAGCTTGATGCATTGAACGGTACGAGCCATGGCGACGCCTCATTGGTGATTACGAGTCTTCGCCGCGACTGTAGCAACATTCGGTCGGGTGCCGGATGCAGGCCGCCGGTCCGTGAGGGCTTTGCCGGGCCGCTGGGCCCGGCAAAGCGTCCGGTGTCGGTGCAGGCTGGCGCTCAGGCGGCCAGCGCGGCCTCGGGCTGGTTGGCCGGCACCGTGGCGAGCGATGCGATGGTCACCTCGGCCGCGCCGATCCCCTGGGCTTTCGCCGCGTCGCCCATCGCCATGCCTTCGGCACGCACGAACCGGATGTCGGTGACGCCGAAGAAGCCGAACACCGTTTTCAGGTAGCTTTCCTGGTGATCCAGTCCGGCCAGGGCCGGGTTGGTCGAGTAGACCCCGCCACGGCTGGACGCAACGATCACGGTCTTGCCGCCGGCCAGGCCTTGCGGGCCGGTTTCGGTGTACTTGAAGGTGCGGCCCACCTGCGCCACGCGGTCGATCCAGGCCTTGAGCTGGCTCGGGATCGAGAAGTTGTACATGGGGGCGCCCACCACGACCACGTCGGCCGCCAGGAACTGGCTGACCAGCTTCTCCGAGACCGCGTTCTCGCGACGTTGCGCTTCGGTCAGGCCTTCGGCTGAAGGGCCGGCGCGAAAGCCGAGCGACTCGAGCGAGAGGTGGGTGGGTGCATCCCGGGCCAGGTCGAGGTAGTCGACGGCGAGCCCGGGGTGGCCAGCGCGCCATTGAGCGACCACGCGCTGGGTCAGTTGGCGTGAAACCGAATTGGTGCCGAGGGCGCTGGAATCGATGTGAAGCAGTTTCATGGTCGTTTTCTCCTGATGAGTGGGGGCCTTGCCGGCCGAAGACATCATTGTGGAGATGGAGCCAATCGTTGATAAGACGGCAAAAACGGGTTAGATTGTCTCGCTGGCAGGACAATCAAGGAGTTCAGTGCAAGACCTCAACGACATGCTCTACTTTGCGGAGGTGGTGGACCAGGGCAGCTTTGCCGCTGCCGGGCGCTCCCTGGGCCTGCCGAAGTCGCGGCTGTCGCGTCGCATCGCCGAGCTCGAAGGACGGCTCGGCGTGCGGCTGCTGCAGCGCACGACACGCAAGCTCTCGCTGACCGAAGCCGGCGAGCGCTACCATCGCCATTGCGTTGCGGTTCGCGAAGAGGCGGAGGCCGCGGCAGAAGCGGTGGCCCTGGTGCAAAGCGAGCCGCACGGCACGATCCGCGTGACCTGTCCGGTGACATTGGCCCAGTCGACGATCGGCCACCTGATCCCGGTCTTCCTGGAGCGCCATCCCCAGGTCCGCATCGACATGCAGGTGAGCAATCGGGTGGTGGACCTGGTGCAGGAGGGTATCGACGTGGCGCTGCGGGTGCGTCCCACGCTCGACGACAGCGGCAGCCTGATCGTGAAGAACCTGGGCAACAGCCAGGGGCTCCTGGTCGCCAGCCCGGCCCAGCTGGAGCGCCAGGGCCGGCCGCATTCCGTCGAGGACCTGCAGCGCCTTTCCACCGTCGCCATGTCGGCCGCCGACGGGCGCGCCAGCTGGCGCCTGCTGGGTCCGGGGGGCCGCGAGCATGACTTCCAGCACCGGCCCTGCTACACGGCCGACGACCTGCTCACCCTCAAGTACGCCGTCATGCAGGGTACCGGCATGTGCATCCTGCCCGACTACATGTGCCGCCTCGAGCTGCAGCAGGGCCGGCTCGAGCAGGTGCTGCCCGGCTGGGCACCGCGCACCGGCGTGATGCATGCGGTGTTTCCGTCGCGGCGCGGACTGGTGCCCGCAGTGCGCCGCTTCCTCGATTTCCTGGGCGAGCAGGTCACCCAGGAAGGGCCGGGTCTGGCCTTGGTCCCGCACAGTCCGGACGCCTCGCAGTGACCCCGCTGCGCTCGATGCGGGAGCAGTCCGAGCGCAGCCATTGGCACGACGCAGCGCTAGACGCCCAGGTACTGTTCCAGCAGGCGCGGCTGGGCGCGCAACTCATCCGACGTGCCGGTGAAGACCACCTGGCCCTTGACCAGGATGACGTTGCGGTCGGTGATGCGGGTCAGGTGCTTCCAGTTCTTGTCGACGATCACGCTGGAGATGCCGCTGGCGCGGATCATTTCGCAGATGCGCCAGATGTCGCGCGCGATCAGCGGGGCCAGGCCCTCGGTGGCTTCATCGAGGATCAGCACGTCGGGGTTGGTCATGAGCGCGCGGCCGATCGTCAGCATCTGCTGCTCGCCGCCGGACAGCTGCTGGCCGCCGTATCCCAGCCGCTCTTTCAGGCGGGGAAAGGTTTCCAGCACGCGCTCGAAAGTCCAGTCATCTCCGCGCGCAGCGCCATCACGGCGACCGTGCCGCGGACGCGCGGCCATCTTGAGGTTTTCGACGACGCTCAGGTTGCCGAAGATGCCGCGACCTTCGGGCACGTACGCAATGCCCATTTGCGCGACTTCATACGGCGGCCGCCCGGTGGTATCGCGGCCTTTGACCGTTACGCTGCCTTCGCGCGGCGGCACCAGCCCCATCAGGGTCTTGAGCAGCGTGCTCTTGCCCATGCCGTTGCGCCCCATCAGGCCGATCGTCTCGCCGCGCGCCACGCTGAAGTCGATTCCGCGCAGGATGTGACTCGGGCCGTAATAGGTGTGCAGGCCGCGGGCGACGATCAGCGCGTCCACTTCAATCCTCCTGCCCGAGGTAGGCCGACTGCACCGTCGGGTCGGCCCGCACCGTGTCCGGCGGCCCGCTGGCGATCACCTGGCCATTGAGCATCACCGTCAGCTGGTCGGCCAGCGTGAACACCGCGTCCATGTCGTGTTCCACCAGCATCATCGCGTGATGCGGCTTGAGGTCGACGAGCAGCTGCACCATGCGCTCCGCTTCGGCCACGCCCATCCCGGCGAGCGGCTCGTCGAGCAGCAGCACCTTGGGGTCGGTGGCGAGCGACATGGCGATCTCCAGTTGGCGCTGCTCGCCATGGCTCATGGCGCCGGCGACCAGCGTGCGCCGGTCCTTCAGACCGGCCCATTCCAGTGCCTTCATGGCGGCCTCGTTGGTCGCCACCATGCTCTTCGCCCGGGTCAGCCAGCGCGCGGCATGGGGCCGGCGCGACTGCGCCGCCAGCCGCACGTTCTCCAGCGCGGTGAAAGGCAGGAAGATGTTGGTCTTCTGGTAGCTGCGCCCCAGGCCGGCGCGCGAGATCTTCTCGGGCTTCCAGCCGGTGACGTCCTGGCCCGCGAGGGTGACGCTGCCAGCCGTCGGCGTCATGTCGCCCGACAGCAGGTTGGTGAGTGTCGATTTGCCGGCGCCGTTGGGTCCGATCACGGCGTGGATGCGGCCCAGCCACAGGTCCAGTGAAACCTGGCTGACCGCGGCCAGTCCGCCGAACCGCTTGGTCAGGTTCTTCGCGGAGAGCAGGATTTCAGTCAAGGTCGCGCTCCCTGTGCGGCAGGCGCCGCCACAACAGGCGATCGATCGCCCCGAGCAGTCCGCGCGGCGCGAACACCACCACCACGACGATGAACAGGCCCATCCACAGTTGCCAGTGCTTGCCCAGCTGGACCGCGCCCACCGTGGGCAGGTTCTTGAACGTTTCCAGCAGGTACTCGAAGGCGAAAGCGCCGACGATGGCGCCGGCGAAGTTGCCCATGCCGCCGAGGATCACCATCATGATGGCGTGCGCGCTGGTGTGGAAACCCATGAGTTCGGGATTGACGTAGCCGGTCTGCGCCGCCAGCAGATAGCCGGCCAGCCCGGCCAGCGCCCCGGCCAGGGTGAAGGCCGCGAGCTTGTAGCCGAAGGTGCCGTAGCCCATGGCGCGCATCCGGTGCTCGTTCACGCGGATGCCGGCCAGCACGCGCCCGAACGGGCTGAAGAGCAGGCGCCGCAGGAAGGCATAGACGCCGATCAGCATGGCCAGCGTGAAGTAGTAGAAGACCCGCTTGTTCTCCAGATCGAACAGCCAGGCGTCCGGCTTGAAGTTGATGTAGATGCCGTCCGAGCCGCCCAGCGCCTTGTTGTCGAAGAACAGGAAGAACACCATCTGCGCGAACGCCATGGTGACCATGATGAAGTAGATGCCATGGGTGCGCACGACGAAGAAGCCGATCACCAGGGCGGCCAATCCGGACGCGGCCACCGCGGCCGGCAGCGTCCACCACATGTTGGCCGGCTCTCCCGCCGGCGTGAGAAAGGCCAGCGCGTAGCCGGACAGGCCGAAGAACGCCGCATGGCCCAGCGACACCAGCCCCGTCACGCCCAGCAGCAGGTCGAGGCTCATCGCGAAGATGGCCAGGATCATCATGCGTGCCACCATTTCCGTGTAGAAGTCCGTGCCCACGAACGGGAACAGCGCGAGCGCCAGGAGGCCGAGCGCCAGCGCCGCCTGCAAGGTGCGCGGCAGGGTTTCGAGGTTGGCCTTGGCTGTCATGAGTCGCCTGGGTTCATCATTGCCGGAACAGCCCTTCCGGTTTCCACAACAGGACCGCTGCCATCAGCATGTACACCAGCATGCCGGAGATATGCGGCAGCAGGACCTTGCCGAAGGTATCGACCAGGCCCACCAGCAGCGCCGAAATCAGCGCTCCGCGGACCGAGCCGATGCCGCCGATGACCACCACCACGAAGCACATGATCAGCACCTGCGAGCCCATGTTGGGATACACGCTGGAAATCGGCGACGCGATCATGCCGGCCACTGTGGCCAGGGTCACACCGATCGCGAAGACGATGGCATGAATGAGCTTGATGTTGACGCCGAGGGCCTCCGTCATGTCGCGGTTGAAAGCACCGGCCCTGATCTTCATGCCGAGCCGGGTCTTGGCAATGAGCAGGTACAGGCCGATGGCGAGCACGATGCAGACGCCCGATATGAACAGACGATAGACCGGATAGGACAGGTTATCGGTCAGCGGGATCGAGGCTGACAGCAGATCCGGGATCTTCACGCCGTGCACGTCGTCGCCCCACAGGATCGAGCGGCCCTCCTCGAAGATGTAGATCAATCCGAAGGTCAGCAGCACCTGGTCCAGGTGGTCGCGCTGGTAGAAGTGGCGAAACAGCAGCCGCTCCAGCACCAGGCCGAACAACACCGACAGCACGGCACCGCCGATGACGGCCAGAGTGAAGCTGCCGGTCAGGCTGGACAGCGACCAGGCCAGGTAGGCACCCAGCATGTAGAAGCTGCCGTGCGCGAGGTTGACCACGCCCATGATTCCGAAAATCAGCGTGAGACCGGCCGCCAGCATGAACAGCAGCAGGCCGTACTGCACGCTGTTGAGCAGCTGGATCAGGAAATTGGCGAGATCCACCGCGTGTTCCGGGCTAGGCGCTGCGGCGTGTCAGCAGCAACAAGCCACCCATCAAGGTGAACAGGCCTCCGCAGATGCGGTTGATCCAGCGCGCCAGCGTGCTGGAGCGCAACAGCGGGATCACGCGGGCCACGCCCGATGCGCAGGGCGTGAGCACGATGAATTCGAGAACCACGAAAGTAACCGCGAGGATCGCGAACTGCGGTGCAATCGGCGCGGCGGGTTCCAGGAACTGCGGAAGGAAGGCGACGAAGAACAGCACCGACTTGGGATTGCTTGCGCCGACCATCAATCCCTGCAGGTAGAAGGAACGGCGCGCCGGGGCGGCTGCCGGGTCGTCCACTCGCAGGACCGTGTTGCTGCGAAAGGTCCGGATGCCCAGCCAGATGAGGTAGGCGGCACCGACGACCTTGGCGGCGGTGAACGCCGTTTCCGACGCGGCCAGCAGGGCGCCCAGACCCATGGCGGACAGCAGCATCACGCCCAGCACCGCCGTGACGGAGCCGGCCACCGATGTCATGGCGCGGCGCGGGCCATGGTTGATCGCGTTGGTCATGCACATCAGCATGGTCGGTCCCGGCGTGACGATCAGCAGTGCAACGGCGATGACGTAGAGGAGATAGGTGGAAAGCGTCATGGGCCAAGTATGAAGCAGGGCGAGAGCCCAAAAAAATGGGAGGTCCGAAAACCTCCCATCGCTGCGGTGGGGGGTGATCAAGCCATCTTGCAGCCGGCGCCCGAATCGGCCAAAGCCTTCGCGGCAATGCCGATCACCTTGTTCTCGCCCTTCTCCACCACACGCAGGTACATGTCCTGGATCGGATTGTGGGACTTGCTCATGGTCCATTTGCCGCGCGGGCTGTCGATCACCGCCGACTCCAACGCCTTGTAAAGCGCCTGCTTGTTGTTCAGGTTGCCCTTGACCACGGTCGCGCCTTGCACCAGCAACTGGCCGGTGTCGTAGCCCTGGACCGCATAGACGTCCGGCTGCAGGCGGAAGGTCTTGGCGTAGGCCAGCCGGAACTGCTTGTTGCGCGGCGTGTCCAGCGAGTCGCTGTAGTGCAAGGTGGTGATGATGCCTTCGGCCGCCGGGCCCGCCGCCTCGAGCACGCCTTCGGTCAGGAAGCCCGAGCCATACAGCGGGATCCGTCCCTTCAGGCCGGCCGCCGCATAGTCGCGGATGAACTTCGCCGCGCCGGCACCGGCAAAGAAGCAGGCCACCGCGTCGGGCTTGAGCGAGGCGATCTCGGTCAGCAGCGCCTGGAACTCCACGTTGGGGAAGGGCAGTCCCAGTTCCTTGATGATGGTGCCGCCGGCCTTGGTATAGCTTTCCTTGAAGCCCTCCAGGGCATCGTCACCGGCCGCGTATTTCCAGGTGATCCACACGGCTTTCTTGTGGCCCCGGTCGACCATCGGCTTGCCCAGCGCCAGCGTGGGCTGCGAGTTGGTGAAGGAGGTGCGGAACACGTTGGGGGCGCACAGGGCGCGCGTGGCGGCATGCACGCCCGCGTTCGGAATCAGGCTGAGCACACCGCTTTCGCGCGCCACCTTCTGGATGCCCATCTGCACGCCGGAGTGCACGGTGCCGATCAGCACGTCGACCTTGTCGCGCTGGACCAGCTTGTTGGCGTTTTCCACGCCCTTGGACGGCTCGGATTCGTCGTCGACCTTGAACCATTCGATTTCGCGGCCGCCCAGCTTGCCGCCTTTTTCGTCGATGGCCATGCGCACGCCGTTCTCGATGGCGACGCCGAGCTGCGCATAGGTGCCGGTGTAAGGCAGCATCAGGCCCACGCGGACCTTGCCGGACTGGGCACGCGCAATCTGGGGCAGCAACAGCCCGGTGGACGCAGCGCCCACGATGGCGGCGCTGCGGGTGAGGACGAGGCGGCGGGTGGTCATTCAATGTCTCCTTTTATTGAAGCTTCAAGCATTTTCAACCCGTGCGCCTGCAGCGCACACCATGGGTTACCCGGACTCGCTGCAAGCGCTCAGGCTGTGCCGGCGCTGCCGGGCGTGACCGGGGACCGGAGCTTGAAGCGCTGGATCTTGCCGGTGGCGGTCTTGGGCAGTTCGGGCACGAACTCGATCCAGCGCGGGTACTTGTAGGGCGCCAGCAGGCTTTTGACGTGCATCTGCAGTTCTTCGGCGCTGGCGGCCTGGCCCGGCTTGAGGACCACATAGGCCTTGGGCTTGACCAGTTCGTCGGTGTCGGCCGCGCCGACGACGGCCACTTCGAGGACGGCGGCATGCGTCATGAGGCAGGCCTCGACCTCGAACGGCGAGACGTAGATGCCGCCGACCTTGAGCATGTCGTCGCTGCGCCCGCCATAGGTGTAGTAGCCGTCGGCGTCCATCGTGTACTTGTCGCCGCTGCGCGTCCACTCGCCGGCGAAGGTGGCTTTGGTCTTGGCGCGGTTGTTCCAGTACATGAGCGCAGCGCTCGGTCCGCTGATCTGCAGCTCGCCGATCTCGCCGACGCCGCATTCGCGGCCGTCGTCGCCGATGATGCGCAGCTGATAGCCCGGCACCGCCTTGCCGGTGGTGCCGTAGCGCACCTCGCCCGGACGGTTGGACAGGAAGATGTGGAGCATCTCGGTGGAGCCGATGCCGTCGAGGATCTCGCAGCCGTAGTGTGCGGTCCAGCGCCTGCCGATATCGGCCGGCAGGGCCTCGCCCGCGCTGGTGCAGACGCGCAGGTTCAGATCCTTGCGCGCCGGTCGCGACGGGTCGGCCATCATCGCCCCGTAGAGCGTGGGGACGCCGTAGAAGATGGTCGGCTGGTATTTGCGCAGCACCCCAAATACATCGGCGGGTGTCGGGCGCGAGGGCAGGAGCACCGCGGTCGCGCCCACGCTCATCGGGAACGTCAGGCCGTTGCCCAGCCCGTAGGCGAAGAACAGCTTGGCTGCGGAGAAGACGACGTCGCTCTCGCGGATGCCCAGCACGGCGCGTGCATACAACTCGGCCGTCTGGATCAGGTGGCTGTGCAGATGCACCGTGCCCTTCGGGGTGCCGGTGGAGCCGCTGGAATACAGCCAGAAGCACGCTTCGTCGGCGCAGGTGGAGGCGACGCCGGTGCTGCCATCACCGGACTCGATCCAGCCGGCGACCGAATTCGCGCCGGTGTCGCCGGCAATCACCAGGCTCTTGAGGGTGCGCACGTTGCCGATCAGCGGCTCGATCGTGGGCAGCAGCGGCTTGGAGACGAACAGGACCTGCGAGCGCGAATCGCGCAGCATGAAGTCGAAGTCCCTGGTGGTGAGCAGCGTGTTCGCGGCCACCGGGATCACCCCCGCCAGGATGCATCCGAGGAAGACGACCGGCCATTCCAGCGTGTCCAGCATGGCGATCATGACCCGGGTCTCCGGTTCGAAGCCCCGGGCGCGCAAGGCGTTGGCGAAGCGATGCGCCTGGTCGTTCAGCTGGCCGTAGGTCAGCGTTGCGCCGCTGGCGGCATCGATGAAGGCCACCTTGCCCGAGCGCGCAGCGTTGCGCGATAGCAGGTCATGCGCGGCGTTGTAGTCCCTGGGGATCTCGATCATGGGCGGGCTGCTGCTGTGGTCGGCGCGGCTGAGGTGCATCGAAGTCTCCTGCATTTTTTTGATTCGGCCCGCCAGTATTGCAATCCGGGCCGACTTGACCTTGTTCCCGGTCAAGGGACCGGGCGCCGCCTCACGCGTCACGCGTCGGCCGGAACCGTCGCGACCGCCTGCGCCAGCCACTCGCGGCACCAGGCCGTACCCAGCTCCTCCGGCATGGTACCGGCGCTCGCATCGTGGCACCAGACCTCGCCGATGCGCTGCGCGCCCAGGCCCTGCAGGCGCTCGTCGAACTTCTTGCCGCCGAAGGCGAAGGTATTGAGATAGGTCCGGTCGCCCAGCGCGATGACCCCGTAGCGGACATGGCCCAGGTATTTCGGCTGGCTGTCAAGCGACTCGTAGAGGGTGCGGGCGTTGTCCGGCACGTCGCCCGAGCCGTAGGTCGAACTGCAGATGAGATATAGCGCATCTTCGTCGAAAGCGCCGATGTCCAGCCCGTCCATGAGCTTGACCTCGATTTCCCCCACGAGATCGGCGCAGTCCATCTGAATTGCCTGGGCGACGTAATCGGCGGTGCTGGTCATGGTGCCGACAAGGATGATCAATTTCATCGGATTCTCCGTATGCAATAAAGTGCTTGACGCCGCATTGATAGGCAGTATACTGCAATTTTGATCTAGCGCAAACGTTCTTCAAAAAACCCATGTCGCCCATCGCCGAACACGATTCCAAGGCCACCCTGCTCGAGCTGGGTGCCCGGGTGCGTGCCTGGCGGGCCCGGCGCGGCATGACGCGCAAGCAGCTGGCAGCCGACTCGCATTTGTCCGAGCGCTTCCTGGCCGACGTCGAAAGCGGCAAGGGCAACGTCTCGATCAATTCGCTCGAAGCCGCCGCCCGCGCCTTGAACATCACCATCCTCGAGCTGCTGCACGATTCGCCGCGGCCGGCCCTGGCCCGGGTGCACGACCTGCTGGGGCGGCTGGACGACGCCCAGCTGGAGCAGGCGCATTCGCTGCTGGCCGCCAGCTTCGGCCTGGGCGACACGCACGGGCGCGAGCAACGCGTCGCACTGATCGGCCTGCGCGGCGCCGGCAAGACCACCTTGGGTGCCGAGCTCGCCAAGCAGCGCGGCGTGCCCTTTGTCGAACTGGACCGCCAGATCGAGCGCGAAGGGGGCACCAGCATGAACGAAATCCTGCTGCTGCATGGCCAGGCCGGCTACCGCCGCTACGAGCGCCGCGCCTTGATGCGCATTGCCGAGGAGCACGCCGACGGCGTCGTCATGACCACCGGCGGCAGCATCGTCAGCGAACGCGAAACCTTCGACCTGCTGCAGAGCCGCTTCTATTGCGTCTGGCTCAAGGCCAGCCCCGAGGAGCACATGAGCCGCGTGGTGGCCCAGGGCGACATGCGGCCGTTCCATGGCTCCCGCGGCGAAGACGAGACCGCCGGCTACGGCGCCATGGGCGAGGCCATGGAAGACATCCGACGCATCCTGGCCAGCCGCGAAGCCCTGTACGCCCGCGCCGACGCGGTGGTGGATACCGCTGCACGCTCGGTCAAGCAATCCCTCAAAGACCTCGAGCGGGCCGTTCCCGGCGCGCTCGCCACGCAGGAGAAGACACGATGAATGCCATGACCGAGCCGCTGCTGTTCAAGCAGGGCGACCGCGACCTGGTGAGTTTCGCCACCCACCCGTCCAAGTACCGGCACTGGACGCTGGCCGTCGAGGGCGACGTCGCGCGCCTGAAGCTGGACATCGACGAGGACGGCGGCATCCTGCCCGGCTACAAGCTCAAGCTCAACAGCTATGACCTGGGCGTCGATATCGAACTTCACGATGCGCTGAACCGCATCCGTTTCGAGCATCCGGCGGTGAAGGTGGTGGTGTTCGAGAGCGCCAAGGAAAAGATCTGGTGCTCGGGCGCCAACATCTACATGCTGGGCCTGTCCACCCACGCCTGGAAGGTGAACTTCTGCAAGTTCACCAACGAGACCCGCAACGGGCTGGAGGATTCCTCGCGCCACGAAGACCTGAAGTCGCTGGCTTCAGTGACCGGCGCGTGCGCCGGCGGCGGCTACGAGCTGGCGCTGGCCTGCGACCGGATCGCGATGGTGGACGACCGTTCCTCCACCGTGAGCCTGCCCGAGGTGCCGCTTCTGGGTGTGCTGCCGGGCACCGGCGGGCTGACCCGTGTCACCGACAAGCGCAAGGTCCGGCGCGACCTGGCGGACATTTTCTGCACCACCAGCGAAGGCGTGCGGGCCGACCGCGCGAAGGACTGGAAGCTGATCGATGCGCACGCCAAGCCGCAGCAGTTCGGCGCATTGGTGGCCGCCGAGATCGAGGCCCTGCGCCGCCAGTCGACCCGGCCCGGCGCTGCCAAGGGCATCGCGCTGATGCCGGTCGAGGTTCGCATCGACGAGGCCGGTTACCACTACGCGACGGTGGATGCGCAAATCGACCGCGCGGCGCGCATCGCGACGATCACCGTGCACGCGCCCCAGGCGGCGATCGAATCCACGCCGCAGGCGATCGAAGCCGCCGGCGCGCTCTGGTGGCCGCTGCGGCTGGCCCGCGAACTGGACGACCTGATCCTGAATCTGCGCACCAACGAGCTGGAGATCGGCACCTGGGTGATCCAGACCCGCGGCGACGCCAATCGCGTGATGCAGGCTGACGCGGTGCTGGAGCAACTGAAGGACCACTGGCTGGTGCGCGAAACCATCGGTGCCCTGCGCCGCACCCTGGCCCGGCTCGACGTGACCAGCCGCTCGCTGATCGCGCTGGTCGACCGGGGCTCGTGCTTTGCCGGGACCTTCTATGAACTGGCCCTGGCCTGCGACCGCATCTACATGCTGGACCTGCCCGACTCCCCCGACGTGGCGCCGGCACTGCACCTGAACGCATCGAACTTCGGCCGCTATCCCGCAGTGAATGGCCTGACGCGGCTGCAGACCCGCTTCAATGAAGACGCTTCGACCGTCGCGCAATTGCAGGGCCTGCAGGACAGCGGCCTGCGCGCCGACCAGGCGCTGGCGCTGGGGCTGGTAACGCTCACGCCCGACGACATCGACTGGGAAGACGAGATCCGCGTGATGCTGGAAGAGCGCGCCTCGCTCTCGCCCGACGCGCTGACCGGCATGGAGGCGTCGCTGCGGTTCCCGGGCAAGGAAACCATGGAGACCCGCGTGTTCGCGCGCCTGTCGGCCTGGCAGAACTGGATCTTCATCCGTCCCAACGCCGTAGGCGAGGAGGGTGCGCTGAAGCTGTTCGGCACCGGCAAGAAGGCCAAATTCGACTGGCGTCGGATTTGATTGCGGGACAGATCTTCAGCGCTGTCCTTTTCAACGACTTTGCGGGACAGATCTTCAGCTCTGTCCCCAACTGATTAGACGAGAAACCCATGAGCACCATCGACCTGCAAGCCCTGATCCCCAACAACGTCAACCTCGCCGAGAACCGCCAGCTCCAACGCGCGCTGGAGCATTGGCAACCCGCCTTCCTGAATTGGTGGGACGAGATGGGGCCGAGCGACTTCAAGGCCAACGAGGTCTACCTGCGCACGGCCGTCGGCGTCGACGCCCAGGGCTGGGCCAGTTACGGCTACACACCCATGCCCGACTACCGCTGGGGCATCTTCCTGGCGGACAAGGAAGAGAACCGCAAGATCGGCTTTGGCGACTTCATGGGCCAGGACGTGTGGCAGGACGTGCCCGGCGAATACCGATCGACGTTCCGCCGCCTGATCGTGACGCAGGGCGACACCGAACCCGCGTCGGTCGAGCAGCAGCGCCTGCTGGGCCACACCGCGCCGTCGCTGTACGACCTGCGCAACCTCTTCCAGGTCAACGTGGAGGAGGGCCGGCACCTGTGGGCCATGGTCTACCTGCTGCATGCGCACTTCGGCCGCGACGGCCGCGAGGAAGCCGAGGAGCTGCTCGAGCGCCACAGCGGCGACCCGGACAAACCGCGCATCCTGGGCACGTTCAACGAGCCGATGGACAACTGGCTGTCGTTCTTCATGTTCACCTATTTCACCGACCGCGATGGCAAGTTCCAGCTCAAATCGTTCGCCGAAAGCGCGTTCGATCCGCTGGCGCGCACCACGCGCTTCATGCTGACCGAGGAAGCCCACCACATGTTCGTGGGCGAGACCGGCGTCGGCCGCGTCATCAAGCGCACGCTGGAAGTGATGAAGGAGCTGGACACCGATGACGTGGCGACGCTGCGCACGGCCGGTGTGATCGACCTGCCGACGGTGCAGAAATTCATGAATTTCTGGTTCACCAGCTCGCTGGACCTGTTCGGTTCCGAAGCCTCTTCGAACGCCGCCAACTATTTCAGCAACGGGCTGAAGGGCCGCCCCGACGAGGCCAAGTTCCCCGATCACGTCGAAGCCGATACCGAGATGACCATCCAGGTCCCGGACGGCAAGGGCGGGATGACGAATCAGACCATCACCGTGCGCAATGGCATCAACGAGATCACCCGTCTCGAGTACGCCAGGGACTGCAACGTCGGCGTCACGCGCTGGAACATGGGCATCAAGCGGGCCGGCGTTGCGTTCGAGCTGAAGCTGCCGTCGACGCGTTTCCGCCGCCAGGTCGGCACCTGGGCCGGCATCCCCACCACGCCGGAAGGCCAGCCGATCAGCCAGGCCGAGTTCGACGCGCGCAAGGACCAGTGGCTGCCCACAGCAGCCGACCTGGCCTTCGTGAAGAGCCTGATGCAGCGCGTCGCCGAGCCGGGCAAGATGGCCGGATGGATCGCGCCGCCCGATCGCGGCATCAATGCCCAGCCGGTGCAGTATCAATACGTGAAGCTGTGAAGCCGGGGTCGGGCGGCTAGAATGGCGCCTTCGGAGCGTAGCGCAGTCTGGTAGCGCATCTGGTTTGGGACCAGAGGGTCGTAGGTTCGAATCCTATCGCTCCGACCAGTCAATGAAGGCCCGCTCACGCGGGCCTTTCATCCTTCTGCCCGTAGCTCAGTTGGATAGAGCACCGGCCTTCTAAGCCGGTTGTCGGGGGTTCGATTCCCTCCGGGCAGGCCAGAGTTTCACTTATAAATCAACTAGTTATGTCGGTTTCTCAGAAGTCCGGGGAAGATTCGGGGAAATATTGGGGTTCAGCAGCGTTTCAAGCTTCGCCATTTCCACCTCGTTGCGGCCGCCGTCGATCCACTTCGAATAGGTATTGAGGAACTGCTCGACACTGTGCCCCATCTGGCGCGCGGAGAACGCTGGCGTCATGCCGGCCATCAGCATCATGGTCGCGTACGTGTGGCGGGTTTCGTACGGGCTGCGGTACCGGATCCCGAGGCGCTTCAGGCATGGGCGCCAGTACAGCTCGCGAGGCGGCTCGTCGTCGGTCCAGCGCTCGCCGGTGCGCGGGTCGGGGAAGATCCAGCCAGCGCGATGCAGAAACGTCGCGGCCTTCTGGTCCTTGTAGTAGACGAGCGCGCGGCTGTTCAGTTGCACGTGGCGCACGATGTTCGTCTTCGTGCGGTCCTTGTGTTCGCCCAGGACCACCGCGCCGCTCACGCCCAGCTGGTGCAGGCGCCAATCGACCCATCCCCACTGCTGCGCGAGGCTTTCGGACGTGCGCAGGCCGGTGAAAAACTTGGCGCCGAAATACCGCGCCACCTGCTCGTTATAGTGCCGCGCGAGGCCCGCGATGATGGTTTCGGCTTCATCCTGGTCGAACGGGTCCGGATCGGGCGACTGGTGCTGGAATGAGTTGATGCCAGCGATCGGGCTCACGTCCAGCGCGCCGTCATCAATGGCCAGCTGGATCGCTTGGCGCAGCACGCTCATCTTGTTGTTGCGAGTCTTGCCGGTCCAGTCGGGCTCGCTGGCCAACGCCGCTAGCACGTCGCTCTTGAGCAGCGCGCGCATGGGCCGGTCGCCAACCCGGCCCTTCCACCAGTCCACCGCGGACCTGTAGCCTTTGACCGTGGAGCCTTCCTTTCCCACCAGGGTCTCGAACCACAAATCGAGGCGCTGGGCCGTCGACGCGCCCTGGCCGGTGGAGGCAGTCTTGCTGGCCGGGAAGTAGTCGGCATACACGAATGTGCCGTGCCGGATCTTGTCCTTGATCTCGCCGGCGATGCGGTGCGCATAGCGCAGGTTCGCCGGGGTCGGGGCCATTGGCTTTCCGGCCGTCTTCAGCGTTTCTTTGCGCGGCTCACCCTGGAAGGTGAAGTGGATCCGGATGCTGTTGTCCCGCGCCTCCACGCCGCTGCCCGTTCGCCCCATAGTGTCCTCGGCGGGCATCACGTTTCGCCGGTTTCGCACCAGCGCTCGTAGCCTCGCATGTCGATCAGCACGCGCCCGTCGCGACGCACGTACTGCCTGTCTTCGATCCACACGCCCTTCGCGATCTTCATCTCGATGGCACCCTTGGTCAGCCCGGTCAGGACTGCCGCGAGTCCAATGGTAACGAATCTGGAAGTGGCGATCTGGAGCGGGCGCCCCAGGGCCATTCCAGGCTCGTTGGCCGCCTGAGTCGGCAGCGTATGCACGTTGCTACCCATTGGTCTCTTTCGTAATTTGCACCAGCGACGGCATGCCGCCGTAGGCGGACACGGCTCCCCCTCCCGGGATAGGGAGGGATGCGGGGATGCGAAGCTCGATAGTCAATCTCAAATTCCACATGCGCTGCTCGCTCAAGTGATGTGTGGAGGCGAGATCGTCCGCGGCAGAAATGCAGCGGACAGCAAGTCCCAAAAGGCGGGACCAGCCGCGTTCCGACGACGGAACAAATGAAAGGGAAGGCTTGAAATGCAAAAACCCAGAATGGGCTTTCGCTAGTCGTCGACTACCTTGTCGGTGGTCGGCGACCCGCTACGGGAGCGACTTATCCAAATAGGCGTTCAATAACGAAAAACGCACAACGGGCCGAAGGCGAACGAATAGTAGCAAAGCGCGCGACGCAGTCAAGAGGTGTCTCAGCGACGTGACGATGAAAAGATTATTGGATGCTGCACGACACGAGCAATGCCTGACCGCGACGTCATGAGTCCGAAGGCTAATCAGGCTCAGCTACCAGCAGCGCGAAACAAGCACCGCCGGGAACAGTATAGATCAGTTTCTGGTGCTTGTGGATGGCAAACGGACCGGTACGAAGCCGGTGTCTTGGCTCTTCTCCCGACGGCGGTCGTGAAAAGCGCGTGGCAATCGAAACGCACGCAGCAACGGGTGCCGTGCCTAGCTTACTGAGCAACTTCAAAATCACCTATACGGGCGAGGAGCTGCTGCAGGAAGATTTGTCCGTGTGGATGTCACTGGTGAATCTCGCCAGCCAGCGCAAGTGGGGCGACGCCCTCTACATCACGGGCTACCAGTTGGTGAAGGACCTTGGCTGGCGCATGCACGGCGACAGCTATGACACGTGCAAGGAGAGCATTGCCCGGCTGAAGGCCAACAGCGTCAACATCGAAGTGAAGAGCGGCGACGCGGGCTATTCAGGCTCGCTTATCCGCGAGTACGCATGGACCGCAAACAGCCCCGACGGCCGGGTCATGTGGATGGTGCGGTTCGAGCCCCGCATCGTGGAGCTGTTCAGCAAAGACATGGTGACCTTCGTGGAATGGCAGATGCGAAAGCAGATCGGCCCGCGAAACAAGATAGCGCTGTGGCTGCACGCGTTCTACATGTCCCACACCAATCCCTTCCCCTACACGGTGGGCAAGCTGCACGAGCTGGCGCAGAGCGAAGAGAGGAACATGCACAACTTCAAGGCAAGGTTGTTCAAGGCGTTGACCTTGTTGCAGGAAAAGGGTTTCTTGACGTCCTTCGAGATCAAGCCTAGCAAGCATGTGGAGCAGTCCATGGTCCACGTCAACAAGGCACAGGGACCAGTCAAAGCGCTGAGCCGCACGGTGACCCAGCGTATTCCCGCGGCTTAAGCGGGGCTTGCGGACGCGCTTTCGCGCGCCAATTCCTGGGCACTCACGTTGGCAGCCAGCATGTCCTGCCAGCCGGGCGTGGCCGCAGCCTTGACCATCCAGGGGTCCAGTTCTAGCGTGTCATCTTCGCCCTGGTCGGGCCAGTGCTGGACCTGGCCGCACGCAGCATAAGCGCCGAGCGCGCGCGCGTACTTTGCGGCACCTTCCTTCATGAAGGACTCGCCGGCGGTGTAAACGCTGGTGCTGTAGGGGCGTGCGCTTTCACCGACCAGAAACTTGAAGGGCAATGGTGCCTGCTGGCCATTGAACAGACATACCGCAAGCGAATACATATACGTCTGCATGTCGTAGTGCAGCTGCAGCGCTTGGCGCAACCACGGGTCGCGGGCAACAACGTTCGCGGTCTTCAAATCGAAGATGACTTCGGGATGCAAGAGGTCCACGCGCACCCGGCAGGTGACGCCGGTAATAGGGTCGTTGAAATAGATGCTGGCTTCCCGCTCCCCCTCGGCCAGATACTCGCCAAAGGGGCGGCCCGGGTCGTTCGGCGCGCGCCGCACCGGGCGATGCAATAGGCGCTCGACCAGCGTGCGCGCCTCATGCAACTGAACCTCATCGATGAGGCCTTGGCCCGGGTGTACCCGGGCAAACTCCTTGTAGTCGCTGTCGCGCCCGTCCTTCTTGCCCGGGTACACGGCATAGTCCAGCGCCAGGCGGTGGGGCTCCAGCACCAAAGTGTGAACCAGCGTTCCGAAGTCCATTGCTTCGGTTGGCGCGCGAGGCTTCAGGAATTGCGCCTGGTAATGGGCCGGCGAGACCAGCATGGCCTTCAGCAGGCTGCACGATTGCGCGCTCAGATCAGCGTGGTAGTCCTCGGCGGGCAGTTCCACAATCTTGCGGCTGCCCGCCAATACGCCCTGAGTGGTGCGGGGGATGTTCGTGATGTTCATGGTGCAAAAGTTTCGGACCGGTACGTAAACCAGCCTACCCTGGAAACGGCTTTTGTCTACCCCTGTGGGCCATCCGAGCGCCAACGTTCCTGCCGGAAACGGGATTGACAGACGCTGGACATGTGATAGCTTGGTCCGTAGCCAGGGAATATTTAATGCGACAAATCTACGATCAGCCTTCTGAAATTGTGCGCTGCGAAATCCCCGACCTGGAGGTGGTGCGGGACATCGGCAGCGCGCTGGCCAAGGGGGATGACGAGCTGCTGTGGAAAGCCGCGCGGCGCGCGCAGTCACAGTCGGCCTTCTACGAGCAGCTTCGCTCGCAGGTGGGCTACACGACCTACCCAGGCGTTGCACCCAGGCTTCACAAGAACAGGATGGAGTTTCACTGCTCGCTGTTGATGATTCCGATTCTGCTGCCTGCGCAGGAATCTGGACTACTGGGCGACACCAGGACCTGCGACACGGTGATGCCCCATATTCGCTCCTGGCTCATGGAATGGTTCGGCAACAAGGTCGAAATCACCATGTACAACTGCCTGTTTGGCTATCAGGACGTTTGCATGTGGGCGCCATCGACGATGCGCGAGCGCCTGCTTCAGCTGGCAATGCATACGAAGCACGCCGCCACCAATAACAATCCCTGCGACTTCAACTTGCCCGCAGAGGCGCCGATCCTGTGTTTCCTCGTGGCGGCAGTGCATCGCCCGCTGGCTTGGCCAGAGCTGCCGCCTCTGGTGCCGGAAGACGACATCAAGCTGCAGGCCAGGATATCGGGCGCCCTTCACCTGTGCTCGCAATCCATGACGGGCAGCCAGATCAAGGTGTTGACGCCGAACTTTGCGTCCGAAGGCATTGGGGAAGGGATCGACGTGTGGCTCGAAGCCATCGCGCAGCTGTTGGGGATCAAGCGATGGGATGTCCAGCAGGCCGATCTCGACGCCGTCGTACTTCAATTGGAGGTTGGCGATGATGCGCGAGAGGTAGCCATCATCCCACTGCGTGCCCACCAACTCGGCCTCGATGGGATCGAGCAGCAACTGACCAAGGTCGCTCGCCTCGGATCTGGCTTTCTCACGCGTCCTCAATAGCCCGCCGCGCGCGCCCGGGTGTTCTGCCCGCCTTGCCGGCGGGCCTTGCCGTGTCCCTGTTCCACGTGATGTGTTTTAGTTTCTCTGCGCCAACTGTCGCCCCGCTGGAAGCCCGCTTCAAATCGGTCCGCTAAGGGGCTGCGGAGGGGCTTGACAGGAGAGGGTTTTGTGTTTTCATAAGACATCAGCCACTCGGACTCACCATGAACTTGAACACCATCAAACCCATCGGCCCGCACGTCACCGGCCTGATCCGCTTCGCTGCCGAAAACCAAGGCACCCCTGATTTCCGCCAGCTCGACTACTTTGAAGTCCTGGCGCGCGCCTATGAAGATCCGACCGATGATGGCCAGCCGCCCAAGCTCAAAGGGCATCCGATCGGCGTCACTTTGCGCGATGCCACGAACACGGCCGACGCAAAGCTGAGAAGCATCCCCGTGAAGGTCATCTTCAACGACATCGGCAACAACCTTTCGGCCCGGTACGAGGCCTTTGACGGCCAGCTCAATCGCATGGCGTGCGTCGGCGACGGCGAAAAATGCTCGCGGGCTTCTTTTGCGACGGGTCAGATCCAGGAGCATGCGTGCGCCGGCCCGGATGCTTGCGAGTTCGCCAATGATGAGGGCGTTCAATGCCAACTGCGTGTGCGGCTGCATCTTCAAATCGAGGGGCAGCCGGACCCGCTGTCGGTCTTTGAGTTTCAGAGCGGGGGCATCCACAGCTATCGCGCGCTGACGGCCAAGCTCACCATGTTGCGGGCGCTGATGGGAGGCAAGCTGCGCGGCGTGCCGCTGTCGCTGGTTCAGTACGACCAGGGTTCAGCCGCGCACAAGTACCAAACCTTCCACGTTGCCGATCTGGTGTTGCGCAACGGGGTGACCCCGGATGACGCTCTGAGCGCGGCAGAAGCTGCGGAAAAGTCCGGTGGTCCGGATTTCGGCGGAATGGAAGCCGCAGTGGCGCAAATGCGCCAGAACGCACCGATGGCCCTTGGCGACGAAGTGGAAGGGATCGTGTTCCTGCACAACATCGCACCGGCTGTCAGGCCGCGCGCGCGGCCTGCGCAGGCAGAACACCAAGCCATGAGTGGGGCCAAGAGAATCGAGGATGTGGTGGCCGTTGCCAGGAAGGGCGCCTTAAAGGACGCCGACGAGGTGGCCAAGCTGCAGACGACGCCCGATGCAGCCGCGCCTCTCCAAGGGATCGATCTCGGTGTGGCCGTGCAGGCTCACGCGCCGACCAGCAAGGGCGCCGCGCCGCACACCGATGCGACAATCTCGTCATCTGGAGAAATGGCCCCAACGGCGCTGTAACCGATGAATTCGCTTGATACGTACCTGACTCAAACCATCGTCGGGGCGACCCAACGGTACAGGCTTGGCGTCCCCACCCGTGCGCGAGGGGTGCCGCTCATCGAAGCCGCGCCGCCCGCGCGTCGCGGCTGGTTCGGTTGGCGAGCCAAATGGAGCGGATCGCCGCGGCGATCTGCACGTGCTCCGCTAATAGCGCTGGGCGTTACGGTCGCGGTGATAGGTGCCGTTGCCGCATTCTTGGTTCTTGGGAGTACGGGCTCGCAGCGGCCCGCAGTGGCCGTGCGATCGACGCCCGAAGTTCAAGCCCCAGTGACGCCGGTCGCACAACAGCAAAGCAGCCTTCCGCAACTGGCAACGCGAGCTGCAGTTCCGGCTCGGCCGCCGCGAGCTGCCCCTGGTAGCAGCTGTGTTCAAGGGTTCTTGGGCCAGATCGCCTTCGACGGCCACGGGGAGGCCCACGACAAGCGCCTGGCCATCGTGGACCAGGGCGGCAAGCTGTTCTTCAAGATCGTGCAGGGCCGCGCAGCCCATGCGGTGCCCGCCACGGCTGCGGAAGTCGTCGAACTGGCGAGCCGCGCCATGCACGCACTGAGCCTGAACGCTCCGGGCATCGACACGCAGACCCTAGCCCACATGGTCAGGCGTTCGGGCCAGTGGAAGCCACCGCGCAGCAAATGAAAGAGTCAACCGCAGCATGAATGTCGGCGCGCAGGATCCCGGATTGAGGCTCGCCCTGGCCCGTTCGGGCAGGGCGGCAAAGGCGGCAGCATTCGTAGGTCTCGCTATCGCGGGCTGGTGTCTTGGCCTGCTGGCGTGGGGGGAGGGGCGCTGGCCAGCGGTGGCCGTGATGGTGCCCCTGTTCTGGATTTTGGCGCCCACGCGATGGTCCGCAGGAGCAGTGGGCGCGGTCTACGCGATGGCGACCGTTCGGTTTCTTCCGGCACTTGGCGGCACCTGGTTTGCGTCGACCGCGGTGGGATACGCTCTGTGGGCTGCGATTGGCCTGATCAGTGGTGGGCTTTTCGCGCTGTGCTGGCCGCGCAAGTCAACGCATGCGCGCGTGATCGCAGCCTGCGTGATCCTGCTGCTGGCAGGCCTGCTCCTCAGCGTCGTCGTGCCGGGCCACGCCATTGTCGGCTGGGGGTATGTCCTCCCGGGGCGGGGCTGGTTCGGGGTGGCCGCCATGTTCGTCGCGACGGCGGCGCTCGGCTGGGGCTTGCGGGTGGGCCTGCCGGCGCGCTGGCCGGGCAGGGGCAGGGGTTGGGTGGCCTGGCCGCTGCTGGCCGCGCTGGTGGTGCTGGTGCCGGTAGGCGCGGAAAAGCCCGATCCCAAGGCTGGCCGAGTGGCAGGCCAAGTAGGGGCGATCAATACGGCCTGGGGTCCGTACCCTGAACCTGGATCCATGGAGGTGATACGGCGCGTCACGAAGATTGGCGAGGCCACCGAAACGCTGGCCGGTGGGGAGGGCGGGCTAGTCACTGTAGTGTTCCCGGAAGCCATCATCGGCAGCTACGAATCGTCGCTGTTTCCCGTCCTGGAAAACGAGATCTTCTACCGCACGCGGCAGACGGGTCAAACCGTGGTGCTGGGCGCCGACGTGATGATCGGGCGAGGGCGGTATCAGAACGCCGCGATCATTTTGCGCCCGGACGGCACCTCGTCATGGATAGCTGCGCGCCAGTCCGCCCCCTTTGGGCAATGGCGGCCCTGGTCACCTGAGTTCCACATCCCGTCCGACTGGCTGGCGCCATCGGTTGTGGCCCTGGGCGCAGGGGTACGGGCGCGGATCATGTTCTGCCACGAGGAATACATGCCGATACTGCACCTGCTGTCGGAGGCCCGCGAGGACCACAATCTGGTGATTGCGATATCCAACCTGTGGGCTGCGTCCGACGGGGTGGCCAACACCGTCCAATCGGCCCATACCGAGGGCATGGCCCGGCTCTTTGGCAGGCCCTGGATCCGCTCGGTCAACAGCGCCGCCGTTGCCCGGCCAGTCCTGGCAAATAGGGGCATAATGGAATTTAACTGAGCCCGACGGGCCAAGTTCGAGCTGCCGAGCAGCCCTTTCGAAAGGCGCCCCGCGCGCCATTCCTTTAACCCACTGGGGACCACATCCCCGGCTGGGAGTGGTCCCTTCCCAATTGTTCTTCCGGAAGAGATCAAATGGAAACTGAAACAATGAAACCCCTGAACGGAGTGCGCAGCAAGGTGCCGCTCTCTCAGATTGTGAAAGGCAATAACCCCCGCACGGAATTTCCCGAGTCCTACATCGAAAGCCTCGCGCGATCGATCGATGCACTGGACATCATCGAGGATCCCGTGGTCTATCAAAGCGAAGACGGGACTTTCCCGATCCTCGCCGGCGAGTGCCGCATCCGCGGCGCGCGCAAGTCCAAGCGCTACGGCGAATCCGGAGAAATCTGGGTTCTCGTGCGTGATCACGACGAAGCGCTCAATGGGGCAGTGTCGCTGACTGAAAATGTCGAGCGACTCGGCATGGGGCCGGTCGACGAAGCCCATGCGGCAGCCAAGTGCCTTGCCGATTGCGGCAACGACCGCGATGAAGCAGCGAGAGTCCTCGGCTGGGACCGCGAGAAGCTGGACGTGCGTCTGGCGCTCATGAACGCCGCACCGGAAGTGCGCGACGCTCTGCGCAATCGCAAGATCAAGCTCGGTCACGCCGAACTGCTTGCCTCGATGCGCAAGGAATCACAGATCGCGGCCCTCGGCATCCTGCTTGGCAGGGACACCCTGATGACGGTCAACGAATTCAAGGCGTTGATCGAGAAGGCCGCGCTCGTGTTGGACACTGCCATCTTCGACAAGAAGGACTGCGGCGGCTGCCAGCACAACAGCAGCAACCAGGCTGTGCTGTTCGCGGAGGCAATCTCCGGCGGCAAGTGCACCAACAAGTCGTGCTTCGACGGCAAGACCGAGGCCGAGCTCCAAGCTCGCGCCACGTCGCTGGCCGACGAATACCAGGTGGTTCGCGTCGTGCGGCCCGGTGAAAACTTCACCGTGGTGCCGCTGGTTGCTGACGGCCCCAAAGGCGTCGGTGAACAGCAAGCCAAGGAATGCCGCAGCTGCAAGAGCTTCGGCGCCGTGGTCTCGGGCGTGCCCGACAAGATGGGCCTTGTCTACAAGGATATGTGCCTTGACACGGTGTGCAATGTGAAGATGGTTGCCGCCCACAACAAGCCGCCAGAGCCGGCCAACGTCGAGCAGAAGGGAAAACCCGATGCGAAGGCGACTGGCTCCGGCAAGGGCGAAGCGCGGCCTGCGAAGGCCGAGGCGAAAGGCGCGGCGACCGCCTCGGTCGAACCCGCCAATCGCGTCAAGGAGTATCGCGAAAAGCTCTGGCGCAAGATCTTCACGGTCGCAGTAGCCAAGCTGGACATCCCGTCCAACCGCGCTGTGCTGCTGGCCTTGTGCCTGACGCGGCCGTCAGTCCTCGACAGCCACGCGCTGGTGGAGGCCGTCAAGCAGGTGGACAACCGCTCCACCATGTCGCCGGCAGTCATGCTCAAGAAGGTGCTGAGCCTGGACCACAAAGTCCTGGCCGAAGCAGTGCAGCAGATTGCCGCGAACGTGAACGGTGGCATGCACGGCTTGTCCATCGATGACGTGACCGGCATCCTGAAGGCCTTCGACGTGAAAGTGGCCGACTACTGGAAGGTCACCAAGCCGTTCCTGGAGCTGCTGACCAAGAACGAGATCGACGCCGTGAGCGAAGAACTCGGTGTGAAAGCAGCCCTGGGCGCCGAATTCGCCAAGGCTCGCAACCTGTCCAAGGGCGAGTTCATCGATGCCGTGCTGGCAACGAAGGGATTCGACTTCGCGGGCAAGATCCCCAAGATCATGACCTGGTGAGCCGCCGGCGCACCAGATCACTCGGGCAGGCATCTCAGTGATGGGATGCCTGCCTTCCTCATTTCAGAAAAGGAATCACAGCATGTTGTTCACCAACATCGCCGCCCTGGTAGCCAAGGGCATCAAACTGACCCTCACCGTGGAGCAAGCCGGGGAGGGCATGATCGAAGTGACCGTTGTGCCCAGCGCCGCGGACCCTTCGGCGAACAAATCCGGGGTGTCCCTGGTGGCCAAGTCCTTCAAGGCCACGCCCGCCGAGTTCGACGCCGAAGGCGCCGAGATCATCAAGAGCTTCTGCGCCAGCACGCTGACGCTGAAGGAGCAGCTGCAAGCGGCCGACCAAATGATCGCGCAAGCGGCCAAACAGGCCAGCGATGCCGCGGTGATCGCGAGTACCAAGCCGGCGACGAAGCCGGCCCTGAAGGCGGCTACGACGGCTGCCGCGCCGAAAGCGGCTGGACGCGCGGCACCCGAGTTGTTGCCGCAGGGCAGCGGCAGCGCCGATGACGACGCCGATGACGACGCCCAAGACGAGGGTGGCGATGCGCCCGACGCAACGCCGCAGGGCGGCGCCGGGTTGACCACGGAATTGAGTCTGTAAGGGGTTCAACCATGGCCATTGCAACAACCGTCATCAAGCGCGTCTTCAAGTACATGTCGCTGGTTCTCCCCGACCCGGGCGAGAACAAGACGCCGGATGAAGTGCGTCAAGCGTATAGCGCGATGTACCCCGAACTTGCCACCTGTGTGGTGGAAGGCCCGGTCACCAAGGCAGGCACCAGTACCTACATTTTCCAGCGAGCAGCTGGCAGCAAGGGCGCAGCGACTGCCAAGGCTTTGCAACAGATCGTCGACGGCACCTACAAGTCCCGCAAGGGCGGGCCCCTCGACGGCGCAACTTCGAATCAAGTGGAGGAGTGCAAGAAATGTTCGACGACCGTCAAGGCGGTCTTGGGCAACAAAGCGGCTTCGGCAGCGCTGACTCCGCCGGCAACGGCGTACAGCGTGTTCGGCTGAACCCGCCCGAGATCCAGGGGGGATGCTGGTGCATCCCCGCGATCAGCGATCTGGTTCCCGAAAGTGTGGAACTGATCGCGGACAGTTCGCCGGCGATCTTGGCATCGTTTGCATTGAGGGGGCACGCCATGGGCGTGCCCCTTCCTTCGGGACGATTCACAGACCCCGGCAAAACCGTGGCGTCTCAATGGCAGGCGTACATCGCCGGCCAGTGCGGACAGCACAACGACCTCGCCCTCGATCTGGAAGTCTGCACAGACGAGACCGGGTTGCGAGTGGTGGTGTCAACGAGTTCCAATCTCAACGTCTTCCGGCTCAAGCCGGTGATCGAGCAACTCAATGCCGTGTCCAAGGGCATGGGCTGGTTCGTGGTCGACGCAATCTACGCGATCGAGAAGCACGGCTATCCGCTTTATCTTCCGTCGACGATGGGAGACTACGCGTGCTACCTCTGGCATCAGGGCTGCACCACGGACAAGGAATTCGCGCGCGAATTGCGGCACCAGCAAGACAATCCGAAGCGCTGGAGCCTCGAGAAGCTGAAGGAGCATCACGATCAGCCGTGGCCTTCCGATCTCGATGCCGCCGTCGAAGGCCATACCTGGCTGCTGAAGCGGTACTACCACGACGGCGTCAGGGAGAGTCAACGGGCGCCGGGGTGGAGAAAGCCTGCCATACCGTCGCGCGCCGAAGTGCTGGCGCTTCTCGGCAAGCGGGACGTGGATCCGCTTGCGAGGGCGGTTCTCAAAGCAGCCGATGATCTATTGGTCGAGGTGGAGTGCGAAGCGCACCCGCTCGCCGATGTCGGCGGCCTCTCTTCCGAGGAGTTGCAAGCCGAGTTCGGTTGGCACGGCGACGAGGAGAACGTCGATATCCTTGGCGCAACCGGAATTGTCGTGTGGGATGACCCCGACACACTCCTGGAGGCCCTCGAACATTGGGAGGAGTACCAGATGCAAGGCGGCGACGCCACGACGACGGTCATGGTGATTCGCGCGAAGGCCGGATCAGACCAACAGATGGCAACAACCGTCAATCAATTGAAGGCACTGGTGCGGCGACACGCGCTGGCATCACGCCTTCTTTCTTTTTTCAAGAAGGAGTATTAACCATGCTGCAGTTGGCAGTTCGACAGAGCGAAGCGAACCTGTCGTTGACGGGCGCGTTACTGCTCTATGGGGATCGCAGGGCAGCGGAACCCTCCCCTGCGCTGGTCACCATTCACACGGTGGCCGATCTCAACGGCCGCCCCAGCATCATGGCTGGGCGCCTGCTCAACGAGTCTGACCTGGTCACGATCGTGAAGGGCGTTACGTCAGCCCGCAAAGTCATACAGACCGAGTGGATGGACGGCAAGATTCTTGCGAGGGGCACCGACCGGATCATCTGGTGGACGGCGCCGACCAAGCGGGCGATGTTTTTTTCCAAGTCGTCCTACAACGAGCGCACCTTCGACGGCAGCGCGAGCTGCCCGGTTCCGGGCCTCGTCTGGATGGCCAGGCCCAATGACGGTCTGTACGTGTTCGCCTTCAAGGGCGCTCACAGGCCAACGCAGGCGACCGAGCTGTATCAGGCGCCGCTCTTCAACGTGTGGGGCCGCGGCAAAGTTTGCGTGGGCTCGGCGACGCTGCCATCGGAAGATGGAGCGGCAAACCCGGACGCATGGGAAGCCGTTCTCTTCGGGTCCCGGTTCACGCATCCGAACTTCAGCGAAGAAGATCGGCTGGTCAAAGGTGTTGCGCCAACGACCTTCTGGAAGCAGATGGTCACGAAGCCCGCCAAGACTTTCCCGGAAAACCGGTTGGTCAAGGTGCCGTTGCAGGTCGGGCAGCTGCTCGAGCGCGACGTGGTGGACACCCTCAACGGCTGGAAGAGGCCGCAAGGAGAGTTCTGATGGAAGGAATTTCTGACGAACTGACCATGCAGGTCTTTCCCCTGCTGGCGGTGCCGGGCAACGGCCTGGTACCGCCAGCTGCCAACCATGGGGTCCGCTTCCTGGTGTCGCGAGACGGCCTGATGCGGGAGGTGACAACACCTTGGCTCAAGGCCATCGTGCCGGCTGCCATCGGGCAGCTGTCGCCTACGCCCTACGGGGCGGTGGATCCGGAGATCGAGCTGCTGTGCGGTCCGATCCCCATGGACTTGATTGGCCAATTCCTTGTGATGGCCAGGGCGGCGATGCCCGATGAAACGACGGCCGCCATCGTTTGGCGGCCGGACACCCAGGCGTGGCGCCTCGCGCCGCGTCTGGTGACGAAAGCCAGCAGCGAGCGCGTGCAGTACGGCGAGGCACAGCTGCAGGACGGCGAGGTGATGGTTGTGGATATCCACAGCCATGGATCGACTCGTCCTTTCTTTAGCGCGGAAGACGACATCGATGATCGCGGCGGTCTGAAGATCGCCGCGGTTGTCGGTCAAGTCGATTCCGACGCGCCAAAGCTGCGTGCCAGGTTGGTGTGCCTCGACAGGTACATCGATCTCGCGATCGACAGCGGCGGCGGCGTTCATTACGGGGAGCTTCAATGAAGCACTACTTGAACCCGAGACTGTTGACCAAACAGGTCAACGTCCTTTTGGTCGGCGCCGGCGGGACCGGTAGCCGAATGCTGGAGAACCTGGTGTGTTTGCACCGGGGGCTGCTGGCAAGGGGACACCCGTTGGGCTTGGCGGTGCACGTGACCGACCCGGATCACGTGAGCCAGGCGAACGTGGGCCGCCAGGCCTTCTACCCGACCGACATCGGCGCGTACAAGAGCGTGACGCTTGTCAACCGGGCGAATATGGCACTGGGCACAACGTGGACGGCGTCCGTGGCCAAGGTCCAGACGGATACCAAAGGCCTGACGAACTTCGATCTGGTCATCGGTGCCGTGGACAACCGCAGGGCTCGGCTCGGCATCTTGCGATGCCTGGAGGGTGCGATGAGCGGTACCCGGTACTACCTGGACATGGGCAATGCGAACTCGCACGGCCAAGTCCTGCTGGGCCAGGTCGGTTGCGACCGCACGGCCAAGGATGATCCGTGGCGTTTGCCCCATGTGGGCGAGATGTTCCCGGAACTGATCGACAGCGCCAAGGACGAGCAAGACGATGACACCCCGTCATGCTCACTTGCCGAGGCGCTGGAAAAGCAGAGCCTGTTCGTCAACACGGCGATGGCCCTGTTCGCATCGAACCTGCTGTGGCAACTGTTCACGGAAGGGGCGATCGACAACCATGGCGCCTTCATCAATCTCAAGGACACGCGCGTGACGTCCCTGGAGATCAGCCATGACACCTGGGCGCGCTTCGGTGTAGTCCGGGATGGCAGGCGGCACAAGGTGCGGCAGCCCTCGCGCGAGCGAGCAGCCAAGCACGTTGTCGCGGCTTGAACAGTCTGGGACTGGGACCTACCCGGACGCAATACGCCATCCGCAGCGGGCGGGGCGTTCAGATGAAGTGTCGATTAAGGGCCGCGTCTTTCTATACCGTGTAAAACCACTACTAATATCGCGTGAGTGAGTGGCTGTATAGGTTAATCAATAGTAATCCAACTAATGGCCGCAGAGAAATCTGCGGCCATTTCTTTTCCCAGATTGACCAGGCGCTATACAAAGCCACGAGTCCACTAACCCCCGGCGCGTTGCGCCGACCCCTTTACACAAGGGGTAAGCCCGGTTTAGCAGTCGGGAAAGCCTGGAAACCGTTTCGGCCTTCGGCCTACATGGGCTGCGTCCATACCCCATTAAATGTGCGAGCCAAAGTCAGTTTAAGAACTGGAACCGGTCCGTCACCTCCGCCAAGTGGCGGGCAGGTCCCGACCCAAAGCGGGCCGTCGCATCTGACCTACGGTGCTCCCGCTTTGCAGCGTTACCTGCCGTTCGCGGTTGATTGATGTCGGGCAGATGTCGGGCAGATGTCGGGCCATGAACGGTGCCACGCGAAGGTCCGCTTAGGGCAAGGCCGATCTTCGCTGCGGCGATTATCTGTGTGCCGGGTGATGTGTATGGCTGGAACTTGCACTATCGCCCCCTTGCGGGGCTGCGCGAACGATCCGCGGGCGTGAAGAAACGAATAGGCCTGCCGCGAGGACAGGCCCATGGCGATTTGCGTTCGACGGCTTCGCGCTACGGCTTGGCCGAGGTCGGCGACGGAGAGGCCTTCGGAAGCTGGTACTTGATGAACGCGAAGTCGTTGGCGACATGGCAGCCGTTGCATGCAGTGACGGTTTCCTTGAATGTCGCGTTGAACTTCTTCAGGTCCTTGCCTTTGATGGTCCCGGCCAGCTTGTCCAGGTTGTCCGACTCGAAGGACTTCAGCATCTTCGCGCGGCCCGGGCGGGTCGTCTCACCGACTTCCTGGATCTCGCGCATCTCCTTGAGCTGGTAGTCGGCCATGCCCCAGTTTCCGCCGTTGGCCGCGTAGTACATGGTGGTGAATCGGTTGGCGTACTCGATCATGACCGTTCCCAGGCCGGGTTGGAGTTCCGCCAGGCTCTTGAGTTGCTGTTCGGGTGTGCCTTTCAGCCAGTCGGAAGCTGCATAGCTTGCGGCGGACAGTGTCAGCAGGCATCCAGCGACGAGAACGGTTGTTTTTCGAATCTTCAGCATAGTCGTAGCTCCTTCAGGGTTAAATGATCAATCAATCCGATAGCCGTGGCTTCCTAATGCAGCAACGCCCAGTGGTCCGGGCCGGAAGCCATGCCCGTCTTCTTTCCTTCCTTTTCGTCTCCGCCGAAGGTCCACCAGAGGCCCAGGTAGGCGATCGTGTGCTTTTCGCCGCCGACGCTGTGGCCGGCGGAGAAGAGCAGGTTGAATTCTGGCGTGAATTTGTAGTAGCCGCCCAAATTCACGAGCGTCGTGGCGCGGCCGTCTTCGGTGTCCTTCGCGCGGGTGAACACTTCTCCGCCCAGGGTCCATTTCGCCCCGATGTCCTTCTGCAGCAGCGCGCCCGCGAAGGGATAGTTCTTCTGTCCCTCCGCGCGATTGACGACGTACCCGGCGCCGCCGTACGTGGTCCATTCTCCCCAGCTTTTCTGGATCCACAGCGGAAGGCGCCACCAGGTCTTGCCGTTGCCCAGCCCCTTGTTCGAATCACCCGTGTTCAGCTCGGCCATGGGGAAGATGCCCACTTGCGGCATTGTGTCGGTTTCCTCGACAAAGCGGTACTTGACGCCGACCTCGATATCGCCCAGGCCGGAATGCGAAGGCTCGCCATTCGGCTCGCTTCGGCCGAAAGGAACCATGACGTGCAATTGCACGTTGGGAAGTGGGCCGTAGTTGTACTCGAACGCGGGGACCGCGATGTCCTTTCCGTCCGGTGTCTTGTCGTACGTGGAGAAGACGTAGAACTCGCTGTGCTTGTAATCGACAGTCGCGGGATCGTCGGTCAGGAACGGCGGTCCCGCGAGCGCCGGAATCGAAGCCAGAGTCAGCGCGAAGGCTGTCAGAACGCGAGCGGCTGGTATGCGACGCTTCGTATGCATGGTTGATAATTCCTTTGTTGGCGCATCGTGATCGAATTCGACCCGATGCTAGAGCGCGAGACGTTTCAGATCGGTTTCGCGCACATTACATTTTCGTCATGCGACGCGGATCCGGCTCCTCGGCGAGTAGGCTGGAACAGCAAACCGATTCCGAGAAAGCGCCTGGCCGATGAAGATACTGATCGTCGAAGACGAGCCCAAGACGGGCGCATACCTCAAGCTGGGACTTACCCAGGCAGGCTTCACCGTGCATGTCGCCGAGGACGGTTGGGAGGGACTGCGGCTGGCGCGCACGCAGGAGTACGACCTCGTCGTGCTGGACGTGATGTTGCCCGGTCTGGACGGCTGGGAGGTGATTCGCGGGATCCGGCTCGCGAACAAGGACGTCCCGGTCCTGTTCCTCACGGCGCGCGACGAGGTCGATGATCGCGTGAAGGGACTCGAGCTGGGGGCGGACGACTACCTGGTCAAGCCCTTCGCATTCCCGGAGCTGCTGGCCAGGATTCGAACCCGCCTGCGCCGCGGGCAGGCGGTTCAGCCGCTCGATAGGCTTTTGGTCGCGGACCTCGAAATCGACCTGCTGCGCCGGCGCGTCGTGCGGGCGGGCAAGAGGATCGAGTTGACTCCCAAGGAATTCTCGCTCCTCGAGCTGCTCGTGCGCCGTGCCGGCGAGGTGCTGCCGCGCATGCTGATCGCATCGCAGGTGTGGGACATGAATTTCCACAGTGAGACGAATGCGATCGACGTCGCGGTACGCCGCCTGCGGGCCAAGGTCGACGACGGTTTCGAGGTCAAGCTCATCCAGACGGTGCGCGGAATCGGCTACGTGGTGGAGAACCCTGCCCAATGAAGCGCCCCATTTCCCTGACGGTCCGGATGAGCCTCTTGTTCGCCTTGTCGGCGGCCGCGGTGCTCATGATCGCCGGCGCCACGTTCGAGCGCGCCCTCGACGAACGGTTGTTGCGACGCGACGTCGAGGAGCTTTCCGGAAAAATGGAATTGATCCGGGACATCGTCCTGTCGATCCACAACTTCGAGGACGCCTCCAATCTGCCGATCCGCATGAACGATGTGGTCTTCGGGCACCCCGGCATCGTCATCTCGGTGCGCAGCGGGGATGGCGCCGTGCTTTTCTCCGCGGGCGACCAGCAGGTGGCCAAGCAGATCCAGGACGAACTCACGCCCGCCGGCGTCAAGCCGGCCAGGAAGCGGTTCGGCGACAAGTACTATCGGTACGTGTCGGGGCGGGTGTCGCGAGGCGCGCCGGAAGGCGGTCCGGTCAACGTGACGATCGCGCTCGACGTGACCGAGGATCGGAATTTCGTGAGCGAGATGCAGCGATACGTCTGGCTGGGCGTGGCGCAGATCGCCGTGGTGCTCGGCGGCCTCGGGTGGATCGTCGTGCGCCATGGCCTGGCGCCTCTGCGACAGGTCTCCGCCATGGTGGCGGCCATTTCCACCCGGCAGCTCGACAGGCCCCTCGAGGACCGGATAGTGCCGAAGGAACTGCTCGAGCTGGTGACGGCTTTCAACACCATGCTCGCGCGGCTGCACGAAACGTTTGGTCGCCTGACGAACTTCTCGTCGGACATCGCGCACGAGCTGCGCACACCCATCCAGAACCTGTTGATCCAGACGCAGGTGACGTTGGGCGGTGACGACGACGTCGACGCGTACCGAGCCGTCCTGCAGTCCAACGCGGAGGAATATCAGCGCCTGTCGGGCATGATCTCCGACATGCTGTTCCTCGCCAAGGCCGACAATAAGCAGGCCTCGCTGAAGAAGGAGTCCATGGAGCTGGACGTCGAGATCGGCAGGCTCTTCGAATTCTACGAGGCGCTCGCCGCGGAGCAGGGAATCGAGCTTCGGCAAACGGGCGCCGCGACCGTGTTCGCCGACCGCACGATGATCCAGAGAGCCTTGTCCAACCTTCTCTCCAATGCGATCCGGTTCACTCCACGCGGCATGGCGATCGACGTCGGTGTCGGTGCCGCGGACGGCTGGGCGAACATCGCAGTCAGGAACCCGGGACCCGAGATCCCGCCGGAGCACAGGGAACGCATCTTCGAGCGCCTGTACCGGATCGATCCTTCGAGGCGGCAAGGACAAACGGACAACGTGGGGCTGGGCCTGGCGATCACGAAGTCCATCGTGGAAATGCACGGTGGACAAATCAGTATGGCTTCGCGCGATGGATACGTCACGTTCCTGATCAGGATTCCCCTGGGTTCGGTGTTAGACGGTACGAATGCTGCCGGCGACTCTTTTTCAACGGGTGGCCGCGCGGTTGTACTGACGATGCCCCAGGCTCCTCAAGCGGGCGATTAATACTAATTTGCGTTCAACGATATAGATGTTATCCAGCTGAACCCGGTCATGCTCTGCATTCGTGCATGGTCTGATTCGAGAGCTCGCAAGTCGGCGCTGAGGGCCTTGTCTGCCGCGTCGAGGTTCGCAAATACCGTGTTGCCGACGCAGTCCTCACGCAGCGCATCCCAGATGTGTTCCGCCGGATTGATCTCTGGACTCCAGGGCGGCAACAAGACCAGTCGCATGTTCTGGGGAACTTCGAGTTCATGGGCGATGTGCCAGCCCGCTTGATCCATGACCATGACGATGAACTCCTCGGGATGGCGTTCTGCCACGGTGCTCAGGAACAACGACATGGTCTGGGCATTGACCCACGGCAAGATCAAGCTGTCCATCACACCGTCGTGCGGGCTGACCGCGGCAAAGGCGTAACTGAACTTGCGCGTCAGCCGAGCACCCACCACCGGACGCACACCAGTGGGCGCCCAGCAGCGCCTGGGCTTTCCCAATAGCCCAAAGCGACCCTCGTCCTGGAACATCAACCGCACACCTCGGCCTTGCTCAGCCTGGCGCCCGACCTCTTGGCGTACCAGGCGGCGCAGTTTTTTTAAAGGCGTCCTGCGCCAGCATGTCCGCCTTGGGGTGGCGCGGACGGGGCACGACTTTGCGCCAGCCATGGCGGTCCAGCATCCGATAGACAGTCGAGGCGGCCACCGCACTGCCCACTTGTTGCTCCAGGGCGCGTTTGATTTCGCTCACATGAAGCAATCCGCCGGCCTGCGCCTTAGCGGCGAACGGGGCCAACAGATCGATCTCCGCCTCAGCACTCAAGTGCTGATGACGCCGGCCGCCGCGACCGCGCAAGTCAAACAGCGCCTCCCCCTCCTTGGCCCAGCGCGAATGGATGACGTGAACCGTGGCGGTTGACCAACCCAGCAACTGCGCGATCTCAGCCGCCGTACTGCCCAGCGTTGCGCGAATCAACACGCACTGGATTCGCTGGTACTCGGCGTGACTGCTGGCCCGCTTGAGTCGATCCGCCAGCGCGGCAATCGTTGCCTTGTCCGATGAGATCAGATTCTTCATGCCCAGCTCCTGGAAGTCTGAGCACGATCATAATATCTAATTCATTGAACGCAAAGTGGTATAAGTCTTATCGCGCTTTGTTTTTCGTATTCTGAGTCGCCCCCAGCTACAACTCTCAGTGTCAGGTATCGGGCTTTCAGTTTCGACTGTTCTACAGCCGCATTCAATCTGGAGCCGACCTTCGATTGCGGAGGCTCGAATGCTCGCAAGTGGCCGTCAAGGCAAATTGGCAGACCGAATTCGAACGACTCCTTCCGCTTGCAATGCGGACGGCCAATCTGGGCAGATCACTTATCCTCAATGGGGTCTTTGAGAGCAGTCCTTGATGTCCGTTTGCTGTTGTCGCCAAGGGCGCGCATCCCGTCAACAGGGTCGGGTTCAGCCATACCAACAATCTTTCGCATCGCTGTCACATAGCCCACCTTGTAGATCGCACGCCCTTTGGCGTTCAGAACTCGCCCATGATCGTCCTGCGTCCAACCTTCATCGCGCATCAGCTTGTTGCCGGTGGCATGCCGTAGCGCTTCCTTCTCAGAGTCGGTTAGGCGAAGGCCGGAGACATCGCGAGCTCAAATGGTATCCCGGCCTCACGAATGAACTGCACAGGAGAGTCGCTGTAAGAAACGACGAAGCGCTCTTTGGCGCGAGTCAATGCGACGTAAAAGAGCCGCCTCTCCGCGTCGGTGTCGACCAGGCTGGACCCGTCGCTGGGCTTGTTGGCGTCGATGAGAAACACCGTATCGAACTCAAGCCCCTTGCTCGAATGCATCGTCAGCAGCCGAACCGCGTCCGCCCGACCTTCGGCCTGCTGCAAAGTCTGGATGGTGGTCAATCGGGTCGACAGCTTGCCTTTGAGCTGCGTCAGCACATGCACGGCGTCTGCGAGCAATTTGGGCACTCTACGCTCGGCCCTGCGGCGCGTGTCCTCGTCCCTGATGGCGTCCTGCAGCAGTTCCTGCATGAAGGACGCGACCTCGGAGATCACAATGTCGAACATTCCCCTTTGCGTTTCCGCGCGCCACTTGCTCGTCGCGTCGACGAACTTCTCCAGTAGCGTCCTGTCCAGCGCGGTCGCGGAGTTCAGATCGGGAATCTCGCCGTCCAGGAAGTCGCGGCACTCGCGGCCAAGGGTCTGGGCCATCTCGAACACAAGTGCGTTGTCGAGCTTGGAGGCGGTAAGCACCGGCAGCAGATCGGCCGTCCTCAAGGTAACCAGCGCGCGAAGCAGTGCCAGGAACAAGGCCAGCTCGGGCGTATCCCACATGGACGGGCCTTCCCTGCGAAACGGAATCTCGGCGGTCGTGAGCGCGGTTTGCGCCGACCAGAGTGCGACGTTCGTGCGCGCCAGGATAGCGATGGACTCGCCCTCCTTGCGAAAGTGTTGGATCATTTCAGCCACGGTGTGGCACTCGGACTTCAGGTCTGTGCATGAGACGGCCAGCAAAGTTCCGCCGGGGCCTCGGACGGCCTTTTGGTTCTTGGGGATCCGGTGCGGATCGTTAAAGGCGATCAACTCCGTTGCATGGGCCACGAGCTCGTTGCGGCTGCGAAAGTTCTCGCCCAGGACGATGGTTTTAGCGCCCGCTTCGTTGGCGAAGTACTGCAGGCCCTGGTAGCCCATGGCGTTGCGCCATTCATAAATGGTCTGGTCATCGTCCGCGACCAGCGTGGTCTTTACGCCCGCCTTGCTGTGAATCAGCATAAATGCGACCTGGACCTCGTCGGCGTCCTGCATCTCGTCGCCGATCAGGTGGGTGATGCTAAGCAATGGCATCTCGCCAGAACCCATCCTGAGGGTGCATTCGCGCATGATGGTGGACAGGTCAATGGCGTGACTGGCCTTCAGCTTGCGCAGGTACGTCCGGATGAACGTGAGGTGTTCGCTGTCAAAGTCTGCTTCGTTGGGATGCAGCGCCGTTTGATAGCGATCCAGCGCGGCTGAGTGTTTCTCGCGGGCTTCGGGATCGAGGCTGCGCAACATGCCCCCGAGCATTGCTGCGCGGGCCGGTGGCGGCAGGAGCTTGCTCGGGGACTTGGTGTAGCGCTGGTAATGGCGCAGGGCGATGGCGTTGAATGTGCCCACCAGCAGCCGGCTGCCGATCTGGGCAGCGCCATGAAGCCGCGCTTCACGGGCCATGCGCTCACGCATTTCGCCCGCCGCCGCGGTGGTGAACGTCATCATCCCGAGCGTAGTGCCGACTGCGCTGAGGATGCGTACGCCCTTGGCGACCGAAGTGGAGGTTTTGCCAGAGCCCGGGCCGGCGAAGATGATCAGGTTGTCATCGAAGTGGACCGCTGCCCGCTGTGATGTCGTAAGGGACATGGAGTTCCCGCGCGCGGGCAGTGGTCAACGTCAGGCGCCGGCGGCGCCAGCCGGTGCTGCGACGGGTTCGGCAGTCGTGGCCTTCTTGGAAACGCGCGGCTTCTTGGCATTCGCGGCGGCTGCGGTGGTTGCGGCCATGTCCGAAATCAGGTCGGCGGCGGATTCGCCCAGCACGTGGTTGGCAGGGTCGTGGACGGCTTCGTCGGCTACAACCTGGTCGAACTCCTGTACCGCCGAGTCGAGGGCTTGCTCGGCGTGCGTCATCTCCGGATCGGGGGCAGCGCTGTTCGCGGCAGAGAGGCGTTGAACCTCCTTGCGCAGCTTGATCGATTCGGTCCGTACCATCGCGCTGTACGCGCGCACGGCCTTGCGGCACAGCAGTTCGGCGGACTTGCGCTGGTTTCCGTCGATCAGGCCGTTCAGCGTGGCTTGGCCGGTGAGGGTGTAGACCTCGTCCAGGCGATCCAGCCCGGTCATGTAGCTGCGCGATCCTGCGGCGATGATGGGCACCACCTTGTATTCCGGGTGGAGGTAGACGGCGGTCTCGCCCGAGGCGTTGGTTTTGCACAGCTTTTGCAGCCGCTCCGCGTTGAGCTGCAGCATGCGAAGGATGTCTTCGAGCTTCTTGGCGGACAGCGCGGCGAACGCATCGAGCACGTCCTGGCTGAACTCGCGGCGACGGCGATAGACGGATTCGAGGTGCAAGGTCCGCGATACCAGGGGAAATTCGCGTTTGTAGAACTGGATGGCGGCCGGAGAGTTTAGGCGGCGGCGCAGGAAGACGACCGGGTCGCTGAAGCGCTCGGCGTACTCCTTGCCGAAGGTCTCTGACATGGCCGCGTGCTGTTCTGCCGCTGTGATCGGCCTGTCGAGAATGTCGTCGCCCGTCGAATCGCTTTGCTTCATGTGTGCTCCTGGTTCACGTCAGGCCCGGAGACGGGCCAAGGGTGAAGTCAGTTTAGAAACAGCAAGCGCCCGTTCAGGAGTTGCAAACGGCCCGAAACACGGCTTTGCGACTCCCGCCGGTTCGAAAGTTGGATTTTTTGAAGAGAAGGTGCAGGCTGGCGCGAAGCGCTGGAGGGGTTGAGCGGCTGGCGGATCGGGCGGGACCGGAGTGGCGGCAACTCAGAAAGTTTGGCCGCCTGCCAGAAACTGTGATAGAAATGGGGTGTCGGCGGCTAGGCCACCGGCCGTGCAGCTGGGGTACGTAAACATCCCGAGCCTTTATCAAGATGGACCCGACGCGACGGCGTTAGTCCGCGCGAAAGCGCAAAGCAGTTTTGGCTTGCCGCCATTGGTCCTCGGACCGTGGCGGCAACATCTAGCCAAAGGTGCTCAAGGACACGACACGCCCGTACGTTGCCGCGTTGTCCGTGGAAAGACCCAAACCACCCGTGCATCCTGTCGTCAAGGTGGCTTCGGTTTTTTCATGGGCGCAAGTCCTGAAAAGAGCCAGGCGGTCGCAAGACTGCGTGGCGAGCTGACCTCTGTCAGCCCTTTCAATCTCACCGCAGAAGCGACGGTTCGCCGTCCCTGATTCGGTGTCTGGGGAAACCCATCATCAACGACCCATGCGGGGCCTGCTCCGCGAGGGGTTGGCTCCTTTAATTTTTTTACTGGAGCCAATCATGAAAGCAATCATTGCTATCGTTGCCATCGTCTGTGTCGTCTACGGCGCCATGGGCACGCTTGCTGCAAAGCAATCGACCACCACCGTTCAGAAAAGTCTCGACCGCATGACAGCGGTCGATGCCGCTCTGAAATAAAAGCATCAGCCGCGCAAGCGGTTGATGCTTTTCTCATTTCAGGGCCTCTGAACTCGTTCCAGCACTAAGGAGGAACCATGAAGTTCAACCACTCGCCCTCTGGAGGCGATCGTGAGCGCGCGCGCTCCCGGCATTAGTGGCCTCGCGCCACAACAACTTTTCTTCCCTTTCGTCGCATCAGACACTCGCGATAGGCTGCACCAGCTGTATCACGAGCACTTCGACAAGGCCGAGCGCAGCGCCGTCAAGCGCGCTGAAACGCAACGCCGCAAACTGTCGTTGAAAGTCGTCGATGGCAGAACCCTGCCGTTCGACTCTCCCCGCTTCTTTGCCATCCTTGACCGGCCCATCGGCTTGCACAAGGAATCAGACCTCGACGTTCAGCCGTTGCCGGACACCGATGAACACGCGCTCCCGCGCGTGGTCGGATCCGAAGACGGCGAAAAGGTCGAATGGTCGGACCAGGCCATCGAGGAGCTTCACGAGGGGCTTTTGCTCTATTCGTTGAATCTGCTCAAGAGCAGGGGCAATGCGGAAGAAAAACAAGAAATCCTGCGATGGATTTGGGCGCCCTCAGTCTTCTGCTGGGTGTCCCGAAAAGTCGTAGGCGTCAACCAAATGATCCCCATTCACCGGCATGACCTGCCGTTCACCTACGAGCGATGCTGCGCATTTGCTGGCCAAGACCCTGAGCGGTTGCGGTCCGGCTTGGCCTATGTGCTGCGCACATTCATCAAGGGTGAAGGTCTTCCGCTCGCGGAACTGGGAATCGACATCGATACCTGAAAGGCATAAGACGATGTCCCAATCTTTTCAACTCAAGCCGGCGAGCTACTCGCTGGCCAAAGAGTTCAACGTGCAGGTCGATCCTCGTGCGGTGATCACCGGCTATGAACCTGGACACCACGCCGTCCCGCCCAAGGACGACGGCTATGTGTTCAATCGCGGACGTTTGCGCGACATGCTCGCATTCTGGGAAGCAGGCCTCATTGGCCTGAAGCTCCAGGGCGATCCCAGCACGGGCAAGAGCTCGCTGCCCGAGCAGTTCCACGCGCGCCTGAACTGGCCGCTGTACAAGGTCAGCTGCACGCCCACTACCGAGGCGTATCAGCTCCTGGGCCAGTTGGTCCCGGGGTTGGACGGCAGGCTGGCCTGGACCGATGGTCCTGTGCTGCGCGCTGCGCGCGAGGGCTCTTCGGTCCTGCTGGACGAGGGCAATGTCATGGAGCCGGGCCAGGCGACGAGCATGAACCTGCTGCTCGATGGCTACTGCATCACGATTCCCGAGACCGGTGAGATCGTGACGCCCAAGCCTGGGTTCCGCGTCTTCTGGACCGAGAACCCCGTGGACTCGCGGCTGGTCGTGGCAGGACGCAACGTCCAGGATGCGCCGTTCGAAGACCGCTGGATGGTCATGTCGGTGGACTATCTGCCCGCCGACGAGGAAATCCGCGTCGTCAAGAATGCGCTGCTGAAGGTCGGCACGGACCCCAACAAGGCGGAACTGACCGCCAAGCTGGTGGTGGGCGTTGCCAATCAGACGCGGCAGGCCTATCGCAATCGCGACAAGGTCATCGTGAGCCCGATGTCGACCCGTTCGGCGATCCGCTGGGCTAAGTTGATCCGGCGCTTCCAGAACGTCAAGGCGGAAGAAGGTGGTCCCACCATCTACGCTTTGCGCCGCGGCGTCTCCATGTCGCCCGAGCAGCGTGACGCTGTCGAGGAGTACACCCGTGCTGCCGTCGGCACCGCGCCCTGAGCTGGACGCCGGTGATGACACCCTGTTTACGGTTTATGCCAAGGAAGACGCAAACCGCTTCTTCGGCATAGCCCAGCGGGGCGCCAAGGGAATCGTCATCGATGGCGAGCCCGGTGCGTTCAAAGTCAGGACCGCGCAGTGGCTGACGGCGGTCGGTGAAATCAGCAAGCGCTTGCGGCAGGGCTTCAGCCCTACGGGCGGAGCGTGGTTTTACAACCCACGCAGCTTGCGTTTCACCCGCATCCATCCAGACATGGATTGGAAGGGCGCTCAGGTGGTGCTGCTGTCGCGCCAGCCCGATCTGCCGGCGGCAGTGGACCTCGTGGCCACCGCCGTTCGGGCGACACCTGCAACCTGCATCACCGGCGAAGAAATTGTCGCGTGGCAGCAGCAGCAACTTCGCAACGTCGCACACGTCGTTGCGTTCGATGACCATCCGGCCTGGGCGCTTGCGCTCGCCGAATTGGTTTACGCCAAAGGCTGGGATTGGCGCGTTGGACCGAAATTGTCCGCGCCGCCTTCCAAACGGCCAAGCCAGTCACCCTGGGAATGGGCGGGCTGGTTGCAACAACGCTTTGACCCCAAAGCCATTCAACAGGCCCAGACGGGCTTCGGATGGACGGTCGATGCACAACTCATTTCCGACAGCGCATCGCCTGAAAGGGCGAGTCTGTCGGCGCTTCTCTGAGGTTTCAAATGAAATTGCTCAATTTGCTTTTCAAGCCCTTCGGGGTTCTCATCTTCTGGGCATTCCGGCTCACGATCGGTGCAATCTCCATGGTGTTCGACACGGTGGCGGACTTCGTCCTGGGCAAACCCGTGCTCCTGTACTCACAAGCGGCACCCGCACCGGCGGCCGCGAGAGTGTCCGGGGACTTCAAGCCCACGGTCCAACTGGCCGCACGACCCGTTCCGGCGGGGCAGCGTTCCGCGAAGGCAACGGCGGGGGACGGTTTGATTCTCGAGCCGGCGCGCATCACAGCAGGCGCGAGCGTTGGGGAGGTCTCCGACCGCGTTCGAACCTTCGAGGTGCGGGGACCCCACAATCACCTCTTCGGGGTGATGTGGTTCTATCTGTATCCCCGAAAGGGTGTGGCCAAGCGCGTGTTCAAGGTCATTGACCTTGAGCTCGCGAGGGCACTCAAGCGCGAACGCTACTTCATGAGCGACGCGCCCTACGACCCGATTCGCGGCACTGAGCCGCTGAGGAAGGCGATGCTGATCGAAGTGCAAGCCCTGTTGGGCAAGCGCGAGGTCAAAGCCCGCGACACTGTCGAAGCCAAGGCGCCCAAGGCCCCGCCGCCACCTGCGGTGAAGGCTGCGGAGCCTGCGGTGAAGGCGCCGGAACCTGCGCAACAGGCGCAGGCGCCTCAGGCCTTCCAGGCAGCGACGGCCAGTCTGCCGGACCTCGATGCGGCGGCTCGCCCTGTCAAGGGCGTTCCCTACGAAGGGATCGTCACGGTGGCTCGCATGACCACGCGGCAAGGCCGCTCGGGGCCCTACCAAAGCTTCTGTCTGACGCTCAACGACGGCGCGAAGGAGATTCCCCTGTACGGTGCTGAACTCCAGCGCGCGGTGCAGGATATCGGTCTGAGGCCCGGCGAACGCGCTAAAGTCGTGTTCATGGGCAAGCAGAGAATCGAGATCCCGGGGCAGACCGAGCCCGGGTGGATGAACCTCTACCAGGTCAGCAGGTCGGGTGCAGCATGATCACCATCACGGCGGTGGGATTCATCCCCGAAAAACCCGCTGTGGTGCTGGTGGGCACCAAGCGCGCGCGCAAGTGCGAGTTTGACGTCGTCTGGGGCCGCAGGGTCTGGACGAACGGCGAATGGCGCACCTGCTGGGAGCGCGCCACATTCGTGGCATGGGACGAGGAGGCCGAAAAGGTCGCGGAGAGGCTCGACAAGGGCAACGACGTGACCTGCATCGGCACTCAGGAGACCAGCGAATGGGTGCCCTCGGGCGCGACCAAGAAGGAACGGCGCGTGAAGTACGCGCTGGTCAGCTGGGTGAAGTACCCCAAGCACGCCGCCAACCGGCAAGACGGGAACGGGCAAGACAACGCCCGCTCCCGCACGCCGGCCAGCGAGCCGCTGCGACAGCCGACTCGGCCTGCAGAAGCCGCCCCATCTCCGGGGAACTTCGACGGCTGGGACGATCGCCCGAGTGACCCCTTCCCTGGAGTCGCTGCAGGGGGCGAAGATGCGGGTGGGCATCACGAGCGGGCACCTGAGCCTGCCGCGGCTCCCCGGTTCATCGAGATGTAAGGCCCTCAAGGGGACCGGCTTGCGCCGGTCTCCCTGAGGGTTTGGGCAGGGAGGGGGAAACCCCTCCCCAGGCCCTTTTAAGAGAATGTTTTCGCAGTGAACCGCACTTCGAAAATGTTTTCGTGGTGAACCCACAAGACAGGTAGCTGATTGCCTGGCCCGCAAGGGTGAAATTAGCCACATCAAATTTCCCGTGAGGGGCAAGTCCCTCAGGGGGCTTGCTCTTTCTTTTTTAGGAGCAAGACGATGACGAATGTCATTAAGAAATGCGTGGACGATCTCGTCTGCGTGATGCTGGACGTCCACATCTGGGGTGGGCGCCGCATTCTGAACAGGGAAGACCTGCTCGCCGCCAACCCGGCGCTGAGCAAGCTGCCCTCGGAAAAGCTCGCCTCCCTGGGCGCCTACAAACTGTGCGACCCGGAACTGCTCAGGCAATTCGACGTTGTCAGGGGCAGGGCCGAGCGCTACCTCAAGCGGCAGGGCCTGTCGCTTCTGGGCGCCGTGGGCATCACGCCCGAGAAGTACCAGAACGAAGCGTACGCCAAGCTGCTGGCTTTCCAAACGGAGTTCAACGCGCTGGGCGATGCCTTCCTCAAGCAGTTCGACGTCGCCGTCCAGAATTGGGCGACGACCCAGCTGCTGGAGAACCCCGACTACGCGCACCTGTTTAACCAGCCGCCGTCACGTGAACACGTGGAAAAGCGGTTGAGTTTCACCTTCCACGCGTACCGGGTCAACGCCCCTGCTGCCGAAGACGGCTCGGCCATGAACAGTCACTACGACACGCAAGTTCGTGGACTCAAGGGCGAGTTGATGAGAGACGTTGCGGCGGAGGCCGGCACCTTGGTCAACGAATACCTCCTGCGCAAGCAGGACGGTGTGGTGACGGCGCGCGAATACGTGACGCCCAGGACACTGGGCCCGCTGATTCGGGCTGCAGCGAAACTCGATGACTTCAGGTTCCTGGACCCGAGCATCGGTCCGCTGAGCGACCTGATCAACGAAGTGGTGGCGTCTGCGGATGCGCAACGCATCGAAGGTAAGTTGCTCATGAAGGTATGGTCGCTGTCGAAGCTGCTGTCCGATCCCGCGCGCGCCGTTGAACTGGCGGCTGCGGCCACGGAAGGCAAGTCGTCGGACGACTTGCTGGGCGCGATGACAATCGCGCAAGGGGATGCGTCGCCGGCCATCGCAAGGGTGCAGCAGAGCGTCGACGAGTCGCCCAGCGCGGTCAACGCGCCGAGCGATGCGCAATCGCTGTCCCTGCTTCTCTAAGGCGCGGACATGATTACGCCTGGAGCAAAACAGGTAGCCAGGATCATTGAGGGCGTCATCGCCCTCTGTCTTGGTTCTGCGGAACGCGTCGTGTGGGTCGACCAGAGCGACGCGGCTGCATTCAACGACGGCCAACGGCTGTTTCTGCCCACTCCGGTGGGTGGGGACGAGCGCGAGTTCAAGTTGCTGATGGCCATAGCGTTACGGGAGGTCGCCAAGTTGCAAGACTGCGATTCCCAAGCGCTCGTCAGCGCGGACGTGAAGGCACATGCCTTTGCGGTTGCGATGGAAGAGGCGCGTCTGAAGCGTGTCTTGAGCAAGGAATACCGCGGTGCTCCGTCGATCTTCGATGAGGCCAACACGCTGGCTGGAGAAATCCTGCTCAACGAGATCCCTGAGGATCTGACACTCGAGCAAGCCGCGGCGATGGTGACATGGGGGCAGGCGCACAACGCGTTTCTCCAAACCACCTCATCACAAGAAGCAGCCGCGTCTTTGCGCGCGGTCGCCGAAAAAGTGATCGACAGCCAGGTGCTGGAGTCGGTCATGGCGATCGCGCATCAGGGGCCCGCATGCCAGTCCACCACGGAAGTGATTGGGCTGGCACAGGCGATCTTGAGCGCGATTGCCCGGCCGCCGATGGACAGTGCCGAGCAGCAGCAGGACCAGGGTGAGCCTCAGTCGCAAGACGGGGCGGAACCCGGCGACAACGGTGGCGCCGATCCGGCGCCACCTCCCGACGGCCGCGATACCACGGGCCCGGAGGACAGCAGCGGCGACGACGCCTCGCAAGAGGGCGACGGCGGCGCCGAGCAGCAACAGGACCAGGGGAATGCGCAGTCGCAAGACGGGGCACAACCCGGCGACAGCGGTAACGCCGATGCGGCGCCACCTTCCGACAGCCGCGATACCGCGGCCCAAGGGGAAAGCAGCGGCGGCGACGGCGCTGCGCAAGATGGCGACGACGCCTCGCAAGATGGCGGATCGGGTGCCCGGGACGCAAGCGGTGAGCCGCAGTCGGATCCGGCAGCATCAGCGGACGGCGGCGAGCCTGGGTCCACCCAGGGCGCCGCAGGAGAGGCGCAGCGCGGAGCCCGCGATGGCGACGGGGCCGGGCAGGAGTGCAGTGCAGCTGCGAACGCAGTTGCCAATGACATGCTCAGCCAAGCGCTGGCACGCAACCGAGGACACGCGACAGCTCGTGACTTGTCGAGTCAAGCGCAGGAGCTGGCACAGGCGGCGCAGGAAGCTGCAGTCGACAGTGCCGCACCACCGGCGTTGGACCTCGACGCGATTGCGGAGGCGTTGAACCAGGACGAGGGCGCAAGCGACGCGCTCGTTCAGAAAGCGACCGAGATTCCCGAACGGGGCGAAGTCGCCGAGGACGGTTCGGGCGAGGCGTTTTCAGCGATGGTCTCGCCGGGCGGGGACGGATACGCTGCGCAGCGTAACGCAGATGCGCAGATGCATCTGCCGCAGGTGCAAGCGCGTTTGGTAACCGTTCTGTTGCGCGAGATACAGGACAAGCGGCGCAGGCCGTTTCTGCGTAGCGCAGGAGGTAGCCGGCTGGCTACCACCCAGCTGTGGCGGATGAAAGCCATGGGCGACACGCGCGTGTTTCGTAAGAAGGCGCCGACCACTGGGATCGATGCTGCGGTATCGATACTGTTGGACACGTCGGGGTCGATGGAGTCCCAGTTGGGGACGGCGGTCGAGGTGACCTACGCATTGGCACAGGCACATCACCGCATCTGTGGAACGCAAGTGTCCATCGACGTATTCCCAGGGATGGGCGTGCCGGCGGAAGAGATTCTGGCCTTCAAGCAGAACCTGCGACAGGCCGAAGACACGCTCAAGGCGGTTCAGGCCGGCGGCGGTACGCCGACAGGCCCGGCCCTGGCGATACGGCTGCCGAAGTTGCTGAGCACGCGCGCCGAAAAGCGCGTGATCTGGCTCATCACCGATGGGCAACCACATGACCGGGTGGCCGCATGGCAAATGGTCCAGGCGGCTGAAGAGGCCGGAGTGGAGGTGTACGGCATTGGCATCGGTACGGACATCTCGCACCTGATTGCCAAGAGCGTCTACGTCGAGTCGGTCGAGAACCTGGCCGATGCGGTCGAGACGCTTTTCAAATCGGAAGTGGCGCAGCGCCTGGCGGCGTGAAGCCCTTCCAAACTGTCCCCGGCTCGTCCGGGGCAGTTTCTAAAGTCGGCGCCGAGCCGGCTTCAGAAACTGCGCGAGAAATCTTCAGAGGAGTCTCGAAAGTGGGTCATAATTTGTTCGTGAATTCGCTTCCTTGCTGGAAGCAATCAGTAGCTGAGCTTGATCAGCCTTATTCAACTCACCCGTGCGGGCCATCCCGCAGGGGCTGGCCCCATCAATCAATAGGAGGGGCCCATCATGCTCCAACGTGCTGAAGATCTGGCCTACGGAAACTGGCCGGAAATTCTCAACTCCCTCGGAGTGGACTCGTCGTACTTCCGTGGGAAAGCCGGCCCGTGTCCTTTCTGCGCGGACGGGGGGAAGGACCGGTACATCTGGCAGGACAAGAACGGCGGCCGCTACCTGTGCCGCCACTGTACCGACGCGAGATATCGCAGCGGTATGGATTTTCTGATGCGCTTTCGCGCATGCACCTTCGTGGAGGCGTGCAACCTGGTGCGAGAGCATTTCAACGTGCCATCTGGGTACGGCGCCGGCGAAGTCCTGCTTCCCAAGCGGGACCCCGTGCGCAAGGAGCCGGTCGTTGACGTCGAGGCAGCGCGTGCGCGCATGCAGCGGGTCTGGGACCAGTCCCGCCCGATAACCCCGAGCGACCCATTGGATCTGTACCTGCGCAGCCGGGTGCCCCGACTGGTATCCATTTCCCCGATGATCCACCTGCATCCGCGGTTGGGCTATTACCGGGTTGCGGACGTGCCTTCCGAAAGGCCGGTCCTCGTCGGCTATTTCCCCGCGATGTTGGTTCGCGGCTTCGACGCGGCCGGCAATCTGGTCCAACTGCACAAGACTTATCTGACGCCTGGCGGGGCCAAAGCCGATGTCCCGCACGTCAAGAAGACGGACCGCGGAGTGGGCTGCAACAGCTTCGCGCTTCGGCTGGATGATCCCGTCGGGAACACCTTGGGCGTGAGTGAAGGCATCGAGACGGCTCTGGCCGCGTCCTTGCTGGACGGCTTGCCCGTGTGGCCCTGCCATTCCGCCGGGATCCTCGCGAACTTCGTGCTGCCCGAGCACTTGCGTGGGCGCGTGACGAAGATCGTGATCTACGCCGATTCTGACGAACTCAAGAACGGCCATCGCGCCGGGATTGAAGCGGCGAAGGCGCTGGCTGATCGTTGCCGTCGCGACCGCATCAGGACCATGATCGTGCGCCCCGCAAAGGTGGGGGCTGACATGGCCGACCTGGCTGTGTTGGCCTGAGCCAGGTGCCACGAAAAAGCATGCCCCCTCGCTGTCGGCGAGGGGGCATTTCTTTTTCGTTGACCCGGAGCGCGCCAAGCCCCGCCCGAGGGCGGGGACGGATAGCGCGGACGGCGTAGCCGTCCTTGGGTTTCTCAGTGCGGCGTGTGCTGCTGTTCAATGTATCGGCGCACGATGGAAATCGGTGCGCCTCCACAGGACGAGGCGAAGTAGGGCGGCGACCCCAGCACGCTTTTCCAGTAGCGTTTCTGGATGTCGGGACGTTCCTTGCGCAGCAATCGGCTGGACACGCCTTTCAAGCTGTTCACCAGATTGGAAACGGCCACCTTGGGCGGGTACTCCACCAACAGGTGGACGTGATCGCAGACTTGGCAAGGAATGTGTTTCAGATTCACGCGGTAGACGAGCACGGCAAAACCGTGCTGCGCAAACAACTGCGACGCGATCAGATAACGGCATTCTTTGCGAATTTGCCGCCGCGGTGCGCGCCACTGATGCTTGCCCGCTGCAGGTTTTTTCGGCCACATTGTGTGGTTCCTGAACTCCCCTGTAGTTCGTTCGCGCCGGCGAACTGCGCTCAAGCTGACCTGCATCAATCCTCAATTGCGATATCCCAAAGATCCGACCCTGTTAGTTCTGACAGGGTCACATTGGGGCCGAGTGCAACCTTACTTCCAGCATCGCGTAAGTAAGCACGCCGTAGGAATCCCAGGCCGGGGAGGATGTCAACGAACCTCTCAGCGGAAGTGGACCTCTCGCGGCATCGCGATGTGTTCCGGAACCCTTAACAGCGTAATAGCGCTTCTCAGTGTGCCGTGATCGATGCGAACACTTTGCCCACGATGCGCGGGCCGATACTGTCGATGTCGCCGGACGCGATGCTCACTGGCAGCATGCGCGACATGCCGTCGGCGCTGCCGGCATCCAAACGAGCGACTGCCTCGTGGACTGCGGTACAGCGCATGAAATCAAGGCCGTCGGGCCCCTCGATCGCGTAGAGCAGGCCGGCGTGCAAGTGCTCGCCCATGCCCAGCGCGGTGTACAGCACCAAGCTGCCTTGGGGGATAAAGGCTGATGACCGGTGCTGAGTCCCGTAACACCATTCGGCGCGCGGATCCTGGGGCCGCTTGATGAAACCAAGCGGCGGGCGCACCACGATCAGTTCGCCGCCATCCGCGCTTTGAGCCACCTTGGTGTCGGCGGGTATGCCGGGCAGCGAGGTCTGGTCCAGAAAATAGCCTGGCTCCTTGCCGAACACCGTGCAGGTCTTGTCCAGCTGAGCCCAGGTCCATGACACCAAGCCGCCCAGCATCTGGCGAGTCTGTGTGGCAGGCAGATTAAGGGCAGCAGCCAACACATTGCTTCGCTCCAGCAGCGTGACCGCAGCTCCCTGTTGGTCGAGCAGGGCGTTCAGTCGCTGCGCCGCCCGTTGGGCGTATTTCTCAGACGTTTTCATACCAACGTGACTGAGGCCTAGCATGAATTATGATTTGTTGCTAGACCTGACAAATTTTACAGGTTGTTCCAAAGGTTAATGCGGGGTAAATTGAATGTTCAACCCATAGATTAGTGCTTAAGCAGTCATTAAGTCACCGAAACATGGATTAATGGTCGGGTTGAGGAGCTTGAGGGGACTTCATTGTGGATCGCGATGTTATCCAGGAAAACACATTGTTGCTGCTCATGCGGTGGAAATTCCTCCGCGCGGCAACCGATCCCCATGCATTCCGTCACCTGGGGTTTGAGCCCGAGACGGCCGAGGCCCTGGTCGGGCTGGATGAGCCACAGGTCAAGCGGGCGGGCGATGCTGCGGCGCCGCTGTTTCATGCGGGCGTGAGCGATGAAATTCTGATGCGCTTGGTGACCAGCCATGAAGATGGCGCCGCCTACCCGCTCACTGATGCTGACCGAGTCGTTCAAGACGAGAATTCGATCTGGTTGCTCAACCGGTGGACCGCCGCGCGCCAGTCGCCCAGGGATGCGGAAGCCACCTACGGCCTGAGCAGCAACATCACGCAGGTTTTGCGAGAGGCCACCCTGGCTGACATCACCCGCACGTGCCGTCGCGGCGCGCGCTTGGCGGCGTTCTCGGCCAAAGGGAAGTACTTCTTTCATGCGGGGCGCAACCTGACGTTATCCACCGCGCAGCGCACTGTCCTGGCCACCTGCAGCACACAGCGCCTGAAGTGACGAGGCGCAACGGGAAGCACACACATGGCCGCAAAGACCAGGACCAGCATCCAGCAGCTGAGTAAGTGGGCTTCAAAGCCTGAGTTGATGGAGCGATTCATCCAGGTCGCCTTGCTTTCCCAACGAACTTTGTTCATCCGTGAAGTGCTGCTACTGGAGGATGAGTCGGACGCGATGATCAGGATGCAGGTGCAGTACGTCTGCGAGCAGCATGGTGTGGAGACGGTGTTCCCGCGAGGCAATTCGTACGCGGGCATACACATTAAATCTCTCACCCCGATTCAGAGGCTGCATGCCATCTACCTGATCAACCTGATGCGCGGCAGCGAGACGTCGGGGCTGACATACGCGGACGGCATCAGAGCCGATGAAATGCTGGACCGCTTGATTGTTTGCTTTCGGAAATACCTCGGGCTCTACAAGCTGCAGGCGCATACCGCCCCCATTTCCTTCGAGCGCTTCCACTTTCTGTACAAGTGCTACAAAAACGGCGCCATTGATCTGACGCGGTGCACGGACTGCGAGTCTGACTTCGTGAACCTGCGGGTCCATCAATCCGTCCAATGCCCGTTGTGCGAGCGCATGCAATTGGTACGCATGCCCAATAGCGGTCGGTTTACAAGCCTGATAAAGAACGACTCGTCGCGCGCTGCTGCCGGCTGAAACCTGCCGGGTGCCGACTTTTTCGCGGCGACGCGGAAATTTCCGACCGTCGCGGAACTTCAAACGGCAGTTTTCAGGCGATTGCGCCGCTCAACATCGGCCGGTCGAAGCACACAATCGTTGCATGCTTCGCTGGTTCAAATCCCTTCAGCGCTCCGCGCCCGGCTCCGGGCCCGAGGTGGCCGCGGCCGCGACGGCCGTAGCCGCGCCGCAGAAGCGGCAATCCCTTTCGGGTGTGGTGTACCCGCCACAGGACCCAGGCCTGCCCCTCATGCCCGTGAAGACTTTGCTAGGCGACCAGGCGGAGCTGATGGCCATGCTCAAGACGCACGCCGCTTTGCCGGCGAGCCAATTTGCCACGCGATTCGAAGCGCCGATCACGCGGGTGGCCGAGTACGTCAACTGCCTGCCGGGCAGCTCGTCGCGGGCGTTCTCCGGCGCGGGTGGCCTGTTCCGGGCCAGCATCGAGGCCGCATTCGCGATCTTCAGGGCGGCCGACGGGCGGATCTTCACCGGGGACAAGGGAGTCGAGGAGCGCCACGTGCTGGAGGTGCGGTGGCGCTACCTGTGTTTCCTGGCGGGGCTGCTCTACCCGCTGGGCAAACCGCTTGAGGGCCTGAATGTCGTCGATATGGCTGGCCGCAAATGGGCCGCCGAACTTGAGGGGCTGTGGGAGTGGGCCGAGCACGCAGGGCAAGACCGTGTCTACGCCACCTGGACGCGCAGCGATGCGCAGCCCGGCCCCGCGTCGGTCGTCGGCACATTCGCGCTCAAGCTGGTGGGCCGCGAAAATGTCGAGTGGTTGAATGCGGGCTCGCCCACGCTGGTTCAGACCCTGGTCGACATCGTCAGTGGCAACGCCGGCAGCCGGGACACTTTTGCGGCCATCCTGGTGCGAGACATGTGGTCGGCCATCCGCGAGCGCGAGGAGAGTCGGCTGCCGCAAAACTACGGCCAGCTGACCATCGGAACCGACGTGTCGCCCTACCTGCTCGATGCGATTGTCTCCCTCTACAAGACGCGCTGGAAGCTAAACAAGGAAACCAGTTATGCGGACCGCGCTGGCATCTATCTGGAATGGCCTCAAGCGGCGCATGACATCGTTGAGTTCTGCGCGAAAAAGGGCTTCGGCGGCATTCCGTCGAGTGACGGTGCGCTGCTGGCCATGCTGTCCACCACCCGCATCATTGATGGTCAGGATGAGGGCCTGCCCATCGTGCGGATTGCCAACGCTGACGGCGAAATCGTTACCGCTGTCAGGCTCGCAAAGCCCGGCCTGGTGATGGCGCCGGACGAGACGTTGAACAGCATCGCCGCCAATCGACCCGTGTCGATGGCGGGGGTCGAGGCGCAGGATCCACTTGCCGGACGCCCGGTGGGTACAGTCGTTCCCCGGGCAGGCGCGGGGCGCGCCCACGCGCCTCAGCCAGCGCCGCAATTGGATGTCATTGATCCTGCGCAGGTGCTCGGTGCAGTGGATGGCCAGGACAAGGCCGACGTCGAAAGCAGTGACAACGCTCCAGGCGATGAGGGTGGCGCGGCGGCGAGGTCGACGGCCCAACCAGATGCCAGCGCGGCGCGGGCGACGGGTGGGCCGGGCAGGGAAGCCGACTCGCAATCGGCGCAAGGCGCGCCCGCTGCGCCCAAGCAGCGTGGAGGTCCAAAGACGGAGGGCGCCGAAGTGCGGTTCCGCGATCTGTTGCCCAAAGAGGTTGCGGAAAACCTCCCGATGCACGATTGCGAATACCTCGGCCGGATCGTCCATATCTGGCGCACGAAGGCCAATGGCGCGCACTTGATGCGCATGTGCGAGTTCGGCGCCGCCTTTGAGATGGCGCTGCTGATGACCGTCTGCAGAGACCCTTCCAAATTTCTCGCCTCGCTCGCAGAAAGGGGATACGTCTACACGAACCCCTCGACGCCGCGCAAGCTGGTCTACAAGGTGCCGGTCAGCGAAGGGAGCCAGTCGACGCGGGAATCGTTCATCCTGGCCGCGCACACGGCCAGAAAGCTGGGCCTCCAATGAGTAAGGTCGTCCAGTTCGAGCAGATCCTGAGGCCGTTGTTCGAGGCGCGCGCCGTCGTGGCATGGACAGTGGCGGGTCTGTGGTGCCTGATTTGGGCGCTGGCGCTTCACTTCGCCACCCCCACGATCCTGCTGCTGGTGCTGATGTGCGCGGCACTTGCCGGCTGGCGCTTTCTGGCGGCCTATGGTTTGGCCAAGAAGAAGCTCTCCCTGATCGGCAAGCCGTTTTCCTTCCTCTCGATGGGGCAGCTCTTGGAAACCGTCCCTCGCATGGGCAACAACCTATGGCTGGGATGGGGCTACCGATGGGAACCGAGCCACACGCGCCGCGCCGCAGAGGTCATGAAGCGCAACCTCGTGGAGATCTATCCGCCTCAGTGGGTGCTGCAAATGCTGGGCATCAAGCGCGATCCCCTGCAAGAGCGAGGGATGCAGTGGATCCACGGACTAGAACCCAGCGAGGGCGACGTGCTCGTCCCGATCGACAGCCTCAAGGGCCATTGCGCCATCATCGCCACCACCGGCGCGATGAAGACGCGGCTGGTGGCGCTGATCCTGCCCCAGCTGATTGCCCGCGGTGACACGGTCATCGTGATCGATCCCAAGGGCGATCAGGACTTGCGGGAGATCTGCAGGGCGAGCTGCACGGCGACTGGGCAAGCGGACAAGTTCCTGATGTTTCACCCGGCCTTCGCGTCCCAATCGACCCGGCTCGATCTGTTGAAGAATTGGGACCGCGTCAGCCAGGTGGCCTCACGCTTGTCGCTGGTCATTGACTCGCAAGAAAACAGCACGTTCAAGGATTTCTGCTGGACCGCGGTCCACGCCATCACGAACGGCATGAAGTATGTCGGGCGCCGAGTCAGCATCGTGAACCTGAAGACGGCCATGCAAACGCGCGCGGCCGTCGAGCGGCTGACCGAGGATGCATTGACGAAGTTTTTCGACGCGCATCAAGACAGATACCGCGATCGCATCGCCCAGGAAGTGGCCAAGCACTCATTCGCCGGCCAAAAGCCGCAGCGTGGCAAACCCAATCCCGCCGGCGACACGGGATCGGCCGAACTGGCTGCGATGTTGGCGGTCTTCCAGGCCGACGTTGGGGACCACCCGGCAGACGCGAGGCAGCGTGGCATCCCGGAGAAGCCCGATGAAATCAAGGGTTTGGTAGCCATTCTGGAGGCCAACAAGGAATGGTTCGGCAAGATGATCGTGTCGATCATTCCCATGCTCACCAAGCTGAGTACCGACGACTTGAAGTGGCTGCTATCGCCGGACTACGAGGACCTGAACGACACGCGCACCATCATGGACACCAAGCGTATTGTTCAGGGGGCACACGTGCTGTACGCGGGTACGGACACCCTGGCCGATCCGTCAGTGGGCCACACCCTGGCGGCCATGCTGCTGGCCGATGTGTCTGCCGTCGCGGCCGAGCTCTACAACCACGGAATCGAGGGCGACGAAGGCGAGGCGCCCAGGCGAATCCACGTGATCGTTGATGAGTGGGGTGACGCCATTTGCGAGCCGCTGATCCAGCAGGCCAATAAGGGCCGGGGCGCTGGTATTTTCATTTGGGCGTTCGGGCAAACCTTTTCCGACCTGGTCGATGCCTTGGGTGGCAGCCAAGCCAAAGCCCTGCGATTCATGGGCAACATGAACAACCTGATCGTGGGTGCGACAAACGACCAGGCAACCATGGAGCTGGTCTCCGACAAGTTTGGAACGACCGCAATCGAGCAGCGATCACAGAGTCAATCCATCGGGTCAAGAACCGAGGACGTCGGCCTGGAGTTCTCCGTCAACCGCGGAGAGACCATTAAGGAGATCGTGACGGAACTGTTTCCGCCGTCGCTGTTGCCGAACATGCCAGACCTGCAGTACATCGCGTTGTTCAATCGCAGCGAAAGAATCAAAGGTCGCATCCCGATCATTCAACTCACTTAAATCCAATGAGCGTCGTTACCCCCATTTCTTCTGCCCGTGGCGTGGTCCCGGGCGAGTCTGGAGATGCCCAGGCTGTGCGAATCGTCAGACTGTCGTTCGCGGATAACAGCAAGCAATTGCTTGAGCAGATCCTGCGCGAGAGTCAGCTGACGCAGGACGCTCGTGCCATTTGGCTTGCATACCCGCAATTGCAGTCGGCTGCGGAGAAGACCGTCGACATGCTGTCGCTGGCATGGCCTTATGCCGGCGACGCATCCAAATCGGCCATCGTCGAGGCCATCGTGGCAGCGCTGACGCGAGTCAGGCAGGGCTTGACGCAACGCGAGAACACGACGCCACTGGTCGTGCGGAACTTCCTGAGCGGGCTGGCAACGGTCGCCGACGACGTCATGCGCACGCAGGCCTGGGGTTACCTGGGCGGACGTCCGGTCGAGCAGTACGCGCACGACGATTGGAATTTCGTGCAGTGGGCGCATGGCGGGCGGTTCGATGAAGTGCGCTTTTACGCCGGCGCGGAAGTCCCGCGTTCGGACCTGAATGGGGCCCGTCTGAAATACCTCTGCAACGTGGCCGACTCCAGGGCTGTCGGCCTGGTCGAACTGCACAAGTATTCGCCGTGACAACTCGCTCGCACATAGGCTTCTGGCTGGCCATCTTCGCGCTTCTGTTCTTCGCGACTCCGGTCATGCGAAATGGGGAGGCGATGGAAGCCTTCGCCGCAAGGGAAATGGCACTGACGCGTGCCACCTTCGGCGACTCGACGGCCGACACGCTGCAACGGCAGGCCAACGTCGTGTTCGCCTTGTACACGCCAAAAGACACCCTGGGCAAGGCGGTTGTGCACGGCCGGGACATGGATTTGACCAAGATGCTCACCGGCACGACCGGCGTTGCAGCCGCAAAGGGATTCAACTCCTATGTCCAGGGGCTCATTCTCAACATGTTCGTGATTGTTCTGCGGCTATTCATCTTCCTGCTATGGGCCGTGATATTGCTGCCGGTGTTCATCGCGGCGATCATCGATGGCTTTGTGCAACGGGCTATCAAGCGAGCCGAGTTCGGGGCAATCCGCCCGGCTGCCTACACGCTGCTCAGCATGGTGGTCATTCCCCTGGCGATGGCTCCGCTGATCTATCTGGTCATTCCGCTGCCGATATCGCCGCTCGTGTCACCCCTGTGGGCGCTCGTGATGGCCTTGCCGCTGTCGGCCATGGTCTCGAACATGCAGCCCATTTTCGGCAGGAACTGAGCGGTGTTACAGACTTTCGCACTGTAATTCGCTCCAAACCCACGAAACGGCACGATTGCAACTCCTGAAAACGAGGTCCCCCCTCGTATCTTCAGGATATGGCTTTCGATAACGGTCAGGTCTATATTCGTCGCCCCTCTTTGTCCGAGCGCACGTTGAGTGCGTTCCTGGAGGCGCTCTCGCCCTTGAAGGGCGTCTTTGGCGATGAGAGCATCAACGAGATCATGATCAATGGGCCGGATGAGGTCTTCATCCGCCAGGGCATCGCCGACAAGCGACTGAGCGTTCGCCTATCCGCGACGAACATTCAGACCGCCATCACCTTGCTGGCCAGCCACGTCGACAAGGTAGTCGGCAAGAACAGCCTGATCCTGTCTGCGCGGTTTCCGGGCTTCCGGGTGGAAGCGGTGCTGCCTCCCGTGTCTCTCAAGGGACCGTCCATGTGCATCCGCAGGCATGCCAGGCGTGTGCTCACGCTGGACGAATACGTCGCAAGGGAAACCATCACGCCGTCCCAGGCCAGCGTCGTGCGCGAAGCGGTGGCGCAGCGCAAGAACTTCCTTGTGGCCGGCAGTACCTACAGCGGAAAAACGACGCTCATGAACAGCATCCTGTCCCTGGTCGAGCCCGCCGAGCGCATCTACACCATCGAGCAGGTGCCCGAGCTCAAGGTCGCGGTAGAGAACTGGACGCCGATGGAGGCCGACCCGGACCAGGGGGTCACCGCGCGTGAGTTGGTCCAGACCGCCATGCGTTACAGCCCCAACCGCATCATCCTGGGCGAGCTGCGCGGTCAGGAGGCCTACGACTGGCTGGACGCGCTCAACACCGGCCATCCTGGCTCCGGGGCCACCATCCACGCCGATGGCGCGGTCGACGCGTTGCAGCGCCTGGAATCGCTCGTGATGATGGCCGAAACCGGCATCCCCTACAACGCCATCCAGCAATGGATTGGCCGCGCCCTGAACGTCGTGTTCTTCATCCAGTACCGGCACGGCGTTCGCCGGCTGGCAGAGATTTGCCACTTGAACGGCTTTGACCGGGTAAGGGGCGAATACAGCGCAACCACCATCCACTATGGAGAGTCCCATGAAAGCACCCCTGTCCCCGCATAAACCTGAATCGAGAGACGGCACCGTCGCCGGCCGCAGTTTGTGGCTCCTTGCCCTCGTGCTGGCGTTCGCAGCTGTCCCCGAATTCAGCTGGGCTCAGAGTAGCACACCCTTCGATCTGCCGATCGTGACGCAGATCGGCTGCGCTTTGGTGGACTGGATGACCGGACCACTGGCGATCGTGATCTTCCTGGTTGTGGTCATCGGCACCTTGGTCGTGGGCATCTTCGCCAAGATGGACTGGACCAGGATTCTGACGGTCATCATCATTTTTGGTGTTATCCAGGGGCTGGTCGCCGGTACGTTCAAGCTCAACCTTACCAATAAGCCGCAGGTCTGCCAGAACATCAAGATGTTCCAGTAAATCATGGCACGTCGTTCCTCGACCTTTCACGCGAGTTTGCATCGCCCCAAGACGGTAATGGGGATGGATCCTCTGGCCTTCTACGTCGTGGCGTTCGTAGGCGCCTTCCTGTTCGCCATGGGTGCATATCTGGCGTTGATTGCCGTGTTCCCCGCCTTCGCGGCGGGACGCATGCTGAGCAAGAAAGACCCGCTGTTCATGCGAATATTCCTAAGCTATCTCGACGAAGGGGATGCCTACAGCAGCATTCCCAGGCCCGCGGACTACAACAGCCGACCGGTCGGGTGGGGCAGAGGTGTGCCGTGGTGAACCTGGGCGAGATATTCAAGAAGCCACGGCAGACCGTCCGCTCGCTGGCTGATTTGCTCCCGTGGTTCGGGTTGCTGGTCGAAGGGGTCGCGCTGTGCAAAAACGGCTCTTTGCTGGCCGGCTTTGCCTATGAGGGAAGCGATATCGAAGGCGTACTGGACGACGATGTCAATCGCCGAATCGATCTGCTCCAAATGTCGCTTCGGCAGCTCACCGATCGGATCACGATTCATTCGGTCCAGCGTCGCCGCTTCACCAACGACTATCCCTACGCGGAGTTCGTGAATCCGGTTGCCGCAATGATCGACAGAGAGTGGGGCGAATCGACACTGGAAGTGCCTAACGCAGTCCTCGAACACCGCTTCTACCTCAGCTATCGATATCCCAACAAGACCGAAGCCATCTTTGAACAGTTACGGTCGGAAATCGAGCAGAGCACGAGTCCCTTCAAAGCCATTGCGACGGTCGCCAAGCGACGCATCAGCGAAAGCTCGGCCATCGCGGCAGTGCGAGGCCAGTTGGGTGAAATATTCGAGGAATTCAACAATGTCCTCAAGAGCTTCGCGAAGGACATGACCGACACGCTGGGCTTTGTCAGGCTCAGCAGTGACGACCTGCTCGGCGACCTCTTCTGCTCGGCCAACCTGGCCTCGGCACCGGGGCCTGTGCGTGCGCCGACAAGGGACCCGCACCTGGATACACGGCTTGCGGCCGACGAGATATTGCGGCAGAACCGGTTGCTGGAGTTCCGGGGACCGTCCAGGAGCACATTCGTTGCCGGGCTCTCCACCACGGGGATGCCGCCTGAGGCATACAGCGTCCACCTGGATCAGTTGATGGCGGCGCCGTGCGAGTACATCCTGGTCCAGACCTTCAGGTTCATCGACAAGTTCAATGCGGAGAAGGCGATTCAGTCGGCCGAGTCCTTCTACCGCACCGAAGTCAAATCGGCGTCGGTGCGCGTGTTCGAAAGCCTGACGGGCATCGAAAGCCAGAAGGTGAACACCGGTAACTTGGCCCTGGCCGATGATGCCCAGCAGGCACTGGTGGAGTCGACCGCGCAGGATCTGACGTTCGGCTACTACAACATGACCGTGCTGGCTCTGGGCAATACAAAAGCCGAAGCTGAGCGCGCCGCCGACATGTTGTCCAGCACGCTGCGCGCCAGCGGCTACGTGATGACCCGGGAAGAACTGGGGCTGATGTCCGCGTTCATGGGCACCCTGCCGGGTAACGAAGGCGTCCAACTGCGCAAGTACCTAGCCTCGACGGCGAATATCTCTGACTTGGCCCCAATCCGGACCATCTCGCGCGGCGAGCCGTATCACGGCCTGTTCAGTCGGCTGCACCAGAAGGACTTGCCCGCGCATGTGCGCTTCCGCACGCCCTACGGCATTCCCTACGACTTCAATTGCCATGCCGAGGACCTGGGTCATACGGTGGTGATAGGCGGAGCGGGCTCGGGCAAGAGTACCTTTCTGTCGCTGCTGATCGCCGAGTTCCAGAAATTCTTCCCCTGCCAGACCTACATCTTCGACAAAGACCATTCCATAGCTTTGCTGTCGACGCTGCTGGGCGGGGTCAACATCGATATGGTCAGCCCCGGAAAGACTGGAGCGCGATGCAACCCGGTTCTGCGCATGCTCCGAGATGGCGACGACAGGGCATTGCTGACCTGGATCGGCGTGCTGTTCGCCTCAGGCGGGAAGCGGCTCAGTCCGGAGGAACTGGAGATCGTGAACACGGTGATCCAGAGCCTGAAGTCCCTCGGCGAGACGCACTGGACGCTTGGCCTCTTCTACGCCACCTTGGCAGGTCGCAGCCGCGACCTGGCGCTGCAAATCGCGCCGTACGTTGACCGCAGCCACGACGAGGGCAGCTATACCCGCGGCGCATACAGCGAGTATTTCGACAACGAAGAGGACACGTTCAGCCTCCAATCCATCGTGTGCATGGAAACCGGCAAGCTCCTTCAGACACCCGAGGTCGCAGCCCCATTCATGGACTACGCTTTCTATTGCATCGAGAAGAAGCTTGACGGCAAGACGCCGACCATGATCTATATCGAAGAGGCCTGGTACATGCTGGCCAATCCAATTTTCGAAGAGAAGATCAATGACTGGCTTCGCACGTTCCGCAAGAAGCGGGCGTTCGTCCTCTTTGCGACGCAATCGCCAGACGAGTTCACCAAACTAAAGGCGTGGCCCGCGTTCGTTGCGAACGTGCCGACGCGGATCTTCCTGCCGGCGCTCAATGACTCGATCTCGGTGACGGGCGAGATCTACAAGGCCCTGTTCAATCTCAATGATGCCCAGTTGGAGCTGCTGGCCACTGCGCTGCCCAAGCGGGACTATTTGCTGACCAAGCCCGGCCTGACGCGCCTGGTGCAGGCGCGGATGCCGCACGTTCTGGTGGCGATCAATGAGGCGACAACGCGGCAAGATTTGCGCGAGGCGGCGCACGACGCGTCACGCATGGGCGACCCGAACTGGATTACCAAGTACTTCAAGGAGGTGCTGCATGTCGAAGTGGATCTCTAAGACGCTGGCCGCCTGCGTGGGGGTCAGTCTGTTGGTCACCGCAGTCCCGAGTCGGGCGTGGATAGCGACGGAAATCACGCAGGTGATGAACAACTTGGAACTGGTGCAATCGGTGATGAAGCAGATCGACACGGTCAAGCAGTTGGTGGAAACATACAAGATCGTGACGGGGCAGTTGAACCAGCAGGTCCTCGCGGGCCTGAGCATCGGCAGCATCTCGCTGGCGGACGCGATGGCCATTAGATCGCAGCTAGCCTCGTACGAGGCGGCCCTCCACACATTTGGCGGCGACCTGAATGGCCTGTCAAACGTGTTCGACACCAGGATGGCGGAATCGAGAATCCTCAATATCTCGCTTGCTGATTACCTAAAAAACGAGACGACGAAAATCAATAACGGCAACACGGAGGCGAAGGCCAGGGTGCAGCGGGAGGTCGCCATCATGAGCCAAGTGCAGAGCGATGCCGCGCTGGTGCAGCAGTATGGCCAGAAGATTTCGAGTACTGCCGGCGTTCACGCCTCAACGCAGCTTTTGAATTCTCAGGTCAATCTGATGACGCAGCAACTCACCAAGCTGGTGTCGATGAATGCGGAAGCTCGAAACAGGGATATCGCCAAGAAGATGAATGAAGAAGCAGCGGCTGACAACCAAACCCTCCTGTTCAACCAAGAGGTGGTGAATACGCAAAAGAAGATCGACGCTGCAAACGACGTCATGATCAAGAGCATGCCCGCGAGGTCAAATTGAGTAGGAAACCTACCGCGCGTTGCATTCTTGTAGCGATGCTCACTCTCATCACAGCCCCCGCTTTCGCGGGCGGAGGGTTTGTCTGCGGCGGCTGCGCGACCGAGGTGACGCAGATCTTGAATAACGTAGAACTCGTGGCCAAGGTTCAGCAGCAGGTTAAGACTGTCGAGCAGTTGGTTCAGACCTACAAGGTCCAGTACAGCCAATTGCAGCAACTGATCGCAGCTGGCAAGCAGATCTCGGGCGTAAATCTCGGAGACATCTTGAGCATCACCCGCGATCTCAATACGTACCAAGGTGTCTTGAGGGGACTCCACGCCGATCTGGGCAGCATGCAGAGTGTCTTCGATACACGCATGGCCGAAGCGAAACTGCTGAATCTGTCGGCGGAAGATTATTTTGCGCGCGAGGCAGACAAGATACAGAACAAGAATATGGTCGCGAAGGCGAGATTGGCCAACGAGGCGCTGGTCGTAAAGCAGGTCAACCAGGACATAACGCTTGCGGAGACATATTCCAAACGTATTGCAGTCACCGAAGGGGTTCACCAGTCATCCCAGTTGCTTAACTATCAGATGAATCTGATGGCGCAGCAACTGACCCGCTTGGTGCAGATGACCGCGCAACAGCAAGGCAGCGACATCGCCGATCAGGAGAGCGAAAAGGCCTCCAAGCACGGATCAGTCCTGCAGATTAACCAGAGCATCGGGAGCGTGCAAAAGACGCTCGACCAAAGAAACGGGGCCATGCTTAATAGCTTGCCACCGCGTGGGAAGTGACGACGATGTATCGCAGACTTCTCGATTGGTGGCGCAGCCGGCGCATGCGGCGACCCGTGAGCCGCGCGCGTGTAGGCGCTGCGCGGTGGAAAGGCGGGGGGTTCTTTGTCATAGCGCTGCTTCTGAGCAGTTCGCTGGTTGCCATCGGCGCTGCAGCACCGGCCGCCGCGCCGACGGCGGGGCGCGCTTCGGCGTATGAACTGGGCAAGAACAGCAATGGAGCGGACGCGCTTCAGGCGGTGGTGGCAACAATCGAGGCCAAGCTCAAGGAGATGCAAAATAGCCCGGCCCTGAAGGACATCGGGTTCACATTGGTTGCGTTCTTTGTGCTGGCCAATGCTGTGTTCTATCTGCTCAAGGGGTTTGTGAGTGGTGGCGGATTCAGCAGCGTCGCTGGTGAATTTCTGGTCCTGGCCATCACGCTGGGCGTGACACAGATCTTCATGGACATGAATGTCGGGGGAGTCATTCAGGATTCGCTCGATGTCGTAGCCGGTGCTATTACGGGCCTTGGCGCCAAGGCGAGCTCGTCGATCGGACAGCTGATGAACGATGCGGCGGTGGATACCTTTACGACCATCCATGATATGTGGAACGTGGGCGGAATGCTCGGGCGCGGCGCGTTTCAAATTCTGGAAGATGTTGTTCTGGGCGAGCTGCAACTGGTGTTCTTCGCGTTTCTCCTGAAGGTCGCTGCGATTCTGCTCGCAACGCTCTTCATAGTCACGGCGCTGTGCCTGTATTTCGCGATCCTGGTGACCAGTCAGGTCACGATTTCTATCGCGTTGATCCTGGCGCCCATATTCGTGCCGTTTCTCTTGTTCCCCCGGGCGAGTTTCATGTTCGACGGGTGGCTGCGGTTCACCATTGGCGCGGGCCTCATGAAAGTCGTCGGCCTGGTTATGGCGGAGATAACGGGGGCGTTCATGTCCAGCCTGGCCGGGTTATCAACGCAACTGCGGGCCCAGGACGCACCGCCACTGTCGCTCAACATCGCCACAAACCTCACGGACATTGGCAACAGTTTTAGCGTCGACATCTTCATGTACTTCACGATGGTGCTGCTGGCGATCCTGTCGCTGTATCTCATGGCGCAAGTGCCGACGATTGCCACCGGTCTTGTGAGCGGAAGCGGCGTAGGAGGCGGCTTCGGTGGCCTGAGATTGATCGCCCTGTACAGCATGCCGGGCAGGGCGTTGTCCAGGAACATGAGCCCTCGGACTGGCGCCGGGGCGAGGCCACGTCAAGGATCAGGAACTGGCGGAGGATCAGGAGCTGGCACGGGCCAGTCACAGGCGGGAGGCGGGACGCAGCAAAGGTCCAGCGCCCCGGCGGGATCGCGGCGGTGACTCGGGAGGAGGATAGATGAGGACACTGATATCCAAACCCTGGTGGCAAAAGGTGCTGCTGGTGGCGCTGTTGCTCTTGATGTTGGGCTCGGTGTCTTCTCGCGGAGCCACAGGCAGCGCCGCACCGAGTGTGCCGGCCACTCGATCTGCCGCCTACACGCAAGGCGCGACCGTCAACGCTTTTCAGGCGTTGACGCTGGCAGCCAACACGCTCGATGCCAAGCTCAAAGAGATGCTCCAGTCGCCTGGGCTCATGAACATTGGGCTTTCGCTGCTGGTGTTCTTTGGCTTGGCCAACGCCATCTTCTTGTTGCTCAAGGGCTACGTCGGCGGAAACGGCCTCAACGGCGTCATAGCCGACTTTATATCGCTGGCCATCCTGGCTGGTGTTGTCACAATCTTTCTGGATCGCGACGTCGGCGGTGCGATCAAGGATTCCCTGGACGTCGTGGCCGGGAAAATCACAGGTCTGGGCGGCGGGGCGAATGCCAGCCTTGCGAGCTTGGTGCAAGACGCCACGCTTGACACGTTCGACACCCTCGGCAATTTGTGGAGTATTGGCTCGACAGTGAAACTCGGGTGGTTGCCCAGCTCGTGGGTGAACGCTCTTTTCTCTTTTCTTCTCAAACTCGCCGCCATAGGATTGGCGAGTCTGTTCATTCTGGCGGCCGTAGGGATGTACGTGGGAACACTGGTGACCAGTCAGGTGGTGGTCACCATCGGCCTGATCCTCGCGCCGCTGTTCGTTCCATTTCTTATGTTCTCGCCCGGGGCGTTTCTCTTCGATGGATGGCTGAGATTTACCATCGGAGCCGCGATGATGAAGGTGATCGGCGCATTGATGGTGAAGATCACCGGAATCATCATGTCAGTCATGGCCGGCATTTCGACGAAGGCCGTAGCCAGCAGCGCGGCGAATGCGCTGGGCGTGGATATCGTTCTTTACGCTTCCATGATCCTGCTTGCCGGGCTGTGTTTCTACCTGATGCTCCAGGTGCCCGGCATTGCGACGGGGCTTTTGTCGGGAAGCGGGGGAGCTGGCGGCTTCAGGGGTTGGAGCGAGATTGCCAACCGATCGATGACCGCGCGATTTGGCAATACCTATGCAGCGCCGGCCGCCAAGGCAGCGTGGAAGGGTGGCTGGGCCACTGCAGACGCCACACGCGATACGACCCGGATGGGCCTGGCGCGCAGGGCCGGTCGCGTTGACACGGAGCGCGCGCACGCGAATTTCGCCCCAGCCATTAACCCCCGTTCCATGGCGAAGTGGAGCGATGCCGAGAAGCACGCCTATCAGCGTGCGCAGGCGCGCGTGAATATGGGTGCATTGAAGGAGTGGCGGAAGAAGGACCCTGTCACGCGCGAGCCGAAGTCGCCGTGGTATCGCACCACGGATGTCGTCACGGGGCAGGTGCTGGGCAAAAGAGCCTTCGGGTCCACGGCCGGTGAGTCACGGGCGTCTCCCTCTTGGGGCACGGAGTTTTATGAGATCGCGCATCCGGGGCCTGCGGTGGAGCCCTCGGCCGGGGGGCCACCGCAAGTGCCTCCGGTCATGATCCAGAAGCCCTCCGGTTCTTGAGCGTGGGCCGGGACGTTCCGAAACGGTCAATCCGGCAGCACGCCAGTGGTCCGCGGCCAGCTCTTGACAAGGGGTCGACATAGGGTAGATTGGTTTTACCGATAAATCGCCTTTCGCCTATGACCACCGCCGCACCCGCCACCAAGTTACTCGCAACCATCCCGGAAGAGATCCTGTATTCGGCTTGGTTCTCCTTTAATTGCAAGGGAATGGTAGGGCGCTGCTACCGCGCTGGGGAATCGTTCTTCAGCGCTGTGCTGACGCTCGCTGGGATGGCATCGATGCTCCTGCTGCCCCTCCAACTGATCCTGGCGCTGCCCTTTGACAGCTTCGCCGAGGTCGTGCCTACGTTCAGGAAATGGGTGACCCTGTGGTTTGGCGCCCTGCTGCTGCTGAACCTGCTGTTCCATCTCTACCAACTTGAAGGACACGTGCCTCGCAAGGACAGAGAGTACCCCGTGGTGCTGCTTAGCCCGGAGATCTCTCATCTTCTAAACATGCGCGATGAATCGTGGGGCCTGACCTACGTCGTTTCGTGGTTCGGTGTCACGCTGCTGTGCTTCGGATGGTGGGACTGGCAAAGCCATCCCGACCGCACACACACGCTCTGGTACGGCAGCGCCATCCTGGCGCTGGGCATGGTGTCGTACCTGTTGGGCCGGTTTCCGCCCTATTTCGGGTACCGGAAGCCATCATTGTCTGACCGGGTCGCCTACAGGGGCCGCAATGGTGGCCGTCCTGCGCAAAGAAAACAGGAAATCGCGGAGCTTAATGCGCAACTCGCGCAGCAGGAGGCGGCTCGGGCGGCCCAGGCGCGCCAGCAAGTCGCCGCCGACTATGCAACGCCGGTCGAACTGCGCAGGCCGCGCGTGAAGTTCGAGAACATCTTCGGCATGCAGGCCATCAAGGACAAACTGCTTGCGCCGGCCCAGGCCATCCTTAAGCCCCGCGACAAGGGCGCCGAAGCCCCCGGCAACGGCATCCTGCTGCATGGCGAACCCGGCAACGGCAAGACCGTCTTCGCCGAAGCGCTGGCGGGCGAGCTGGGGATTCCCTTCATCCCGGTGACCTATGGCGACGTGTCCAGCAAGTGGGTGGGGGAGATGCCGCGCGTGATCTCCAACTGCTTTGCCTTCGCCCGGCAGAAGGCTCCGTGCGTGCTGTTCATCGACGAGGTCGACAGCTTCATTCGCTCGCGCGATGCGGGCTCGAACAATTCCGAAGATCTCAAGATCACCAATACGCTGCTCACCGAGATCGTCAACATCCGCGATCACGGCGTCGTGCTGGTGGCGGCGACGAACTATCTGGCCAACCTGGACGCGGCGGCGATCCGGGAAGGGCGCTTCGACTTCAAGGTCGAGATCACGGCGCCCGACGAGGTCGCCCGCGTCGGTTTGCTGCAAAACGGAGTCAAGAAATACGCTCAGAGCCTGCAGATCGACCAGGAGGCCATGCTGTCGGTTGCCAAGCGCTGGGCGGGCTTTTCGGTCAGTCGCCTGCTGGCGGTGGCAAAGGCCCTGCCCGAATATGCGCGCGCGAACGGCAAGAGCGCGATCGGCTTCGACGACTGGATTGCGACGCTGCGAACGGTGCAGGGCCGCAAGGGGCAGGTGCCGCGCGAGTCCAAGCCGCTGAAAGACCTGGTGCTGGAGCCCCAGACGCGCGATGCGCTGGAGCTGATCGCCGGGCGACTGAAGGACGCGCATCACATCGAGGAAATGGGTGGCACGCTGCCCAGCGGGATCCTGTTTCACGGGCCCTCGGGCACCGGCAAGACCGCTGCGGCGCGCGCCCTCGCCCTGGAGTGCGGCTGGGCGTTCCTGTCCATTGCCGGGCCCGACCTGGTCGCCGATCGGGACAAGCTGGCCAAAATCTACGCTGAGGCCAAGGATCTGCGCCCGACGCTGGTGTTCATCGATGAGGCCGATGACGTTCTGCGCAACCGCCAGTTCAGCAATACGCCGGACGCGGTCAACCGCCTGCTCGTCCTCATGGACGGGTCGGAGGAACAGATCAAGGATGTGGCGTTCATCGCGGCCACGAACCACCCCGAGCAAGCCGATCCGGCCCTGCTGCGGGCCGGCCGATTCACCGAGAAGGTCGAATTCTTCCCGCCGCCGGCCGATCAGGTGCCGCGTTCGATCGCGGCCTGGATGAAGGGCAGGAAAGTGGCCTTCGAGGCCGGACTGGATGCGTTCGAGGCCGCCGACCTGCTGGCAGGGCAGACCATGGCCAATATCGAAGGCGTCCTGCAATACGCCCTGAACCGCGCAATCCCTCGTACCCAAGGCGAGCAGCTTGTGATCATCACCGCCGAAGACATGAGGGCGGCGCTGCGAGTGGTCGCTTCAACGGAGAACTCGTAAATGGAAGAAACCAGTCTGTCCCCGGCATCAGATCAGGCGCTGGCCGCGCCCACGCACGTGGAGCCCGGCCCCGAAGCGGGGGCCACGGCTGAATATCCCTTCCATGACGCCGATTTTGTGTCGTGGTGGCTGGGCTCCTTGTTCCTCCTTCCGCCACAGCTGCAGATCGAGGCCGCGCTGTCGGTGAACGCGTCGGTGCACAAGGTGGGGGTTCGTGAAGTCCTGGATGCGTTCGTGGCTGAAATGTCGGCGGGCCAGCCGCGCGAAGCGGACGAGTCCGCGCCACCGCAGGGGCCCGAAGGAGAACCGGTTCCTCAGAACGCGCTGGATGCCGCCGCGTGGAAACTGCGGCAACTCTGGCGTGCTTCCCCTCTCGCAACTGCCGTTGGCGTCCTCGGGCTCGGATACGGGGTCGTCAAGGGGCTGCTCGCGGTCGCGGGTGCGTTTGTCCGAATCGTGTTCTGACGGACCTATCCATCCTTCCTGCGTTCCCTGAGGAGCCTCCGTGGCGTTCACGGCCCTGGCCGCAGCGCAGTAGGAATCCCCGTCCTTGCCGCAAGGCCAGGAAGGGGAGGATGGCAACGGACTGGGCTTCGCCACCCCGCAAAAAACGCATCTTTCGATAGCTGGAGAGTTCCAAAGCCCTGGTTTCGCCCGGTTGTAGCTCCCGGATCACAGGGGGTGCCTCGCATACTCATTTGACCAAATGCGAGGCATCCGTGTTCGCCAGGAAATCATCTTCAGCACAGCCGAAACCTCTTAGCGAGGTATCCGACCCCCCAGCGGGCGTCTTCGATGACGCTGCCGGGCGCTTCGCAGAACTTTATGGCGGATCCCGGGTTGCAGCGACACGGATGTTCGTAGTGGCGCTCGTAAGCGCCCTGGTTTCGATCGCTGCGGTCGCGGGCGTGGTGTTCCTGTCCAACAGCAACGTCGCGATGCCGTACTACGTGGAGGTCAACAAGGAGCAGGGCCTGGTGTCACGGCCCGTGAGGATTGAGAATCTGCGCCCCTCGGACGCGGTGGTCAAGGCCGAACTGGCCCGGTGGATCACCAAAGTGTTCACCATCGACTCGATTCAAACGCCGCAACTCATGCGCGAGGCCAACCAGATGACCAAGGGGCTGGGCACCTCGCAGTTCGCGGAGTTCCGTCTGAAGCAAAACATCCTGGACCGGATGATGAAAGACCCGAGCCTTCAGCGCAAGGTCACTATCTCGAGCGTCGACTCGTCGCAGCCCGGGATCGCATTCGCCTTTCTCACGACCCAGGAAGCCCAGGGAACGACCGCCTCCACGGCCATCGCCAGTTGGCGTGTCACCGTCCGGTACGAGTTGGCACCGCCGCGCACCGAGCAGGAGATTCTGGCCAACCCCCTTGGCGTCTACGTTACCTCGCTCAATTACACCCAGGAAGGCTCTGTGAAATGATGAGGCGCCTGATCGTACTGGCCATTGCGCTGTCCAGCGCACTGTCATTCGGCGCACGGGCCGAACTGACCGCGACCCCATTGCCAGGCGATGCCCGCCTGGTGCAGTTCGAGTACGACCCGGACAACACGTTCCTGGTGCTCACGAGACCTAAATCCGTGACCGATGTGGAATTTGCCGCCGACGAGCAAATCATCACTGTCGCCGGCGGCGATACGAAATCCTGGGAGCTCTCGCCCACCTCCAACCGCAAACATCTGTTCGTCAAGCCGGTGTACGACCAGATTGAAACGTCGATGACTGTCATCACCGACAAGCGGAGCTATCAATTCGTGCTGCGCAGTACCGGGGCAGGGGCGAAGTGGTATCAGCGAGTGACCTGGAGGTACGGCCAGGACATGCTGCAGGAGCTCAGGGCCGAAGAAGCGAAGGTCAGCGAGAAAGCCCAGGCCAAACAGGCAAAGCCCGAGCCGGAAGCAGTGCAAAACACCGGGGTTGCGTTCGAGAAACTGCGCTTCGGATACCAAATCGAGGGGGATGCCCCCTTCAAGCCGCTGGAGATCTTTTCGGACGGGCGCTTCACCCGCATCATGATGCCGGCCAATGTTCCCGATTGGCCGGCCCTGTTCTCAATAACCGAGGACGGAGAGGCCGCAGTCGTGAACTACCTGTCCAAGGGTGACTACATGGTGGCCCAGCAGGTGATCGAGCGGGGGGTGTTGAAGCTGGGCAAATTGGAGATTCGCTTCACACGGTCCAATAAGCAAAAGTCATGGAGCCTGTTTGGCCGTGACTCAAAGCCGGTAACTGAGGCGCCCTGATCATGCCGATCGCGGAAGACAGCCTCATCGCGCCAGCCAAGCTGGATGCCCGGCCACCCCTCAAGAAGAGCACGGTGGGCTGGATCGTGGGGACTGTGCTGGGCCTGGCGGTGATCGGTATTGCAGCGCCCAGCTTGTTCACGGCGCACAACGCAGCGCCGATTCCGGAGCCGGGCGCAACGAATGGACAGCCCGGCGATGTGAACCAGATCGACATTGAGCTCTCGAAAGCCCGGGACCGCGCAAAGGCCGACGCCGCCGATAAGGCGCAAGCGGCCAATCCCGCTGCTGTTGCATCGGCAGCCGTTCCTCCTCTTCCCGAGGGTGTCCAGCCGCGATCCGGGGAGGGCGTGCCGGTTCGCCCCGTGGTGCCGCCAAGCGCCAAGCGCGATGACAACAGCGGCGCGCTGTACGGCGAGACCGGAAAGTCCGGCTCCGATCCGGTTGAATATGAGGCGGGAGTGCGGACCAGCCCAAGCATTAAGTTCGACGCCGGCAGCAGCGATGGCAAGACGGAGGGCGCCTTAGGAAGCGTAGCCGATGCGGTGACGAGTCGGATTCGCGCACTCACCGGAGCGCAGCCTCCGGCTGCTGCGGCTAGTAGCGAAGACGCCGACGCCAAGAATCGCGAGCGGGTGTTGTCGGCACTGGAGAGCCAGCAAAAGAGTGCGCAGGCTACCACCGGCGTGAATATCGACCGGATGTGGCTGCGGGAAATCGGCACTTCGGTCGAGCGTCCGACCCCGCTTCGCAGCTACAAGGTCACGAACCCCTATACCTTGATGCAGGGCAAAACCATTCCGGCTGTTCTGACCCGCGAGCTGAACTCCGATCTGCCCGGGCTTGTGTCCGCGTGCACGACCACGCCCGTGTATGACTCCCTCAGCGGGGAGAACCTCTTGATTCCGCGCGGGTCGTGCCTGCAAGGCCAGTATTCCAATCTGGTCGCAAATGGGCAGGAGCGCATTCTCTTCGCGTTCACGCGCTTGATGCTGCCCGACGGTACCGGCATTGATTTGCCGGGCAACCCCGGCGCCGATCTGGTGGGCGCGGCAGGCGTCGCCGGCGACGTCAACAACCACTTCTTCAAGATGTTCGGCACCAGCCTGATCGTGGCAGTGCTGGGGGATTGGGCTGAAAGAGGCAAGACCGTGGTGCAAACCAACGGGACAACAGGAGGCCCGGCGACAGCTGCAGGGCAGGTATTGGTCGACGTCTCTCGCAGCATCCTGCAGCGCAACCAAAACATTCCTCCCACCATCACGATCGCCAAGGGCACACGGATCGTTGTCGAGGTCACGCGCGACATGGAATTCCAAGGGCCGTATCGCGAAAGGACTTCCAGATGATTCCCGGCCAACTCAAGCGCTCGCTTATCTTCATGGCCATCTTGGCCGCGTCGCTCGCGCATAGCTCGAACTCCGAGCGGATTGGTGCGTACGATTTTTCCTACGACATTGTGGGTGACGCGCGGGTCAAACCCGTCCAGGTATTTGACGACGGTCGAAACACGTATTTCCAGTTTCGCTCCGGAGAGGCGGTACCAGCGATCTTCGTGATGACAACAACCGGACCGGTGCTGTCCATGCCGGAGTTCGAGGGCCCGTACGTGCGTGTGCAGTCGATCTCCGGCGCGTACCTATTGCGCATGGGCTACGGCGTGGGCCAGGTGAAATATTCGGGTGGCAATCGCGGCAATGTGCCGGCGCAGTTGCTGCCAGCGGCGACGACAACGGCGGTGGCGCAGGCGCAAAGCGCAACGCGCCTGCTGGCCGCGACACAGCAGATCAATGGGTTGCCCGCGGACATCTTCGCAGCTCCGCCCGCCCCGGTGCGGCTGGAGGTGAACAGTTACGCCACACCGATTCGAGGCGACAAGGTGGAATGGGCCGGCGGCTCGGACAGCATCTTCGAGGTCGGCGTGACGTTCCACCTGGGGTCGACCAAGCTCACCCCGGCGGCGCAGAAGGAAGTCAAGAGCCTGGCGTCGCACGCGGCGAAGGCTGCGCGCGTTGAGATCGTTGGGCGCGACGATCCGGCGCACAAGGAAGGTGCGGCCGACGCGCGAGCCGAAGCGGTGGCCAGCATCCTCACGGCGAGCGGCGTGCCCAGGGCGGTCATGGCATTGCGCACTACCGTCACGGTCAAGGACGCCACGCGCGCGTCGTTCGAGGGGGTTTCGATCCGCCTGGTGGAGCGCGCAAAGGCCGAACCGACGCTCACGGCAGGGGCTCCCTCGTCCACGAATGATGCGGCCATCATGCAGATCGTGGCGCGTTTGCGCGCCGGCGAAATCTCGCCAGCGGTGGCGGTGGACCTGATCGAGCGGGCGCGCGCCATGCCCGCGGCCACGCCTGGGCAGGCGCTCGCAGAGCCCCATGCACCGTCTATGCCCAGGACGTGGGCAATGCTCAAAACCGACGAAAGCATCCAGAGGATGCTGGAGCGCTGGGGCAAGGACGCTGGCTGGCGCGTCGTGTGGGAGGGCGCGCCACTGGTGCCCATCGTGGGTGACGCCAGAGTCGATCGCCCCGACTTCCTGCAAGCCGCCGAGTTCGTCGTCAAGCAGGCCAAAGCTGCGGGCTACCACTTGAAGGCCACGGCCTACAGCAATCAGGTTCTTCAAATTCTGGGGGAGCATTGATGAAGTCGACCCGCGTATTCAAAATCCTTTGCCTGGTGATCGCTACCGCGTCGCAATGCGCGCTAGCGCAGCAGGGCATTGCTGTCTCCCCGATGCCGTTCCAGGATTCCTCGCCGCTGCCTATCGCTCCGGCAAGGCCCGCGATTAATGAGGTGGCGACGGCAACGCGTGCGCCGATGGAGTACAGGCTGAGGACCGGCGAGCCCATTCACAGCGAGCTCAAGCGCTGGGCCGAGCACGACGGGTGGGAGTTTCGCTGGTACCACCCGACGTCTTGGAAGACCCTGCGTGAGACGTTGATAAACAAGCCCAACGTGGAAGACGCGGTTGCCGAGGTAATCGACATCCTGCGCAGCGAAGGCAAACCAGTGCAGCTGCGCATCAGCAAGGGCAACTATGTGATGGAAGTTCTCAGCACAGAAGTGCGAGACCAATAACCAAAGCACCTCCATGACCATCCCCATGACCAAATGCTCGAGCCTGAAGATTCTGGGTCCCGCAATCCTGTGCGGCGTCGCCAGCGTAGCCCTTGTCCTGCAGGGCTGCGCCCAAGCAGTGGTAGCCAAGACGGAAAACACCATCGCGGCAGTCCAGACCAAGGCCGAGATGATCCAGCAGGACAACATCGGGCAGGCGAGCACCGGTGGAGTGGTGCGCACATCGCGTCCGCGCCTAAGCGGTGACGAGATCGCCATCAAGCAGCCGGACCCGCTGCCGGAAGTCCTGACACGCAAGATCACGTACAGCACGACGGGGGCGCAGAACCTCATCGAGGTTCTGCAGGCGCTGTCGCAAACAATCGGGGTGACCATTCGCGGAAGCGAAATCACCAGCAGTCAATCGACTCAACAAGGAGGCGCCTCTGCGACCACCGGCAATCCCACGGGCACGTTGACCGGGAGCGTCAAGCTCGAATATGTCGATCGGCCCGTGGTCGGCCTGCTCGACGAAATCGCTGCGCAGAACGACGCGTCCTGGCGCTACATCAAGCGCGCCAACGCCATCGAGTTCTTCCGCTACGAGTCCAAAACCTTCAACGTGTATCTGCCTCCTGGTGCCAAGTCGATCAATGCATCGATTTCCCTGTCGGGCGTGACTGGCGCAAGCGGGGGCGGAGGTGGTGGCGGAGGAGGCGGCAGTAGCAGTGGTGCCGGTGGCAGTGGCGGCGGCGACGTTTCCGTTTCGCAGAAGCTCACCGTCGACCCGTGGTCCTCCATCATGGGCGGCATCAGCAGCATCCTCACCGAGGGCGGAAGCCAGCCCGCCATCGGCGCGAGCGGCGGGCCGAGCACGGGGCAGGGAGCCCAGTCCGGTGGCGGGTCGCAGGGATCCTCCGCTATGACGGCGTCGGGCCGCTCCGGTCGCGCCACGGCCAATCCCGAGCTCGGGATCATCAGTGTGACGGCACGGCCGGCTGCGCTGGAGCGCATCGCCACCTACGTCTCGTCAATCAATTCGCGCTTCGCCCAGAACGTGATGGTGGACATCAAGATCTACTCTCTGACGCTGTCGCAGGCGGGCAACTACGGCTTCTCGCTCGATTTGCTCTATCAGAAGCTCAATGACTATGGCCTGCAGCTGGTGGGCCCGACGCCGCTGGCGCCCGACAGCGCGCCCGGCCAGATCACGATTGACGCCCGGCGCGGGCGCTTTGCCGGCACCAACTTGATCGTGCAGGCGCTTTCCCAGTTCGGAAACGTGGCCCTGCAGACCCAAGGGCAGGTCCTCGCTGTCAACGGACAGCCAGCCCCGATTCAGGTGGCCAGCGAGATCAATTACCTCGCTTCGAGCGCCACGACGCAGGCGGCCAACGTCGGCACGACCGCCACTCTCACGCCCGGCACCCGCGTGGTTGGGTTTACGGCGAACTTCCTGCCGCTGATCGTGGGCGACAACAGGATCTTGCTGCAGTACCAGATGCAGATCAGTTCGCTGACCGCGCTGACCCAGGTCAACAGCGGTACCGGGGTGATCCAGACGCCGCAAATCGCAAGTCAGTCGCTACAGCAACAGGCGTTCGTAAAGGACGGCCAATCCATCGTCCTGTTCGGCTTTGACCAAAACCGCGATGCGGCCGATGCGGCTGCGGGTGTCACAGGTGCCAGCAAAAACGCCAAATCCGAGCGCCAGATGATGGTGATCGTCATGCAAGTCTCCGGAGGTCGCAAAAATGCGGATATCTAAGCGTGTCGCCCTGACCGCAGCGCTGGTCGTAACTTCAATGCATGCGGTCGGCCAAACGTTGGCCGACCAGCTCAATACCATGAGCGCTCAGGTGCAGCTGCTGCGCAAGCGCGTCGAGTTGAACCAGGCTCTGGCCCAAAGCGCGGGGGTGGACGTCGCGTCGCTTCCTCGCGTGATCGCCGTCTATGGGATGGAGAAGAAGCTGCAGGCGCGCTTGCTGATGGCCAGCGGCATGGTGTCGACATTCGAAGAGGGCGACACGATCCGCGGCAGCATGAAGGTGGCCGCCATCACGCCCAAGGCCGTGATCGTGGCCGTTAGCAAGGGCAAGGGCACCAAGGACGTTGCCATGCTGCCGCTTGATTTCGTGACCGGCGCAACGATGCCCGGATCGGGCCCGGGCGGAGCGATCCCTCTGCCTGGCGGGCCGCTCGGAGGGGCATCCTCAGGCCCCGTTCCCCCAGAACTGCTTCCTGCGCCGCCTGTGGTTGCCGCGCCCTACAAGCCCGAGCACTCCGCTGCGGCCGCGCCAGCGGCGCCACTACAACCGCCCGCGTCTGCCGTCGCGCAGGGCGCCAAGTAGCCCTCGACCGCCCGCGACTCGGCTCCAGGCCAGCGAACATGATCTACACGCATAACAAGCGCCAGTACGCCATCGGAATGGAATGGTCCGATTGCGAGGACGCGAGCGCGGCCAAGACTCACATCAAGGATCACAAGCAGCCGTATCTGAAGGTTGCCGCAGATCCGAGTGGAGCGAGCAAGGCGGTGGCTGTCGGTCTCTTTGAGCCTTCCAAAGCGAGAAACCTGCTGAGCTGTTCCATGGCCGTGGGACTGGTCGAACCCGACGTCATCATCTTCCACAAGCTGTCCGACGAGTCAGTTTGGATCGCGGTGCTGCATTCGGGCCTGCCGTATTCGGGGATGGAGCACATCCTGCCTGTCGAGAAAGCACAGGAACTGCTGCGCGAGCAGATGCTCTACACGTCGCTGGTGATCGGCGACATGCCCGGCTCCAAGAACTTGAACGACGTGCTCAGCCAGTTCGAGTCCTGGGCATCCGAAGGGCGCCTCACCAAGCAGCAAGTGGCCTCCATCCAGGTGCTGCAGCCGAGCAGCACCACGAGGCTGGTCTTGTACGCCGCGCTCGTCCTGAGCCTGGCGGCGGCGGTCACCACGGGTTGGTGGCTCTATCAGCGTTTTCTCTCCGACGCCGCCACGCGCAAGAACGCGCTGAGCAAACTTTCTCAAACCAGGGCCGAGCAGGAAAAGCTAGAAGCGGAACGGCAGCGACGAATCGCCCAGTTCAATTCACATGTCGCGGCCAAGCGCGAAGAGATGAGCCGGGGGCTCGCTGGTCCGCAGGCCACGTGGCAGGCCTGGGACAACGTGCGTCGCAAGATTCCGCTGACTGTGAACGGCTACGTGCCTCAGGTCATGGAATGCACGCTGAAAAAATGCACCGTCACTTGGGGCGCCCAGGGTCCAGACGTGCGCATGGTCGACCGCGCCGCGATTCCCAACTGGATCGAGACCCTGGAGCCGACGCTGGAGGCCAAGTCCGAATACGCGCTGCCGGCGATCGCATCGACGCCGCGTGCGGTGCTTCAGCAGGATGCTGCGCGAACGCGGCTGAACATCGCCCAGATGCTCCAGTTCGCCGTCGAGGCGGCCGCCGTCGGACCCGTTGCGACCGTAACGATCACACCTACGCCGCCGCCACCGGAGACAGGGCTCAAGGCCGTAACCCTGGGCGCGATCGGCGACCTGCGCATCGTGGCGAGCGGGGATACCGCAGTTCTGAAAGTGACGCAAGCCATTGCGCAGCTGCGCGATCAGCCCGTAGCGCTCAAGGCCGCGCACTTCACCCAGCTGGACGCCGGAACTCCGGCGGTCGACATCGAAGGCTATTGGGTCTTCGTGGACAAGACGGGCAACTGAACATTCAAATGAAGACGGAGGAATCGTTATGTTTTTTCTGAATCGAAGCAAGGAACAAAATATCGCTGAGGCAGTCAAGAAGTCCGCAGACGGAAAATACAAGTTCGATCGGATGGTCGCCACCGCAAGAGCCGCGGCCGTCGCCGGAGCGGGAAAATCGCGAAACGGCACGGGCTTCAGCGACTCGGTCGCTGCGCCCGAGCCGGTCACGGACGTGAGGGAACTGCCCCAGGGCAGATACCTTCCGTTCAAGGACGTTCCTCCGCCCGGCGGCCCGATCCCGGGCAACTACGAAGGCGGGTTCGCCTTGTGGGCTACGGGCGGCAAGCAAGCGAGCCTGCTGTACGGACCGAACGAATTTGCAGGGCGCCTCCTGTTCGAGATGCGGCGGCGGTGCCGGGACGCGGGAATCGCGCTGGCGACCGACGTATGCGTGTCCGACGCGGTACTGCGGATTCTCCACAACCAGCATTACCAGGCGTCGTCTGAACACGAGGGTGCTCTTCCTACCACGGAGATTCAACGCGAGGCCTTCGCCATGGTGGAGTCCGCCGTCAAAAAAGGCGCGTCCGACATACACATGGAAACCCGCGGAGCACTCACGGATATATTTTTCCGCATCCACGGAGAGCGCTTCCGTCAGCCTCAGCTGGACACGAACAACGCCAAGCGGATCATGCGCGTGCTCTACAACGTGCATGCGGACAGCCAGAACTCTGGCACGGCCTGGGACCCGGCGTCGGTCCAGGACACAGCCATCGAGCACACGCTCGAAAACGGCGTTCGGGTGCAGCTGCGCTTCAATTCGGCGCCCATCTATCCGGGAGAAAACCTGCAGTGCACACTGCGCGTGCTGCGCATGGATGGCCAGTCGACCAAGGCCCTGGAGGAGGTGGGCTATTCGCCCGACATGGTCAGACTGATCGAAGAAATGCTGGTGGGCTCCACCGGGCTGGTGTTGCTTGTGGGCCCGACGAACTCGGGCAAATCAACGTCCATTCAGGCCTTCATCGGCCGCATCTACGAACGGAGGGGGCGGACCATCAAGGTGGTCACCATTGAGGACCCGGTGGAATACATCATCGAGTCTGCCTGCCAGATGGGTGTGCCACGCGGCAAGCTGCCTCCCGAAGAGATTGCGCGCATCTACAAGACCTTGCTGGCATCGACCTTGCGACAGGATCCCGATGTTGCCCTGGTCGGCGAAATTCGCACGAGTGAGCAGGCCGAACCCGCCAAGGACATGGTGCTGGCGGGCCGCAAGATCCTGACCACCCTGCACGCTTATGACGCACTGGCCGCATTCGCCCGCCTGGCGGAGATCGGGATGCCGGCGTCCCTGCTCACGCGGCCCGGTTTCGTGTCAGGCGTGATCTTTCAGCGATTGCTGCCGGTTCTGTGCGACCACTGTGCCGAACCGCTTGATCCGGCGATGGTGGCGGAGGGGCGTCTGCGCCAGGAGACCTTCGAACGGGTCTGGTCTGTTGCTGACATGAACAAGGACAAGGTGCGGCTGCGTAGCCGCTCGGGCTGCAAACACTGCGACTACACCGGCATTGTTGGGCGCACGCCCTGCGCGGAAATTCTTGTGCCGGATGAGAAGTTCCTGCGTTTCATCCGCCAGGGCGACGAAGTGGGCGCGAAAAACTACTGGCACAGCAACGGAGTGAACACGGACGGGGCCGGGGTGCGTGCAGTGGCGCATGCGATAGCAAAGATGCGCAAGGGCATCGTGGATCCCAACGACATCGAAATCCATATCGGCCTGATCGAAATCGACCGTCCCGAAGCAGTGCCCTCGCCAGCCTACCCGCATTCTCGAGGCGCGGAATTCACAGGCGGCCATGTCGGCGGGCGTGATGAGCCTTCCCTGCTTGGCCTGGGTGGGCGCAACAACGCTTTCCTTAATGCCTGATGCGAAGCGGGAATCGCACGCCAGATCCGCAGACAAGGAAAGCGCATGAACTCGCAACGATTTGACCAGCACCAGGGCGCTCCTGGCGGGCGGTGGCATGTGGGCGCTGCCAACTGGGCCATGGCGACCACCGGCGTGGTGGCCGCGGCCAAATAGGAAACAGGCGATGCCGCAACTGTCACGTTGGCAAAACCTGCAGATCACGGCCAAGCATCGCCGCGAGTGGTACACGGCCATGACGCGCACGCTCGGGGATGGGAAATCCTTGTTCGTCATCTTGGAGCGTCTCGGCGGCGAATACAACCGCACGAAGCATCCGCTGGGGCCGTTGATCCGCGAGCTCATGGCTCGCCTCTCGGGCGCCGGCTCGGCCTCCAGGGGTGGCGCGCGCCAGACCGTGGGCAGCGATTTGCTGGGGTTGGTGCCCACCATTGAGGCGAACCTGATTGACGCCGGTGAAGCGTCCGGAGATTTGGCGATCGGTTTCCAGCGCGCGGCCGAGCATCTCGGGAAGATGCAGGCGCTGCGCGCCGAAATCATGGGGCCGCTCAAGCAACCCGTGATCCTGGTCGCGTTCATCCTTGGGGTGCTGGTCTTTTTCAGCTACCAGATCCTGCCTTCCTTCGATTCCATCGCCCCACGCGCGCGCTGGCCTGGCTACTCGCAGAACTACGGAGCGCTGGCCGACCACGCAATCGCCGTCTCTCTGGGCCTCGTCGGGGTGCTGGCTGGCGCCGCGTTGTGGTTCGCGCGTGCCGCGGCCAACTGGACCGGTGTCAACCGCGCAAGGGCTGACCGGTACGTATTCCCGTTCACGCTGCTGGCCCAGGTGAACACCGCCGCGCTTCTGACGTCCTTGGCGGGCTTCGTGGGCGCGGGCGTCAAGTTCGACGTCGCGCTCAATCAGTTGGCGTCGAGCTCCAACAGGTACATGAAGACCATCTACGGGCATTTGAAGGGGTCGATGCGCGACGCGGCCAAGCCAGAAGACGCCTTATGCGCGCTGCACATCGTTGATCGGTCGTACCACTGGTTGATCAAGATCTACGGGGATTCGTCCGACTTTGCCGGGGCCATGCGCCGAATCTCCGAAGAGGTGATCGAGCGGAGCATCCTGCGCGCCCGCGCGACCTTCGCGATCGTGAATGTATTTCTGCTGATCGCCGTGGCCGCCTTCATCGTCTGGACGTTGGGCTCGCTCTACGGAATTGTCATGACGGTCAGGCGTGATTCCCAGTTCACGGTGCAGGCAAGCCCCGCCGACCTGCAGCGCTCGCCCGCCTCGGCGGTCTTGACGGTCGGCTTCGTATTCGAGCCAAAACCGGCCGCCCAAGGCACTCGCAGGGCGGCAGACACATGTGCCGACCATGGCACGCCAGCGTTGTCGCCACGAGCCTTGACGGTTCGTGGTCCAACACCCTCCCGCTCTTTCCCACCAACTGGAGTGATATGAGATGACCCTTGCCTTCCGAACGCCAGCGCGCGGCCCTGCATTACTCCGGCCGCACGCTGATCTGACACAACCTTTCTTTACCAATGGAGAACCTGAAATGTTCAAGAAGACCTCTTCCCATGGCGACCGCGCGCAGCGGCCCGTGCAACGCGGCTTTGCGCTGCTCGAATTGCTGCTCACGGTGGCCATCGTGGCCGTGTTAGTGGGCATTGGCGCGGGCATCTATTCGTACACGCGCGCGGGTATCGGCGCCGACGATCAGGCGTCCAAGACCATCGCACTGGTGGCCGATGTCCAGAAGAACTGGCGCAACAACACGGGCGGCTACACCGGTATCACGCCCGCCCAGGTTAACCAGCTGTCCTTGGTCCAAAAACCACTGAAGTGGGACGGCACGAACATCGATGACGCTTACGGCAATCCGATGACCCTGAGCGGAGGCACCACGACGTTCTCCATTACCGTTGGCGGAACGGTCGCAGCCCTCAACAACGCGGATTGCGCGTCCATTGCCAACCGCTTGGCGGCCGGCGTGGCGAACAACATCAACATCGGAGCAGCTGCGACGCTGGGCTCTGGCGCCACAGCAGGAACCGTCACCGGCGGCAACGTGTTCAAGGTCGGCAACGCGATTACCCAGACGTCCCTTACCACGGGCTGCAATGAAACGAGCCCTGTCATCGCGGCGAGCTTCCGCTAACGCGTGCAAGCTCGTGTCGCCGAAAGCGGCGGGGCTTCATGGCAACGCGGCCTGGCGCTCAGTGTCGGGCCGTTCGTATTCGGTCGACTAACACCAATTGCAGGAGCGGCCAGCATGAGCCAACGCCCAGAATCGAGCATCACGAGTCGCGCTATTTATAGCGGGGTGTTGGCCCTGCTTGCCGTGATCGGCGCGGCTTCGCATGCGGCTCCGGTCGTGGTAACGCCGGGCGCGTTGTCCGGGTATGCCTTCTACCCGCCGGGCGTGGGGGGGGGAGGCACGCCCAACGGCATGCAGCAGACCCTGCAGACCTGCTTTGTCGAGTTCTCGCGTGATGACAGGACGCTCCTGATGTCTACGCGCAACTGGTTCTCGACCACGTCGGTCACCGTTTTCTACAAGATGGTCGGCGGAGGCGCCGGGGTCACGATTGGCCCGCCCGGCAGTATGGTCACGCAGCCCCAGTTGCAAAGCGCCGGGGGCTCATCGGTCCTACTGAAAAATGGCTCCCTGGTTGCGGCCGCCAATGGCATGGATGGGGGCCAGGCCAGTATCTCCAGTCCACCCACCCCCGGCACAGTTGTGGCCGGTCAGTTCACGTTGACGCCGTCCGACACGTTGCGCGTTGCCGTCGGCGGCGGCGCTGGCTCCGGCATGGTTGTGTCAACTTACTGGGGCCCGTGGTATTACATGGCGTTGCCAGGCGGGGGCGGCAGTGGCTGGGAAGGCGGTGGCTCGGGACTGTCCACGGGATGGTCAACAACCTCTCCGACACCCTCTGCCGGCGTTGCAAAGGGCGGAACGGGCACCACTGGCGGCGCCGGTTCGGGGTACGGCGGTGCGGGGTACGGCGGCACCAACGGCAGCGGCACTACCGGTGGGAATGGAAATGCGGATGGCGCCTCGACCAGCATCGGTACATGGACCGGGTACAACTCGATGAGCTATTCGTTCGGCGGCGGCGGCGGGCGCGGGCGCTTCGGCCAGGCAGCGGGCGACCAAAACGGGGGGTGGACCTGTCCCCAGTCGCCAATGCAAACATACAGTCCCAGTCAGCCAACGTCATTCGCCCTGGACCCGTACTCGGGCACGGCGGGCTTTTACTTCTACTGGGCAGACCCAGCCTCCAACTCGCACAACTGCTACGCCGGGGGCGGCCGCGGACAGGTGGTGTTCCAGTACCAGGCACCCACGTGCGATCTGATTCCCAACTGGAACCAGAATTGAGGCGGACATGACGAGCGAGGCAAATATTCCCGAAGGCGCGACGGGTTCCGTGCAGGAGCAGCAGGAGCAAGCCGTGGAGAACTCCAATATCACGGACCTTGCGCTGTGCGTGCACGATCAGGACAAGTCGTTCTGCTTTCCCGGACCGATGGAGATTCCGGGTGTATTACGCGATTACTGCGCCGCGTTGCTCACGCGATGCGAGGAAATGCGCAGGCTGGAGCCCGAGCGCGAGGATTTCACGGTCTCGCACCGGGATATTTCGTGGCGCGTACACGTCGACGACCGCGCGGTGGACGGGCAATGGTTGCGCGCTCGCCGCATGCCCAAGCAGGCACCCCATCTCGGCGAAGGCGGCCTGCCGAGCAGGTTGCCTCCCTCCATGGTCAACGTGCTGCTTCACCCGGAGCTGCGGCGAGGCGGTTTGATCATGATCATGGGCGGGGCCGGCTGCGGCAAGACGCACACGGCGGCAGCGATCGTGCGCTCGCGGCTGGAGCACTTCGGGGGCATCGCCTACACCGTGGAAGATCCCCCGGAACATCCGCTGCACGGCTGGCACGAGGGGCCCAACAAGGTACGCGGCTACTGCACGCAGACGCTGGTTGCCTCTGGCGTGCGAACGCCTGATGGCTGGGCCGCGTCGATGAATGGGGCGCTGCGCAGCCAACCTGCTGGTACGCCTTGCATTCTCTTCGTGGGCGAGATCCGCTCCAACATGGCCGCGGACGTGGCCATCCAGGCGGCGGGCAACGGGTTTTTGGTGATCGTCACCAGCTTCGCCACGGACATCCCCTCAGGGGTCGCAGACCTGATCAAGCGCGTGGGCGTCGAGCGGGCGGGCGTCATTTCCCGTTTGCTGCGCGTGGTGCTGTATCAGCGTCTGGTCGACGGTATGTTGAGCGCAAAGATTTGCGTCTCACCGAACGCGAACAGCCGCATGGCGGCAATGATGATGGGGGGCTTGGGCCAGCTGGCGCGGCTGGACGAGGAAGTGCAGCGCCAGGCCAATTACGTGCGCACCGACGCCGATCTGTGGCGCGCAACTGTTCCCGAGGGGAGTTGAATGTATCTCCTGTTCATCCCTCTGCTGCTCGTGCTGGGCCTGATCGCACCTGTGCTGCTCACTGCGCCCAGCCAGCCGCAGGTCAAGGCGGCCCAGGCCACAGGGCAGCTGGTGCAGTACCAGGTGTTTCTTTCCGTCGCCAATCGCTATTTCGCATCGAACGCCGCCCCATCGTCGAACACGGCCTATTACTGGTCTACGTTGAAAACGGTCGCGCCGCCCGGTCAGGCGAATGCGGGGATTCCCGGATTCTGGAAAGCCGTGCGTACGCCGGCAGGCGACTGGGTCGCGTGCACCGAGATGTCCGAGCAGTCCAATGGCAACGTGTCCGCGCTTTATCCAACGCAGACCACCGGAACTGGCACCGCGACAACGACCATCGTGCCCACGGCCGTGCCGGCAGCCTCGATCACGAGCGTGGTGGGAAGCGGCGGCAGCTCCACGCCGGGGGTGACCCCAACCTACGTGGTCATCGGACAGACCGGCAGCCCGGCCGCGGTATCGGCCAATCTTTGCGCGGGGACGATATGAACACAGCCGCTGCACAGTCGGGGTGGTCGCAGCGCGGCTCGGCGACGCGCCACGCAGGCGGTTTTGCCCTGTTCGATCTTCTGCTCGCCGCGGCTGTGGCAGGGCTGCTGATTGCCGGCATCATGCCGTTCATGTCGCGCGCGACCGAGGACCTGGGTTCCAAGGCGATCGCCGACCAGCTCAATCTCTTCAAGGCGGGAGCCCAAGCTCATTTCCAGGCCAACCGCGCCGCATACGACGCGGCCATGAAGGACGGCACCGGTGCGGCGAACCTGTGCAAGATCGGCGTGAACGTTACGGACGGCACGGGCGGCACGGTGGCCAACGACACAACGCTGCACACGTGCGCGATCGATGGAACGATGCTCAAGTATCTGCAGGCGCTGTCCGCGGGTTTCCCCGCGAACAACGCCTATGGCGAGCAATGGGTGGTTATCTACCGGCAGATGTGGTCCGGCGGTCAGCCCACCGGAAGCGACGAGGCGTTTTTTGCGTCGGCGGCGATTACCAGCGGCGGCGGCGCTGTGGCGGCCAATGACCGGCGCTTTCATATAGCGGTAAACGCAGGCTCGGCATTTGGCTCGGGCGGCGGTGCCGTGCCGGACACCGATCGCGGTGTCTGCATTGCCCAGCGCTCGTCCAGCACGTATCAAGCCTGCGGCGACGGCTGGAAGATCAACCTGGGCGACTTCGTCAGCAGCACGCAGTTGACCACCTTTGCCAACCGTCTGACCAACTAAGGGCTTGCAAGCGATTCGATCATGACCACTGACAACCTCGTAGAAGCCAGCACAGCGCTTGGCGCAGCCCCGACCCTGGGCGAAAGAATCCTCGACCTGCTCTTGGGCGATCCAAACATCACCGATGTTCATTGCGCGACGGACGAACCGCTGCGGGCCCGGCGCGCGTCGAACGATTGGGTGACGCCACTGGAGAACGCGGAACAGATCATCGTCACGCAAGAGCAGATCGCCGCGCTCATCAACGGTATTTACGAGGGAGAGGAGACGCCCTACCTGTACGAGACCGACGACGGAGGCCACCAGGTTATGGACGCTCAACAGCATCCCAAGCGTCGTCAGCCTCAGTGGATTCCCCAGCTCAATTCGCGCAAAGTCCTGCACCCCTCGAAAACGCTGCGCGACGTTCGCGTGGTGGATGGGAAGGAGGAGATCGTTTCGTTGCGGGTTCGCTTCACGTTCCAGAAGCAGGACATGGGAGACGCCATCGGGGTGATGGCGCGCGCCCTGCGTGCGCTGCCAGGAAGCATCGGGGAGCTGGGATTGCCGGTGCAGGTCGAGCAACTCATCGAGACCGCGACCGCTGGGCTGCTGATCGTCACAGGGCCCACCGGCTCGGGTAAAAGCACGACGATCGCGGCGATCCTGCAGGCGATCAACAAGTCCAGATCGAGCAACATCATCACGCTGGAAGACCCGGTTGAATTCGAGCACACGCCGATCAAGTCGTTCTTCAACCAGCGTGAGATCGGCGTGGACGTCGAATCTTTCGAGGCGGGTGTGCTCGACGCCATGCGGTTCGCCCCCGACATCCTCGTGATCGGCGAAATCCGCACCGCCGAGACCATGCGCGCAGCCTTGCGCGCCGCCGAGTCCGGGCATCTGGTCCTGGCATCCACCCATGCGGGTGCGGCGGTATCGACCATTCGCAAGATGTTGGCATATCTGGACAGCGCATCCGACGCGATCGCGCTGTCCAACTCGCTTGTCGGCGTCATTGCGCAGGCCCTGATTCCCGACGCGAACGCGAGGAATAAGAAGCACCTGGCGTACGAGGTGCTCGCCTGCAATGTGCAGGAAGTGCAGACGGCGATCGCGGACGGGTCGGGCGACAAGCTGCATGGCCTTGAGCAGAAGCTGCGGCAGGGGCACTTCGCCAGGGCGTTGTCCTTGCCCTTCATGGCCTCGCTTAAGCCGCTGGTGCAAGAGGGAAAGATCTTGCCCGCACGGGCTGCCGCGGTCGCGCAGGACTCGACTGATCGGCAAGAGCTTCTAAACCTGGGACGGGGTGGAGGCCAGGCCGCTCATCACGGAGGCGGCGCGCGCGACTGGTCAGGCGGCACCATGGCCCGGCGCGCCAGGGTGTGAGCTGCACCGGCATTGAAGCAGGAATCCGCCATGAACCAAATCCGCACCGATGGCGCCGCAGGGGCCCCGTCCGCCATCCCGTCGAGCAAGGCGGCGGACGGCTTTGCGCTGCTCGAACTGATGCTGGTCGTTGGCGTGGTGTCAATCCTGCTGGCCATCGCCTCGGGCGTGTACTACAAGACGCGATCATCCATCAGCGCGGAAGAGCAGGGCCAGCGGGCCGTCGAACTTGCCGCGGATATCCGGCGCTTCATAGGCAAGGGCGTGGGCACCTACGCCGGTCTGACGCCCGCCATGGTGGCTAATCTCGGGCTCGTGCGGCCGCCGTTTCGCTGGGACGGCACCAACATCCGGGACGCATGGGGCAATACCGTGGCGCTTATGGGCCAGAGCCCGTGGGTCTATTCGATGACCCTTGGGGGTGCCACATCACCGATCTCGGCCTCGGACTGCGCGGCCGTGGCGAGCCGTCTGGCCAACACGGGATACGCGGTGCTCACCGGGGCGTCTGTGTACCTGTCGACCGGTGGCGCGTCGGCCGGCTGGGTGCAAGGCGGCTACACGTACAAATACGGGAACCAGCCGGTGACTCAAAGCAACATGACGACAGGTTGCGCCGAGGCCAACACAGTGGTGGGCGTGACGTTTCTTGAAAGATAGAGGATATGAAGCACAAGACGGGCGCGACAAGGGGCTTTGCCCTCATCGAGCTGCTGCTGGCCGTTGCCGTTCTTGGGCTCGCGGTTGGAATCATGGCAACGAGTTTCAAAACGCTCAAGACGAGTCAGGTTGCCGACGACATGGCGGTGAAGACCGTACAGCTTGCCAACGACATTCGCAAGTATTGGCGCGCGAGCGGGACATTCACGACGCTGGGGCTGACCGGGCTGTACAAGCTCGGCATCGCGCACTCGCCCATGTACATCGACTCAGCCACTTTTGCCGACGCGTGGTCCAACAACATCGCGATCCAGGGTGCGGATACCTATTTTGCGCTCGTGATGGGCGGCAACGGGGTGATGTCACCGCAGGAGTGCGCCGCCTTTGCCACCGGCATGGCCGACGCTTCTTATGAGGTTCGCGTGGGCGCGTCCGTTGCTCTGGGTACCGGCGGATCGGTGGGCCGCACGGCCGGTGGCTATTCGTACAAGGCGAATGGAAACACCTTCGACATGAACGCGCTGCAGACCGGGTGCGCGGAGGCGAACACCAAGGTGGGCGTGAGCTTCGACGGTTGACCGTCGGGCCCCTGGGCCGAAACCGACGCTGCTCAGTAAGGGCCGGTCCGTCGATGGCTGAACATCGAACTGGCCAACAGCGGATCGATCTTGCGGGTGCGCGCCAGCTCGTTGAGCGCTGGGTACATCGACACGAAGTTCGCTCCATCATCGCGCGTGCAAAGCTCATCGAGTGCGGTCCAGTCCCCGCGGTCGATGAGCTTGCTGACCGTCTCCGATCCGTGGAGCGTGTCGTGGACCATGGAGTACCCTTGCCCGTTGGCAAAGGGCACAAGCTCCTGCCGGATCACGCCAATGAGCGAGCCGGCGAGGACCGAACGCATCGCCTGGGCCGTAGCATCCCCCGTGAGCATCAGTATCTTGCGCAGGGTGCCGGGAATCGAGCGTCCATGCGTCGTGACGATCATGAGCGCACCCGATTCGCCGCCGAGGATGGCGGCGTCCGCAGTGTCCTTGTCGCGCACTTCACCGGCCAGGATCGCATCCGGGCTCATGCGCATCGCGTCCCACAACCCGCTTCCAAAGGTGGCCACGTCGACTCCCACCGAGCGCTGCGTGAACAGGCAGCCTCGGCTTGTCATGGGGTATTCCACCGGATCTTCGATCGTGACGATGTGGCCCGACGCATGTAGGTTCATGTAGTCCAGGATAGACAGCGCCGTTGCGGTCTTGCCCGAGGCAGTCGGGCCGGTGATGATCAGTAGCCCCTTCGGGTTGTCGCGCAGCCGCTGCATGATCACCTGCGTCAATCCGATCTGGTCGAGTGGGGGCGGCGGCGTGGTGACGCGCACCATCATCCCTACGCGGCCACCGCCGTGCTGGAGGATCGAGAACCGCAGCATCTCATTGTTTGGCGTGCGTAGCGACCGGTTGACGGGTCGCTGCTCCTTGAATGCGGGAGCGATGAACTCGGCCCAGTATTCAGTTGCACTTTCCCTGACACCTGCCTCGGAGACATAGGAGGCAAAAAATTGCTGAATGTCCTGCAGGCTGGGGCGAATATCGCCGCCGGGCACGCCCAACGCCTCGAGCGCAATCAAGCCACGAGCCGATTTGACGCGGATGGGTTCGCCCTCGTGAATCAACAAATCGGTGAAGCTGCCGGCAAACTGGAGGGAGGACCATATCGCCACGGCCAAGCGGGATCTTGGGTTGGCGGGCAGGACAGTTTCCTGGACGATTGCAGTCATGGTAATTCCTTAGGTGAGTGCAGTTGATGGTCAGGTGGGAGGACTGGTCAATTTGCGACGTGTGCGGGTTCCGCAGCCGCCCATGGGCAGGCGCGGGATTCCTAGTAGGGGATGCGAACGCGCCTTGAGGCGACCTGGTCGATAACGTTTCTGACGCCCGGGTCATACTGGAATGAGCCGTCGGCCACCCAGTTGAAGACGGCGTTGGGGTCCTGGTAGAGCGGCGACGCTGGGTCGCTTGCGCCATCCGAATGCTCGCTTGACCATCGCTGCTGCGCCACGTCGGTGCGCTCCGCGCGGGCCATGGTCTGCAGCGTCTGGTAGGGAGTCCTGAAGAAGACAGTGTCGATGATCGAGTCGCGCAGCTTATCCACTGCTGTCGTAGCGACTGCCACCGCCTCTTGGCCGATCTTGCTGCCGATGGACACAGCGGCCGGCTGGACCGCCATGGCCTCCCTCCCAAGCACGCCCAGCTTTTCGAGGCCGCGCAGTCCGAGGCGCAGGGTGTTCTCGCCGGGCATGGTGCTGAGCGCCGCCAATGCCCGGTCCGCCGCGCTCAGCTCCGTGTCGTACAGCCAATCGCGACCCGTGGCCGCTTCGTACAGGGCCATGAGATTACCGAGGACGGGCATCGCGCTGATGGCGGCCTTGACGGGGTACTCGTCATCGTATTGGCGCAGCTTTGCCAGCGCGCGGTCCGTGATAAGGCCGGCCCGCAAGGGCTGGCCGATCCAGTTGAGCTGCCCCTTGAACACCGGCTGGCGCACGTACGCCTCGAGATCCGCGTTCAGATCGCGTAGGCGATTGAGCGAGTCGGCCGGAACGAAGGGTTGGTCCAGAGCGGGCTCGGCGTAGGCGGGAGAGCCGACCTGCGTTGTCCCTGACACGCCTTGCTTGCGCACTGCGGGGACAGCCACATAGTCTGTTGCGCCGAACACGAACGGATCGATGGTGGCGTTGACCACTTGGTAATTCCCTATAAGCATCGACGTCCCGATGCCGCGGGCAGCAACACCGGGCGCCAGCATGATGTACCCGACGCCGCGGCCGTCGGAAAGCAGGACGCCCTGGGCAACCTGGAAATCCAGCAATTGGCGCACCGCTGCGGGATTGCCCACGTCATCGGGGCCGCTATCGACCGCTGGGCGCTGGCGGGTAGACCCCATGCGCGAGTCGTGGAACCGCTGGAAGACAGCCGCGCCATTGGGCATCGCCTCATTGAAGGCCCGCAACACAGCAGGGGAGGGGGAGACAGCCCGGGAACTGCTGGTGCCCGCTTCAGTCAGCGTCCAAAGCGCGAACGCTGCAACGTCCTGATTCTTGGGTTGCGACATCCAGCCCACCAGCGCGCGATAGAGACCCAGCAGTTCGGGCTGCACGCGGCTTGCGGCGGGCACGAGGAAGAGAGCATCATCTTTGACCGGCGCGGGAAGGGGTGCATCCATGCAATAGCCCTTCAGGTCGAAGTTGCAGACCGTGCCGGCCGGAATGGTGAACTCTCCGCTTGCATTCACCTTGGGCACGCCCGGTTTGGGCAAAAGGCCCTGCGCACCGGTGGTCTGCGCCACCACGAGCCGAACGACCTCGCGCGCCGGGCGGGCCAGATTAGTCACTACCGCCTGGACGGCCTCGGGACCTGGGCGCAAGGTGGGCCAGATCCGTTGCAGGCTCTGTTTGCCCACGGCCAGCGCACTCAGCGAGCCCAGCATCAGCGCAGTGCCCGGCTGAGATTCACTGACCACTTCAAATATTTCGCGGGCTTGCTGTTGCTCTTGAGCGGTGGGCAGCCCCCCCAGCTCGCGCCGAGTCTGCACCGGCGCCGACGCCGATGCCGGACTCGAAGCGACATTGCCGGGGGGCACCGCGAGGAGCTGTCCGAGCAATCCGACGGTCGTGTTGACCGTGGTGAGCGCGCTGTCGGCGCCGGCGGCGCTCGTCCTGGGCACGGTCTGGGCGCAGCCGCCCAGGAAAGCGATCGATGAGGCGGCGGTGGCCTTGAGGAAGAAACGCTTCTTCATGTGGACTCTCTTTTGTTCTTTCAGGCGACGCGCGCCAGGCGCGGCCAGTGGGCCAGGGTGCTGGGCAGGTACACCGGCTCCGATAGCATGGGAATCGCGGTAGGAGCGATGCTGCCCACCACGGAAGGGTCGACGGCGCAAACGGCGTGCAGGGCGACCTGCGTGCAGTACAGCCCGTGGGCCTCGTCAAGCACGAAGGCGCGGTTGAAGGGGCGGCCCAGGAGATTGAGCGCAGCATTGGCCATGCGAGCGCCGCCATCAACGGTCAGCCCGCGGATGCGGTAGAGGGCCACGGACTGCACGTCGTCGGCCAGGGCGTAGTCAGCCCAGGTCGATGCGATGACGCCGGCGTGGTCGTCTCCCTCGGGTGGCAGCGCGTGAATGATGCGCAGGCCCTCGGCTGTCCTGACGGCCACGCCGACGTGCGAGTAGTCGGCGCCATACGAAGCAGTGCGTACAGCCAGACTTTCGATCGAGCCCCCGGTCCTGAAGACCAGGTCGCCGGTCGCAACGACCGACGCCAGTTGGCGGCGCGCGGGCTCGCCGCGCCCGCGGCTGTCCTGGTCGCCGGATTGGCCGGCCAAAGCGCCGATTGCTCCAGCGATCAGCAGCTGTCTGCGTCCAATCACTGTCAGTTCCCGCCCACGCGCCACTTGTCGTCGAATTTGGTGGCCCCGGTCGTCTCGGTCTTGGCGGGGCAATTACCGGCGAATGTGGTGGTCAGCTTGCCGCGCTTGAACTTGTCGTCGCCTTCGAGTTGAATGTCCATGGCCTTGATTCCGCCGCACCCCTTCATGTGCTCCCGCTGCAAATCCACCATCGCGCCAACTTTGCGCTCCGACAGCATTGCCAGTGTCGCCGGATGCAGCAGGTTCATCACCTTTTCCTTGTCGCCCTTTTCGATGGCCTTGTTGAAGTCCCTGATCACGTCTTCAGGAGACTGCTGGCCGCACGCCACGAGCAGCAGCAGGACGGCAGCCGCCGCGGCGAGTTGGGCAACATGCTTGGTTCTGGTGAACATGGATTTCTCTTTCGGTTGAATGGTTGTGCGTTTGCCAGTGGCGCGGCTACTGCTTGTCAAAGGCGATGGACGGTCGATCCGCCGTGCTCTTGGCCACAACGGCCGCTGCAGGTGGCGTCGAACCGGCGCTGCGGCCAGCCGACTTCAAGGGGGGTACCGGCAGAATATTTCCGGCGATGACGCGGGCTCGGACCAACTCGTTGTGCAGCAGGATCTGATAGCGCCGGTTGAAGTAGGGGGTGGACGAGTGGTACTTGGCCACCCCTTCCCAGGTGTTCCCGCCGGCGGCCATCGCCTTGCGCAGGTGCCAGGCGGCGACGTACGTCGAAACGCAGGGGTCCAGCAGATTGGCCGGCGATATGCCGTAACCGGCCAGCTCCTTGAAATGCGCGGAGTTCATCTGCCCCATCCCGACGTCCAGCGTGCCATTGGAATTACGGCCAACCGCCCTGGGCTGCAAGCCGGACTCGACGACCAGGATCGCTCGCAGCACGTACGGGTTGACCGAGTGGTATCGGGCAGCTGGCGCGATGCAGCGTTCCTGCTGTGTCGTGAACGGCGGCGGGGCGGCGACGGCTGCGGCAGCGGCCAAAGTCACGCGCGCGACAACCGCAGCGGCAATGGCGAAATTCGTCAGTCTGCCCACAAGACTCACGACTTGATGGCAGCGCGGGGCCGGGCAGCGGCGCGCTGGCGCGACGCGGCGCGCTGCGCGCGCAGGGACTCGCGGCAGCATGCGGCGGTGATCCTGCCGGTCAAAGCGATGGAGGCGAGCGCACCGCGCGGCTCCTCAGTCTGGGCGAAGCCCATGACCTCGATCACCCCGTCAGCCGTCAACGGGTCGATGGGCGGCTGGCCACCCAGGTCCTGCACTCTGGCCCAGTCCTTGCGCACGCGCTCCACCATGGGGCCGTAGAAGCTGTCGGCATTGAGCCAGTGCAGGTTGCCGCCCGGGGCGGCCTCGCTGTCGACCAGATAGTTCAAGTCCAGGCAGTGCAGCCGGAAGTCGGCGCGACAGTCACGGCCGGTGGTCTCGGTGTTCGATGCAGTCATATATGTATCCCCTGTGTTGTGGGTATGAATCAACCTTCTCACAAAACCTCGGCCTGTCAACCCCCTGTCAGTCCGGGTCAATTGGGCTGAGTGCCCGTTTGGCCCGAGAGAGTCCCCAGCGTGGCGAGAAACTCACTGGCTTCGACCAATTGGTTGACTCGCTCCGGTGACGGGGTGAGTAATTCGGGAGGCGTCTCGGGCTGACGCGATGGAACGCTCGCGCGAGGCGCAGCCGACGACCCCGGTGTCGCAACGGCACCGTCCACGGGACCGCCGGCGCGGGCGCCTGCGGGCTGCCCTGGCGCTTCGGTCGGCGATGACTGCAAACGCGACAAACCCAATTCGGCAAGGTACGGGATGATGGTCACAAGGTCGGCACCAGAGTGCTGCTCCATCAATCGCAGCAGGCCAGGATGATTTGTGGGGTAAAGCCGCAGTCGAATGCGCAGGAAGACTGGCGCCTGTTTAGCAGCCTTGATCCGCTGGACCTCGGGCAGTCGGGTAATACGCGCAGCCATGATCACGCCATTTGCCCGTTGAGGAATTCGGCCATGACGTGAAACCCACGGACGTTGGAAGTCGCGGGCTCGGGGTCCATGTTGATGAGGTGTTGGTAGTCACGCAGCTTGGTGGCCGCCACCTTGGAAAGCAGCGAGGCTCCTCCGCCGGTCATAAGGATGAAGTCGATGTTGTCCAGCGGGCCCACGCTCTTGAGCATCGCTTCCAGGGCCTTATGCAGCTCGGCGTCCACTTCGGGCAGGTACGGCGCCAGTTCGATGTCCCGGCCGGTCACAAAGACAGTGGACTGTGAAAGGCGCAGCGCCTCGTCAACACGCGCCATGATGTCCCGATCGGTGCTCAGGTTCGGCTTGATGCGCTCGCAGACCACCGCTGCGCAGCTGAGCATCCCGATCGGAGCGGCGCCGCAACGCTGCAGATTGGGGGTCACTCCGCGGCAGACGAACCAGTCGAACGTGCCTCCGCCCATGTCCAGAATCAGGGTGTTGCCGCGCTTGGAACGACCAAGTCCGACGTTGAACAGGGCGCCCATGGGCTGAGCGACAACTGTGGCATTGGCTACATGGACTCGGACCGGAAGACGGCCATCGTCCAACGCAATCTGATGCGTGCCTTCGACCATCCTCTTCAAGGCAAGATTGTGGCTGCCAACAGTCGACAAGGGAAGGCCGACGATCAAGCGCTTGATCTCAACGTGATGGGAGGCGCCGAAGTGGCCAGCCAGATGGGCCAGCGCCCCCAGGAACAGCGCTTTATAGGAAGGCGTTGTCGAGTATTCGGGGGAGACGGCGCGAGCGCCGTAGGACTTGACCATGTTGGGCACGTCCTTGCCCACGAAATACTTGGCCGCATCGACTTCAACGACAAAGCCGTCCGGGCGCTTGCCGAAGGGCATCGTGACCAGCCCGTTGGGGGCGGGAGCCACCTCCGAGGGGAATTGGTCAACATCGATGGCGCCGTCGTTGCGGCGACCGAGGGTGAACTTGGTGGCGAAAAAGCCGACGTCGACGGCCGCGGCGTCGATGACCAGGGGCTGGGCGAGGTTGCTCACAGGGACTCTCCTATAGAAACGAAATAAGGGTGAATTGATTCTATGGAGCGGGTTGCGCGTGCCGGGAGTTGCAAACCGGGGAAAACGCCGCTTTGGAGTGCCGTGGGATCAAATAGTGGTCGCCCGCGGTGGTCCTGGGTCGGCAAGCGTGGCGAGAGCGTGGCCAGAACGCGCCACACATGCCTGCGCGTGAACGTTTCTCGCGGCCGCGTGGCTCGGATGTGGCGAGAACGTGGCCAGAACGCGCCACACATGCCTGCGCGTGAACGTTTCTCGCGGCCGCGTGGCTCGGATGTGGCGAGAACGTGGCCAGAACGCGCCACGCTGCCCCGCGTCCCTCAGTTGCAGGGTCTGTACGCGGGTCAGCCTTCAGCGCTGTTTCGCAGCACCCTGGTAGGCCGGACCAGAAAATCCGAACCACTGTATGCGTGGAAGCAACGTTGCCAGTTTCTTGGGCGTACTCTGAATGGTCCACAGAGAGAGGTACGCAAACCCACAGCCGACGCGGGTTGCCAGACCAATTCAAATGGAGAAACTGGTAGAGAAAGAATTGGAAAAACACCAACTGCGGTGGACCCGCTGTGGAAAACCCACCACCACCACTTCCCACAACAGGAAGTTTTCCTGTACTATTTCCCCATGTGCTCCATGAGCATGTGGCAGCTGGGCCCTACCAGTCCTTTCAAAATCCTCGCGAGAGGTAGCGCTGCAAAGCGCCGGCGACATGCCACCCCGGATGGATTGGATTGCAACCATCCACCGCTACGTGCGGAAAAGCCGAGCCTGCACAGGCTCCATGGTTCCCTACCTGTTTTCAACAGGTGAGGGCGCAAGCACAGCTGCAAGGCTGTGCGATAGCACGATAGGGGCATAGCCCCACCTCTATGCAGTCGCCACTACTGGCGGCGCTGCATGAGCCACCGGCCGCGTTAGTCGCGCGGCGGTCCGAAACAAACTTCCACGTACCCACCTCCCGATCCCAATGGGGTGTCCATGTGAATCATGGGCATCGCCTTGGGAGCCTCACGCAGACCCCGGCAAGACCGGCTCATGCGGACAGGCATACCGGGACGGAACGGCGGATCACCCTGGCGGGGTGGTCGAGTGGAACGCAATCCCCAGGCTGCCGCCTGGGAAGGACCTGATCCCCCAACGAGGATCACCAACCCCCGGTACCCACCTCTGGTACCGGTGTTCCCCCGGAAGGGGGAGGCAGTCGGAATGGATTCCCGACGAGCAGGACAACGTGCTAACGAAGCAAATCCCGCGCCGATGGACCGCGCCACGCGAGTGGCCAGCAGTCGCAAAGGCAACGCCGTCAGCAGACATCGAAGTAAAGCCAGAGCAGCCCCTCGGGGCGGTTGAGGCATGCCCGCCATGTGGGCATCCCTGATCCGCCGTGAGGCTAGGAATGTTTGTTGATGGAGCGCGTCTATGAAATATGTCGATACCAACCAGCCGGCCCGCCCCGGGCAAGTCATGCCTGTGGGCGCAGCCAATGACAGCCAGCCCAGTGGCAGGCAACTCGAGCTCGTGCCGAGCTTTGATGAGCAGCCCGCGAGGCGGGCGGCGGTAGGCAGCCGGTCGGGCTCGCACCTCATCGATGACCTGAAGAAGGGCGAGACCGGGAAAAACCACAAGCTCATTGCGCGCATTCAGGAGAAGTGTCCCGGCGATCCGCTGCGCCAGGTCGACATGCTGGTCAATCAGGCAAACATCGAGGCGGCGACCGGGCGCAAACGCGAGCTGGGCATCCAGTCCTACAAGGCTTACCGCTGGCGGCTGCGCAAAGCGGTCAAAGACCTGGTCCGGGTAAACCGCCGCCTGCAGAACATCAGCGAGTTCGGCCGCAGCCACGTCCAGGCCCTGGTGGCGCTGTGGGAAGCGGACGATGCGTCCGTCGCCTACATGCAGAACCTTCTCACCGCGCTTCGCCGGTTGTGCATCTGGCTTGGCAAACCCGATGCGGTGCCGCAAATCGCTTTTCTGGTGGCAGATCCGCTGAAAGCTCGCCGCTCGTATGCCGCGGCCGTGCCCAGGACCCTGAGCTCCAAGGGCGTTGATCCGCAGGCGCTGTGTGACGAGATGGAGAAGTACTGCCTCGTCTCGGCCCTGCAGATGCGCTTGATGGAAGCCTTTGGCTTGCGGGTCCAGGAGGCCGTGATGTTTCGCCCGGCGATTGCCGACAAGGGGCAGCACATCCTGGTCACCTACGGCTCCAAGGGCGGGCGCTCGCGCATTGTGCCGGTGGAGACGGTGCAGCAGCGCGACCTGCTGGAACGCGCCAAGGCCATGGCCGCGAACCACCCCAAAGGGATTCTGGTCGTCGAGCCGCGCATGCAGTTGCACCAGGCTGTAGAGCACTTCCGCTATCTGTGCAAGAAGAAGATCGGGCTGACCAAGAAGGGGCTGGGCTGCACCCCCCACGGGTTTCGCCACGAATACGCCAACATGACTTATCAGCAGCTGACCGGTGTGGCGTCGCCGGTCCTGGGCGGTCCGCGGATTGATCGCGCGGCGCACCTGGCGGCCGAGCTCGAGGTGTCCGAGCGCCTGGGCCACGGGCGCGCCTCGGCGGCCAAGTCTTATATCGGTGGGCACCGCGTTCTGCTGGATTTCAGCAAGAAGAACGTTCTGGCGATGGCCGCCCGTTTCAAGAAGCCCGAGGTGGTTGCTGCGTTGCAGGCTGCCGACATTACCCGGCTGCAGGTGCTGGGCGGCCCGGCGGATGGCAAACCAATGGGCGACGTGGTCAATTGCGCCTGGGATGGTCCGGTGCCTGTGACGCCGCATGAATCCAATGAGCCGCTGCTGGCAGCTCTGGCCGCCGCTGTGGGCCGCCCGTGCCTTCTCGTGCACTGCAACTCACCTGCTGCAAACAAGCTTGCCAGCTTCGAAGTGTTCTGACCCGTTTCGTTTCCCAACCCGTGTTTCTATTTCTTCAAGGAGAGTCCCCGTGAAATCCCAAGCTACCCAGACCGGCGCGTCCAAGCGCATCCATCCCATGCCCGAAGCGGGCCACGCCCGCAAGGCCGCGCCGCCGGCGCACGAGCCCGCGCCGGACATCCTGGCCGGAATTGGCCTGTCCGCAGGCGGACCGGTGGCGCAGGCCATCCTCGCTGCGCTGGTTCTGCTGGAACAGAACAGCGCCGGCTCGCGCTCGGAGGCGCTGGCGCGCCTGCAGGATCTGGATCGACGCGGCCACACCGAAGGCACCTTGCTGCTGGCGCGCTGCATGCTGGTGGGGCAGGGGATCGATGCCGACCCGGCGCGCGCGGTCGAACTCATCGAACTGGTGATCTGCGATGCGGCCGACCGACCCCTGGTGCTGGCGATGGCGCACAACCTGATGGGAGATGCCTACCGCATGGGACTGGGCGTGTGCCAGGACCATGCGAGCGCGCTGGATTGCTATATGCGCGCCAGCATGCACGGCGTGCACGGCGCCCTGTACCACCTGGGCCTGTGGTACGCGCGCTGCTTGCCCAACTGGGCCGCGCCGCGCGCCCAGCCGGACATCGCCGCGTTCTATTACAGCCAGGGAGCCGAAGCGGGCTGCACGCGTTGCATGTGCGAGCTGGCGCAACTGCACCTGGGCGGGCAGTTGCGCCCCAGCGACCAATTGACCGGGTTGCGCCTGCTGCAAACGGCCGCCGCCCGTGGCAATCGGGGTGCCGCCAGCCTGCTGGCCTTCTATGTCGCAGTGGTGGGCGCGCAGGCTTTCGATGCCAGTCACGGCGCGCCAGCGCTGAAATTGTCCAGGGTCGTCACGCAGTCGGTGGCGCGCAGCCACTGAGCGCGGCATCGACCACCGTTAGCGCGAAAAGGAGCGAAACCATGAAGACCGATTCCCCCGCAGTGGCGCTCAAGCAGCGTCAATCGTTTCAGCCGGCGGACGATTCGTCCCGGCAAAGCGCCGCGCCGTGTCAGGAAACCGTGCCGGCGTCCCGCCCGAGCAGCGCTGCGGCCCTGCCTTCGGTGCGCAAGGCCCGCGTGATGCTGGCGCGGCTGCTGCCCCATGAGCTGGAAGAGCAAGTGGAGGCGCACCTGGAACAGCCCTACCCGGTGCCCAGCATGTTCTACGTGTTGGACAAAGTGGGGCGGCTGGCCGCGCGCTACCCGCGCGGGCCCGATGAGTCGACCCTGGCTTCCTGGGTGGCCGCCGCCGTGCCCGAGACGCGGCAGATCGTGCAGTTGGTGCTCGCGCGCGCCGCGCGCGAGAAGCTGGCAGTGGTTTCCGATAAGGGCGGCTGGACGCTGACGGTGCTGGGCGAGCGCTTCGTGCGCACCAGCAAACAGGCCCGCGTCGCGCTGTGGCGCCAGAACATCACCTGTTCGCTCAGCGAGATCTGCGTGGTGATGGACCTGGAGGATCAGCACGAGTTCGACGCGAGCCGCATCCAGCAGCAGCGCCAGCGCGCGCCGGGCGCGGGCCAGAAGGCGTCGCGCAGGAAGAGCAAGCCGCCGCGGTGCGCCACCTGGTTCCCGCAGCCAGGCCAGTTCAATGCCGCTCACCTTTCCAACTAGAGGAGTCCCCAGATGTTGCTCAACCAAATTCCGCGCCTGTTTCGCAACGGTGGCCAGGGCCACGCCGACGCGCCGCCCAGCGAGGGCGCGGACAAGCCCCGCGATCGGCGGTGCAGGCGGCGCAGGAGCTGATCCGCGGCGCCAGGCCCCCGGAGGGGGCGCGTTCGCGTCCCGACCCGGCCACGCAGGACGACTTCATCACCGCCGGCGAGATCGAGCGGCGGGTAAACTTGGCGCTGGACCGCGCCATCGAGCGGCGCGACACGGCCATGCTGGAAAACCTGGCGTCGTTCGTGGAGCTGACTCAGTCAGTCGATGAAGCGGCACCCGGGTCTCTCTTTGGCGACCAGGGCGCGCAGATTGGCGTGCAATTGCCGATCCACCTCTTAGCGGGACAGACTCCACAGATCGGCTATGGAAGAGGTAGCGCGGTCTGCGTCCCAAGGTTTTGCGCTTTCCCCGTCCAGCTGCGCGAAGGGCCCATCGGTTTCTGTCAGGACGCGCTCCTTCGGCATTGCGCCGACAAGAGCCCTGGCCTTTTCAGCGGCAAGCATCGCAGGACCGACGCTGAACCAACGTAAGCGGTCATTTAACCCCGTCTTCCGTCCGGGCGTCGGAACAAGGAAGCTACGTGTCTATGTAGAACTACGTGGACAGGTATGTCAGAGATCAACACAGAGTTGGCGAGCCGATTGGTGACGGGGCGAAAGCGAGATGGCCGTTGTACGTACGACCCGAAGGCGAAGGCCGAGATTGTTCAAGCGTGCCTGCAACCGGGCGTTTCGGTGGCGCGGATCGGGATGCAGTACGGCATCAACGCGAATTTGCTGCGGTCATGGATAGGCAAGCGCCACAAAGCTGGAAGTGTGCAGCTGGCGGGGTCGGTGAGGCGAGTCGACCCGAGCCCGGTATTCGTGCCGCTGCAGATCGAGACTGCGAAGGCGCACCCCGCGGCGGCGCAGGCTGTGATGCTGCGATTGCATGTGCGTCTGCCGCCCTTGAAGCGCACGTGAACCTTGGTGGTTCCCTCCGCAGGCAGCTTGACCAGGGTAGCGTCCTCGATGATGAGGTCGAGCATTCGCTTGCGCTCGCGGTTCGACGTACCGGGGTCGGCCCAGAGTTGCTTGAAGTCCGCTGTCAGTCTTGAACGGACATTCAAATTGCGCGCCGGGACCGGCAATTTTTGACCGGCAGCAGTGATCGGAGAATTCGGCTCGAATGATTTGTGTGGTCAAAGAAGCGGATTGACACCTCTTGGTGATCAAGGTATCGAACCGGCTGATCAAGAATCATCGAACTGAATGATCAGTAGCTGCTAAACCAACTGACCACAAGCTACCGAAATATGCAATTGATCCGCGGTGGTTTCCGCGGGCAGGAGCGTCAACCTTCTGAGTTGCCCCAGGATCAAGTCCTTCGCCTTCTCGGCGCACCAAGCCTTGATCCGTCGTTGAAGCGCCCATGAGTCACCGAATCTTGGCCTGTCGCGGGCGCTGTAGCGCAATAATGGCGAGGGGCAGGAGCCCCCTAAGAGGAAGGCGGAGGGTGGCTGCAGGAAGGCCCTCAAGACAAGGACGGAGTTCCGAGATGGGCAGTGCATCGACAGTAAGCCAGAATGTGGCCAATCAACCAGGGAGCGCATGGATCAGATTTTTGCGCTCGTATGGCCCGACCCCCAACAACTTAACTCTTTTTGACGAATACGTCACGGGGGCTCTTGCGAAAGCCAAGGTTCTGCCGATCACATTGGCCAGTCCGCAGCTTGAAAGAATCAAGCAACGGATCGACTCCGGGCTTCCAGGCTCGATCCTGATCGCGGGCACTGCGGGGGATGGCAAGACCTACCACTGCCGAGGCTTGTGGACCCATTTGGGAGGCATGGAAGCGGAGTGGGCGTCGTCGGCTCCTGTCAATGAGTTGACGCTGCCAGATGGGCGCGTTGCTGTCTTCGTGAAGGATTTAAGCGAATTGAGCGACGAGCAAAGCGACAAGGCGTTGGCCTTGCTCGAAGCATCTGTCCTAGGAGAGGAAGCCTCGCCATTTGTGGTGCTGGCGGCGAATCACGGCCAAATCCTTGAAAGGATGCGCGACGCGGGACATCGGCAAGGGCGCGTGCATCCGCTCCGAAAGCCGATCCAGGACGCATTTCTGCAACAGGGCGCGCCGCCAACGAAGCTAGCGATCTTCGATCTGAGCCGCGCCACCCGTCGCGATTCACTTAACGAGATAATCATGGCCGTGGCGGGCCATCCCGAGTGGGAGAACTGCAAGAACTGCCCTCAGCATGTCGATGACAAGATTTGCCCGATCCACGAAAACAGGAATCGCTTGCTTGGGCTTGAAGATGGAGGGCGATTCGCCCGTCGCCTGGGCGACGTTGTCGAAGTGGCGCGGCTCAACGGCTGGCATTCACCAGTCCGCGATTTGCTCGCACTCGCGTCCAACATGATCCTCGGCCACCCCAGAGCCAAAGAAGGATTGATGGCTTGCGCGGACATCCCGAAGATGCAAGAGCGTGGGACGGTCGAGAGCGCTAGCCTTTACGGGAATGTATTCGGGGCGAACATACCAGTCCGCAGAGCTATGAAGAGTCCGGTGTTCCGCTCATTGGCCGCGTTTGCAGTGGGGACGGAGACGACAAACGCGGCCGATGGGCTCATGGTTTATGGCGCCGACGACCCGAAGCTGGCGGCGGATTTCGACAGGCTGCTTAGGATTGACCCAGTCTATGGAGCGACAGCGGCGTATCTTGCCTCACTGCAACAATATCTCGAAGGTGAAGAGGCGGCGCGGGTGGACGGCGGCGCCGAGGAATTCTTGGATCGCCTTGTCGCCCAGCGCCGAAGGTTGTTCTTCACCTTGCCGGAAGGGGAGGCCGATTACGGCCATTGGGCAATGACCGCCTTCCGCTTCGCGGGCGACTATTTGGAGATGGCTAAGGCTCTTTCGGAGAATAAGCCTGTGAGCGAGACCGTTCGAGCCAGGCTCGTCCGCGGACTCAACCGAGTGATGACCGGGTTGCTGATCGAGAACAACGACAAGCTGTTTGTCGCCAGTTCCGGGGGGTTCACCCAGAGTCGCATCAGCGTGCTATGCGACACTGAAGCGCCGGCCAGGAGATCGGCCGGCGTTGGCATGCGGATCAAGCTCGATCCGTTGAACGGAACAGCGGCGTTGGACGTTGCGTTGGCTCAAGGCGCCGCACACGCGGCGAACTTCACGCTCTCGCCTGTCCGTTTCGAGTTCTTATGCCGGGTCGCCGATGGCGCATTGCCCGGGAGCTTCTCCAACGAATGCTTGGAGGACATGCTCGCTTTCAAGGCCAAGCTCTTGCGCAAGGCGGAGCTTCTGCGGATTTCACGCGTTCAAGAAGACGAGGAGCCAGGTTCGAACGATGGCGCGCTCACCCTCAACTTCATCGAGGTGGAGCACAGCGGCCACGGGTTCTCTAGGCCTGTCACAGTGAGGACTGGGGCATGAGGCAAAAGATAGACGGAGTTGACTTTGCTGTCGACGAGCACATTTGGGGACACCGCCTTTACGACGAGCAGCTTCCCCACTTGGCCATGCTCGAGTTTCTGGGCGTGCTGGGATCGAACACCGACAATCCTCTACGGGCACAGGTTGGAGATCGCGTCCGGTACCGGCCGCAACGGCAAATCCGCCTTCGCGGATTGCTGTTCAACAATCCTTACGTGGAGTCGATACGCGAGAAGGCGCTACCGGACCCGGAAAAGTGGAAAGAATGGCTTGAGCGGTTCGCTGAAGACGCCGCGTCGCTCGGGGACTTCGACATGGGCTACCTGCGCGATGTATTCACGAGCTTCGAGGATTTCGCCAAGGCCATCGAACTGCTGCGCTCTTCCTCCTTCGAGGCTCGCAGCAACAAGAGGTGGAGCTCCAAATTCGTCTTTCCTTTCGGCCCCGACGCTTTGTATGAGGATTTGAGAATCGACTCCGACGGCGGCGCGTCCAACGATCGCCGCTTCTTCGCCCGCAGCGGCGAGCTGCTGTACTTGATGCTTTGCCGAGCAAAAAGAGGTCCGGAATTGGGCGACCAACTCGTCAAACGTCTCTTTGACTCGTCGGCTCCGATGAACAGGCTGGTGAAGAGCCTGCAAGGCGAGGCTCAGCATGCTGCCGACCCCCGCGACGTAGGCTATTTGCCACACGCTAGTCATCCGCGCTTCGACCGGCTTTGCGACGACTGGCTCGCCATCTTGTCAAGGGACATGCCCGTCTACGACGCTTTGGAGCATTTGATATCGAGCGCCGGATTGAATTTGTTGCTCTACTTTCTTGAGTGCGCGAAGGCCCAAGCTGGCGATGCCGAGCCGGTCGAGATCATCTGCGAAATGGTTTCTCGGGAACGCACGAAAGTGCGCATGCTCTCTGGCGAGTCATATCAATACAACCAGGCGCTGTCCCTTACTGCCGTGAGGGCCGCCATCGAGGGTATCCGTCTCACGGATGGTTGGGCCGTCGCAGCGGTATCGGACGATCCCAATGGCGCGTTCGCGGCGTTGATGCGAGACTCGTTCCAATGGCCGCCCAAAGACGGCGGGGACGACGCCGATTCGATCAACTCCACAGGTGAGCAGCTCATAAAGACACTCGTCGACAAGGCCGAGTCGCGACATGAGCAACACTTCGGAAAAATCCACGCTGCCTGGTCCCGAGCCATCGGACTCAGTTCGAGGCGATTATCGCGGCGCACGCGCTACGCCCCCAACGACAGATTGCTCAAAGCCTTGGTGGTCACCATGGTTGACGATCGCATGCAGTTCGACGAGTTTCTCGCCGAAGCCAAAGTCCGATATGGCATCGTCATCGGCGATCTAGAAGGAGCCCGGCTGGTCAGCGAAAAGCTTGTGGACCAAGAGGCTCTCAGCGACAACCGGGGGAACCTCGAAACTAGGCTCGTTGGTTTGGGACTTGTCCGGCGCCTCTCCGACTCATGCTCCTTTGTCGAGAATCCATTTGGCGTCGGAGGGGGTGAGTGATGCTGGCCGACCGAATCATTGGGCGCGTCGCGGCCACTATTCTCTCGGGCCGCTTGGCCGACGCCAGACAAGCTGATGGCTCGTTGCCAGACTCCGCCGCTTTGTTCAGGCTCGACAAGCTCGCCCCCACTCAAATCGCCGCAATCGTGCGGGAAATCCTCAGCAACCACGAGTTGGCCTCACAAGTCGACTTGAAGATACCCGCGGCTCTGGTTTCAGGCGAAGGCCTCCCCCCTGAGGCGTTGACCGACCTCAATGCCGGCGCTGTCCGCAATGCTGGCACTTCGATGCAGGCGTTGCTTACTGCGAATGGAAACGAACACAACCTCGCCGACACGCTAGGGCATGTGACTGCCTTGGGCGCTAAGGAACTCAGGGTCAACGAGGAGGCCTGGGTAGAGGCGACTTGCCACGTCGCAGCCATCGCTCCGACACCCGAGGACCGCTTGGTGTTCAGGGCGGCTCTGCGCGGGTTGATTGCGGTGACTGATTTGTCCCTTGTACAGCTCGGCCATTTCTGTTCAAGGATCAGCGAAGCATCGTTGCCCGCACGCGGCCACCCAATCCGCGACGCAATAGGCTGGTCGTTGCCTGAAATCGGCCTTCCCAGGGATACGTCGTTCTTTTCCAACGCCAAGACTTATGGAACTTCGATCGGCCCTTGGCGCAAGGCGTTCGAGAAGCTATACACCAACCGCGCTCCGCTGCTCGGCAGGCAGCGCGCGAACGGCCAACCGCTCGACCCTGACGAAATGCGTCAAAGGCTCGAAGAGAACGGCGAATCGATCGAATCCGCCGTCCGCGCGGAATTGGAGGCGTTCATCAATGCCCCCATGGGCGATCACGAGACATCCGTTGCGGTCGCCCATCTCGAATGGGAGATGGACGGGGTTCATTTTGTTTTTGAGAGGCCGAGGGAGCGCCAGCAAGGATTGGCGGAATCGACAATCTATTTCTTCGAGCACGATTGTTCGGACGCGGAAGTCCTCGTCGAGCAGTGGCGCAAGCATCTTGAAGATCTCAAAACCCGCGAGCGACGATCGGACTGGAACGATGACGATGAAGCGTTCTTCGAGCTTCATCGCCGATTCCTCGAACAAGACGCCAAGCTACATGCGCGATGGGAAAAAGTAATTTTCGGCAAGCCCATCGAATGCACGGACTTCTTCGAAGGCTTCACGAGCGTCGCGCATCGCTTGGTGGTTGGCGCGGCGCCGTCAAGCTATGAACGCTTCTTGCGGCTTACGGTCAACAAAGGCCGCAAGGAGTGGCGAGAGCGGTTCAACCACGACGTGGGATCCTACTTTTCAGCGATGTATCGTGGGCTCAAGGAGCTGATGGGCTCGAAGGTCCAGTGGCGTGTCGAGAAGATGGGCGTGGCAAATCTGCCCGATCCGCTTTTCAGATACCCGGAGTTTTTTGCGTGGGAGAAGGCGAATCGCAAGGACAAGCCCAAGCCTGTGGGTTCCGTGGCCAGGGCGGCTGTCCAGATCAAGTTCGAGGTGTCTCTAGTCGAGCGCAAAGGCTCAGTGGAGGAGGTCGTGGACAAGACGCAGCTTCTTTGGTCCTACAAGCCCGAGTCGATTGGGCTCTCTCTCGTCAATGACATGACGCGATTGAAGGAGAAGGGCGCCGTCGCTTGCACTGAGGTTCCTCGTCGCATGGTCAGCAAGAAGGGTGGCGTCCAGAGCGTGTCGCTCCTGGACACCGGAACGCTCGAAGCGACCTTCCTGCGCGACGCTGGGTCTTTAGTGCCTCCTCCTGCGAAGTTCAAGAGCCTCAGGGCTGACATCAAGCGCCGAATCGAGGATTTGGCGGTCGAGGGCCGACTGATGCCGGAGCAGCGCGACATCGTGCGCTCTGCCTGGAACGTCTTCGAAGCCGACTACATAAAAGCCCTTGATGACTTCATTTCAGTCGGTTTGCACGGCGAGGCGGTGATGCGGCAGGCGGAATCCTTTGCAGCGCTCCTTCGAGCACTGGCCGTGCACGCGCGGGGCGATGTCTGTCGTTCAAGGCTCGTGTCCGAAATCCTCTCGATCGGGACCGTGCGCGTGTCCGGCGAGCAACCTTGCCTAATCATTCCGCCTTGGCACCCTGAACGCATGAAGGCTTTGGCCGTCAAGACCCGTCGCGTGGCGGGCCTCGTGACCCACATTCTGGGTGGGACGAACGTGCTATTCGGTGACCGCGGAATCTTTTTCCGAGAGTTCTCCGAGGAGCTCGCCCACCCTTTCTATCCCGAAATTGCCGTCATTCAACGCAACGGCTCGCCGATGCTCGTTTCGGAAAGCAGCACCGTGAATGGTTATAGCCTGCTCGAACGGCCAGTCCGAGGGGAGGAGGACACGTTGACCGACGTGGACCCGTCCTCTGCCGCCAAACAGGTTCAAGAGCTGCTGGCCCGTTACGTGGTCTTGCAGCCGCACGAGGCGAACAATTTGAGCGTGCTGCTCTATAACGCAGACGCGGCGGAGCTGCCGTTGGCCGTCGTGCGCCAGCTTTCGGCGGAGCAATCGGAGTCGGACTTCCAATGCAACGTCTCGGTGCGGCATCGCGATCCCGCGAAGCTGCGCCGCGTCTACGCTGAGCTCGTGACCAAGGCGGGGGATGACCCGGACCTGCCCGTCGTAAGCGAAACATCTGAGAACTTCATTTCCAAGCTGCGCATCGCGGTTGTTCCCCCATCAGCGACGCCCCCCAGGTCCGAAATGGCGTTTCGGCCATACGACATTGCCTTCTTGCACGACGTGGTGTCGCGCACGGCGGCCGCTGAGTGGATTCCTGTGGATTGGACCAACGAGCGATCGAGTCTGGAGCACGCGCCCTCCCGATGGTCTTATCGCAGCGTATCGGGCGAGAACGAGCTCAAGTCCACCACGTTCCTGACCTGCCCAAGGCAGACAGGCTCGGGCTGGGCATACGTGGGGGCGGTGGCGTCCGTCGTGCGTCAACTTGACCCTGTGGACGGGCAGAACCTGTTGCCAGCGCGCCGTATTTCGCTGCAAAGCGAAAGCCTGAGGGGAACGCTGAACGACGCTCACGCGCTGGCTGAATGGGTCGCGACCTACGACGAGCTGCTCGATAAGCGACAGCTCCAAGCGAACGGAATAACCGTGGTCCGCTACCGCCGTGCCTCGACCAATGGCAGAAACATGATCGTGAGCTCCACTTCGGAGCTGCGCCTGCTGGGGGTTTTGGCCAAGCGTCGGCTGGCCGAGCTGGGGCTTTCGATTCCGCAAGATAAGTTGGGCGAAGTGGCTGAACGAATGAAGAGGGACGCGCTATCGGTATCTGGCGACATCGTGCTAAGAGCGGCCAAGCGGGGCGTCTCCGCGGGAGAGATGCTCGGCCTAGTCATGAGTCGATATCTGCTGGAAAACGAGTTCAGGAAATTGTCGGGATCGGGCACCCGCCAGGCCTTCAATGTCTTCTTCTTGTTGGACGATTACGCGGACTGGCTGGCGCAAAAAGAAAGCCGAATCGCCGACATCCTGGGGCTGTGCGTGGAAGAGCGGGACGGCGTGCCGCATCTTCACATCGCGGTGGTCGAATCGAAATACGTCACGGGACCTGGCGCGGCAGAGGCCAAGCGCTCGTCCAAGGCTCAACTCATGGCGACCCTGTCCACTTTCCGCGCCGCGCTCTTCGGCGACCCCGGTAGGCTTGATCGTGACGTATGGCTCGCGAGGCTAGCCGACCTGCTCCTGGATGCGGACATACCGCCGGGGTGCTCAGGGCTCTTGGAGCGGGCGAGGGCGAAGCTGCGGGAGGGCGAGGCGCTGATTTCCTTGCGAGGTTATTCGCAAGTGTTTGTCCACTCCGCCGACCCATCCGTTGCACAGTCGGCCTCCGAACAAATTTTGGTCGACGACAACGAGGGCGTCCAGGCGTGGCAAGAAGTTTATGAACGCACTGAGCTTCGCAGCTTGGTGGAGGCGTATGCGCGCAAAGAAGACCCCGCGGCGGTCCGCGCCAAGCTTGGGCATGAGGAGCCGTGGCTTAAGTTGGAAGCGAAGCCCCCGGCCGCTAGGGTGGCATGGACTGCGATGATGGAGCTGCTGGCGACCGGCAGTGAGGCGGTGGTTGAGCCAAACCCTTCTCCTGCAATTGAACAGCCCGAGCCGTCCCCGGCCAAGGCCGACTCGGCAAACACGCAGGCGCCGGCGGCGATCGAATCGCCAACCGAATTTAGTCCTGGGGTGGACGGCATAGGGGGGGCGCCGTCTAATGAACTCGCTTCGCTCGTGGCAGCCAAGACCGCAGGCTTGGCTGGGGCTGTGGATGAGCGTGGAGACTGGGCGAACGAGATGACTCGCAAGCTCAAAACCGCGCTCAATGGCTACGGCCTGCAAGCCGCGGTTCTGGGCACGCGTCTCACGCCGAACGGCTGCTTGGTCAAGCTTGCTGGGTCGGATCGCCTGCGGGTGGAAGACATCGAAGCCAAGCGCATGCAGCTTCTGACCACCCATGCGATCAACCTCGTCACCGTGCAGCCCAAGCCTGGTGAAATCGTCGTGACGATTGCCGGCTCGAAGCGGCAGTCCGTGTCGCTCTGGGAGCTGTGGGCTAAGCGCTCGGTAAATCGCAACGCGGCCGGCATCAACACGTCTTTTGTCCTGGGCTTGCAGGAGATTAATGGCTCGCTGCTGTATCTCAACCTCGGCGGCGAATTTGGCGGCTTGGCCTCGCACGAGCCTCATTCGCTTGTGGCCGGCGCTACGGGAAGCGGCAAATCCGTCCTCCTCCAAGCGATTTTGTTGGATATCGCCGCGACCAATCCTAAGGGCCTCGCTCAGATCGTGCTGATCGACCCCAAAATGGGAGTGGACTACTCGGCTTTGGAAGAGTTACCCCACATGCGCGAACCAATCGTGACGACGCGCGAACGGGCCACGACCGTGCTTCAAGGCTTAGTTGAGGAAATGGAAAGCCGATATCGACTTTTCGCCGCAGCGCGAGCGAGAGACTTGACGACCTTCAATGCGAAGTCCCCACCCGAAGGCCGGCTCCCCATGGTCTTTCTCGTGCACGACGAGTTCGCGGACTGGATGCTCGACGACGGTTACAAAGGCGCTGTGAGCGCGGCCGTTCAACGGCTCGGCGTCAAGGCGCGAGCGGCAGGCATCCATCTGATCTTCGCCGCTCAGCGTCCGGACAAAGACGTGATGCCTATGCAACTGCGAGAGAATTTGGGGAATCGACTAATCTTGAAGGTTGCGAGTGAGGCCACGTCGAAAATCGCCTTGGACCGACCGGGGGCAGAGATGCTCTTGGGCAAGGGGCACTTGGCGGCGAAGCTGAATGGCGAGCAAGGATTGGTCTTCGCTCAGGCTCCCTTTCTATCCGATGACGACATCGCTTTGGCAGTCCAAGCCATTGCAGCGGACAACTCATGAGCAAGGACAGCTGTCAACATTGGGGCGCTGCGATTGGCCAGATCATCACGGCCGCGTGGATGTTGGCACTGGTGGGAACTGCCTGGGCGGCCGCTCCAGCCATGACTGGGGCAGCCGCCGTTCCGGCGGGCGCCGCCAGCTCTCAGGGCCAGCAGGCTGCTTCGACGGTGTTGGACGACAAGATCCGCAGTGATCTTGTCGCCGCGACGGTTCGACTCAATTCACTAGAGGGGACTATCGCAAAATCGACAGAGCGTGCCGACAGGTTGAGCGATCGGTCCGCTATAAATGCTTTGCTCATCGTGATCGTCTCGGTGTCTGCTAGCCTTCTAGGGCAGTGGTTGCTGATCCGACATCAGCGAACCCTCAACAGGGAGCAAGTGCAGGCGGAGGTCGCCAACTCCTATGTTGAGTGGCAACTAAAGCAGCTCTCAGAGCTTTATGGCCCGCTCCGCGCCCTGCTTGGCCAATCCAACGCTATGTATCGTCAAATGAATCGCGCGCTGGCTGCGGCGGTGCCAGACATATTCAGATTGGAGAAGCGGCAGGGCGCCGACTTCGACAATGAAATCTTTGAAATTCGCAAGGATGGCGAATGGACGCGCTTTAGGACGGTGAAGCATATTGGTGAGGTCTATAACCGTGGATATGGCGTCGAGCCTTACTTCGACGACGTCGTGGAGACCGGCGCGCGGATGGCCGAGCTCATAAGAGAGAAGGCGGGCTACGCGCGGGCTGACGACAAGGACGACGACGAGGATCTCATGGATGTGATGGGGAAATACCTTGCGCATTACGCCGTTCTCACTCGGCTGCATAAACAGGTGCAAAGTGGCTATGAGCGCAAAGCGAACACCGCGGATGAACACGCGACGTTCCCAATCAAGATGCAAAAGCTTGTGGACGAGGGGTTTAACGCCATCAATCGCGAAGTGATGGAGTGGCGGCACAACCGGCCGGAGGCTGCATAGGCATGGGTTCACCGAGTCTGCAGGAAGCGATCGTCGAACGGGCGAACTTGGCCTATTACGAAAGAAACGCCGCTATGTATGCTGAGCAGACGTCGCGCGCCGACCTTTCTCACCTCTACGCTCCCTTTCTTGCTTTGTTGCCCCCAGCCGCGCGCATCCTAGACGTGGGTTGCGGAGGTGGGCGGGACTTGAAGGCGTTTCGTCAGCGGGGATTCGACCCGGTTGGGATCGACCCCTCTCCAGCTCTGGTCGAAATCGCACGACGGTATTCAGGAGCGGAAGCGTTGGTGGGAAAGGTGGAGGATCTACAGCTCAGCGATGCATTCGACGGCGTGTGGGCGTGCGCCTCGCTTTTGCATCTGCCCCGAAGGGTGTTCCCCGAGGCGCTTCGACGCATTCACAGTGCGTTGGTGGGCGGCGGGGTTCTTTTTCTCTCGGTTCAGAGTGGCGCGGGAGATCTAGTAGGCGAAGACGGTCGTTTCTTCGCGAGATACGACAGCTCTGCGCTTCGATTAGCTCTGAAGGACGCCAACTTTCAATTACTGAGGATATGGGACTCGGAAGACAGCCTGCCTGGGAGAGCAGCGCTCACTTGGCTCAATTTACTTGCCAAAAAGCCAGCCGGAGACTCCTAGCTGTTACCGTCGGCTTGCTCCGCTGAATCTGACGCAGCCGGCTCCTCTGGCGTCGGCGTCGCTCCAGCTGGATCATGTGGTTGCTCGCCCGCCGGGAACACAGTCAAGATCACGCCGGCCTTTGACAGTCTCTGTCGATGCAGACTGCTGTCACCATCCGCAATTTTGGAGCGCCGAACAAAGCCGACGACCTTCCCGTTGTCGGCCGCGATCTCCTTCCACTCTTGCGCGTTCGTCGAATTCAGTGGGAAGCCACGTTCTAGCGCTTCCAGTAGGGTGCTCGATCCGCGGAGCTCCGCGAACAGCGGCCGGGCGAGCGGATGCACTATGGTGCTCTCGAGGGACTCGAGCGCAGCGATAAGGGCATCGCAAGCTGATTCCGTGAGGGCTAGCCTCTCCTCAGTCTTGGAGCCGATCTTGGCGCGTCCGACGAAGCATACGCCCCCGTCTTCCAGAGCAGACACGTGAAGCTGTCTTAGGGCATTGTCCACGCCGGGATAGTATGCCTCCACCCGCATTTCGAATGTGGCCGGCATTGGGGCGGCCAGCCCGACTCGACCAAGGCTTGACAGAAGCTTTTGCTGCAGTTCTAGCGCGTGCGACTCCCTAAGCCTTGCCACTGTTTCAAGTCTTGACGCAGAGAGGAGAGCAGCGATCTCTTCCTGTGACCACGCAAGAACGTGCTTCAAGTCCCACCTGATCCAAAAGCGAGCTCCATTCGGCATCTCGACAACCGGCGTCTTGACTCCTTCGTCCCCATAGGTCCAAGACTCGCGCGTCAGAGGGCGCAGCTTGCCGACAAGAAGCATGATTCGTTTGGCGGCATTGCGCTGCAGATCGCAAGCCGGCGTGAGCGCGGCAAAGACAGTATCCGTGGCAAACTCATCGACCAGACGTTTTGCATTCTCGACGGGTGTCCCCTGTGCGCGAAGCAGATCGCCAAAGGCGATCCTGCTGCCGAGAGCGCCAGGCAGCTTGAGCCGGGCTCGGTTCTGGAACAGCGAGCGCTGGATCAAATCCTGCAGATCAGGAGCGCCGGGCACATACGGCGGTGGATACGTCTCCCCTGCCAGTGAGTTGAGCACTATCGCGGCGTCGATTATTGGCTCGTCGCGCTCGAGTTCATGCTGGAGCACGTCATCGAAAATGTCTACCAGGTAGCTGCCGGTCGGCTCGCCCTCGGCTGAGAGCAACAACTGGTAGATCTGCGCGAGATCCGCCAGCCGCAGTTTGCGAATGAGCTCCGTCGTGCGATCGCGTGCCCCGGTAAGTCCCTGTTCCCAAGCGTGCACAAAGGCAGCCAGCTTCTTCGACTCGTCGTAGTGGGCCGCCAAACGCCTTAGCATACGTTCCAACTTGCCCTGGTTGTGAATGTCGTCTTTGCTCAAGATTCTGAAATTACTCTCGAACAACAACGCGCCATCGCGAAACTCTCTTCGCCTCTCCGGCAGTGCGTTGCTTCGCGACATGAGGACAACCAACGGCGGGTCGGCTTTCCTGGCTTCGGAGATCTTCGCCAACCCGTTGACTGAAAGGCTCATGTCCTCGACTCTTTGCGCCGCGCTCAGAAAGAGGTCGACGAAAATTATCTGAACGCCGTCTGACTTCGCCTCGAACTCTCTGCCTGAGGTTGCGCACGCCAGCCCCACGCTGCGTAGGTAATCCAAAAGTAGACCAAGCAGAGCTCTGTCAGCTTCCTTGTCCGCGTCGTAGCGGCGAAATAACTCGCGAACGGCTGGGCTCTTTAGCGTTGCCCTGTTTCTCCACAAGAGGGCGACGAAGGTTTCATCGGTGCGAAGATCGTCACCGCGAGTCGATCCGTATGGCGGATAGGTGTTCGCAAGCGCTGTGCGGTCTTCAGGTTGAATATCATCGAAGAGCTGGGTCCACTCTTCTAATTCGATGGCCAGATCGCCAGGCAGCGGATCTTCATCGAAGGCGTCGTCCACGACGAGTGCCTTTGCGATGCCCATCTGGCGGAGAAGGTCGGGAAGCGTGCTCATCGGACGGCGGTCCGTTCGGGAAGCTCCAGCACGAAGCGGTGGAGCCGGCCCGTGTCGTCGGCCAACTCAGCGAGCTCAAGCGTGCCACCCATCTGCTCGGCGCACTCCCGCGCAATAAAAAGACCTAGGCCCCGCCGCTTGCTTTTTTCCTTGAGCGAGAAAAAGGGTCTGAAAACTTTCGCCCTGTTTTCGGACGCAATCCCAGGGCCATTGTCCTCATAGATCAGCGTCGGAGGATTGTTGGTCAAGAGTATGTTGATACTAGGCTCGAACCGAGATTTGGCTGCTTTCATCTCGAGCCAATACTTCGAGTTTGAGATGAGGTTTTCCAGAATCTGAACCACCATGCCCTTCACTAGACGAACGTGAATCGCGGCAGACGGCTTTTCCACTTTGATCTTGATGCGATGGCGTTCGAACTGCGCTTCGTGAGCCTCGACGACATCCTCCACCAACTGATCGAGCGCGAAAGTCTCTGATGTTTGCCGCCCGGAGACGCTCATTGGATCGAGAATGCGGATCCTTTTTCCTAGGCTCTTCATTTGCGAACGGAGAGACGAAAGCTTCGTCTTCACGTCGTCGGGCACGTTACGCGCTTGCAGCGCTTCGATGCTCTGCAAAGCGTTCTCTGACGCTCGCGCAAGCTCATGCGCGATGACCTCGACCATGAGCCCAACGCCCGCCATATGGATCATCTGTCGACTCTCAGCCTCCACCTCTTCAATGCGTTGTCGCGCGCGGTCAGCGAAATCTGTGAACTCCAGGAGCGCTTGTTGAAGCTGGTCAACTTCCTCCTTCGCCTCGGGCGCCATGCGTCGCAGCCTGGCGATCGCGGACCTAGCCCTTTTGCTGAGGTTGTCCACTTCCGTCTTGGCGCCGGAGAGGTCGATTTTCTGACCCTTGTACTGCCTTTCCACTGCCTTCATGAAGCGGAAAAGCTGATCCTGGATCACGTACTGCATAACCTCGACCAAGACCTGTTGCTCGGGCGTTTCCCGCAATCCCTCCCTGTTGGTTTGGTCCACCAACATGGGGTTGGACACGCGCGATATCTTCACCCGCCCCACAAATTGGGTCTTGTTCAGGGTGTAGCCCGATCGCCTAAGCGCCTTTCGGTCGAGGCCGAGCCAATCGTCTTCATCCTCCCCGTAAGGGAACACGCGGAAACCGTCTCGAAACAGCAAGATACCCGACCAGCGCTCTTGCAAGTCACGGACGGCCTTGAGGTCGCCGATGCCGTCAATGGCCGTGAGGATTCTGCGATTAAACCAGTAGATCTCGAAGCTGAATGGTCCGACGCTCGTTAGCGCGGATTCCGGCCGCTCCCGCGATGTCCCCACCAAGGCCGACTCAAGGTCCAGGCCCCGGACAGTTGCGACTTCAGCCTCCTTGGGATGGTCGAACCCAAGCTTTGAAGCCTCCATCTTGCATGTAAGCTGCGGTATGCCGTCGACGATGCTGTATGCACCCGTGAGGGAGGCGTGCGCGGTCTCGAGCAGCGCCTTTTCCATCCAAGGGATACTGGCGCGTAATCGGTTCCAAAACAATGCTATGCGAGGACGCTGCTTCTGATCCTCAAAAGGATCGCTTAGACGGGCGAAGTCATACTCCGCCATGCGTTTGACACGCGCGTGCGTCCAATCTTCAGTCAAGTTGCTAATGATGATTCGGGTCCCGGACCAATCAGGGTCGGGTTTGCTTCCCCCAAGAGACACGTCAACGGGAATCTCCTCGAGCATTGCGTCTACTTCAGCGAACTTGCCCCAGTCGATCTCGAGCACATTCATCTTTCGATCCCGCCTGCGCGCCGTCTCCACCCGCAGCGCGTCTCCCAAGCGCATGGCCGAAAGCCGCCCGATCCCCTTCTCACCAAGGTAGGGCGTCGTGCTGTCGCCTCGGGCCAAAGCCTTCTCCACCTCGCGTTTGCGGGAAGCGGTGCCGATCACAAGGAAGTTATTGGCGAGGTCGTCAGCGGACATCCCGCTGCCGGTGTCTGCGACAACAATTCTGTTCAGGCGGTGCACTTTATCGAGCGCAGTCTGGAGGGCGCCTCGAGAGCCGCGCGCCTTTTCGAGAAGATCGCGGGCGCACTGCAGCGTTTCGGTAGGTGCGTCGGCATTGAGAGCCGCGAGCGCTTCGTCCGCCACTGCAGTTGGCTGCTTCTCCAGGGCCTTCTGCGCGAGCGAAAGGTATGCGTTGCGCCTCAATAGGACTTCAAACGAAATCTCCGCGCCATTCGTTGTTCCGGCGTCGAATGCATTCTTGACAAGCTCGTAGAAGGCAATGATGTCTGAGCTGATCAACTCGGAGCCGAGTTCAAGAACGGTCCGCGCAGTTATTTTGAACGCCACGCTTACGCCTCCTATCCAGTTTGAAGGCGGCTATGGCCGTCTTGACTCGATTGCATTTACTTGTGGCAAACAACACATGCGCCGCCACCCTCGTCCTCGCCAAAGATTTCGTCGATGTCGTCGATGCGATCTACCGGCCTAAGGGGATTTACTGGGCGGCTCGCCAAGTCTCTTTGCTTCCGCCGTTCGAAGTCGGTGACGATTTGAATCACGCGCGCGGGTTGCTCCAACTCGGTCAATGATTCCCTGTGCGTCCAGGTGAAAGGAGACCCGTGCTCCAAGGCGTTCTTCTCATAAGCTTTGGCTTCTTCAAACGCCTCCGGGTGACGCTCTTTCAATCGCACCCATTCAATCTTTTGCTGGAAAAAGCAAAAGGTGCAGCCACTTCGCGAACGCCAGTCATAGTATTTTGGAAGTCCGACGCCTGAGGACTCCAGGATGTCCATGACGCCGCGCTTGTCGACGCCTGCGTCAAGGAAAGGCAGGCTCACTCGCAAGTTCTCATGCTTGGAGGTGTAGCCCTCTCGATACTCTTCATCAGAGCGTATCGCCACGTAGCTCGTGACCTTATCTCCTGCCGCCAGCATCGGGCGGACCCACTGCTCGAAGGGAGCAAGTTTCAATTTCTTTGTGCACCAACGGGTTTGGGCCGACGGGAGAAAGTGGTGGTATTCACGTAGCCAAAAATCGAAGTCGCGTCTAGGGTTCAACCTGACGATGGGCTTCCCAAGAAAGCCTTCCAAGCGGCCCAAGAATTCATAGACCTCCGGCAATTCCTTTCCGGTGTCCGTGAAAAAATATTCGACGTTGAGGTCCGGCATCCTCTGGCGCACGAAGACAGCCAGCGCCGCGCTGTCCTTGCCGCCTGAAATGCCCAGGACGTGTCTGTCAGCCATGAGGCGCCTTTCGCGATGCGTCGTCGGCAACTGTCAACCTCATTCCCGTCCGGGCGAGAATCGCCAACAGCACGTCGGTTCCCAATCCTTCGGCGCTCAAGGATCTGAAAAGCTGATCAGACATCGATTCAACAGCAGCAGTGTGCCGATCGGCAATCGAAAACTCACGGTTCACTGTCTTAGTCTGTGCGCCTGCTCCAATCACGACGGCGAAGGCTTCGCTTGTGGGCTTTCGCCCCTTGACCGACACAAAGGCCTCCGCCTGGCGAAAACGGAGCGCCGCTTTGGCAATTTCCAGCGTGGCCACATCGATGTCCCTGTCGTTCCAATCGCGTGGCGGCTTGTTCGCCGCTAAACTGAGGATGCCTTCGATGCTTTCTTTACTGCCATCGTGCTTGGTCAGCCGCGCTGCGAATGCGTCTTGCCGCAAGTCGCCAGTTACCCCTTCCAGGGCCTCGGCCCTGGCTCGCAAGCGATCGAGCCTGTCGGGCGGAGCGTCGAGAGATTCGAGCATAGAGGCGTCAATTCCACTGAGGAGCTTGTCGTAAGCTGCCGCGATCTCAGTGATAGGCCCACGCAATGCCTTCATATAGGTCATTCCACTTTCGCTCTCGAGGATCGCCGGCAAGTCCACGAAAAGAACTTTATGCGGGTCGTGCGCTTTGAGCAGAGTGTCTCGCACGGCCCTTGCTTCTTGGCTGATTCGATGCGTCCTTTGGCTCCACGCGGGCAAGCCAAAGACTAGGGCGACCAGACCTCTCGCCGCCTCCAAAGGATCCCTCGCGACTGGAGTGGCTCCCACCTCGGCAAGGATTTTCGAGATGCCCGAAAGAATGCTCGCCTTCTCCTCGTCGATGACAATCCAACGGAGCGAGAACCGATTGCTGTCTTGAAGATATTCGTCTATGTCGGCGTCGGTGAGCTTCGGAATGAAGATGCCGTCTTTGTAGACGGCCACGTTGCTCTTGTGAGAGAGTATGAATGCTGTGAGGATCACGGGCATGGCGCCGGCACGAACTCCGAACGGCGGCGCCGCCCAAAGAGCGTGAATGTCGGAGACCTTGATGCGGAGCGTCGCATCCGAAAAGAGCTTTCTAGTGGCGTCCCAAAGCCTCACGAATGAAGTCGAGAGCTCGTTTCCGGGGGGCATAAAGCCACATTGGCCTTTGCCGTCGACAGAATGCAGGCCCGTGCTGCGCAGCAGCGTTTCGTAAAGGCCGCGCTCGGCTGGAAAACCTTCGATGCCCAGCGTCGCCGTCGCCTCGTGCTCCAACATTCGGTGCATCAAATCCCGACGCGCCTTCACGCTGTTGCTTGACGGGTTGTCGCGATTGACCAGTTCGCTCCAGAGTTTGGGAGCGTGCCTATAAACTCTATCCGCCAAGTCAGACGCAATGGGCGAGAGCTTGGCGCCCGAATGAATTTCTTGATCGCTGGCGGCCCATTTGGCATTGGCGACTGCTGCCCGAAGTTGCTCTTCGAGATTGGCGCGGACATCCGAAATCCGCGCTTGAACCTCACGGCGCGCCACAGAATCTCCACCCAGTTCGTGCCTAGCTTGAACTTGCTGGAGAGCGATGAGCTCCGCGCCAAGGTCTTCGATTCTGCCGTGATTGGGAGGAACGCCTATTGCGATCGGCCACGGCTTCAGGCGAGAGTGCTCCTGGCACTGCCGCAAGGCGATTTTCACGTTGGTCGTTTTCCCCGGCAATGCGAGAAGGAACAATCCGAACTCACCGTTGCGAGGCTTGAAGCTCGATGCCAAGCTCGCCACGTCCTCGAGGCGGCAAAGCGCCATGGTCATCCACCGCATGGTCCCCCTTTGGTGGTAGTGGCGTTTAGCGATGACGGGATAAAGGTTGGTGAGACTGGACAGCAGGGCGAAGTCGACGCTTGGCAGGGCGCTTCGCGCTTGCGAAATGGCCGCTTCGATGTCGAAGTCGCTTCCTTCGAACACGGACCACGCCCCAATGTGCTTCTTAAATAGGATGACACGCCAAACGGCTAACTGTTCGAGGGCGGCTTGGACCTTGGCCTTCGACTCGTCGTAGAGCAGCGCAACGAGAACGTCCGCCTCAGCGGCGAGGCCTGAACCATTTCGGAAAAGATCGATAACGGCAATGTTCTTTATCAAAGCCAAATGAAGCGCGTCTGTGGTCTTCGCTTCAGTGCGCTCCACGGCTTCCACCGCCTGCGCCCACCGATGCCCGTCGGGCGAAGACAAGATGGCAGGCTCCAAATTCGCGCGCAAGTAGTCCCAGTAGTTGTCAGGGCGATACCACGACGACTTGAGGAGGGGAGTAGTTTGAAGATATGAGCGGAAGCCGAAGGGCTCGACCGACGCGAGAAAGCCAAATGTGCTGCGTTCATTTTGGCCGAACTGTCGCTTGGAAATGGGTCCGAGCAACGCGGCCATTGCCGGATGAAGAGGCCAGCAGGAATTGAGGCTGCGAGCGAAGCCTTCTCCCACGGCAGGGCGGCGCGTCCTTATCGAGGAAGCGATCGCCTCCGATGCTTGCAGCATCCACGGCGGTCGCATGCTGGTCTCAATGGCTCGGCCGATCAGCTCGACAACTTCATCGCTAGCAGCCACGAGGGGAATATCGGAATAGCGTCCTTGGACCTTCGACCAGTCATCGCGCGTGTCGATCCCAAGCCGGGCCGCATATTGGGCAAATGACTGATGCAGTATGCCGACAATGACGATCTTCCCGGCCGCTCGCGAGCCGATCTCGGCGAGGTCTTGGAAGAAGTTGATGTCGTCGCCCAGTCCGAGAGCCGAGGCTTCCAGAAATTTCCCCATCTCATCGATGATGATGAATACCCCATCGTGCCGCTTGCTTTCCGCAGCTTCGCAAAGCTCTTCGATCAGCGATGCGGCTGTGATTTTTCGAATGTCCGGCGAGTGTCCCTGCGCTTTGCGCAAGGCTTTGGCGAGCTCCGCCACCACGCTTGTCCTCTTCCCGACGATGGGGATGGTCAGCCATCCGCGGCGATATGGCAGCGCCTCGTCGAAGGAAGGCACGCCAGCCAGGCAAAGCACACCGCGAGCCTTCGCTCGCAAGCCTTTGTCGGCCCCAAGCGCGCTCGCCGTGGCGACCGCCAGTGACGACTTGCCCCCGCCGAACGGGCCCGTCCACGTGAAGGCGCGCTGATTACTTTCCAGCAATTGCTTCGCCATGCTGTCCAAGACAGCCAGGGCAGTTCCATGGCAGATGTATCCATCCAGCGCGTCGGGGCGACCCAAGTCGATGTCGACGCGTATTGAGCGTTGGTAATGTCGCCCAATCCGAACGACGTCGGACAGCATCTGCTCTTGCTTCTCAACCATAGGCCTTCTCGATCATCTTCTCGGCCATCTTGTCGGCTTTCGGCAGCCGGTGGACTTGTCGCAGGCCGGCCGTGTCGGTCCATGAGAGCGCGTTCCGAGTGAGATCGGCGAGATTGAACAGCCGCTCAGCGACTGAATCTTCATCGAGCTTGAACACGCGCCCCGGCGACCCTTCGCCATATGCGATCGCCTCAAAAGCCAGCGAACTCTGGCCAAGTGCCGTCCTGTCCCAAAAATCGAGCAACGCATACGCGAACATGCCGTCGTGCAACGTGGCCTTTGGGCCCCTCCGAAACGCGAAATAGCCTTTGTGCTCCTCGTATATCAAACCTAATTCACCCAACATTGGCTCGGCGTAATCCTCTGGCGAGCCGCCCGCCGAGCGCGGAGCGTAGCTGCGCAGGCATGTGTCAATGTCACGAGACAGAGTCAGTGGGGACAACTTACGGTTTGAGTCCAGGCGGTGGGCGAATTCGGCCAACGGCGCCTCGAGCTCCTCGCGCGAAAACGTCGGAGCAGTCACATGGTTGAAAAGCCAATACCACGTCGTGGCTCGATTTCCTCGTCCGGCGAGCCACCAATGGGCATACCAAGCGGTAGTCGGATTCTCCGAATAGGGATCCAAGCCGTCATCATGGAAGATCTTGATCGCAGTGGGGGAGAGCGCATAGCCTGCGGGCCCGGCCTCGCGCAACACGTCGCACGCCAATGCCCAATGGCGGATGGAAGCCACCATGTTTTTGCCGACGCCAAACGCGGCTATGGCGTCTTCATCTGAGAAGGTGGATTTCGGAACGACGCCTTCGGCGTTGCCATGGTCGTAGGCTTTTTTCAGCCACATTTGGCGCAGCGGAAAAGTCTCGTGCCCCGAAAAATGGGCAGGGCCACCCTCCGTCGATGCGCGTCTTCTCATATTGGCGATTCTATCGGCTCCTCCTGGACGACTTCACCAGGAGCTGTACCCACTCATGAAAAAGTGCAGACGTCTGCACACAGGCAGCCGGAAAGCATTGGCCTCCCGAAGCGGCTCAACAGTACCTTACACGTACGAGCCACTGTAGCTATGCTTCCGGCACCTTGGCGTCCGTCACGATGCCTTCCAGGTACTGGTTAAAACGACAGTGTATACGATGGGCGCTGACGATCCATCTGGGCTAATTTCGAAACCTGCATGTGCAGAAACCGCCGAAGAGCCCCGCTCGGCCCAAGGATCTGCGCCTGTACAAGTCCCACTGCGGCCCGATCAATCTCGCAAACCGTGGCGCAGTGCGTGACCTGCTGTGGGCGCCGCTGCGAAAGTGCCTGAATTTGGCCGGTCCGAAAATGCCGATGGTTTGAGGAGTCTTCGCGCGCTGATTCGCGTGGGGGGGGTTGGCGTGGATCTGGCGAGGGTTCAGACTTCGACCTGATCCTTGGAGCGATAGCTCTTGCCTTCGATGAGGACGGTTTCTGCGTGATGCAGCAGCCGGTCCAGCAGCGCCGAGGTGAGCACGGCATCCTTGTCGAAGATGCTGGCCCAGTTCTTGTAGATGCGATTGGTCGTCACCAGAGTGGCTCCGCGCTCGTAGCGGTGGCTGATGATCTGGAACAGGCAGTCGGCGCCGAACTTGTCGATGGGCAGGTAGCCGAGCTCATCGATACACAGGACGCGGGGCTTGATGTAGTGGTTCAGGGCCTGCTTGATGGCGCCGGTGGCCTGCGCGGCGGCCAGCGAGTTGATGATGTCGATCGCGCCGGTGAACAGCACTGAGTGGCCGCGCAGACAAGCGGCGTGGCCCAGCGCGGTCATCAGATGGCTCTTGCCCAGGCCGGTGCCGGAGATGAACACGACGTTGGCATTGTTGGCCACGAAGTCCAGGTGGAACAGGTTCTGGATGAGAAGCCGGTTGATCTTGGTGGGCCAGTTCCAGTCGAACTGGTCGAGCGTCTTGAGCACGGGAAAGCGTGCCAGCTTGATGCAGCGTTGCACGCGGCGGTCGTCGCGCGCGGCGGCCTCGCCGCCGAGCAGCTCGGTGAGGTAGTCCAGGTGCGACCAGTGCTTGTCGGCGGCGGTCTGTGCGAAGGCCTGGTAGTTCTCCAGCATGAAGGGCAGGTTCAAGGCGCTGAACTGCGAGCGCATTGTCTGGACGTTTGCCTGGACGTGGGCCGGGTCACGACGTGTTGCCATCGATATCTCCTGCGTTGCGGTCGTAGATGGACAGGTCTGGCTCGGGGATCTCCAGTTCGAGCAGGTCGGCCCTGCGCGTGAGCTGCAGGGCAGCGGGCTCGGGGCCGATGCGCTGTCGTGCGGCCAGGATATTGGCGATGTACTCGGCGCTGAAGGCGCGCAACTCGAGCCCGTCGTCCAGAGCGCGCGCGACGCATTCCTTGCCGTGCAGCTCGGCCAGGGCGAGGATCTTGCGCAGGTGCACGCGGACGTTTACCTGCTTGGCTTCGAGCCCCTGGAGGTAGGCCTGAGCGCGTGGGGACAGCGCCAGGAAGTTGACCATCAGGCGCTGCTCGCGCGCGTTCTTGCGCTGGGCCAGGAGCTGCCGCTCGTGGTCGGGATCCTCGATGTCCTTGTGCCGATCCATGCTGCGTGCATGGCGCGCGATGAGTTGCTCGCCGTCATAGATGCACACTCGATCGGCGTGGGCCTTGAGCGTCAAGCGCAGGCCCGCGTAGCGCGACGGCACGGTGTAGTGGTTGCTGTCCAGTGGGACCCGGAACTGCTTGGTGGCGCGCACTTCGCATACGCGCGCCAGATCGAAGCGGGCGGGGTTGAGCGCAAGCAGATGAGCGCGCTCGTCCTCGAAGAGGTCGATTGGGCGCTGGTGGGTCTGGCGGTGAAGACGCACGTCGGCCACCGTGTTCACCCAGAGGGTGGCCGCCGGCTGCATCGCACAGAAGTCGGGCAACTCCAGACCGGCCAGCAGGTTCTTCTTGACGAAGCCGACGCCGTTCTCAACGCGTCCCTTCTCCTGGCCGGCTCGTACATTGCAGGCAGAGATCTTGAAGCCCCAGTGCTTGGAGAAGTCGAGGTACTTCGGATTGAACACGGGGGCTTGGCCCACCAGGCGCTGCAGCACGGCCGACTTCAGGTTATCGACCATGAGGCGCGAAGGCACGCCGCCAAAGGTGGCAAATGCGTTCTCGTGGCAGGCCAGGAAGAACTCCATGGTCTGCGAGACGGTGAACTCCAGGTACATGCGCCGGCTGTAGCACAGCACCATCACGAAGAAGCTCAAACGCCGGCGCGTGGAGCCCACGCCGATGGTGCCCCACTCACCCCAGTCGATCTGGGCGGCCTCGCCCGCAGCGAAGTCGAGCTTGAGGAAGGCCTCCTGATGGCGCGGGCGGATGCGGTGCACGTAGTCCTTGAGGATGCTGATGCCACCTTCATAGCCCGCCTCGCCCAGGCGCTGGAAGATCTGCTGAGTGCTGTACGGATGGGTGTCGAGCCAGCGCACGATCTGACCCTTGAAGGCGTCGAGCTTGCTGGCGCGCGGTGTACCTGCACGCGCTCGAAACTGATCCGCGCCGGCCCACTTGGCGACCGTTCGTGGGTGCAATCCGAGCGCGCGCGCAGTTTGCGCCACGGTGAGTCGCTGGCGACCCAGGTGGTCGCGGATCTGGCAGAAGGTCTCATAGTCGACCACGACGGCGCTCCAGTTGTTCAAGCAGTTGGGCAAGGCTCACCGGGCCGCCGGTGGCGCGTGCGGCCGGTGGCGACGACGATGCCGGTGACCTCGATGCCGTACGCGGCGACACCGTGGTCCCGGAAATTGCCAGCACCTGGTACAGCGGAGCCCGGTAGGCGACGAGCTCAAGGTCAATGAGTTGCTGGCGTGCCGCGCCGAGTTCCTCGGAGCTCAGGTGCAATCGCTGCATAAGGGTGGAATCTCCGTAATAACTCAGGCCCTGCGCATCGGCCACCGTGAGCAGGAACAGATACAGCGCCGCCGCGCGCGCGTCGCAACGATCGATCAGGTGGCGTTGCACCAGGGCCTGGTCAATCCAGCTGAATTGCTCGGGCACTTGGCGCAGCCGCTCGGGCCGCAGCAGTTGCTTGACTGTCTTCACCGCTTCTCCCGTTGATCACGTCGTGCCCGAGTTGTACAAGGCGACGGGTGGTAGAGGCCATGTCATCTTGTAGCGTCAGCTGGAACAGATGAGCGATCAGGCCCGCCAATACTGGCGGCAAGGTGCTGAAGGGATCTTGTAACGCCGGCGCTGCGCAGGCGCAGCGCTCTCACCACGATTGGCACATTCCTCAACGGAATCAGGCACTTGCACGATCAAGGAATCTTGTAACGCCAGCGGCGCGCGATGCCGACCGCGACCGTAACCCGGGTGGGCGACGCGCCAGGCCTGCACCCGGGCGACGTGCACGGGCCCATGGAAGTACTCGGCGTTGCCTGGTTGGGCGAGCCAAACGGCCTGGCTGGCAGCCTTGCTCGCGCTGCGGCATGCGGCGGCCGAGCAGTACCGTTGCCGATCGCGATTGCGACAGTCAGCGTTGAAAAACAGCCCGCAAAACAAGCACTTGCGCTGTCCAGATTGCGCCATCGTCGCTCCCCGACTGGGTCAAGCAGGACGGCCACATCGGCCATGCGCACGCCAGCAACCGGAGTCTGAAGAAGACGGACTTCAAACCCGAAGAAGACGCGTCAAAGACGCTGACTGGAAGAAGACGGAGGGTGAAGAAAAGGCACGTTCAAACCGGCTGAAGAAGAGCAGATTCGGATCGGCGCTCACACCTGCTCCTTGCTGCGTCCAGGCAGGTGCTTGGCCACAAGTTCAGCTTGCCGTTCCTGCTGACCGAGTGGGACCAAGTGGTCGATGCCTGGCAGTTGGAGACATGGGACAAGTACCGCGACGTGGCTCGCCTTGGCCGCAAGACCAACCAGGTTGCCCGAGGCACTTCTCGCGCTCGGACACAACCAGCACCAGACAGGATTTGCGCCAGAGCGCCGCAAAGTGGTGTTTTCCGTGGTTTGCAATGCTGGCTGGCCAGGAAAGACCGCTAACGGGCACGGCGATTCACCGTAAAATGCTACTCATCCCGCGCGCGCAAGCGTGACGAGAACGAGCTGGCGAACCAGCCCCTTGAAAAGCCTCCGCGCGCAAGCGTCGGAGTTCACTTCGCCCTTGCGGGCCGCGTCCGCGAGGGCTGCGTGTCCGTTTTCCATGAAAGCGTTCACATGAACGGAATTCTCATTTCCCCGGACCATGACAACCGCTGTGCCCTCGTGCAAAGCGTGGACGTCCTGCCCGGCGAGGACGGTGACTTCGATTTGAAGTTCGTCTACAAGCTGCTGGGCTGCGATCTGGTCCAGATACTCGACGTGGACCAAGCGTCGGCGCTGGCCGGGCATTCGGCCGTCCTCGATGAGGAGGGCTGCCTGAAGCCGGCGCGCGGCTACCTGCTCATCCCGCAGCTGTACCCCCTGCCTTTGGCGGGCAAGGTGCTGCTGCTGGGGCTGGACAGCTGCGAAGGCGACATGATCGACGCCCAGGTCGGCGAAGAGGTTGTTCGCGGCCTGGTCGCCGGCGCCTGGTGCGATCCGCGCAAAGCCTACGAGCTGACCAAGCAGCACGAAGACCAAATCGCGGCAGCCTATCCCGGCGTGATCGTGGTACGCACGTCCGAGTCCATCGCAGCGAACATCCCCAGGGATTGACGCTGGGCCCCTGAGGCCTTCAACGCCAGCCAGCCCTCGCCCTGTTCAAGGGGCGGGGGCACGGCGGGCAACGTCGGCCGCGCCGACCGTGTTCTGACAAGAGCGCCCCGCCCGGGTGCTGCTGTGAGAGCCCGAACCACAACTGCCACCATGACAACCACATCGACACACCGGAACAAGGCCGCCCACCGGGGCGGCCAGGCGCCTTTGCTGCTGGGCGACGTGCCCCGCGACTCGACGCCGCTGGCGCTGGTGCGCGCCGTAGTGCGGCGCCCGCGCGATTGTCGAGCGCGGCGCGGCGATCTGTGCCGCTCACCCATTTTGGTGGTTCCTTTTCGATGCTTGCTAGGCACCTGCATGTTCACATGCAGGCGAAAGGAACCGCCACCCTCAGCTTATCTGTTCAACAAATTCTGGGACATTGCCTAAGTGAGGAAGAAGACTATAAAGGTTGATAGTGGCATCAAGGGTGTCGTTACCAGTTAAATCTCGTTACAGAGATTTGGACTTGTGGGTATGGCACATAAAGAATTCGAACAGCCGCTTAGGGACCTGTCCGCCGAAGATCTCGAAGCGGGATTACAGGAAGTCCAGCAGACCCAAGTCGGGTTTGCTGGGAAGCTGTACATCATCAAGGGCAGGCGCGTCGAGGGACACGGCGGCAATTTCTGGATTGAGCGCGCTGATCGACCGGATCTGGTTTGGCAGCACATATCGGAGCCGCCGCCGGTATCCGGACTTGCGGATCCCGATGAGTTTGTCGCAGCGACCGAAGGCGGGTTGAACGATCTGGTGGAGCAGATCGCCATGCGGACCGGCTGGTTTGCGCGCACGGGCCGCATGGTGGAGCATCCGAGAACGCGCTTCAATGCCGTCTGGCGGATCGCACCGGATTGTCCGCTGGCGTCACCAGACGTGTGCCGTTCACCGAGCAGCGAGGCCATGGCTGGGGTTCAAGCCGTGATGACGGCGCTGGCCGAGCGATTGGAGCCGGTGGGCATCATGGCCGTGGCAGTGACGCTGCTCGATTCGGCGCTGGGTCAGAGTCCCCGACGCAAGCTCATGGCGGCCCACCCATTGAGCCTGTACGGGCAGGTGCGCCGGTTCGACCAGTTGCCCCCCGATGACGAAGACGGGAAGTGGGCGGACTGCGGGCGCATCGACAAGAAGTCAGCTCCCTGGACCGCCGGACTGCAGGATTTGGGCTATGGCAGCTGGGTTCGCCTTCGACTGCCGGCGGCGGCCGACGGCTATTTTGAAATCCTGATGCTGAGTCCGGAAAAATTGGTTGACGAGCAGCGCGTAGCGACCGCTACCTGGATCGCCTGCAACAGCGCCGCAGAGCTGCGCCGCGTGGTGGCCAGGGCCCATGTGCGCCTCACCAGTCGTGAGCGGGAATGCTTGACGGGGGCAATAAGTGGCATGACGGCCGAGGAAACCGCACAGGTTGTGGACTGTTCGCCGCGCACCGTGCGCTTCCACCTGACCAACGCGAGCGCGAAGCTGGGAGCCAACAACGTCGTCCACGCCGTCAGCCGCGGCCACGCCCTGGGCGTCTGGTTCAAGGAAAGCTAGGCGAGCGGCTGATGCGCGGGGGCGTGGCTATTCGGGGCAGCTCGATGTGGAATTCGGAACCTTGGTTGACCACAGAGGTGCACCAGATGTCGCCGCCGAATGCCGTGATGGTGTTCTTGCACATCGCCAGTCCAATGCCGTGAGAGGGCATCGGGGAGGACGTGTGAAATGGCTCGAACACTTGAGCCAGCCGCTACGGTGCGATGCCCACGCCCCTGTCCCGGATCAGAATGTAGATCATGCCCGGGGCACCGCTGGTGACGCGTGGCGCGATATCGCCGTAGCTGAACGGGCGTCCGGTTGCCTGGACGGCTTTGATCGCGTTGGCCAGCAGGTTGTGAATGACCTGGCGCAGCAGGGCCGGATGAATCAGGGCGTACAGCTTCTTGTCGTAGTCCAGTGAGATCAGCCGTCGCAGCGCCGGGCAGGGCAGCGGGTAGTCGCTGATCGCGTCGGCAATCGCCGCGCCGATGTTGACCGGCTCAAACTCGCGCGGCACCTCCAGCAGGCGAGCGTTGCCAAGCTGGTAGTCGATCATCGCGTTCAGCGACCGCACAATCTCATTGAGCTTGGTCTGGGCCGCGTTGAGCCGCTCCTCGCTGACGGGCGGGCGCGACACCTCGATCATCAGGCTGGCGCTGGCCAGCGGCGTGCGGAACTCGTGGGCGAGCACGCCGATGGTGACCAGGGCGGCGCGCATTCGCTCGCGCCGCAGGTTCAGCGACGACCAGGACATCATCATCGCGGTCACGATGGCAATCGCGAAAATGACCATCGCGGAGCGGCCCGGCAGCGCCGCCACCGGGAAGGCGGGGGCCAGCAGCCCGACCTGTTCCGCCCCGGCCACAAGTGCCATGGCGAGGCCCAGCAGTCCAAGGGCCAGCCGCCAGTCGGTCACATAGAACAGGATGTAGATCATGGCCACGCAGGACGCCATCCACACGGGGTCATACGCGTTCATCCGGTTCAGGGCCAGGAAGCTCAACGGCAGGCCGACCAGCGCCATGACCAACCAGTGCCATTCCAGATAGCGCCGGTGCACGGTCTTGTGCACCCACGGGATCACCATCGGCACGGCCAGCAGCGCCGCCGCCATGCGCAAGAGAAGGCTTTCGCGGGGCTCGGGCAACCACAGATGCCAGGTGAGGTAGTACAGCGGCTCGCCGATCAGCAGCGTCCAGGACAAGAAGCGAATCCGGGTGATCCAGTCGCTCGGGATGATCTCGATGGGGGCCGTCACCACGTCCTTCAGGTAAGGACGGGAGAGGATCAATTGTTCGAATTTCATACGCGGCTGCCTGCGCGAAGAATACTGGGGACCTCGGCGGCCGGCCAGGGATGCGCGCATCTTGCGGGTCTGCCGTTGCCAGCGCTCCCAGAGGCGACAATCAGCGCATGGACCAGAACGATAGCCAGCCGCCGCGACGGCGCGAGAGGCCCCCCCGAGGCAAGGACGGCGCCGCGCGAGCCGCGGCGCCGGGCCGTGTGCCCAAGATTCCGGAAGCACTGATGGAGGCGTTGGCAAGGCACGATCCCAAGCAAAGTGGCCGGGGACCGCTGCGCCAGCGGCTGGTCAGCGTGATCTACCAGGCGTCCGAATTGCCCGAAGCGGAAAAGGACGCCGCGAAGGAGCTGCTCGGTCGCATGGCGCGCGCCGGGCGCGATTTGGCCGCCCCGATGGAAGCAACCCGTCACCGCATGCTGCACTACATCGACACCGTGCTGTGCGGCAACGAATTCCTCAGGAACGATCCGGTGGGGGGTGGCGCCGTGCGCAACGCGAAGGCTGCGAGTCTGGTGCGGCTGCTGACCGGGTGGCAGCGGCAACTTCAGCGCCATGTCGACGCGCACCCGCAATACAAGATGAGTGTTGCCGAAGCGATGGGCATGCCCGAGTACGGCGAAGAGACGGATTGATCGAAGTCACACGCCAACGCGCAGCGCGTCCAGGCCATCCCCGACGCGGGCGACCGGGATGACCTGAAGGCCCTCGATCGGCCGCCTGGGCTTGTTGGCTGTGGGAATGATCGCCTGCGAGAAGCCCAGATTGACCGCCTCCTGCAGTCGCTCCTGGCCGCGCGGGGCGGGTCGGATCTCGCCGGCCAGCCCGATTTCGCCGAAGGCAACAAGGCCCGCGGGCAGCGCGTGGTCGCGCAGCGAGGACTGCAGCGCCAGCAGCACCACGAGATCGGCTGCGGGTTCGCTGATACATACACCGCCCACGGCGTTGACGAACACGTCCTGGTCGCTGGTGGAGATCCCGCCGTGCCGGTGCAGGACGGCCAGCAGCATGGCAAGGCGATCGCGCTCGAGGCCCAACGGCGGGCTGTTCCGCGCGGAACTTCAAAAGGCCGTGTTCTGGCAGATTAGTTGTATCGCGCGCCACCGCAAACAGCCCGAAACCGCTGTTTGCGACTCCCGAGCGCTTCCGCAGCATTGCCCGGCCCGACATACTGGGGCCACCCAAGTTTCCGAGAGTCCGTATGCAAGCGCGCCATGCCCATCGGGTGCAGGTGCTAGTGGCTGGGCAAGCCGTCGAGGCCCCGGCGATTCGGCACAACCCAGAATCCTTCCAGGAGCACCTGCGCGAGGCGCGCGCGCGCTACGGCGCGGCCAAATGCCTGTGCCAACCTGTCCAGCTCAATCTGGTCATTCGCGAGCGCGAGGGCAAGCTGTTTCTGGCGGCGTGGCCCAACGACGCCGAGCGCCACGCGCTGGACTGCCCGTTCTACGGGGAAAAACACACTGGGCGCACGCAATACGCCGACTCGGCGATCAGTTCGGAGGGCGAACGCACCGCCTTGCGCCTGGGGCACAGTCTGATACAGCACGGCCGCAACGCGGAGCCCGGGCCGGGCGTGCATGCTCCAGCGGCGCCAGCGCCACAGCCGGCCGCGACGCCGCGCTCGCCGGCCAAGGAAAAGCTGCACACCTGGGGTCTGCTGCACTACCTTTGGGAAAACGCGGGATTGAACCGCTGGTATCCGGGGTGGACGCGCGATTGGGGCTTTACCCGCTACGCCCTCAGAAGGGCGGCCGAATCGACCGACGTGGGCGGCAAGCCGCTCCTGCAGCATCTGTACATTCCCGAGGTGTGGAATGAGGCGCGCAAGGCCGAAATCCGCGCCCACTGGCGAGAGTTTTGCGCGCCGCTGCATCGACAGCACCGGCGCAGTCCGAGCGTGGCCTCCGGCTTCGTCATAGGTCTGGTTCGCGAATTGGCGCCCACCGAGTACGGGTACGCGATCAAGCTGCACCATCATGCCGAGCGGTTCTGGATGGACGCGACCCTGTCGGACAATCTCGCGCGTTTCAGCCGCCGCGGCTGGGCCGCGCTCAAACACCTGGAAGTGTCGGCCGCACCCGAGGAAAAGCCGTATGTCATCGCCGCGTTGCGAGTGGAGGCAACCCACACCGGGCGCCTGACGGTCGTGGACGGCGCGCTGATGCGCGTGTCGCCTCGCTATATCCCCGTGAACAGCTCGTTCGAGGACCACTTGGCCCGAGTGCTGGTCGAGCAGGACCGCCAGTTCGTGCGCCCCTTGCACTACGACAACCACAACTTGGCGTTGCCGGATTTCATCCTGAAGGATGTGGATGCCTCGTACAGCGGCACCGACGGCAACGGTCATGCGCGATCGGTCGCGCTACACGTGTATGGGCCGTCGATTTTGCCGATCCAGAAGGCGCGGCTGACTGCTCTGGACCGCAAGAATGCCGAGACCGTGGGGCTGGCATTTTGGGAGTGGTACGTAGCCGACCAGGGCCAGCCACCCGCGCTGCCGCCGGCGCGCCCGCGCCATACGCGCGCTGGTCCGATCAATTCGCAATCCGCGTAAGAAAGGGAGAGAACGTCATGAAAGACAAGCCTTGAACTAGGAACTAGGCAGGCCTATCGGGCGGCAGGCTCGGTAGCGCGGTACTTTTACGCTGAGCTGCGGAAATCGTCCGCAGATAGCCCTTTCAGCTGCTCGGCGTGCGCGGCGATCAGGGGCGGACCATGTAGAGCGAAGCGCCGAGCCGTGCCAGCAGTTCGATCAGGGCAGCATGGTGCGGCCCGTTCGTGAACTCCTGGTCCTGGCAGACCACGTCGAGCGCGTCAGAGGGCAATCGCGGCTCGAACAGCACCACGGCCTGCGCCGAGTCGTCCTGGCGCGAGGTCCAGACCAGGCCTTGCACATCGGGGCACTGCGCATAGACCCAGCTCGCGAGCTGCCGTGTGACGGCGTAATGCTGCTTGTCGGAGTCGACCACATCGCGGCGCGTCAGGCCCATGCGGCGCAAGCCCACCGTCGACAGGTCAGCCAGCTGCAGCGGCCCTGCCGTGCGCAGCTGTGCGAGCCTGCGCGGCTCCGTGTTCGGATCCAAGGTCAGGATGAAGCCGGCCGACGGCGCAGGGGCGTCGTGCAGCACGGTTTCCATGAGTGCCGCCTGCACGGTGGTGGCGGCGTACAGCGTAGGCACGATGGCGCCGGCGTACTCGATCGGCGAGAAACGAGCGTTTCCCTTGTTGGTGCGGTTGAAGCCTTCGGGCCCATGGGTCGGGGCATAGACGCGCCACAGCGCCTTGGCCGGCCACTTCACGATCCCAACGTTTGCCGGATTGAGGCGCCCGCCGGCCAACGCGTCAGCCAACTTCATCCGGCGAGCTGCTCCGCTTCAACTGCGTCTTGGGCGGCGTCGACCACCGATTTCGGAGCGGTGGCTACCACTTCGCGCGGACGCTTGCCGCCCAAAAACGATGACGTGCTTTCGAACCAGGCGGCCAGCCGCTCGCCGTCATAGCCAGCGAGCACCTTCAACACCTGGGCAAGCTGCGGCCGCGGCCGGAAATCCGGCCCAAGGCCGTAGCGGGGGAAGTAGTCGCGGCCGTCGCGGTGCACGGCGAATATCTTGCGTTCCTTCTTCCAGCGGTTCACGGTGGCCACCGGGTTGCCGGTTCCCAGGTTGGCCAGCTCGCCGATTTCCTGAGCAGTGAGCCATTTTGAGCCGGTGAATATCTGGCGGTACGCCTGGGCTTCGAGGCGGGCGCTTTGCATGTCCACGTCGGTGGGTTGCACATCGCCCACCAGCAGCTCCACGAGCTGGCGCCGCACGTTCTCGCGCTTGGCATGGCGCACCTGCAAGGCAGTCAAGGCCAGCTGCGGCAGCAATTCCTCGATCGCCTTGCGATCGCGCGCGGCGTTGGGAAGGTCCAGTTGAATGCAGAAGGCGAATTCCATAGTCACTCCTTGACTGCGATGAATGTGAACATTGTATCTCAATCACGTTGATCGCGTCACTCGCTCTGAGGCGAGAGCCGCCGACTGCGCCATCAGCTCGGGCTATCCCTCTCCCCAGACAATGCGGACAGCTTCGCCTTCTGGCCGCTCCGCGCGCCATTGATGGGCATGCTCGGCGCCTCCAGGCGGCCCCAAGCCCCCCAAAGTTTTGTAGAATCCTCCTACTTGCTTCGTAAGAGGCCGGACGAGCTGGCGAACCAGCCCTTTATCAACCCGGACGGGACCATGATCCCGTTCAAGGGGTATGGCCGTCCATTTTTTTTCCAGGAGAAAAAATGGCAACCAAGGACATTCCCCTCGTCAACAACGCCGCTCGTCACCCTGCAGTGATCGTGCGGATGCTCAAGCAGCATCCGCACACTCTGCGCGATGAAACCGAGCAATGCGTGCGCGAAACGACCAAAGCCCTCGTGCGGGCCGGTCATCGCGCTGACCTGATGGATATCTGCCGCGGGGCAGGTCTGGATGAAGCGCGTCGCGCCATCATTAACAGCGTCTGCGACAACTACCGGCACTGAAAGGCGCTGGCATGTTGGACCGGACATTTCTTCGCGCATTCTTCGAACAGCTGGACTCCATGTCCGACGCTGAACTCGAGAAAAAGATTGCCGAAGTGGAAAGCGTCAAACGCGCGTGTACCCGTGACGGCGAAGCCGAAGCGGACGCGCGCTACATGCTCAAGCACATGCTCCGTGTGCGTCTTGAGCGTGTTTTCAAGCCGTAGGGCCTTCGCCGCGCAAGCGGCAGGCCCCACATCAAACCCCGCCCTCGTGCGGGGTTTGTCCTTTCAGGAGTCTGATTTCATGGAACATTCCCTTCTCAAGACGGTGCTGACCGATCCGGCCTTGCGCGAGCTGTTCATTCCGCTCCTGTCGCCGCCGCCGTACTACGTGTCCAGGATGGTGTTCGAGCCTGCGACGATGTTGGGAGGGCGAGCAGGGCTGCGTGGTGATGCAGAGTGACCTCAAGCAGATCTGCGATGCCGTCGCGCAGGTGCTGGGACAAGAGATGCGCGCCGTCGAGTTCACCAACACCAACAATGGCGAGGTCTACCTTACGTTCCCCGCCAAATATCCATCAGCCGTTGCTGCTGGCCATGCTCAGGCTCTGCTGACTTCGTCAGCCCTGTCCAGAAGCTCAAACACCAGTGCCCCGAGCATCATTGCGATGCCGGGGCATTGGCATTTTTGGAGTGCCGTCGCCCGGCCCTGAAAGACCGGTGGCAGTCACCAGGCAGTTTAGCGGCGCCGCGCGGGGGTGGTCAGGATTTGTGCAGATTGCGGGTGGCCACCACGGTCAAGCCAGCCCGCTGTCGGTGTTCGAGCGCCTTGATGTGGGCCTCGAATGCGTCCGCATCATTGTTTAGGACGGCATTGAGCGCGTTGTATTCGTCGGCCATCCGGCCGGGGCGTGACCGGGACTGGATCTTGTCGACCAGCAGCCTGTATTCCACCTCGTCCCAGCGTTTTCGGGCCTCCTCGAACTGGGCCGCAGTCTCGATCAATGCGATGTCCACCCCGACATGCCGGAATCTGGGGCCGAAGTGGCGGATCCCACGCACGGTGAACACGACCGGCGCGCGCCGCAGATCAACGAAAAGCTGCGGTTGATCCTCGAACAGCAGGCCGTCCTCGGTCCACAGGTCAAACGACAGTCCGGGATCGATGGGGGTAGAGGGAGGGGAAATTCGAGGTCCTTTCGTGGCCGGGCCGCCGGCGCGGAGCTGCCCTCAATTTACCCCAGGCGCGCGCAGCGTCAAGCCTGTGCGGCCGGCCCTCCAAACCGGAACATTCTCTGGCAAAATAATCCTACCGACGCACCTTGGTGCTTGGACGAGCTGGCGAACCAGCCCTTAGTTCAAACGGCCCCGGCCGCGCGAATGTCAAGAAAGGACCGCAGTATGAAATGGCTGCTTGGTCTGCTTTGCCTTTTCATTTTCATCGGCCTGATCAAAGGTAGCGGCGCGCGAGCGTCCTCCGTGGACAGCGACGATTGTGAACCGGGTAACCAGCAGGAAAGCGACGAGGACTTCCTCGCTCGCCAGCGCGCTCAGCACTACGAAGACCACTACGCGCCTACCCTCGACGAGGATCGGGCCCATGTCCACCACGGCTTTGCCGACCACGACATGTAGTGGGCCAGTTGGCCGCGCGCTGAAATTGAACGGGCATTCGCCCAACCCGCAGGCAACTGCGGTTTCACCCCGACAGGGAAAGTTCCCTGTTCGGGGCTACCTGTCTTTTTCTTCAATGGAGAGAGAAACATGGTTAGCAAAAATGAAATCGTGGCATTCCTCAAGGATGGCAATCGGGTCGCAGAGTGGTTCAGCTTCGTCGTTTTGGCTGGCGTTCTGCTGTTCGCAGCTACTGGCGCTTTCGCGCAAAGTGGCAACGTGTACGGCGATCGCGGCAGCCAGACGGTCTCCACGGTGACCCGTGCGGTGGTGTTGCAGTCGCGCATCGTCAAGGTTGCAGCCGAGTCGCCCACCCGCTATGCGGGCGCGGGCGCCGGCGCGGCCCTGGGCGGCGCGATCGGCGCATCGCTTGGCAGGCACAGCTACGCTGCGCAGACTGCGTTGGGTTTGGTCGGTGCCGCCTTGGGCGGCGTGGCCGGCAACAACGCAGCTGACACGCTCGGCGGGACTCGCGCTGTCGAGTTCATCGTGCAGGTGGTCCGTCCGGACTCCTCTTTGGGAGAGACCTTGGCGATCACCCAGCCCGACCCAGCCGACGTCATTGGTACCGGTGAACTGGTCTATCTGATCAACACCGCCGGTACCTGGCGTGTGGTGAGGATGCAAAGCGCTTCGGCGCCGCGTCCGGAAACCACATTGCCCATGGGGGACGTGCAACGCACGAATCCCGGCGTCCTCATGGTGGACGTTCAAGGCTCGGGCCGGTACTGAACCGGTCCGCAGGGGTCCCACCGCCGCAAGCGGTGGGGCTTCCTTCATTGACGCAAGCGCGTCATCACATCAATCCGATATCGCATCGCCAACACAACGCTGTTCGCGGTCGACGTCGAAGGAGAATTTCATGAACACCCATGCAGCGCCCATGATCACGGGCGCGAAGCAGTCCCGCGCCGTCGCACAGACGAACACGCAGCGGGCGCAAGAGCTGGGGGTGGACCCCGACTTCCTGGCCAGCGTCTACGAAGACGCGCGCACCGTGCAGGTGAACGGCGCCGAGATCCGCGCCATCCTGGCCACCCGAAGCAGCGAGCTCAAGGACCTGCGTGATCGGCTGCGCACGCAGCTCGCAAACACCGCTCGCGATCGCGAGGTCGTGGCCTTGGCCCACACGCTGTTCGATGACGAGGGCGAAACCGAAATCGACCCCACGGCATCGGTGAGCGACACCGGCGGGGAAAACGGGGCATACGTCCAGGCCTGGCTGTGGGTTTCGTTCGACGGCACGCCGCTCGACCGCGCACAACCCGCTCCCCAGCGCACCCATTGAGGGCGGACTCATGGCAAAGACCGATTTGACCCCCCAGGCCATGGAAGGCTTCCAGGCCGGGGCCGACGCCAGTTGCCCCTATCTGGCCAGCAGCGATTCCTCCAATGCCTGGCACGTGGGCCGGTGGCTGTGTCGCACCGGGCGCAGCGCCCCGCGCGGCGTTCGTGCCAGCCGCGGCTGCACCATGCATGCGAATGACATGCTCGTGGACGTCACCGACGTCCGCCACATCGAGCGCAGGCAGTAATTCATCCAGACACCCGGAGTGGCTCCGGGTGTTTTCTTTTCAAGGAGAAATCTCATGGGAAAACCCCAAGAGAAAGACAGACCTGTGCCTTCAGCTGGCCAGGATGCGAGCATTGCAGAAGGCCTGAAATGCAAACCAGCATAGTGAGCTACCCAGACAGGGGCAAGTGGGGCAATTCGTCCTGGGCCGGCAACGCTTCGGGTTACCTATACAAGGACCTGTTCGAGCAGCTGCGCCCGCAGGTGTTCATCGACCCCACCGTGGGTTCGGGCACCTCGGTACAAGTTGCACGCGAGATGAACATCGAAGCTTATGGCCTGGACCTGCACTCCGGGTTCAACGCGGTTCGCGACAGCATTCTGGAGAAGGTGGGCAAGCACGCTGATTGCATCGTCTCCCATCCACCTTACGGCTCAATGATCATCTACAGTGGGGCGGTGTGGGGCGCGCAAGCGCATCCCGATGACCTGTCGCGCTGCGTGGACGACAACGATTTCCACGAGAAGTTGCAGCTGGTGATGCTCAATCAGCGCGAGGCAACCAAGGGTGGCTGCTACTACGGGACCATCCTCGGTGACTTTAGGCGGCAGGGTCGCTACACCTGCTACATGGCCGAGGTGATCGCGCGCATGCCCAGCGATGAGCTGGCCGGCGTGATCGTGAAGGCCCAGCACAACTGCACGTCGGATCGCAGGCAGTACGCCCGGATGGCGCTGCCGCGCATCATGCACGAGTACCTGGTGCTGTTCAAGAAGAAGGCCACACCGACCCTGGTGCTCTTGTCGAACATGGCCCGCGAGCAGCAGGCGCGATTGACGGGTACCTGGAGGAACGTGGTGCGCACCGTGCTCATGTCCCTGGGGGGCAGGGCGCCGTTGGCCCGCATCTACGACCATGTGGCCGAGGCCGCGCCGGACAAGCTGGCGGCCAACCCCCATTGGAGGGACAAAGTGCGCCAGGTGCTCAATAGCACGCCGGACTGCTTCAAGTCCGACGCGCGCGGGGAGTGGGCATGCGCTTGACCACCAGCTCTTGCCATTCCGCAGGGCCGGTGGCCGGCGAGCCGGAAGAACGGATATCGGGCGCGCAGATCGTCCGCCTGATGCGCCAGCACCACGCAACGATCCGCAGCCTTGCCGCGCGCATGAACATCACGCTCACCCGAGTGCGAGAGGTGCGCGCCAAGGGCGTGCAAGGAGCGCTTAATTGCCAGGACTGGCGCGAGGCGATCCAAGGATAGCCCCCGGACAACCAGCCCGGATAAAGGGCGCAATGGCAGATTGCAACTGCCCCGATACCCACCCGCCCGGATGGGCATCGGCGAGGGTTTTGCGCGAGCGCAGAGCCTTCACCGATGGGACTGACGTAGGGCGCCAGAGTAATTGCGACTGGTGCCACAGTGCTGCGACTGGCGGGCGCTAGTTGTTGCGACGGGCCTACTTGCCATGGAGCGAAGGGGTTGCCGACCAGCGTGACGTGCGTCGGCAGTGCATGGGCGCCCGGTGCATAACAGCGGTTGGGGTGATGCAGTGATGCAGGCAGGAGCCGTCGCCTCAACCGGGCGCAACTCAGGCAATCGTCACCTCTGCCGGCTACGACCGCTTCGGGGCGGCCGAGTCGGCCCGTGGGCCGCCCGCCTTCGACCCAAAGGAGCCCTTGGCGATTTTCTGGTCGACTGACCGGGCCACCTTGCAACCGGTCGCAAGCCGAACTCGTCGAGCAAATCAGCTTTCAGCGACAGCGGTCATTCGCAGGCGTCGTCCGGCGATTGGGACAAGATCGCAGCTGAACGACCGCACCCGAAAGTCGCAGACATTCGCTCACGACCCCTATGCATAGCTCTCAACTAGGCGTAGCTCTCGGCCAACCACTCGACCAAATGGCCGATTTTCCCCGTGCGCGCCTTGAGTGCGGCGAGTTGCAGGTGTTGTCGGGCGAGCGCAGCCTGCAGGAATGGCATGGCTAGCTAAGTCTAGAAGGGTACGTCGTTGTCTTGCACGGGGGAGGGCGGGCTCAGATGATCCCGCAGCAGCCGCAGCTTGCCGAGCAGCTCGTCGAAGGTGAGCACGTCGACATCCTTGCAGGCATTGCGGAAGATGTCGAAGCTGCGCCGGTGCGCGGCTTCTGTCGGGTTTCTGCCGGCGATCACCACGCAGCGAATCACGTCCGAGCGCGACTCGCTGAGCGCTGCATCCTCGCCGCGATGCCGGTGCCAGTTGGTGCGCATCTCGTTTTGCTGGACCAGCACCTGGGTCATTGCGCCGGCGAGTTCCTTGCCCGGGCTGAAGACTTGCGTGTTTCGGTAGCTGGCTCCGACGAGCTGCGTTCCTGGCTTCTTGATCTCAACGATCGCCAGCGCCTGACCCTGCTCGGTCAGAAGGAAGTCCCCGACCTGCGCGCCGGCGCCGGACAGGCCGGAGCCCTGCGCGTGAAATTGAGAATGCAGCAGCCGGACGGGGCGCGCGAACACGAGCTTCAGAATGAAGATGTTGTCCTCGAAGAACCGCTGCCACCGTGGCTCCGGCAGATTCTGGTCGAGCAATTCCTCGTAGCGCTGGATCATGCGCTGCAGCGCGACGCGCTCGATCTCCGCGTGCAGTTGCATCACCTCGCGCGGCTCCTCTTGCGCCAGCGCCGGCAGGTTGTTGCGGACGGTCTCCATCGTCGATCGACGGGTCCTGCGCGCCGCAGCTGGCGAAGGTTGCACTCCCACGCGCTCCAACTGCAGTAGTTCGTGCGTGTCGGGGTCGATAACCATCCGGGGAAAGCGGTGCGAATCCAGCTGGGACAACAAATCGTTCTGGACGATCCAGCGGGCTCGCGCCTTTGTGTTGTCCCTGGCCACGCGCTTCAATCGATCAAACTGCCGGCGAAGCGCAATCACGTCTGCTTCGAGCAGGCACACCATGCGTCCTGCGACTGTCGGGGTCCCGCTTTTGGATACCACCACGGTATCCACTCCGCCGATCCTAGCCAGGCCCTGCCAGAGCAGATCTAGGTCCTTGATGAAGCCGGAACCTTCGTGACACTCGTTGAACATGCGGTAGGGAATCCTCCGGTCGATCTGCCCGACTGCTTCGTCGGCGGATTCCGGCAGCGCCTCGGCGCTGCCATCGTCGTAGATCACCGTGAGGATGGGACCGTGACGATGGCTGAGGTAGCGGTGCGCATCCGGGTTGGCGTGCACCGGTCGCATCACGATCTTGTCGGACTCGATGATGGCGAGCCGGTGCCACTGCTCTGGCGGTCGCGAGATCCATTGCGTCGGGTTGTTTGGCGCCCGCTCGAAGGTCTGCATGTCGAGGTTCCGGCAGGGCCGGCCCTCATATGTTCCGCTTGCCAATCGGAATTCCGGGTACATGGCCTGGCCGAGGTCGTACAGACCATCCGCGCCGCCTTCATCATCCACATCGCTCGTCGCCATGTTGTTGCTCCTCCCGATCGCTCGGCCGACAAGAATAGCGCGTTACCCGCGATGAAAAACGCTCGCGCAGCGCTGGCTGGCGAGGCCGTCGGGAATTGTTTTCGCGACTTTCACCGATTTCTGCTGCACTCACTAATTTCATGTCGCAGCTGATCTTGGCTGTTTGCTTTCTGGAGAATTTTTGCGATGGACACTTCACAATCCACCAATCCACCAACCCGCCGGCCGGCTGGCCGATGATGGTCAGGGCCTTCGACCAGCTGAAGATCGGATCGGGGGATGCGTTCTTGCTGCACCACCTGCAGCGCTGCATGTTCACTACGGGCCATCCTGGCGCCGAAGCGTTCGCGGTGACTCTCGACTGGGCGTTGGCCAACCAGGTGCTCAAGGAGCTCGGGGACGGAAAGTACCGGCGCGGCAAGCGCCGGCGGGAGCGTGGCGCGAAGCGACGGGCGGCCGCCATCCTGCCAGTGACGAGCCGCAGATGTCCGTTCACGCAGCGTGCGGGGACCGGCATGCGCACCCCGCTGCCGCGTTCGAAATACCGTTCTTGCACGCTCGTCCGATCGACCGATTCGGCCGACCTCGCTGCTCGGCCAGGCGGCCGGCCAAGCGCACCGCCGAAGCTCCAAGTTATGTCTGGCCCAGGGCCTGGTTATTTATACAGCAATCTGCTGGAAGTGGCAAATACGCATGATAGATGCCATTGCAAATGTCATCTAATATGCCATAATGCTTCCCATGAGCACTGCTATCCCCAACCTTCGATTGATCCGTGCGCCTGATCCGCTCGGCCTGTACGTGCGCATCGCCGGCGTAGGCCAGAAGGACTTGCAGACCTTCTTGGCCTCCCGGGGCGCGACCTTCAACGGCGTGGTGTTCGAAGCCCGGCGCGTTGATCCGCCTCAGGTCAAGCAGGAGGGCAAGGACTCCAGGAAGCCTCGATCGTCTCAAAGGGAGTTGCTTTCCCTCGTGCTGGAAAGACGCATGGATGCGGTGCTCGACCCGCAGACGCAGGCAATGGCCACACCCGGCGGCTATAGCGACAAGTTGAATCATCTGCCCTGGTGCCTCGGTCGCATGCACCGCCTCGAGGACTACACCCCGGAATTCGTCCACAAGATGGCGGATGACCTTGCGAAGTTCGCGGTGGCGCACAGCTTCACTCAAGTGTTGGCCCCCACGCACCTGATTCGTGACGCCTCCGATCCTTGGCTGGCGGTTGACATCGCCTGTACGCGCGCGCTGCGACTTGCGCTTCGCCGTCGCAATGGTGCGTCCATTCAGGTGAACTACTCACTGGCGATGCCATATGCCACCCTTCGCACATCTGAAAAGCGCGAAGAAGTTATCGAACGTCTGCGCGCTGTTGAGTTCGACAGCCTGTGGATGAACATCGACGGCTGCGGCTCGGATATGTCCCCACTTGGTGTGGTGCGCTACAACGATGCAGCGACTGCGTTCCACTTTCTCGGCGTACCGATCGTGGCCGATCACATGGGCGGCCTGGTGGGACTCTCATTGCTGGCGTTCGGGTCCGTCGGTGGCTTGTCGCACGGCATCACGATGTTCGAGCGTTGCGACACGCGCAGCTGGCTCAAACCCAAGCCCGAGGACAGCCTGCTATTCGGGCCGAAGGTGCGGGTCTATCTCTCGAACATCGACCTCCTCTTGGCGAAGGATGATGCGGAAAAGTTGTTCGAAAGCGGCAACAAAGCCAAGAGCCATTACGGTTGTCGTGACACGAACTGCTGCGCGCGAGGTATCGTGGATACGCTGCAAGCACCGGTGCGGCACTTCCTGCAACAGCGCACGGAAGAGGTAGCTGGACTGGGTCGCATACCCGAGTCGCTTCGTGCTGGGCGTTTCCTCGAGGAGCATCTTCGTCCCGCGACCGATCGAGCCATTGTGGGTCCAACGCTACCCGTGTCGGAAAAATTGCGCGAGAAACTAGCCAAACACAGCAAGCGTCTCAATGACCTTCGCATCGTGCTGGGCGGCTACAACGAAAACCGGAAAGCCGCGACGTATGCGCAGCATCCGAAAACGCGAGCTGCGAGAGAGACGCGTAGGAGAATCGACCTATGAGTAACGCTATTGCGCGCCGACTCGGCGTGATCGAGTCCAAGGGCAGCATGCGCTTTGCAGACATTGCGAATGTGCTGGAGGTGCGACCCGAGACGGTGTCGCGCTGGAATAATGGCAAGGCCTTTCCACACCCAAAAACCGAGAAGCAGCTACTCGAGCTGTCGTACATCATCGAGCAATTGTCGGAGTTGTATGAGCCAACCGAGGCTCGGCTGTGGATGTTTTCTCGTCAGCGTTTGCTGAACAACCAGATTCCCGCCGAGTTGATTCAGCAGGATCGCATTGACGAGGTCTTGCAGGTGGTGCACCAGCTGCGCGACGGGGTTTTCCTGTAATTCCCTGGACTCATGATTCGAGACGCGGAGTTACTAGAGAAGCTGGCGGAGTACCCGACCGAGAACTTCGATGGCCCGGTATACCGTGCGACCCGGCATGGCCTGAACCCGCTCGCATCGTCCCAATGGGGCGGCCGGTGGATGCCGAGGGACATGGCAAGCGTGCTGTACACCTCACTGCAGCGAGACGGCGCACTGGCCGAAGTGAGTTTTCATTGGAGCCAGGCGAACCCTCCTCCGAACAAGTCCGCGCTCGTTCATACCCTCAGCGTAAAGGCTTCGCGCGCGCTGCGTCTAGTGCGCGTGGACCTCGTCAAGCTGGGTGTACCGGAAACCGAGTTCTCGCGCATCAACCATCCGCGTATGCAGCAGATTGGCGCGGCCGTAGAGTTCCTGAGCTGCGACGGACTAATTGCACCCTCGGTGCGCTGGGCCTGCGACAACTTGATGCTGTTTCCAGAGAGCGCGCACTTCCGCGGCGAGCTTGAGGTCACACACAGCGAAGAGGTGGACTGGCAAGCCTGGGCCCGGACGAATGGTTTGTTCGAAGCGACTTGAGGCTTCAAGCATCAGCCGCTGCGTGGCAGAAGGCCGATATCAAACCGCTGGAAGACTAGCCTCGACAGCCGGACCGGCCGGCTCATGTGCGATCATCTTGAGCGCCGGCAGGCGCGTCAACGCTGCCGCTTCGTCCTTCGTGCCTTCCAGCCAAGTATTCCAATGCGCGCGCTTGATCGCCACGACCGATCGCTTGCCTTGCAACTCCGGCGGCAGGACCTGGCCGTCCTTGTCGGCGTCGGGCTTATCTTCGCGGCCGCGGGCCGCTGCGACCACGCCCTTGTAGCTGGCCATTGCAGGTCTAACTTCCCGCTGCGATTTAGACTCTTGAAAAGAGGGGAAATCCATGGGACAAGCCAAGAATCGCGGAACTCTCGAGCAGCGCATGCAAGCACTGTGGGCCGAGAGCGGCGTGAAGCCGCTGACGCCGGAGCGCTACAACGCCTTCATTGCATGGACGCGGACGCCGATAGCAGGATTCGTTACGCGTGAGGATGAGTTCTTCGCAACCGAAGGCGAGAACCTTATCGGCGTGATCCTCATGGACCGCACGGATCGCGACTTCGGCTATGTCGTTCTCGGCCGTGACGAAAAAGGTCGTTTCCGTGCGACGGAGGTTGACTCGAGCATGACCAAGACGCAAGCGCGTCACGCTCTATTCGCGAAACTTAAAGAGATACATGCATCCGGTGAAACGATGTTTCCACAGGGCAAGGAGCCTGAGGACAAGGCTGGCGTGGACTTGTTCTCGCCGCTCGCGACCGAGGACCAGTTGCACTTTGCGTTCAAGTTGCTTCGTGACGGCGACCACTGGGTTCCTGCGCGGTCTATGATGTCGGAAATGATGCGCCACTTCACAGAAGTGGATGGCAACTTCGTTCAGCAGTTCCAGACAGATGGATTCGACGCGCGGATCTGGGAGCTCTACCTGTACGCAAGCCTTCTGGAACTGGGATTGTTCGTCAGTAAGCCCGACCCGGCTCCTGACTTCCTCGTCACAACCGGAGGCGAGAAAAAGGTCTTTATCGAGGCTGTCACGGTTGGTCCCAGTGCCAACGACACGCCAGTGGAGGAAGAAAGGCCGGGTCCTTTCTTCCGTGAGCAGGAAGAGGTTCGCGAGCTGCTGAAAGCCAAGATGCCGATCCGATTCGGGAGTGCGCTCTGGTCGAAGTTAAATCGCAAGAAACCGTACTGGGAAATGGAGCACGTGAATGGTCACCCGCTGGTTTTCGCGATCGCGGACTTTCACGAGCAGCAGTCGATGATGTGGTCTTCATCGGCGCTGTTGCAGTACCTGTACGGCGTGACTCACGACTTCAATTTCGACGAGCGGGGTCAGTTGATCATCAGCGCCATCAAGCTGGAGACCTTCGAGCACGAGGGCAAGAAGATTCCCGCGGGCTTCTTTCTTCAGCCAAATTCGGAGCACATCAGCGCCGTTCTCTTCACCTCGAGCGGCACCATCTCGAAGTTCAATCGGATGGGCAGGCTGGCCGGGTTTGGCCTCAAAAACCAACGCATGATCAGGTCTGGAGTCGCGCACAAGCACGACGACAACTCTGCTCTGCCCAAGGGCTTCGTGTTCGAGATCGAACAAGGCGTCGTCACGGAGACCTGGGCCGAGGGCTTGTCGATGTTCCACAACCCCAAGGCGTTGCACCCGGTCGATGTCGACATGTTCCCGGGTATTGCCCACCATCGCTTCGTGGACGGGCAGATTCACAGCTTGATTCCTGAATTTCACCCCTACTCTTCGTTCACTTGGAACGTCTTGGCCGTGGACGACCTGCAGGACAAAGAGTCGCTGGCGATGCCGCAGTGAAAGTGGCAGGCGCAGGGCGTCTGGGCGTTCCCGCCAACCCAGCGGGGGAGACCAGCGGCTTCGTAAGTGAGGCCGCTTCGATGGCTGTGTGAGAGTCCTATGTCCGCACGGTCGTGGGTGCCGCGGATCCCGAATGCCTGCACTGAAGCGATTTCGCCGTCCCTCATGGTCGCGAGAGACCCGGGAATCGCCACTCGGACGCGCGTATCGCGTAGGGCTTCTTTCAGCATGGATGATGTCGCTTTGGCAAGCAGCGCTGCGGCTGCGGGCGGCAAAGTATGCCGGAAAACTGGATGGCTGCTTTGGGGGTCGGCAGCGCCAGTCCGATCCCTTGACCAGCAGACATATGGTCGGCCCCTGATGCCGGCTGGCATCGCAGAGCGACGAACGACAGCTTCGGAGAAGCCGTCACCGCACTCGGTCACCGAGTTACGTCTGCTGCACATTGGAACTGGTCGTTGGCGATACGATTTTCCTGATGGGCGAGTGACCGGAAGTGGCCGTCAACTGCCCACCGGCCTTGGGCCAGAAAGCGGGCCATCGGGAGCTCTGGTTCGGTCGGAAACCCCGACGGGCTGTGGCACTAGGCGCGCGGTCAGATAACTGAAGCCCGATCAAATCGGATCACGATCCCGACGCGGCGAGCAGAAATCGGAAATACGTGATCGCTGGGCGCTGGGCTCAGTGCTCACGAGCTGCCGTCGCATGCAAGAGGCCCTGATCCGCAGCTGAATTGTTCCAGACCTGAGTTTGTCGAGGTCCACGGTATTTGCGAAACCTCGGATCTCGAGGGCCCAGAGCAGATTCTTTGGCACGTTCTCGGCGAGTCGCGCACAGTCGTGTCAGCTGCTTGATTTTCCTATGGCAGGAACTCTCGCAAAAGCTTGAGAGTGCAAGCGTGCCAGATTAAATGCTGCGGCAGTCTACGACTGATCGGCATCGATGCCGGGCCCGATCCGACATCGCGGGCCCCTCTGTAAGACAACGTAAATCCCCGGAGCTGCGAGCCAATCTGCATTTTCGATGGCTCCAAACGCCCGAAAGTAGCGGTTTGCAACGCCCGAGTCCGACCGGCGCTCCCGTATAACAACAGCTGGGGCAACCACCCAGCGCTCGAGACCATGTTTTTGCCGTTCGCCAATTCCGGGGTTTGGACCCGTTCGGACTTCTCGGATCTTCCGCAGCCGGATGGCCAGTTCCTGCCCACGACAAATTACTTCCTGCTGTTGGCCGGTGGGCTTGCCCTGGTGCTGTCGCGCGCCACGCCCGATGAGCTTGCCCGGGATCTGCCACATGCCAGGGATCTCTTCCTGAAGCTGCGCAAGGAGTTCAAGCGTCATGGCCGCACGTCGGTCCACGTCGAGCTTCTTTTCGACGCCTTCCATGAGGTGTCCGACCGTCTGGACCCCGTGTCACGTCGGGCCTTGAAAGAGTGCATCTCGGCGCGCCAGCAGTACGACTTCCAGCGCTCCGCGCCACCGTCCAAGCCTTCGCACGCACCGGCGAGCGAAGTTGATGCCTTCACCAGCCGGGCGCCGTTGACCGTCTCGTCCTACCAGGTGCGTGAGCATGAAACGGGACCTCTGCCTGAGCACTTGCAAGCCACCCATCCAGGCTCCTGATCACTCGGTGAGGTCGGTGTCCTTGTCGGGGTCGAATAGATCGATTTCCACCTGCGCCTTGCGCTCGGCGCGCAGCGCCCGCAGCACGCGGTCCATCGTCTTGCCGCCCTTGCGCTCGAACACGATGGCGCTCTGGCAGCGCTGCGCCAGCGCCGAGAGGGCCGCAGGGGTAAGCCGCGAATCGTCGTCGGCGATGTACTCGATCGGGACGAACTGGGACATCGCCCAGTCGTGGATTCGCCAGCAGCTATAGCGGCCTTGCCAATGGGCCAGCGTCCAGGCGGATTCCGTGCGCCGGTGCAACGCGTTGACCTTCTTCCCCACCACCGTGCTGGGGGCGGCGGCGGCGCCCAGCAGCACCATACGCGGGCTTTGACGCAGCCTCACGTATTCCAGGGCAGTCTGCCCGAGAAACGGCTCGGGCAGACCCAACGGGCGCAACATGTTCGCGATCGCATTGAGGTCGGCCTGCCAGCGCGCGGAGCCGGCATCGGCCCGGCTGGCGTAGATCAGTCCACAGGCCAGCGCGCGGGTGCGAACCTTGGCCCAATCGAAGCGCCAGCGCGTTTGGTTCTTCTTGGCCAGCTTTCGCACTTCCTTGATGCTGGGCTGCATCAGGGCCTCGCGGAACAGCTCGGGCTCATAGGCTCGGAACTTCTCGGCCTCGAACCAGTGGTTCAGGCTCAGGTAGACCGTCGGCGCGCTACGGTGGCCCTCGGGCGTGACCGGCGGCAGCCGATAGGCGCTGAAGGCCAACTGCTCGATGGGGATGTCCGCAGGAGCCTGCACGCCCGCGCGTCGGGAGGGGAGGGTCGCTTCCATGCTTTGACTCTATGGCACGGAGGCTCGAATCCCGGCGCTGCAAAGGTGCCAATCGAGCCGTTTGCGCTGCTTCAGACGCAATTTGGTCCGCCGGTCCCCGTCCGTGGTGGGCGCCGTCTTTCGGGTCTGGCCTGGCGAGTGTCGACATGGCACGCCACTGCAGCATCGCGCGTGCAACATGAGCGCGTACACCCCCTTCAGATCGTATACACTGGCTTTGCTTCGACGTTTTGCGTCAAGTCCAGCTGGGGAACCAGCCCTTGTATTTCATTCTCGTGGGGACCTGTCCCCTCGCGGCACAGGTCCTCTTTATTTCCAAAAGGAGGACTCATGGCAGCCAAACAAGCTGCTTCCAGCACCATCACGCCGGTCGCGCAATCGACCTCGACGGTGCGGGAATCTACAGGCCGGTTTGACCGTATCCGCATCGAGAGGGTATTCGCGGAAGTCGCGCTGCCTGGCTATGACCTGAAGAAGGCCATGGCCAAGGCGCAACGCCGCTGGGCCAAGCCCCCGCCGCCGACTGCGGCTCCTGCTGCAGTCAATCCCGTGGTCTTCGGAGCCGGTTCGCCGGATTCGCAGCCCTCATCTTCACCACCCGGCCAAACAGCCGTGGACATCCACCTCGACCTATGAAACCGACAGACGCGTCCCTCGTACCTTCCAGTCGAAGCCTTGACATCGCCGGCTGGGCGGGCTTCGCGTTTGGCACGCCTGGAGCCTTCTTCCTGGCTTTGAACGTCTCATGGTCCGGATGGGGGTGGCCAGCGTTTCTCGGATCCAACCTCGCATGGATCTGGTACGCCTGGCGCCACCGCATGTGGCACCAATTGCTCCAGCAGATGGTGTTCATGGCAACCACCCTGATTGGCATTTGGCGCTGGCTCACTTGAGTCGAGCGCCAGGAAAGGACCAACATGCACAGCCAAGCGATGGCCCGCAACGGCATCGCAACCGCGCTTGTTGCAACGGCGTGCGCTGACCGCGCACCCACCATCGACGTCTCGGCTTACGCAGCCAGCGCGCTGATGTTTGGCGACGTCCGCATGGACGCCGAAGCGTTCGGAGTCACCGTGACCCGACGTGTCGACGCCAGCCTGGACAACCTGTCGCCCTACGAGCGCGCCCGGTTGCTCGATGTGCTCTGGCATGCCCAGCGCAAGCAGCTGGCGTGCTTGGAGGGCGAACAGGCCTTCCCTGTCTGGACGATTTCCAGTGACGCGCGTGATGCGCAGCCCAGAAACATCTGGCTGATCATCAGCCGCACGCCGCAGGGCTCGTACCTGATCGGCCTGAGCGACGTCTAGCCCAAGACGCTTTTTTCAACGCCTGCCCCAAGCAGGCACCGCCAGCTCACGCTGGCAGGCCACCGCGAATGCGGTGGCCTTTCTAAAGCGGCTCGATCCGGGCCTCTTTGGAAAGGCTGCAACGGCCTTTACCGAATCCAGGCGGCACCGCTGCCCGGCTGCGCACGCAAGTGCGCCCCTTCACAACCCTCGCGGGGAACACGCTTCCCCACGAGGGGTTGGTGTTTCTGCGCGAGTTCTTCACTCCGGAGTTACACCATGGGAAGACGTTCCCTTTCACAAGCTGCGGCGGCCACAATCTGGTTGCCGGGCTTCGAGCCGGAAGACTTGGGCAGCGCGAAAGGCGCCGCCGTCCAACAGCTCCTCCCTGTCGCGGTACACCCGCCTGCGCCACCCACGGTGGTCGCGGTGACCGCCGCACAGGTGGTGGTCCAGGCGCTCAGCGCCAACGACCCGATCGTCCTGCCGCAAACCCAGCAGGCACTGGAAGTCCTCGGATCCGAGACTATTCAGCTTGACCCCGTTGAGCCGATCAGCGCCTTGGAGGCGTTGGAGGCGGCACCGGAAGTGCCGCCGCATCGCTGGCCAGCATTCGATGCGACTCGCTACGCGCCGCCCACTGGGGACGAGCAGCGCATCAACGCCAATTTGCGAGCCATTCGGCTGTCAAAGCAACTGCTGGAGGCGGGCCGCGAGCCCACCGACAGCGAGCGCCACGAGCTGCTGAGCTACGCTGGTTGGGGCGGGCTGGCCAGGATTTTCGAAGACCTGAGCCGCAACCCGTACAAGGACAAGCTCGAACAACTCAAGGCGCAGCTGAGCGATCAAGAGTTCAACAGCGCGCGCAGCACTGTCACCGACGCCTTCTACACCGATCAGGTGCTGGTGGGCGCGATGTGGGATGTCATGCGCCGCTTCGGCTTCGTCGGCGGCAGGGTGATCGAACCCGCCGCGGGCACGGGCCTGTTCATCGCCGGGATGCCGGCTGAACTGGCAGCGAAAAGCGAAATCACACTCGTCGAGAAGGACGCGGTGTCGGGCAACATCATGCGCGCAGCGTTTGGTGGTACTGGGGTCAACACGCATGTGTGCGGCCTCGAAAAAGCACCGGTGCCGCATAACTTCTTCGACCTGGCCATCTCGAACGTCCCCTTCGGCGACGTCAAAGTGGCGGAGACCCGGAAGGTGGGCTACGCAAACTGGTCCATCCACAACTGGATGGCGGCCAAATGCGTGGACCTGGTCCGACCGGGCGGCCTCGTTGCCATCATCACCAGCCGCTTCACCATGGACGCCGCCAAGTGCGTGCACCGTCAATGGCTGGAGGCTCACGCGGAACTGCTGGGCGCGATCAGGTTGCCGCAAGAAAGCTTCAAGCGTCACGCCGGTACCGACGTGGTGGCGGACATCCTGTTCCTGCGCAAGCGCGAGCGACCGCAGTACAAGACGAACGCCACGACGGACTGGATGCACCTGGGCGAAGCCCCGATGGAGATGCTCCAGCCGGGGCAAGAGAACCTGCTGAGGCGCTACTACGGTGGCCGCTACAGCGACGTCCCGCGAACCATCAACCAGTACTTCGCCAAGCGGCCGGGAATGGTGCTTGGCAAGCTGAAAGTGCAGTCGGGGCAGTACGGAGCAATCCAGCTGCTGCCCGAGTTCAAGGGCTCGGAACGCCAATACAAGGAACGGCTGGACGAAATCGTGCACAGCCTGCCCGAAAACGTGTTCACCGAGCAGCGGCAAGACGACGACGTTGGCGGTTCAGTGATGAACCTCAACCGCGTCGGTGCCACAGAAGTGGTCAAGCCCGGGTCATTCGTCCTGCACGATGCTCGCATTCACATCAGTGAGGGTGCGACCTGGGTGGAAGTGGACGAGGCCTATGCCGGCAAGGCGCGCGAGCGCGTGCTGGGCATGATCAAGGTCCGGGACGCGGCGCGAAGGCTGATCAACCAGCAGTCGCAGTCGCGCGACGAAGCAGAGTTCAAGTCGCGGCAGTACGCACTGAACACGGTGTACGACGCCTTCGTCACTCAGCACGGAAACGTGCATGACAAGGCCAATGTGCGCTTATTCCGCTCGGATCCCGAGATGCCTCTCCTGCTCAGTCTGGAGGTGTTCAACGAAGACGACGAGCGGTTCGAGAAGGCGGCGATATTTAGCCGCCGCACCGTGGGTCACCGCGAGCCGCCGGCAACGGCAGCCAACGCGCGCGAGGCCATGTTGATCAGTCTGGCGGCTTACGGCCGCATGGTGCTGCCCGACATGGCAAAACGGCTGGGAGTGACAACCCGCAGCCTGGTGGAGTCCCTCGAAGAAGAGGGCTTGGCCTACATTGACCCGGAGGACGGGAAATGGAAGCCCGCGGACGAATACCTCTCGGGGCATATCCGCAACAAGATTCAGGCGGCCAAGGCCGCAGGCAAGAAGTACCTGCGCAACCAACTGGCGCTTGAAGCGGTCATCCCGGCCGATCTAGGGCCAGCTGATGTCGAAGTCCGTCTGGGCGCGCCCTGGGTGCCCCTGGACGTGATCGCGACATTCCTGTCCGAGCTCGTCAAGGAACAGTTGGATCGGCTGACGGTGTCCTACGACGCCGGAACAGCCACCTGGTCAGTCGTTGGTTCATCGAACCGGGGACAGAACATCGGGGATTACACCCTGAACAACTCGACCTGGGGTACGAGCGACCGCTGCGCCGTGGAACTGCTGGAATCGGCCCTTAACCAGGTGCCGCCCAAGATCACGCGCAAGGACGCCGACGGCTCGACGTACGTGGACAAGAAAGCCACGCTGGCCGCCCGCGAAAAGTGGGAGGCAATCAAGCAGGAGTTCCGCAAGTGGTGCTACGCCGATGAGGCGCGCCGCGACCGGCTGCTTCGCATCTACAACGACGAATTCAATCAGGTCGTCGACCGTCGTTACGACGGCTCCCATCTGATCCTGCCGGGCATGTCGGGCGTCATTGAGCCCTACCCGCACCAGATGGACGCAACTTGGCGCATCCTCACCGGAGGCAATACCATGCTGGCCCACGCCGTGGGCGCCGGCAAGACATTCACGATGGCCGCGGCCTGCATGGAAATGCGGCGCATCGGCAAGGCTGCCAAGCCTGCCATCGTGGTGCCCAATCACCTGCTCGAGCAGATTGCTGGCGATGTGGTGCGCTTCTACCCGAACGCCAATGTCCTGATGGCCTCAAAAGAGAACTTCCAGGGCGACAAGCGCAGAGAATTCACAGCGCGCGTAGCGACCGGGGACTGGGATGTTGTCGTGATGACGCATTCCACATTCGAGCGACTGCCGATGCGGCCGGAAACGGTCAGTCGGTTCGTCCAGGACATCATCGACCAAGCGCGCCTGGCGCTGGCCACGGCTGAAGACGCGAGCGCAAAACGCACGGTCAAGCAGATCGAGAAGATCATGAAGGTCTTCGACACCAAGCTGGAGCTGGCACTGCAGGCGGGAGCCAAAGATGATCTGGTCTATTTCGACGACCTCGGAATAGATTTTCTATGCATCGACGAAGCGCACCTGTTCAAGAACTTGGTGCGCATCTCCAAGATGCCGCAGATCGCGGGCTTGCCCACGGCTGCCTCGAACCGCGCCTTCGACCTGTGGGTGAAAACCTCGGTGCTGATGGAGCAACGAGGCGGCAAAGAAGAGGGCGTCGTGCTTTCCACGGCGACGCCAATTTCCAATAGCGTCGCAGAGATTCACGTGATGATGAAGTACCTCATCCCGGCGACGCTCAAGCGGATGGGGCTATTCGAATTCGACGCCTTCGCCGCGACGTTCGGCGAATCCGTGACCGGTATGGAGGTGGCTCCAGACGGAAGCGGCTATCGGCTGAACACCCGTTTCAGCCGGTATGTGAACGTGCCTGAGCTGATGTCGGTGTTTCGCTTATGCGCCGATATTCGAACGCGCAGCATGGTCAATCTGCCGGCGCCGGCCATCAAGGGCGGCAAGCCGCAGACCATCATGTGCGAGCCCAGTGCCGAGTTGAGGGAGTTCACCAAGACCCTGGTCAAGCGGGCGGAGGCCATCCGATCGGGGACCGTGAAGCCAGATGAGGACAACATGCTCAGCGTCACAAACGCTGGACGCAAGGCGGCGCTGGACATGCGTTTGATCGATCCCGTGTTCGGGTTCGACGAGAACAACAAGGTCGCTGCCGTGGTGAAACAGGTATTGCGCATCCGCGAGGAGACGCATGAAAAGAGGGGCACGCAAGTGGCCTTCTGCGACCTGTCCACGCCAAGCAACGTGGCGTTTTCCGTGTACAACGATATCCGCCATCACCTGGAAGCTGCGGGGGTTCCTCGCAGCGAGATCGAGTTCATTCACGATCACGACAGCGACGCCGCCAAGGAGAAGCTGTTTCGCAGGGTGCGCGCCGGTTTGGTTCGAGTGATCCTCGGATCGACCAGCAAGCTGGGCACTGGAACGAACTTCCAGAAGCGCCTCAAAGCAGTTCATCAGGTCGACCAACCGTGGCGGCCAAGTGACGTTGAGCAGCGCGATGGGCGCGGGCTTCGACCGGGAAATGAGTGGGAAGAGATCGAGCTGTTGCGCTACGTGACGAAAGGCTCGTTTGACGCCTACCAGGCCCAGACCTTGGAGACCAAGGCGGGTTTCATCGAGCAGATCATGTCGGCGCAATCCGGCGTGAGAACGATGGAGGACATTGGCATGGGCGCGCTGACGTTCGCTGAGATTAAGGCGATTGCCTCGGGCAATCCGCTGGTGCTTGAAAAAGCCACGATCGATGCGGATGTGATGCGTCTGTCGACGCTGGAATCGTCGTGGGAAGATGCCCGCTGGCGGCTGGCGACCCGCAAGGGGAACCTCACCAGCACGATCGCAACCATCGAGCGCGATGCGTCGACCTACCAGGAAGACGCGAACGCGGTGGCGCAGCAACTGCAGGCAAGATGGAGGTTCATCCCGGGGCGAACCCTTGCGAAAGCGGGCGAAGCCACGACGCTTGCTGCCAGGATCGGACTGCATGTTCGCGCGACCTCAGCGCTCATCGAGCGAGGCGGGCGCGGGCGGGTCGGCGAGATCGCTGGCTTCCAGCTGGAAGTGCACAAGGGCCTGGGCGTGGATCTGACGTTGGTCAGTTCGCGCAACGGTCTGCGAGTGGAAGTCGATCGCTCGGATTCGCGCTTGTACGATGCGGAGCCAACTGGCAACGCGGTGCTCGACAGGCTGGCAACGCTGGTCAATCTGCCGCAAATGCAGGCGCAGCGCCTGAAGGACTACAAGTCCCAGCTGGTCGAAGTCGAGCGAGAACTCGCCAAAGGGTTCGAGCACACGGACAGGCTCAAGCAGCTGGTCCTGCGCCAGCGCGAGATCGAAACGATCCTGGACCTCGATAAAGACGAGGCCGGGACTGAATCAGCCGAGGAATCGGGTAGCCGCAAGGTGCCCGAGACCGAGGACGCCTGAAACGGCTCAACAACTTCAACCCCCGGGCAACCGGGGGTTTTTTTTGGGTGCGCCCGACAGGGCGCGACTACTTGGAGGTGAAAGTCGATCAGCTTCTCATACCGCGCCGGTCTGTCAATGCCGTGGCCGTCGAGCACCCCACAACCGCGTTATCCCGGATAGAATGGAAACGTTTGCAGCTTCCTGCTGCGACCCAGCTGGGGAACCAGCCCTTTTCAACCTGCCGGAGTGCACCACGCTCCGGCGTCGTGCATGTTCTGGCCAACAGAGATCAAGCATGCATACGCTTCTCACCGCGCCTCTCCAATTGAGCGTGAACGGCAAGACCATGATGTTCTTGCCGGTCCCCATGACGAATGGCTTTCCGAGTCGCTCGCTGTCCGCTTCGGGCGGCCTGTGGATTCGCTTTCTCAAGTCCAACGGCCGGCGCATCGAGCTGGACGAGAAGGACACCTCCCGCGTGCAGGCTTACATGCGCCAGCACGGAACCGAAGCCCTGACTGAAGACGGCAATACCGCTTTCACGGTGGTCGGCTATGTTTTGCAGGAATGCGACCCCTCGGTCTGCGGCTCGCCCTTCGAGCCCGCCTGACTGAGCCGCGAACCGTACCGCGCACTGCCTGGCGCCCGCTTACATCGTCAGCGCGCGACACCTGTCGCCCGGTGCGCGATTGCTGCTCGGCGCGCGCCACGTGGATGAGCCCGGCCTGTTCGCGCATAAAACGGCATGGGGAATCATGATCGATTTCAGCAAGATTCCCGCCTGGTTTCAGACGGAATCCGAATCCATGTTCGGCATTCCCCAACTTGGCTACTTCGCCAAGCAGGCGGGAGCGCATTTCATCATCCTGAGCGACGACGGCCCCATCGTGGACGGCCTGCCGCTTTTCGGTGAGCACGACGAACAGCTCGAGGCCTCGGCCATCGGCTAAGTCGTCTCTCTTCAACTCGCGCCTAGCTCTTCACGCCCCGGCGGCGAAGGGCGGGCGCTTCTTTTCAAAGGAGATTGCATGTCACTGCCGTCCGGTTAAAAGT